>CAVUHM010000016.1:0-39206 GCA_963741255.1 uncultured Gammaproteobacteria bacterium | reverse complement strand
GCGGCCGCGCGGCGGTTCCATCAGCAACGCGAGCTTCGTCATCTGCTGCTCGGTCAGGATGTTCTTGAGCTGCTCGAACACTTGCGCTCGAGCCTGCTCGCGGCGCGCGCGCATGTCTTCGCGCGACGGCGGCTCGGTGGTGGAGCTCGAGTCGTTCAGCTCGGCACGGGCCTTCATGCGCGCGTCACGCTGCGCGGTCAGCACGCGCTCGACCTCGCCCTTTTGGTACGCGTCGAGATCGAGCAGCACGGCCAAGCGCTCGATCTCTAAGGGGCCGCCGGGCGGCGGCCCTTGGGGGGCTGGGCCGCCGCAACACCGGCGGCAAAACCGAAAATAGCGATGAGACGGGTAAGGAGTGTCATGCGTGTGTCTCCGTGGTTGGTGAGGCCACTGTAGGCACGGCGCCGCATGCAAGCTGTAATCAATTGCAACGAACTGTAAGGACGATCCGTAACGGATCGCGATCCGTCGAAACCGCGTCAGCGAGCGCCGACGCGCGGTAACTTCAGCGTGGCTTCGAGCCCGTGCGGCGAACGGTTCGCGAGCGTCAACGAACCGCCGTGCCCTTGCGCGATGTCGCGCGCGATGCTCAAGCCGAGCCCAACTCCGCCCGTGTCGATGCTGCGCGAGCCTTCGAGCCTGAAGAACGGCTCGAACACTTGCTCGAGCATCTCGGGCGGAATACCGGGACCATCGTCGCGCACGCGAATCGCGACTTCAGTCGAACTGTCCTCGATGGCGATCGCAGGCGTCACGCCGTACTTGATCGCATTCGCTACGAGATTCGTGAGGCAACGCTTCAACGCGCTCGGGCGCGCGAGCAACGGCTCGGTTGCCTCGCCGGTCACGTCGATCTTCGTCCCCATGTCCGCGAACTCACTGCGAATCTCCTCGACGAGCGCGCCGATACTCACCGGCTGAAGCGGCTCGTCGTGATCCATGCCCCTGAACAGATTCAACGCGCCCGCGACCATGCGCTGCATCTCGTCGAGGTCGGCGTTGAACTTATCGCGCAACACATCGTCGTCGACCGATTCTGCACGCAACTTCAAGCGCGTCAGTGGGGTGCGTAAATCGTGCGACATCGCAGCCAGCACCTGCGTGCGGCTGTCGAGATAACGATGCAGGCGTTCCTGCATCGCATTGAACGCGCGCGTCGCCTCGCGGAGCTCGCGCGCGCCGGTCTCACGCAGCGGTGCCCTACGTTCGCCCCTCCCCACCGCTTCGGCGGCGCGCGCGAGCTCCGTCAGTGGACGCGTGGTGGTGCGCGCCATCACGTACAGCACCACGGCCAGCCCCAGGGTCAACAGCGCCAGATCGACGAAGATCCGACGCGGCAACGGCGGCCCCGCGCGTGGCATATCCGCGCGAAATTCGATGTTCGCGCCGTCCGGTAGCGTAACTACGACGTCAAGGTCGCGCGGTGGCCCACCGCTGCGTCCCAACCCGAACTCGTCGCGCGCGCCCGGCGGTGGCCCGCGATCGGCGGCCCCGGGCGGCGCATCTCGATCCGACGGACCGTTGACCGTGCCGGGCGGCGGGAACAGCCCCTCCGGCGGCGGCATGGGACGCTCCCCGCGCCGTTCGATCCGCACGCGGATAGCATCGCCGCGTGGGCCGGGTCGCGCGAAGCTGACGGCGATCCGATAGGGCTCGCCAAGATCACGCGCGAGCCGAGCGGGCAACGTGACCAACGCGGCCGTGACGTCATCGGGACTGAACGGCATTCTGCGCGGTGAGGCGCCGCGGGAGATCGTGACCGGTTCGCGCGTGAGTCGCTCGATCTCGGCCGCACGCGCGTCGCCGGACAACGCAGCGAGCTGCGTGGCCGTCTCCGCGATCGTCGCCGCGATCGCTTCCGCTTCGCTGCCGGTAAACAGCAGCTCGCGACGGTCACGCACGATTAAGATGACAACGACGAGAACCGCGACGGCGACCACACCGAGCACGGCGCTGAACAAACGCCCGAACAACGTGTCGGGCATGAATCTCATGACGGTCGCTCGAGCCGCTGGACCGGAACGCCGATGATGTAACCCTCGCCGTAGACGGTCTTGATGATCCGCGGCGCTCGAGCGTCGTCGCGCAACGTCTGGCGCAGACGGCTCACGCGCACATCGATGCTGCGATCGAACGGATCGAAGTCACGGCCGCTGACGAGATCGAGCAACTCGGCGCGCGTCAATAACCGCGGAGCGTGATCGAGCAACACCGAAAGCAGGCGATACTCGGCGCCACTCAGCGACACGACTGTGTCATCGACATGCGTCAGCGTGCGTGCCGTCGCATCGACGTGCCAATCCGCGAACTGGTACCCGACTGCATCCGCCTCGCCCTGCCGCGACCGCTGACCCGTGCGCCGGAGCACGGCTCGAATGCGCACGAGTAGCTCGCGCGGACTGAACGGTTTCGTGAGGTAGTCGTCGGCGCCGACCTCGAAGCCCACGACACGATCGACCTCGTCGCCGAGGGCGGTCAACATGATGACGGGCAAGTCCGACGTCACACGCAGCTCTCGACAGATCTCGAGCCCGCTCTCGCGCGGCAGCATCAGATCGAGCACGACGAGGTCGAAGCGACCATTCGCGAGCGCGCGCCGCGTTTCCTGTCCGTCGGCAACCGCCGTTGCCGTGAAACCGTTCTTCGCGAGGAAGTCGCGCAACAGCGCGCGAATCTCGCGGTCGTCATCTACGACGAGGATGTGAGGCGGTCGGTTCATGGCGCAACGTCGTGAAGTTGCCAACAGCATCGGCCGCGAAGCGTTCGGAATCACCGGCGAACTATACGGTGCGGCCGAATCTCAAGTTGTAACGAAATGTTACCCGGGAAACCCGCAGCCTGGCTGGTCCGGAGCTGGAAGCGCCGCGGACTACTGCTGCGGTTCCCAATGCTCGACGAGCAGATAGCCGACGCCCCTCACGGTGCGAAGCGGCGTTCGCCCGCGTCGATCGCTGCCGATCTTGCGGCGCAGGCGGTTGATATGGGTGTCGAGACTGCGGGTATCGGGCGACCCCTCGCGCAATAGAGCGCTACGCAATAGTTGCTCGCGCGTCACGGCACGGTTGGCATTGACCATCAGCTCGCGCAGGATCCGCGCCTCGACGCCGGTGAGCTCGATCTCACGTGACGCGATCGTCGCGTGGCTCAGCAATATCGACAACGCGATCGGTCCCACCGCTACCGGCGCGTTGTCATCCGGCGCCGGGTGGCTCCTGCGGTCGAGCATGCCGCGAATCACGAGCAGCAGCTCGCGAGGATCGAACGGCTTACCGAGCAACACGTCGGTGCCCGCCATGACCTCGCGCGGCATTGCCGCACCGGTTCGCTTCGGGAAAATCGCGACGGTTGCGGCACTCGCGCTCTTGAGCTGTCGAAGCACTCGAATCGCATCGTCGCTGGAGACGGAAGTATCGACGACCGCGATGTCCCACCCGCCCAGGCGCTCGAGAGCCGACGCGCTGCGGATGTCGACGCCGACGACACCGTGATAGCCGTGGGCGATCAACAAGCCACAGACCAATAACCGCAGCTGGTCATCGTCCGAGACTAGAACGATGCGCGCGGCCGGCAACGACACATGAAAACCTTACGAGAACCCCACCCGGCGGGTATGACAGCAACTCGCTGCAGCAGTTTCCGTGACCGCGCGCTGTGCGAGGTACAGACAGAAAAGTCCACACATCGTCACACCACTGCTCCCTATGGTGACCGTCGACGCGTGTCGCGGCTTCTCGTTGCGGCACGACGACTTGGTTCGAACATCGCCACCGGAGGGCAAATGGAATCTTCATCCGACGAGCGCTCGACCGAGCGCCTGATGCGTCCGCTCGATGTCGTAGCGCTGCTCGTTATCGCAATACTGATTGTCGCAGCGGCCGCATTCGCGGCCTACGCGCTTCCGCGGTGACCGCGATGAAGAGTCTTTTGCCGATGGCACTCGCCATGACTCTTGGAGCGATGCTGACTGCCTGTGACCGCGACGAATCGAGCGGCGGCGATGCCGCCACGAACCCGTTGCTCGCCGCGTTCAACGCGGTCCCCGATATGGCCGGAATCACGTTCCTGCGCGAAGAAGAGGTCTGGACTGCGCTCGAGTACGGCGGTGGGACTGAGTTTCGCAGCGTAGGCGCCGATCAATACGACGTGAACTTCGACACCGTGTTGCCCGATGACGAGGCGACCGTGTGCAATGGCCAGGATGGCGACGGCATCCAGGACGATGACGAGTGCACGCGGCTCACGTCGACGTCGATCAACGTGGTCGCCGATCACGAATATATCGTCGCGCTGCAGGGACGCTACGGCAACCTGCGCGTGCAGGTCTACGACAAGCTCGTCCACGAGTTCGACACGACGACGAGCGATGGCGACCCGGACGACGAGACCACCGAGGTTCAGTTCTTTCACTGGTCGGATGACTTACCCGAGCTCGACATCTATCTAGAGGCGCCGGGCACGAACCTGTCGCCGGTTCAAGCGCGCGCGACGCTGACGAGCGGCGGTGAGTTCCACGGCATCGTCGACGACGGCGATTACGTGATCACGCTTGCGCCCGTCGCCAATCCCAGCACCCCGCTCTTCACGTCCGAGAGTTTCGCGCTCGAAGAGCAAACGAGAGTCGCGTTCGCGATCGTGGGAGGCGCCAACGATGGAACTTCGACGATCAGAATCGTTCGATTCAGAGACCAAGCCGGGGTGTTGCTGGATCGCAGGGTCAGGACGGAGATGCGTGTCACGCACGTGGCAGAGAACGCGGGAGCGTTCGATGTCTATGCCGACGAAGACTTCACCCAGCCGTTCGTGCCCTCGCTGACTGAGGGGGAGACGTCGGATTACGTCAACGTTCCAACGGCATCCTTGACGGATTTCGAGCTCGACGTGACTCCGGCGGGAAACCCCGGCGTGCTGCTCGGGCACGAGGAAATCGATCTCGCGCGCGGCGAGCGCGTGACGTACATATTGTATGGGACGTCAGGGCGCCTCGACGGGTTGCGCTTGCAGGATACGTTTCGACGGATTGCCACGCACGCGCGTTTACGGGCAGTGAACACGGCCAGCACGAGCCTCGATTTCTTCATCGTGCACTCGGGCGCCAACATCAACACGCTGTCCCCGACGACGCAGTTGATCACCGCCTCGATGACCGGCCTGCTGCAACTGGAGCCTGCAAGCTACGACATCGTGTTGACCAGAGCCGGCACCGACGAAGTCGTGTTCGGCCCGCGCACCGTGACTCTGGCCGGCGGCGGCATCTACACGGTCGTCGCAACCGGCGATAGAACGGCGGCGGATGCCATGCTGCTCGACGATTTCGCGAACTGAGCAGCGACACTCGATGCCGTTCCCGCTCGTAATCCGCGTCGCCTGCGCGGCTCTTTCCGCGGTGGCTGCCGCGGGCTCGGTCGCAGCGCAGGAGGACTCGAGCAAGTTTTATGCGGGCGTCGGACTCGGGCTCACGGAGTTCCGTAGCGACCACGAACGTATCGGCTATGACGACACACCGATGGGCTGGCAGCTGTATGGCGGCTGGCAGACGCATCAGAACTTCGGGCGTTGAGCTCGCCGCGGAGCGACTCGCCGGTATCGAGGCGGACAACGTGCTCGGCAGCGGCGTCGAACGGCTGAACATCTCCTCGGACGTATCGTCCATCACGGCACGCGGCGTCTTCAGCGTTTCGTTGGAGGAAGTTCTACGGCGTCGCCGGAAGATCTCTGTATTCGGCATCGTAGGTATCGCGCACCTGCTCGAGGAACGGGACGTCACGATGCTCATGACGTCACGCTCGACGTCGGTGTCCGAACGCGATACGGCGCTCGTGCTCGGGGTAGGCGCAACCTTTGAGATCAAGGGAATCCGGTTGCGGAGCTATTTCCAATCAGCCGATCGAGAAACCGGCGACTTGAACAGCCTCGGCGCCGCAGCCGAGTTTCGGTTCTGACGCGCGCGCAGGCTTGCGAGCAGCAGCAGCGCGAGTAGAGCCGCGGCGTCGATCGCGCCACCACCGCCGCTGCTCGACGACTGCACGGGCGCCTGCGTCTGAGCGGGCGCCGCCGTGATCGTGACCGCTGCCGAGTCGCTGCGCGCCGAATCCTGGTTCGACACAGCCGTGACCGTCACGATCGAGGGCGACGGCACGCTCGCAGGCGCCGTGTACGCGCCGGTCGCCGTGACGGTGCCCAGCGTCGCGTTACCACCAACGACACCGTCCACCTGCCACGTGACGGTGGCGTCCGCCGCATTGGTCACGGCTGCCGTGAAGGTTCGCGTGCCACCGGTTTGCACGCTCGACGTGGTCGGCGACACGTCGACTTCGATCGGGGCGCAGTTGTCCGAGCCAGCGGTGCCCGGCGTCCTCGTTGCCGCCGTCGGTGTCACGACGACGTCGGCGCGATCGGCACGGCCCGCGTCATCCGTTATCGTGAGCCGCAGCGTAAACGAGCCACGAGTCGGCACCTCGACGGCGGCGACAGCGGCGTCCGTCGCCGTGAACGTGCCCGAGCCGCACGCCAGCGACCATTCGTAGTCGGTCACGCTGCGACCGGCGGCCGCCGTGCTGCCGAGGCCCGAGAGCGTGACGGTGCCGCCGAGCGTGAATGCACCGCTCACGGCAACCTCCGCCACCGGCCGCAGCGCCGCTGCGAGCGCGCCCGCCGCGTTCGCCATCCCGGCACCGCAGGTCTCCGTCGTGCAGCTGCACTCGGCATTCTGAATGTCGCTGCGCGCAACGGGCACGTGACATTGCGGCACGCTCGAATCCGACGCCGCGGGAAACGGTTTCGTTGCGCCCTCCTGTAAGCGCTCGATCAGCCGAGCCGGATCGAGATTGCGGTTCGCGGACGCCATCAGCGCCGCGATTCCGGCGACGATCGGCGCCGAGAAGCTCGTGCCGACGTTGTAGTTGAGCTGGTCGGTGTACCCGTGAATCGTCGGCGTCGTCGTGCCTTCGTTCGTCGCCGTCACGATCGAGTACAGGCACGCGCCGCTCGTGTTCACGCAGTTGCCCGCAGGTGCGCTCAAGGCGATTTGCGGCCCGAGGCTGCTGTAGCCGACTTTCGTGCCGGTGTGACGCAGCCCCGCGATACCGGCGACGCCGGGACAATTCGCCGGCGATTCGACCGGCCCGCCGTCGTTACCGGCCGACACGACGACGAGACCGCCGCGCGACGCGATCTCCTCGATCACATCTTGGTAAGCGCGCGGGCACGACCCCTGCCCGCCGAGACTCAGGTTCAATATTTGCGCGGGAAACGGATTGTCGGGAACTCCGTCCACGTGGATACCAGCCGCCCAGAGCATTGCCGCGAGGATGTCGGAGTCGCGGCCGCCGCATTTGCCTAGCACGCGGACCGGCAACAGCCATGGTTGCCAGGCCACTCCGGCGATGCCGTCCGCGTTGTTCGAACGCGCGCCGATGATGCCGGCGACGCGTGTGCCATGCCACGAGCTCCCGTCTTGTTGGCAACCGGCGAACGCCGTGTTCTGTCGATCCGCAGCCGACACCCAATCGCCGGGGTCGGTTGCGTCGGCATCGCGACCATCGCCGTCGTTTGCGGCGGCGACGGGCGACACGAAGTCGTAGCCGGGCAAGAGCCGGCCGCCGACGCCGACGCTTCGCAGGTCGGGATGGTCGAACAGGACGCCGGTATCCAGAAACGCGACGACCACGTCCTCGGATCCTGTCGTGATATCCCATCCATGCTCGGCGTCTATTGCGCTCGGCGCCGCGGTTGGCGCCTGTAGATACCATTGCTGTGCGTACAGGAAATCGTCCGGTATCGCGTGCGCGTAACGCCGTTGATCGAGCTCCGCGTACTCGACCGCCGAGTCTGCATTCAAACGCGCGAGCGTGGCTTCGATCGACTCGCCTGTGGCCCCGGACCCGATCTCCATCACGTGCAGCCGGGAACCTAGCGCGGTCGTGCGTGCCGCATTGATGTTCGTGCGCGACGCGACCGAGTCGAGCGTCTTGCGCGCAGCCTGGGCTTGCACGCGCGGAGCGCCGGCTTCGCCGCGGAGCTTGATGATGATTCGCGAGTCGGGTCCCGGCTCGTCGCGCGATGCATCGCGCTGCTGCGCCACGGCGATTGTCGTGGACGCGACTGCGAGCAGAGTCAGCCAGCGAACTTGCATGTCCCGTGCTCCTTGGGCATTCCGCTACTGTTCGTGGGCCTCGCGCCGTGCGTCGATGTCGACCGAGCGCACGCGCTCGTCGCGACGCAGGCGCTCGATCGCGGCCGCGCACTCGTCGTCCGACCCAATTGCACGCAGCGTATAGACGCGAAGATCGTTCGTGATCGTAGCTACCGGCTCGAGCTCGACCGTGTGCGTTCGTTCGAGATCGGCGAGCAGCGTATCGGCGGGCTCAGCCGCGAAGCGTACGATCACGCGCATCGAGCACTGCGCAGCCTGCGCGACGGCGGCGTTGCCCCCGGGGTTACAGCCGCTCAGCGCGCATGCGACGGTAATCGCCGCGAGCGTTCGTACTACGGATCCCGATTGACCATCCATCGTCAACATCGATCGAAGAGTTTCAGGCGAGCTGCCCGAAGAACATTCGCACCAGCATCCTGAACGTCGACTGAATCGCACGCTCCGACAATACCGGCCGGCAGCATTGCGATGGCTAGAGTTTCCTGCCGGTCCCTACGCGCACGGCTCCCATTCGGCGAGCACCAGATAACCGATGCCGCGCAGGGTGCGTATGGGAGTTCGGCCGCGTTGGTCCGCGCCGATCTTGCGGCGCAAACGGTTGATGTGAGTGTCGAGAGAGCGATCGAAAGGCGACCACTCGCGCCCCAAGGCGCGGCGCGTCAGGCGGTCCCGGCTCACCGGCTTGCTCGCGTTGACCAGGAGCTCCTCGAGCACGCGCGTCTCGACACCGGTGAGATCGATCTCCCTTGCCGCGACGGTTGCCGTGTTTAGGAGCGTATGCAGCCTGATCGGGCCGACCGACAACGATTCGCGAGTCGGCAGCGCCTCGGGCGACTGGCCCCGCAGCATGGTCCGAATGATCAGCACGAGCTCGCGCGGGTCGAACGGCTTCACGAGCAGCACGTCGCCGTTCGCCGCAAGATTCGCGCCGGCAAAGGTGTCACTGCTCGGCGCGATCACCACGACCGACGCATTGCTGCCCTTCTTGATCTTGCGAATCGCACGCACGGCGTCCACGTGCGACACGCTCGTGTCGACGATGGCGACCGCCGGGTTCGCGAGCCGGTTGGACCACGCTAGGGCGCTCAGCGTATCCACGCCTAGCACGCTCCCGTAACCGTGAGCTACGAACAGCTCGCGAAGCAGCGAACGCAGCTGCTCGTCGTCGGAGACGAGAAGGATTTGCTTCGGCGCGGATCGCATCGTGTCGAGCACCGTCGTTGCCCGGCACCGTTAGCGATATGCGAGGCGGTTTAGCAGATGGTCGGCTGAAACATCCTTGGGTCCCAATAAACCTATTCGCCGCAACCCTGTAAAAAGTTCCCGACTGCACTCTGCCCGGCCTCATGCGCCAGCTCACTCGTACCGTAGCGCGTCGATCGGCTGCAGCCGCGACGCCTTGAGCGCCGGGTAGTAGCCGAAAAACGTACCAATCAGAGCCGAGAACCCGAGGCTCAAGACCGCGATCTGCGGCTCGATGTACGCGGGCGTGTCGAACACCCCCGCGATCACCGCAACCGCCGCGATCGCAATGCCGATGCCGACGGCGCCGCCGAGCCCGCACAGCGTCACGGCCTCGACGAGAAACTGCCTGCAAGATTTGCCGCGGGCTGGCGCCGACGGCCAGCCTGAGCCCGATCTCGCGCGTTCGCTCGGTGACCGACACGAGCATGATGTTCATGATGCCGATGCCGCCGACCAGCAGGCTCACCGAGGCGACGCCCGCGAGCAGGCTGTTGAAGATCGCCTGCGTCGCCGCGCGCGTCGCGACCATCTCCGAGAAATTGCGGAGCATGAACGGCTCCTCGTCGGACGCCGACACGCGCATCGCGTTGTTCATCACGGTCGACGATGTCTTCCTCGCGCGTAGTCGAGGTTCTCGCCGTCGTGAACCTTGACGATTAGCCGCTGCACCGCATTCGGATTCGCGGCGTTCAACCCCGTGAGCCGGGTGCGGACGGTCCTGAGCGGCATCAGCACGACGTCGTCCTGGTCCTGACCGCCGAGATCCTGGCCTTTCGGCTCGAGCAGCCCGATCACGGTCGCGTTGAGCTTGTTGATCGCGAATGGTCTCGCCGATCGGATCGCCTTCGCCGAACAGCTCCTTGCGCACGGTGTCGCCGATGATCGCGACCTTGCCGCCGCTTGCGATTTCCTGTGCCGTGAACTCGCGGCCAGCCGGCCAGCGTCCAGTTGCGCGTGACGAGGTAACGGTTGTCGCTGCCGATGACCTGCGTCGACCAGTTCAGATTGCCGAACACGACTTGCGCGTTCGCGTTGATCTCGGGCGCGACGGCCGCAATGCTCGGCAGCTGCTCTTCGAGCAGCGTCGGCGTGATCAGCAGTCAAGCTCTGCACGGACCCCGCCGCGGTTGCGGCGCCGCCCATCCGCCGGAACGAGCCCATCAGCATGAAGATGTTGCCGCCGAGCGCCTCGATCTGCGCGTCGACCTCGCGCTGCGCACCGGCGCCGAGCGCGACCATGATGATCACGGCCGAGACCCCGATGATGATGCCGAGCATCGTCAGGAAGCTGCGCAGCACGTTGACGCGCAGCGCGATCAGCGCGGTCTTGAAGAGCTTCACTGTCATCATGCCCGCGCCCTCGCCTCGTTGCGTCGGTCCGATGACGAGCAGGCCGTCGCGAAACATGAGTTGTCGTCTTCGCGAACGCCGCGATCTCGGGCTCGTGCGTCACGAGCACGATGGTCTTGCCGGCGTCGTTCAAGCTCGCAGAAGATCTGCATGATCTCTTCGCTCGTCTGCGTGTCGAGCGCGCCGGTCGGCTCGTCGGCGAGCAGCAGCAGCGGCTCGTTGACGAGCGCGCGCGCGATCGCGACGCGCTGCTGCTGGCCGCCCGAGAGCTGCGTCGGCCCGTGATCGAGCCGGTCCGCGAGCCCCACCTGCTCGAGGCAGCGGCGCGCGCGCGCGTGCCACTCGCGCTCCGGCACATTCGAGTAGAGCAGCGGCAGGCAAACGTTCTCGAGCGCGCTGGTGCGCGGCAGCAGGTTGAACTGCTGGAACACGAAGCCGATGTACTTGTTGCGCATCCTCGCGAGCGCCTCGGCGTCGAGCGCGCTCACGTCCTCGCCGTTCAACAGCAGCGTGCCGTCGGTCGGCCGATCGAGGCAGCCCGCGAGATGCATGAACGTCGACTTGCCCGAGCCGGACGGGCCCATGACCGCGACGAACTCGCCGTGCTCGATCGTGAGGTCGATGCCCTTCAGCGCCGAGACGACGTTGTCGCCGAGCCGATAGACCTTGCGAAGCTGCGCGCTTCGATGACCGCTGCCGACTTGCGGCACCGGCACGGAACTGTTGCGACGTGGCGGCCAGCATCGAGGTCAGCGCGCGAGCCGCACGATCACGGCGTCGCCATCGGCGAGATCGGGCGAGCGAACTTCGGTGTACTGCGCGTCCGAGAGCCCGACGAGCACGCGAACCGCCCGCGGCTCCCCGTCGTCGAGCACCCAAACTTGACCCGGCCGCATCCCGCGCCCGGCGGGCCACCGCCGCCTTCGCCTGCCGGGAATCCGCCGCCCGCGCCCGGCGGGCCACTGCCGGCGAATCCGCCCGGCTCTCCTCCGGCGCCGCCCGGCGGGCCGAACGACTGCTCGAAGCGCGTGAGTTGCTCGGCTGTGAGCACGCCCGACAATCGATTCGTCATGCGCTGACGCAACTGACCCATCTGCTCGCGCTGATCGCGCGGCGGGCCGCCGACCGGCGGACCGCCCGCAAATGGATCGCGAACCTGGCCCATCGAGCTCTGGAATTCCGTCATGGCCTCTTCCACGGCGTCGCGCTGCTTGGCGTCGAGCCCGAGGTCGGTAACGATCTCGTCTAGCCGCTCGGTCATACGGCCGGGGCCGAATCCGCCCGCTGCACGCCCCTCTGCGCCCGGCGGGTTGAAACGCAACGCGCTGTTCGCGACGCGCATCACGCCGTCCTTGATGCCGAGCACGATGTCGACGTTCGCGGTCATTCCGGGCAGCAAGAGCTCCTCGGGATTTTCGGCGTCGACGATGACTTTGTACGTCACGACGTTGCTCGTAACCGTCGCGGCTTTCCGGACTTGGCGGACGGTGCCGTCGAACGCGCGGTTCGGATGCGCATCGACCGTGAAGCGCGCGCTCAACCCCTCCCGGATCTGGCCGATGTCGGCTTCGTCGATATCGGCCTCGATCTGCATCTTCGTGAGGTCCTGCGCGATCTCGAACAGCGTCGGCGCCTGCAAGCTCGCTGCGACCGTCTGTCCGACGTCGACCTGGCGGTCGATCACCGTGCCGTCCACCGGCGAACGGATGTACGTGCGCTCGAGGTCGAGATTGGTCTGCTCGAGCTGCGCCTCGCGCTGCAGCACCGCGGCGTTCGACGCCGTGACCTGCGCCCGTGCGACCTCGAAGCTGCGCTTCTGCGATCTTGATGTTCGCTTCGGCCTGCTCCATCGTCGGCCTGGCTCACGAGCTGGCGAGACGAGAGCTCGCGCTTGCGCGCGACGTCCGTACGCGCGAGCTCGACATCGGCTTGCTGCGCGATTGACGTTGGCCTTCTGCTGCTCGCGGTTCGCGTGCGCGGACGCCACGTCGGCCTCGATCTGCCGCAAGCGCGCGCGTAGCGTGCGGTCGTCGATCCGCGCGATCACGTCGCCGGCTTTGACCTCGGAGTTGAAATCCGCGTTGAGCTCGGAGATGAGCCCCGAGATCTCGGAGCCGACGTCAACGGTCACGACGGGGTTGATCGTGCCCGAAGCGTTCACGACGCTCTCGATGCGGCCGGTCGACGCCGGCTGCGTCTGGTAGCCCGCCGCTGTCGACGATCCTGTGTCGCCGCGGAAGTACCAAACGACGGCGGCCGCGCCGACGGCGATCGCGCCGATCGCTGCAGCCTTCAACGCGCCCGATGTCAGCGCAAGTTTCACGAAGGACTCCCAAGCTATTGCTCGGGTTCGACCTTAGCAAGGCGACCGGCGGCGGGTTGTAATCAATTGTTACGCGTGTTTCAGGCTCGCGTTCGTCGGCTATTGACCGGAGCTGGGCGCCCGGTAGAACGCGCGCTTCACGTCCACGGTCGGTTCATCGGCGCGCTTCAGGCGCACGGTCCATGTCAGCTCGCCCGAGCGGCTCTCGACCCAGTAACGTTCGCTGACACGCGTGCCGTTCGCGAGCTCGTGCTCGACCGACAGCCTGTCGTTCTGCCAATCGGAGCGCACGACGCTGCCGTCTTCGCGCTCGACGCGCGACGCGTGGCGATAGATCATCGAAGGCCCGGATCCGTAGCGAATCTCCGTGGCGTCCTCGTTCTGCGTGATCGTGATCCGAAACGTGGATTCGAAGATGTGCTCGACGCCGCGCAGAGAAGTGTCGGCGTCGTCCTCATCCTCGTCCTGATCTACGTCTTGATCGTCGGGCAGCGCCAAGCCGCCGACCGGCACGCCGAAGATGCTGACGCCGCGCACGATCTGCTTGCCGAGCCCGTTGCCCTCGCCGCTTCCGCCGCCGCGCAACTCCTGGACCGGGTCGTCGCTGGAACGCTCCTCGAGCGTCCAGTTGCCAGCGAGACCCGTGCCCTCCTCCGCGAAGACTGCGGTTGTACCCGCCGCGGCCAACACGACGGCAACGCACGAGACCATGGATTCACGCATACGACGTCCTCGTGGAGGAATCACGAGACTCAGAGTAGCGAACCGCTTCCGAGTTCACCGTAACGAACTGTAACCGCCCGCGCGCCGGCTTGAACCCTCGCTTTGCGGCGCGCAGACTCGCCGCATGACGCGACTACCTGACCCACCGGCCGCCGCCGCGGCCGCGCTGGCACTGCTTGGCCTCGCGAGCTGCTCGCGAGAGGCGCAGCCTCCGAACCCGTACAACACGATCGCAGGTCTGATCCAAGCGCCCGCGGACCGAACGTTGGGCTCCATCAGCATGGTCGACGTCGCGCCGGACGGCACGCTGTGGATCGCAGAGCGATGCGGCGCGAACGACTGCTTGGCCAACGCGTATGTCGATCCGATCCTGCACGTGAGCGCGGAAGGCCAGTGGCTCGGCGCGTTCGGCTCGAACCTGTTCGCCTGGCCGCATGGCATCTACGTCGACCACGACGGCAACGTGTGGGTCACCGATGCGCGCGGTGGCGACGACCGCGGCCATCAAGTCATCAAGTTCGCGCCGGACGGCCGAGAGCTGCTGCGGCTCGGCGCGAGCGGTCGCGCCGGGGACGGCCCGACGCACTTCAACGGCCCCACCGACGTCGTCGTCGCCGCGAACGGCAATGTGTTCGTCAGCGACGGCCACGAGACGATGTCGAACAATCGCATCGTGAAGCTCGCCGCCGACGGCACGTTCATCAAGGAATGGGGCGGGACCGGCAGCGAGCCCGGGCAGTTCCTGGTTCCGCACGCGCTCGCGCTCGATTCGCAAGGGCGGCTGTTCGTCGCCGATCGCGACAACAACCGCATTCAGATCTTCGATCAGGACGGTAACTTCCTCGACGAATGGACGCAGTTCGGCCGGCCGAGCGGAATCCACATCGCGGCGGACGACACGCTGTACGTGTCCGACAATCAATCGAACGACGAGCGCCACCCGGGTTGGCCGCGCGGGATCTATGTCGGCAGCGCGAAGGACGGCAGCGTCAGCGCGTTCATTCCGGACCCCGAGTTCGATCCGGCACAAGCGCAGGAAACCGGTGCGCACGGGCTCGCGGCGGATGCCGCGGGCGCGATCTATGGCGCCGAGGTCTACTCGCAGAGCGTCAAGAAGTACGTGCGCTGACGGCGGTCAGAAGCTCGCGGCCAGCGTCTGTCGGTAGTCGAGCAGGTCGCGCTCGGCCAACGCGCGCTGGCGCTCGAGCTGCTGGATTTCCGACGTCAGCTCGCCATAACGCCGGCCGATGTCGGCACTGCGCGTAACCATCGCGACGCGCTGCTCCGCCGTCGTCTCGGTCGCAATCATGCTCGCCGCGATCGCCGTCAGCTCTTGCTTCATGCCCTCTTGCGTACGGTAGTTGCTCGCGATGCGCGCTTCGACGTTACGCAGCGCGGACTCGAGCTCGTACAGATGGCGGCCCGACTCGTACTCGCGCACGAACGCAGCCTCGAGGTCGGCCGGGCAGACTCCCTGATACACCGCACCGCTCTGGCCGACCGCGAAGCCGTTGCTCTCGCGACAGTACAGCTGCACGCCTTCGGCGTGACCCGCGCGGTAAGCGTCGAGATCGGGCGCGACGCCGTGCTCGGCGCACGCGTTGCGATAGCTGCCGATGTTGCCGACCGAGCGGCCCATCGTGCCGTCCTCGAAGCCCACCGTCCGCCAGTCCGCCGTCACGCACGCTTGCTCGCTCATGCCCGAGCAGCCCGCGAGCACGTAACCTACGGCGCACAGCGCCACGATTCGCGTAGCAGACATAATGTCGCCCTCGACTTGAGAGGCGGTCAGTATAGAAATGTGTCGCGCGCGGACCTGGGACGGGCGTCACGATGCGCCGAGCACAATGGAAATTCTGCGATGGAATTGACGACCGAGTTGCCCGAAATCGACATCAGCGCGTTCGCGGCAGCGCCCGCGAGCGCCGCGGGCCGCGACTTCGTCGCGCGGCTGCGCGACGTTTGCCACGGTCCCGGGTTTTGCTATTTGGTCGGCCACGGTGTGCCTGCCGAAGCGGACGCCGCGATCATGGCCGCGGCGCGCGAATTCTTCGCGTTGCCCGAAGCGGAACGACGCGCGCTCGCGATCGCGCGCTCGCCGCACTTCCGCGGCTACACGATGCTCGGCGGCGAGCGAACCAAAGGCGTCAGCGATTGGCGCGAGCAACTCGACATCGGGCCCGAAGAGCCGGCCGAGGCGCTACGACCAGGGGATCCGGCGTGGCGCCGCTTGCGCGGACCGAATCAATGGCCGCCCGCGCTACCGCAGATGCGGCCGGCGGTGCTCGCGTGGATGCGCGCGATGGATCGACGTCGGGCTCGCGATCCTGCGTGCGCTGGCGCTCGGCCTCGGTCAGCCGATCGATCACTTCGACGCCGCCGTGCTGCCGCGCGGCGATCCGCACTTGAAGATCATGCGTTACCCGCCGCAGCCGCGGGCGCGAGCGTGGACCAGGGCGTCGGCATGCATCACGACTCGGGCCTCGTGTCGTTCGTGCTGCAAGACGACGTCGGCGGATTGCAGGTCGAGATCGACGGCAAGCTCGTCGACGCGGTCCCGAAGCCCGGCGCGTACGTGATGAACCTGGGCGAGATGCTGCAGGCGGCGACGAGCGGCTATCTACGCGCGACGAAGCACCGCGTGCAGAGCCCGCCGTCCGGCCGCGAGCGACTGTCGATCGCGTACTTCTTCCATCCACGACTCGACGCGGTGTTCGCGCCGATTGTGCTTCCGCCGGAACTGGCAGCGTCCGCGCGCGGGGCACAGAATGCCGACCCGAACGATCCGATCTTCGCGACGTTCGGCGACAACTACTTGAAGATCCGTCTGCGCTCGCACCGCGACGTCGCGCTCGCGCACTACGCGGACTACGAGCGCTCGTGATTCTCGCCGGGTGCGGCGAGATACTTCGCCACGGCCTGCTCGAGATTGAAGAACATCCGGTCCTGCCCGACGGCTTGGCCGAACGGCGAGCGCCGCACGGTCGCGAGCACTTCCGGCGTGAGCCCCACGAGCCAGACCGAGACGCCGCGCTCCTTGATGCGCGCCTCGCCCTCCGCGAGCATCTTGAGAACCGTGTACTCGACGTCGAACACGGCGCTCAAGTCGAGCACGACGACGCGCGGCTGCGCCTCGTCGATCACATGTCGCAGCTTGTCCGCAAGGCGCTGACCGTTGACGAAGAACAGGCGGCCCACGGGGCGCAGCATGAGGAGGCCGGCGAACGTCTCGTCGTCCGGGTTTTCCGGCGACGGCGGGCGGAACACGCTCGTGCCGCGCTTGCGGCCGAGCCGATACAGCGGCGGGTCGGCGACCTGCTGCGCCAAGCGCCACGAGCGAAATCACGATCGCGACGAGGATGCCCTGCAACGTGCCGAGCAGCATGACGCCGACGAACGCGGCGACCGCCCAGACGAACTCCGTGCGCCTGACCGCCAGGATCGCGCGAAACTCCGGCAATTGAATCAGCCCGACCGAGTAGACGATGACCACGGCCGCCAGCGTCGCCTGCGGCATCAGGCTGATCAGCGGTGCGAGCAACAGCAGCGTCAGCAGCGTTGCTCCCGCGGTGACCAAGCCCGAGACCTGGGTACGTGCGCCGGCGAGGAGATTCACGGCAGTCTGCGACGTCCCGCCGCCCGCCGACATGCCGCCGAGCACTGCCCCGCCGGCCGTCGCCAATCCGGTGGCGAGCAACTCCTGATTCGGGCGCATGACGGGATCGCCGGTCCGCGCGAACGCACGCCCGGCGGCCATCGTCTCCGTGAAGCTCATCAGCGTGATGCCGAGCGCGGCGGGCCACATCTGCGCCGCCAGCGACACGTCCGGCAGCGTGAGGCTGGGTAAGCCGCGCGGAATCTCCCCGACGGTCTCGATGCCGTAGGCGCCAAGGCCGAGCAATCCCATCGCCGCGATACCGAGACCCACCGTGACGAGCGGTGCGGGCACCTTCGGCACGAAGCTCTTGAGGCCGAGGAGCAGCACCAGCATCGCGACCGCGAGCATCAACGTCGGCATCGACGTGCTCGGCAAGCTCTGGAACAGCGCGACGAGATTCTCGAGGAACGTGCCCTTCGTGAAATGCACGCCGAGCAGCTTCGGCACCTGGTCGAGCACGATCACGACCCCGATGCCGGCCTTGAAGCCCGACAGCACGGGCTCCGAGATGAAGCTCGCCAGAAAGCCGAGCCGTAGCACGGACGCGAGCGCGAGCATGATGCCGACCATCAGCGCGAGTGTCGCGGCCGCGGTCAATAGCATGGCCGGATCGCCGTTCGGCACGACAACGGCGAGCTCGGCCCCCGTCAAGATCGCAATCGTCGTCGTCGTCGTGACGCTGAGCACGCGCGAGGTGCCGAGCACGGCGTAGATCACGATCGGCACGAACGCCGTGTAGAGGCCGGACTGCACGGGCAAGCCCGCGACCGTGGCGTACGCCATGGCTTTCGGAATCACGACCGCGGCCGTGATCAGGCCGGCCACAATGTCCGGCCGCAGCCACTCCTTGCGATAAGAGAACAGCCAGTCGAGCATCTTCACGGCGATGCGCCTTCGCTCACTCGGCTTCGAGCGTTCGGCGCGCCGCCGCCAGGGCTTTGCGCTTCTCTGGGCCGATCACGGGGTACTGCAACTTCAGTCCGGCGATCGCGTCGACGACCGCGCCCGCGACGATCAGGCGCGTGAACCACTTGTTGTCGGCAGGGACCACGTACCACGGAGCATGCTTCGAGGCCGTGCCCCGGATGGCCTCCTCGTAGGCATCCTGGTATTCCGACCAGTGCCCCCGCTCGGCGACGTCGGACGCCGAGAACTTCCAGTTCTTCTCCGGCTGATCCAGACGCTCCATGAACCTGCGTTTCTGCTCGGCCTTGGACACGTGCAGGAAGAACTTCAGGACCACGACGCCGTTGCGAACGAGGTACTTCTCGTAGTTGCTGATGTCCTCGTAGCGTTGCTCCCAAATTTTCTTGGTCACCAACGAAGGGTGCATCTTCTGCCGCGCCAGGAGCTCCTCATGTACCTTCACGACCAACAGTTCTTCGTAGTAGGAGCGGTTGAAGATCCCGATCTGGCCGCGAGCCGGCACGTTGCGCATGTAGCGCCAGAGGTAGTCATGATCGAGCTCCTCGCTCGACGGCTGCTTGTACGAGGTCACCTGGCAGCCCTGCGGGTTGATCCCCGAGGTCACGTGCTTGATGGTGCCGTCCTTGCCGGCGGCGTCCATGGCCTGGAACACCAGCAACACGGCCCAGTGATCCTGGGCGTAGAGCATGTCCTGCTGCTCCGCGAGCCATTCCACGCCGCGCGCGAGCATCTCCTTGGCCTCGGCTTTGTCTTCCGAGTTCAAGTGCGCGGTGTCCTTCGGATCGATGTCCTTGAGCCGGAATTTCTTGCCGCGCGTCACGCGATACGGCTCGAGGATCTTCGCAACGTTCTTGAGCTGGCTTTTTTTCATGGCGTCCGCCTCTACTTTGTCTTGGGTCCGGTTCCACCGATCTCGCGGCGCTTGTCGAGCCGCTCGCGGATCGCGTCGACGAGCGCGCGCGTGTCGTCCGCGCCGATCCGATCAGTCGCCTTGTTCAGCGAGCTCAACGTCGCCATCAATAACTCGCGCAGCTTGCGGAAGCCGATCGGGTTCCTCTTGCCGCAGACCGTCTCGTCGTTCTTCAGCACGCGCTCGATGACGTCCGGCTCGCGCAGTTGCACATCGCAAATGGTCGTCAAGCGCAGCAACTCGTCACCGATGACATCCAGGTGGCGGGCCCAGGCGTGGTGTTTGGGTCTCGTCGTGGGTTGTTCCGTTTCGGCCGCGGGGTCTTTGCTTTCACTCATGAGTGCGCTCCTTTGCGTTACTACGGCGTCATCGAGTTGCGCAAGTCGATCATCGACTGCTGGCTTACTCGCAACGTGCCTTCCTGAGGTCGGTCGAGATCCAGGATGAGGCCGATCACGGCCGTAAACGTGATCGCGACCGCGATGATCGCGAACGACCGGCTCGTCCCGGCCAACCCGCCCTGGTAGCCCATCGTGCCCAGCGAGAAGAACGCGACGGCATAGAGGGCAACCCAGATCGTACCTGGAATTCGGCCCCGCACCCCCACCATCACGCGCTTCGAATGAACGTCGATGACTGCATTCAGCGCTTGAACGAACAGCCCGACAGCCAGCGAGTCCGGACGCTCGCGCATGCTTATCATCGCGTGCGCCCAGAGCTGCACCTGTATCTCTTCGGACCGGCGTATCGCTTCCACGATGGCCCCCGTCTCGGCAGCGGCCAACCGAACGTCGACGTACTCGCGGAACAGCGCGCGAACGTCGGCAGTGTGAGACTCCGGCAGCAGGTCCGCGCGCAGGTAGGCGGTGCCGATCGCGTTGGACTCCTCGAGCACGACGTCGCGTTTCGCTTGAAACAGATTCGCCGCAAAGCCGAACGTGAACGCGAGCAGAAATGCGAGCAGACCGAGCGTCGCCCCGACCATGACGCCGACCGCCGCTTCTTTCTCGTGCCGCGCGCTTCCTTGCCTGATCAGGCCCGCGCGATAGCCAAACTCGATCGCGAGCAGCACGATCAGCAGAGTGACGATCAGAGTTGCCCAGAGCGGCAGGGATACAAACGAATCGAGCATCGGCGTCAGAAGTTTATTGTTGTTAGCGTAGCGACGCAGCGCGGGCAAACCGAGTATACGCTCGTCGGGCGCGGGGCGGATACGGTAAACTCCGGCCCGAAAAGGCGCGCGCGATGCCGCCTGCGACGTCTCGCGCGACGTCGTGCTCGGCGACGAATTACACGAATCGAATGGAGCAACAGAGAGTGAAGACCACGGACTACGGATTCATCGGCGTCGGCCGCATGGGCGCGCACATGGCGCGACGGCTGCTCAAGGCCGGCATCAGCCTCACCGTGTACGACACGTCGAAGGAAGCGACGGACGAGCTCGCGACGAATGGCGCGCAGGTCGCAAGCTCGGCGCTCGAAGTGGCCAACAACACCGAGATCGCGTTCTTGAGCTTGCCGACGCCCGACATCGTGCAGAAGGTCTGCGCGGGTCTCGCCGGCGCGAAGAAGCTGAAGATCGTGGTCGATTGCTCGACGACGGGCCCCGGCGTCGCGCGCATCGCACACGCCGAGCTCGCGAAGGCGGGCATCATTTATATGGACGCACCTGTCAGCGGCGGCATGGCCGGCGCGCGCGACGGCACGCTCGCCGTCATGGTGTCGGGCAAGCGCGACGTGTACGACCGCATCGAGCCCGCGATCAAGCAGTTCGGCAAACTGTTCTTCTGCGGCGAAGGCGCGGGACTCGCGCAGGTCATGAAGCTCGCGAACAACATCATCGCGGCCGGCGTGATCGTGATGTCGGCCGAGGTCATCGCGATGGGCACGAAGGCCGGGCTAAATCCGCGGCAGATGTGCGAGATCATCAACGCGGGCAGCGGCCGCAACGCCGCGACACAAGACAAGTTCCCGCGCTCGATATTGCCCGGCACGTTCGACTTCGGCTTCGCGACGGGCCTCTCTTATAAAGACGTGCGCCTGTGCCTGCAGGAGGCCGATGCCCAGGGCGTGCCGATGCCGGTCGGCGCGGAGGTGTTCCAGGTGCTCGGCATCACGAAGGCGAAGTACGGCGCGGAATCCGATTTCACCTGCATCGCGAAGGTCTACGAAGAGTGGGCCGGCGTCGAGATGCGCGGCTAGCCGCGAAGTCGCACGTGGCAGCCAGCGATCGATCCGTCGCCGCCGCCTCGACACCGCTCGCGGTACGGATGGGCCGCGTGCTCGCGAGCTACTCGTGGGCGAACCTTCGTCCCGACGTCGTCGCAAAGGCGAAGCTCTGCGTCTACGACCTACTCTCCTCCGCACTCTCGGCCGGCGAGCAGCCCTGGAGCCGGCAAGTGGCCGCGATCGCGCGCCGGAACTCCGGAGGCGCCGCGCGCGGCGCCGGCATCATCGGCACGAGCGACGTCGTCTCGATTCACGACGCCGCGCTCGCGAACGGCACGCTGAGCCACGGCCTCGTGCGCGATGACATGCACATCGGTAGCGTCAGTCACCTAGGCACCGTGCTCGTGCCGACGCTGCTCGCACTCAGCGAGACGACGCAAGCGAGCGGCAAGGACTTCCTGACGGCGCTGGTCGCGGGCTACGAGGTCGGCGGCAAGGTCGGCCGCATGATCTTGGACGTCGACGTCTCGAAGATCTTTCGTCCGACCGGCACTGTGGGCCCAATCGCCGGCGCCGCGGCCGGCGCGAAGTTGCTCAAGCTTTCGCCGGAACAAACGACGGCGGCGCTCGCGCTCGCCGCGAACACCGCGGCCGGCTACAACGAATGGGCCGGCACGGGCGGCAGCGAGATGTTCTTTCACAACGGTTTCGCGGCGCGCAGCGCCGTGACGGCGGTCGAGCTCGCGGCCGAGGGCGCCTACGCGTCCCCGTCCGCGATCGACGGCGACGCCGGCATGCTGGCCGCGTTTCGGCGCCCGCGCCCGCCGCAAGTGCCGGAGCTGTTCGCGGATAAGCCCGAGATCCTGGCCGTGTTCTTCAAGCCGGTGCCGGCCTGCAACTTCGCGCAGACGCCGGCGCAAGTCGCGCACGCGTTGGCGCAGCAGCATCGGATCTCCGCAGCCGACATCGAGGCCGTCACGGTGCGTGTCACGCGCGCCGCAGCGCTGTACCCGGGCTGCGACGCGAGCGGGCCGTTCGAGCACATCTTGCAAGCGAAGATGAGCATTCAGTACAACGTCGCGGCCGCGCTCGCGCACGGCAATTTCGCGGAACGCAATTACGTGCCGCAGCAGAACGCAGATGTGCAAGCGCTCGCGAAGCGCGTCACGGTCGTGGTCGATGACGGTTATACGAAGGCGTTCCCCGCCAAGCAGGGCGCGGCCGTCGTCGTGCGCACGCGCTCGGGGCAAACACTCGAGCACGGCGCCGACAACCTCGAGCCGACGGATCCGGACGGCGTGCACGAGCGCTTCTTCGTCGCCGCGAGCGAACGCTTAGGAGACGAGCGAGCGCGCGAGCTCGACGCGCTGATCGGTAACCTCGAGCAAAGCGGCAACGCGGCGGAGCTCGCGCGCCTGACGCGCAAAGGCTGAGCAACGATGCAGAGCACGAACAGCGATTCGGCACCGCGGGAGTCCGTGAGGCGAGTCGCTCTCGCCAGCATGATCGGCACCTCCATCGAGTGGTACGACTTCTTCATCTTCGGCACGGCATCGGCGCTCGTGTTCGGCCAGCTGTTCTTCCCCACGTTCTCGGAGCTCGCGGGCACGCTCGCCGCATTCGCCACGTTCGCCGTCGGCTTCGTAGCACGGCCCGTCGGTGGCCTCGTGTTCGGACACTTCGGCGACCGCCTGGGGCGCAAAGGGATGCTCGTCGTCACGTTGACGATGATGGGTCTCGCCACTTTCGCGATGGGGTTGATGCCCACCTACGACTCGATCGGGGTCTGGGCGCCGATCCTCATGGTCGTGCTGCGCTTCGTGCAGGGCCTCGCCGTCGGCGGCGAATGGGGCGGCGCGGTGCTCATGGCGACCGAGCACTCGGGGAGTAAACGCCGCGGCTTCTTCGGCAGTTTCGCGCAAGTGGGCAGCGCCGTCGGCGGATTGTTGTCCACCGGGATGTTTCTGTTGATGCAGCAGCTGCCCGAGGAAGACTTCGTAGCGTGGGGCTGGCGCGTGCCGTTTCTCTTGAGCATCGTGCTCGTGTTCGTTGGCTTGTTCATTCGCCTCCGAATCATGGAGTCGCCGGAGTTCGCGAAAATCAAGGAAAGCAGCCGCGTCGTGAAGGTGCCGGTCGTCGAGCTCTTACGCACCGACACCCGCAACGTGCTGCTAGCCGCCGGTCTCTACTGCGCGCACGGCATACTGTTCTATGCGATGACGGTCTACACGCTCGCGTACACGACGACCGCCTACGGTCTCGAGCGGAACACGTACCTCATCGGCGTCACGGCGGCGGGAGCGGGCCAGCTCATCACGATACCGCTGCTCGGCGCGTTGTCGGACAAGCTCGGCCGACGCCCCGTAATCATCTTCGGGACCCTGTTCATCATCGCGTTTGCCGTGCCGCTCAATTTCATGATCACGTCGCAGATACCGATGCTCATGTGGCTCGCGGTCGTCGTCGGCATCTGCGTCGGCCACAACTCCGTGTACTCGCCGACGGCGGCCCTCTACTCGGAGATGTTCCCGGCGCACGTCCGCTACAGCGGCGCCTCGCTGGGTTACCAACTCGGCGGCGCGATCGCCGGGTTCGTACCTCTCGTTGCGGCTTCGCTCGTCGGTGCCGCAGGCGGCGCGTACTGGCCGATTGCCGCGCTGATCGCGCTCGGCGGCTTCGTCGGCTTCGTGTGCATTCTGCTCGTGCGCCCGATTCCTGAGACGCAGCCGCAGGAAAGCGCAAGCTAGCTTCAGTTCGGTAGGGCTCGCCGCGATACGCGAGAGCCGCACGCAGCTCGCGCCACTCGGCCGTATCGAGCATCGGATCCGACCACGTGTTTTGCCGGATCTGCTCGAGGAGGCACCGGATCCATCCCGCTGGCTCGCGCTGCAATCGCAGCGCGCACTGCGCGTGCCGCGCGCTCGTGCTCGCCGAGTGCCAGCGCGGCCATCGCCTCGAGACTCGGGTCGAGCCGCTGGCCTTCGGCACGCCGCATGAAGTCGTCGACGAGCCGCGCGGCATCGATGCTCGCGCCCAGGTACGCATAGCTCATCGCGGCGTCGAGCCTGAAGCTGCGTAGCTCGCCGAGAAACTGCTCGGCGACGTGCAGCGTTTGCAGGATCCGCGCGTCGTCGCCGCGCGCCGTGAGTGCCCGCGCGAGGGCTCACGTAGCCGATGGCCGCCGTCGGCGCAACCTCGATCATCTCCTCGTTCGCCGCGACCGCGCCATCGACGTCGCCGAGCGCCCGCAGAGCCATGGCGAGAGGCCCGTAGGGCGCCGGATTCTTGGGGTCGAGCTCGAGCGCACGCCGCGCCGCGCGCACGCTGGCCGCTGCATCGCCGCGCAGCAAGTCGGTTCATCGCGCTGTAGTGCGCGACGACCGAGTCGTTCGGCGCGACCGCAAGGCCGCGATCCAGCGCCGCTGCGCGCATCCGCGAGTCGCCAGCGGTACATGTCGAGACGGGCGAGCACTACGTGGGCCATGCCGTGCTCCGAATCGAGCTCCAGCGCGCGCCGCGCGTCGGCCTCGATCGAGCCCATGAGCTCGGCTACGCGTGCGTCACGCTCGCCTTCGTTCCACGCATCGAACAGCAAGGAATCGGCGTTGACGTTCCCGCGCCACGCCAGCGCCGCGCCGAAGTCCGGATCGAGCGCGAGTCGCCTGACTCAAGAGCTCGACGATCGTCCGCGCGCACGGGCGCGGGTACACCGACGCCTATGCCGCCGTTCGTGCGGTAGAGCGAGATCGCCTTCAAGTATGCGGCGTAGGCCGGCACGGACGCCGTCTGCGGCGCGGCGCGTGCGCGCTGGCCCGAGAGCGTCGACTCGAGCGCCGTCGCTATTCTTCGTCGCGATCTCGTCCTGCACGGCGAAAACGTCGCCGAGCGGCGTGTCGTAGGCAGTCGCTCCAGATTTCGCCGGCTGTCGCGCCGTCGATCAGCCGCACGCTCACGCGCACGCTGTCGGCGGCGTAGCGCACGCTGCATTCGACGACGGCACCGACGTTCAGATCGGCGGCGATCGCGGAGATCGGCGCCGTACCTCCCGCGTAGCGCTGCACGGAAGTGCTCGCGATCACGTTGACGTCGCGGATCCCCGCGAGGTGATCGAGCACTTCCTCGTGCATGCCGGCCGCGAAGTACGCGTCTTCTTCGCGCGGGCTCAAGTTCTGGCACGGCAGCACGGCCACCGAGCGCGGCAGCACGGTACGCTCGACGGAACGTCCGGCCCCGCGCGTCGGATCGACGGCCAGCAACCAACCTCCGCGCGACGACGACTGCGACCGCAACACCGGCGAGCGGCCGATCCGCAGCCCGACGCTCGGCGAGCCGGCGTGCGACGTCTCGTTTGCGCTCGACAGCGCGCCGCAGGCTGCCCGAGGCGTTCGCGGACGTTCACCGCCGCGACGAGCTGATAGCCCCTGCGCGGCACGGTGATCGACGTAGCGAGGCTTGTCGGGATCGTCACCGAGCGCGCGCCGCAGCGCGAGGACCGTCTGACTGAGGTTGTTGTCTTCGACGATCGTCGTCGGCCAAAGCGCCTCCGCGAGCGCCGCGCGCGGCACGACTTGCCCCGCGCGCTCGACGAGACACACCAACGCGTCGAACGCCTTGGCGTTGATGGACACGGCCGCGCCGTCGCGGCGCAACAGCGAGCGTTGCGCCGGATCCAGCACGAAGTCGCCGAACTCGTAGATGTTGGTGGCGTTCATTTCGCCTCGACGCTCGCGGCCGGTCGTTTTTCACCACATTTCACCTCGGGAGCCAACGTCTTTTCACGCGCCGGCCCCGTAGGTTTGAGCCCAAGGCACAGCGCCGAGTTTACAACCCGAATCGCGAAGGAGGTCGCCTGCCATGCATCTACGGGCATTCTTCGGGTTTCTTGTCGCCCCATGCTGGAGCACTCGCCCATCACAGCCCCGCGGCATTCGATCAAACCGCCTTCGTGGAATTCGAGGGCACCGTCGCGACCTTCGCTTGGGCGAATCCGCACGTCTACCTTTCGGTCGAGACCACCGGTCCCGACGGCGAGCGTTACGTGCAGAACGTCGAAGCCGGCCCACCCTCTCAGCTCCTGCCTAGAGGCTTGACGCGCGACGTGCTGCGCGTCGGCGATCGAGTCACTGTGCGCGCCAACCCCAACCGTCGCGGCCCGGGCCGTGTCGTCCTCGGTGTCGAGCTCACGACAGCCGACGGTACGACGCTTTCCGCTGCACGCGCGCACGCTGCGCGCGCTCGGACCGAGCGAGTCGGTCGCCACGAGCATCGAGGGAACTTGGGTCCCTCAGCCTGAAGGCTATCTCGGCCTCGCGCGGGCGATGGCAAGTTGGCCGCTGACGGACCTCGCGAGGAAGGTGCTCGCAGCGAGATCGTGCTCCCGCGTCTGGCGAACCAGGCCGAGTGCACTCGCCGCCCGGGCCGCCCGCCCTGATGGCGAGCTTCGTGCGCGATCACCGTCGTCGTCGAAGACGACACCGTGACGTTCGACATCGACTCGGGCACGGCAGGCTGCGCCGGACCGTGCATCTCGGCGCAGAGCACCCTCTCGATATCGAGCCGAGCTCGCTCGGTCACTCCGTCGGACGTTGGCACGGCACGACTCTCATCGCCGATACGGTCGGCTTTCGCGCGCATGCCGAAGGCATGGGCTTCTCGTTTCCTTCGAGCGACGCGAAGCACGTCGTCGAACGGTTCTCGTTGAGCGGCGACGGCAAGAGCCTCGACTACGAGATCGACATCGAAGACTCGGCGTATCTGACCGCGCCCGTCACCTACCGCACGCAGTGGGACTACCGGCCGGGACAGGTGCCGGCGAACGCGGCCTGCGATCCGGCGGCCGCTCGACGCTTCCTCGAGCAGGAGTAAAGGAGCTCCGATGAACACCAGCGCTGCCGCGATCATCGAGCCATCGAGCGTCTCCACGGCCGTCGGCCGCTATCTCTACTTGGGCACGGCCTTGGTGCTCACCGCGCTCGTCTATCTCGCGTTTACGCGAACGTTCTGGTCGCCGCTCGCGGCCGGCTCTCTCGCGCTGCATCCCGCGATCGTCGTCCACGCCGTCCTGTTCTTCCTTTGGATGGTGTTCCTCGCAGTGCAAGCCTGGCTGCCGCTCGCCGGTCGCACTGCGTTGCACCGCGAGCTCGGCTTGCTCGGCATCGCGCTCGCGGCTCTGATGGTGTTCTCCGGCATGCTCGCCACGATCGTGAGCCTCAAGCAGGGGCTACCGGGCCCGCAACCCCACGCGGCACGCACCGGCGCCGTGCTGAGCGTCGCGGCAATGGTGATGTTCAGCACGTTCATCGTGCTTGCGATCGCGAACACGCGGCGCCCCGAGATTCACAAGCGGCTCATGCTGCTCGCCACCTTCTCGATACTTCAGGCCGCGATCGCTCGATTCATCATGCTCGTGCCCTCGATCGCGCAGCCGCAACGCGTCGTCATCGGAGCGTTGATCGTCGACGCGTTGATCGTTGCGGTCGCGCTGCTCGACGCGCGGGCACGCGGCCGCGTGCATCCCGTCTACGTCGCCGGCGGCGCCTTCATCGCCGGCGTGCAGTATCTACGTGCGGAGCTGCTCGTGACCGACGCCTGGGCAACGTTCTGTGCGTGGCTCGCCGCACTCGGCACGTGACGGTGCCGCCCGGCGTCCGAAGAGAGACTCGAGTCGGCCGTTTGCCGCGGTGGTGCGCCCCCGTATGATGGCCCGTAGCCATCGAGGGGAGCCGCCGTGAGAGCGCTTACGACGGCGTAACGACACGATCCGCCCGTTTCCGCGCGCTGCTGAAAACGCCGCCGTTCGTGTGCATGGGCGCGCACGACGCCGTGACCGCAAAGCTCGCCGAGCAAGCCGGAGCGCCGGCCATCTACGTCAGCGGCTTCGTCGCCTCTGCGATCGTGGCCGGCGCGCCGGACTTCGGCGTGCTCACACAGACCGAGATGTTCGAGCACATCCGGCGAATCTGCCGCGTCACGACCGTGCCGGTCTTTGCCGACGCCGACACGGGCTACGGCGGCGTGCTCGACGCGCAGCGCACGATTCGACTCTGGGAGGAAGCGGGTGCCTCCGTGCTCCATCTCGAAGATCAAGCCATGCCGAAGAAGTGCGGCCACTTCGCAGGCAAACAGCTGATCCCGGCCGAAGAGATGCAACAGAAGCTTCGCGCGATGCTCGACGCACGGCGCGACCCGGACTTTTTCGTCGTGGCGCGCACCGACGCGATGGGGGTCACGGATCTCGACGATGCTATCCGCCGATTGGAAGCGTACGCGGCGGCCGGAGCCGACGGGCTCTACGTCGATGCGCCGCGCAGCATCGAGCAACTCAAGGAGATCGCGCGGCGCTTGAAGCCGCTCGGCTTGCCTCTGCTCTTCAACATGGTGCGCTCCGGCAAGAGTCCGGTCCTCTCCCTCAAAGAGGTCTACGAGCTCGGGTTCGACTACGCGCTCTGCCCCGTCGAGCCGATGCTCGCGATGCACAAGGCCGTGAAAGAGATGATGGAGACCTTCATGCGCGAGGGTTGCACGACCAACGCCATCGCCGACCGGCTCACGCCGTTCGATGAGTTCAACGACTTCATCGGCTTGAACGAGATCGTGGCGCGCGAACGGCAGTTCACCTCGTGACGTCATGGCGGAGCTGCTAGCCGACCGCCACGACCGCGTCACGGTGCTGACGTTGAACCGGCCCACTCACGGCAATCGGCTAACGACGGCACTGGCAACGCAGATTGCCGCGTTCCTCGAAGCGGCGCGCGACGACGACTCGATCGGGGCCTGCGTGCTCACGGGCGCCGGCGAGACGTTCTGCCTCGGGGGCGACTATCAAGGCGCGGGCCCGACCACCGCCGGCCGGACCGCCTACGCGCAAGCGCTGCTGCGCATGGACCGCGCCATGGCGCATCTCGGCAAACCGCTCGTGGCCGCCGTCAACGGCGCCGCCCACGCCGGCGGCTTCGCCGTCGTCGTCGCCTGCGACTTAGGCGTAGCGGCCACCGACGCCACGTTCGGGCTTCCCGAGGCCGCGCACGGCCTGTTCCCGTTCATCGCGCTCGCGATCGTCAAGGACTCTCTGCCGAAGAAGGTGCTGTTCGACCTGATCTACTCGGCGCGACTCATGGGCGCCGCCGAGGCGAAGGCGCTGCACGTCGTCAATGAGGTCACCGAGCGCGCCGACGTGCTCGATCGAGCCATCGAGCGCGCGCGACAGGCAGCGGCACACCGCACAGCCGTGGTGACGCTCGGCCGCGACCTCTACTACGGGACGCGCGGCAAGCGCGCAGACGAATCGCTCGACGACGCGGAGCGCGCCCTGCTGGCGGCACTCAACGTTACCGACGCGCGAGAGTAGCGGCCCACGGAGGACCCGATGCTGCAAAGCGTTGCGCGCTTCAAACCTACGCCGGGGCGACTCGTGCTTCCCGACGTTTGCTGCGACGTCACGGTCGTAGACGGCCGCGCGTTCTTCACAGGCCCGATGACTCGTGCACGGCCCTCGGCACACACCGGGCGAGACGTCGTGCTACTGCGCATGCGCGTCGCGACGGCCCGCACCGTCCTACAAGTCCCGCTGGCGGAGCTCGCGGACCTCGTAGTGCCTCTCGCCGACATCAATCGTAAGTTGGCGCGTACGATCGAGGCGCACTTCGAGAGCAGCAGCTCCGCGGAACCGTTGGATGAGGGACACGTGCGCCCGAGCGACCGACGCTTCGCGGCCGCGGCCCATGCCTTGGCCGAAGGCGGCTCCGTCCTCGCGGCGGCCGAGCATGTGTCCCTGAGCTCGCGACAACTCGAACGCATGTTCAGTGAACACGTCGGCGTCGCTCCCAAGCTGTTCGCGCGCATCGTGCGTTTTCGTCGCGCGATCATCGATGTGTGCAAGGGCAAGCCGATGGTCGTCGCTGCCGCGACTCACGGCTACGCCGATCAGTCGCACTTCACGCGGGAGGTTCGCGACCTGACGAATCTGTCCCCGCGAGCCCTGTTGGCGAATCTCGCGCATGTCGCGTCCGTTCAAGACATTTCGAGCTGGCGGAACGTAGGCTGCGAGTAACGGCGCTCATGCGCCCCGCACGATAGAACATGACGACACGTAATCGACAAATCATCGAGCGCTGGGTCGAGCTGTTCAATCGCGGCGACATCGACGGCGTGATCGGCCTCTTTGCAGAGGACGGACAGAACTTCGGCAGATCGGTCGGCCGGGACGGCGTTCGAGCCGTCGTCGCGGACATTTTCACGCGCTTCCCCGACGCGAAACTGACGGTCCACGAATGGATGGCCGACGGCGACCGGGTCGCGTTTCGCGCGACGTACACCGGAACGCATCGCGGCGTCGGCCGCCTCCCGGTCGACGGCGCGATGCTGATCGGCGTGCCGCCGACGAATCGGTCCTTCTCGGCACTCCACATGCACATGTTTCGCCTCGAGGACGGGCTCATCAAGGAGCATTGGGGCGCTCGCGACGACATAGGAATGATGCGGCAACTCGGATTGCTGCCCCCGCCCGCGCCCACTCCGCCTTGAGAGCCGCCGCGAACGGCCGCGCCCACGCCGATCCGGGCTGGTCAGGACTTTGTTAGCTTATCTGACTAGTAGTTGACACTTCTCCGCGCGGCCTTGCCCTAGCATGACGTGAGGGAGCCGGATCGCCGGCACAGGGAGCGTCATGCCACAAGTCGGCCGGATCAACGCCAGTTGGGCACCCGGCGCGCGCACCGAAGTCGAGCGCTTCGTTCTGAACTGCGCGCGTCCCCGGCGCGGTGCTGTCGTTGTTCAGGAACGGCGACGATCCGTCCGGCAGCCGCTGGTCCTACACCGTGATGACGCCGGACCGCGTGCAAGCGCTCGCGGCCGCGCTTCAAGGGCGGGGACATAGCCTGCTCCACGACATCGACGGCATCACCGTCGCGATCTCGAACGCCACGCAGGTCAAGGCTTTGGACGGCCTCACGCTCGACCTCTTGGGATCGGGCTACCTCGTCGCACGCCCAACACCGTAGCCCACTGCGCCGGATCTCGAGCGTTCGGTTTACGATACGCCCGCCGCGGAGCGCGTCGCGCCGCGGGCAACTTCACAAGGAAACACAATGAACAAGGAACTCTTCGACAAGGGGCTCGCGATTCGGAAGTCGGTGATCGGAGCCGAATTCGTGGACAAGGCACTCGCCAGCGCCGACGACTTCAACATGCCGCTGCAGGAGCTCGTCACGGAGTACTGCTGGGGCGCCGTTTGGGGCCGCGAGGGTCTCGAGAAGAAGACGCGCAGCCTGCTGAACATCGCGATGCTGAGCACGCTGAACCGCCCGCACGAGCTCAAGGTTCACGTCAAAGGCGCGATCCGCAACGGTGCGACGAAGACCGAGATCCGCGAGGTGCTGATGCAGGTCGCGATCTACGCCGGCGTGCCCGCCGCGGTCGACTCGTTCCGCATCGCGAAGGAAGCGCTGGCCGAGATCGAGAAGAAATAGCCGCGACGCCTGTGGGTGCGCGGAACTTCCGCGCTCGGCGGCCGAGGGAGTACAGCCCTCCGCGGAGGGATTCTCGAAACTACTTTAGCTTCGTTCAGGTTCGGCACGCGATTCCGACGCCGGTCGATTCACCGCGCTTTTCTCGCGAGCCGCCGCTCGCGCTTCGCGCGGCGATTGGTCTTCAGGAACATCGCGGCGGTCAGGCCACCATGCTCGAAGCGCCGCTCTTCTGTTCGACGATCGGACAACTTGGCGAACGTGCACGAGCACTGGGTAACCTTGCATGCCGGCAGGGGCAGAGCTGGGGCGTCCTTGGCGAGAAAACGTCGTCCCTCGAGGGCGCGGGCCGGCTCGCAGGCACCGTTACGCGTGCGAATCTCCACGGACCCGAAACGACCACCCGCGGGTTTGGCTGCACGCGGCGCGGGATTGTTTGCGTTGCGACGTCGGGTGACGAGCCAATACGCGGCTCCCGCGGCAACGACGACCAAGCTGACGACTATCAGAAGCATTTTGTTATCTAGGTAAGCTTCCCCCTTACGCGTCCGAACGATATGAAAGTCCCGCCGCGAACGCGCTGATGGCCTTCACGGTTTGATTCTCGTCCTACAACGCGCGCGCAAGATGCTCGACGACGTCGCGCGCGTCGTCCTCCGCGCCGTGAATGAACGTCGACTTGCGCCGCCGCAGCACCGGCAACCCCATCGCGTACACGCCAGGGGCGGCCACGACGCCGCCGTCGTGTATGCAGCCGTCCCTTGCGGTCGAGCACGGGCACCTCGAGCCAGCGATAGTCGGGCTTGAAGCCAGTCGCCCAGACGATCGAGCGAATCTCGCCGCTCGCGAGGTCGAGAAAGAAGCCGCGACGCGCTCGGCACGCGCGTGGGCTCGAAGCGCTCGGGCGGTCGCCGCTTCGAGTCCGGCGCGCCGAGCGCCCACTCGTCGAACGCTTCGAGTAGCCGATTCATCTTCAGATCCGCGAGCGCGAACTGGTTGTCGAGGCCGCCCGAGAAGAGCGCCCGCCCGTCGCGCACCGCGGCGAGGCGGCCGACGATTTCGACGCCCGCGGCGCTCAGCGCGTTCAAGTCGAGCGTCGCGCGCTCCGGCGAGCCGATCGAGCTGCGGCGACGGCAGCTTGCGCGCACGCTCGACGTCGTCGATCTCGTCGTAACGCTGATTCCAAGTGCCCGACGCCTCCATCCACCAGAGCACGTCGCGGCCGCGATACGTGCGCGGCAAGCGCACGTGCTCGCCGACGGAAAGCAGCACGCGCCGGCCCGAGCGCCGGATCTCGTCGGCGAGCTGCACGCCGGTGGCCGACGCGCCGACCACGAGCACGCCGCCCTCGGGCAAGCTCTTGGGATTGCGGTAGTCGAACGGCGTGAAGCATCGCGATCGATGCGGGCACCGCGTCGCGCAGCGCGGGCACGCTCGGCGAGGTTGCACGCGCCGCTCGCGATCACGAGGCTGCGGCACACGAGATCGCCCTGCGACGTCACGACGCGGTAGCCGTCGTCGATCGGCCGCACCGACGTGACCTCGGTGTGCGTGCGCACCGGCGCGTCGATCGCGGTCGCGAAACCGGCGATGAACTCGACGACTTCGGGCATCGTCATGAAGCCGTCGGGATCGGCGCCTTGGTACCGTAGCCCGGCAGCCGGCTCTGCGAGTTCGGCGTCAGCAGCCGCAGCGAATCCCAGCGCTCGCGGCGCCACGAGTTCGCGACCTCGCCACGCTCGAGCACGACGTGCTCGATCGAGCGCGCCGTGAGCATGCGGCTCACGGCAAGCCCGCAATGTCCCGCGCCGATGACGACCGTGGTGACGCGTTCGATGGGCAAGAGAGCTGCCGGCGATCAGCGCTTCTTCTTGTGGACCTCGACCGACACGTTCGTCGGATTCGTGACGATGTCGTAGACGGCCGAACGCTTCTGCGACTGCGCGACGATTGCCTCGATGTCCTTCTGCGACGCGTCGGCGTCGATGTCGAACGTCACCTTGATGTCGTCGTAGCCGTTACGCACGTCGCGATCGATGCCGAGGATGCCTTGGATGTCCATCGAGCCCTCGAGCTTGGCCTCGACCGAGCGCAGCTGCACTGCCGCGGTTCTGCGCCACGGCCGCGACGCCCGCCGTGAGGCAGCTCGCGAGGCCCGCGAGCACGAGCTCGACGGGCGTTGCGCCGCAGTCCGCGGACGCGAAGATCTCCGGATGATCCGCCTCGAACGTGAACTCGGTGCGGTGCTTCTGCTCCGTTCCGAGCCCGAAAAAGTTGCTGATGCTGCGTTCGGCTGTGCGTGCCCTTTTTCCATTTGCACGTGGCCCGCCACGTGAATTTCGCCGCTTCGGGTGCCTTGCGCAGCGCTTCACGCGCCTCGAGCAGGGCGCCTACGTTTACACCGTTGTCGACCGCCGCCGCCATCGGATTCTCCTTGTGATGCGAATCAGGCCCGGGATCATAGCCCCGCGTCGCCACCGGTGTCTAAGCTCGCGGCGGCCGTATACTGCGGCGCATGGCCGCGCGAGCGAACGATGACGCCGATCGGGTCCGTCGGCACGGTCGAAACGCAGGTTCCTCGACCTGCCGAGCCCGCTGCGGCTCGACTGCGGCGCCGAGCTTCATCCGGTCCGCATCGCCTACGAAACCTACGGCACGCTCGCGCCCGCGCGCGACAACGTGATCCTCGTGTGTCATGCGCTGTCCGGCGACGCGCACGCGGCGGGCTACTCCGCCGACCGCGCGGCCGCCGGCACGCGCGACGGCTTCGGCGGCCGAGGAGCGCGACGCGGGCCGCGGCGCGCAGCTCGGCTGGTGGGACGGCATGATCGGCCCCGGCAAGGCGTTCGACACCGAGCGCTTCTTCGTCGTCAGCACGAACCTGCTCGGCGGCTGCCGCGGCACGACGGGGCCGTCGTCGACGAACCCGAAGACCGGCCGGCCGTACGGCTCCGACTTCCCCGTGATCACGGTCGCCGACATGGTGCGCGCGCAGCGCGCCTTCTTGGCCGAGCTCGGCATCCAGCGGCTCGCGGCCGTCGCGGGCGGCTCGCTCGGCGGCATGCAGGCGCTCGAGTGGGCCGTGCTCTACGGCGACGACGTCGGCGCGATCGTGGCCGATCGCGAGCACGCACGCGTCTGCGCCCGCAAGGCATCGCGTGGAACGCGATCGCGCGCAACGCGATCACGGCCGATCCCGACTGGCAGGGCGGCCACTACTACGGCACGGGCCGCGCGCCGGCGCGCGGCATGGGCGTGGCGCGCATGGTCGGGCACATCACGTATCTGTCCGCGCAAGCGCTCGGGCAGAAGTTCGGCCGGCGGCTGCAGCACGCGGACGACATTCGCTACGTGCTCGAGGAGCCCGAGTTCGCAGTCGAGAGCTACCTGCGCCATCAGGCCGACAGCTTCGTGAAGCGGTTCGACGCGAACACGTATCTCTACATGTCTCGCGCGCTGTCGTACTTCGATCTCGCGCGGCAATACGGCGCCGGCAAGCTCGTGGACGCCGCTGCGCAACGTGTCCGCCCGGACGCTGCTGATCGCGTTCAGCTCGGACTGGCTGTATCCGCCGGGCGACTCCGAGGAGCTCGCGGCCGCGCTTCATGCCGCCGGCAAGCGCGTGGAGCTGCACGTGATCGACGCGCCGTACGGGCACGACTGCTTCTTGTTGGAGGAAGCGCGGCAGACTCCTATCATTCGTCGGTTCCTCGCGAGCTAGGAAGAAGTTCGATGGAAGAGTCACGCGACTTCGGCTTCGACACGCGCCAAGTGCACGCGGGGCAACGCCCGGACCCGAATACGGGCGCGCGCGCCGTGCCGATCTACCAAACGACGAGCTACGTGTTCGAGGACCCGGAATCCGCGGCCGCGTACTTCAATCTGCAGGAGTACGGCAACACGTACTCGCGGATCATGAATCCGACGGTCGCGGTGTTCGAGGAGCGCGTCGCGAGCCTCGAGGGCGGCTGCGGCGCCGTCGCGTTCGCGAGCGGGCTCGCGGCGCAGGCCGCGGCGCTGTTCACGCTGCTGCAGCCGGGCGATCACGTGGTCTCGTCGGCCGCGCTGTACGGCGGCACCGTCAATCAGTTGAAGCACGTGCTGCGCAAGATGAGCGTGGAGATCACGTGGGTGAACCCCGACGATCTCGGTGCGTGGCGCGGCGCCGTGCGCGCGAACACGAAAGCGTTCTTCGCCGAGACGATCGGCAACCCCGGCGGCAACGTGCTCGACATCGAGGCGCTCGCGGGCATCGCGCACGAGCACGGCGTGCCGCTGCTCGTCGACAACACGTTCGCCACGCCGTACCTGTGCCGACCGATCGAGTGGGGCGCCGACATCGTGCTGCACTCGGCCACGAAGTACATCGGCGGGCACGGCACGAGCATCGGCGGCGTCGTCGTCGATTCGGGCACGTTCAACTGGTCGAACGGCCGGTTCCCGGTCGTCGCCGAGCCGTCGCCGGCCTATCACGGGCTCGCGTTCCACGAGACGTTCGGCACGTACGGCTATCTCATGAAGCTGCGCGCGGAGACGCTGCGCGACTTGGGCGCCGCTCTCGCGCCGTTCAACGCGTTCCTGTTTCTGCAGGGGCTCGAGACGCTGTCGCTGCGCATGGAGCGGCACGTCGCGAACGCGCTCGCGATCGCGCGCTACCTCGAGCGGCACGAGCTCGTCTCGAACGTCACGTACGCGGGGCTCGACGGCAGCCGTTACCGGCCGCTCGTCGCGAAATACTTGCCGCGCGGCACGGGCTCGGTGTTCTCGTTCGACATCCGCGGCGGCCGCGAGGCCGGCCAGGAGTTCATCCGCGCGGTCACGTTGTGGTCGCACCTCGCCAACGTCGGCGACGCGAAGAGCCTCGTGATTCATCCCGCGAGCACGACGCACCGGCAGCTCTCGGAAGCGGAGCTCGAAGCCGCCGGCGTGCGCGCCGGCACGATCCGGCTCTCGGTCGGCATCGAGAACGTCGACGATCTGATCTGGGATCTCGAGCAAGGGTTCGCGCGCGCACGCGGCACAACGCGTCGGGGAGGCATGACGATGACAGCCCCGTTCGATCTCACGCGCTACCAAGATCCGCTCACGATCCAGCGCGTGCTGCTGACCGCGAAGACCATCGCGATCGTCGGTCTGTCGAAGAACACGCTACGCGCGAGCCATTTCGTCGGCTTTTATCTTCGCCGCCACGGCTACCGCGTGATCGCCGTGAACCCGCGCGAGCAGGAGATCTTCGGCGAGCGTAGCTACGCGAGCCTGAGCGAGGTGCCGGAGCGCGTCGATATCGTCAACGTGTTTCGCGCGCCGGACGCGTTGCCGGCGATCGCGACGGAGGCGGTCGCGATCGGCGCGAAGAGTCTTTGGTGCCAGTTCGGCGTGATCAACGAAGAAGGCGCACGCATCGCAGAACGTGGCGGGCTCTCGGTCGTCATGGATCGCTGCATCAAGGTCGAGCACGCGCGTTACGTGGGGCGCATGCACTGGCTCGGCTTCAACACGGAGCCGCATCACGTCCGTGCGGGGCGGGTTGCAGTAGGCGTCGCGGTCACGTCACTTCACGAGCGTGACGGGCACCTTTACCAAATGAATGACCTTCGACGTCACCGACCCTAGAAACAGGCCGCCAACCGGGCTGAGCCCACGCGTTCCCATGACCACCATGTCGCAGTTCTGATCGTCCGCATACGAGCCGATGACCGCGGCCGGATCGCCGAGCAAGACCGTCTGCACGACGCGCACTCCCGAGCTCTCGACCGATCGGGCCGGAGTTTCGAGCAGCTTCGCGCCGGATTCACGGCGCGCGGCCACGATTCGTGCAGCCACTTCCACTGCGTCGCGATCGAAGTAATCGGCAATGCTCAGATCGGTGTCCTGAACGTTCAGGAGGTGCAGCTCGACCGCGGGCCTGCCGACGGCCGTCGCGATCCGTAGCGCATACTCAACCGCTCGCCGCGACGGCGCAGATCCGTCGTAGGGAACCAGTATCTTCATTGCTTCTTGGTCCTCGTGGCGTTGTCGCCAGACCGAAACTTAACGCGTCTGACGACTGCAGCCCCATACGCAGATATACGAACGCGCGCCAGGATCCTGGCATGCGTGATCGAACCTGTCGCGTTGAGCGGGACGGTAGGTGCATCTACGTATTGTCTTCCGTGACGAACCGAAGAAGGGCCTGCGCGCGGCGCGCGCGACGAGTTAGAAAATAGCCGCGGTTAGAGGAAGCGGCCGCAGCCGCGCAGCGTGCCTCCGCTCACGGTCAGCGTCGCACTCGCCTCGAATCCGTCGCCGCTCATCGTGTCGACGCACGCTTGCCGTTCGACGACCGCAACGAGCTCGCCGCCGGCGCTGCGATACGTCGTGCGTGTACCCTCGACGACCGATTCCGAGTACGGAAACTCCGCGCGCTCGGTGCCGAAATCCGTCACGAGCACGAGCCGATCGGGATGTACCTCGAGGTTCCAGAAAGGCTCGTTGCCGAGCGCGCGGAAAGTGGCGCCGCGGCGCGCCGCGTCGGCCCACGGAACTTCGCGCGGATTCGAACGGCAATCGACGTACGTCTGACCCGCGAGCTCGAACGTCGCGAGATCGCCCTTGTTCCAGAACACGAAGTCGCCTTCCTCGTAGCGAGCGCCGGAAGCAGCGCGCGATTGCGATAGCACCGCGTAGCGGCCGCCGAGCGAGCGCGGCGCCCACACCGCAACCTCGCCGGGACCCGTACGAACCGTGAAGGTCAAGTCACCCACGCATTCGAACACGAACGTGCGGCCGACTTCCGGGGCGCCGCGACGCCGCGGCGGGAGGCTCGCGCGCGAAGACCAACACGCTGCCGTCGTCCGCGTCAACTCAACTCTCACCGCGCGGCTCGTACCGAGTCGCGGCGCCGAGCATTCGCATAAAGTCCGGAGCACGCGACGGAGGCGCACAGGCAGCGAGCGTCGCCGCGAACATGCCGAATTTGAGCCGTCCCGGGCCGGGTGCTCGTACCCGCCCGAGTAGCGATTGCAATCCGCCCGACCGCTCACGCGCCCAGCCGCGAACTCGAGCGTGTACGACTGCCCCGCTTCGACCGGGACCTCGGCCTCGTTCGGCAGCTGCAACGTAACGAGATGCCAAACGCCCGCGGGTACCGATGCCGGCGCTGCGGACTGGTCGGTGTTCTCTGTCTGCGCAGGCGCGGCCGGTGGGTCCGGCGCGCGGCCCCCGGGCGGCTCGCAGCCGACGAGCGCCGCCGCGACGATCCACACGCTTGGATAGAGGCGGGCTGCGCGCGGCCGCCGCTTCATGGT
>CAVUHM010000015.1:0-62949 GCA_963741255.1 uncultured Gammaproteobacteria bacterium | reverse complement strand
TCGAGATTGTTGGCCTTGGCCAGGCTGTAGCCGACATCTACGTTCATTTCTATACGGTCGACGATCGTCGAGCGGATCGGTGTCATGCGCACGATGGTCTGCGTCGGTAGGTCCAGGTCTTCACTTGCCGTTTGCAGTCGTATCTGGCCGTCGCTGTTCGTTTCGGCGAGCGTGCCGTAGACGCGATCGCCGTTCTCAAGGGTCAACTCGAACGTGGTCGCCGAGAACAGCTGATCGATGTCGTCCCACTCGAGGTTGATCACGCCGGTCGTCGGCGTGTCGAACGAGACCTTGCCCCTATCTAATGACTTGATCTCGCCCGTGAGCCGATCACCGTTCTTGAAGAACGCGATGTCGCTCTGTGCGTGCGAAGCGGTCGCGGTCGCGAGCGCGGCGACGGCGGCGGCCGCAAGATAACGACGCGATGGCCGCTCGCTGCCGGCCCGTTCGATTGGAGCGCATCCCATACGATGACCTCGGCTGGCTGACGCGCGCTAGTCTTGTCCCAGTCCACGTTGCGTCCATAGGTGCGGAGCGCGCCGACTCGTCTTGCCAAGCGCCAGGGTCCGCGACTAGGATCGCTGCACGGCGCGCAGCACGCGGCGCCTGGAGAATTCGAAATGCGAAAAGAATATTTGGCGATCGTCGGGCTGTGCTTCGCCGCGAGCGGTGTTCAAGCGCAAGCGCCTGCCCCGTCCGGCAAGACCCTGGCGGCGACGATGAACGTGTACGTGTTTCCGACCAACGGGCAAACCCCGACGCAGCAATCGCAGGACGAGGGCGAGTGCTACAACTGGGCGTAACGAACACCGGAGCGGATCCGTTCGAGCTGCAGAAGCAGTCCGCCGCGGCGCAACAGCAGACGCAAGCGCAAGGTCAGCAAGCCAAAGCGCCACGCAAGGCGCGGGCGCGAGAGGTGCCGCGGGCGGTGCGGCGGCCGGTGCGCTCATCGCTGGGATCGCGGATGACGACAAGAGCGAAGCCGCGGCCGAGGGCGCGGCGGTCGGCGCCGTCGGCGAGACGCCGTCGCAGGCGAAGAGCAGCAGGCCGCGGCATGGCGCAGCAAGCGGAGCGAGCACGCAGGCCGCGACGGCCGAGCAAATCGGCAACTTCAAGAAGGCCTTCAGCGTCTGTCTCGAGTCGAAGAAGTACATGGTCAAGTTCTGAGCGCGACCAGCAGGCGCGCTCGAACCCTACGCTGAGCCCGTCCTTCCGTCGCGACGGACGCTAGTCGACGTCGGCGTTCGTGCAGGCGCCGAATACCGTGACCGTGACGCCGTCGCGCGCCACCGCGGCGGTGACGTTGCCGGTTGCCTCGTTGATCACGAGGCTGAACGCGCGCCCGAGGTCGATACCCTGCAGGTGGATCAGGCCGTCTGCGCGGTTCAGTGTCGCGATCGAAGTGGCGCGGTTTTCCTGACTGGCCTTGGTCGTCGATAGCCTCTTGTTCTTGATGTCGACGACGATGAACGCTGGGACGTCCACATCCGCGGGCAGCAACTTGTAGCACTCCGCTCCCTCGACACAGACCACGACTTCAGCCGTCGCGCAAATCAAGCGATCGACGCCTTGCAGGTCGTCCGCGACCACCGCGCCGCCAGCCAAGAGACCGACGGACGCAACCAAGGAGCGCTTCATGTTGATCTTCCTTCGCCGCCGTCGCGGCTATTCTCGTTTTCAGGCCAGCGCGGTCCTGCGCGAACGCTCGCTCGGACACGCTGGCGAATCAGGCGAGTTTTCGCCCCGCGTTCGACAATTCGCACGGCAGAATACTCCATCGATCGAACTCTTGAACAGCTACCGACGTGCGTCGATGCGGCGCGACCGAGTCTAGAGGGACCACGCGTTGCCGAAGGTGATCGCGAGTATGGAAGCTGGCGTTGGGCCCCGCTGCGCTTGCCTCAGCCGGTTCGGCCGCGACAGGCCGGCCGTCGGAGGCCGGTACTCCGCGCAGGGACACACAGGGGAGGCTATAAAACGGAGCCTCGTCGCCGGCACGGGTATACATGGCACGTACCCCGAGCACGACATCCTCGCCGAGCGGCCAGTACATTTGGGTGTCGACGTTGAACCGCCCGTAGTCGAAGTCGCTGCCGACAGCCGGTGGCCGCTATCTGAGCTCGACCGAGCCCATGTCGGCGTCGAGCACCAGGATCAGCTGCCCGCGCGAAGTGAAGCGGTAGCTGACGACCGCGTCGAGCAATGCGGAGAACTCGTTCTCTTGCGAGCCTTCGCAGAACATCCGCGTCGCGAAGATATCGCCGAACGTGAGCGAGCTGTCTGCGGCGGTGTACGTGCCGCCGAGCCGGTTGCAGTCCGTCGTCGCGTTGAAACGGCCGTCGGAGCCGAACGTCAGCGTGAAGACATCGGGCCGCCGCGGCGTAAGCTCACGCCCGTCCGCGTAGCGCGCGCCGACCCACACCCAGGTCTTCATGTCGAGCCGCATCGTCGCCGGGTCGGCTTCGCCTTCGAAGTCCTGCACGACCTCACCGAATTGCAGCGTCTCCGCATTCGAGCCGGAGACGAATGCTGCTTGGGCGCGACGGCGGCGTCGCGAAGCTTTCTCCGGGCGCGCGGTCCGCGTAGCTGACGGTGATGTTGCCGTTCGCGTCGATCTCGATGCCTTGCGGAGCGATGCGGTCGCCGAGTAAAAAACCTCGTGAGCCGACGTAGCGCTCGTCGGCGGCCAGCGCGGCCACGACGTAATAGAACGTGCCGCTGCCGCCGCTCTCCTGCGTCAGCACGAACGCGACGTCGTCGCGACCGTCGCCGTTCAGATCGCCTCTGGCCTCGTCGCCGACGATTCGCGTGACGATTGTCGCCGCGGAGCCAGGAGCCGCCGGCGTCTCTGCGCGACCGTCGACCAATGTCACGCGTTGACCCTCGATTTGGTATTCGGTGTTTCGATGGTCGGCCGCTGCGCTCGGGCCCGCGTCGCGCGAGATACAACCGGTGGCGACGCAAGCCGCGCCTACGATCGGCGCAACTATGGTTTTCCAACGCTGATCGATCACGACTTGCATGTTACCCCGTGTGCTATCGTGCCGACAGAATTCGTGCCAGGACGGAAACCTCATGCGTCAACCCATTCGAGCTCACAGTGCGGCGGTGGCCGCAATGTTCGCGGCGACCCTGCTGCCGATCCGCGGCGAGGCGGCCGGCGACATCTATTGGTTCAGCTTGCTGACCGAGAACGCGGCGGAGGCCAGCAAGTTCTACGCGGACCTGTTCGGCTGGGAGATCACGGATAGCCCGACCGGCGCGTTGATGGCGTTGCGCGACGGTGAGCCGATCGCGGGCATCAGCCAGATCGAGGATCGAATCCCGAATACGTCGGAGTCGTTGTGGCTCGCGGCGATCACGGTCGACGACCTGCCGAAGTCCGTGGCGACGGCCAAGGAGCTCGGCGCGACGGTCCATCAGGACATCACGAACTTACCGGGTTGGGGCAGCTTCGCGCTGATCCAGGATCCGCAGGGCGCGCCGCTCACGCTCGCGCTTCCCGAGCGGCGTCTCGGCGGCCGGCAGGGGTACAGCGGCTGGCGGTGGGCCGAGCTGTGGACGCACGAGCCGGAGAAAGCCGCGGAGTTCTACACGAAGGTCATCGGTTACACGCTCGAGCAAATGCCGATGGGCGCGGCTACCTACACCGTGTTTGGCTTCCCCGGCGAGCGCAATGCGGGCCTGGTCACGCTCGAGAATCGCGAGATCGCGTCGCGGTGGGCGCCGTACGTCGGCGTCACGGATCTGCGCGGCATTCTCGTCCGCGTGTGGCAAATGGGCGGCCAGGTGCTGCGCGAGCCGTCGGAGATCGACTTCGAAGCGGCCGGCGCGAATCGCGTCGCACTGATCCTGGACCCGACGGGCGCCGCGATGTTCCTGTATCAGCTCGACGCGCAAGCGACAGTCGACCCGAACATCGCCGCGCAGAACACGTCGCGGTCGGGTCCGCCGCGCAACCTCGCGAGCCGCGAAGATCGCTCCCCGAACGTGGACGTGCACGTCAGCGTCTCGTACGGCTATGGCTACGGCTTCGGACCGAGCTGGGGTCCGGCTTACTACCCGGCCTGGGGTTATCGGCCGTTCTGAGCGGCTAGTCGGCGCGCATCACGCTCGCGGCTGCACGTGCGCGAACCCTCGATGGGCCGCGGTGTGCGCGGCCACGTCGTGCACGCGCAGGATGTCGACGCCGACCGCGCTGAGCGCCAACGATGCGCCGATCGTGAACAGATCGCGGTCGGCGCGATCCGCAGTCGCGATCGTGTGCATGAACGACTTGCGCGAGTGGCCGACCAGCACGCGTAGCCCGAACCGTTGAAAACGCTCGATGTCGCGCAGCAAACGCAGCGACTGCAGCGCGTTCTTGCCGAAACCGATGCCGGGATCGAAGACCACGCGGTTCATGTCGAGGCCGGCTCGCTGCCATTCGACGAGCCGTTGCTCGAGCCAGCGCTCGACGGCCGCGGTGGGGTCTTCTCCGTCGGGCAGGATCCGTGTCTTGTCGGCCGGCACTCCGAGGTTGTGCATCGCGACGAACTCGGCCGCGCTGGTTGCGGCGAGCTCGATCATCGCGGTGCTCGTAAGGCCGCTCACGTCGTTGATCAAATCCGCGCCGAGCGCGATCGCGCGGCGTGCGGTCTCTGCGTGATACGTGTCGACGCTGAACCGCGGCCTCAAAGGTTTGCCGCGATAACGGTCGACGCTGCGCCCGAGCGCCGGCTCGAGCCGTGTCCATTCCTCGTCGGCGCGGAGCGGCGTCGCGCCCGGGCGCGTGGACTCGGCGCCGAAATCGATCAGCTCTGCACCGGCTTCGTGAAGCGCGTCGACACGCGCGTCGACCGCCGCGTCGTCGCCGAGCTCGCCGCCGTCGGAGAATGAATCCGGCGTGAGGTTCACGATGCCCATCCAAATCGGCAAATGATGGCGGCCGGTGCGCGCATGCTCGAGCACCGTGCGAGTGCCGCGCCCCGGGATCGTCAACAGAGGTTCGAGCGCCGCGAGCGGCGTCAACACGAACGCGCGTTCCGTGATGCCGGGATGCGGAATCTCGAGCCGCTCCGACGTCAACGTCTCGCGGCCGAACAACAACAGGTCGAGATCGATCGATCGCGGCGCCCAGCGCCCGTGGTCCTCGCGCTTCAGCTCGCGCTCGATCGCTTGCAATGCGTCGAGAACGACGTCCGGAGCGGCATCGGTGCTGCAGTCGGCGACCGCGTTCAAGAACGGTCGATTCCAATCGGCCGGCGCACCGTCCGGCAGCATCGCGGGCGACTCGACGACGGGCGATACACGTGTCACACGAATGCCGTGAGCCGGAAGGCGCGCGAGCGCCGCGGCCAGGTTGGCTCGCCGATCACCGACGTTCGATCCGAGCCCGAGATAGATTTGCATGACGGCTGTTCGCAGAACTCGCAAGTCCATACAATCATGCCCAAACCACCACCAACTTGCAGGGGGCACGAACGAAAATGAAAACCAAAGCCGCTGTCGCGTGGGAGGCCGGTAAGCCGCTCAGCATCGAAGAGGTCGAGATCGGCGGACCGAAGGAGGGCGAGGTGCTCGTGCGGCTCGTCGCGACCGGCGTGTGCCACACCGACGCGTACACGTTGTCGGGTGCGGACCCCGAAGGCGCGTTCCCGTCGATCTTGGGGCACGAAGGCGGCGGCGTGGTCGAGGAAGTCGGCAAGGGCGTGAAGAGCGTGAAAGTCGGCGATCACGTGATTCCGCTGTACACACCCGAATGCAAGAAGTGCAAGTTCTGCAAGTCGGGCAAGACGAATCTCTGCGTCGCGATTCGCGCGACGCAGGGCAAGGGCTTGATGCCGGACGGCACGAGCCGCTTCTCGAAGAAGGGCAAACAGATTCTGCACTTCATGGGCACGTCGACGTTCTCCGAGTACACGGTGCTGCCGGAGATCGCGCTCGCGAAGATCGCGAAGAAGGCGCCGCTCGAGAAAGTGTGCTTGCTCGGTTGCGGCATCACGACCGGCATCGGCGCCGTGCTGAACACGGCCAAGGTGAAGCCGGGCTCGACGGTCGCCGTGTTCGGTCTCGGTGGCGTCGGCTTGAGCGTGATCCAAGGCGCCGTGATGGCGAAGGCGGAGCGCATCATCGCCGTCGACATCAATCCCGGCAAAGAAGAGATGGCGCGCGCGCTCGGCGCGACCGACTTCGTCAACCCGAAGAATTTCGACAAGCCCGTCCAGCAAGTCATCGTCGGCATGACGGAGTGGGGCGTCGACTACTCGTTCGAGTGCGTCGGCAACACGAATTTGATGCGATCCGCGCTCGAGTGCTGCCACCGCGGTTGGGGCGAGTCGATCATCATCGGCGTCGCGGCGTCCGGTCAGGAGATCAGCACGCGGCCGTTCCAGCTCGTGACCGGCCGCGTCTGGCGCGGCAGCGCGTTCGGCGGCGTGAAGGGCCGCACGCAGCTGCCCGGCATGGTCAAGCAGTACATGGACGGCAAGATCGAGATCGACTCCATGATCACGCACACGATGGGCCTCGAGAAGATCAACGAGGCCTTCGATCTCATGCACGAAGGCAAGAGCATCCGCTCTGTCATTCATTACTGAGAAACGGTTCGGCGGCGCGGTCGTGCGCTGCTGTCGAATCGTGTCGATTCTCTGCGCCGCGCTCGGCTGTCTTGCCGGCGCGGCGCAAGTCTCGTCGAACGGCGCTGCGTATCGGGTCGAATGCTCCGCCGATCCGGCCGAAGGTTGCCGCGCGGATCTCGCGACCTACGTCGGCTGGCGCGTGTTCCAAGCTCAGTGCGCGGCGTGCCACGCGGCCGACGCGCTCGGCTCGAGCTTCGCGCCGGATCTGACGCAACGAATGCGCGGCATGGAGCAGCGCGACTTTGTCGCGGCGCTCGATCGCGGCTATCTCGGCTCGCGCAGCACGATGCCGCCGCGCGGGCGCGATCCGAACGTGGCGCCTTACTACGACGAGCTCTGGGCGTATCTGCTGGCGCGTCGTGACGGCGCGCTAGTGCCCGGGCGCGTCGAGCGCCTGCCCGAACCCGGCGCGTCCGACACGCGCTAGAACGAGAACCGCACTCCTGCCCACACAGCGCGCGGCGCGCCGGGACCGAGGAAGCTCGGGTCCTCGAAGTCGTCGCCGAGAACCTCGTCTGCTTCGCCGAACACGCCGAACGTGTCGTACTCCTCGTCGAGCACGTTATCGACGCGGACGTACATGCTCGCGCGCGCGCCGAAGCGATACTCGCCGCGCAAGTTGAGCACGGTGTAGCCGTCGATGCTCTCGGCCAGGTTGCCCTCGTCGCCGCGGTGATAGATCTCCGATGTCGCGAGTACGTCGGCGCCGAATGACAGCGACTCCGTGGCGGCGAAACGTAGTCCGGCCTTGAAGAGTTGCTCCGGGATCAGCGGCAGTCGGTCGCCGGCCTCGACCTCGATCTCGCCGTCGACGGCCTCGGGATTGTTCGGGCTCGCGACCGCGAACGACTCGCGGAACGTCGCTTCGAGCTGCGTGAAGTCGACCGACCAAGAGAGGCGCTCCCCACCTCCGGCGAGATTCACCTCGACGCCTTCGCGCCGGGTCTCGCCGACGTTGTCGAAGAAGCCTTGATTCGTGAGCGCACCGGCGCTGATGAAGATGATGTCGTCCTCGTTCGTCGTGCTGAACGCGCCGGCGTGCCAGCGGCCCAGCCCAAGCGGGCCACGGACGCCGAGCTCGAACGTTTTCGCAACGACCTGCTCGAGGGGTGGATCGGACACGAAGGCATTCGGCAGCCGGCACGGATCGTCTTCGTCGGCGCACGTGAGCTCGACCGGCGACGGTGCGCGACTGGCTTCGCTGTAGCCGGCATAGAAGGTCACGGCATCGGCGCCGACCGTCACGCCGACGGCTGGGTTGAAGCGATCGAACGTGTGATCGCCGTCGAGGTCCTCGTCGATCTGATCCTCGAGCTCGACACTCGTGCGGTTGTAGCGGCCCGACAGTGTCAGTGCGGCGGCGCCGAGCGTGACGGTCTCGCTGAAATAGATACCGGTGTTGTCGGTCACGGACTGAAGCCCCGTGAACGCTTCGCCGACGAACGCACCGCCGGGGACCGCGAGACGCGTGGCGTCGAGCGCGCCGAGCTCCGTGCTGGCGCCGAAATCGACGCTCGCGGTGTCGTACGCGATTCCGACCGTGAATAGGTTGTCGCGGCCGCCGAGATCGCCCGTGAAGTCGGTCTGCAAGCCGAAACCGAAGCCGTCTTGGTCCGTGCTCGTGCGGTTGATCGTCGCGCCTTCGAGGTCGTCGTCGAACGCGATCGGTTCGTCATTCTCGTCGACGCACGATCTCCTCGTCGCCGTCTTCCTCCTCGCAGATGAAGCCCGGCGTGTCCTCGCATTCCTCGAAGTCCGAGTCGTCGCCGTTCAGCGTGCTCACGTCGCTCGAGCGCACGTAGAGGTTGCCGCGCAGCGCGATCGCGGGCGAGACGGTCTGCTCGCCGCCGACATTCAGCATCAGCGAGCTCGTTTTGCGTCTGGTCGGGCCGGGTGAAGATCGCGGCGCGATCGAGCTCGAGCAAGTCGGCCGGCGCCGCGCCGTTGCCGATCAGATCCGTGTCGACGTAGCGTCAGGCTCACGTCGAGGCGCGAGTCGTCTCCCGTGGCGCTGAGCTTCGCGAACAGCTGCTCGGCCTCGCTCGGCGAAAAATCGCGCCAGCCTTCCTCTTCGAAGTGCGACACCGTGACGAAGTAGCCGAGACTATCGGTGAAGGAACCGCCCGTCTCGGCTTGCAGCGTCAGGCGTTCGAACGAGCCCGCGGCCAGCTCGACGCGCGGTGCCGGGGTGCGTGAACCCGTCTTTGGTGCGCACGGCAATCGCGCCGCCGAGCGAGTTCAGCCCGAACAACGGGCTCGAGCCCGGTACGAGATACAGCTCGCCGATCGCCGATTCGGGGATCAGAGCCCAGTTCACCGTGTCGCCGAACGGCTCGTTCACGCGCACGCCGTCCTGGTAGACGGCGAGGCCTTGCGGCAAGCCGAGCAACGGCGACGCCACGAAGCCGCGATACTGCACGTCGGGCTGCAGCGGATTGCTCTGCGCATCGTTGACGAAGACGCTGCCCATGCTCCGCTTCATGAAGTCCGCGATGTCGATTGCCGCTTGCTCGCGCAAGTCCTCGGCGGTCGCGGTTTGCACGTTGGCCGCGATCGCGTCGAGATCGCGGTTGGCGCCGAGCGGCGTCGTGCCGACCACGTCGATCGTCTCCACGCCCACGGGGGCTTGGCTCGCCTGAGCGGCCGCCGGCTGCGGCGGCGCAAGGGAGAGGGCGGCCCCACACACGAGAGGGGTCGTTGCAAGACTCAAGCATCGGGTCGCTAACCGCATCTTCGCTGGGCTCCGGAACACCGCGCCGATTCTAACGACGCGTGCTCGCGATGGCCGGCGCGCGGCGAAACTCGGGAAGAATTCCCGACGCTACCGCCGGCAAGACCCTCGGGCGCAGAGTCAAGCGGATAGGCAAGCTGCGGTGGAGCGGCCAGAATACCGGCGCATGAGCTTGCGCGTGCGCCTGAATCTCCTGATCAGCGTCATGTTCGTGACGATCCTCGTGCTCGGCACCGTGCTCGTGATCTCCAACGCGCGGCGCGCGGTTCTTCAGGAGACCGAATCGGCGGCGCGTCTCGCGTTGCAGCTGATCGAGGTCGCGTACTCGGCCGTGCGGCCATCGGTCGATCCCGATGTGACGACCACCGGAGAGGCCGTGCTCCGAGAACGGTTCCTGGGGTCTCGCCGGTGTGCGGCACCTCGACGTGGTTCTGATCGAGGATGGACGTGCCGTCGAGCTCGCACGTTCGGAAGCGGAGGCGGTGGCCGCGCCGCGTTGGTTCGTCAGCGTCGTGGAACCCGCCGCGCTGGATTTGCAGCGCCGGCTCGACGCCCGAACGGAGGTCGTCGTGCGGGCGGATCCCGGCGATGAGATCGCGGAATCGTGGGACGACGCCTGGCCGTTGCTCGTTGGTCGTGCTCGGCGTCGCGTTCCTCGCGAACGGCCTGTTCTATTTCGTGATCGGGCGGTGGCTCGAGCCCGTCGAGAGCATCGTCGCGGCCATGGACGGCATCGAGCAGGGCAATTATCGGGCGCGCCTGCCGGCGTTCGAGCTGCCCGAGCTCGGCAAGGTTGCGACGCAGTTCAACCGCATGGCCGAGGTGCTCGAGCGCAGCCGCGAGCAGAACCGCTATCTCGCCGAGCAAACGATCGCGATCCAGGAGGACGAGCGGCGCGTGCTCGCGCGCGAGCTGCACGACGAGCTCGGGCAGTCGATCGCGGCCGTCAAAGCCGTCGCGGCGTCGACTGGCGCAGACGCACGAATCCGCAACCGGCGCCGTGAGTCAGAGGGCCGCCACGATCACGCAGATCGCCAACCAGATGTACGCCGTCGTGCGCGGAATGCTGCGCCGCTTGCGCCCCGTGCTGCTCGACGAGTTCGGCCTGGTTCGGGCGCTCGAGAATTTGATCGACGGTTGGAACGAGCGTCATCCCGATGTGTTCTGCCGCTTGAGCGTCGACGGCCGCGTCGACGACCTCGGTGACAGCGTGAACATCAGTCTCTATAGAGTGGCGCAGGAGTGCTTGACCAACGTCGCGAAGCACGCCGCGGCATCCGAGGTGAAGATCGAGCTCGAGCGAGTCGCGAGCGATCGCGTCCGCCTTCGTGTCGGTGACAACGGCGTCGGCTTCGCCGTCGGAGGCCACGCCGCGCGGGCTCGGTCTGCTCGGCATGCGCGAACGAATCGAAGCGCTGCAAGGCTCGTTCTCGCTCGAGACGTCGCCGAGCCATGGAGTCGCGATCGACATCGAGCTGCCCGTGGCTCCGAGTCGTTGAGATGGCCGGCGCCCGCGTTCGAGTGCTGCTCGTCGACGACCATGCCGTCGTGCGCGCGGGCTATCGGCTGCTATTGCAGCACGTGCCGGGCCTCGAGGTCGTCGCCGAGGCCGATAGCGGCGAGCTGGCTTGCCGTCTGTATGCGGATCTCACGCCCGACGTCGTGGTCATGGACCTCGCGTTGCCCGGCATGGGCGGTCTCGAGGCCATCAAACGCATGCGGATGCGCGATCCCGCGGCGCGAATCCTGGTTTTCAGCATGCACGAGGAGCCGATGTTCGTGGAACGCGCGTTGGCGGCCGGCGCGTCGGGGTACGTCACGAAGAGCAGCGCGCCGGAAGTCTTGGTTGCCGCGGTGAAGCAGGTAGCCGCCGGGGAGCGACATCTCGATGCGAGTCTCGAGCGGCGCCTCACGTTCGATCGCGTGCGTGGCACCGATTCGCCGCTGCTGCAGCTGTCGACTCGGGAGTTCGAGATCTTTTGTCTGCTCGCGGAGGGCGCGAGCTCCGCGGATATCGCGAAGCGCTTGTCGCTGAGCCCGAAGACCGTGGCGAACTACAGCACTCAGTTGAAAGGCAAGCTGAACGTCGGGAGCGTCGCGGAGTTCGCGCGCCTCGCGATCAGGCACGGGATCATGCGTGCGTGAGCTAGCGCCGCAGGAGCCAGAGGACCAGCGACAGCACCAGCGACACGACCAAGCAGGTCGCGAGCGGGAAATAGAACACACTGTTGCCGGTCTGGATTCGGAAATCTCCGGGCAGTCGGCCGAGCCCGAGCTTCGATAGCCACGGCCACAGCAACCCTGCCAGCAGCACCGCGATCCCGATCGTGATCAACGTGCGCTGCATGTGCTAGTGGAGCGCGTTCGCGAGCTTGCGCCGATACTCGGCGACCAGTCCGGCATCCGAGCTCGCGAGCGTGAACAACGAGACCAGCTGAACCCGCGCTTCGTCGCTTTGCTCGCGGTGACCCAAGCGCACGACCTCGAGCAGCTCCTCCATCGCCTCGCGAAAGCGGCGCTGCCCCGCGAGCACGCTCGCGAGCTTGATCCGCGTGTCGTGATCGAGTGGGTCGATGCCGAGGCTCGCTCGCAGCTCGGCCTCGCCGGGAGCGTCGCTGCCGGCTCTCGCGAACGCGATGCCTTGCTCGAGCGCCGCGACGCGCTCTGCAATCGCGATGTCGGGCGGCACCTTCGCGAGCAGCTCGGCGGCCTCGTCGATCTTGCCGGCCGTGAACGCCGCCTCGGCCGCGAGCAACGTCTCCTCGCCCGGCGACGGGACCAGTTGGCCGAAGAACTGGCGGACCTGCGGCTTCCGGAATCGCCCCCATGAACTGCGCGACGGCGCGGCCGTCCTTGAACGCGATCACGTTCGGGATCGAGCGGATGTTGAACGCCTGTGAAAGCTCCGGGTTGTCGTCCGAGTTGACCTTGACGAGCTTGACGCGGCCGCCGAACGACTCCGCGACCTTATCGAGCGTCGGCCCCAGGGAACGGCAAGGGCCGCACCACGGCGCCCAGAAATCGACGACGACGGGCACGGTTTTCGAGGCTTCGACGACCTCGCGTTCGAAGGTACTAGTTGTGACGTCCATGTGCGTCATTGTATCGCAGCGCCTAGCGGGCTCGCGTTCTGGCAAGCTATGCACATGGCGAGTTCAAACAGGCGCGCAGGTTCGGCCACGCTCTTTGCGTTGTTTGGCGTGCTCGCGGTTGCCGTGCTGGCGGGCCTTGCGGTGCTTTCGTTCGACGCAACGCCGAGCAGCGCGCCGCGGACTGTACAGTCGCAGCGCGACGCGCCGCTGCCGGGCTACGCGCCGACTGCTCCGGCGACGGGCGCGATGCTGCGCTACGACAGCGAGTACCCGACGATTCCGTATTCGACGGGTCGCCGCACGGACGCCGTCGCAGCGTTGATCGACCGAATCGAGCGAGGCGAATCGCGGCTCGATTACCACCCCGTGCGCGGTTACCTGGATTCGCTGCTCGCGGAGCTCGACATCGATCCGTCGTCACAGATGCTCGTGTTCTCGCAGACGAGCCTGCAGAGCAAGCTCATCGAGCCGCGCACGCCGCGCGCGATCTATTTCAACGACGACGTCTACGTCGCGTTCGTGCAGCACGCGCCGATCGAGATCGCGTCGCTCGACCCGACCTTCGGCCCCGTGTTCTATCTGCTCGAGCAAGACGGCGGCACGGCGCCGAAATTCGGCGCGGAGCTGAACCGCTGCTTGAGCTGTCACGATTCGTATTCGCTGACCGGCGGAGGCGTGCCGCGGTTCATCGTCGGCTCGGGTTACACCGGAACGACGGGCATGCTCGTGTCGCACGAGGGTTGGATTCTGATCACCGATCGCACGCCGCTGAAGAGCCGATGGGGCGGCTGGTACGTGACGGGGCAGCACGGCGATCAGGTGCACCTCGGCAACATGATCATCAAAACCCTGTATGACTTCGATCGGCTCGAGGAGCTGCGCAAGGGCAATCTCGAGACGGTCGACGGCTTGTTCGACGTCGGGCCGTACCTCACGAACTCGAGCGACATCGTCGCGCTGCTCGTGTTCCAGCATCAGGCCGACGTTCAGAACCTGATCACGCGGTTGCGCTACGACGCGCTGACGCCGTCCGCGGACCAGGCGGCGCTCGTCGCCGAGACGACAGAACGCTTGCTGCGAACGATGCTGTTCGTCGACGCTGTCGAGTACACGGCGCCGATCTCCGGCGACCCGAAGTTCGCGGAGCAGTTCGCGGCGCCGCGCCGTGCGCGACGACCAGGGTCGATCCCTGCGCGACTTCGACCTCACGCACCGCCTGTTCCGCTACCCGCTCAGCTACGTGATCTACTCGCGCGCGTTCGACGCGCTGCCCGCCGACGCGCAGCGATCGTTCTACCAGCGCCTCGACGACGTGCTGAGCGGCGCGGACGCGAGCGAAGACTTCGCGCACCTGACGGCCGCCGATCGCACCGCGATTCGCGAGATCCTGCTCGCCACGAAGCCCGAGTTCGCGGCCAGCCTAGCGAATTGAGCCTTATCGCAGGCGCTTGCACGTGTGTAGGGTCTTCCGGGAACGCCGTGAATACGTCCCTGTAGGCTCGCGCGCGCGCATCCCTGCGCGCGAGCGTCCCGGAAGACCCTACACACATGCAAGCGCTTCCTAGCGCCGTCGTCGCCTGCACGCGCGAGCGCTTCCGGGACGGAACGGGAGCGGCTATCCTGGCCGCCCTTATGAGCAAACCGAAGACCGCGATCACGCCGACGCGCGCCGAGAACTATCCCGAGTGGTATCAGCAGGTCGTCAAGGCGGCCGACCTGGCCGAGAACTCGCGACGTGCGCGGCTGCATGGTCATCAAGCCGTGGGGCTATGCGATCTGGGAGAACATGCAGCGGCGGCTCGACGCGATGTTCAAGGCCACCGGCCACGAGAACGCCTACTTCCCGCTGTTCATTCCGATGAGCTTCCTGGAGAAGGAGGCCGCAGCACGTCGAAGGGTTCGCCAAGGAGTGCGCGGTCGTGACGCACCATCGGCTCGAGCCGGACGGCAAGGGCGGCTGCAGCCCGCGCCGACCGGCCAAGCTCGAAGAGCCGCTCATCGTGCGGCCGACGAGCGAGACGATCATCGGCGCGACGTTCGCCCGCTGGGTGCAGTCGTACCGCGATCTGCCGATTCTCATCAATCAGTGGGCCAACGTCGTGCGCTGGGAACTGCGGACGCGGATGTTCCTGCGCACGACCGAGTTCCTGTGGCAGGAAGGGCACACGGTCCACGCGACACGCGAGCGAAGCCGCGCGAAGAGACGATGCGGATGCTCGACGTGTACGCCGACTTCGCCGAGAACTACGATGGCGATGCCGGTGATCAAGGGCGAGAAGACGGCCGGCGAGCGTTTCCCGGGCGCGGTCGACACGTACACGATCGAAGCGATGATGCAGGACCGCAAGGCGCTGCAGGCCGGCACGTCGCACTTCCTGGGCCAGAATTTCGCGAAGGCGCAGGAACATCAAGTTCCTGGGCGAAGACGGCGACGCAGGAGTTCGCCTGGACGACGTCCTGGGGCGTTTCGACGCGGCTGATCGGCGCGATCGTGATGACGCACAGCGATGACGACGGCCTCGTGCTGCCGCCGAAGCTCGCGCCGCGCACGTCGTGATCCTGCCGATCTATCGCAGCGACGACGAGAAGGCCCGGTGCTCGACTATTGCGACGTCGCTCGCAGCCGAGCTGCGCGTGCAGCGGTTCGACGACGAGCCGGTCCGCGTCGCGGGTCGACGATCGCGACGTGCGCGGCGGCGAGAAGAAGTGGCAGTGGGTCAAGCGAGGCGTGCCGTGCGGGTCGAGGTCGGCCCGCGCGACATGGAGAAGGATGCCGTGTTCGCAGGGCGCCGAGATCGCGCTCCGAAGGACAAGCAAAGCATCGCGCGCGCGGAGTTCGTCGCGACGATCGCGGCCACGCTGCAGTCGATCCACGACGGCTTGCTCGCGCGCGCGAAGACCTTTCGCGAGCAGCACACGCGCCGTATCGACACCAAGGACGAGTTCTACGCGTTCTTCGCGAGCCCCGCGGCGCCCGAAGGTGCGCCGACGCCGATTCACGCCGGGTTCGCGCTCACTCATTTCGGCGGCGACGTCGCGCTCGAGCAGAAGATCAAGGATGACCTTTCCGTGACCGTGCGCTGCATCCCGCTCGACAAGGGCGAAGCGGGCACGTGCCCGTTCACCGGTAAGCCGAGCCCGCAGCGTGTCGTCTGGGCGAAGGCCTACTGACGAGCACGCAGTGGCGTGCGCTGGCCACCGCGCGCGTGCTCGTCGAATGCCGGCGCCGAGGTCAACGCCGTGCGCAAGCTCGCGACGCGCGCACAGCGGCGGTTGCTCGCTATCGATTGATCGGCGCGGAGGTGTCGATGTCGTATCGCTTGCTCGCCGACATCGTGCTCTCGATCCATTTCGCGATCGTGGTGTTCGTGATCGGCGGGCTCGTGCTCGTGCTATTCGGCAACTGGCGTGGCTGGGTGTTCGTGAACACGTGGTGGTTCCGGCTCGCGCATCTCGCGGCGATCGGTGTCGTCGTTGCCCAGGCGTGGCTCGGCATCGTGTGTCCGCTCACGACGCTCGAGAACTGGCTGCGCGTGCACGCGAACGAGCCCGTGTACGAAGCCAGCTTCGTCGAGCACTGGGTTACACGCTTGATCTTCTACGACGCGCCACTGTGGGTATTCACTGTGGCCTACACGCTGTTCGGGCTCGCGGTGATTGCGGCCTGGTGGCGCTATCCGCCGGGCTCGGCGCGAAGCCGCGGCCAATGAGAGCTCAGTTCTTGCGCGCGACCAGCAGCCGATAGCGCATGAGCCGTTCTGCGTAGAGCCGTTCGAGCGCGAGACCGCCGCGATAGGAGTCGAGCAGCGCTCGAAGGCTGCGTACCGGCGCGACTGCGGCCAAAGCGCGGTTCAATCGCTCGAGCCTTGCGATCTGCGTCGGCGTGCGCGGGCGGAGCTCCGACGACAGATCGCGGTCCGCGACGATCGTGAGACCGTTCTCGCGCAGCGCCGCGGAGATCTCTGCGGCGCCGCAAAGCACCGGCAGCCGCCAGCCTGCTTGAAACGCGGCGAGATCCGCCGTGCCGCGCGCGGCCGTTTCGGGCACGTCGTCGACGAGCGCGAGCCAACCACGCGGCGCGATCCGCGCCGCGATTGCGCGCAGGCTCGTGCCCGGCGCCGCGGAGTGCGCGAGCGACTCGATCGCGATCGCGGCGTCGAAGACTCGGTCCGATGGGTCGTCGTAGCTTTGCACGAGTATCTCGATGCGATCCGCGAGCCCGGCGCGCGCGATGGCTCGACGGCCGATCTCGGCCTGGCGCGGGCTCAGCGTCAGCCCCGTGAACGTGGCCGAGCACTTTGCTGCGAGCGCGAGCATCGTGCCGCCCATACCGCAGCCGGCGTCGAGCACGCGCCCGAACGTCGCGAAGGGCAGCGCATCGAGCAACAGGTCGTGAGTTCGCGTCGGCGTCGGACGCCCGCCCGCGCGCGGATCGGCCAAGGCCCGGTGAACGGTCAGCGCATGGCGACCGCCACCGTAGCCAAGAACGCGCGCGATCGCGGTCCAGCCGGACAGCCTGTCGTAGTAAACGCCGGTGTCGGCGTCGCGCTCGGTCGAGCGCGCCCGCATCCGCGTCAGCGGAAGTTCCAGTCGAACGTCAGGCCGATGTAGCCGTTGCGCGTCGGTCCCGGCTCGAAGTAACGCGCTGCCGCCGCGTTCAAGCGGACGTTCGCCGTGTAGTCCTCGTCCGTGACGTTATTGACGCCGACGAATGGCGCCAGCACGAAGTCGCCGATTTCGGCCTCATAGCCGAAGCGCAAGTTCGACAAGGTGTAGTTGTTCACGACCACCGTATTCGCGTTGTCCGCGAACTGCTCGTCGACGTACAGCACGTCCGCCGAGCTGAACCAGCCGCCCGGAGCGCGATACGTGAACTCGCCGAACAGCACGTTCTCGGCCGTGCCCGGAATCACGTTGCCGCCGCGGTCGAACGTGTTCGCGCCGATCGTCTCGATGAAGTCGTCGAACTTGAAGTCGGAATACGTGTAGCTGACCGTGGTCTCGATGCGGTCGGTGGGCTTCGCGAGCCAATTGAACTCGACGCCCTCGCGGCTCGTTTGGCCCGCATTCTCGAAGTAATTGCGGCCCGGTGACGTCGGAATCTCGCGCCCGATCAGCTCGTCCTCGACGTCGATCGTGAACAGCGCGACCTCGTAGCGCTGCGACTCGCCGAGCTTGCCGCGCACTCCGACCTCGAAGTTCGTGGCCTCCTGAGGCTCGAGGTCCTGGTTGAACCCGCCGAAGCCGTCCTGCCGGTTGAACTCGGTCGTGGTCGGCGTCTCGAACGCGGTCGAGTAGGTCGTGTAGAGATTCAGGTTCGGCGAAATGTCGAAGACCAGGCCCGCCATCGGGCTCGTGTCGTCGAAGTCCTTGGAGCCCGAGTCGTCGCGGCCGTCGGCGAAATAGTGGTCCGTGATCTCGAACTCGACCTGATCGAACCGTACGCCGAGGGTCAAATGCACGCTTTGTGAAACGCTGAGCTCGTTTTGCAGGAACACGCCCTGGCTCGTTACGTGCTCGTTCTGATCGAAGGTCAGCGCGCCGCGACCCGCGCCGATGTTGTTCAGATTGTCGTAGCGGAGTCGTTCGTCGTCCTGATCGTCGAAGTCGACACCGGCGACCAAACGATTCGGGCGATCGAGCCAGAAGCCGTCGTAGCTGTAGCTGAATCCGCCGCCGATGAACTTCCGGTCCAGATCGACGATGCCTTGTGCCTGCACCGGCAGCCAGATTGCCGAAATCGCGCCACGCGTAGTAGTTGCGTGCTGTGATCGTGCCGCGCTCGCCGGCCGGTGCGGTATAGACGAAACCGACCCGCGTCTGCTCGAGCGCCTCGCCGGCATCGAACAGCACGTTGTTCGGCGCCGCGCCGCGTGGATTCGGGAGGACGTTCGCCGCCGTGAGACCGCCCGGATCGTCGGAGACCGGCTGATCCGTGTAGTTGACGACGGTCAGCAAGCTCCGATCCTTGTCGAGATCGAGGTCGAAGCGGCCCGTCACGAGCTGGTTTTCGTACGCGCTCTGGACTCGGTAGCCGTCCATCTCCTGGTCGGAAATGCTGACGAGGTAGTTCAACCGTTCGGTCTCGCCGCCCGCCTTGATCTGTGTCTTTTGGTACTCGTAGTTTCCAGCCGCCGCGCGCACCTCGATGTACGGGTCGGGAGTGCCACCCTGCGAGGTCAGGCTGATCACGCCGCCGGATGCGTTGCCGTAGAGCGAAGAGCTCGGTCCGCGGATCACCTCGATCTGGCTCGTGGCACCGAGATCGATGCTGTCCACGGAACCCTGACCGTCCGGCAAGGTTTCGGGAATCCCGTCCACGAGCACCTTGATGCCGCGGATGCCGAACTGCGCGCGTGAACCGAAGCCCCGAATCGACACGCGCAGGTCCTGCGCGAAGTTGTAGCGGTTCTGCATGAACAAGCCGGGCACGCGCGTCAGCGCTTCGTCGAGCGCCAATTGTTGGCGGCCAAGCTGAATCGTCTCTTCGCCGATCACGCTGACGGCGGCGGGCACGCGGTCCAACGTGCGATCGATGCGCGTGGCGGTCACGATCACTTCCTCGAGTGCCGATTCTCGGGGCGGAGCCGTTTGTGCGTGAGCGGTGGCGCCGAGCAGCACAGTCGGGGCCGCGCAACAAGCGAGACGGTGGTACCAGCGAAGTGGCTGCATCGAGAATCCCGTTTGAAATCGAGGTGTTTGGTCGCGCGGTATCATGACCCAGCAGAGCCCGTGGCGGCAACGACACGGGTCGTAGGAACCCGCCATCACGCCTAGTTACGTGAATTGGCGGCTCGTTCCGGGCACACTTTTAAACCCGCAGCGAAGCTTGGGACCGCGCTTTATATGGATTTTGTCTCCTTGCCGGAGCTCGTAGCGCTCGCGCAAGTCATCGTCGTGGACCTCGTCCTGGCCGGCGACAACGCGATCGTGGTCGGAATCGCCGCCGCGGGCCTGCCGGCGCATCAGCGCTGGCGGGTCATGGTGCTGGGCATCGCGGCCGCGACGGTGCTGCGAATCGTGTTTGCGTTGTTCACGGTGCAGCTGCTGCAAGTCATCGGCTTGTTGCTCGCCGGCGGCATCTTGCTGCTATGGGTGTGCTGGAAGCTGTGGCGCGAGCTTCGGAGCGGTCGACTCGTGCACGACGCGCAGCCGCGCGAGGTCGCGACCGAGCAGCAGATCGGCGGCCACGCTCCGGCGATCCCGCACAAGACGATGCGCCAAGCCGCGATTCAGATCGTCGTGGCCGACGTCTCGATGTCGTTGGACAATGTGCTCGCGGTCGCCGGCGTCGCGCGCGAGCACGCATGGGTTCTAGTGTTTGGCCTGGTGCTCTCGGTTGCGTTCATGGGCGCTGCTGCCGCGGTCATCGCGCGACTGCTGGGGCGCTTTCATTGGATCGCGTACGTTGGTCTCGCGATCATCTTGTACGTGTCGTTGCGCATGATCTACGAAGGCACGATCGAGGTGATCGCAGCGACTGCCGGTTAGTGTTTCTCCGCGTGCACGACATAGGTGCCGGTGAAAATCACGGCGCGCTTGTCGCCGGCGTCGATCGTGCACGTGAGATCCAGACGTAGGCGCCCGCGAGACTGAAATTCCGCAAGTCCACCGTCGATCGCGCTCGCGTCGGGCGTGCACCGGCACACGAGATCGCCGGTCACGGCCTTCCGATACTGAATGCGGCTGTCGGCCACTACTATCATTCCGGCTAGCCCGCTTTCGCGGAGCTTGAGCCAAGTTGCTCCCCAGCCGGTCAGCACGCAGAGCGAGAAAAGGCTGCCCGCGAACGCGGTGCCGTGCACATTCCGATTGGCTGGCAGCGGGGCATGTGCGGCCAGCGTGATGCCGTCGTAGCTCTCGACGCCGATGCCCATCGCGGCGGCCAGCGGGATATCGCGATGCCAGGTGGTCTCGAGCTCTGTCAGGAGCAAGGCGCGGTCGGTCACGACGTCGAGTATGGCATGGGCATTTCGCGTCGGCTGCCAACGTCCGCGCACCCGGTGCTATGATCGGCCCGTCGCCCGCGTCGTGGGCACGAATCTGAAAAAGCTCGGGGGAGAGTCATGAACAGCCAGCTTAAACTCACGCTTTGGGCGCTGCCCGTCACGATGCTGGCGGGGCCGGCCTTCGGCCAAGGGCAAGATTTCTCGAAGGTGCAGATCAAAGTGCATCCGGTCGCCGGCAACGTGCATTACCTCGAAGGGCAGGGCGGCAATGTCGGCGTGCTCGTCGGCGATGACGGCGTGCTGATGATCGACGATCAATTCGCGCCGCTCTCCGAGAAACTTACGGCAGCGATCAAGACGCTGTCGCAGAAGCCGATTCGCATGCTGATCAATACGCATGTCCACGGCGACCATACCGGCGGCAACGAGAACTTCGGCAAGATGGGCATCGACATCGTCGCGCACGACAACGTGCGTGTGCGGCTCGCGCGCGGCGTGAACAATGCTGCGCCGTCGCCGGCGGTAGCGCTGCCCGTGGTCACATACGGCGACACCATGAAGCTGCATCTGAACGGTGAGACCGTGACGATCGGCAAGCTGCCGCCCGCGCACACGGACGGCGACAGCTACATCTACTTCTCGAACGCCGACGTGCTGCACGTCGGCGACGTGTTCCGCACGGTCGGCTATCCGGGCGTGGATGGCGGCAACGGTGGCACCGTGAAAGGCACGATCGACGCGCTGCAAGCGATCGTCGATTTGTCCGGACCGAATACGAAAATCATTCCGGGCCACGGCGTCGTGTCGACGCGCGACGAAGTTGCCGCGTTCCGCGCGAATACCATCGAGGCACAGCGCCGCTTCACCGAGCTGATCCGTCAGGGCATGACGGTCGAGCAAGTCGTTGCCGCGAATCCGACCGCGGACCTCGCGACGAAGTTCGCGACGAGCGGTCCGCCGCCGGACGAGATGGCGACGCAGCGCTTCATCACAGGGTTCTACAACGCGCTGAAGAGCGAGCTCTGATCCCGGTCGTGAGCGCTTGAGCCGGCCGCACGTACTGATCTACCGGCCGGTCGACGAGAGCGGAGACTCGCACCGCTTCATCGAGGCCGCGGGCTGTACGGTCGTCGTCGCCCCGGCCGATGCGGACCGCGCGCGTCTCGCCGCGCTCGCCGCCGGCGCCGATGTGTTGCTCGGCGCCACGTTTCGCGGCTTCATGGACCGCGAGTTCCTATCTCTCTCCCCGCGCTTGCGGGTCGTCGCGAAATATACGATCGGCGTCGACGACGTCGACGTCGATGCCGCCAGCGCGCTCGGCGTGCTCGTGACGCATTCCCCGACGGAATCGAACTGGGGCGGTGTGGCCGAAGGCACGCTGGCAATGCTGCTGACGCTCACGAAACGGATCCGCGAGCGCGACCGGCACGTGAAGTCGGGAGGATGGCGCGAGCCGCCGATCTACGGCACCTATTTGGGCCGACGCGCGGACGGTTACGCCGGCATCACGGTGGGCATCGTGGGGCTCGGTCGCGCCGGCTCGCGCGTGGCGGACTTGCTGCGACCGTGGCAGGTGCGCGTGCTTGCGGCGGACCCTTACGTCGAAGTCGAGAAGTTTGCCCGGCACGGTGCCGAGCGCACGGAGCTCGAGCGGCTCTTGCACGAGTCCGATGTCGTGACGCTGCACTGCAATCTCACGGCCGAGACGCGCGGCTTGCTCGACCGGCGGCGGCTCGCGTTGCTGAAGCCGAGCGCCGTGTTGATCAACACGGCACGCGGAGCCGTCGTCGATCTCGACGCGTTGTGCGATGCGCTGGAGGCGCGGGCGCTCGCTTCCGTCGCGCTCGATGTGCTGCCCGAGGAGCCCGTGCCGCGCGATGCGCGAATCTTGAGCTTCGGAGATCGCGTGTTGCTCTCGCCGCACATGGTGGCCGCGAACCAGGGCGGCACGCTCGGCGCCGCCATTCCGATGGCGACGCAAGCTGTGCTCGCCGCGCTGCGCGGCGACGTGCCCGATTCCGTCTACAACACCGAAGCCGTCGCGAAATGGCGGAGCCGGTTCGGCGGCCGATCTCTGCTGCCCTGAGCGAGGCTGCGGCACTCGTGGCATATGGCGATATACTCGTTGCGCCTGAATGGTGGTACGTCTATCCGTATGACTGTGACGCTTACGGCGAGTAGATCGGCCACGCGAGCCGCGGCGCCATGAGCACCGGCGGGGCGCTGCAGCCGGGTGTTCGTCCGCGTGAGGTCTGGGCGTGGGCGATGTACGACTTCGCGAACTCGGGCTACACGACGGTCGTGATCACGGCCGTGTTCAACGCCTACTTCGTCGGCGTCGTAACCGCCGGGCAAAGCTGGGGCACGTTCGCCTGGACCATCGCGTTGTCGGTCAGCTACGCGATCGTGATCTTCACCGCACCCGTGATCGGCGCGTACGCCGATGCGTACGCGGTCAAGAAGAAACTGCTCGCGATCACTACCGCGGGATGCGTGCTCGGCACCGCACTGTTATCCCTGGTCGGGCCCGGTGATCTCGCGCTCGCGTTCGCGCTGATCGTGTTTTCGAACGTGTTTTTCGGCACCGGCGAAAACATCGCCGCGGCATTCTTACCCGAGCTCGCGCGCGGCGAGGCGATGGGCAAGGTATCCGCATGGGGCTGGTCGTTGGGCTACATCGGCGGGCTGATCACGCTGGCGGCGTGCTTGGCGTACGTGACGTGGGCACGAGGTCAGGGCTTCTCGGAGGCTCAGTTCGTTCCGGTCACGATGCTGATCACGGCAGGAATGTTCGTCGTGGCCAGCGCGTTCACATTCCTGGTGCTGAAGGAACGTGCGGTTCCACAGGTGCAGAGCGGCGCTCCGACGCGGGCCTTGGCGCGCGTGGCCGAAACTCTGCGCCACGCGCGCCAGTACAAGGATCTGCTGCGTTTCTTGGGCTGCATCGTGCTGTATCAATCGGGCGTGCAGACCGTGATCGCGCTGTCCGCGATCTACGCGCAGGTGGCGATGGGTTTCACGACGGAGGACACGATCGTTCTCGTGCTGCTCGTGAACATTACGGCGAGCTTGGGCGCGTACGTGTTCGGGCAGTGGCAAGACCGGTTGGGTCATCGCAGAACCTTGGGCCTGACGTTGCTCGGCTGGTGCTCGATGATCCTGATCGCCTATCTGACCACGGACCGGATCGGCTTCTGGATTGCCGCGAACATCGCCGGCCTGTGCTTGGGCGCGAGCCAATCGGCCGGACGCGCGCTCGTCGGCTACTTGACGCCGGCCGACCGTCGCGCGGAGTTCTTCGGGTTGTGGGGGCTGGCCGTGAAGCTTGCGTCGATTCTGGGACCGCTGACCTACGGTGCGCTGACCTGGATCACCGACAACGACCATCGCAGCGCGATGCTGATCACCGGCGTGTTCTTCGTGCTGGGGCTCATCGTGCTCCAGAGCGTGGATCCCGAGCGCGGGCGCCGCGCCGCGGCCGCTGGTTCTTGAGGCCGGCGGTTCGGGACTGTCCGGTGTGTCCTATCGCGGCGGCATAACGGGATTCCAGGTTCGTATTGGCTAGAACGCCGCGTTCGGGCATCGTACGCGCCTTCCAAAGAACCCTCCGGGGCTAGACTAGAGCGTGGCCGATAAGAAGATTCTGTACATCTTCCCGGGGCAGGGGTCCCAGTATCGAGGCATGGGGTCGGATCTCGTCGCCGAGTTCCCGATCGCCAAGGACCTGTACGCGCGCGCGAGCGCCGTCGTCGGTTACGACATGACCGAGCTCAGCTTTGGCGACCCGCGCGAGGAGCTGAACAAGACGCGCTTCACTCAGCCGGCGCTGCTGACTCACGAGATTGCGTGCCTCGAGGCGTCTCGGACCCTGGTTGGCGACCGCGTGCGTCCCACGCTCGGTGCGGGTCACAGTCTCGGCGAATACTCGGCGCTCGTGATGGCCGGAGCGCTCACGTTCGAGAACGCATTGAGGCTCGTGAGCCGTCGCGGGCAGCTCATGAGCGAGCTCGGCCGCGGCGGCATGGTTGCGACCACGTTGGACTTACCCGCAGCCGCGGCGATCGCGGACAAGTATTTCTGCGGAATCGCGGCACACAACATGATCGACCAGGTCGTGATCGCGGGCGAGTCGGCCGATCTCGACAAGCTTGCCGCAGAGATGGAAGCGGCAAAAAAGCGCGCGGTCCGGTTGAACACGGAAGGCGCGTTCCACACGTACTTGATGGTCGCGGCGGCGCAGCAATTCCGGCAGGTGCTCGACCAGACCGAGTTTGCAGGCGTTGCGACCGATGTGCTTTCGAACTACACGGGCCAATTGCACACGAGCTCGCCCGAGGCGATTCGCTCGCGGTTGTTCTTTCAGCTGTTCAATCCCGTGAAGTGGGTGGATTGCCTGAACACCGCGATCGATGCGGGCATCGATGTGGTAGTCGAGTTCGGTGGCGGCATCGGCAAGGGCGAGGGGCCCGACGGCAAGCGTCCGAATCTCGAGTCGATTATCAAGAAATCCTTGAAAACCCGCGAGCATCAAGCACAATACCTGCCCGCGATTAATGCGGCGACCATCCGCGCGACGGCCGAACAGCTGTTAGCCGACTAAGCCATTGAGTTGAGATCATCATCCCGCCGCGCCTCCGTGGCAGGTTTCGCAGCGATTTGAATAGGGAGCAGAGTCCATGGGCGCGTTGAAGGATCCCCACGGCGGGGTGTTGAAGAACTTGTACCTCGACGAAGCGGGGGCCAAGCAAGAGAAAGCCCGTGCCCGCGACTTGCCGTCGTGGGATATGAGCATGCGCCAGATCTGCGACGTCGAGATGCTGTTGAACGGCGCGTTCTCGCCGCTCGAGGGTTTCCTCGGCGAGGCCGATTATCGCGGTGTCGTGTCCGACATGCGCTTGAAGAGCGGTGTGCTGTGGCCGATGCCGATCACGCTCGATGTGACACCCGCGTTCGCGGACAAGCTCAAGCTCGGCGACTCGATCGCGCTTCGCGACGGCGAGGGCGTCCTGATCGCAACCATGGAGGTTTCGAGCATCTATCGACCGGACCGCGACGTCGAAGCGAAGTCCGTGTTCGGCACGGTCGATCAAAAGCACCCCGGTGTCAGCTCGTTGCTGAGCCGCAGCAACGAGGTCTACCTCGGCGGCAAGCTGCGCGGAGTCGAGGAACCTGGCCACTATGATTTCAAGCACTTACGAGATTCTCCGAAAGAGATTCGTGAGCGTTTTCAGAAGCTCGGCTGGCGCCGAATCGTCGCGTTCCAGACCCGCAATCCGATGCATCGCGCGCATCAGGAGCTGACGTTTCGCGCCGCGAAGGACGTCGAGGCGAACCTGTTGATCCATCCCGTCGTCGGTATGACGAAGCCCGGAGACGTGGATCATTTCACGCGCGTTCGATGCTACGAGCACTTGTTGAAGGTCTATCCGGAGCAAACGACATCCTTGAGCTTGCTCCCGCTCGCGATGCGCATGGGCGGTCCGCGCGAAGCTGTCTGGCACGCGATCATCCGTAAGAACTACGGCTGCACGCACTTCATCGTCGGCCGCGATCACGCGGGTCCCGGTAATGACAGCAACGGCAAGCCGTTCTACGGCCCGTATGACGCGCAGGAGCTCATGAAGAAGCACGAGAAAGAGCTCGACATCGTCATGGTGCCTTTCAAGAACATGGTCTACGTCGAAGACAAGGCGCAGTACTTCCCCGAGGACGAAGTCGAGAAGGGCACGCGCACACTCGACATCTCGGGTACGGAGCTGCGCCGCCGGCTGCAGGAAGGCTCCGAGATCCCAGCGTGGTTCTCGTTCCCCGACGTCGTCGCGGAGCTGCGTCGCACGCATCCGCCGCGCCACAAGCAGGGCTTCACGGTGTTCTTCACGGGCTTGTCGGGCTCCGGCAAGTCCACAGTCGCGAACGCGTTGATGGTCAAGCTCATGGAGATGGGCGGTCGCCCCGTCACGCTGCTCGACGGCGATCTCGTCCGCAAGCACCTCTCGAGCGAGCTCGGCTTCTCGAAGGAGCACCGCGATCTGAACATCCAGCGTATCGGCTATGTCGCAAGCGAGATCACGAAGAACGGCGGCATCGCGATCTGTGCGCCGATCGCCCCGTATTCGGCGACGCGCAAGCGCGTGCGTGAGATGGTCGAGCCGCTCGGCGGCTTCATCGAGATCCACGTCGCGACGCCGATCGAGGTGTGCGAGCAGCGCGATCGCAAGGGACTCTACGCGAAGGCGCGCGCCGGGATCTTGAAGGGCTTCACCGGCATCGACGATCCGTACGAGGTGCCCGAAAATCCCGAGATGCGGCTCGACACCACCGAGTCGACGCCGGACATGTCGGCGCATCGGATCATCGTGAAGCTCGAGGCGCTCGGCTTTATCAAGTAGCTTTGGCAGATCGTCGGGAGGCGGATGACCATCACCGGCACGAAGATCCTCGATCTTTGGCGCCGCCTCTCGCCGCTTCCCGGCGGGTCTTGGCTCTTCTCCAAGCTTTTCGGCTTCATGGTGCCCTACTCGGGCTCCGTCGGCCCGCGCATCCGCGTGCTCGCGCCGGGCCACGCCGTGGTCGAGATCTCCGGCCGCCGCTCGAACCGCAACCACTTGGGTTCCGTGCACGCGATCGCACTCGTGAACCTAGCCGAGATCACGAGTGGGCTTGCGATGATGTCCGGGTTGCCGCCGACGGTCCGCGGCATCGTCACGACTCTGTCGATGACGTACCACAAGAAAGCACGCGGCACGATCCGCGGCGTTGCGCACGTCGCGGTGCCGACGGTCAACGAAGACCGCGACTTCGACGTCATGGCCGAATGCTTCGATCGTGAGGGCACGCTCGTCGCGACGGGCAACGTGCGCTGGCGGCTCGGTCCCGCGCCGCCGAAGGCGGGCTGATTTCGATGCAGACGGCGTTCACGCGGCACACCGGCGTCGAGGTCCCGCTGATTTGCGGTCCGATGTATCCCTGCTCAAACCCAGAGCTCGTCGCTGCGGTCAGCGAGGCCGGCGGGCTCGGCGTCGTGCAGCCGATCTCGCTCACGTACGTGCACGGCCACGAGTTCCGTAGCGGGCTGCGCTACATCCGCTCCCTGACCGCGAAGCCGATCGGCTTCAACGCCCTGATCGAGGGGAGCAACAAGATCTATCTCGACCGAATGCGCCGTTGGATCGATGTCGCGCTCGAGGAAGGCGTGCGCTTCTTCATCACGTCGCTCGGGAACCCGAAGTGGGTCTGCGAGCGCGTGCACGCGGCAGGTGGCGTGGTCTACCACGACGTCACGGAGCGCAAGTGGGCAGAGAAGGGCGTCGCTGGGGGCGTCGACGGCCTGATCGCGGTCAATGCGCGCGCCGGGGGCCACGCGGGCCCGCGCTCACCCGAGGCATTGTTCGAGGAGCTCGCGCCGCTCCATATGCCGATCGTGAGCGCGGGCGGCGTCGGCACGCCCGAAGAGTTCGCACGGCATCTTCAGCTCGGTTACGCGGCGGTGCAGCTCGGCACGCGTTTCATCGCGACACCGGAATGCAGAGCGAGCGACGCGTACAAGCAAGCCATCGTGCGTGCGAGCGAAGACGACATCGTTCTCACGGAGCGCCTCACCGGCGTCCCGGTCGCCGTGATCCGCAACGCCTATGTCGAGCAGCTCGGGACGAAGGCCGGCCCGTTCGCGCGTTGGCTGCTCACGGGCCGCACGACGAAGCACTGGATGCGCATGTGGTACGCGCTCCGCTCGGTTCGGCGTCTAAAGAAGTCGCTGCTGACCGATGATACGAGCACGGAGTATTGGCAGGCGGGGAAGTCGGTTGCGGGGATCAAGGAGATCAAGCCCGCCGGGCAAATCGTGCGGGAGTTCGCTGCGGTGTTGAGCTCCGCAGCTAAGCCTGCGGCAGGTACGACTGGAAGAACTGATTGACCAGGCGGTCGTGCGGGTCGAGCTCGCGTCGCACCTTGTTGAAGAACACCAGGCGTGAGCCGAAGCGTTGCGTGACGAGCTCGGGCGGCGCGTTGCGCGTCTGATTGAAGAACGGCGTGCCGTGGTGCTTCCCGGCGAACTCCGCGAAATCGAGCACGAAGTCCTCCCAGCCCTCGTCTTGCGTCGAGAGCGGGCTGATCGTGAACATCGGGCTGTCGAACGACGGCGATAGCAGTGCGCTGCGATCCTGGTTCAGGCGGAACCCCACGGTCGGCATGTCGCAACGGAAGTTCGTCCGCGCGTAGTGCTCCTTGCAGAACAGCTTGTACGCGAGCACGGTGCTCGAGAACTGCGCCGCGGGGAACGCCCAGGTCGTGTACGTGAAACGGCTCTTGCTGCCGAGCATGCGGTAGCGGCCGCTTTGCTCGACGGAGTTGCTGCCGCTGCGAACCAACGCGTTGTTCACGAGCGATTGCGCCACCTCGCTCAGGCTATCGATCAGGGGGTAGCGAAGCTGGCGGATCGGCAACGCCATGCTGAGCGAGCGCGCGGCCTCCGGCAGCGCCGAGTACACGGCCCAATCCTTGATCCGCCAAGCGAGCTTGCGGCCCGGATCGCCTTCGGCCGCAGGCCGGCGCAGCTCCAGATAGATTCGATCGCGGAACGGCAGCAGATAGAGTTTCACACCCGCGGTCGCGCCGACGAGCTTCGGCCCGAGCTTGCCGAAATCCTTGAACGAAACCTTGGCCGTTTGCACGGAGAACCCCTGAATGGGCCGGACGCGCAGCGTCACTTCGTAAACGACGCCGAGCAAGCCGTACGACAGCCGCATCAACGCGAGCAAGCTCTTCGTCTTCTCGTTGACGACGAATTTTTTGCCGTTCGGGCTCAACACCTTCAGCTGCACGACATGGGACGCGAACTGCCCGACGTCGCCGGCCATCGAGGCTTCGAGACCGGCCGCGCTGACCGCGCCGCCGACCGTGCGATTCGCGAGATCGAATCCGCCGACGAGCTCGAGACCCTCTTCACCCAAGATCTCGGCCAGCTCCGGCAACGAGATGCCCGGCTGGACGGTGACCGTGTCGCGGTCGATCTTGAGCACGCGGTTCATCGTCGACAGATCGAGCTGCGTGCCACCGTTGGCCGTCACGCAACGCGTCGTCGAGCTTCCCGAGCCGATCGGGCGCACGGGGCCCGGATAGCGTCGCGGGTCCATCAAGACTTGCTGAATCTCGCTCGGCGACGTGACTTGAACGTTGCTGGCAGGGCCGAGCGAGAGAACGGTGGCAACGGAGCTGCGCTTGCGCGCCGCGGCGGTGTTCATGAGCGGACGGACTCCCTTATTCCCGTGCTCCGGTGAAACGAAAGGGAGTGCCGCGAAAGGCGATTCGATGCCGGCAACCCCGCTGTCGTAGGACTCGAAAGTCCCTTAGACCGGAAGCTTTGCGTCCCCGGCTTTCACCGGGTTTACCTTGTTCAGCGTTTTGGACTATGGCCGACAGTCGACTCCGAGCGCAAGCGTTGCGACGCGAAGAAAGTGTGACGCGAGTCACGTTCGCGTTATGTCAACGAGCAGCGATTGCGCTATGGAGCAACGGCGAGCGCGTTGTCGAGGAAGCGATAGATCTCGCGGCGCGAAACGTTGAGGCCGATCGGCGTCAAGGAATAAAACGCGCTGCGATGCTGATACAGGAACGTCATGCGTCGCGGATGACCCGTGACTTCCCACAACGCCGTGCGCGAGGCCTCCGGCATGCAGTCGTCGAACATCGCATCGATCATCAGGATCTTTTCGGGATCGTAATGTCCCGTGAAGCGCACCGGATCTGCCGGTGCGAACAGTCCTTCGAAAAAGTCGTGGTACTCCTCCAACGTCCAGTCGAAGGTCCGGAGCACGTGATCGCGAACCTCGCCGGCGCGGTTGCCGCACACCGAGAAGATGTCCGAAAACCTCGCCGCTCCCATCATCAGCACCCCGGCCGAGATGCGCGGCTCGTTCGCGAGCAGCGTCGCGGTGACGAGCGCGCTCATGCTGAAGCCGACGAACGCGATTCGCGAAGCATCGATCTCGGGCTCCGCGCTTGCCCAGTCCACCAGGCGCCGCATGTCGACGACGGCCAAGCGATAGCGCTCGGCGCTGTCGCGCGCGAGCTCCCTGAAGGCCTCTTCTGTCGGCGCCGAGCTGAGCTCGGCCCACGGAAAAATCGGGGCGTTGCCGTAGATCCAGATCACGTGTGCATCTCGTCCGGCCTTGTGCGCGTAGCCCTCCGAGATCTTGCGAGGCGGATAGTCGCTGGTGCCCCAGATCGGCATCACGACCACGAGCGGCTTGCGGCCCGGCTCCACCGAGCGGAAGTACTGTCCCTCCACGAGGTTGTCGGGATGGCCGTTGTTCCCGCTCGATTGAAACGACAACCGCACGATGTCGTGGCTCAAAGTGTTCTCGAACGGTTCCGACAACATGACCGGGGTCGGCTCGAACGATTCGAACGGCGAGAGCGCCGGTTGCGAGGCGTCGGCGCGGAAGCCCAGCGGGGGCTCGGGGTCGCGATGGATATGTAGCGCGCAGCCCGTCATCGCCAGCGACAACGCGGCTGCAGACAGCTCGAAGAATCTGCTCGATCTCACGAATGACGAGCGCTTATTCGTAGCGAAGCGCTTCGATTGGGTCGAGCCGAGCGGCCCGGCGCGCGGGCCAGATGCCGAAGAACAACCCCACGCCGATACTGAACGCAGATGCGAGGCCGATCGATTCGGGCGATACGAACACTTCCCAGCCGGCGAACCGAGACAACAGTCGCGCCGCCCCGGTGCCGAGCAGGATTCCGAGCCCACCGCCGAGCAGGCACAGCGTCACGGACTCGACTAGGAACTGCAGCAGGATGCTGAAGCGCGTGGCGCCGAGCGCCATGCGGATGCCGATCTCGCGCGTTCGTTCCGTGACGCTCACGAGCATGATGTTCATGATGCCGATGCCGCCGACGAGGAGGCTCACTCCGGCGATGCTGGCAAGCAGCATCGTGAACGTCTCCTGCGCCTCCTGCTGAGTGTCGAGAAACTCGCGCCGATCGACGATCGAAAAATCGTTGGCCGCACCGGGCACGAGCTTGTGCTCGCGCCGGAGCACGCGCTCGATGTCCACCATCGCGCGTTCCATCGAGGCGCCTTCCGCGACCCGCACGTTGATGTTGTCGATTTCCTCGCGCCCGAATACGCGTTGCTCGGCCGTGCGCAGCGGGATCAGGCCCGAAGCGTCGGGACTCTGATTGCCGAAGCCGCCGCCGATGCTCTCGAAAAGGCCAATGACCTCGAACGGCTGGCCGTTCACGGCGATCGTGCGCCCGATCAATTGGTCAGCAGGCACCTCCAACCGTTCCGGGATCTCCGCGCCGAGCACGATCACACGCTTGCGCTGCTCGTCCTCGGCCTGCGTGAAGAAGCGGCCCTGCGCGAGCTTGTAGTTGAACACGGTCGCGTACAACGGGCTCGTGCCGATCAACCGGATGTTCGTGTTCAGGCTGTCGAGCTTGAGCTGGCCACGTCCCTGGGTCTCGGGGACGACGGCATCTAGATACCGCGTGTCGGCAATCAGCGCGTCGACGTCGTCCACGAACAGCGTTTGTCGATCGCGCGAAATGCCGCCTGCGAAGAACTGTGCGGCGTTGACCGTCAAGATGTTGGCGCCGAGCGCCGCTATCTGGTCGTCGATGCGCTTCTGCGCGCCGGCACCCGCGGCCAACATCGTGATGACCGCGCCCACGCCGATGATGATGCCGAGCATCGTCAGGATCGCGCGAAACAAGTTCGCGCGAATCGACTGGAGCGCAACGATCACAATCTCGCCAAACAGCATCGGGTATCGGCCTGAATCGAGTTGGCGCCTAACCTAGGCAGCCTTAGGTGCTGGGTCAAGCCTAGGCACTCAATTTTTCTGCAGGTTTCGATTCTCGACACTCTCGGTTGCGCCCGCGTACCATCCTCGCGTGCGTACGGAAAGTGGCGAACGCGAAGCGTGGCGGCCGGTCAAGGCCGCGTTACGGCGATGCTCTCTGCGCAACGTCACGACGCTCGTTTGTGGTGTGGCTTTGGTGTTCCTGCCCGCCGTGCAGGGGCCTGCGAGCAGCGGGGTATCGTTGCTGCCGTACACGCCGCTCTATCCACATCAGGCTCACGGCTACCAGCTGGCCCTGACTCGTTTGCAGCACAACGTCCCGGCACAACAGTGGCTCGCGGCGGCGGAGGGCGCATTGCTGCAGCCGCAAGCCGTCGAGCTGCCGCTGCGCGTCACCGAGGAGCTCGACCGAGTGTCCGCCGCGGTCGGTTACCGGTTCAGCGTGCCGACGGGCCGTCGCTTGACGGTGACGGTCGGCGGCAAGCCGGCGGACGAAGTCTTCGTCGATCTGTTTCGGCCGACGGAGCTTCGTCAGGAGCGTGTCGCGGGACGGCTGCCGCGTAGCGCCGAGCCAGCGTTCCACATCGACGCTGTCGAGGGCGGCGACTACATCCTGCGCGTTCAACCGACGCTGGGCGCCGCGGGCGTGTACGACATCGCGGTCGAGACGGCGCCGCTGCTCGCGTTTCCAGTCAAGGGCGTCGATGAGCGGGCGATTTGGAGCGGCTTCGGCGCGGAACGCGACGGTGGTCGCCGAGAGCACCGTGGCGTCGACATCTTCGCCCCGCGCGGCACTCCGGTGCTTGCAGCGACGGAGGGTTTCATCACGCGCGTCGAAAACACTAGCCGAGGCGGCAAAGTGATCTGGATGCAGCCCTTGTTCGGCAACATGCGCGTCTATTACGCGCACCTCGACGAGCAGTGGGTCACGCCGGGCGATTTCGTTGTCGAAGGCCAGCCGCTCGGAGCGATCGGCAACACCGGCAATGCGAGGACGACTCCACCGCACTTGCATTTCGGTGTCTACGTGCGCCGACCCGGCGTGCGCGGCGGCGCGCGCGACCCCGCGGAGTTTTTGCGCTAACGAGAACTGCGTCATGCCCGTGTCGTTGCGGGTCACGCCGTGCTCTTGGTAGGCTCGGCCCCATGAGCCTCCGGGACGACGTCGATCGGCTACTACCGAGCTGGAGACAGTGGTATCCGAGCTTGTTCGACGCGGCCGCAGACTTGGGGCTGATTCGCGCGCGCGTCTGTCCACCGGGCAGCCTGCTGCTGAGCCGCCGTCACGCCGACGTGCAACGCGAGGCGGAAGAAATGCACCGCGAGAAGTGGGGCGGCGGCCCCCCCGAGGATCCTCCCGCGCGCAGCTGAGTCCGCCGTGCTACCCGCCGTCAACGACGCAGCTGGTCGTCGAGAAACTCCGCGACCTCGTCGAGGTTTTCAGGTGTGTAGAACGCGTCGCCGCCGTGTGCGGCGCCGTGCACCACGATGAGCTCGGCGGCCGCACCTTGCCGCTCGTACGATCCTTCGAGCTCGTGCGACTGGTTGATCGGCATCTGCGGATCTTGATCGCCGTGCAGCATCAGCAGAGGCGGGTCGCGCGCATCGACATAGAACACCGGGCTGGCCTTGCGTGCCGCGGGCTCGTTGTCTTTCGGGAGTGAGCCGAGCAACCGCGTCAGCGCTGGCTCGCGGACGCCGAGGCCGAACGGCGTGGATTGAGCCAAGATCGTCGTGAGGTTCGCGGCTCCGAAGTACGACACGATCGCCTGCACTGCGGAGGACTCGCCCATGTGGTCGCCGAGTGAACCCTCGAGCTCCGGGTCGCCGTTCGTCGTGCCGACCATGGCGGCCAGATGGCCGCCCGACGAGACACCGATGATGCCGATGCGGTTCGCGTCGTAACCGTATTGTTTCGCCGCGGCTCGCAGGAACCGAACCGCCGCCTTGATTTCGTGGACTTGGCCCGGAAACGGCGCCTTGGATGCCGGGCGGAAGTCGAGGCTCGCGACGGCGAAACCGCGCTCGACGAGCCCGCCGAGAGGCATGCCGGCCTTGGATCCCGCTTCCCATCCACCGCCGTGAACGAACACGAGCAGTGGCGCAGATCCGGCGCTGTCGGGCAGATACAGATCGAGCTTCAGCGCCGTGTCCGGCCACGGTCGCGTACTCGACGTCGGGCTGAAGCTTCGGGGCCGCAAGCGCATGCGAAGAGACCGCCCCGCCAACAAACACCGAGAGCATGAGATTCGCGAAATACCGATATGCCATGTTGTGCTTTTTCCAGGAGGCGAACCGCCCGAAACTATACGCCACGGCCACGTCCTCAACAGCGCCAGCCGAGCGCGTAGATGTTCCCATCTATGCACAGGTCGGCCGATGTCGTTCGGCAGAGCCGGGTGTTGTCGGGCTCTTCTCGCGCCGCGTCGTCGAAAAGTGTCTATGATGCTGATATGTCTGATGAAAGGTTGAATTTGACGTTTTTTTGACCAAATCGATTCGCGGTCTATGCCGCGTGGCCTGTAGGACGATTCCTAAGTCGTTTTCCACAGTGTTATCCACAGTTTTTGTGGACAGTTTGAAACCTGCGGTGCCGCAGCCTCGATGTGTAGAATACGCGTCCCAATTTGCCGCGATTTTTTGGCCCTGAGCTCGTGATGCCGCAGATGATCATCGCCAATCGGTTACGCGACGGTGCCATCGTGTTCTTGGCTGCGGGCGAGCTCTGGGAGCCCGCGATTGCGGCAGGTTCGGTGATCGACAATGATGCGGAAGCAGCCCGGCTCCTCGCGGTCGCGAAGCGCCACGAGAGCGAGTGTCAGGTCATTGACCCGCAGCTGATCGAGGTCGAGGTCCGGGACGGGAAGCTCCGACCGATCGCCATTCGCGAGGTCGTTCGCGCGTTCGGCCCCACGGTCCGCACGGACCTCACCGAGGTGTGACGCTGTTTGGGCGAGCGGGGAGCATAGGAAACACCGATGTATCGTTACGATGAATTCGACACGCGGTTCGTGCACGAACGGGTCGCGCAGTTCCGGCGGCAGGTAAACCGCCGGCTTGCCGGCGAGCTGACCGAGGATCAATTCCGGCCCTTGCGCCTCATGAACGGCCTGTATCTGCAGATGCACGCGTACATGCTGCGGATCAACGTGCCGTACGGAACATTGTCGTCGGAGCAGATGCGCAAATTCGCGTTCATCGCGCGCACCTACGACAAGAACTACGGCCATTTCACGACGCGGCAGAACATCCAATACAACTGGATCAAGCTCGAGGACACGCCGGATATCCTGAAGCACCTCGCCGACGTCGAGGTCACCGGCATTCAGTCGTCGGGCAACTGCGTACGCAACATCACCTCCGATCAATACGCGGGGCGCGCGAAAGACGAGCTCGCGGATCCGCGCATCTACTGCGAGCTGCTGCGCCAGTACTCGTTCCTGCACCCCGAGTTTTCGTACCTGCCGCGCAAGTTCAAGATTGCGGTGACCGGCTCGCCGAACGATCGAGCGGCCGTGGCCGTCCACGACATCGGCCTGCGCATGCACAAGAACGAGCAGGGGCAGGTCGGGTTCGAGGTGCTGGTCGGTGGCGGCCTCGGCCGCACGCCGTACATCGGCCAGACGATTCGGAAATGGCTCGCGCCCGAATATCTGCTGTCTTACGTCGAGTCGATCCTGCGCATCTACAACATGCAAGGCCGGCGCGACAACATTCACAAGGCGCGCATCAAAATCATCGTGAACCAGATGGGCATCGACAAGTATCGAGAGCTCGTCGATCAGGACTTCGAGTTCACGAAGAACGGCGTGCTCAAGGTGCCGGACGAGGAAGTCGCGCGCATCGACACCTACTTCGCGCCGCCGCAATACGAGAAGATGGCCGACCAGACCGAGGCACTCGCGAAACTGCGCGCGTCCGATAAAGCGTTCGACCGCTGGCTGCGCGGCAACGTCGTCGAGCACAAAGTTCCCGGCTACGCGATCGTGAACATCTCGTTGAAGGCGCCGGGCAAGGCGCCCGGGGACATCACGGCCGACAAGATGGACGCGGTCGCAGAGCTCGCGGACCGCTACAGCTTCGGCGAGATCCGCGTGACCCACCGGCAGAATCTCGTGCTCGTGGACGTCAAGCAATCCGAAGTCCACGAGCTCTGGCAGAAGCTCGCGGCACTCGAGCTCGCGACGCCGAACTTGGGGCTCCTGACCGACATCATTTGCTGCCCCGGCCTCGACTTCTGCTCGCTTGCGAACGCAAGGTCGATTCCGATTGCGCAGGACATCAGCCGCGCGTTCACGGATTTGGACGAGCTGCAGAAGATTGGCCAGTTCACGATCAACATATCGGGCTGCATGAACGCCTGCGGTCACCATCACGTGGGGCACATCGGGATCTTGGGCGTGGACAAGCGCAACGAAGAATTCTTCCAGCTCACGCTCGGCGGCTCGTCGGACCAGCATGCCTCGCTCGGCGACCGGCTCGGGCCCGGCCTGCCGCAGGCGCAGGTACCGGCCGCGATCCGCAAGATCGTCGACACGTATCTCAAGACTCGGCAGCACGGCGAACGCTTCCTCGACACCTACCGCCGGGTCGGCATCGAGCCGTTCAAGAACGCCGTCTACGACGACCAGAGCGCGGCTGCGTGATGGCGCTGATCAAGAATGGTGAGCTCGTCGCGAGCTCGTTCGTCGACGTGAGCGCGGCCGAGGCGATTCCGCCGACCGGACCCGTGATCGTCAGCCTTGCGCAGTGGCAGGCGCAGCGCGAAGCGTTGCTCGCACGCGGGACTCCGCTCGGCATTCGGCTCCATAGCGATCAGCCGCCCGAGCTCATCGCGGCGGACGTCGCGCGCTTTACCGTGATTGCGCTCGAGTTCCCGAAGTTTCGTGACGGCCGCGCTTACTCGTATGCGCGCCTGCTGCGAGAGCGGTATGGCTACAAGGGCGAGCTGCGCGCCGTCGGCGACGTGCTGCTCGAGCAACTGTTCTTCATGCTGCGCACGGGTTTCGACGCGTTCGAGCTGACGAGCCAGGACCCTGTCGGCGATTATCGAACGGCGCTCGCTGATTTCTCCGTGTGGTATCAGCCGACCGCGGATGGCCGGCCGACCGCGGTTCAGCTGCGCCACCCCAAGCACTAGCTCGGGCGGCCGAGTAGCTCGCAGAGGCTCGTGACCAACGGCTTCATCGAGTAGCTGTCGGCTGGCATCGCGTCGACGCGGACGCCGGCAGCTTCAAGGTCCGCGTTCACGACCGGTCCCACGGCGGCGACTCGCGTCCGCTCGAGTCCGGCACGCAGCCGCGACGTGAGGCCGCGTTTTTGGGCGACGTCGAACAGTCGTGCGACTTGCGCCTTACTCGTGAACGCGACGGCGGCGATTCCACCGCCGGCCAGTGCGTCGATCAGCTCCACGACTCGGTCGTCGTCGGCCGCGGACGCGTACACATACGGCGCGACACAATCGGTCTGCACGCCGCGCTGCTCGAGGTCGTCGCGGAGCTGCGGATCCTGGCTTTCGCTATACAGCTGAATCGCGACCCGCCGTAGTGGAACCGGAATGGCGCGCGCCGTCGCCACGAGCCCCGCCGTCGTCGGCTCGGTGGCCGAGTACTCGGACGTCAGGTCGAGCCCGCGCAGTGCGCGCTTCGGCTTCGGGCCACGTGTCAGCTTCGGCACTCGCTTCAATGCCGCGACGAACGGCGCCTCGATGCCGGCACGGCGCGCAAAGCCGAGCAGGCGCTCGACCCCTTCGCCGGTGTAGAACACGACGAGATCGGTCGGCTGTGCGATCAAACGCTCGATCCATGCCACGACCGGAGCCGCGTCCGGAGCATCGATGATGCCGACCAACGGGCAGCGAAGCACGCCGGCGCCGCGCCGCTCGAGCAAGCTTGCAAGCACGTCGAGCTGCCGTGTCTCGGGCACAGCGATGACCTTGCCGTCGAGCACGCGGTCGGATTCGCTAGACGGCGTGCTCACGGTCAGAGCGTGTCAGGGTGTGTTGTCGGCGACCACCTGCGGAGTCGTCGAGGCGCCGGCCGCGTCGATCGCCTTCAACCGCGGGAACTTCACGACGATGCCGGGACGGATCCGGTCGAAGTTCAGGTCCGGATTGTATTGGCGCAGCAACCAGACCGGCACGTTGTAGGTGCGCTCGGCCAGCACCCACAGCGATTCGCCGGGCTTGATGACGTGGCTCTCGATGTTCTCGATGCGATATGCGGCGAAGAACTCGCTCTGCAGCTGCTGATGGTAAGCGCGCCGGCGCTGCTCGAAGGTCGCGATATCGACCGTTGCGAAGTCCAGTGTCAGCGACCGACCGAGCGCCACGGCTTCGCGGAACGGCAACGAGTTCACGTCGCGCAGCCGCTGGGTCGGAATCTCGAGCCAGTCGGCGTAGTGGCCGAGAGTCTCGAGCGCCTGCACCGTGATCGTATTCGTCGCGCTCACCGAGTAGTCGCTGGGGTCGGCCGCGAGCATGTCCTGCTCGCTCGCGAGCGCATTCACGTCCGGCGCGTCACCCTCGGGCGTTTCGGCGGGCGCGGTATCGCCGTCCGCGACGGCTGGTGCCAGCGCCGCGGTCAGATCGGCGGAGTCGGGCATGTCGTCGATCATTGCCGCCGTGACGTCGGCACTCGACGGCGCGGTCGGTGGTTCGATCGGAGCCGGCGCGTCGACGACCGCGGCGACCGTCGCCTCGGCCTGGCCGGCGGTCGGCACGATCAGCTGTTGACCCACTTGGATCAAATTCCGGTTCTGAATGTCGTTGGCGGCGATCAGCGTTTGCGGGTCGATGCCGAGCCGCGTAGCGATGCGCTCGATACTGTCCCCGCGCCGCACGACGTAGACGCCCTCGGCCGGGGTCGTGCCCAGCGTGGTCGGTGCCGGCGTCGGGGCAGCGGCCGGCGGCTCCGCTCGCGCGACCGCGACGACGACCGACTCCGCGGCCGCGCCGTCCGTCGGCAGCTTGACCATTTGCCCGACGCGAATCACGGTGCGATTCGTCATGCCGTTGACGCGCATCAGCGCCGACAGGCTCACGCGGTACTCCGTTGCGATTCCCGACAGCGTGTCGCCGCCGCGAACGCGATGCTCGCGATCGGGGCGTTGCGCTGCGAACAGCTCACGCGAATCGACGGCCGCGAGGAGCTCCTCGGCCACGGCCGCCGTTTCTCGCGGCACCCGCAGCTCGAAGCCTTGTGGCACGTACTTGTCGCCGGCCCATACCGCGTCGGTCAGCGCCGGGTTCAGGTCGCGCAGCGCGCCCTCACGCATGTTCAATGCGTCGGCCAGCGTGTCGACCGTCATAAACGCCGGCACCGACAGCGTGGCCGTATCCGACGGCGGGTCGATCTTCAAGTTCTCGAAATAGCGCTCGGGATTCGTATCGATCTGGAGCGCGGCCAGGAACGCCGTGTAGAAGTTGCGTGATGCGAACCCGAACGAGCGGCTCTGATACTTCGCGACGATCGTCGCGATGTCCGAAGTCTTCTGTTGGTCCACTGCGCGCCGCATGCCGGCGAGGCCGTGGTTGTACGCCGTCAGCGCGAGCGGCCACGTCTGGATGACGCTGTAGTTGTCGGCGAGCAGCCGTGCTGCCGCATCGGTGGCGAAAAACGGGTCGCGACGCTCGTCGACGATGTGATCGACGCGCATGTAGCGCACGCCGGTCGACCGCGTGAACTGCCACATACCGGCCGCGCCGACCTTCGAGTAAGCCGTCGGATCGAACGACGACTCGACGTGCGGCAGCGCCGCGAGCTCGGGCGGCAACCCTTGCTGCGCGAGCACCTGATTGATGTAGGGCTTCCAAGTGCCGGAGCGAACGAGACCGGAACGGAACCGATCCGACTGGCCGAGCTGGAACCGCACGCGGCCCGCCGCCGCTCGGAACTCCGCGTTGCTGGTGCCTGCCGGGAACAACGCGAGCACGCGCTCTTCGTCGTTGTCGAGATCCGTGCGCGCTCCGGTTGCGAGCTTGTTCAGAACTGTCCGCGTGTGCTCCGTCGCGCGCTCGACGCGACGACGGCGCTCGCGGCCGCTCAAGTCGTCGGGGATGCGCACGGTCTGATACACGATGTCGAGCCGCAGGTCGTCGTGAATGAAACCCTCGCGCGTGTTGATCTCCGTGTACACGCGTGTCCAGAACTGAACTGCGGGCTCGAGTGCCGCGGGTCGCGGAAACAACTCGCTCTGCGCGTTCGCGCTGAAAGCCGTGACGAAGAAGGCGAGGGCTACCGTGCAGTTCCGTAGCATCGTGTGCATATCCGTCAATTCCGTTTTCCGGGTGAGCGTCTCAAGGATTATGTCCACCGGCTCGGCACCCGTCCCGGACCTGGTTCACGTCCGCAGCCGGGGTCAGAAGATGCATCGCCGGGGATCGTTTTTGTTATGCGTTTTTTCTGTAGTTATATCGAGTTACGCGGGAAAGGTACCGCAACCTCTTGGGTTACGTCAAAGACTTTCAAGACAGCGGCAGCATCACGTGCGCCCTGAACCCGGGCCGCTCGGCGAGCCGCGCACGCCACTCGCGCACTGCCGCAAAGGGCGGGCGCGGGATGTCGGGGATCTCGAGCCAGCGATGCGCGACGGCCCCGGCCGGGATATCGCCGACCGTGAAGGTCGCGCCCGCGACGTATCGATGCGCCGCGAGGTGAGCGTCGAGCAGCCCGACGGCGCGGTTCGCCTCGACGATGTTGCGCTCGATCGCGGCGGCATCTCGCCGCTCCACCGGCGTGCGAAACAGGTTTTGAAACACGATCGAAACCGGGGTCACCAGCGTCGAGAGTTGCCAATCCATCCACCGTTCCGCGAGCGCCCGCTCCGCGGGCGAGGCTGGGTACAGCGTGCCATGCGCATGCTTGCTCGCGAGATAGCGCACGATCGTGTTCGATTCCCACAGGCTGAACGCGCCGTCTTGCAGTAGCGGTACGCGGCCGTTCGGATTCAGCGCGAGATACCACGCCTCGTCGTTCTTGCCGTGTGAAAGCCCCGCGTCGATGCGGGTGTATGGCACTCCGATCTCCGCGAGGCACCAGAGCACCTTCTGGACGTTCACGGAGTTCGTGCGGCCGTAGATCGTGAGCATGGCGACGCCCGCGCACGCGCGAAAGATGCGCTCATCGGGCGTGTTATTCTCGCACGCACGCGCACCGGCTGACATGGGCTTGCATGCGAAGAGCGTTCAAATACTCGCTCGGTCTCGTAGTCGTTCTTGGAGCGCTGTGCGTCCTGCTGCTCGCGGCGACCGTCTATACGTACGAGCGCTTGACCGCCGAGACTCTGATCGCGGAGCTTCGGTTCGATCCCGCCGGCGAGCGTCAGTATGTCGCGTACTTGCGAACCGGCGACCGCTGCGAGGAGCGCACGTTTCCCGTGTACGGCGACCAATGGCGCGTCGATGCCGAGTTCCTGAAGTGGAAATACTGGGCGCTATTGCTCGGCCTCGACTCGCAGTACCGGCTCGATCGTCTGGAGGGCCGCTACCGGACCGCGGCGGAGCAGAACTCGCAGCCGAACGTCGCGCACGAGTTGGCCGACCGCACGGCCGTCGATCTCGTGTCCGTCGCGGGCGCGCTCGGCCGGCTGAATTTCTTGCTCGATGCGACGTATGGCAGCTCGACGTACCAAGACATCGACGTCGACAACATCCACTACGTCTATCGCACCACGACCGGCATCATCACGCGCCGCGAGCCGCGGCCCGTGCAGCCCGAAGGAGACGAGCCGCTGGCGATCACGATCAACGACGCCTGCGGCGACGCGTCGACGTGGCAGCGCTTCGCTACCTGGACCGACGAGCAGGTCGTCGATGTCGTCGACCTGATAGACCGATAACCAAGCACGCAGAAGGTGAGGAACCAATGACAACAAGGGCACGAGCTATTTTGGGCGTAGCAACGGCGCTGGCGATCGGATTCGCCGTGGGCCGAGGCGGCCCGAGCAACGTCGAGGCGCAGTCCGGTGCGCTCACCGCGCAGGACTATCAAGACATCACGCAGTTGATCAATCGATACGCGTACGGCATCGATACGTGCGGCAACAACGGGTACGACTACGCCAACGTCTTCACGGAGGACGGCGTGTTCATCGATCGCAACTCCGACGGCGGTTACGCGGCCGGCGGCCGCGTGCTAGCAAAGGGCCGCGAAGCGCTAGCGACGCTCGTGGGCGGCGGCAGCCGTGGCTGCGAGACCAAGCTCGTCTGGACCGATTGGAGCCACCTGATGCTGAATCACGAGATCACGCCCACCGCCGGCGGAGCGACGGGGCGCATCTACCTCGTGCAGCTCGGCATGACTGGGCCCGGCAGCGTCGCGCGGCACGGCGGCTACGAGGACGTGTACGTCCGCACGGCAGAAGGTTGGCGCATCCAGTCTCGCACGCACGTCCGCAACAAAGCCTGGCACGCCGAGAAGCTCCGCACGCCCGACTTGAACTAGCGTGGAACCGGTCACGATCGCGCTGCTGGTCGTCGCCGGCGTGCTGATCGTCGTTGGCGCTCTCGGCCTCGTGTTGCCTGCGCTGCCGGGCGCGCCGCTGATCTTCTTGGGTGCGCTGTTGGCCGCGTGGGCGGAAGATTTCATGTTCCTCGGGTTCGGCACGCTGACCGCGCTCGGCGTGCTCGCGGTGCTCGCAGTCGTGGTCGACTTCGTTGCGAGCGCGTTCGGCGTCAAGCGCTTCGGCGCGTCGCCGCGCGCGATCGCCGGCGCTACGATCGGCGCGCTGGTCGGAATCTTTTTCGGCCTGATCGGCATTCTGATAGGGCCGTTCGTCGGCGCGATGCTCGGCGAGCTGTCGGTTCGCAACGACCTCGCGGCAGCGGGACGAGCCGGCGTCGGCGCGGCTCTGGGGCTAGCGCTCGGCACGGCCGCCAAGCTCGCGATCGCCGTCACGATGGTGGGCCTGATCCTCCTGATGCGGCTATAGCCGGTCCGGCATTGCGGGTTTCCGCAGTGGCTCCGTCACTGCGCCGGCCTTGAATCCGTTTTGTCCTGGCCCCACTCGAGTGGGCCACTGGGAATTTCACCCTTTGCAGGAGGCCATCAATGGTCATTCGAGTGCGAGATCCATTCGCGACATTGCTCGGTTTGCAGCGGGCGATGGAAGGCGTCATGGGCAATGATTGGTTCGGCAGCCGGCTTTCGGGCTCCGGGGCGTTTCCGCTCGTCAACGTGTTCAGCGACGGCGAAGACTTCGTGCTCGTCGCGGAGATGCCGGGCGTGCAGAAGGAAGACCTCGACATCCAAGTGCGCGGCGATACCGTCCGCATCCAAGGCAAGAAATCCATTGCCGAGGAGGAGCGCGCAAGCGTGCATAGACGCGAGCGTTCCGGCGGTCAGTTCGACCGCACTTTGACGCTTCCGGCCGAGGTCGATGCGGCCAAGGTATCGGCGCAGTACCGCGACGGCGTGTTGACGCTGCGCTTGCCGCGCGCCGAGAGCGCGAAGCCGCGCACCGTCACGATCAACTAAGCTCACTACGAGGTAAGCAAACATGGCTACTCAGGAAGTCGCCGCGCACGAAAAGCGCGAGCTAACGGAGAACGGCGAGCGCACGGAGGCGGGCAAGCTCTTCAGCCCGTACACGGACATTCACGAGACGGAGCGTGCAGTCGTGGTCTCGATGGAGATGCCCGGGGTCGACAAGGACTCGATCGATATCCGCCTCGACAAAGGAGTGCTGACGGTCAAAGGAACCGTCGCCGCCGCGAAGTACGAGACGCTGCGGCCGATCTACACGGAGTACAGCGTCGGCAACTTCGTGCGGACGTTCACGGTGTCGACGAAGATCGACGCTGCGCGAATCGCTGCGAACGTCGTCGACGGCGTGCTCACGATCGAGCTGCCGAAGGCCGCCGAAGCCATCGCGAAGAAGATCGCCGTCAACTAGGTCTCGTACGGTTTCTCGGCGCGCGCGCGTACGACCGAAGCCTTGGTGCCGGTGTTACGGTTTCGGTTTAACCGAAGCACCGGTACTTCGGTTGAACCGAAACCGTAACACCGGCACCTCGGAAGCGCGCGCCGAGAAGCCGGCCCGCAAAGCTGCTATGGTGAGCGCGCCCCGATCGCCACCGGCCCGCCTCGTTGCCCGCGAATAGTCATCATCACCGACCGGTTCTCGGCGTATTGCTGAAGCTGTCGTCCGTGGTGCTGCTCTCGGGGCTCGCCGCGTGCGTCAAATACTTGGGCGACGGCGTCCCGACCGGGCAGATCATCTTCGTGCGCGGCGTGATATCGGTCGCCGTGCTCGCGTTGATCGCGTGGCGGACCGAGGGGCTTCGCGTCCTGCGCACCGACAAGCTCAAGTCGCACGGCATACGCTCGTTGTCCGGCACAGCCAGCATGTTCTGCTGGTTCACGGCGCTGACGTTGATCCCGCTGGCCGATTTCACGGTGATCAGCTTCACGGCCCCGATGTTCCTCACGGTCCTCGCGATGCTGATCCTCGGCGAGCGCATTCATGCGTATCGATGGACCGCGCTCGGAGTCGGCCTCGTCGGCGTGCTGATCATGGTCGGCCCGCACCTGACGCTCGGTAGTAGCTCGGTCGGCGTGCTAGTCGCGTTCGGCGCGGCCGTGTTCTCGGCGCTCGCGATGGTCGCGTTGCGCGGCATGAGTGGGAGTGGCGGCGAGCATCCGCTCGCGATCACGTTCTATTTCTCGCTGACGACGGTCGCCGTCTCCGCGGTCACGGTCGTCGGCGGCTGGCCGATGCCGACGCCGCAGCAATGGGCGTTGATCGGGCTGGCCGCGATGCTCGGCGTGTTCGGCCAGTTGCTGATGACGATCTCGTACCGCTACGCCGAGGCGTCGACGCTGGCTCCGCTCGACTACACGAACCTGTTGTTCGCGGTCGCGCTCGGGTACTACGTTTTCGCGGAAATTCCTCACTGGACGATCTGGGTCGGCGCGCCGCTCGTGATTGCGGCGGGCCTGATCATCCTGTGGCGCGAGTATCAACGTTACGCTGCCGTGCCGGCCACCGTGGTGCCGAACGACTGAGCCGCGCCACGCGTCAGCGCGCGAAGTTCTTCTTCAGCCCCTGCCAGCCGCGGTAGTAGTCGCGCTCCAAGATCTCGGTCTCGAGCGCGAAGCGGGTCGGCTTGATCACGAGCTGCGTCTCGAAAATGATCGTGAGCGTGTCGCCGATGTACTCGGGCGAGTCGGCGGCGTTCGTGCCCGCTGCGAACGCTTCGTTGTCGGGCCCGTGGCCCGACATGCAGTTGTGCAGGCTCGCGCATCCGGGCGTGAAGCCATGCTTCTTGCCGATGTAACGGCCCTGCACGAGGCCCACGAACTCGCTGCATACGTTGCGATGAAACGGCGGCGGCCGGAACGTCTGCTTCGCGACGGACCAGCGATCGCCGATCACGCAGAAATCCACGTTGGCCGTGCCCGCGACGGCCGTCGGCGCCGTGAGCACCGTGAAGATCGACGGGTCCGGATGGTCGTACGTGACGGTGTTGATGCAGTTGAAGAGCCGCAAGTCGTACTTGTACGGCACGTAAGTGCCGTGCCACGCGACGATATCGAGCGGCGAGTGGTCGATCTTCGCTTCCCACAGCTTGCCCAGGAACTTCGCGACCACACGGAAGTCGCCGTCGCGTTCCTCGAACGCGGCGGTTGGGGCCAAGAAGTCGCGCGAGTTCGCGAGGCCCGTGGTGCCGATCGGGCCGAGCTCCGGCAAGCGCAGCGGCGCGCCGTAATTCTCGCAGACGTAGCCGCGCACGGGCCCGTCGACCTCGACGCGAAACTTCACGCCGCGCGGCACGACGCAGATCTCGCCGGGAGTCACGTGCAGGATGCCGAGCTCCGTGCGGACCGTGAGCGCGCCTTGCTGCGGCACGATCAAGAGCTCGCCGTCCGCGTCGTAGAAGAACCGCTCGATCATCGACGTGTTGGCCGCATACAGATGCACGGCGGCACCGGTCTGTGCGGCGGGATCGCCGTTGCCGCCGATCGTCACGAGGCCGGCGACGAAATCGGTCGGCTTCGTCGGGATCGGCAACGGCTGCCAGCGCAGCTGATTCGGCGATGCCGGTACCTCGTCGAACGGTGCGCTGCGGATCAACCCTAGGTCGATCTCGTGAAACGGCTCGTGCACGGCCGACGGCCGAATCCGGTAGGTCCAGCAGCGCCGACTCGCCGCGCGCGGCGCCGTGAACGGCGTGCCGTTGATCTCCTCGGTGTACAGGCCGTACGCCGGCTTCTGCGGATTGCTTTGGCCGAGCGGTAGCGCACCGGGTAGCGCTTCGGAAGAAAAATCGTTGCCGAATCCGGACTGATAGCGAAGGGCTGCCGTATCCATAGGGCCTGCAAAACGCGCGAAGCGCCTCGCGGGAATAGTAAACCGGCGTTTGGGTCCGGTGCGATATAGTTTCGCGCCAGTGGAGGTGTCGGTATGAAAGCGATTCGCGTCCATGCGTGCGGCGGCCCCGAGGCGCTCCGCTACGAGGAAGTCGAGAAACCCACACCGCAAGCGGGCGAAGCCCTCGTGAAGATCGCGGCCGCCGGCGTTAACTTCATCGACGTGCAGCATCGCGCAGGGCGCTACAAGCCGCCGGCGCTGCCGTTCACGCTCGGCTCCGAAGCGGCCGGCACCGTGACGGCGATCGGCTCCGGCGTCGGCGAAGTCGCGGTCGGCGATCGCGTCGCATACGCGATGGTGCTCGGCTCGTATGCGGAGTACGCGGCCGTGCCGGCGCGACGGCTCGTCAAGGTTCCGGATGCGGTCGATCTGAAGACGGCCGCCGCGGTCATGCTGCAAGGGCTCACGGCGCACTACCTCACGCACAGCACGTTCGCGCTGAAGCAGGGCGACACGGCGCTCGTGCATGCGGCGGCCGGCGGAGCGGGGCAACTGATCACGCAAGTCGCGCGGCTGCGCGGCGCGACGGTCTACGGCACGGTCGGCGGCGCCGCGAAAGCCGCGGTCGCGCGCGCGGCCGGTGCTGCCGCGACGATCGACTATCGCACGCAGGACTTCGCGGCCGAGATCAAGAAGCTCACGAACGGCCGCGGCGTCGACGTCGTCTACGACTCCGTCGGCAAGGACACGTTCGACAAGAGTCTCGACTGCCTGCGGCCGCGCGGCATGCTCGCGCTGTTCGGTTTTTCGAGCGGGCCCGTCGCGCCGTTCGATCCCGCGGTGCTCGGCGCGAAGGGCTCGCTGTTTCTGACTCGACCGGGGTTGAACCAATACATCGCGACGCGCGAGGAGCTCGTCGCGCGCGCGAACGATCTATTCGCGTGGCTCGCTGCCGGCAAGCTCAAGATCACGATCGATCGCGAGTGGCCTCTCGAGGACGCGGCGCGCGCGCACGAAGCGCTCGAAGCGCGGAGCACGGCGGGCAAGCTGTTGCTCGTGCCCTAGGGCCGGCTGACGCTGCACGTGGTAGTCGAGCGTCGGTTCGGGCGTTCAGAGGCGGAGTGGAATCGCGGCGGCCACGATCGACGTGATGTTGGCTTGGACGCCGAGCGTCCTGCTGTGCTGGGGCAATAGCTGATTCATCAGCAGGAAGCTGGCCACGTCACGAAGGGTCACGTCTCGCTCGGTCGGCCACTGCGCAAAGCTCCGGTCGGCGCCGAGGACGATGCTACGCGCCGCGGTCGGATCGCAATCGAGGCCGTACTCCACGACTCGCGCGTAGAGCTCGTCCCCGCCGAGTCCCGGGTGCTCTTTCTGGAGCTGCTCGTAGATCTCGAGCAGTAGCGCGCATTGACGGTTGGCGTACGCCCGCTCCGCGCGCGCGACGACCCAACCGGACAACGAAAGGCGCTCGAGTAGACGCCAGACCGGGCTGCCAACTCGACGCGCCATCTTTGCGCCGGTGGTCGAGGCGAAGAGTTGCAGCGATTTTCTCGGTGGCACGTGCGAGATGCTTTCTGGGCTAGGGCGCGGGTGTGGCGTCGGATCGATCGCGAAGGACTCTATCGATCAACGCCAGGGCCGCGGGAGCATCCCATTCGCGCGCGCCGTAGATCCGCTGCAGAACGCGGCCGTCGGCTGCGACGAACACCGTGAGCGGCAGCCTGGACGCGCCGAGCATCTTTTCCATCCGTAGATTGCTATCGATGAAGTGAGTGATGGTGGCATTGGATGTGCTCAACGCGTCGACGGCTCGGTCCTCATAGTCGTCGGTGGAAATGCCGATAATCGTCAAGTCGCGCGATTCGTCGAGCCATGCGAGCCGCTCCAACGATGCCATCTCCGCACGGCAGGGGCCGCACCAGCTCGCCCATACATTGATAATGAGTGGCCTGCCGAAGAATTCAGAAAGTCTTCGCTCGGGGCCGTTCAACCCGCGCAGCGTCGCATCGCGCAGCTTGCCGCCGATCGGCACTTCCTCCGACGTCTGTGCGCCGGCGGCGAACGCCATGCCGATGATGCAGAGCAGCAGAGCCGAGTGGATCATGCGTACCATCTAGCGCGTCCCGAACTTCGTTTGGATCTCGATGCCGACCGACTTCAGGAATTCCGTCGGCAGTATGCCGCCGGCATTGACGATCACGGCGTCATTCTGAATTCGCACGCTCTCGCCTGGCGTGGCGATCTCGACGTGGGCGGCTTCGATCTTGCGAACCTTTGACTGCAGCATGACGCGCAGGCGGCCCGCGGCCTGCGCTTCCTCGAGCCGCTGGCGATTCTTGCGCTTGCCGCGCGAGAACGACTCCGAGCGATGCGACAGCGTCACCGTGGTTCCCTGTTCCTCGGCGATCGTCACGGCGCTCTCGATCGCGCTGTCGCCGCCGCCGACCACGAGCACGTGCATGCCGGCGTACTGCGCGGGATCGACGAGTCGGTACGTGACCTTCGGCAATTCTTCGCCCGGCACTCCGAGCTTACGCGGCGTGCCGCGCCGGCCGATCGTGAGCAGCACCGCGCGCGCCAGGTAACGGCCCTTGGTGGTCTCGGCCTCGAAGTGATCACTGTGGCGAACGAGCTTCTCGAGGCGCTCTTCATAGCTCACCTTGAGGCCGGTCTTGCGCTCGACGCCTTGCCAGAACTCCAGGAGCTCCTCTTTCGTCGTCTCCTTGAACTTCATCTTGCCGACGATGGGCAGCGTCACGGGCGCGGTCATGACGAGCTTGCGACGTGGGAAAGTGAAGACCGTGCCGCCGAGGGAGTCTTGCTCGATGATCGCGAAGTCGAGCTTGCGTTCCATGGCAGCGAGGGCTGCCGCGAAACCCGCGGGGCCTGCGCCCACGATCAGCACGTCGCGCACGCCGGTGCGGCTCTTGCCGAGCGTCTTGGCGATGTTCTCCATGGCCTGCCGTCCCTGCTCGATCGCATTGCGGATGAGCCCCATGCCGCCGAGCTCGCCCGCGATGAAGATGCCGGGCACGTTCGTCTCGAAGCTCGGCTTGACGTTGGGAATGTCGATGCCGCGCTGCGCGCTGCCGAATACGAGCGTAATCGCGTTGACCGGGCACGCGGCCCTGCACGCGCCGTGGCCGATGCAGTCGCTCGGGCTCACGAGTGTCGCCTTGCGCCGCACCATGCCGAGCACCTGGTGCGCGGGCATCTCGGGGCAGGCCGCCACGCACGAGCCGCAGCCGATGCACGTCCCCGCGTCGACGACCGGGTGCAGCGACGGCGCCTCGACCAACCCGGCCTCGCGACTTTCATGCAAGACCGCGACGCTGGTTCGATGCACTGCGCGACGTTTGCGCACGTACCACACCCAGATCAGCGCGAGCGGTGTGACGTAAATGGCGAGGGCGATGAGGTCTTGCACTGCGAGTGATTCTCAATGTCGCGTCGCGAACCGCTGCAATCTTGGTCGCGGGCCACGGTGGCGGTGCAGCGTGCCACCACTATACGGAGTTGCGCGAGCTGTCCGTGAATTGCGACGAGTTGTCGACTGCTGAATTTCGCGAGAAACATGCACGACTGAGTGGGACTCCGCGCCGGCGATTATGTGAATCCGCGACCGGAAATTCTGCCTCAAACCGTCCACCATTGTCGGTGTACGGGTTCACGGCCCGGGCTGGGCCGCACTCGAGCCTCGGGGAGGAACATGCTGCTGTTCGGGTCAGTATTGGCGGCGCTCTACGCCGCAGTGGCGGTTGCGTCGTGGTCGTGGCTGCGGAAGCGGCCCGTGTCCATCGGCACCGCGATCGCCGCGATTGCGGCCGCGCTTTGGGTGGCGGGCGTGAGCGTCGCGTGGTTCGTTCAGAAGGACGAGCCGGGCGGCCGCTCGGAGCTCGTGCGATCGCTCGACTCGCTCGCGTGGCCGACGGCTCCGGAGCCCGCCCTGGCTCCCGTCCGTGCGCCGACCGCAGCGAGCGGTGCGGGTGTGCAAGCCGGGTCGGTCGAGTCGCTCGTCGCGCGACTCGAGGCGCGGCTCGCCGCGCAACCGAACGATGCCAACGGCTGGGCACTGCTCGCGCAGTCGTATGCCTACACCGCGAACGAAGAAGCCGGCGAGCGCGCCATCCGTCGCGCGGTGGAGCTCGGTGTCGACGAGCAACCGCTGCGTGAACGAGTAGCGCTGGCGAAGCGCAGCGTGCACGCCGGCGAGTCGCTGGGCGCGGCGAGGTAGCCACGTGGTAGCCGTACCGACAGATGTGTCGCGCCCAGTGGCCCCCGCGGATGGCGATGGGTCCGCCGAGGGCGCCCTGCGCACCGCCGCAATCGCCGGTTACGTGCTCGCGGCGCTTGCCGTCGTCGTCGGCTACTGGTTGACGCGTGGCCGCGAGCTGTTCGATACGCAAGACGGCTTCGGCTATTGGCTCGGCGTCGCCGGGGCGAGCCTCATGGCCACGCTGCTGCTCTATCCGTTGCGAAAACGTGTGCGCTTCATGCACGCGCTCGGTGCGACGCGGCATTGGTTTCGGATGCACATGGTGTTCGGCGTGCTCGGGCCGGTGCTGATCCTCTATCACTGCAACTTCTCGTTGGGGTCGCTGAACGACACGGTCGCGCTCGTGTGCACGTTGCTCGTCGCCGTGAGCGGTCTCATCGGTCGCTACGTATACGCGAAGGTGCACGTCGACCTCGACGGCCACCGCGCGACACTCGAGCAACTCTCCGACAGCGCGCGCATCACGGCCGTGCAGCGCCGCGAAGCCGCGGCTCTCGTGCCGGGGCTCATAGACCGGCTCACGGCCTACGACACCCTCGTGCTGACGCCGCCGACGAGCACGTTTGCCGCGGTGCTGCTGCCGCTCAAGCTCGCTGCGACGACGCGCTTCGAGGCATGGCGTCTTTCGTGGTTCGCGCGCCGGCAACTGCGCCTGCTGGCGCAACGCTCGGACATCGTGCGCTCGCAGCGGGGCGAGCTGCGGCAGGCGATCACTCGTTTCATACACGAGCACTTGAAGCGCGTGCGCCGCGTCGCCGAGCTCGGCTCGTATGAACGTCTGTTTTCGATCTGGCACGTGTTTCATTTGCCGTTCTTCTACATGCTCGTCGTAGCGGCGCTGATTCATGTGCTGGCCGTGCACATGTACTAGCAGTACCGGTCGAGTAACTCGTGCGCGCACAGGGATGGTGGTATGCGATCGTTGGGCTTGCGGGTGTCGGCATGACTAGCGCGGGGCACGCCCAGGTGGGCTCGCTCGAGCGGCTCGTCATGCCGGGTCCGGTGAGCGCCGTCCATGCCGAAGTCGAAACCACCTGTGCGGAGTGTCACGCGCCATTCTCGCGTGGCGAGCAGAATGCGCTCTGCCTCGAGTGCCACGAGGACGTGGCGCGCGACCTCACGACTCGCGGCGGCTTCCATGGCAAGGATCCGTCGGTCGCCGGTGTCGAGTGCGCCGCGTGCCACACGGAGCACGAGGGTCGCGACGAGGACATCCTAGGCCTCGACCCCGATGCCTTCGATCACGATCTCAGCAATTTTCCATTGCTCGGCAAGCACAGCGAAGCCATGTGTGCGGATTGCCACGTCGAAGAGCACGAGACGTACCACGCGGCCGAGACGGAGTGCAATGCGTGCCACATGGAGGACGATGTCCATCGCGGCAATCTCGGCGAGGCGTGTGCCGACTGTCATGCCGAGACGGCGTGGACGGACACGCGTTTCGACCACGGGCTGACGACTGACTACGCGTTGACCGGCAAACACGCGGAGATCACTTGCGTGAGCTGCCACGTCGACGAGGTGTACGAGGAGACGCCGGACACCTGTATCGCATGCCACGCGGAGGACGACAGTCACGAGGGCACGAACGGCACGGAGTGCCAGGACTGCCACACGACCCAAAACTGGGAGGAGACCTCGTTCGACCACTTCGCGCGCACGAGCTTTGCGCTCACCGGAGGCCACAGCGGCCTCATGTGCGAGTCGTGCCACGAGGGCAACAAGCTCACGCAGGAAACGCCGACCGAGTGCGTCGCGTGCCATCGCGAGGACGACGCCCACACCGGCGTCAACGGCAACGTCTGTAACGACTGTCATCGCGTCACGGAGTGGCTCGACGTCACGTTCGATCACGCGCGCGACACGGAATTCGCTCTGCGCGGCGCACACGCCGAGCTCAAATGTGAAGGCTGCCACGTCGAGCCCGTGGCCGTCTCGGTGCCCTCGACCGTGTGCTTCGACTGCCACGCCGAGGACGACCCGCACGCAGGTCAGCTCGGTGAGTCGTGCGACAGCTGCCACAGCGACGTTCAGATCACGTGGCCCGAAGGCGTGCGCTTCGACCACGACGTCACGCGCTTCCCGCTGCTCGGCAAGCACGACGCGCTCGTTTGCGAGGACTGCCATGCGACGCCCGCGTTCCACGATGCGGACGACCAGTGCATCGATTGCCACGCCGAGGACGACGTCCACGAGCGGCGCCTCGGCACGGCCTGTGCCACGTGCCACAACCCCAACGACTGGCTCGCGTGGCTATTCGATCACGATACGCAGACGGACTTCGCGCTCACGGGCGCGCATACGGGACTGACCTGTCACGCGTGCCATCGCGAGCCGGTCGAGGACGAGATCGCGCTCGACAGCGCCTGCGCGGCGTGCCATCGCAGCGACGACGTGCATCGCGGCGAGTTCCGCCAGGACTGCGGGCAATGCCACACGACCGAGTCGTTCCGCGACTTGAAGGAGCTACCATGATGCGCATAGCCGTCATCGGTCTGCTGCTCGCGGTGGCGTTCGTACCGGGAGCGCTTCACGCGCAGCCGCCGGGCGCGAGCTTCGATCACTTCACGACCGGCTTCGATTTGGAGGGCGCGCACCTCACGCTCGAGTGCGAGACCTGCCACGTCGCCGGCGTGTTCCAGGGCACGCCGACGGAGTGCGGTGCGTGTCACTCCTCGACTGGGCGCATCCAAGCCGAGGCCAAGCCGGCAGATCACGTGCTGAGCAGCGATTTCTGCGAAGACTGCCACCGCACCACGGTGTGGTTCCCGCTGGCACAGATGAACCACGACGCGATCTTCGGCAGCTGCACGACGTGCCACAACAACGTGCAGTCGGTCGGCAAGCCGCCGCAGCATCCGCCGACTCGCCAGGAGTGCGATACCTGCCATCGCACGACGGGTTGGTTCCCGGTGTTCTTCGATCACGCCGACGTCACGCAGAGCTGCGTCGCGTGTCACGACGGGGTAGGGGCGACCGGCAAGCACGCGGCGCACGTCACGACCACGAACGTCTGCGAGGACTGTCACACGACGACAACGTTCGCTCCCGCGGCGCGCGTGGATCACCTCCAGGTCATCGGCACGTGCTCGAGCTGCCACAACGGCACCACGGCCACCGGCAAGCATGCGGCGCACATCACGGCGAGCAACACGTGCGACAACTGCCACACGACGGCAGCCTGGACACCGGCCAACTTCAACCACGACAACATCTCGGGCAACTGCGCGAGCTGCCACAACGGCGTGCAGGCCGTCGGCAAGCCGACGGCCCATATCACGACGACCGCTGTCTGCGAGGACTGCCACAACGTCGTGACGTTCGCGCCCGTGACGCGAGTCGATCACCTTCAGGTCGTCGGCACGTGCGGCGGCTGCCACAACAACGTCACGGCCGTCGGCAAGCCCGCTACGCACATTCCGAGCGGCAACACCTGCGAGAACTGTCACACGACCGCGGGCTGGCTGCCGGCCAACTTCGAGCACGATGCGATCACGGGCAATTGCGCCAGCTGCCACAACAACGTCGACTCCGTCGGCAAGCCCGCCGACGCACATCCGCACGACGATGGTCTGCGAGGACTGCCATAACGTCGTGACGTTTGCGCCCGCGGTGCGCGTCGATCACCTCCAGGTCCTCGGCACGTGCTCTGCGTGCCACAACAACGTCACGGCCATGGGCAAGAACCCTGGCCATATCGCCAGCGGCGACACCTGCGAGAACTGCCACTCGACGACGGGCTGGGTGCCGGCCAACTTCGCGCACGATTCCATCACGCAAGGCTGTGCGACGTGCCACAACAACGTCGACTCGGTCGGTAAGCCGGCGACGCACATCAACACGACGGCGATCTGCGAGGACTGCCACAGCGTCGTGACGTTCGCGCCCGTCGTGCGTGTCGATCACCTGCAAGTCGTGGGTACCTGCGATACGTGCCACAACAACGTCACGGCGATGGGCAAGCCGCCGAACCACATCGCGAGCGGCAACACCTGCGACAACTGCCATACGCCGAACGGCTGGCTGCCGGCGAACTTCGCGCACGACAACATCACCGGAAACTGCGTGAGCTGCCACAACGGCACGACCTCGGTCGGCAAGCCGGCGACGCACATCAATACGACGAACGTCTGCGAGGACTGCCACTCGGTCGTGGCGTTCGCGCCGGTGCCGCAAGTCGATCACACGCAAGTCGTCGGCACGTGCAGCACCTGCCACAACGGCACGACCGCGCTCGGTAAGCACGCGGGGCACCTGCAGACCACGGCCGAGTGCGACGTCTGCCACAGCACGACGGCGTTCGTGCCGAGCCAGTTCGATCACGGCAGCGTGGCGCCGGGCACGTGCTCGACGTGCCACAACGGCACGACCTCGACCGGCAAGCCGACGAACCACTTCGGCACGCAGCTCGAGTGCGACACCTGCCACACCCGCACCGCCTGGACGCCTCTGATCTTCCGGCACAGCTCGGCGAACTATCCTGGGGACCACGCTGCGCGCCTGACCTGCGCCGATTGCCACACGTCGAACGCCCAGGCCGTGCCGTGGCAGTTCCCGGCGTACGCGCCCGACTGCGCCGCGTGCCACGCGTCGGACTACAAGCCGGGCCCGCACCGTAATGCATCCGTCTCACAGCTGCGCGATTGCGCGGGCTCGTGCCATCAGTCGAGCCCCGAGCACAGCGTCCGCTCCCGCGAGTGGTGAGTGCAGACCGCGATGACGCGCTCGGCCCTCGTTTGCGCGGCTCTGCTTGCGTTGCTCTCCGCTCGCGGCGCGCTCGCCGCCGGCCAGTTCATCGAAGACATCCAGGTCTCGCGCCGCGGCGACGAAGCGACGATCTTGATCCAGCTCGCGTGCGCGATGCGTTTTCGGTCGGATGTCGTGACGCCGGCGGGCGTCCTGATCGAGATCCGCGTCGCGCCGCTCGACGGCTGTCGCCAGCTCGGGGTTGGCGATGGAATCGCGAGCGAGCTCTATCGACCCGCGAGCGGCCATCTCGCGCACCTCGTCGAGGTCGAGTACGAATCGCTCGGGTTGGGCGACAACCTGTTGTTCCTACAGTTCGATCGCCCCGTCGACTATCGCGTGGCGCAACGCGGCGACCTGCGCACGCTCGAGCTCAGAGTGCGGCTCACGGCCGGTGAGGCCGCTCAGACGTCCGTCGTGCCACCCGTGCCGCGAGTCGCGCCGACCTCGCCCGTACCGGCGGCGCCACGCGAGCCTCAGTCCGCGCCGTCCTCGGAGCGCGCGCCGTTGACTGCGCGCGTCCGCACGCCCGCAGTCGTCGCCGACTACGTGCTCAACTTGCAATCGACGCGCGAGCCCATCGATCCCGGCCTCGTGGCCGCCGTGCCGGTCGTCGGCGGCCAGCATTTGTACGTGTCGACGACCGAGATTGCCGGCGTCACGTGGTACCGCTTGCGTCTCGGCTTCTTCGCCGACGAGGAGGCGGCGCGGCACCGCTCTCGCCGGCTTGACCGAGAGCTTCCCGCGCGCCTGGATCGGCCGCGCGGAAGGGAGCGAAGTGGAGGCGGCGGCGGAGCTCGCCGTCGAGCGCGGCGGCGTGGTCGCCGAGCGCGCGCCCGTCGAGCCGGCCGAAGCGGCGGCTGCGTCCATCGCCGTCGCCGGCGGCGCCTTGTCTCCCGAGCGCATCGCAGAGCTCTCGGCCGAAGCGCGCGCCGCCCTCGTCGCCGGCGATTTCGAGACCGCGATCCGCGACTACACGCGGCTGCTCGAGCAGCCCGGTGAGCACGGCGCCGAGGCGCGCGAAAACCTTGGGCTTGCGCGCGAGAAGAACGGTCAGGCGGCGCACGCGGCAGCGGAGTATCGGCGCTTCCTCGAGGACTACCCGCAACATGAGGCCGCGGCGCGCGTCCGGCAGCGGCTGAACGGTCTCGTGACGGCGAGCGCCGCGCCGCGCGAGCGGCTGCGTAGCGAGGAGACGTCGGCGCGGGCGTGGGAGTTCCAGACCGGTCTCTCGCAATACTATCGCCGCGACTTGAACCGCTTCGACGAGGACCAGGCCGAGATCACGACGCTGTCGGCGCTTTTCACCGACCTCGATTTGAGCGTCGGCCGTAGCGGCACGGCTGTCGACTGGCGCGGCCGCATCACGGTCAGTCATCTGCACGACCTGATCGGCGAGGACGCGGGAGGACCCGGGGATCGCGAATACATCTCCTACGCGTACGTTGACATCGCGGGCGTACAGGACGATTGGTCGTTGCGCGTCGGCCGGCAGACTCTGCACAACTGGGGCGTGCTCGGCCGGTTCGATGGCGCACACGCGACGTACGATTGGTCCCCAGAGCGGCGCGTCCACGTGATGACGGGCTTCCCGGTCGAATCGACGCGCAACTCGATCGAAAACAATCGGCAGTTCATCGGCGCGGCTGTCGACTTCGATCGACTGATCGGCGAGTGGACCGTGAGCCCGTTCGTGATCCAGCAGACGATCGACGGAATATCGGACCGCCAAGCGGTCGGCGTCGACGTGCGCTACTTCGACGAGCGGAGCAGCTTCACGAGCATGCTCGACTACGACATCGAATACGGCCAGATCAACATGGCGCTCGTGTTCGGCACGTGGCGGCTCGGAAACCGCGTCACGTTGACGGGTATGTTCGATCAGCGCTCGAGCCCCGTGCTCACGACGCGCAATGCGCTCATCGGCCAGCCCGTGACCACGATCGACGAGCTATTGCTCGTGTGGACCGAGGACGAGATCCGCCAGATCGCCGAGGAGCGCACGGCCGACGGCCGCACGATTACGTTCGGCGTCGCGGCGCCGCTCGCCGAGCGCTGGCAGGTCAATGCCGACATCACGTTGACGGAAATCGGCGCCAGCGTAGCCTCCGCGGGCGTCGCCGCCATGCCCGGCACGGGCGTGCAGACGTACTACTCCACGAGCTTCGTCGGCTCGGCGCTGTTCGGCGAGAGCGACGTCAGCATCTTCAACCTGCGCGTGGGCCAAGCCGACGACTTCACGAGCTCGCAGCTCACGTGGGATATCCGCTTCCCCATCGGACGCAGGGTGCGACTCAATCCCCGCCTTCGGCTCGCGGTCTGGGAGAGCCCGGTCATGGGCCGCCGCCGCGAGGCGATCTCGCCGGCGCTACGCTTGCTGGTCAACACCGCGCGCCACTACCGGTTCGAGCTCGAGATCGGCAACGACCAGTTCACGCGCACCGATCGAAGCGGCGTGCAAGAAGCGACGGGCCGGTTCGTCAACATCGGCTATCGCGCGGATTTCTAGCCATGGCGCGTTTCGACCGGCAAGTGGGTATATGGCTTTGGGCCGCCGGCATCGCGGCGTGCAGCCACAATAACGGCCTCGTCGAAACGCTCGACGAACGCGCGGGCATGACGATCGAGCGGAGCAGCGACACGCTCGTGTTTGCGCGCACGGAGCCCCGGTATTCGCGCAGCGCGCGCGATTATTTGTACTTGGGCCCTCTGGTGACGAACCGCCAGGGCGTTCGCGAGTACTACCTCTGGGTCGGGGTCGCGACGACGCTCGATCGCGGCTTCATAGCGCCTGAAGCGGATTCGCTGCGAACACTCTATGTCACGGTGAACGGCGAGCCGATGGAGCTCCCGCTGCGCCCGCTCGGCGAGGTCGTGCGCGCCACCACCGATGAGCCGCTCTACAGAACGGCCGTGCCTCTGCGGGCCGAGCTCGCGGCGCGTGTGACGTTGCAGCAGCTCGCGTTGATCGACGCCGAGCGGCTTGCCAGCGTCGCCGTGAGCATCGACGGGGCGAGCGCGCCCCGAGCCTATACTCGCTGGGAGGAGGGCGCGGGCTTCGCGGAATTTCTGGCGAGTCAGGCGCAGTAGCGGCGGCCGGTTCACGCGGAGAGTCGCCGTACGTCTTCGATCACTAGATCGCGCCGGAGTCAGGTGGCGTCGAGCTCTGAGCCTCGGCGTGCTGCGCCGTATACTACGCGGCCACCGGCTACCGAGACCTGTCGTGCTGAAGCCCTTGATGACCCGTTCAACCTCCGCGAGTAGCGTCCCGTGACGACCGCAAGCCACGATCTACGAACCGTGCTGGCGGAGCGGCTCCAGGCTGCCGTCGTCAAGGCGTTCGGCCCCGAGCACGCGCACGTCGATCCGATGGTGCGCCGCTCAGAGCGCGCGGATTTCCAGGCCGATCTCGCGATGGGCCTCGCGAAGTCGTTGAAACGCCCGCCGCGCCAGGTCGCCGAGGCCGTGGTCGCGGCCGCGGATTTCAGCGGCGTCTGCGAGCGCGTCGAGATCGCGGGTCCCGGTTTCTTGAACCTCACGCTCGTGAAGCCATTCCTCGAGGGCGCGTTGGCGCATATCGCGCGCGACGAGCGTCTCGGCGTGCCGCGCGCCGCAGCCAAGGAGCGTGTAGTCGTCGATTACTCGGCCCCGAACGTCGCGAAGGAGATGCACGTCGGCCATTTGCGCTCGACGATCATCGGCGACGCGCTCGCACGGCTGCTCGAGTTCGCGGGTCACGAGGTCGTGCGGCAGAACCACATCGGCGACTGGGGCACGCCGTTCGGCATGCTGATCGAGCACCTGTCCGACAAGGAGAAGATCTGGGGGATGCCGCTTGGCATGGAACGCGAGCAGCTGGCCGACGTCGGCCAGGGAGTCAGCGGTCAACTGGACATCGGCGACTTCAATACGTTCTACCGCGAAGCACGCGTGAAGTTCGACGCGGACCCGGAGTTCGCAGACCGTGCGCGGCAGCGTGTCGTGAAGCTGCAGGCCGGCGATGCGCTGACGCTCGAGCGCTGGCGCACGCTTGTCGCTATCTCGCGGCAATATTTCGCGATCATTTACGAGCGACTCGGCATCACGTTGCGCGATGCCGACGTCCGCGGTGAGAGCGCTTACAACGCCGACCTGGCTGAGATCTCAGCCGAGCTCGAGCGCCGCGGCATCGCGAGCATCAACGACGGCGCGTTGTGCGCGTTCCCATCCGGATTCACGAATCGCGAGGGCCAGCCGCTACCGTTGATCGTGCGCAAGCAAGACGGCGGCTACGGCTACGCCGCGACGGATCTCGCGGCACTGCGCTACCGCACGCAAGCACTCCGCGCTACGCGGATTCTGTACGTCGTCGGCACGCCTCAGGCTCAGCACCTCGCGATGGTGTTCGCGGTCGGCGCGCTCGCGGGCTGGCTCCAACCGCCCGCTCGTACGGAGCACGTGGCATTCGGCTCGGTGCTCGGTGCCGACAAGAAAATCTTCAAGACGCGCGCGGGCGACACCGTTCGACTCGTCGCACTGCTCGATGAGGCGGAAGAGCGCGCCAGCGCCGAGCTCTCGAAGCGCAATCCCGACGGAGACGCGGCAAAGCGCCGCGCGCTCGCCACGCAGATTGGAATAGGCGCGATCAAATACGCGGATCTCGCGAACGATCGCATCAAGGACTACGTGTTCGACTGGGACCGCATGCTCGCAGCGGAAGGCCGCACCGGACCGTATCTGCAGTACGCGCACGCGCGGATTCACTCGATCTTCCGCAAGGCCGAAGAGTCTGGGATTGCGCGTGTAGCGGATGCGGCGATTGCGCTCGACGATCCGATCGAGCGCCGCCTTGCGCTCGAGCTCACCGATTTCGGTCAGGCAGTCATGGAGGCCCGCGAGACGCTGCGCCCGCACCGGCTCTGCGGCTATCTGTACGACCTTGCGACCGCGTTCACGGCGTTCTTCGAGGCTTGCCCCGGTCCTGAAGGCGCCCGACGACGCGACGCGCGCGTCGCGGCTCGCGCTCTGCGAGCTCACGGCGCGCGTGTTGGCACGCGGCCTGGACCTGCTCGGAATCGCCGCGCCCGAGCGAATGTAGCCCGACCTGTCGCCTAGGCGACGCGCTTCTCGGGAGCCGACTTGGGGCGCGCGACCGGAGTACTCGCGCTAGCGACTAACCGGGACTTGTCGCTTGAGCTCCTCGATCCAGTTCTGTACGACGACGATGCTCTCTGGCCCGTCCGCGCTGCCGTCGAGCTGGATCATCAGAAAGCGGCCGTCGGCCGCGACGTCGTAGGAACGTGCAGAGGGGTTGGGACTGGTGAAGTACGGTTGGGTGAACAGCTCGACGGGCGCTTCGAACGAGAGCTCTCCGCCGGAGGTGTCCATCGCAACCGCCATCATCGAGGTCCCTTGTCGGTAGAAAAGCTCGCGGCCGTCACGTGACCAGACGGGCTCGGTGCCGCCGTTTCGAGAAACACGCCCGGGAACGCCGTTCGGGTACGCCATGACCCACACCTCCGATCGGCCCGTGCGATTGGATGTGTAAGCGAGCCAGCGGCCGTCTGGGGATAGGGCGGGATAAGCTTCCACGTCAGAGGTGGCGACCACTTCGCGCAGTTCACCCCGAGCTTCGACTCGGGCCGCTACGATGTCGGCCGCATTCCTAAGGGGTCGGGCCAGAATCAGCTCGCCGTCGGTCGACCAAGCGCTTGGCGCGGCGTCGAGCCCACTGGGATTCACGGCTTGCGGGTCACGCACGCTGCCGTCCGCAGGCAACGTATAGACGTTCCAGGTCTCGCTGCGATTGGAGTCGCGATTGGAGACGAAGGCGATCTGCGTTCCGTCGGGGCTCCACACACCGAGCCCACTGTTGCCTTCGGCCGCCAGTATGGGCGCACGGCCGCCGAGATCGTAGATCCAGAGGTCGGCGCGCTCGCCAGTCGCGAGCGCGAGTCGACGGCCGTCGGGTGACAGGCGCGGATCGTACGGCGCCTCGATGATCTCGTTGACGGCGCGCTCCACGGCGCGGCCGGCTCGGTCGACCCACACGAGCGTGCCTCGGGGCCTCGACTGACCGTCGTCGGGCACATAAATCAGCGTCCCATTCAGGGAGAGCGCGTAGTCCGGCCCCGCCGTTCCGCCGAACCGCCGAATGCCCTCCAAGACCGGAACGGGCTCGCCCGTCAGAACAAGCCCGCCGAGATCGAACGAAGCCGCCATCAACGTAGTACTGTCGCGAACGAACACGACGTGGCCCGATGATGCATACAACGCAAGCGCCGCGTCCTCGGCGAGGATCCGTTGCTCGTGAGTGGTGAGATCCACGACGGCGACATTTAGGGATTCGCCATCGAACGAGGTGAAGAGCACGGCGCGTTCGCCCGGCAAGAGCACGGGTCCATATGGTGTCGTGCCCGCTTCGCTAGCCGGGGTCAGTCGCTCGGGCGGTTCGCCGCCGCCCGCGGCCACGCGATACAACGCGCTGCCGTCCGAAAAGATCAATGTGTCGTCCGCCGCCCAAGCTGCTGGACCCAAGGTCTCCGAGTCGAGGATCTTCAGGGGTCGTCCGCCCGCCAGCGACACGCGCAAGGTTTGGCCGGACGCAGACAGTCCGATCGAACGGCCGTCGGCCGAGAAGAAGAGATTCCCGCGCGCCGACGCGTCGATCTCGGTCCCCGGAATTGGCCGCGCTTCGAGACTATCGAGATCGCGCACGTACAGCTGCGCCGTGTTGCCGCTGCGGTCGGCTTTCGCGAGATACGCGATCCGCGAGCCGTCCGGTGAAATCGCGACGTCGACCCCAATGAGGTTCGCGAGCGGCGCGCTGAGCGGCGGTGTTACGAGAAGGCGAGCTACGCGCGGCGGCTCGGGCGTCGAAAATTGCATTGAGCTCCAAACGGCGATGCCGGCGGCGCCGCCGGCCGCGAGAGCGGTGAGCGCGAAGGGTAGGCTCCTGCGCCAGCCGGTGCGACGCGAGGCCGGTGTGACCGTTGCCGCCATCGCACCGGGGGAGCTGCCCTGCATCGTGCGTAGCTGCCGGGCGATGTCGCCGGCCGATTGCCAGCGGTCCTCCGGATCTTTCGCGAGACAAGTCGCGACCAGGGCGTCGAATGCGGGCGGCGACAGCGGTTGCAGCGTGGAGATCGACGGCGGCTCGTCCCGCAAGATCGCGCCGATCAGGCTTGCTTGGCTTTGGCCGTCGAACACCCTCTTGCCGGTCGCCATCTCATAGACGACTGCGCCGAACGCGAAGATATCGGTCCGGTGATCGACGGCTTTTCCTTCGAGCTGTTCGGGCGCCATGTACTGCAGCGTGCCGAGAATCGCGCCGCTCAAGCTCGGCGATGCCGTCGGCTCGCTGCCGGACGTGCGCTCGGCCGCAACCGGCTCGAGCTTGGCGAGGCCGAAGTCGAGTAGCTTGGCGCCCGCCTTCG
>CAVUHM010000014.1:0-163326 GCA_963741255.1 uncultured Gammaproteobacteria bacterium | reverse complement strand
GGCGAAGCTCAACTACATCTACAATTCCCCAGCGAAGATCAAGCGCGCTATCGCCGCGCCGTTCTGCACGGTCCACGACGGCTCGTACCGGTTCGCATACGAGCCGTACTACATCAAGCCCGAGGCTCAAGTCGAGCAACTGCGCCCCTACTTCAAAGTAGAACGAGCCCTCGAGCTCTCGAGGGGGGCGCCGCTCGACGAGGACGAAGTGGCCACGACCGACTCCAAGTGGGTTTACTACTTCTGCACGAAGCCGAGCTGACCGGAACGCGAAGCTCCGCGCCGGCTCGTTGCGCGTGTCGTTCAACCAGCGCGGCTTCGATCCGTTCGCACGCGTGGCCATCGCCGTAGGGGCTTATGGCGCGGCTCATCGTTTCATACGCGACGGTGTCCTCGAGCAGGCGAGACGCCTCGGTCACTATCAGCTGTTCATCCGTGCCGACGAGCCGGACCGTGCCAGCCTCGACAGCTTCAGGCCGCTCCGTCACTTCCCGCATGACGAGGACGGGCTTGCCGAGCGCAGGCGCCTCCTCCTGCACACCGCCCGAGTCGGAAATGATCAGCGTCGAACGGTTCATCAGAAACACGAACGGCACATAGTCGACTGGCTCGATGAGCCGGATGTTCGGCGTAGAGCTCAAAATTCGGAACACCGGCTCACGCACGTTCGGATTGAGGTGGACGGGATAGAGGAGCTGCACGTCGGGAAAGCGCTGGGCTAACGCGACGAGCGCGCGGCAGACTCGTTCGAACCCATCGCCAAAGTTCTCGCGGCGATGGCCGGTGATCAGGATCAGACGCCGGCGTGCATCCAGCCAGGAGAAGCGAGCTTCGATCTCCGCACGCATCTCTGCATCGTCTGCTAGCCGCTTCACCGTCATCATTAGCGCATCGATCACGGTATTCCCGGTGACGAATATCGCGGTATCGCTGACACCTTCCGCCAGTAGATTCTGTCGCGACCGCTCCGTCGGCGCGAAATGCAGGTCCGCGAGCTGCGTGGTGAGCTTGCGATTACCCTCTTCCGGAAAAGGAGCCGACATGTCCCCTGTGCGCAACCCGCTCGACGTGACCGACGGGCACGTGCTTGTAAAATGCTGCAATCGAGGCCGCCATCGTCGTGGTCGTGTCGCCTTGAACGAGCACGCGGTCCGGCTGGAACTCATCGATGACTTTAGCCACCCCAGTCAGCGTTGCGGCAGCGATGTCCGTCAGTTGCTGGTTGGCACGCATGATGTTGAGATCGAAGTCCGGTCGAATTTCGAACATCGCCAAAGCAGCATCGAGCATCTGCCTGTGCTGACCGGTCACGCACACACGCGGCTCGAAACGCGCATCGGCAGCCAGGCGCCGTATCAACGGCGCCGTCTGATGGCTTCAGGCCGGGTCCCGATGACTGTCAGAATTCGCAACGACATCTTTCCCGTCCAGCCGCATGAGCAATGCGCGATAAACCCTATATACCTCGCCGATCCCCTGTTGCCAGGTGAACTGGCCTACGTTCTCGCGAGCCCTTGCAGTGATCTCGGCAGCGGCCGCGGCAGAAAGGTTCAATGCGCGTTCCAACCCGCTTCGGAGCGCCTCGACGTCGTTGGGCTCGACAAGAATGCCGGCACCGTTGCGCAGCAGGTAGGCACAGCCGCTAACGGCAGTGGCCACCGTAAGCTTGTTCATCGCCATGTATTCGGGGAGCTGTGAAACGAAACCCGCTCTGGTGATTTCGTTATCGACACGCGGCGAAACAACGACATCGGACACCTGCAACCAGTTGACGACATCGCGATGTGGAACCAGGCCCGGTAGCACGACACGGTCCGCGATCCCCGCGTCGCGAATGATTTCGTCGTACTGCGCGCGCACGGCCCGTCCCCCACCAGGAGTAATCGGGCGTGGGGGTATTGGGGCGCCAACCGCGCGAACGCCTTCAGCAGATAGTCGCCCCCCTGATAATCTTTGAACATACCGAGAAACGTGATCAGCTTCTCGCCGTTGGCCTTGTATCGATCGCGGAGTTGCGCCACGCGCGCCTGATCTAGGCGATGCGCGCCGAACATGTTCAGATCGACGTAATCGAAGACAACGCTTACGCGAGCAGGATCCATTCGGCCGTCGAGGTACCGCTTCAATCCTTCGTTGGAGACGAAGGCACGCCCCACCCTGCGCAACATGGCACGCTCGAGCGCAGCGGCGGCGCCGCGAACCAAAGGCCGCCAGTTGGGGGTGATGAACCGGTAGTGCACCAACTCATCGACGATCGGCCCATGGACGTCGACGCAAACCGGCACACGACTCCTCGTCACTAGCTTGAACGCGAGTGCGATACCCAAGCCCTCGATCGTGTGGCAATGGATGATGTCGATCGCGCGCCGCTCTTTGCACAATGCCCGGACCAGCTTTGCGTCGGACAGCAGCTTGTTCGACCACGAGTAATAGCGTGCCTTGTCGGCATCGAAGCCACCGACCAACCGAAAGTGGACGCGCGCGTCGGCGGCCGGCGATTCGCTGCCCTGATAGGCGAACACTCCGACGCTGACGTCGTCGTGCTGTTCGACGAGCGATCGCACGATGTGGCCGACTCGGATGCAGGAGGCTTTGGCCATCGGATAAGGCATGGCCGCGACCATTGCGACGGTGAAGGGCCGAGCGGTCGTGCACCAGCCCCAAACAACGCGTGCTGCAAGTCGCGCCAGTTCGCACTTTGGGTGCGTTCACACAACCGCCCAAAACGATTCCAACTCTCTTCGACGATCGGTAGGGCCATCCCACGCAACGGATCATGTAGATAGACGTGGCAATGTCCCCACGCGGCGCCAAGCACCTTCGTGTGCGTCACGAAGCTCGTCGACGCTCCGGAAACGTCGCGAGCGTGTCGAGCCGCGCGAGCTCCCCATCGAGCTTACGCTGGTCGCGCGTACGCAAGAGCTTGTCGATCCACACGCATGGGATCTCGGTAACGGTGGTGCGCCGCAGTTGACCATTCCGCTCGGCGATAGAGCCGATACGGGAACGCGGGCAGCGCCGTCTCGATCTCGTAGAGATCCGAGCTGTCGACCGCACCGAAAAATCGGTCGTCGAGGCACGCCAACGTGTCCGCCGCGCGAACGTAGCCAGGGTAACGGATCAACAATCGCGGCGAGTCGAAGCCTACCAGCTCCATCCACGCCTCGAGATCACGCTTGACCTCTGCGTAGGTGAACGGTTCGACGTCACCGCGCTCTCGTTCGCGCTTCGCACGGCGCGCGCGTCGGAGCGCAGCGCGGTGCTGCGCGAGAAATCGCGCGAGCCCGAACAGTGTGCGCAGATCACCGCTCGTCTCGAAGAAGTAACGCAGCTTCTGCCAGGTGCTCATCGGCGCGATCGCGCTGCGCCCTTTGCTCAACCACTTCTCGTGATCAAAACCGTGGCACGCGACGTCATGGCCACGCGCACCGATCTCTTGCAGTACACGCTTGTTGTCATCGAGCCCGACGAGCGCGTCGCCGAATGCATCCGTGAACGAGGGGTCGAGCTCGTCGCCGGTAACCATGAAGATTGCCTTGAGATCGAGCGCTTCGCATCGATCCATGATCGTGCGGCACGCGCGCGCAAACTGCATGTCGTCGGTCGGTTGACCCCGGATGTTCGAGCAGACGCCCTCGCGGTTCAGGAAGTACCGCTGCTGATCTTCCGCGTCGACGGTTATGAGCGACAGCGCACGAGTCTTGGTGGGCAGAAGGCCCATGCAGTCGACCACGGCGCGGATCGACAATTGCGCGGCGAGCATCGCTTGCATGTCCGTGTCGGCGGTCGAATGTCGCACGACCTCGCGTCCGAACACGCCAGTCAAATCGGCGTTCAGCGTCCAGACGTTGCCGGCGCGCGAAAGAATCGGTCCGCGATCGCTTTCGATGACCGGCACGCCGCTCGCGGGCGGAGCGAAGCCCAGCCCCGGCACGCGAACTGGAGAACAGACCGACCACGGTTTCTCGGTAAAACGGATGTAAGTATCTGCTGCAGCCGCAGGCGACGGCAGGTGGAGCACCGGCGACGAACCCGGGAAACTCGGAGGGTGGTCGCCGACATGCAAGGTGAGCAACGCCGTCGATGACTGACTGCCGACGAGCCGCACGCGCTGCGCCAATACGTCCGCGAGCATGGATCCAGCGATCAACGCGCGACGTTCATGCCCCGGCTCAAAGCTCAGGGCGATACGGCCGTCGGCGTCGATGAGGCTCGAAAGATCCGCGTTGCAACGCTGCGCATCGGTGTGGCCGACCGCGGCACCAGCGCTCGCCGCGGTGTCGTGATGTAGGCTGCCGACGCGGGTGCGGGCAGTCTGGGTTTTGATCATTTTGCTCTTTTGCTGCGGCGCGGCCGAAAAAACATGATCCCCCGTTGTGTCCGCGTAAAGCAATAATCAACGTGGTATTTTGTCAACTAGGCGGCGACATCAACCTGCCGCCGTCTGTGCGGGTCGCAACAGCTGACCGCCTGATCAGGCGCTCGAGTCGAGCTCGCGTCGGCAGAGATCGAGATACGCGCGAGCCGTGTCGTCCCAACTCGTCAACTTGACGCTGGCCGCGGCTTCGCCCATGGCTCGCAGGCGCTCCCTGGACGGCAGCGACGACAGCTCTTGCCAACGTTCCAGCGAGTTGTCGAAGAGGAATCCGTTGACGCCTGAAGTCACGAGCGAACGGATACGCCCGCTCGGCACGCTCACCACGGCACGACCCATGCTGAGGTACTCCGGAATCTTCATCGTAGAGTAGCCGAGCTCGCCCGAGGAAAAAGCTGCCGGGTTATACGGCGCGAGGCACAGATCTGCTGCGGCAATGTACGTGGGCACTTTGCGGTGCGGCACACTGCCATGGAAAACGGCGGCCACTCGCTCGGCGTCCGCAATGGCTCGGTATTCGTCGGCGCGCTCACCGTTGCCGACGATGTGCAACTCGATGCTCGGGTCGCGGCGTTTTCCGAGCGCGCGCATGACCGGCTCGAGGTCGTGAGTGTAGTCCAGCACCCCCACGTACATGAGCACTGTCTTGCCGGCTTCTAGACTTAAGTCGTGGCGCGCAGCGGCCTGCTCGATCGGACGAAACAGCTCGCGGTCAACACCTAGATCGACGACCGCGATGCGCTCGGACGCGACGCGCCAGAATTGCGCAATTTCCTTCTTCAGAAACTCGGTTTCCGCGATGATGAGCGGCGCGCCTCGCAGTGCACGTCCGGCGAGCCACCGCCCCGCCGCCACGCGCGCACGCTTGCTGAGCCGGCGCCGCGCGGCGTAAACCGGATTCGCGACGATGTTCTCCACCGGCACACCGAGCTGTCCGCGGCTGCGGCAGAACGCCGAGACACAACCCGAGAGCAACCAGCTCTTCTCGAGCACCACGTCGAAGCTGCCGAGCTCTCGCTTGGCGAAAGCCCGCAAATCGAGCAGATAACGCAGGAAGTCGCCGTAACCGATACCACGGGTCGCCGTGTCGTCAACCGTGGAGACGACACCGCCCGGTTGAATCTCCAACAATTTCACGTTCCGCGGTGCGTGCTTCTCGGCCAAACGCCGGAACGCCACCGTGACGTCGGCCCATTGACTGAGCGCAGAGGCAAGATTCAACACGTTGCGTGACGGGCCGACGGTGGACAATAGGTCGTGGCCGGGCACGACATAACAGATCGATAGCCGCTTCATGACCTCAATTCACGCGGCGCAAAGGAAACACATGCGTCATGCCGATAGAATGCTCGTTAATGTCGTCCACCGCGCGCGATCTTAACCTGAGAAAAAATCGAACGTGAGCATCATCGATGGTCGCGAGTGGCCCGCAGGGCAGGCCGTCGAGACTGACATCTGCATCGTAGGCGCCGGCGCGGCCGGGATCACGCTCGCGACCGAGCTCGGGCGCACCGGTCGCGATGTCGTGCTGCTCGAGAGCGGGGGCTTAAGCCTCGACGCGCTTACGCAGTCGCTGTACGACCTCGAATCGACGGGTTACGCACAGCGTGCGGGCTACATGTCCCGAGTGCGTTACTTCGGCGGCAGCTGCAACCTGTGGGCTGGACGCAGCATGACGCTCGATCCGAGCGATTTCGACCCGCGCTCTTGGGTGCCGCACAGCGGCTGGCCGCTGCGTTACGACGACGTTGCGCGACATTATCCGCGTGCGGCCCGCATTCTCGGCCTGCCGGCGCTCGACCGCATCGACTCGTCGTACCTCGAGCAGCGTTTCTCGCCGGACGAGCGCGCGCTGTTCGCCGCCGAAGGCCTCGTGCCGACGATCTCGCGCTGGGCCACGAGACCCAAACGGTTCGGCGCCGCGTATCGTTCCGAGCTTCGATCGTCGCGCACCACACGAGTGCTGCTGCACTCGTCCGCAGTGGCGATCGAGCTCGACGAGACCGGTCGCCGCGTCCGGTCGTTGAAAGTCGGAATGTCGACGGGTCGCAGGCTCGACGTCCGCGCACGGACTTATGTTTTGGCATGCGGCGGAATCGAGAACGCGCGGCTCCTGCTGGCATCGCGAGATCTTCGACCCGAGGGCGTCGGCAACGACCACGGGCTGGTCGGACGATTCTTCATGGATCATCCACGCGCGGTATTCGGCAAGGTCCACATCGCGGCAGGCAAGCAACTCGCGATGTTGCGGGGCCGCCCCGTTGCGGACGGGAAGTTCCAGGTCGGCATGGGCCTCTCGCCGGAAACGCAGCGGCAAGACGGCCTGCTGAATCACTACGCCACGTTCGAAGCGTTGTCGTCCGGCTACGCTACGAACAGCTACCAAGCGGCCGTTCAGGCGATGAAGGTTCTGCTGCGCAAGGGCCACGCCGGCAGCCGTTTCGACCTCGAGCGCATGCGGCTCAGAGATCTACCGGAAATGATCTACCTGCTGAGCCCCAAGGAGCTCATGCCGCACGCGTTGTACCGAGCGTATGTCGCGGCGCGCGACCTTCTACCCCGCCCTGCGGCCCCGAGCTCGTTTGTCGTCGTCTATTTCTGCGAGCAACCGCCGGATCCCGAGAGCCGAGTGCGTCTGTCGCGCGATGTCGACGCGCTCGGAGCCAACCGGGCGCAGCTACATTGGCGAATCGGCGCCGAAGTCGTTGAGTCGATCCTACGCCTACAAGAGCGGCTGGCGCGGCGTCTCGAAACCTCTGGTGTAGGACGGCTCGAGGTCTCGAGCGGTGACGTTGCGTTCGCAGACGCGTCGCATCACATGGGCACGACGCGCATGAGTCTCGAGCCGAAGAACGGCGTGGTCGATCCGAACGGGAAAGTCCACGGAATCGCGAATCTGTACGTAGCAGGCAGTTCCGTGTTCCCGTGCGCCGGCTACGCCAATCCGACGCTCACGATCGTAGCGCTGGCTTTGAGGCTCGCCGACTTGCTGACGAACGAATCATCATATGTTCAATGATCGCAGCGAGAACGCATGCGTGCGGCGCGCCGCTCTGCCAAAATTGCCCGTTCCGCGCGGCGCGGTTTATCTACCAGATCATTCAGGAGCCTGCATAAGTGACGATTAAGATTCTGCAAATAGGCGCCGGCATCCGCGGACGGCATTGGGCACAGTTCATTGCCGCGCATCCGGACGTCGAGTGTGTCGGCTTTGTCGAGCCAGCGGAGGGGTCGGTGAAGCAGCTCAAGGGCATCGTCGGCGAGCAGGCGCCGTGTTTCCCCGACATCGACGCAGCACTGCGCACATTGAAGCCCGACGCTGCGCTCGTGGTTACGCCGTCGGCTACCCACGCAACGGTCTCGCTTCGCTGCCTCGACGCCGGCCTAACCGTGATGGTGGAAAAGCCGCTGGCGCCGTCGGTCGCCGAAGGGCGGCAGGTGCTCGCGCGCGCACGCGCGGTCGGCAAGCAAGTCATCGTTGCGGAGAATTACCGGTTCTGGCCTGCCGAGCGCACGATCTTACGGCTCCTCCGCGAATCGTTTCTCGGGCGGCTCGACAATGCGGTGATGATCGACCGGCGCAAGCAACCCAGCAGCGTAGAAGGGCCGTGGTTCGGCCAAATCGAATACCCACAGCTGCAAGAGATCGCGACGCACCACTTCGACAGCTTGCGCGGGTTTTTCGGCGCTCAGCCGAAGAGCATCACGGTGCGCACCTGGAATCCGGCCTGGACCGACTACCGACACGGCGCGCACACCGAGGCATTCATCGACTTCGGCAACGTCCACGTGCAGTACATCGGCACGCTATTGTCGCAGCGTTACGGCTTCTCACTCTGGATCGAAGGCGAGCGCGGCGTCCTGTGGACGAATCGCAAGTTCGTGTTTTTTCGGCCGGCCGGCAGCCGCTGGTTCCGACCCATGCGCAACGACAAAGTGCCGAAGGGGGACGAACGCCCTTATCCTCAAGGCGGCACCACGTCGCTCCTGAACAGCCTGCGTGATGCCGTGCTCCACGGCGCCACCGCCGAGACTCGCGGCGACGACAATATTTGGACCGTGGCAATGGTAGATGCCGGCAAGATTTCGGACCGAGAGCGGCGCACTGTCGATCTCAGTGAAGTTTATTCGGGCGAGCCCGCAGCGGCCGTTCGATGAGCGCTGCGCCGTCAACTGGCAAGCGTCGGGTTCTGCTGATCGGACTGGACAGCGCCGATGCCGAGCTCATCGACGCTTGGATGCGCGAAGGCTACATGCCGAACTTCGCGCGCCTGCGAGGCGACGGGCGCTGGAGCCGTGTCGGCACGACGGCAGAGATCATGCACGTGTCCGCATGGCCGACGCTGTATACGGGGACAACCCCCGGTCACCACGGCCTCTATCACGCCTATCAGGTGCGTGCGGGCCACCAGACGATCGGCCGCGCCGAGCCGTCGTTGTCCGGCCAGCCGCCGTTTTGGAAGCATCTCGACGATGCCGGGCGGCGTTGCATCGTCCTCGACGCGTTCATGGACCACCGACTGCCAAACTTTCGCGGTATCCAGGTCCTCGAGTACGGCACGTGGACGTGGTTCGGCGAGCCGGGCTCCACGCCGCCGGGCGCGCTCGCGGACATCAAGCGGCGCTTCGGCCCCTACCCCGCGCCCGAGCATACCGATCAAGTGCGCGTGCCCGACGACCCGCGCCGCTTCCGCGATCTGTTGGTCGCAGGCGCGCGCGTGAAAGGTCGTGTCGTGCAAGCGTTCATGAAAGAGCAGGAATGGGACTTGCTGTTCGCGACCTTCGGGGAACCGCACGGCGCCGGTCATTATCTCTGGCATCTAGGCGACCCCGACTATCCGTTGCGGCCCGACCCGGCGCTCGCGGGCGTGCATGCGGTCCGCGACGTGTACGCGGCCATCGATGAGGCAGTCGGCGCGATCGTCGATGCCGCCGATGACCGCACCACCGTGATGATCGTGTCGGGCGACGGCATGGGCCCTAACTACTCCGGCTGTCACATGATGCCGGAGCTGCTGCACAAGATGGGGCTATTCCACGGCGAAAACGTGGGCCGGGATCCAGCCACAAAGCGAGCGCCGAAAAAGGGTGTGCTGTCGCAATTGCGCCAGCTCGTTCCGCTCGGCTTCCGCGAGTCCGTGAGCCGTTGCTTGCCGCTGAACGTGCGCCATCGCATGAGCCTCAAGTGGATGAACACCGGCACCGATTGGAGCCGATCGCGCGTGTTCTGCATTCCGAACTCCAACGAGGCGTATTTGCGCGTGAATTTGCGCGGCCGCGAACCACTCGGAATCGTTGCTTCCGGGGACGAGTGTGCCGAGCTCCTGGGAGGCTTGCGTGAGACGCTCGAGACGCTCAAGAACCCAGCCAATGGGCGGCGCGCGGCCGAGCGCGTGACACTCATGGACGAAGTGTTCGCCGGCGCCCGGCGTCCCGATCTTCCTGACGCCACGATCTCTTGGAGAGAGGACGCGCGCATCTCGAATGCCATCGAGGCACCTGCCATCGGCACCGTGACCGGCGCCGCACCGGCGTACGGCATCTCGCCGTTTTACACGGGCAACCACAGGGCCAACGCGTTCGTTCTCGAACGCGGGGCCGGCATCGCAGCCGGCTCGAGCCTCGAACGAGGACATATCCTCGACGTCGCGCCGACGATCCTGACGCTGCTCGGGGTCGATGTGCCGCGTCACTATGAAGGCACGCCTAGATGAGCTCATCGACGTTGCGCCCGCCGGCAACGTTTCCCGCAGGCTTCCTCTTGGGCGCCGCGACTGCGAGTCACCAGGTTGAAGGCGGCAATCGGTGGAACGACTGGTGGGAGCTCGAACAAGCGGGCCGCCTACCACACCGGTCGGAAGATGCCTGCCGTCACTACGAGCTCTACGAGCGCGATTTCGATCTCGCGCAATCGCTTGGTCACAACGCTCATCGCCTCTCGATCGAATGGAGCCGGATCGAACCGCGCCGGGGCGAGTGGCAGGAGGCAGAAGTCGAGCACTATGCACGCGTCATAGCGGCCTTGCGCGCCCGGGGCTTGGAACCGGTCGTAACGCTGCACCACTTTACGAACCCCGCTTGGTTCGCACACGAGGGTGGTTGGACGAAAGGCAACTGCGTCGAGCAATTCGCACGCTACGTCGAGTTCGTGGCGACCAGGCTCGCGAAGCACGTCAGGTTCTGGGTTACGGTCAATGAGCCGACGGTTTACGTCAAGCACGCCTATGTCACCGGCAACTGGCCGCCCTGCGAGCGCGGCTCTTGGACGCGCGCGCTGCGTGCGTTACTGCACATGAGTCGCGCACACACGGCGGCGTATCGCATCTTGCACCGCTTGCGCCCCGACGCCATGGTGGGGCTCGCGCACAGCGCACCGCACATCGTGCCGTGCCGCGCAAATGCATTTGCCGACAGGGCTGCAGCCCGTCTACGAGACTTCGTGCTGAACGACGTGTGGTTCAGGCTGCTAGGCAGTCGGCCGCGTGACGTGCTCGACTACATCGGCGTCAACTACTACGCACGTCAGGTCATTCGCTGGCGCGGAGCTAGCGGAGCCGCGCTCCTGTTCGGCACCGAGTGCACCGAGGATCACCACGGGGAGCCCCGCACCTTCACTTCGCTCGGCTGGGAGATTTTTGCGCCGGGCCTGCCGCGCGTGCTCAAGCGACTCAGCCGGCACGGCGTGCCGCTCATGGTGACGGAGAACGGCATTTCAACGTCAGACGAAGGCTTGCGCGAGCGGTTTCTACGCGCTCACGTGAGCGCCCTGGCGAACGCGGATGACATCGGCGTCCCGGTGCTCGGCTATCTCTATTGGACGTTGATGGACAACTATGAGTGGGCCGAGGGGCGTAACGCCCGCTTCGGGCTCTGCGCAAACGATTTTGCCACGCAGCAACGGACGCCTCGTCCGGCGGCGTTCGCATTCAAACAGCTCTGCGGCGATGCTGACCGCGGCGCGTCACACACACCGCGTTAGGCGCTCTTTACGGGTGGCTCAGATGAGCTTGCCTGCCACCTTCCAATAAGACACGACGATGGCGTCGAGGACCGCGAGGGCGGCCCGCTCGATTGCGCCGGCGGTAAGCTCGCGGCGAAATGGAATTCGGCCGCCGACCAGAATCTGCCGGTCCGGAACGGTTCGGAGCCGCTGAATTCGGCGGCGTTGCTCGAGAATTTTCGGCAAATTGCTCACGATCCACGTCAGGCTTTGCCACCAATGCCGAATCCAGCCCTTCTTGGTGACGATCAAGAGCTGCGAAAGCTCGTAGAACAAGAAAAGCGGAGCCATCACGACCAGCGTGCGTGCGGAGAAGTTCTTGAGAACGAAGAGCCAACGATTGCGGATCAAGTAATACACACGCTTGCTCGAGTACGTCCCCAGCTGGCGGATCGAGAGCCCCGAGGTTCCGGCCCCGTGATAACAATGCGCCGCAGGAACGGACAAGACCTCCGGTCCGCGCGCACGAACGCGTACGCCGAAGTCGTGATCCTCGAACATGTAAAAGAAGGACTCGTCGAAGAACTCGTCTCTCGGCAAGCGCGAGCGATCCGCGATGAAACAGCACGTCGACATCGAGCCGACCTTGCGGACTTCCGAGCTGATCGATGTTAAGGGGCGATCCTCGTCGAGCAGGGTCTGCATCCCGAGAAAATGGCACTCCGCCCCATCGTATTGCATCGTATCTCGCTGATGAGCGTAGATGATCGCTGCCGCGGCCAATGCAGCGTTCGGATTCTGCGCTATCGCGGCGAGCAAGCTGTCCACGCAACGCTCCGTCAGTGCAACGTCGTTGTCGATGAACAGAATCAGATCCGTGGGAGCCTCTCGCAATCCGGCGTTGCGCGCGCCGCCGGCGCCGAGATTTTCGGGCAAACGCACGATCTTCACGGCAGGAAAATCGCGCTCGATTAGCTCCACGCTTCCATCTTGCGAGCCGTTGTCGATGACGACGATCGCGGCAAAACGGTCCGCGAGCGCGCAGGCAACCGATAACGTCGCCGGCAAGAAGCCGGCACCGTTGTAATTGATCACGCACAAGGTCGGTTTAGACATAGCTTGCACACTGTCGGACTCTACTGACACGACTGCAAGCCACCCACTCTCGTTGCCAACAAGCGCGCCGCAAGACGACCGCAGCTTTAGACGAATCCCGAGCCAACCACAACCTCACCCCATTGCCGCTCCGCACTGTGCGGATTGGTGCTCGCCGGCTGGCCCACCTTCAATTTATGTAACAGAGCGGAGCGCAGGCAAGCGCATCGCGCCGCGCGCGTGGATGCCGGCCAAGCGCCTCGTCGCTACAAGACGAGGTGATATACTCTACCCACACACCAGCCAATTCGAAGAACGACTTGAGCGCACTAGCATCAAGCCTCGCGCATATCGCGATTCCTCGCAGCATCAGCACCGTCTTGTTGGCTTTCTGTCTGCTCGGCGCCGTTGCGTTGCTGCTGTGGCCGCTCATGATAGAGCCGCTGCAAGGTCTTTGCGCCGCGACCAATCTAGTCGCGGAGAATCGATGCGCTACGGCCCCCGGCAGATTGCTGGGCTACATTGCCATGATCGCCGCATTTCCCGCGATTCTGATACTCGAGAAGCTCTGGCCTGCTGCGAAGTCTCAGAACCGGTTTTCGGTCGGCCTGTTGGTCGACTTCATTTTCTTCTGCTTTTCACCGGTCATTTTCATCGCGATCATCGTTCCGATCGAGGATCTCCTCGGTTCGCTATACGGGTATCTCGGATTCAGCAAAGTGGTCTTTCTCGGGTCGCTGCCGACGGCCGTGCAGATTGCCATCGTTTTCGTGCTGTCGGATTTTCTTGGTTGGCTCGCGCATGTAATTCGGCACAAGTCTGCGTTCGTTTGGGAGTTTCATAAGATTCATCACTCCCAAGAGGAGCTAAACTACTTCTCGACGGTTCGGCTCCACCCCGTGGACGAGATCGCAGTTCTACTGGTGCGTTTCTTACCGTTTGCGCTGCTCGACGCGAACGTGGCAGTCCCAGCGTTCGCGCTCGTGACGAGCCTGTCGCGCGTCTACACGATGTTCACTCACTCGAACATACGCACCAACCTCGGCCCGTTGAAGTACATCCTCGTCACACCGCAATCGCATCGCGTTCATCACTCCACTCGACCCGAGCATGCGGATCGAAACTTCGCCAATGTGTTTGCGTTCTGGGATTTCATTTTCGGCACGCAGGTTTTGGACTTCGATACGTATCCGGAAACGGGCGTCCAGGATCCCAATGTCCCTCGGCCAGCGCGGCCATCCTTACGCGACGCCGTAACGGCGTTCGGCAAGATGCTGCTCTACCCCTTTCGCTCGCTTCGGCATCGCGCACACTGATTCCGCGCTTCGGCCGCCCGCCGACGTGGACCGCACATGAAGAGCGCGACAAGCATCCGCTCGCATCTTGCAACGCTGTCCAGGTCAGCGACGCTGCGCGCCACTCTACTCACGGCCTTCGCCGGAGTAGCGCACATGCTGGGCAACGTTCTGCTAGCGAGACAACTCCCCCCGCTCGAGTTCGCCGGCGTCGCGCTGTATCTCGCTTTCAACCAAATCGGCACGACACTGGGGGCGGCGGGCGCAGAAACGCTCATCGTTAGGCATCAGCTCGCACCGAGCCGACGACTGCTCGGCACCGTGACGGCGTTCACGTGTGCAGTAGGAGCGGGGTTGTTCCTGATCGGGACGATCGTGTACGAGATGAGTCTCGTCCTCGCCGCGATCACGCTCGTCGGGATATTGGCGAGCGCCATCATCCGCGTCGAGGGCGCCTACTACCAAAGCAAGCAACGAATTTCGACGTCCACGCTGCTGATCCAGACTCTGAACTTCGCCCTCCTCGGCGTGGCGATCATCGCATTGTTGTTCAAGCTCGAGACCGCGCTCATTCCGTGCTTGCTCATTACGCTTTGTTTCCCGGTTGCCGCCGCATGGGCGTGGCGGACACTCACCGCGTCCTTTGGACAAAGTCATGATCGCTCCACTCCTTATCCTTGGTACGAGGCGTGGCCCATCATCAGCATCGCAGCGGCCGGTGTTCTGGCGCTGCAGGCCGAGCGTCTACTGATCCCGCAGTTGCTTTCCGTCGAGCTATTGGCGACCTACGCCGTGCTTGCCGCCCTGGCCAGCGCTCCGTTTCAAATACTCATGTTCGGCGTAGGCCACGCCATGATGCCGCGCTTGAAGAACAATGAGTCGCTCGACGAGCGGCGGCGTATCGTGCGACACGAGTTGGCATTGATTTCGCTGATCGCAGTTCCGGGCGGGGCCGTCATCTTGCTGGTGGCGCCGACGCTCGCAGAGCTCTTGACCGCCGGCAAATACTCACTGTCGACGACGTTGGTCGGGGTGACCGTGCTCACGGGTCTCGGAAAAGTGGCCTACGGCTTCCTCGCCGCGATCGTGCGAGCGATCGGGACCACTCGGGATCTACGCCGACTCAATTTCGCAGCGTGGTTTGGTCTCGCGGTCGGCGCGCTCGCCGCGATACCGGCGTCGCGCTTCGGACTGACTGGCTTGGTGCTCGCCGTGGGTCTCGGTTGGGCGGTGCGCTCGATCCTGTTGTTGCCCGCCGTGCTTGCTGCTCTGACGCGACGAAACTGACATAAGACGTCCGCCGAGCCGCCGCCGCGCGGTGTCGCCGCACGCACCCGTCGAAGGTCTGCCCCGCTTTCAATTACACTTCAGCGTCGTCGGTGCGCTACGTGCGATCAAGGAGTGGATCGAAATGCACAGTCCCCCGAGCTTGGTGTGCCCGGACTGCCAACGTGCACTCGAGGCCACGGATCAGCACTTCACATGCCGCTCCTGCGCCAACCGGTTTCCAAGTTGGCTCGGAATCGTCAGCCTCATTCACGGCAGCGAACGCGACCTCGATCCGATTTCGAAGGTACTTCTGGACGCGTTTCCGCATTCGTCGTTCGAAGATTTGCTGAAGCTTCGAACGCCATCGTTCTCGACACCGGATGCGAAATTGCTGGAACGGTACCGCGCCTACCGTCAAAACATGATGCAACGCGGTCGAGCGTTCTACGAAATGGCTCGACTCAGCGCAAGGTCACAACAGGAAAGCGTCAGTAACCAACTCGCGATAGCGCTCGGCTGCGGCGTCGGGGCGTCGATGGCGTGCATGGCGCGCGACTTCGCTCACGTCATCGGCATCGATCCGAGCTTGCCGGATCTCTTGCTCGCAAAGAAAGCGTTCGACGAGCTCGGAGCTCACAACGTGACGCTCGCGCATTGCTTCGGCGAGCGAATGCCCGTTCCGACCGCGACAATCGATTTCATCATCGCGGAGAACGTGCTCGAGCACGTGCAGGAGCTCGGCTCCGTGCTGCAGGAGGTAGGCAGGGTACTGAAGGCCGACGCGGTGTTCGTCGGCGATTGTGCCAATCGGTTCAACGTACTGAGGCCCGAGCCGCACGTGCATCTCTGGGGCGTCGGTCTTTTGCCGCGGCAATGGCAGGCACGCTACGTCATGTGGCGAAGGAACTTTCAGGGCTACGACAAGTCCGTGCACCTCAAGTCCTATCGTCATTTGCTTTCCGAGCTGCGCTCGAGACTCGGCCCAACGAGCACAATCGAGTTTCCGCGAGCGGTTACGTTCGGCTTTTCCAAGCGCATCGACGATGTCCTCGCAGTCATCGACCGGATTCCGCTCCTACGCGTGATGCTGCTATCGATCTTCCCGGTGTTCGTCGCGGTCGGCCGCCGGTCTCGCACCTAGCCTCGTCCCCGGCGCCCCGCGGGAAGGACTGCAGCGAATTCGCCGTGCAAACCATCCGTCAGAACGATCGTGTGGTAGGCTTTTTGCGCTTCAAGGAACCGCGTTGGTGGATTACCGGCGCAGCACTCGTGAACACTATGGAAGAACAAGGGCACAAGACCCTTGCTGCCGCATCTAGCGACTCGCAATCGCCCAACACGCCGCTCGCTCCGGACCTCACCGGCGCCCTCTGCGCGGGCGAGCTCGCGAAGCCGTCAGACCGGAGGCGGCGAGCGTGACCGTTCCCGCAAACGGCACGCGTTCCCGCTCGACTCGGCAAGGCTTGTTGTTGCTTGCAGCGATCGTCGTCTTTGGAGCTTTCCTGCGCTTGCCGGGTCAACTCTATCCGGTGACGTTGCATTACGACGAAGCCGCCGAGGTCAGCAGCGTGTTGTGCCGCTACTTGCCGACGGGCGCTGCCTATCATCCGTTCCTCAGTCGCCTACTGTTGAGCCTTCCGGAAAATCTGATCTGCGTGTACGCCAAATTGCGCGGCTCGGAACGCCCAAACCTCGAGACAAGAGCGACGTTTCGAACTCGAACCGATGGCGTTCGTACAGGTCGGTCGCGGCATCGCGTTCGCATTCGGCCTTGCCGGCATTGTCGCCATGTTTTTTCTCGGTCGCGCATTGAGCGGCCCGGGAGTTGGGCTTGGCGCTGCACTGCTGCTGGCCGTGTCGCCCGTCCACGTGATCGTTTCCAACAATCTTCGTCCATGGGCTCTCGCAGGTCTGCTGACGGCTATCGTCTTGCTGTTGCTCAAAGTCGTGATTCAGCCGTCGGCATCTCGCTGGAAGCTTGCAGCGGCCGGGGCCGTCGCCGGGCTCGCCGTAGCCGTCGTGTACCCCTTGGCATTGCTGGGCGTGCCAATACTGATTGCACTCGCCGCGCGGTGGCGCGCGACCGCGGCCGAGGGCCAGCAGGTCCGCTGGGCCGCCGATATCGGTGCGACCATGGCCGGCGGTCTAGTGGCTCATGTGATCGCGAATTTCGTGGGCGTGATACGCCTCGGCGAGACGATGAGCCAGCTCTTCGGTACCGACTTCGGCGTCCAAAACTTGGCGGAGATCAGCTACGCCACGAATGTCGGTTGGTACTTTGCCGCACTTGCAGATCCGTTTGGCCTCGGCGTCGCGGTCGCAAGCGTGGGCCTACTCGGTTTGTTGCTAGCAGCACGGCGCGCCGATCCAGTCTGGCTGGCGATGTTGGCGCTGGTTGCCGTCATCGTTTTCCTCCAACCGGTTGCCGTGCCGCTGATGGCCAACCGTTACACCATACCCGCCGTACCGGCGCTGCTCGTCGCAGCAGCTTGGCTGGCGATTGCGGTCGGCAGCCGTCTGGGCGCGCGGTGGCCGGCCATTGCGCGCGTGAGACCCGGGGCGCTGCTCTGCGCGTTGCTGGCCGTACCCGGGCCGTCACGGTCACTCTCGAGTATCATCGCGCGCTCGCCCTGCCGCCGACACGCGAGCTTGCACGCGACTGGCTCGAGACCAATGTCCCGCAAGGCGCGTCGATAGTTCAGAACATCAGGTATATCAGCCCGGTGATCGCGGACTGCAGCGTGGTCGCGGACAGCAAACGCGACCCAGCGGAGTACACCTGCTACGACGTGAGCTTCACACCGTCGGATGCTCCGAACGTCGTGCTGGACTATTTGGAGAGCACCGACGCCGAGTACCTGGTCTACACCGCCGCAACGCCCGTGGGCACGATGCAGCGGTTCGGCGTGGTGGACATCATTCCGACGCTGCGGCAGCGCTACCAATTTCTGGCGCGCTTTCATCACCCGGGGCTCGATCACTTTCACGACGATACGGCGACGGTCAATCCTCCCGTGGAGATCTATCGACTGAGCCCGCCATAGCCAATCAGCGAGACTTCGCCTGAATCTGCGACCACACTCGCCCTGGCATGTACTGCGGTGCGGGCACACCGAGCAACGCGAGTAGAGTTGGCGCGAAATCGAGAATGTGGCCCGCCGCGAGTCCGCGGCCGGGAGCGACGTCCGGCCCCGTTGCGAGCATGAAGCCGGGCCCACTGTGAGTGCCGGGACGCGGGTCCGGCGATAGCTTCGCCAGCGACCCGACGCGTGCCGATGCGGCGGCGGTCACGGGCCCTTCTGCCGCCCAGCACACGATGAGGTCCGGGAGATACGCCAATCGCTCGCCCGGGAAGCTGCGGTCCGTGCGCAGCACTTCGCGCACCAGAGGCCGTTTCGTGGCCGGATCCACGAGCTCCGAGAGAGCCGCTGTCAAGTCGTTCAGCACCGCGTCGTACTCCGCTCCCGGCATCACGATGCCCTGCGGTTCTCGTCCGCGCAGATTGACGCGCACGTATCCCTCGAGGTCCGTCGGCAAACAGTAGGCTCGCGTCTTGGACCAATCCACGTCCGCCATGTCGACACGTTGCGCAAGTTTGTCGCGCAGCGCCGTCGGCAACATACGCGCCAGACTCTTGCGGAAATCCTTCGGCAGCAGATCACGCACCAACTTGACCGGGTCGAGCTTCGCGCCGCGCGGCGCGGCTTCGGCGGCGCCGTCGCCCGGCGAACCGGCCGCCAAGTAACCGAGACGCGTGAGCACGTCCGGCAGGAGATGCCAACCGGCGTAGTTGGGTGCAACGCGGTCGCCGGAGATCACGATCACGGTCGCGTCCTCTCCCGCCTCCCGATGAATTCGCTGGATCGCTTGATCGAGCGCTTGATACACGGACAACATCGGCGAGCCGTCCGCCGCGCTCTGCGGCTCCATGAGATCGTTCGACCAGCAATAGTGGCCAGCGACGTGCGTTTCACCGAACACCGACAAGACGAGATCCGCGGGCGATTGCTTCATCAACCAGCATGTAGCCTCCGCCTTGGTGCCGACCGACTCGATGAGGCGGCGGGCGGTGACCTCCGGATCGAGCGGCGCGAAGCCGAGATCGTTCGCCTCCATGCCGAGCGGATAGGCACCGCACGCCGACTCGAGCTGCTTCAGCAATCCGCTCGGGACGGATCCCGACTGCAAGTAATGCGCCCAACAGCCCCAGTCATGGACGAACCGTCCACGGAAACCCTCCTCGGGATGCGAATACGGGGTATCGAGGACCGCGCACCGTCGGCCCGCGTCATCCAGTATTTTCCAGACGGTGGGTCGCCCGTAGAGGCCCGTGTGAAAGCGCTGATAACCCTGCAAGCCCGGGGCCGGCTGAAACGTGAAGTACACGCCGTGCTCACCGGGCGCGACGCCGGTATAGATGGTCGGCCACGCGGAAATGTGCAGTTGCTCGGCACTCGTGTCGAGCCAACTCCAGCAGCCTCGATCGATCATCGAGCGGAGGTATGGCAAGCGGCCGGCTCTAGCCCACGCGTCGACGAGCTTGCCGTCGCCTAGCTCTAGACCAATGACTACGATCTTGCTCGAGAGCGTGGCCATACGACGCGGAGCGGGCGCTTTAGACCCAGCCGCGAACGAACACTACCGACGCGCCAATGATGACGAGCGCTGCCAGCATGTTGAAATAGATCGCGATCGGTGCGGAGCGGTGCGCAAAAACGAGCTGGTATCCGGCCATGGCTGCCACCAGCGCGAGCTTGATAGCCAACACCGCGCCCTGCGGCCCTGCGAAGGCGGCGCCCGAAAACAACGCCGCTATCGTGATCCCGCGTACGTGCAGCAAGTACAAACCGGTCGGCACGAGCACCGCGAGCGCAGGCCAGCCAAGCCCGCCGCGAAACAAGCTCGCCTCGCGCAGCAGCTCGGCCTGCTGCCGCGGCTCGACCCGTTTCAGCGCCGGCCCCGTGATCAACGACCAAACGAACATGTGACCCAGCCACAACGAGAGCGCGAGGAAGTGCAAAGCGAGGCACAGGTAGTACAGCGTCATTGGCCGCTCACCGAATCGCCCAAGACGAAACGACCACCACCGCGAGCACCAACGCAAGGTTGACGCGAATCAACAACGGCGAGGGCCGGCCGAGCGACAACGCTTGCACGACGATCACGGCGCCGACCAAAGCCATCTTGATCCACCAGATCAGAGACATGCCGCCGGCGCGATAGGTGAGGCCGAAAGCGCCGGATGCGACGAGCACGGCGAGCGTCAGCCACGTCATCCACGGCAACGGGATGCGCAGTGCGTAAGGAATCAAGACGTGCGGCCACCGCGCCTGCTTGGCCACCGAAAGATGCTCGACGGCTCCTTCGCGCCCGAAGCTCCTTCCGAGCGCGACGAGCATGATCGCCCAAAATAGTGCCAACCCGGTGAGAATTACGCCGGCGAAAATGTGCAGGTAAACGCCGGCTCGGTAAACATCCATGTCTAGACGAACGTGCGGCCGCGTCGATAGGCGGCGCGTTCACGCGAAACTAGTCTCACCATGACCTCGAGAGCTCCGTTACCGGTAGGCGCAGGTGCGTAGTGTAGCGCTGGAACCGTCGCTCGCGCCAAAGCACGGTAGACCGCTTACGGCATTAAGGAAAATGAAATCGAGCCGTACTCGTCGGGCTCGTATTGCCCAATGAACTCGCGACCACGACGCTCACGCGTGAAGCTCACTCGGAATCGCGGCGTAACGTACTCGAAACCGGCACCAAGCGTCACGACAACGGGTTCCGCCTCGACTGCGTACTCACTACCCGACAGCGTATTACCGCCGAGCAGCGCGTTGCGACCGACGAACTTCGCGTTGACGTCGGCGAACATTCGCCAACCGGCGGACGCTATGCCCGTGGTATCCAGGTTGCGGCCGGAGCGCCACGTGACACCGCCGCCGGCGTACGCTCGTACGTTGCCGATAGCGCCTTCGAAATATGGCGAGATATCGTGGCGAAATGCGCTTCCCTCGCGACCGAGCGGCGCGCGCATGCCGCGCTTGTACGTGAGCACCGCACCCGGCTTGTCTTCGAGTTGGTGGTGCCAGCCACGTCCCGCATCGACGTCTCGCTGGCGATGAATGAAGCCCTGCGTGCGCTCGGCGCCGGAAGCAGGTCCGACGACGCCAAGCTCGAGGGTCATTTCGTTGATTGCCTTGTCACGCTCACCGTACACAGTCAGCGAGCCGTACGCCCATCCCGCGTACGGGCGATCGTCTACCACTAGCGCCGTAGTCCATGTGTTCTCCGGCGTGTAGATCTCCTGGCCGAGCTCGACTTTGAAGCCGGTCGGCGCCGTGCAGGCGAGACAGCGAAGAGGCCCGGCGAGCTTGCGCACCCACTGCGGCGTGGTCGTGCTCGACCGCGAGATACGAGTACCGTGCAGTGTAGTGACGGTCCGTGCCGTCACCCCATTTGTCGTTCTCGAGCGTGAAATCCCACGCCACGCCGGCGCGCTCCTGCGCCGCCGCCAACGGCGCGCCGAGACCGATCAGTGCGGCAGCAGCCGCTGCCAAAGCCGTTCGCAACATGGGTGCTCGTAGTCATCGAAGGACACACCCCTTGTCGGCCGCGGCAGCGGCGGCATTCAGCGGCAGTTGTTGAAAGCGTGAGCCTCGTCGCACTCGCGTTGGCGTTTGTGCCGGCTGACGGAGCGGTCGGGCTAGCGGACGTATGTGCGTGGCGGACGGCGCGGCCTAGTCGGCCTCGGCGTCGAACTCGAGCAGCGTCTTCTCGTACTCTTCGTAGGTCGCGTTGTCCTCGCAGACCTGAACTCTTCGATCGTCCAGTCCGTCTTGCGGTAGTAGCGCGAGAACACCCAGGGCTCGGCGAGAGCGACCGGCGTCCTCGACGCGGATGTCGATCTGCAGCTGCCCTCCGTCGTTCAAGTGGAACCGCTCGATCACGCGCATCTCCTCGCTGTGCGGCACCGCGATCCGATCGATCCAGGTGCGATCGTTGAAGTTCGTCGGTCTCGACGACGAGCACCTCGCCTTCCCAATGGCCGATCGAATCGCCCATGTACGACGGCGCGAGGTCGGTGCGGTGCTCGCGGCCGTCGGTGTAGATCTGCCGCACGAGATGGTCGTACTCGAAGATCATCAGCACGCGTCCCGGCAGCTGGATGATCTCCATCGGGAACGGATGGATGTAGATTCGCGGCGTGCCGGGCGGATAGCACTTGTAGACGAGATCGTCGGTTTCGTTCACGGGAACGCCGCGCGGCCCGCGCTGCGGCTTGGCCGCATCGAATTTCGCTTGGCCCCACTCGGTCATCTTCGGCAGCTGCTCGCTGAAGGTGTTGATCGCCCACGCGTCGGTGCCGGGTAGGTTCACGTTCGTCCACACGCCGCTCAGATCGGCGTTGTGCTGGCCCGACGTCGGCACCTGAGCGTTCGCCGAGCAGAACGCCAGCAGGACGCAGGCTGACCACTGCGCCGAACGAGCGACTCGACCGCTCGCTTGCATCGCAAAACGACCGTTCTCATCACTCGCCGATCAGGACCGTGCCCTGCGCGTCGACGATCTTCGTGATGCTCATCGCGGGCGCGCCGTTGCGCGCGGGATGCCCTGTCAGCGCGATCCGATCGCCGGGCGTGAGAATCGACTTGTGCCACTTGACCGCGCCTTCCATGCGCGCGAGCCGATTAGGGCTCGTGAGCTCGCCGCCCCACGTCACCTCTTTACCGTCCTCGTTCGCCACGCTCACATACACGAGCACGTGCGGGTTCACGAACTGGAATTGTGTAACGGTGCCGACGACCGTTACCTCAATCTCGGGCTCGAACACCCCGGCGCCGTGGTGCGCGAATGACGACAACGTAACGGCCGCGAGCCCGATCGCGGTGGCGAACATCCTTCCCACTGCCGTGCTCCGCATCTTGAGACCCCCGTCGTGATCGCGGACCTTGCGAGGCTATACTGGCCCTCCTCCGCACTGCAAGCACCACCTCAAGCGTTTGTCCGCCCAGTTCCTGTTCGCTATCTGCCAAACCGGCGCGGAACGCGCGCTCAAGGATGAAGTCGCGAGCCGGCATCCATGGCTTCGGTTTGCGTTCTCGCGCCCGGGGTTCGTGACGTTCCGCGTCGGGACTTCGGTCGCGCGCGACGAGGTCCCTGCATTCGCGAGCGTGTTTGCTCGAACCTGGGGCGTGTCGCTCGGCAAGGTGACCGGCACGACCATATCCCAAGTTGCCGACGAGTTCTGGCGACACCTCGGCCGACACCTGCCCCGCGAACGACTCGACCGAATTTCGGAACTTGCACGTTTGGCAGCGCGATCGCGCCCTTCCCGGCGACGAGAGCTTCGATCCCGCACTGCTCGCGCCGGCACGCGCGGCCGGCGACGCCTTGTTGGCCGCGCAGACGGCCGCGGTCGGCGCCTGCATTGCCCGCGTTGAACGAGACCGCGCGCGCCGGCGAGCTCGTGCTCGACTGCGTGCTCGTGGAACCGTTCGAGTGGTGGCTCGGCTGGCACCGCGCTGACGCCGTCGAAACGCGGTGGCCCGGCGGCGTGCCGCCGCTCGTCGCGCCGAAGCGCATGATCTCGCGCGCGTATCTGAAGATTCTCGAAGCGCTGCTGTGGTCGGAGTTGCCGATCAGCGAAGGCGATCACTGCATCGAGATCGGCAGCTCGCCGGGCGGCTCGTGTCTCGGCGTTGCTCGAGCGCGGCTGCGTCGTGACCGGAATCGACCCCGCGGAGATGGATCCGCTCGTGCTCGCGCAACCGAACTTCAAGCACCTGCGCGCGAAAGCGAAAGACGTCAAGCGCAGCGTGTTCCGCGACTGCCGCTGGCTCGTGCATGGATGCCAACGTCGCTCCGAAGTACACGCTCGACACGATCGAGGCGATCGTGACGGCGCCGAGAGTTCGCCCCGAGGGCCTGGTGCTGACGCTGAAGCTCACCGACCCGAAGCTCGCGGCGACGCTGCCGGCTTTCGAGCAGCGCATCCGATCTTGGGGCTACCGGAACGTTCGAATGCGCCAGCTTACGTTCAACCGCCAGGAAATCTGCGCTGTCGTCACGGACAGGGCGACTCATTAATATAGGGCGCATGACGGTCGAATCGCGGAATCGGCGGCGGTTTCTCGCAACGGCGCTCGGCGCAACCGCGGCCGCAGTCGTCAGCGACGAGTGGCTGCGCCCTGCAAGCGCGCAGCCGCCAGCCGCGAACGCTCAACCGGCGACTGCGCTGACCGCGGTGCCGTTGCGCGCGGATCTGACCTTGATCACGGGCGCCGGAAGCAACGTCGTGGTGCTGCGCGGCGCGACGGCGGCCGCGATCGTCGACAGCGGCCCGCCCGAACGCGCGACCGAGCTCGCGGCGCTCGTGAGAGCAAACTCGGCGCGTTACCGGTCACGGCGTTGTTGAACACGCACTGGCATCCCGTCACACACCGGCGGCAACGAGACGATCCGCGGCTCCGGCACGGAGATCGTCGCGCACGAGCTCACGCGTCTCTGGATGAGCACCGAGTACTACGTCGACTGGGAAGACCGCACGTACACGCCGCGCGTGGCAGCCGCGCTGCCGACACGGACTTTCTACGCGACGGATCCGCAACCGATCGCGCTTACGGTTGGCGACGAGGAGATCGAGTACGCGCATTTGCCGGAGGCTCACACCGACGGCGACATGTACGTCTTGTTCAAGAATCGCAACGTGCTCGTGACCGGCGGCGCCGTCACGTTCGGCTCCTACCCGGTGCTCGACCATGCGACCGGCGGTTGGATCGGCGGACTCGTCGACGCCACGAAGAAGCTGCTCGCGATCACGAACGCCGATACCCTGATCGTGCCCGCGGACGGACCCGCGCAGCCGCGCTCGCACCTCGAAGCTCAGCTCGAGATGTTGACGATCGTGCGCGAACGCATCGAGAACCTGATGCGCAAAGGCCGCAGCATCGCCGAGATGCTCGATGCCGGCGTCACGAACGAGTTCGACGCGACGTGGGGCACCAATCGAGAACGTTTCGTCGCGAACATCTATCACGGACTCTGGTGGGCAGGGAGGCTCGGTGATTCGCTCTGATTCCCTTCGCATGGCGCTGCGACTCGCGATCGCGCTCTGCACCTGCGGCGCGCTGCTCGCGGGCTGCTCGGAGCCGCCGCCCGCGGAGGCGGTCGCGGACCACGTAGACGTGTTCGGCCGCTATTGCACCGACTGCCACAGCGACGCGGAATCCGCGGGCGAGCTGTCGCTCGAGAACGTCACGCCCGAAGATGTCGCCGCGAGGCCGGAGATCTTCGAGCGAGTCGTGCGGAAACTGCGCGCCGGCCTCATGCCGCCGCCCGGCGAGCCGCGCCCGGAGACGGCCGAGGCGCAGGCGCTGCTCGTGGCGCTCGAGCGCTATCTCGACGAGACCGCGGCTGCACGGGGCCCCGAGCCCGGGCGCGTGGCGCTGCATCGTATGAACCGGACCGAGTACGCCGCCGCGATCGAGCAATTGCTCGGGCTGCGCATCGATCTGAAGTCGATGCTGCCGGCGGACATGGCCAGTGAGGGCTTCGACAACGTCGCCGAAGTGCTGCGGGTGACGCCCACGCACATCGAGCAGTACGTGGCCGCCGCGCGCGACATCAGCATCATGGCCGTTGGCGAGAAAACGCCGGCGCCGACACGCGCCGACTACCGCTCCGAACGCGGTCTGCGCACGGCGCACGTCGACGGCCTGCCGCTCGGCACGCGCGACGGGCTCGTCGTCGAGCACAACTTCCCGGCCGACGGCACCTACGAGATCAACCTGAGCATCTCGTCGATTCCAGGCTCCGAGCTGCGCGGCTATCCGTACGGTTGGCTCGAGTACGAGCACACAGTCGCCGTCACGATCGACGGCGCGAAGGTGTTCGCGGACAACATTGGCGGCGAGATCGATTCGCAGGCGCTCGATCAGGGCCAGATCAAGGAAGTCGAGGCGATCAAGAGTCGCTTCCGCGGCATTCGTGTCGACGTGAAGGCAGGTCAACGCACAGTCGGCGCCGCGTTCGTCGCGCGCAGCTTCGCCGAAGGCGACTACTTGCTGCAGTCGCTCGTGCCCGGAGAAGGCGTGCCCGACATTCCGCGCTTGTTCGGCATGGAGATCATCGGGCCGTTCGATCCGCAAGGCATCGCCGAGCCGACCGAGAGCCGCGCGCGAATCTTCAGCTGCTACCCGCAGGCCGAGAGCGAAGAACAACTTTGCGCAACGCAGATTCTCACGAGCTTGGCGCGCGGCGCGTTCCGCCGTCCCGTCACGAGCGAGGACGTCCAGCCCGCGCTCGCGTTCTACGCCGAGGGACACCGCGAAGGCGGCTTCGAGACCGGCATTCAAAAAGGCCTGATGGCGATACTCGCGAGCACGAAGTTCCTGTACCGCGCCGAGCCCGGCGCGCCGCCGCCGGAGTTGGCGCCCGGCTCCGGCTATGAAGTCAGCGATCTCGAGCTCGCGTGGCGATTGTCGTTCTTCCTGTGGAGCCAAGGTCCCGACGAAACCCTGCTCGCGCTCGCGAATGAAGGCACGCTTCACGAGCCCAAAGTCATCGAGCAGCAAGTGCGACGGATGCTGGCCGATCCGCGCTCGCGCTCGTTGGTCACGAACTTTGCGTTCCAGTGGTTCGGAGTGCGGCGCCTCGATGCGCTGGACCCGGACCCCCGCCTCTACCCGAACTTCGACGAGGACTTGCGGCGCGCATTCCAGAAGGAGATGGAGCTCTTTCTCGACAGCATCCTGCGCGAGCGCAGAAGCGTCGTGGACATCTTGACCGCGAATCACACGTTCGTGAACGAACGGCTGGCCCGCCACTACGACCTACCGGACGTCCGCGGCGATCAGTTTCGTCGCGTCGAGCTCGAAGACTCGAGCCGCTTCGGCCTGTTCGGCAAGGGCGCCGTGCTGATGGTCACGTCGTACCCGGATCGCACCTCGCCGGTGCTGCGCGGCGCGTGGATCATGGACCAAGTTTTGGCCGCGCCGCCGGACCCGCCGCCGCCCGGCGTCGAGACGGACCTTGCCGCCACCGAGGTGCCGCGCTCCGTGCGCGAACGGCTCGCGCTGCACCGCACGCAGCCGTCGTGCAATCAGTGCCACGGCGTGATCGATCCATTGGGCCAGGCGCTCGAGAATTTCAACGCGATCGGCGAGTGGCGCACGCACGAGCGCGACAGCGGAGTCATCGTCGATTCGAGCGGCACGACCTCATTGGGCCAACCCGTGAACAACCCAGACGAGCTGCGCGCGGCGCTGACGGCCGACCCGACGCTGTTCGTGCGCGCCCTCACGGAAAAACTGATGACTTTCGCGCTCGGGCGCGGCCTCGAGTATTACGACATGCCGGTCGTGCGCGCCATCGTGGCGGACGCGGAACGCGACGGCTATAGTTTCGAGTCATTCGTGCTCGGCGTGGCCGAGAGCGTGCCCTTCCGGATGCGCGGCGCTCCGGAGCCCGCGGGAGACTGAGATGTTCATCACGAAGAAGCACCTGTCGCGACGCACGTTACTCAGAGGCGGCACCGCCGCAATCGGCTTGCCGCTGTTGTCGGCGATGGTGCCGGCGGCGACCGCCTTGGCACAGACGGCTGCGAAACCCGCACCCCGGATGGGCTTTTTCTATTTGCCCCACGGCGCAATCATGAACAACACGCGCTTCGGCGCGGAGATGAATCGCTGGACACCCGAGACGCAAGGCCGCGATTTCGATTTGAAGCCGATCTTGGCGCCGCTCGCGCCGCTGAAGAAATACCTGACGGTCGTCAGCGGTCTCGGCAACAAGCCCGCCGAGAGCTCGGCCGTGCATGCGATCGTGCCGGCCACGTGGCTGTCGTGCGAGCATCCGCGCCAGAGCCACGCGCCGTTTGGCGGCGTCACCGTCGATCAGATCGCGGCGCGCCATATCGGGCAGGACACGCCGCTGCCGTCGCTCGAGGTCGCGACCGAGGAAGAAGGCGGCGGCGCGGCGTGCGACGGCACGTACGGCTGCTCCTACGGGCGCACGATCTCGTTTCGGACGCCGACGACGCCGATGCCGATGGAGTTCGAGCCGCGCAAAGCGTTCGAGAAGATCTTCGGCCGCGGCAAGAGCGACAGCGAGCGTCGCGCGGTGTCCGCCGATTATCAGAGCTTGCTCGACATGGCGCTCGCCGAAGCCAATGACCTGAAACGCACGCTCGGCGGCGAGGACCGTGCGCTCGTCGACGACTACCTCGACAGCGTTCGCGAGATCGAGCGGCGGCTCGAGCTGCTCGGGCAGCGCGATCTCACGAAGATCGACCTGCCCGACGTGCCGGTCGCGCGACCGGGCTTCGACGACCTGCTGCGGCTGCAGTTCGATCTGATCGTCGCGGCGTTCCAAGCCAACATGACGCGGATTACGAGCTTCATGATGGCGGCCGAGGTCAGCAACCAATCGTATGCCCACGTCGGCGTTCCCGACGCGTTCCATCCCGTGTCACATCACGCCGACAACAAGGCGTCGATGGAAAAGCTGGTGCTAATCCAGCGGTATCACGTGCAGGTGTTCGCGGACTTCCTGACGAAGCTCGACGCGATTCCGGATGGCGACGGTGGATCGATCCTCGACAATTCGATCTTTCTGTACGGCAGCAACATGAGCAACAGCAACCAGCACAATCAATTTCCGCTGCCGACGCTTATTGCCGGCGGTGGCGCCGGCGCGATTCGCGGGCAGCAGCATCTCGTGTATCCGGATCGGACGCCGCTTTCGAACTTGTTGTTCACGCTGTTGCTGCGCGCGGGCGTGCCGGTCGACAAGGTCGGCGACAGCACGGGCGAGCTGTCAGAGGTTTGAAGCTTGAGCTCATCGCTCGCCCGAGGTGCTCGTTCGCAGACAGCCCTGTCCGGGGACGCCGCAAGTACGTCCCTGTAGGCTCGCTGGCGCGCGTCCATGCGCGCCAGCGCCCCGGCCAGGGCTGTCCGCAAACGACACCTCGGGCGTTCACCATTCGATTTGGCGAGCGCTCCTTCTCCGTACAGACCATCTTCGTCCTCGCTTTCTCTCGCCTGCCCACGCGGCGGAGGAGTTGATTGCGGCGGCGCAGCGCGGCGACGCGACGGTCGCGCTCGCGGCGATCGCGGACGGCGTCGACGTGAATGCGAAGGCTGCGGATGGCACGACGGCGTTGCACTGGGCCGTCTATCGTGACCATCTCGCGCTCGTCGAGCGGCTGATCGCCGCCGGCGCCGACGTCGGTGTTGCGAACGAATTTGGGTCGACACCGCTCGCCGAGGCGGCGACCGTCGGCAACGCCGCCGTGATCACGGCGCTGCTCGATGCCGGCGCGGCCGTCGACGCGCCCGGCGCCGACGGACAGACCGCGCTGATGATCGTCGCGCGCAGCGGTAACACGGCCGCAGCCGAAGCGCTGATCGCGCACGGCGCGAACGTCAACGCGCGCGAGCTGTGGCGCGAGCAAACTGCGCTGATGTGGGCCGCCGCGCAGAATCAACCGGCGATGGTGAAGCTGCTGATCGAGCACGGCGCCGACGTCGACGCCCGCTCCGTCGTCAACGAGTGGCCGCGCCAAGTCACGGGCGAGCCGCGGCGCATGTACCGGCCCTTCGGCGGGCTGACGCCGCTGCTGTTCGCGGCGCGCGAAGGCTGCCTCGACTGCGTGCGCTCGCTGATCGAGGCGGGCGCCGATCTCGATCTGCCGGATCCGAAAGGCGTCACGGCACTGTTCCTCGCGGTCGACAACTTCCATTTCGACGCGGCGAAGCTGCTGATCGAGGCCGGCGCGAACCCGAACAAGTGGGACTGGTGGGGCCGCACGCCGCTCTACTCGGCCATCGACGTGAACACACTGCCGCACGGCGGCCGCGCCGATCGGCGCTCCGTGGATACGACGACGAGCGTCGAGATCATCGAGATGTTGCTTGCGGCCGGCGCATGGCCGAACGTGCAGCTGAAGCTCTTGCCGCCGTACCGGCACATCGGCGACGACCGCGGTTGCGACACGATGCTCGTGACCGGCGTGACGCCTCTGCTCCGGGCCGCGAAGACGTTCGACACCGATGCGATTCGACTCTTGATCGAGCACGGCGCGAATCTCGACCTGCCGAACGACGGCGGCATCACGCCCGTGATGGCAGCCGCCGGCCTCGGCTCGGTCGAGTGCGATCCACGCGGCTACGGCCCCGGCATTCCGCACTATCTCGCGCCGGATTCGGAGCAGAAATCGATCGCCGCGCTGAAATTGCTGCTCGATGCGGGCGCGAACATCCACGCGCGTACGCTATCCGGCCGTGCAGGCGCGCGCAGCGCCGGGCGGACGGCGCTGTTCGGCGCCGCGTTCTGGGGCTGGAGCGACGTCGTCGACTATCTCGTCGAGCGCGGCGCGCAAATCGACGTCGCCGAGCGCGGCGGCTTGACGCCAGTCGACGCGGCCATGGGCCGCGCAGGCGGCCACGGCCGCGGCTCGACGATCGAGGTGTTCCAAGACACGGCCGCGCGTCTGCGTGAGTTGTGTGAACGACAAGAAGGCTGCGACTTGTCACAGCCCGAGAGCGCGTCGTAGCCACACCTACGGGGGATTCGATGAGCGCAACTTCGTATCTGCGAGCGTCGCTCGCATTCGCCTTCCTTCTCACGACCGGCTATGCCGCGGCCCAGCGCAACCTGCCGCCGATGAAGATCGAGCAACTCACGCCGCACGTGTACCGGTACGGCGGCCTCACGAACGGCGCGTTCGTCGTGGGGTCCGAAGGCATCGCCGTCATCGACGGGCAAATCTGCGGGTCGAACGGCACGGAGTGGCTGAAGGACGAGCTCGCGAGGCGCTTCGACGTGCCCGTGAAATACACGATTTTGAGCCACGACCACGAGATGCACATCTGCGGCCTCGAGGTCTTCAGCGACACCGCGCGCGCGATCTCGCACGTCAACGCGAAAGGCCACATCATCCGCGAGAAACGCCGCACCGTTACGCCTGAGATCACGTTCGACGAGCGCATGACGATCGACCTGGGCGGCATCGAGGTCGTGATGTTCTATTTGGGACCCACGCACACGGACAACCTGATTCAAGTGCATGTCCCAGCCGAGAAGGTGCTGATCGCCGTCGACTTCGTGCGCGAGGGCAAGAGCCTCGCGATGCCCGAGCTGCGCGACTTGAATCTCGACAACTCGATTCGCGCTCTCGGTTATCTCGGCCGCATGGAAGACGTCGAGATCGTCGTGCCGGGACATGGCGGCATCACGACGCAACAATCGTTCTTGTACGTGCGCGACTTTCTCGTGGCGCTCAAGGAGCGTGTGCTCGCCGAGATGGTCGCGGGCAAGGGCATCGAGGAAATCCTCGAGACGGTCACAATGGACGACTTCAGCGATTACGGCTGGTTCGACCAGTGGATCCGCGCGAACGTCATCACGATGTGGGAGCTGATGTACCACTACCGCGAGCCGACAGTCGATCCGGGCTGCTATGAATGCGACTTCCCGATCGGCTTCCCGGTCGGCGAGGTCGACAAGTTCAACGGGCCCTGAGCAAACCGCCCACCCACGCCGTTTACTCGCGGTCGCGTTTGCCCGGCCTGCGAACTTCGGCAAGAATGCCCTGAGCAACACTCGACAACGGCTTCCGGGGGGCAACGTCACGTGCAACGAACGATCCTCCTCTGTGCAGGCATCCTCGCGATAGCCACGGCCTGCTCGCAACGTGAAGACGCCATTGCGTCGTACCCGAATCTCTCCGGGCTTTACCGTCCCGCCGGGCTCGAGGTTCAGCCGTGCGGCCGCAACGAGTGGATGCGGCGGTCGTTCGACACGGACACGTTTTGCAACGGCGACGACAGCGCATTCCCGTTCACCGAAGCGGGGCGCGAACGATGGACGACGTACAACGTCATCGACGACCCGGTGCTCGGCTGCATCGAGGATTTTCCGCGCAACGCGATGCGGGGACGGCCGATGAGAATCACGATCGGCGAGGAGATCACGGAGATCGCGTATTGGTTCAACAACGCGTGGTTCCTGCGCACCGTGCACATGAACGGGGCTGCGCCGCCGGCCGATACGCCGAGCACCGTCACGGGGTACTCGATCGGTCGATGGAACGGCGACACGTTGGTCGTCGAGACGACCCACACGCGCGGCGGGCCGATGTACAACGACCATAAGCCAAACAGCGCGGCCGCGAAATTCACGGAGCGGTTCTGGCGCGCGCCCGACGGCGCGAACCTGTTGATGGACATCGCGATCGATGATCCCGAGGTGTACGGCAAACCGTTTTTGTTGAACCGGCAAGAATGGCTCGCGGCCGCGCCGGACTATCGAGCTGAGCCAAGACAAGTGCGAGCCGAGCTCGATCTGGGAACGGCGCATGCGCGCCAAGGCAGAGGGACACAATGAAACCTGCATTGCTCGGGTCTTGTCGCTACCGCCGCGGCTCTGTGCTCGCGGGCACCGGCACCGCACATCACTCGGACTCGTTGTACTTCGTCGACGATCGCTCGGCCGACGGCGGCGCAGTCCGCATCGAAGGCACGATCTCTCGCGTGCGGTGGATCAACCCGCACTCCGAGTTCTTCGTCGACGTTTCAACCGCCGGCGGCGAGCCGGTCACCTGGGCCATCGAGACGGATTCGGTGAACCAGCTTCGCGCGCTCGGCTGGGATCAGACCACGCTCGAGGTCGGCGACAAGGTCGTCGTCGGTCGTGTCGAAGTCGAAATTCGACGACACGGCGGGACGCCTCCGTGACCTGCTCGTGTACGGCTCCGCATCGGACGAGCCGGCCGCGATCTATCTCGAGTTCAAGGGCAACGGTAAGCCCGAGTGGCAAGCACCGTACGACGTGTATCGGAAGCACATGCCCTGCCCCGGCACGGCGCCGTTCGACGCCGAGCGTCAGCCCGGCAAGGAGACGTTGCTGTGCGCACGCCTCAGCGCCGCCGAGCTCGATGCGGCGAAAAAGGAATTCGCGTCGAGCGTTCTGCTGCTACGCGACGCGAAATAGGAGCTGACATGGACGCGATCGAAACGTCGAAGTCGCAAGTTGCATGGGCACTCTGCTCCGCGCTCGTGCTCGCCGGCGCCGTGTCGCACACCGCAGCCGCGCATCACTCCACTGCAATCTACGACTCCGACAATCCGATCGAGCTCAGCGGCACCGTCGTCGAATGGCAATTCGTGAATCCGCACTGCTTCATCATTCTCGAAGTCGCGGACGCCGCTGGCGCGAAGAAGGTCTGGAGCCTCGAGGGCGGCAACACGGCCGGCTTGTTTCGCCGCGGTTGGACGCCGAATACTCTGAAGGCCGGCGACGAGATCGTCGTGACCGTGCGCCCGCTGCGGAGCGGCAGCCCCGGCGGCAACTACTCGAACCCTCGTTGGCGCGACGGCTCGGCGATCGATCCAAAACCCGGCGGCGGGAACTGAACGCAATGCGCGTGACTCATCCATCCGCCCATCGTTTTCTCGTGTGGGCGTCGCTGATCCTCGCCGGCGCGTGCACGGCCTGCTCGAACGAGCCCGCAGCCCCGGCCGCAAATACGTATCCGGATTGGAGCGGCCAATGGGCTCGGATCGGCAGCCTGAACTTCGAGCCCGAAGGCTACGAGAAGGCCGGCCCGCCGCCGCTGACCCCGGAGTACCAGGCGATCCGCGAGGGTTATCTCGCGCAGCGCGCCGAGGGAATCCTCGCCGGGGATCCGCCCGCGACATGCCTGCCGCCCGGTATGCCGCGCATGATGACGATGTCGTTCCCGATGGAGATCATCATCACGCCGAAGGTCACGTACATCTACGCGGACTGGGAGAGCCAGGTGCGGCGCGTCTACACGGACGGCCGCGACTGGCCCGAGTACATCCTCCCCGAGTTCAACGGCTACTCGATCGGCCAGTGGCACGACGAGAACGCGGATGGCGTCTACGACATGCTGTCGATCGAGACGCGCGGCATGAAGGGCCCGCGCTCGTTCGACTCCGCGGCCGTCGTGCTGCACGAGAACAATCAGACTGTCGTGCACGAGGAGATTCGGCGCATCGACGAGAGCACGCTCGAGGATCGCATCACGACGATCGACGACGCGCTCACTCGCCCGTGGACCGTAAATCGCCGTTACAGCCTCGAGACAGGATCCGGTCTGGGTCGAGTACGTCTGCGCCGAAGGCAATCGCCATCTCAAGCTCGGCGATGAGTGGTATTTCATCGACGACGAAACGGGCACGCTCGAGCCGACGCGCCCCGGGCAACCGCGCCTCGTCCCGGAGACGAGGTAGCGATGGCGCGCACGCGAAGGGGAATTCTCGCGCGCTGGCCTATCGCAGTACCCATCGCGTCCATCGTGATGCTGGCCGCGTCGTTCGTGTGGCCCGTCGGGGGAATCGTCGCTACCTTTTGCGGCATCGCGTTGATCGGCGGCGTCGTCGCAGCCGTACATCACGCCGAGGTCGTCGCGCATCGGATCGGCGAGCCGTTCGGCACGCTCGTGCTCGCGATCGCCGTCACCGTGATCGAGGCCTCGCTGATCATCTCGTCTGATCTTGGCCGGCGGCGCGCACGCGGAGGTGCTCGTTCGCGACACCGTGTACGCCACCGTCATGATCATCGCGACCGGCGTGATCGGCCTGTGCAGCCTGCTTCGGCTCGATCCGTCATCATGAACAACAGTTTCGGATCGACGGCGCAGGGCCCGCGTTCGCGGCGCTCGCGGCGTTGGCCGTGCTCGTGCTCGTGATGCCCACGTTCACCGAGAGCGCGCCGGGCGCCCGCTACACGACTGCGCAACTCGCGTTCGTATCCATCGGCTCGCTATTGTTGTGGTCCGTGTTCGTGTTCTTCCAGACGATCAGTCACCGCGACTATTTCCTGCCTCTCGACCCTCTCGCGGGCGAGCACGCGCCGCCACCCACTCGCGCACGCGCGCTCGAGAGCCTCGTGATGCTGCTCGTGGCACTGACGGCCGTGATCCTGCTCGCGAAAGCAGCTCTCGCCGACGATCGAGAGCGCCGTGAACGCGCTCGGCGCGCCGCGCATCGCGGTCGGCATCGCGGTCGCGTTGCTCGTGCTGATGCCCGAATCGATTGCGGCCGCGCGCGCCGCGCTCGCGAACCGGCTACAGACGAGCGTGAACCTGGCCTTGGGCTCGGCGCTCGCGACGATCGGCCTGACCGTGCCCGTGGTCGTCGCCGTGAGCATCGCGTTCGACCTGCCGATTCTCCTCGGCGTAGACCCAAAGGACATCGTGCTACTCGCGCTGACGCTGCTCGTCGGCGCGATCGGCATTGCGACGGGCAGAACCAACCTGATGTATGGCGCCGTCCAGCTCCTGATCTTCACGGCGTTCTTGTTCCTCGCCCTCGTGCCATAGCGGCTCGCGCAAACGGCCTCAGCCAAACCGGGCGGTCTCGCATGCAGAGGCAGCTCGGTCCATGTGAGCGCAAAGCAACAGAACAGCGCGAAGCGTTCAGACGCGCGGCTCCCGGCGTTGTTTCCCCACGCACGAAGATCGGCCATACTCGTTCCGGGTGTCGATGGTACCCAGCAATTTTCCGGGGGGAAAACTAATGCGTGCTCAAAACCTGCGCTTGGCGGCGTTGTCCGCTGCCGTCATCAGCTGTCTACCGTTCGGCGCCTCGGCGCAACTCGAAGAGATCCTCGTCACGGCCACGCGCCGCGAGACGAGCTTGCAGGACACGCCGATATCGATCCAGGCGTTCACCGCGGAGCAGCTCGAGCTCGGCGGCATCAGCGAACGGCCGCGACCTCGGCATCATGGTGCCGAACGTCGTGTTGAACCCGGGCGCGGCGGCGCCGAATCCAGCTTCTATGTCCGCGGTCTACCGGGCGTCGGCCTTTACGTCGACGGCGTATGGCAAGACGGCTTCGGTTTCCAACAGACCAATTTCACCGAGATGGAGCGCGTCGAGGTCTTGCGCGGTCCACAGGGCACGCTTTTCGGCCGTAACACGAACGGCGGCGCCGTCAACATGACGACGAAGAGGCCCGCTGACGAGTTCGGCGCTCGCGTCAAAATCGACGTTGGCGAGTACAACCGCCAGGACGTTCAGCTCGCGGTCGACTTGCCGATTACGGACAAGCTCAAATCCAAGTTCACGGGTGCGACGTACCAGAGCGACGGCTTCATCGAAGGCCTCACGACACCTTGGGATTTCGGCGCTCAGGACGACATTCTGCTGCGAGCCGACTTCCTCTGGGACGCGACCGATAATTTTTCGTTGCGATTCACCTACAACGACGAGGAAAAGCGCGGCACGGATGCGCGAATCATCGAATGACGCGCTACGACAACTCGAAGATTACGCAGTACAACATCATGCTGGGCAAACCCGGCTCAGCGTGAAGCGGATTCGCGCGCTGCTCGGAATCGGTGCGGGGGTCGGGCTGCCGAACTTCCCGGCACGGGTTCACGCCGAATACCCACATGCCGGACGTATTCGGGGGCACGGTCGGCAAATGGCAAACGCGCTCGGACTCCCCGGCCGAGGGCATCACGGCGGACCTGAAGTACGCGACGTTGACGGCCGACTGGGACATCACGGACAGCCTGCACTTCGAATCGATCATGTCGACGTGGGAGCAGGATGCGCGGCAATCGGTCGACTTCGACGGCACCGAGTTTCGTCGTCACGACGGACGACCTGATCCAGACTTCACGCGAGAACGACACGATCGAGCTGCACCTCTCCGGCGAGAACCTGGACGGCCGCATCAACTGGCTCGCTGGCTATTACTCGCTGAGCAGTCGTTGGACTTCCGCAACGTTCGCTGGCGCATGTGGGAGTTCGCGAACCCCAACTACGGAACCAGCCTGCCGACGATCAACACTGCGAACAGCGAGTATGTGCGCCAGACCGCAAGGGTACTGAACCTCGGAGGGCGTCACAGGCGGCGCGTTGCTCACGGCGGACACTGCGGCCGTCGTATACGGCGGCGCCGGTCGCTACCCGTGGAACGCCGGCAACATCTCAACGGATCTCCTGACGAACTCGTGGGACGACGAGAGCGCGTTTTTCGGCGAGGCGACCTTTGGCATCACCGACAAGCTCGACATCACCGTCGGCGCGCGGATCAGCGAGACGGAGGGCGGCGACCTCACTTTCGCGCCGAGCGATGCGTTCCGCACACCGGATCCTGACGTGCGACCGCAAGGGGACCCGTTCGCCTACAGCGCGATCACGCAAGTTCTCGTCGATGCGCCCCAGCCGGATATCAACACCTACAAGTTCTCGGTCGCCTACCGGCCCACCGACAACATGATGGTCTATGCGACTTACGCCGAGGGGTTCACGTCGGCGGCGACACCGCTCACGACCATTGGGCCGGTTGCCGTGCCACCGTCCGGATGCAGCGCTCGAATCAATGCGACCCAAGTGATTTGCAATCTGCCGGCGGAGATCGTCGAGAACAAGGAGATCGGCTTCCGTTCCGACTGGCTGGATGGACGTCTGCGCTTCAACGCGACTTACTTCGACGGGCTCTGGACGGGTATGCGTGTGGCGCTGCTGCCGGTGGACGCGGCAGGCAACACACAGCCGTTCCCGTACAACTCCGGCGAGGGCGAAGGCACTGCCGACGGGTTCGAGTTCGAGGTGGTTTGGGTGCCGACCGATCGGCTGAGCTTGAACTTCGGCCTCGGCCTCATCGACACGAACTACATTCAGTCCGGCTTCTTCAACGGCGTCACGGGTAACTACCCAGGCGCGCCGTTCGCGTATGCGGCGGAGGACAGCGGGACGGTCGGCGCGAACTACGAGATTCCGCTCAGCAACGGTGGGCGCTTCCTGCTCGTGGGTAACTACGGCTACATGAGCGACTACGCGCGTGACGCCGCGTATCAACGCACGCAAATCGACGCGAACGGTAACCCCGTGCTCGAGCCTGGGTACGGCATCTTCAATGCCCGGTTCGTCTACGAGCCCTCCGCAAGGAACTATTCGGTGGAGATTTGGGGTAAGAACCTCACCGACGAGTTGTACGTGAACGGCGGCTTCGATACTCGCGACACCTGGGGCTACGACTTCTCGATCGTCGGCCGCGCGCGTGAGGTCGGTGTGAGCCTGAGCTTCACGTTCTAGCGCTCCAAGGGGCGAGTGGCAGCTACGGCTGCCCTCGCCCCGAGTTTCGCAACATGGAGGTTCGGGCCGTGGACGTGACGCTGCGTTGCGCAATTGGCCTGCTGTGCCTTTCGACCTCCGCCAGCTTCGCGCACCACGGCGTCGCGGCACACTACGACGATACGCAGCAGGTCACGCTCCAGGGTGTCGTGACCGAGTTTCAGTTCATCAACCCGCACGCGTTCGTGTATCTGCGCGTCGTCGATGCCGCGGGACGTGACGCGATCTGGCATTGCGAGCTCGCGTCTCGCAGCGTGCTCGCGCGTAACGGCCTGACGGCCGAGATGTTCGCGCCCGGCGCGAAGGTGAAGATCACCGGCAGCCAGGCACGCCACAACCCGACGGGTTGCGCGCTGCGCGAAGCCGTGTTTGCGGACGGCAGCGTGCTGCGCTCGTCAACGTTGTTCGGCGCCACGCCGGCGGCGACACCCGTGGTCGTCGCTGCCAACAGCTCGATCGAAGGCGTGTGGGCGATGAAGACGTTCCGCGTGTCGCGGTACACGGACGTTCTGACGCCGGAAGGCGAGCGCCGGCGCGCAGCGTTCGACCCGATCAAGGACGACCCGGCGATCTACTGCGACCCCGCGAGCCCGGTGCGCTTCTGGGTCAACGTCAACGAGCCATTCGAGATTCGCCGCGACGGCGACACTGTCGTCGTCGATCACCAGTTCATGGACAGCCGGCGCACGATCCATTTGAGCCAGGCGGCTCCGCCGCCCGGAACGCCGCGGACCACCTTGGGATACTCGAACGGCCGCTTCGACGGTGACGCGCTCGTCGTCACGACGACGCTGTTTACGACCGGTGTACTCGAGCCCCGCTACGGCGTGGTGCACACCGCGGACCTCACGCTCACGGAGCGGCTCGAGGTCAACGGCTCGACGCAGGAGCTCGAGATCACCTGGACCATCGACGATCCAGTGATCTTCAAGCAGCCGCACATGCAGAAAGAGATCTTCGTGCGCACCGAGCGCTGGACCCAGCCTTACGACTGCAAGCCCGGCTATCAGCAATAGGCCGACTCCGCAGGCTTAGCTGCCGGCGCGTTCCTTCTCGATCAGGAAGCTCGCGATCCGCAGCATGTCCGCGTACGAGTTGCCGCGGACCAGGTAACGGCCGTTCACGACGAGTGACGGCGTGCTCGGCACCTTGCTCTTCGTCATGTGCTCCGTCGCGCGGCGCACCTTGACCTGCACGCCGAAGCTCTGCATCGCGCGCAGGAAGTCGTCCTTCGCGACGCCGTACTTCGAATAGAACTCCGCGATCTTGTCCTCGTCGGGCCGCTGGCCTTCGGCGGGGATCGTGCGCTCGACATGAATGCCGTCGTACACGGCCTTGTGCGTCTTCTCGATCAGCCCCAGCGACTCCGCGGCGTAATACGCCTTGGCATACGGCTACGAAGTCGGCGCGGAACGTGGCCGGAACGTGCACGACCTTCGCATACGCCGGCAGCTTGGCCGTCCATGACACGAACAACGGCTCGAACGAGTTGCACGCCGGACAGATGTAATTGAAGAACTCTTCGACGACGACCGTGCCCGCGGCAGGCGGGTCCAGCGGGCTACCGTTCGAGATCTCGATGTAGTCCCTGCCGGCAACCGGGTCCGCAGGCGCTTGTGCTTGCGCGGTGCCCAAAGCGCCCACGAGCAGGATCGACAGTACCGGGATCATTCTGTTCATTGCTGGCCCTTTGGTTGAGTGCCCGAGTGCGGAATATTAGCCGGAAGCCGTGTGCGCGTCGTCGCTGTAGACGCCCACCGACGCCCCGAATTACGGCCCCGCTCCATCAAGTTTCGTGAAGCTCGCGGTTCCCCAACCGGGATCGAGTCCGTGGCACATCGTTTGCATCATTCCACGCATGCTCTCGCCACGCATACAAGGAGGATAACAATAATGAAAAACTCGCAGATAAAGGAGTTGATCCTTCAGTCGCTGGAGCACGAACGTGGCGGCGTCAGGGTGTATGAGGCCGCCATCGAATCGGCCATCGCACAGGACTTACGGGCCGAATGGACCCGCTACCTGAACGAGACACGGCGACACGTCCAGGTCTTGGAAGGCGTTTGTAGAAAGTTCGAACTCGATCCCGAGGCGACCTCGCCCGGCCGACAGGCGGTGCGCGATCTAGGTGACTCGCTCGTAGCGACCATGCGGCAAGCACGGCACGCGGGCGACCCGGTCGCCGCAGAGAACGTCGCATGCGAGTGCGTCGTGCTCGCCGAGACTAAGGATTTCGCGGACTGGGACGCCCTCGACCTCATCGCACGCCTTTGCAAGCACTTCCCGCCGCTGACTCACGAGCTAGTGCACCAGCGGCGCTCGGAGCGCACGCGGCTCGCAGCGCTGCCATACGCAGCGGGACTCATGAGCGTCGGGCGCGGAGCGCCGGCGAGTATCTGACCGTTTTCCAGCACGCCCAGCATTACAGCCGTTCAACGAGGAGTCATCGTGATAGACAAAGACAGAGTCAAGGGCGCAGCCAAGCAAGTCCGCGGCAAAGCCAAGACGATCGCGGGCAAGGCGCTCGGAGACGAGAAGCTCAAGAACGAGGGCCGTGCGGACCAGGTCAAGGGCAAGATTCAGAACGCCGTTGGCGGCCTGAAGGACAAGGTACGCGAGGCGGACAAGGAATCGCGCAAGCAGCGCTATCGCGCGCCGTAGCGCGACCGGAGAGTGGTGGAGCAGAAGGGGATCGAACCCTCGACCTCCGCATTGCGAACGCGGCGCTCTCCCAGCTGAGCTACTGCCCCACGAGGCGCGGATTATCGGCCAGGTGCGGCGGCGGCCGCAAGCCAAGCTGGCCGTTTTCAGTGCGCCGGTTGAACCTCGTGCTCGGGCGCGAACGCGCCTTCGAGGTGCTCGGGTGCGTACAGCGACGTCATTGCGGCCGTCGCAATCAGCACGCCGACGATCAATAGCCACTCCACCGCAATCGCGCGCTTCAGGCTTGCAGCGGCCGCTGCGTCGCCGGCGTTCAGGCGCGGGCCAAACCGCCATTTGTTCCGCGCCGCGAGAATCATCAACGCGGCGAACGCGACGGCCTTGCCGGCGATCATCGCGCCGTACGGGGTCGCGAGCTCGGCGAAGCTGCGAATGAACAGCACGCTGATGATCGCGCCCGCGACGAAAATCGCGGGCACGAGCGTCGAGGCATGCGCCGAGAAACGCGCGACGAATGCTGCTGCGTTCACTCCCCTATCGCGGACTTCGACGTAAAGCGCGGCCAGCGCGCCGAGCCAGTACGCGCCGACCACGACATGCACGAGCAGCAACGGCGCGAGCGCCCAGCGCTGCGCATGGATCGTCGTATGCCCCATCAACGCGAACGACAGCAGCGCCAACGCAGCGCCGCCGAGCGCGGCCCAGGTGTTCAAACGGCTGGCGCGATCGAGCGCGAGCAGCAACACCGCGAGCCCGACGACGCGCACGATGTGTGCGCCGCCGGAGCTCGAGCGCAGTAGAAGAGATTCGAGCGCCGGGTCGAACGTGCTGCCGAAGTCGCCGGCCATACGCGCCGGCGTCAACACGTAGTGCAGCACGGCGGCACACAACGCGATCAGCGCGGCAACGCGCGTCAACGTGCGAACACGATCCGCGGACTCGCGCGCGAGATCGCGATCGTAAGCCGCCAGCACGATGGCGCCGCCCGCAGCTTGGAACAGCGCGACGAACGTTATGGCCCGCAGGGCCACGACGAGCGCATCGGTCGCGAAGAACACTGGCCGTTACGGCGCAGTGACCGTGAAGGCGAACTCGCCCGAGACGATATGCGTGTCGCCGCCGACTGCGCGCCACGTGACTGTGTACTTACCGGCGGCGAGCGGCTCGTGAATCGCGAGCGAGAATTTGCTCGCGACCTCGGTCGGCACCGCGTCGAGGTGCTTTGCGTGCCCGCTTGCATCGACAAGTGTCACGGCCGTGAGCCGGACCTCGCCTCCGAAGTCGAGCTCGAGCGCGCGCGGAGCGGTCGTCGCGGCATCGGCCGCGGGGCTCGTGGCCGCGAGCTTCGTATGCGCGTGCACCGAGAGCGCCAAAGACGAGCCAAGAATCAGCGCGGCCAAACGTTTCATCGATGATCTCCTCGCGGGATTCTAACCCGCCGTCCACAGTGGCCGCAGCCGGCGAACGTCGTCGACGGCTTCCAGAGCGTTCAGCTCGCGAATCAGGCGCTCGGTATTACGGGCACCGAGCACGGGCGCCATGAGATCGCGGGCCTTCGTGTTCACGGCGTCGTCCGTGAGTGGGTTTTCTTTCGTGCCTGGTGGAAAGCGCGTGTGATGCTCGACGCGGCGGCCATCCGCGAGCGTCAACTCCACGATCGCGCCGCGCGGCGCCGCCGGATCCACGAGCGCCGCGTCGCCGGCGAGCGTGGTCCTAGCGCGAATCGCGAGGATCTCGGGCGCTCGCATCAACGCCGCATCGTGACTGTCGTCGAACGACACGCCGCCCTTCAGCAGCGCCAGCGCGACGAGATGCTGGCAATTGACGTCTGGCATCGCGCTTTCTCCGACGATGCCGACGGCATCGGTCGGTAGCTTGATCGCGATCGAGCGCACGCTGTCCGGCGCGAGCGCATGCTGCTGGCGCAGCGTCAGCAGCGCATCGAGCGCGGACTGGCAGGGGTAGCCCACCGAAAACGTCTTGATCGCCGTTTCGGTCACGTAGAAGCGGCTGCCGAGCCCCTCGAGCATGGCCTCTGGTCTAGGCTCAGTCGACAGAGCGATGAAGAGGTTGTGCGTGCCGTCGAGCACGTCGGCCACGCCCGTCATGCCGGCTTCGACCATCGTCACGGCCATCACGCCGTTGCGCGCGCCCATGCCCGCGAAGTCGAACGCCTTCTCGACGTGGCCCTCGTCGTCGACCCAGCTCCAGAGCCCCGAGACTTGTTGCGCGGCGTACGACAGCGCGTAGCGCATGCGCTGCTCGTCGAGACCGGCGAGCGCGGCGGCGCCGAGCGCGCAGAACGTCGAGCTCACGCCTTCCGCACTGCGATGCGTGCCGCGCACATGGTCTGGCCCGAGCGCCAGCAACAATCGGCAGCCCAAGTCGTACCCGAGCGCGACCGCACGGATCAGCTCCATGCCCGATGCGCCGTTCTTCTCGGCCAATGCGAGCGCCGCGGGCACGGCCGAGCACCCGGGGTGAGCCTTGGTCACGGGCTCGAAGTCGTCGGTTTCGTCGGCATGCGCGAACATTGCGTTCGCGAGCGCGGCGTTCACGGCCGTGGTGCGCAGATTCGCTGCCACGACGCTGGCTTGCGCCACGCCGCCCAACGAGCGGACGTAGTCGGCGGCCACGACTCCCGGTTTCATGCGCGCACCGGAGACCATCGCGCCGAACGTGTCGACGATGCGCTGCTTGCACGCCACGATCACGGCGTCGGGCAGCGGTTGCTCGCGCGCGGCCGCCATGTAGCGCGCGAGCTGACCCGTGATGTCGGCGGCGGCGGCCTGTGCCGCCCGGCCGCCGAGCCAGTGCGACGTGGCAACCGCGGCCGCCGACTCGAGCAGACGGCGGCGCATTGGCGATCGAAGCTGCGACATACGTGGGTCCCCTTGCGGAGTGTGGCACGCAAATGGCCGGTTCGAGTAGGCTTGCGGGACTCGAGGGGGAGCACCATGCCGACCGACGTCCGCGCACAATCGCGCCGCAATTTCTTGCGTTTTCTGGCCGAGAGCCCGCTGTTCTACGGCCTCGGCGGCACCCTGGCCGCCGGGGTTGCGCGCGCGCAGGACGACGCGGTCCTCTCGGGCTCGCTGAAGTGGGACAAGCTCATCGCGAGCCCGGACCAGGCGTTGAACGTCTGGGACTTCGAAGCCGTGTTCCGCGAGCGCGTGAACGCCGGCCACTACGCGTACATGGCGCAGGGCTCCGACGACTTCGGCACGATCGGCGCAAACCGTTCGGGCTTCGCGGAGATCGGCCTCCGGCCGCAGCGCCTCGTCGACGTGGGTACCGTCGATCTCGCCGTCGACGTGTTCGGCCAACGATTGGCATCGCCGATCTTCCTTTGCCCCGTCGGCGCACAGCTGATGTTCCACCCCGAAGGCGAGGTCGCCGTCGCGCGCGCCGCCAAGACTAAAAACGCACTGCAAATGCTGTCGACCGTGACGAACTATTCCGTCGAAGACGTCGCAGCCGCACGCGGCGGGCCCGGCTGGTTCCAGCTCTATTCGACGTCGGATTGGCCGTCGACCGAGCGCATGCTGAAACGCGCCGAGGACTCGGGCTGCACGGCCGTCGCCTGGACCGTCGACATTCCGGTCCGCAACCTCGAGCCCGTCGCCCGATTCGATCGTGACAACGATCCACTGTGTCAGGCATGTCACGCAGGCATGCCGACGAACGCATTCGAGATGCGCCACATGTTCGACGGCGTCGACATGACGAAGGTGCGGATGGGGCTCGCGGGACTGACGTGGGACTACGTCGATCGCTTGAAGCGTGCGACGAAGATGAAGGTGATGCTGAAAGGCATTCAGACGCGCGAGGACGCGGCGCGCTGTCTCGAGCACGGCGCCGACGGCATCGTCGTCAGCAACCACGGCGGCCGTGCCGACGAAACCAACCGCGGCACGATCGAGTGCTTGCCCGAGGTCGTCGAGGCCGTGCGCGGCCGCGTGCCGGTGTTCGTCGACGGTGGAGTTCGGCGCGGCACCGACGTCTTCAAAGCGCTCGCGCTCGGCGCGACGGCGGTCGGCATCGGCCGACCGTACATCTGGGGCCTCGGCGCGTTCGGCCAGCCCGGGGTCGAGCGCGTGCTCGACATCCTGAGCCGCGAGCTCCGCATCGTCATGACGCAGATGGGCGCCCCGACGATCGCCGACTATTTCGAAGGGCTCGCTACAACTGCCCTAGCTCCCGCGTCTCACTTCGCGAACAGCTCCTTCAAGCCGCCCGCGATCAACGTGGACACGTCGAGCAGGACGCGCGGTAACGCAATCCCACCCGGCGCGACGAGGTAGCGCGGCTGCCAGTCGGGGTGGAACTTCGACTTGTAACGCCGCAGTCCCTCGAAGTTGTAGAAATGCTCGCCGTGCCGGAACACGAAGTTCCCGACGCGGTGCCAAACTGGCGCGAGCGGGTGTTGCTCCAGGCCGGACAGCGGCGCCATGCCGAGATTGAAGATCTCATAGCCGTGCTCGCGCCCCCATAGCATGAGCTCGATGAACAGAAAGTCCATCGCGCTGCGCGGCGCGTCCGGGCCAAAGCGCATGAGATCCACCGACAGCTCACGCTTCGTTCCCGCGGCCCACAGATTCGCGAACGCGACCAGCTCGCCGGCACGCCGCACGACCGCCACGTCGAAATGCCGAACGTAATCCGGCGCGAACGCTCCGACCGAGAAGTGTTTCTCCGCCGTGGCCTTGTCCGCGAGCCACGCCGCTGAAATTCGCTCGAGCTGCGGCAGCAGCTCCGGCACGCCGGTGGCGGGCACTACGTCGAAGGTCGCACCGTCCCGCACGGCGCGGCGGTGATCCTGACGCAGCACGCTGCGCGAGCTGCCCTCGAGCGAGAAGCTCGCAAGCGGTACGTGCGCCTCCTCACCGAGCTTGAACGCTGCAAGCCCGAGGTCGATGTAGCCGGCGAGCCGGTCGCGGCTCGCTTGGTAGAACACGCATGCGCCGCCGTGTCGGTCCGACAGCTCACGAAAGCGCCAGACGAGATCCTCGGCGCGCTCGACCGCGCCGACGGGATCGCCGAGCGCAATCCAACTGCGGCCCGATATCTGGTACATCACGAACGCATCGCCTTCGTCGCTGAACAAGAGACGCTTGTCCCCGGTGAGCGCCGCGTTCGCGAGCGTGTCGTCGCTGCGCGCGATCGCAGCGCGAGCGCGCTCGAGATCGGAGGCAATCGCCACGATCGGCTCCGGCCGTGCGGGGCGCAACAGGTTCGCCAGCAGGAGCGCGGCACCCGCGATTGTCACGACGAGCGCCGCGCGCAGCATGCGTGGCGCGTCCGCGTCAAACGCGAACGTCCACCAGAGGTCGTCCGAGTAATCCACACTTCGATACGCGAGCAGGCCCACCCAAACGCTCGCCGCGATCACGCCCACGATGCTCACCACCCATCCCGGCGTGAAGCGCTCCGCGAGGATCGACGACGGCCTATAGAACGCTGCCCGGCCGGTCCACAGCACGGCCATCGCGAGCGCGAGCAGCAGCGCCTCCTCCACGTCGACACCTTTCAGCAGCGACGCGCCGATCCCCGCCGCGAGCAATGCGAGGGCGATGTGATACGCCGCGCGCACGCGTCTGCGAAGCGCCGCCGCGAGTACGATGAGTCCCAATCCCACCAAGCTGCCGACGAGATGCGACACCTCGAGGATCGGCAGCGGCAGCACGCCGCGCAGCCAGTCGATGCGGTCGTCGACGTTCGGCGTGGCGCCCGACAGCAGCAACACGGCTCCGGCCACGAACGTCAGCGTGGCCGCCATGTGCGGCACGATGGGCGCGACGTAGGCGGCAGCCAACGCGTGCGCGCGCACCAGGCGCCCGCGCTGGGCGCGCAGCTCGCCCGCAATCAGGAGCAGCGCAGCCAACACGAGCGGCCCGAGGTAGTACACCGCGCGATACAACAGCAGCGAACCGAGCAACGAGTCCGTAGGCACCTGCGGCAACAGCAGCACGATCACGGCCTCGAACACGCCGAGCCCCGCCGGCACCGAGCTCGCGAGCCCGACCGTGACGGCGGCCGCAAAGAGGCCCGCGAACGCCGCAAACCCGATGCCCGCTTCCGGCGGCAGCAACACCCACAGCACGGCGCTCGCAAGCGTGAAGTCCACGGCGCCGAGCGCGACCTGCGTCAGCGCGAACCGCGCACCCGGCTCGCGGAGTGCCCAGCCGCGCAGCTCCAGCGGGCGCGAGCCGAACGACGCCCATGCGACGTAAGCGGCCACGGCCAAGAGCAGCACACCGCCGAGCAACAATGCGCCCGCGTGGTCGATCGGCAGCGCAGCGGCGACGGCGGCCGGCTCCAGCAGCAGCGAGCCGCCCGCGAGCGCGGCGAGACCGAGCAGCGCGGTGAGCGAGCAGAATCCGGACACAGTCGCAACGTCGATCGCCGTGAGCCCGTGAGCCGCGTACAGACGTAGGCGCACCGCGGCGCCGGTAAGACCTGCCAGCGTGAGGTTGTGGCCGAACGCGTACGCTACGAACGCCGTCAGCAGCGTGCGCCCGTACGGGACCGCCTTGCGCGCGTAGCGTAGTCCGAGCCAATCGTAGAAACCGAGCAGCCAATAGCTCGCGAGCGTCAGCGCGACTGCGGTGCCTACGGTGCGTGCGGAAATCGCGTGCAGCTCGCGCAGCACTTCGTGCACGTGGAACTGCGCGAGCTCGCGATGCAACACGAGTGCCGCAATCCCGAACACAGCCAGTGCGGCGAGCGGCTTGAGCCACCGGAGCCTCTCGCCAAGCGTCGCCATCGTTACCTCGCTGAGCCGAGTGCGCGCAAGCCTTAGTCCTGGATCGTTACGACGACTCGGCGACGGTGGCCGTGCGTGCGGTGCTCCCACAGGTACACGCCCTGCCAGGTGCCGAGCGCCAACGCGCCATGGGTGATCGGGATCGTGAGGTCGGACGTCGTGAGCACGCTGCGCACGTGGGCCGGCATGTCGTCGGGCCCTTCCGCCCTGTGCACGAAGCGCGGGTCGCCGTCTGGCGCGATGTCTGCCATGAACGTCTCGAGGTCTCGCCGCACGTCCGGATCCGCGTTCTCGCAGATCATCAGCGACGCGCTCGTGTGCGTCGTGAAAACGTGACAAAGCCCTGTCGCGACCCGGGAAGCACGCACGGCCTCGGCCACGCGCTTCGTGAGCTCGTACGTGCCGCGGCCCGTCGTCGCCACTTCTATCTCGGTTTGGAACATAACGTGTCCGCTCGCGGGTACTTTCTATTCTAGGCCCCTGCTACGATACCGCCAGTCAGGCGGCAGGGAGTGCCCGATGACACCCGAGCGATTCTCGAAGCTCCAGCACGCTCTCGATCGTCGTCAACCCGACCTCACGGTGTTCATGGATGCCGTGAACAAATCTCACAACGTGTCCGCGATCATCCGCACCGCCGATGCGGTCGGCATCCAACGGATACACGCGCTCTCGGAGGGCGACTCGATACGTCGCCATCACATGATCTCGGGCGGCGCGAAGCATTGGGTCGGGGTCACGCTGCATCGCTCGACTCGAGCGGCGGTCGCGGCGCTGCGCGACGAGGGCTGGCAACTCGTGGCCGCGCACTCGAGCGAGAAGTCGCGCGACTATCGCGAGATGGATTACACAAAGAAGGTCGCGATCATGGTCGGCGCCGAGCTCGTGGGCTTGAGCGACGCGGCGCTCGCGGCGGCAGACCACCACGTCGTGATTCCGATGCACGGGCTCGGCACGTCGCTGAACGTGTCGGTCGCGGTCGGTGCGATCCTGCTCGAAGCGGAACGACAGCGGCTTGCGGCGGGATTGTACGAGCACCCGCGCCTGACGCCCGAGGACCGCGAGCTGACGCTGTTCGAGTGGTCGTATCCCGACATCGCGGAACGTTGCCGGCAGCTCGGCCGCCCGTACCCGAAGCTCACGGCCGATGGTGGGCTCGCGGCGAACCCGTTGCTCGACGTATCGGTTTCGACGGTCAGCCCGGAAGCGTAACGAGCTTACCTGGCGCCGCTCGCGCTCGTCGCCGGGTCGGCGACCGTCGATGTCTGTTCGGGTGCCTCGGCGGGCGCCGCCGGAGCGGGAGTTTCGGCGGGCGGCCCAGGGTAACGGAGCTCCAGCGTCTTGACCCTGCCGTATGCGGGGACCGTGACGATGTAGAACCGATCGAAGTCGTCCTCGCTGAACGGCGCCAACCGCTTGCTGCCGTGCAGCTCGTCGATCAACGGCGCGATCGTGTTCGAGTGCGACACGATCAACACGATGTCGCCGTTATGATCGTCGAGCACGTCGTCCATGAAGCCCTCGGTGTCGAGGTGATCGGCGATCTGGACCGGGATGTTCAACCGCTTCGCGAGCGGCGCGGCGGTCTCTTGCGTGCGGCGCTTATCGCTCGCGTAGATGGCATTGGGACCGGCGACGACGTCGATGCTCTGCACGAAGTCCGCGAGCAGCTCGGCACGCTGCCGGCCGCGATCGCTCGAGCGGAGCATCGTTGTCCGGTCCCGCCATCGAAGCATCCGTCTCGGCGTGCCGCACGAAGATCACGGTCGTGCTCTGACGCTGCTCGAAAAAGTATGCGAGAGCGAGCGCGATGAACGTGTAACCGACGATCGGAATCAGCCTCAAGCGACGCCGCCGGCGACGATCCGTCGAGCTCGGTAGCGTCGGCGGCGCCACGCGCTACGGCTCCTCGCTCGACTGACGGCGTTTCGGATCGCCGTCCGCATCGAGGACCTTGTACTCGCCTTCGATGTAGCGAACGCCCTGCGTCGGCTGCGGTTCGTCGCCGAAGGGACCGCTGCCCTTCTGGATCTTGCGCTTGAGCCACCAGCTGCGGATCGCGAACACGAGCACCGCGACGGCGGCGAAGCCGAAGAACGCGAGCAGCACGAACGCGCCCATGATCACGGCACCGACGACGAGCACGCCGAACACGACCAGCGACAGTATCTGAACGAGCGGATTGCCCGAGGCGCCGATGGAGAATTGTCGGCCGGTCATGGCCAGATTCTAACCGAACGTCAGTCGAGCCGCCGGTAGAAGCCGTCGAACCACACGACCCAGGTTTGCGCGGCCAGGTCGAACTCTTCGAGGCGCTGGCGCACGCGCCCGTCGGCGCCCTCGGTCCAGGTGCCGCGGAAGGCCACGACCCGGTTCGGCTCGACATACTCGATCGTGCCTTCCATGTGCATCGAGCCGTTCTCGGCCGTCCCGGTGATGTCGAATAGCGTGCCGCCCGACCCGGTCCACACCTGGCGCCATTCGCCGCGGCTCGGCAGGTAGAACGCCACGCTCGTGCCCGTAGAGCCGCCCGCGCCTTCCCAGTGCTCTTGGATCGAGCAGCCGCCGTCGCGCTTGCTGATCGTGTTCGTGCCGATCGGCGTGCCGTCCGGCATCCGGACTTCCCACCGTCCGACCCAGAAGTCGAAGTCGTCGGCCTCCTCGAGGCCTTCGCACGGATAGACGCGCGCACGCATGTTGCGATGCACGCGCTCGAAGCGACTCAGCGACCGATACTGGTCGAACTCCGGCGCACTCTCGACGAGCGCGAGCGCGCGCAGGCCGCTGTGGTCCGCGGCATCGAGCGCCGCGAGCGCCTCGTCGTCGCGATCGAGCAATGCAAGGTTCCGCGCGCGCTCGAGGTCGATCATCGCTTCGGGTGCGTTCGCGGTCCGCGCGGTCTCGAGCGTCGCGAGAGCGTTGTCGTGTTGCTTGAGCTCGCGCTGGGCCTGCGCGATTCGCAGCAGGCTCAGCCGGTCCTCAGGGTACGCCGCGAGGATCTCGCGGTATTCGGCGATCGCGTCTTCCCAACGGCCTTGCTCGAACGCGAGCTCGGCCGGGTCGGCGAACGGAGTTGGGGCTTGGCCCTCGGCCTCTTGAGCAAGCAGTGTTCCACCGTTGGTAAGCACCGCGGCAACCGTGCACACGCACACCACAGAACCCAGACCGCATCGAACGGACCTCCTGTTCGCGCATAGTCCCAAGCTTCGCGCGTCGAACGCAAGCATCCCGAGTAGCTCGCGCTATCGAGCGTCGACGGCGAGCAACTCTGTCCCTCGAGCTTTCAACGGCTGCGGCAACTACGCATATCCGGTAGACTTGGGCGCATGTGAGTATGCGAAAGCTGAGAAGCATAGGACGAGGCATTTCTTGTCTCGCCAGTCGGCCAGGGTCGCGCCTGCATACCGCAGGGGCGTAGCGCTTTTCAAAATCGAGGAACCCACCATGAAGCCCATTCACGTCACGACACTCGCGCTGCTGAGCGTCTTTCCCGTGTTGGCGCTCGCGCAAGCGGAGCGAGCCGCAATCGCGAGCTCCGATATCATGAGCCAGATTTCGATGTTCACTTACCAGGCAGGACCGAAGTCGGACCTATTGTTCCGCGGCACGCCGATTGCGGCCACGGCCGAGGGCAAAGGACAGGTCGAGTACCAAAACGGCAACGCAGAGATCTCCGTCGATGTGAAGAATCTACCGGTACCGTCGTCGCTCGGGCCATACACGAACTACGTGCTGTGGGCCCTGACCCCGGACGGTCGCTCCGCCAATCAGGGTGTGCTCGTTGGAGCAGAGGGCGACAAGGGTAGCCTAAAAACCCGCTATAACACTTCGCAGTTCGCGTTGATCGTCACGGCGGAGCCGCACTTTGCGGTGAGCGCACCGAGCAACATGATCGTGCTCTTCAACGTGGCCGACAAAGTCAAAGGTAGTGAGACGAAGGTCACGTCGCTGACCGAGCGTTCCGACTATTCCAGCCTCGCGCCAATTGCGACCAACAAGGACACGAACCCCACGGAGCTCGTTCAAGCCCGCTACGCGGTCGCGCTTGCGACGGCCGCAGGTGCACAGCAGTACGCCACGCAACCTTATTCTACGGCCCAGACGAAACTGAAGGCGGCGGAAACAGCGTTGACCGGCAAGAGCTCGGAGCGCAAAGCCATGCCGAGTCTCGCGCGCGAGACCGTCGTCGCTGCCGAGGATGCACGCCGTGCGGCTATGGTTGGCAAGGCGGCCGCTGACCAGGAAGCGGCCCGCAACGCCGCGGCGGCCGCGGCCGCTGCCGAATCCGCCAAAGCAACCGAGGCGAGAGCCGCTGTCGCGGCACGCGCCGATCTGCTGCAACGCCTCAATAGCGTGCTGCCGACGCGCGAAACACCGCGCGGGCTCGTGTCCGAAGTCGGCGGCGTGCAGTTCGCGACCGGGACAGCCGATCTCAACGCCTCGGCACGCGAGAGTCTCGCACGTTTCTCCGGCATCGTGGCGTCATACCCCGATCTGAGGTTCAACATCGAGGGACACACGGACAGCACGGGGTCCGCGGCCACCAATAACGAGTTGTCGCAGCGACGCGCCATCACGGTCCGCGATTATCTGATCGGACAAAACATCGCCGCTTCGAGCATCGACGTTCAGGGACTCGGCTCGTCGCGACCGATCGCCGATAACGCCACGGCACAGGGCCGAGCACGCAATCGCCGCGTGGAGATCGTGATCTCCGGGGGGCTGCTCGCTGCTCAGTGAGCCGCTGAGACTGCGGTGCTCACACTGCAGTTCACGCATGCCGAGAGCCGCAGCAGCGTCGACACGCTGCTGCGGCGAATGAGCTGAAGCCGAGCGAGTCTTGAGGTCGCTTTGGCAGCCCTTCATGGTCGCTGGGCCGCACCGCTTGCGGCCGAGAACCGGCACCCTGCCGCCCAGTTCGGCAGCATTCGATACGTTACACTTGGCCCGCGCCCGCTGACCGAGCCACGGCACTGTCAGGCAGTCGTTTTCTACAGCGCGGAGAGGTGGCAGAGCGGTTGAATGCGGCGGTCTTGAAAACCGTTAGCCCGCAAGGGCTCGGGGGTTCGAATCCCTCCCTCTCCGCCAAGTCATGCAACGGGCCATTCCGAGCACATGGTTTACAGATCATTCCGGAGACATAGTTAACACCTTCTCCGGACCGAACGGATTGGGAGCGGGCCACACTCGACCCTCGTCCGGATTCAACGCGCAGATCCCATCGAAAACGACCTGAGGACCTCGGGCAGCCTTACGCCACGTCCAAGAGGGCGCGAGGATTCTTCGCCGCGATCAGCAGAAGTGTCCTTGCCGCACCGGACGGTGCCCGCCGACCCTGCTCCCACTCCTGCAACGTCCGAACGGAAACACCGAGTAGCTTTGCGAACACCGCCTGCGACAATCCGGTCTTCTCGCGAATACTGGATACGGATGGAACAGTCGTCACCCGTCCGTGCTCGCCGCGCTTGATCTCGCGGATGCCGTCCAAAATCTCCTGCCCGATATTTCGCTTTCGGCTAGCCATCAATCTCCTCCTTAATCTTCCGAAGAACGTGGCCGGAAATGCTCTCGGCAGTATTCTTCGCATACAGCGTCAGCAGCCAGATCTCGCCTTGTTTTGACCTGAAGAAGTAGATGATCCGAAACCCGCCACGCTTCCCGCGTCCGGGGGCTCCCCAGCGCAGCTTCCGTACGCCGCCCGAGTCGCGGATGATATCGCCCGCCTCCGGGTTCTCGTTGAGGTAGTGCTGCAAACGCGACAACCCATCGTCGGACAGCTGTTCATCGGCAAGACGGGTGAACAACCTCGTCTCGATGAAAACAAACATTGCGGTCATTATACGTCCCTGCCGTACTCCGTCAAAGACGTAGGTCTCAGCCGACGATTGAGCTGGGCCTGTCTCGGAGAGCACACTGCGTGCTCCTCGACTGCTTCTTCCCTGATATTTTTCCGGCAGGCTTTTGCGTGCCGCCGCCAAGCCGCTGATTATGTGGGCTGGATAGCCACGATCGCAGGAACCGATCTAACGAGATGGAGGGATTTCGCTGACGAGAGCATCACCTCGACCGCGTGCGACGCAACGACATCATTTCAGGGTAGTTGTAGATCGCACTTTGCGTTGGAGGATGCAACGCGGCAGCCACCATCGCTTCAGCAATCTCCGTCGTCCGGATCGAACGAAACTTCGCCGGCGTCAGCAGCGCAAAAAGCGGTAGAACGGCCGAGAGCACCCATGGAGTGTGTCGAGATCCGAGAATCATGGCGGGACGAAAGATGCTGACGACGGCTGGGCCCTGACTCGTCACGGCAGCTTCGGACTCGCCTTTGACGCGAAGGTAGCGCGGCATGCCTGCGGCACCGGAACCGGTAGTCCTGGCATTGATGTCGGCACCGATCGACGACATGAACGCCAAGTGCTGAACCTTTCCCGATGCCTTCAGACCTCGCGCGAACGCAGCATTGAGCTCGACGTCGACGGCGCGGTGCTCCTCCAAGGAGAGCTTGGCCGTGCCGGCCCCCACTCCCAAGACACTGAACCCAACCACTTCACCGCCGAGATCGCGCAGTGCGTCGACAACAGCTTGAAAGAGTTTGTCCGGCTCCATTTCCGGCACCAGCCGCTCTTCCACCTGGGGACCCAATTGCAGATCGAGCGGCCGTCGCGTCATGACGAGAATCCGGCTGAAACCGCCACAGCTGACGACTTCGGCCAGGAGGGCCTGGCCAACAGAGCCTGACGCTCCCAGAATAACTGCGGTTCTATTGGCCATATTTTTCTGATCCAAGATCCTATCTTTTATCTGCTGGCAGCGCCGGCAGTCATCTTGCTCGGCTTTTCGAAAGGCGGGCTCGCGGGCGTCGGATCCCTAGCGCTGCCCCTCATGGCGCTCGTGATCGATCCCGTGCAGGCCGCGGCTATCCTGCTACCCATACTGATCGCGCAGGACATCGTCGGCGTCTGGTCGTTCCGCCGCCACCTGGATTGGTACGTGCTCGGTTGGACGTTGCCCGGCGCGACGATCGGCATTCTGATCGGCTATCTGTTCGCAGCGCGTGTCTCGGCCGCCGGAGTCATGGCGCTGCTGGGCGTCATCTCCATCGCGTTCGGCGCCTATCGTCTGTGGCTGGGACGACGCGGCGCGCCCAAGACGACCGGCACTCCATCGCCCGGCTGGGTTGGTTCGCTGGCCGGCGTCGCTTCCGGCTTCACGAGCCAGATCGCGCACGCAGGCGCGCCGCCATTCCAGCTTTGGGTGCTGCCGCGCCGTCTGCCGCGCGACGTGCTCGTCGGCACGTGGGCCGTGTACTTCGCCGCCCTGAACTGGATCAAAGTGCCTGCGTTCGCTGCGCTCGGCCAGTTCACCGCGAACCAACATGCTGACGGCCGCGGCGCTTCTTCCTCTTGCGATCGTGTCGACGTTTGCGGGCGTCTGGCTCGTGCGCCGCATCGACGGCGAACGTTTCTACAAGATCATCTACTGGCTGATGATCTTGGTCGGCGTCATTTTGATCGGTGAAGCTTCACTCTGATCAATCGACGAGCCGCGACGGCGACGCGTGCGCAGGTAGAGCTCCGCCAATCCTAAGTTCGGCACCCAACACAAGAACGAAATCGCGCGGTACGCGTCATCGAGCTCGACGGGCAGCGTCTGCGCTACGGGCAAGTACAGACGCAACGTCACCGCCGCAAACGTGAGCGCGAAGGATCGGATCATCCACTCTCGATGATGGGCGAGGTCGCGCCGCACCGCGAGCCGCCACGCCCGAGCCGTCGCGAAGAACCAGACGAACGCGAGCGAGCCGAAACCGGCCGTGGACACCGGCCCTGTTGTCGCGCCAAGCGCCAGGAGCAGACCCGTCGCGCCTCCGACCATGCAACCCGTCACGTACACGCGGCCCAGCACGCGGTGCAGCTTCGGCCGGCGCGCACGGAGCTGCGAACGAAACTGTAGCGGCCCGACCAACAGCGCAGTGGCAGCCGCGGCCGCGTGCACCGTGAGCCAAGGCACGCCGAAAGCGTTCGCGGCAACCAACGGGGGAGCCGGGAGGCCCGGCACGAGGTAGCGATACGAGACGATGGCCACAGCGGCGCTCAACACGGCGCCGAGCGCGAGGATGACCCGGCGGGAAACCGTTAACACCGCAAAGGCCTAGTTCAGGCGCACCGTCTGATTGAGCTGCGACTCGACGGGCGGAACCGCGAACGATCCGCAGTCGAGGTCGCAACCGGCGTTCGGATCGCAGTCGCCATCCTGCCGACAGAGCTCCTCGAGCAGCGCGACCGTCTCGGTCAGCGGATCTGGTTCAGCCTCCGTGATCGCGAGCTCGTAGTTCCCCAAAGCCATATTCCGAGGCGTCCTGCCGCTCGCGTCCACGGGCTGCACCTCTGCGCCGCTCTCCACGAGCAAACGAACCATGTCGTTCCAGCCTTTCTGCGCCGCGCCGTGCAGCGCCGTCCTGCCGCTCGGCGGCAGGTACGCGTAATCGAAGGCCATCTGGAAAATGAACCCGTACATGGCCTCGCGGACCAATGGATCCGTGCGAATCCTGCGCGGGTCGTGTGTCACGCGGTTGACGTCGGCTCCAGCCTCGATCAGCAGACGCGCCACCTCGATCGAGGTGGCTTCGGTCTTCTTCTTGGCCCGACTCGTGTTCTGGCTCACACCCACGCCCGCGGCAGCCATCAGCGGAGTGATGCCCGAAGCGTTCGGCAAATCCACCAACGCTTTGTGCTCGAGAAGCAGTTTCACGGCGGCCACGTCACTGGAGTGCGCGGCACGCAGCAGCGGTGTCGCGCCCGTCGCCAACGTGTTGTCTTGCCCGCGCGCCAACCGCACGAACGGCGGGCGCCACTGTTTCAGCTGACTGTTCGGATTGGCGCCGCGGTCGAGAAGAAACTCGGCGAGCTGCAAGCCCGACATCGGTTCGGCCGCATCCGGCGTGCGCGGCGGCGGGTAATCCATCATGTCGATCGCGACATACAGCGGCGTACGGCCGTACAGATCCCATTGGTTGATGTCCGCGCCCTTCTCCACCAAGTAAGCGGCGAAATCGTTTTGCAGATTCAGCGTCAGCCACGACCAACGGCGTGACGCCATAGGGATCGGTCAGGTGGATGTCGGCGCCGGCACCGAGCAACAGCTCGGCGCATTCGATGCAGCCGGTTCGCGCCGCGAACATGAGCGGCGTGAGGCCGCCCTGGGCCAGTTCCTTGGGCCGAGGCTCGCTGCTGACCTTGCGTGTCCATTCGCGCACGGTCGAGCGCGCGTCGACCTCCGCGCCATTCGCCAGCAGTAGCTTCACCATCTCCGGCTGCAACTGCGCGCCGGCCCACATCAAGGCCGTCTGACCCGCCCAGCGTTCTCTTGGCGTTGACGTCGGCGCCGGCATCGATCAGCACCTCGGCCGCGTCGAGTTGGCCCGTGCGCACCACGAGCATCAGTGGCGTTTCGCCTTCCGGGTTCGGCGAGTTCGGATCTACGCCTGCCGCCAGCAGCTCGCGAATCACGGGCGCCGAACCGATCAACGCGGCTTCCGACATCGGCGTCACGCCGAATGTGTTCTCGGCCGCAGCGTTGGCGCCCGCTCGTATCAACCGCGCGACGAGAACCGCGTCGCCATAACGCGCCGCCCACATCAGAGGCGTGGTGCCGAGCGGATCCGCCGCGTTCACATCCGCACGCGCCTCGATGAGCCGGGCAACCTCCTGCTTGTCGTCCGCGCGAACTGCCTCGAGGAGCGTGTCCGCCAAAGCAGTGTTGCCCGCTGCGAGCAGTAACGCTGCCGCTACTGCGATCGGCCCTTTCATCCCTATACCTCCGCCAGGTCGCCCGTGCTGTTGCCGACCGATTCGGCCGGAACCGCTGCGCGCTCGAGCAGCGTCAACAGAAAATTGTTGTAAGGCGTCTCTTCCGTGTACGCGAGATGCTGATTGCCTTTCATGCGGCCGCCGGCGCGCCCGAACACCGCGAGCGGCAACGGGCTCGAGTTGTGCAAGTCGCTGTCGCTCATGCCGCTGCCGTACAGAAGCACGGAGTTGTCCAGCACCGACGAGCCATCGGCTTCGGGAAAGCGTATCGAGCTTCGCGAGAAAGCGAGCGACGACCTGGCTGTGATACGTCTGAATCTTGATCAGCTTCGCGTAGTTTGCGTGCCTGATGGCCGTGATGGGAAATCGGATGGAACGCGTCCGAGATGCCGAGGTTGGTGTAGGTTCTGACGGTTTGCTCCGCTGCGATTCGCAGCGTGGCGACGCGCGTGAGATCTGCCTGATACGCCAGCGCCAGCAGATCGAACATGATGTTGATCTGCTCGTCGACCTCGGCCGGAATGCCTACTGGCGCATCCGGCACGGCGACTCCGGAGAAATCCTTGGCGATCATGTTCTGAATCTGGCGCTCGACGTCGCGCACCGAAGTCAGATAGTCGTCCATGCGCCCACGGTCTGCCGGGCCGAGTGCTTGATGAAACCGCTGTGCCTCCGCTTGAACGCGGTCGAGGACGCTGCCGGTGCTCTCGAGAATCGAAGCGCGCTCGCGAAGCGAGTCGCCGGGCCCGAACAATCGGTCGAAGAGCTTGCGTGGGTTGTACTCCATCGGCAGTACTTGGTCCGGCGTGCGAAACGAGTGCCCGCCGACGTACAAGTCGGGCTCCGTCGCGAGCTCGAGACTCGAGAACGACGTGTCGCTCCCGATCTCGCGCGCGGCGATCTGATCGATCGACATTCCCGCGTTCGGTCCGTCACGAACCTCGACGCCCTTGAGCCAGGCCTGCTCGGACGATTTGTGCACGCCTCCGGCTTTGTCTTCCTGGCCTCGATTGCGCAAGCCCGAGACCACCGTCATTCGATCGCGGAACGGCTCGAACGGCTTCAGCACCTGCGAGATCTCGAAGTTGCGTCCCTCGCCTGCCGGCGTCCATGAATTGATGTCGGTCCACGTGCCCGTGAACGCGCCATGCGGAAAGTAGAAGAACCCCATGCGCGTTCGCGGCTTCACGGCCGTGTCGGCCAGCGCGACGCCAGCCGGGATCATGGCATCGAGCAGCGGCAACGCGATCGAGGCACCGGCACCGCGCAGAACTGCACGCCTGGAAATTCGCTTCTTGCTCAACACCACCGTCGCGTCTCCTTCCCGCTCAGTCGCCGCTGCGTGCCGACAGCTCGGACGATCCGTTCTCTCCGGCATCGCGCGTAGTGAACGGAACGCTCTGCACGATGCCCATCACTATCGCGGAAAAAGAATATTCGTCGGACGCGCTCTCGCGAACTATCTTGCGAACCGCCGGCATGTCGTACCACTCGGTCGAACGCCCGAGCGAGTACGCGAGCAGCTTCTCGACGAAGGTCTGCACGAATTGCTCGGGGTGCTCGAGTAACGCTGCACGCAGCGCCTCCGGGCCTCCGATCTCGGTGCCGTCCGGCAATTGGCCGGACGCATCGATCGGCTTACCCGATTCGCGATCGACGTCGCGCCACGTGCCGTCGACGTCGAAATTCTCGAGCGCGAACCCGAGCGGGTCCATGAGCCCGTGACAGCCGTTGCAAGTCGGGTTCTCTCGGTGGATTGCGAGCCGCTCTCGCACCGTCAGGTTTTCCTCGGGAGCGACGTTATCGAGGTCCGTCTCCACCTCCGGCGGCGGAGGCGCCGGCGGAACACCGATGATGTTGCGCATGACGTATTCGCCGCGCAAAACGGGCGACGTGCGATTGGGATAAGACGACGCCAGCAGCAGCGCGCCCTTCCCGAGCAGCCCCCAGCGCGCGGAGTCTTCGAGCTCGACTCGGCGGAAGTGATTGCCGCGGATGCCGTCGATCCCGTAACGCCACGCCAGAGTCTCGTTGACGAACGTGTGCTTCGCGCGCAGCAAGTCGAGCACGCTCAGGTCCTCGCGGAAGATGCTGTCGACGAATAGTCCGATCTCACGCAAGAAATCGGGCCGCGGATCGAGCCGGCCCGCGGTCTGCGGAAACTTGGCCGGATCGGGCCGGATCGCGTCGATGCGGTTCAGGTGCAGCCATTGATACGCGAAATCCGCCGCGAGCGTTTCTGCGCGCGCGTCGGCGAGCATGCGCCGCACCTGCCGCTCCAGCACGTCAGGATCGGACAGCTGGCCTGCCTCGGCCACGAGCAAGAGCTCCTCGTCGGGCAGACTGCTCCAGAGAAAGAACGCGAGCTTCGAGGCCAGCTCGACATCGTTCAACCGATAAATGGATTCGGCAGCCGACGCCGATTCAGTCGAGCTGTCACCGGCACCCGATTCCGCGGCCATGTCGTCGGTGCGGAACAAGAAGTGGGGGCTCGCGAGAATGCCGACGATCGCCGTGCGAATGCCGTTCTCGAAGCCGTCCTTCTTCGCGGCGTGATAGTAGGCGAGACGTTCCTCCATCTCGCTCGGCGAGAAAGAGCGCCGGTACGCGCGAGTCGCCAGCGTGCCGACGATCTCGTCTCGCGCACGTGTCCTGTTCCTGCACCGTCTCGGGATAACAGGTGAACACGCGATTGCGGCTCGCCGTGCTCAATGATTTCGCGATCTCGAACGGCCCTCTGATCTCGAAGCCCCGGGTTCGGAGCACCTCCATGCGAGCGTTCGCACCCACGCCGTCCGCGAACGCCGCCACCAGATCTTCGGACTCGGCGTGCGTCCTGCGCGCAAACAGCACGGCCACCTCGTGCTGGCCGGCCTCGACGGTGAAGCGAATGTCCTTCAGCCGACTGTTGATGGCATCGACGCCCGCGGTCTGTCGCTGATCGATCGTTCGCAAATCGTCGTCGCCGCCGATGCTCGTCTCGTAGACGATCTTGCCGTCGAGCGTGACCACGATTCTGTTCGCGTACTGAACGCCGACGGTGCTGATGGTCCGGACCATGTCCTCGATCGACACCGCATATTCACCGGCGACCGGAAATGCATGCGTGACGACGAAGCCGTCGCGCGCGCCGAGGGGTAATGCCGCGGCCTCGTAAGGGCGGCCGGAACGCGTTGCCGCGCGACCTTCCGGTGTTGGCGGAGTAGACCTCGCTGCCCAGCGCTGCCGAATCGACTCCCACCGCCAACGTTCGCAACGAGGCGCGCGGCATCGACGAATTGACTGACGAACAACGGCGAGGCCGTGAGCGTGCTCGCGTTGTTGTCGAAGCCTTCGCTCGCATCGTCCTGCGGCAGAAACGCGGCGGGATCGATCTCCACGCCCAAGAGGTCTCTGACGGCGTTTGCATACTCTCTGCGATTGAGCCGCTGCAACCCGACGCGGCCCGCCCTCGGCCGCTCGGCGGCCGACTCGTCGAGGTAGTCTTCGAGCGAGGCGACGAACGAGTCGACGCGCGCAGCATCGGGTTGCGTGTTGCCGGCCGGAGGCATGAGCCCGCCACGCAGCTTGCGTACGACGTGCTCGAACGTCTCGGCCTCGTTGGGCACATCCTCGGGATTCATGGCATCGAATGCGATGCCGGCGGTGAGCTCGGCGGAGTTGTGACACTCGACGCAGTAGCTCTTGAGCAGGCCCCAGTCTTCCGCGACGCGTTCAGCGGCGGGACGAGGCCAGTGCTGGGTCGCAAACCAGGCGCCAACGGCAACGACGGCGGCAACGCCGAGCACCACTCCGCCTGCTGCGATTCTCATGCTAGGCCCCCCCGACCAAACCAAGAGTGCCCCCACTCCTAGTGAAGCCGTGCGATCCGATTCTAGCGCGACACGCTCACGCGTCGGGCCCAAAGTGCAGGCCGAATCCTCGAAAAGCCAATCTCAAGAAAAGTTCGGAATCCCCGAGCCGGGCGTCGAACTCTTTGGTCGGCTCGGCCGCGAGCATGTCTTCCGGCTCCAGACCGGCAAAGAACAGCTTCGCCAGTCGGTCGAAGATCGTGAGGTACGTCTGGCGCTGCTCTACGAGGTCGGCTCGCGTCAACAGGCCGCCATTGCCTGGGACCACGCGCGTGTTCTCGTCGGCTACCTCGAGCAACACGTCGAACGCGTCGACCAGCCCGCCGATCCATCCCCCCGTCCACCAGTCGAGCAGCGGCCAGGTGTCCGCAGAAATCGCCGCACCCGTCGCCAACACGTTCTCCGTCGGGAAGTGGACGTAGATATCGCCGTCGGTGTGGGCCTGCAGCAAATAGCCGTAGCGGACTTCGCGGCCGCTCACGTCCACGGTGCCCGACTCGTAGAACGTGGCGTTCGGGCACGCCTCCGGCGGCAAGCGTTTGATCGTGCGATTGTCCCACGGCCTCGTGACGTCACGACCGAGCCATAACCGGGTGTTCTCGTGGGCCATGATGCGTGCGCCCGCCGCTCCGAGCGCCTCGTTCGCTCCTGTGCGGTCGGGGTGCCAGCAGCTGTTGAACAGCGTGTCGATCCGCGAGATCGACAGCTCGTTGCGGACCAGAGCCAGAAGGTCGGCAGAGCGCTCCTTGAGCCCACCATCGACCATCGTCGCCGCGCCTTCGGAGCCGCGAGCTACGACGACGTTGCAGCCGGCGCCGCCCACGACGAACAGGCCGTCACTGAGACGCGCGATCTCGAGGGTCGCCGCTGCCGACGGCTGGCTCATCACCGGTCGGTGCGGAAGACAGAACGCCCCTGCTCCGCCCACGGCCGCGCGAAGAATCGTTCGACGATCGAATTGGTGCTTCACATTAGCTGGAGGCTACGCGGCGATATCGAGTGAAATCCCTTCAAGTCGCCCTTCAAGCCTTCGAGCCGCTTCGGCCAGAGTGTTCCCGAACGATTCGATTATTATCGCAAGCCCATAACGCTGGCAAACACGCAAGGCCCGCAATGGAGTGCGCCGCGAGGCCCAGAACTCCGTTGACCCAGCCGCGGTTTCTACGTATTTCGCCGAGTACCGTGCCGACGCGACACTGCGCCGTGTTACGGGTGGCATCCCTCGGGAGATCTGCGGTGCGATTCAAAAGTGGGCTGATCGTCCTCGGCGTGGCGTCGACAGTGCTGGCGGGGGGATGTGCCAGCATGATTTTCGGCTTCCCCGTGGAGCAGGGTGACGTTGCCGCCGGGAGGCAGGCGTTCATCGACCATCGCTGTCAGCAGTGTCACAACATCGCCGACGAGAGCATGCCTCCGGTTGCAGGCGCGGATCGTCCGATCCTCGAGCTCGGCGGCCCCACCACCTATGTTCGAAGCTATGCGGACCTGACGACGTCGATCATCAACCCGGATCACGCGATCTCGGAACGGTATCGCGACCAGTTGTTGCTGCGGGGCGAGCTACCGTTCGAGTCGCCGATGCCGATGCCGAGCCTGGACACCATGACTGTCCGTCAGCTCATCGACATCGTCGCGTTCCTGGACTCGAAGTACGAACTGCTGGTCGAGGACTACGACTAGCAGGGGCACCCGCGTTCGCGCGCCGCTCCCGGCTATTTCATGGCGCGATCGCGGGATTCACGTAGCCGGCCGGCAGGACGCGGTCCGGATCGGGACGGATACTCAGGTACCGCACTTGCTCGGGGATCTCGACCCAGCCGTGCAGCACGCCGGCCGGGATCACGACGACGTCGCCCGCGGAAACGGTGCGCCGCTCGCCCCCCATGAACGTCGCGCGCAGGCTCGGGCCCACGGCGACTTTGACGACCTCGGAGTCCGCGGCAAGCGGCACGGGGCCTTCGATCTCCGTGCCTGTGATCAACACGCCGGAGCCGGACAACACGTAGTAGACCTCGGTGACCTGCGCGTGCGAGATGCCGGCCACCGGATCTCCGGGCGCCGTCTTCCGCGCGCCTTGCGTCAGAACGCCGACGCCGACGTTGAGCTTGCCGACGTCGACGACTTTGATCTGGCGATCCGCGCCGCCTTCGGGGGCAGCGATCACGGCATCGATGTCGGCCTTCAGGACATCGACGGCCGGCGGAGGCGCCTGGGCCATACCCAGCGCCGGGATCGCGGCGAACAGCAATCCGCCGCCGACGTGTTTCACTCGAAGCTTCATCTTGGCACCCTCACCCACTTCTGCAGACAACCGCCGGACGGGCTCAGGTCGCAGCGCGCAGTGAGCCCCGCGAAAATATTGCCGCGCTCGTCGCCGGCCAACCCTTCCGGCCGCGTGCCCGGGATGAACTCGCGCAGCGAGCCATTCACGGCGCTGCCGATCCGGATCCCGGTTTGCCACCCCGGATTTCGCAGCACGCGTCCGCCGCCTTCGGGCGCCTGCGGCGGGCCGTCGATGAAATTCGTGGACTCGGAGTCGGAAACGATCAGCGTGTCATCGTTCAGGATCGCCACGCCGCTCGGCCGGCCGAAATGCCGCCACTCGTCGACGAACTCCAAATTCGGGTCGAGTACCTGCACGCGATTGTTCGATCGATCGGCCACGAACAACCGTCCGCGCGAATCGAATGCGAGCGCGTGCGGGCCCATGAACTGCCCTGGCCCCGAGCCCATGGTGCCGACCGAACGCACGAACGTGCCGTCGGGCTTCAAGACCACGATGCGGTCGCCGTCCTGCTGCGCGCTCGCGGGACGCGGCCAATGGCCGTCGGCGACGATGATGTCGCCGTTCTCTGCGACCGCGCACGCGGTCGGCCCGACGAACGTGTCGTTGCCGGCGCGCGAAACACCCGCCTTGCCCAAGCTCAGCAGAAGGTCGCCGTCCTGCGTGAGCTTGTGCAGCTGAAACCCGCGGCCGGCCGTCGCAGGATTTTCCGCGAACGGGCCGCTGTCGCCGACCCAGAGGTTGCCGTCGTGATCCATGCAGAAGCCATGGCCCTGCACGAGCAAGCCGCGGCCGAAGCTCTTCGTGAACCGCCCGGACGCATCGATGTAATTGATCGGCGGCTCGGACCGAAACATCATCCATGCGCCGCCCTTGTCGTCGGGGATGATCCCGATCGCGGCGCCCCATGTCATGCCATCCGGCAGCGTCGGCCAACGCTCGACCATTCGGTACGAATTGCTCATCGTCGACGTGCCGCGCCCGGCCAACTGCTCGAGCGGAGTCGGCGGCGGATTCGCGGCGGGCTGAGCCACGACCGCGACACCGAGAGCGAGCGCGCCTGCTGCCGCGACGGCGCTCGAGGCCACGCGCCCGCGCCTGCTGCAGCTCATGGCTTGACCGGCAGGCCGAGCACCCGCGCCGGATTCGTCCTGAACATCAAGTCGAGGTCGGCGTCGGTGAATCCGTTCCGGCGAAGGATTTGCGCAGCCTCGGAGAGGCCTTGCACGTGCGTCACGCTGGGCCCGTCGTGGCCCTCGTCGCCGCGGCCCTGGCCTTTGTCGCTCGACACGATGCAGTGCTCGGGGCCGATCTCGCGAATCGCTTCGACGTACTCCTTGATCGTGGCTTCCTGACGCGTGAACGCCGTGACGAACTCGAGGTACGCGCCCATCTCGACGGCCTGCTTCATCTGCTCGATGCTCATGCCAACCGACTCGAGCAGCGGATGCGTCACGACGACCTGAATGCCGAGCCCGCGCGCCTCGCGCACCATCAGCAAGCACTTCCTCGGGCGCGTTGTGGCCGGTCGCGAGCACCATCGAGCCGCCGCTGACGCGAGTCTTGCCGTTGACCTCGGCGACAGCCGCGATCAGCGCCTTGGCCTCCGGCACGAGCTGACCATCCTTCGCGACCGTGATGAACGGGCGATCGTTGCCGTTGTGCTCGACGTAGTGCTTCGCGTCCCACGTCGGCATCCAGACGACGCGTCCCCAGCCGCCTTTCACGTCGGCCATCTGCCGAATCGCGGCCGGGTTCATGCCGCCGGTCGCGAAGTTCGTGCCGATGCCGCCGAACACCTCGAGATCGGGATACAGCTTGCGAACGATGTAGGCGTCGTCGGCGGTTTGATCGTAGTGCATCTTGATCACGAAGCCGCGCATGCCGGCTTCCTGCGCCAGCTTCGCCATGTCGATCACGTCCATCATTCGGCCGTTGTGCCCCGGGCCGTAGCCGTCGGGATCGAGGTGCGAATGGATGTCGATGGCGCCGCGAATCACCGGGTCGATCGCGGGCTGCTGCGCGTGGACGGCAGGCGCAAGCATCCAGCCGACGGCCGCCGCGGCAAGTAAACCGAGCCTTGAGTTGCGTTCGATCATGATCGTTCTCCGTGAGGCTCTCAGTTGCGGTGCTCGGGGAAGCGAATGTTCAACCAAGTCGTGGAGCGAGTTCGTTTCATGCCGTGGTAGATGCCGGCCGGAATGAAGATCATGTCGCCGACCTTGACCTCGCGCTCGATTCCGCCGCGATGTTTGCCGTCGACTTCCTCGCCGCCGGTCACGAGCGTGCCGCCGCCTTCCTGAATGACCCACACGTCGATCGTGTCCTCGTGGAACTCCGTGTCGTAGGCCTCGGGAGTTTTGTTTTCGACGTGGCGGATGTTCACGTTGTATTGCCCGCCCTCGAGCAGACGGATCACGCCGATCTGCTCCTTCGTCATCTGCTCGAAGTACGCGGCGAGCTTCTCCTTCGGAAAATCGACCGCCTTGTCGAGCGGAGCCTCGTCGAGAAACAGCCGGCCGGTTTGCGCCGAGGAGGCGCCGGCCAACACGCACAAAGAACCAACCGCAAGCAGTGAAACAAACGTTCTCATCGCAGCTCCTTGAGTCCCAAGAGACGCGCAGGGTTGTGTTTGAACATCACGTCGAGCGCGCGTTCGTCGTAACCGTTCTGTCGCAATACTCTCGCCGCCATCACGAGAGCATCGGTGTGATTCGGAGTGCCGACGAGCCCGCTGTCGCTGCCGACGAAGAAATTCTCGGGCCCGAGCGCACGAATCGCGTCGAGCACGCGCGCTCGTCCCGGCCCTTCGCGGTACAACGAGCCCGCCGTGATCTCGATGACGGCACCGAGCTCGGTGGCCGTGCGCAGCTGCGGCACGGTCATGAACGTGAACTGTGGATCCAGCAGCGGGTGCGTCACGATCGAGCGAGTGATGCCGCGCTTGCGCGCTTCCTCGAGGATCATGATCGTCTCGTCCGGCGTCACATGCCCGGTCGCGAGCGTGAGCTCGTGCTCCGCGATCAAGTCGAGCACCTCGAGCACGTCGGGTAGCAGCTTGCCGTCGCGCGACACCGCTACTGAACGGCGCTCGTCTTTGTTGTACGCGACCTCGTGGTCGGAATCGTGAGTCGGCATCCACACGATGCGGCCGTAGCCGCCCGTCACGTCGACCATGTAGCGAACCGCCTGAGGATTCACTCCGCCGACCGGCGTGTCGAGCGTGACGGCGCCGAACACTTCGATGCCTTGCGCACCGTACTTGCGTACGAGATACGCGAGCCCCGCGGTCTCCGTGAAGTGGTTCTTCAGCACGATGCCGCGCAAGCCGCGCTCTCGCGCGAGCTTCGCGATCTCGAAGGCATCCCACTGGCGCGGATACGCGTCGGGGCCGTAGTGCGCGTGCAGATCGATTGCACCGACGAGCACGGGATCCTCGAGCTTCTGATCGACGGACGGCTGCGCCGGTCGGTTCTTGTAGGGTTCCCAGTGAGTGTGCGCCGCTTGGCCGAGCGCAGTACTCGACAACGCAAACGCGATCACGGCTAAGGCCGTTGTTGTTTTCATGATCAGGGGCCCCGCGGCCGAGTATACATGCGGCACGAAATCATTCGGTGGGGGGTTCGGGCCACACGACGCCGAGGTACGCGGACTCGACCGGCGCTAATCCTAAGTTCACGAATTTCTGCACGCGCTTTCCTTCGAATGTCTCGGTCGTGTACACGTTGCCGTGCGAGTCGGCCGCGATGCTGTGCACGCCGAAGAACTGCCCCGGTTGGCGCCCGCCGTCGCCGAAGCTCGTGAGGATCTCCAGCGACTCGCGCTCGATGATCCAGACACGCTCGTTGCCGCCGTCGGCTAGGAACAGATACGTCTGACCCCTGTCCTTCGAGAACGCGATGTCCCACACCGAGCCGCCCCCGCGCGTGCGCGGCGCCACGAGCAACTCGCGGACGAACGTGCCGTCCTTGCGAAACACCTGGATTCGATCGTTGACGCGATCGCATACATAGATGAGCCCGTCAGCGGTCGGCTCGGCACAGTGCACGGGATTGCGGAACTGCTGAGCCGGCGCCGCGTCGGGATCGTACGGCCCTAAGTCGGTGTCGTCGGGCGCATTGCCGTACGCACCCCAATAGCGCTTCATCGCGCCGGTAGCCATATCGAGGACCGCGACCCGCTTGTTCAGATAGCCGTCGGCCACGAACGCCTCGTTCGCGGCAGCGTCGAACGTCACCTTCGCGACGCGGCCGAAGTTGATCGGGTCGTGGCTGCCGGCGTTGCCCTTCGGCTTGCCGAATTGCTGCAGGAATCGCCCGGCACGCGTGAACTTCACGATGTGCGCGTCGTCTGGGCCGTTCCCGCCGATCCAGACGTTGTCCATCGGGTCGATCGCGATGCCGTGATTCGTCGTCGGCCAGTCGTAACCAACGCCCTGCCCACCCCAGGAACCAACCAGGTTGCCCTCCGGATCGAACTCGAGCACTGGCGGCGCGGGCGAGCAGCATTCGCCGTCCGGCGTGAGCACACCGGCCTTCGCTTCTCGTTCACTCAGCGACGAGCGCGTGTGGATGATCCAGACATGGTCGCGCGAATCGACCGTGACGCCGACCGTCGAGCCTATGACCCAATGATTCGGCAGCGGCTTCGGCCACAGCGGATCCACCGCGAACCTCGGTGCGACGCGCGCTGCGGGCGCGGTGCCTTCGGATGGGCTACATCCCGCGAGCACGCCGGCCACGCAAAGACCCACCGCCGCAATTCCGCGCGTCATTCGCTCCCCCTCCGCAATGCTCGGGCGATTGTCGCACCGTGAAACCCTGAGTCATACTCTGGCCACCCGCCGGACCGTGAGCGCGGTTCCCGGTGAGCATTCTTAGAACAAGGGTGGGAAAACAATCATGAACAGGTCCACGTGGTTCCGCGTCGCCGTCGCTGCGTTTTTGGTTATCCCATCAGCGGCGCTGATGGCACAGGGAACACTAGAGCGCATCAAGAACCGGGGCGAGTTTCGGATCGGCTACAACCCCGACTCTCGGCCGCTGTCGTTCACGCTGAACGGCGAAGCGGCCGGCTACTCCGTGGATCTCTGCCGGCGCATTGCGGCCGGGGTTCGGGAACACCTGAAGCTCCCCGACATGAAGGTGGTTTTCGTCGCCACCAGCTTCACCGACCGTTTCGACGCGATCGAGGACGGCGACATCGACATCGAATGCGGCTCCACGACGATCACGCTGGAGCGGCAGGAACGTGTCGACTTCACCCTGATGACGTTCGTGACGGGTGGAACCGTCATGTCGATGGCCGACAAACGTGTGGCCACGATGAAGGATCTTGGGGGTAAGCGCGTCGCGGTGCTCCGGAACACGTCGACCGAGGGCGCGCTCGACGCCTATCTGAAGGAGAACTTGATCGACGCGCGCATCGTCACGATCACGGAAGCCGCCGACGGTTTGGCGCGGCTGCAAAACGGAAGCGTCGACGCGTTCGCTTCGGATCAAGTCGTGCTCGTCGGCGCGGCGCTGCGCGCGATCGAAGCGAACCGAAGCGCGAACTTCACGTTCGCGGACGAGCTGTTCTCGTACGAGCCGTACGGTTTCATGGTTCGGCGCAACGACGCCGAGTTCCGCCTCGTCGCGAACCGCGTGCTCGCGCAGTTGTACCGCAGCGGGCAATTCGCGCAGCTGTACCAAGAGTGGATCGGCAGCGCCGGCATCAAGCCATCACCGATGCTGGTCGCGATGTTTCAACTGAACGCACTCACGGAATAGCCATGACCGAACACAACAAGCTCGACCGGCGCGGGTTCTTTCGCGGCGCTGCGGCGCTGACCGTCGGCACGCTCGGCGCAACAACCGGCCTCGCACAAACCACTCCACAACCCGGCTCGACAACCGCGCCACGCGCGGACGCGGCACAACAGCTCGAAGCGCAGACGAACAACGCGCAGCGCTGGATCGGCAATGCTCCCGCCGACTGGGTACGGCCGCGGGCGGGCGTCGACCACAACGTCGTGATCGTCGGCGGCGGCCAGAGCGGCCTGTCGATCGCGTACGGCCTGAAGCGCAAGGGCGTGGGTCGCGTCGCAAGTCATCGACCGCGCGGCGCAGGGCCAGACCGGAATCTGGCGCAGCATCGCGCGCATGCACCAGTTGCGCACGCCGAAGACCATGGCAGGCCCCGAGCTCGGCAACGCCGCGTTGAGCTTCCGCGCGTGGTACGAGACGCTGAACGGCCCGGCGGCGTTCGACGCGCTCGATCGGATTCCGCGCTTGGCGTGGGCCGACTATCTCGATTGGTTCCAGCAGAGTCACGGCGACGACGGTCCGCTACGGCACGCGACTTGTCGAGATCGAGCCGCAGGGCGACGTGCTGCGCTTGCACCTCGAGTCCGAGGGTGTGCAGCGTACCGAGACCGCGCGCAAGGTCGTGCTCGCGAACGGCTACGCCGGCGCGGGCGGACCGAACGTGCCCGAGTTCATCCGCGCGCTGCCTGCGAACGTGTGGACGCACACCACCGGCGACATCCCGTTCGCCGCGATGAAGGGCCAGGTCGTCGGCGTCGTGGGCGCCGGATCGTCGGCGTTCGACGCGGCCGCCGTGGCGCTCGAGAGCGGCGCGGCCGAGGTGCATATCTTCAGCCGGCGCCCGTACATCGACTACCAGGGTCAGCCGGCCGGCGTCGCACCGCCGCCGCCGCCCGCTCCGCCGCCGGACCGCGGCTACGGCAACATGCTCGAGCTCAGCTACGAGCTGCCCGACGTCGTGCGCTGGCGCAACTTCCTGCTCGGCGACCGGCGCGTCGCCTCCGTGCCGCTCGATTCGCTCGAACGAGCCGTGGCGTTCAAGAACTTCCACATCCATCTCGACAGCTCGCTCGCGGACGTCGCCACGCAAAGCAACGGCAAGGTCACGGGCCGCGTCGGCAGCAAGCGCTTCCGCTTCGATCACCTGATCGCGGCGACCGGCTATCGGATCGACTTGCCCGCGCAGCCGGAGCTCGAAGCGCATCTACGAGAGTGATCGCGTTGTGGGGCGATCGCTTTACGCCCGGCCCCGGCGAAGAGAGCGAGGCCGGCGCGAGCCACCCGTATCTCGGCGCGGGATTCGAGTTCTTGCCGCGCAACGGGGCGGATGCGCCGTATCTGCGCAACATCCACTGCTTCAATCTCGCGGCGCGCTGAGCTTCGGCATTCCCGTCGGCGACGTGCCGAGCGTCGTCGATCAGCCGCGGCTGGTCGGGGCGATCGCGCGCGACCTGTACGTCGAGGGAGTCGACGTCGCGCAACACGAACGGTTCATCAACGCACCGCTCAGCGCACCGAGCTCGGCGCCGTACGAAAGCGCCGTGACGACGCGCGCGAAAGAAGTCGCTTAGTCAGAGGAGACCTTCGATGCGAATCACGATCATCACCCTCGCGGCAACCGGGCTCTTGGCCTCGCTGCCCGTCGCGGCGCAGGCGCCGCCTGCCGCGGGCGCTGCACCGCCGGCCCCGGCCATGGTGCTCACGGTGCAAGGCTTCCCCGACGGCGGCGAGATTCCAGTGAAGTTCAGTCAGGCGGCTCCCGGCGCCGCGCCAGGCGAAGGCACGTCGCCGGCCATGAGCTGGACGAACGTTCCGGCCGGCACGCAGTCGTTCGTGTTGAACATGCGCGACCTCGACGTCGCGCGTAATCGCACGACCGAGGACCAAGCGCATTGGGTCGTGTGGAACATCCCCGCGACCGCGACCGGCTTGACCGAAGGCCAGCCGCGCGGCGCGCAATTGCCGGACGGTAGCTTCCAGATCAGCGCGACGGGCCAGGTCTATCGAGGACCCGGCGCGCCGGCCACGGGTCCGCGTCACCACTACATGTTCGAAATCTATGCGCTCGACATCAAGCTCGACGTGCAGCCGACCGCGGATGCGTTCGAGACGCGCGCGAACGTGATGCGCGCGATGCAGGGACACGTGCTCGGTAAAGCCGTGTACGGCGGATTGTTTCGGCGGCCGGCGGCGCAGTAACGACAACTGCTCGTCGTCGTTCGGCGCGACACCACCAACATGCGACTCCGGTCGGCTATTCTCGCCCTCGTTGTCGCGGGGCTGTTGCCTGCAAGCCTTGTCATTGCGCAGCCGTTCACGGTCGTGATGCTGCCCGACACGCAGAACTACGTGGACTTCACGAAACAGAAAGCGAGCGGCTTCGCGCTCGACGGTAGCGAGATCTACCTCGAGCACATGCGGCACATCGCGAGCAAAGGGGTCGCGAACGGCGGTGACGTTGTGTTTGTTGCCGCAGTCGGCGACGTCTGGCAACACTTGTCACGCGAAATGGATCCCGAGCACGCACGCCGCGGTATCCGTTCGATCGGTGACACGCCGAGCGCGCTGATCACGCCGGAACAGACCTTGAGTTTCGAGATCCCGCTCGCGGTTCGCGGCTATCGTTTGCTTGCCGCCGCCGGCATTCCGTTCGGCGTGCCGCCCGGCAATCACGACTATGACGCTTGGTGGACGGCGCCCGTCGCGGGCACCGTGCCGGAGGATGCCAGCGCCGCAGCGCTCGCCGCGGTGCCGCCCGAGAACCGGCAAACGCACATTGGCGGCCTCGAGAATTTCAAGCGCGCGTTCGGTAGCGACAGCGAGTTCTTCCGTGGCAAGAGCTGGTACGTCAGCGCGTTCGAAGGCGGCACCAGCAGTGCGCAGATCTTTGCGGCGGGGGGCTATCGCTTCTTGCACTTCGCGTTCGAGATGCACGCCGGCGACCAGGTGCTGGCGTGGGCCGAACGCGTGATGAGTGAGCACTCCGGGCTCCCGACGATCGTCTCCACGCACGACTACTTGAGCGCGCGCGGTGAGCGCGTGCCGTTCGGCACCATGGATCTCGCTCGCGCGGACCCGGGCTACAACAACAATGCGGAAACGATCTGGCGCAAGTTCATCAGCACCAACGACCAGATCTTCATGGTGCTGTCCGGTCATCAGCCGGGCCAAGCGCTACGAACCGACCGAAACGAATCCGGGCACGTTGTGTATCAGATCCTCGCCGACTTCCAGGACCGCGGCCAGGCCAGCCGCGACGCCGGCCAAACCGCGAACACGAACTTGGGCGACGGTTGGTACCGCGAGATGACGTTCGATCTGTCCGGCAACTCGCCGCGAGTGGAGATCAAGACGTACTCCACTCATTATCGTGCGTACTCGAGCGCGCTGCCGACGTATGCGCAGTGGTACAGGCCGCGAGAACAGCCCGACATGACCGACGAAGAGTTCTTGCGCGCCGACGAGTTCATGCTCGAGCTCGCCGATTTTCGCGAACGCTTCGGCGCGGGCGACACATCACGATGAGGACCGAGAAGCCAATGCAAACGCTCCGTGCCGCGCTGATCGTCGGCCTGCTCGCCATGACCGCGGTTGTGGCCGCACAGGACCCGAGCGCGTTCAACGCGCGCCTCGACTGGGTACCGATCAGCGGTGCCGAGCGCAACGACGTCGGCGGGCGCGGTTCGATCGCCGCGAAACTCTCGCGCTCGAGCCTCTCGATCGAAGGCTGCTTCGAAGGCCTGCCCGCCGCGGCGACGCGCGCGAGCTTGCACTTAGGGCGTAGCGACGGGTGCGCGCGGCCCTGCGATCGCGGAGCTCACGATCACGAAGGGCACGAGCGGCACCGTCTCCGGCGACGTGGCGCTCGATCGCGCGCAGCGCGATGCGGTTCTCGCCGGACACGCCTACATTCAGCTGCACGCGGAGCGCGGCGTAGCGCCCGACAACGCGGTGCTCTGGGGCTGGCTGCTCGCGAGCCAGCAGCCCACCCCGTGCGGCGGCTAAGAGCTGGTGCCGGTGTTACGGTTTCGGTTGGACCGAAGCACCGGCACTTCGGTTGAACCGAAACCGTAACACCGGCACCTCAGCGGGAGCACTTTACGATGATGGCGATCTTGCGCAGCGTCCTATTCCTTACGGTTTTCGGGCTGCACGCGTCGCCGATTGACGCGTTCACGGCCGAGCAAGCGACGGCAGGCCGTGCAGCCTACGATGCGACGTGCGCGACGTGCCACGGCCCGACGCTGCGCCAGCTGCCGAATGCGCTGCTCGCGGGGCAGGAGTTCGTCGCGCGATGGGGAAATCGCGGCACGGGTGAGCTGATCACTCAAGCCCGCTCGACGATGCCGCCCGACAATCCCGGCGGCCTGCCCGCGGAGACCTACGCAAACATCACCGCGTACCTGTTGCTGGCGAACGGCGGCACGGCCGACGACGTCGCGATCGGCGCCGGCACGACGGCCCGCGTCGGCATCGGGCTCACCGCCGTCGCACCGGTCGCGGTCGCTGCCGCGGCGCCGCCACCGGCACCGACCGGCGTGATCGTGGCCGGCACTGTCCGAAGCTTCGTGCCCGTCACCGACGCCATGCTCAAGAATCCGGATCCGAATGACTGGCTCATGCTGCGTCACGATTACGGCGCGACGAGCTTCAGCCCGCTCGACCAGATCACGCCGGACAATGCGCGTCAGCTCACGCTCGAATGGATCTGGCCGATGCGCGACGGCGGCACGAACCAGCCCGCCCCGCTCGTCTACGACGGCACGATGTACCTCGCGAACACGGGCGGCATCGTGCAGGCGCTCGACGCGCGCACCGGCAACCTGATCTGGGAGCACCACGTCGGGGCCGAGGTATCACCGCGTGGCATCGTGCTCTACGGAGACATGCTGATCTTCGAGAGCGCCGGCGAATGGGCCGTGCGGCCGCAAGCCGCGCGGTTGATCGCGCTCGACGCACGCACCGGCGAGACGGTGTGGGACGTCGAGCTGCCGAACGTCTACGCGACGAACAGCGGCCCGCTCGTCGCAAACGGCTTGCTGATTCAAGGCGGCGGCACCTGCACGGTCTACGAGGAAACCAAGTGCTCGATCAGCGCCTATGACGCGGCAACAGGCGCGCAACGCTGGCTGTTCCGGACCGTTGCAGAGGACGGCGAGCCCGGCGGCGACACCTGGGGCGGGCTGCCGAATCTGTATCGCGCCGGCGGCGAAGCGTGGATCACGGGATCCTATGATCCCGAGCTGAACCTCACGTACTGGGGCACGGCGCAAGCGAAGCCGTGGATGCCTGCGAGCCGCGGAATGGATACCGCCGACGTTGCGCTGTACACGAGCTCGACGCTCGCACTCGACGCAAGCACCGGCGAGCTCGAGTGGCACTACGCGCACGCGCCCGGCGAGACGTTCGATCTCGACGTCGTGTTCGAGCGCGTGCTCGTCGACGCAGGCGCGGCGAAGTGGGTGCTGTCGGTCGGCAAGGACGGCGTGTTGTGGAAGCACGACCGCAGAACCGGTGAGTACCTCGGTCATGCGGAAACCGTGTTTCAGAACGTCTGGGCCAGCTTCGATCGCGAGACCGGACGGCCGCGTTACCGGCCCGATATCTTCGAGCACAAGGTCGGCGAATGGATCGACGCGTGCCCGAGCACGGCCGGCGGCAAGAACTGGCACGCGATGAGCTTTCACCGCCCCACGCGGCAACTGATCATTCCGCTCTCGCCAAAGCTGCGTGTCGTTGCGCGCGCAACCGATCGAGCAAGTCCCGGGCGGCGGCAGCGGCGGCGGCGCGGACCGGCGTTTCTATACGATGCCGGGAACCAACGGCAACGTCGGCAAGCTCGCCGCGTTCAACGTCGACACGCTCGAGCAGACCTGGGCGCTCGAGCAGCGTGCGTCGTTCATGACGTCCGTGTTGTCGACGGCCGGCGGCGTCGCGTTCGCGGGCGATCTCGATCGCAGCTTCAAGGCCGTGGACGTCCGCGACGGCAGTGTCGTGTGGGAAACGCGGCTCGCGACGTCGGTGCAGGGCTTCCCGATCAGTTTCGCGATCGACGGCAAGCAGTACATCGCGGTCGCGACAGGCCTGGGCGGCGGCAGCCCGCGCGGCGTGCCCGCGACGATCACGCCCGAGCTCCGCCCGCCGAACCGCGGCCACGCGCTTGTACGTGTTCGCGCTGCCCGACTAGCGCGTGTGGTGCCGCGTCAGGAATTTGTCGAGCTCGTTCGCGAACGCTTGAATATCCGTCTTGTCCAGCGGCGCAGGTCCGCGAGTCGTTTCACCCGACGAGCGCAGCGCGTCCATGAAGTTGCGGCGTGCCAGGTGATCCTGCACGTTGTCCGGCGTGTACAGCGTGCCGCGCGGATTCAGGGCGAACGCCTTCGCGGCGACCACCTGCGCGGCGAGCGGAACGTCCGCCGTGATGACGAGATCGCCGGGAGTCAAGGCAGCGACGATGCGCGCATCCGCGACGTCGAACCCCGATTCCACCTGTTTGGCTTGAATGAACTGGGATTTCGGCACGCGTAACGCGTGGTTGGCCACGAGCACGGTTCGCACCTGAACTCGTTCCGCTGCGCGGAACAAGATCTCCTTGATCTGCGCCGGACAGGCGTCCGCGTCGACCCAAATCACCATGGCTCAGTATGCCCGCGGCCGTGATTCGCTACTTGGCGCGAAATGAGCCAAGCTGCTGGTTTGTCGCACAAGGGACGATCGTCATGTTCAAGACGCCGAACTACAAGCAAGACAAGCGCCGCCGAGAGGATGCGCAGAAGAAGCGCAACGCCGAAGAACAGGCGCGACAAGCGGCTCGCAAGAAGGGAGTGCCAACCGACCCCGCCCCGCAGTGACGCCCGAGGCCAATGCTCGGGACGCCCCGCGCTCGGCTCCGGAATCCGCGAATCAGATCATCGCAGCCACTCGCAATTGGCTTGAGAAAGCCGTCATCGGATTGCGTCTGTGCCCTTTCGCCGCGGCGCCGTTCGCGCGTGAACAAATTCGCTATCGAGTCAGCGAGCAGCACTCCACGGACGGACTGCTAGAAGAATTGGCACACGAGCTTCGGGCTCTGAACGCCGCGGACCCGCTGCTCTGCGAGACGACCTTGCTGATCCACCCGCACGTGCTCGGCGACTTCGGCGACTACAACCAGTTCCTCGACGAGGCGGAGGCCACGCTCGCAGCCTCGAATCTCGGCGGCGAGCTGCAGATCGCGAGCTTTCATCCCGACTACCGATTCGCCGGAGCCTCACCGAACGACTTGGGGAACTACAGCAACCGGTCGCCGTATCCGATGCTGCACCTGCTACGCGAAGCCAGCGTCACACGAGCGGTGTCGACATACCCCGACGTCGGCGAGATCGGCACGCGGAACATCGCGACGCTTCGCGCTCTCGGCGAAGCGGGCTGGCGAGCGACCGTGGGTCTCGAGAACGACGAGGCCTAGGGCAAGATGCAGCCGTCGACCTCACGGCGATAGGGTCGATCGCAATCCCACGCGCTCCCGGAATAGTCGAGGTGCGCGTTCTTGGGCACCGGCACCGCGATGCACGCGTCGTCGATATCCGTGTAACCGCGAGCGCATCTCCATCCCGACCCGTACGAAGCCTCGACGAAGTAGCCGTTCGCCGGAACCGTGATGGTCGTGCATTCCTTGTCAGTCGCACGATAGCCGCGATCGCACGCCCAGCCGGATCCGTACGAAACGTTCGTCAGGTAGCCGTTCCGCGGCACACTGATGGCGACGCAGGTCTCGCCGGCTTCACGATAGCCGCGATCGCAATCCCAATCGTCGCCGGAGGCGTTCAGATACGCCTGCGAAGGCACCGCGATAGCGAGGCACCCTCCGCTGCGGCTCTGATATCCGCGATTGCATTTCCAACCGTCACCCGCTGAGTCGAGGTATGCGTTCTGCGGTACCTCGACCGCGACACAACTCTTCGCGTTTGCGCGATAGCCGTGCCGGCATTCCCAACCGCGCCCATAAGAAACACCCGTCAGAAGCGCGTTGACCGGCAGCTCGATCGCCGCGCAGGTTCCGCCGACTCGTTGATAGCCTTGATTGCACTCCCAGCCGGTCCCATACGTGCTTGCGCGCGAATTTTCGGGTATTCCGGCGGAGCTGCCCTGCGCGGCCAAGAATCCCGGGATGGCCGTCGAGATCCCGAGCAGGAGCCACGTGTGCAATCGAACTCTGCGTCGTGTGTCGGTCATCGTCGTTCCTTGTGGGCGAATGCCCTGCGATCGTGTGTGGCCAAAGCTGCCGACCGAGATCCGTGGCCGAGAGCCGGCAAGCGGTCGAGGCCGTTGGCGCGCGACCACGTGAGCAAGACGTCGAGCCGCCAGTACTCCTGGCGATAGGGTAGCCACGGTAGCGGCGTCAAACCCAATTTCTCGGCGCGTTGTTGGCATTCGCCGGTGCTGCGCAGGCCTAGTAACTCCGGAGTGACCACGAGTTGCCGGCTCTGCCAATGACAGTTCATGCGATCTCCAAATTCATGCACCAAAATTACGCGCAATTCACTGCGTGTTCTGTACGGTGGCGCGCTTTACGGAGCGGCGGCGACGGGCTCGGCGCCTCAAGCGGTCAACAGCGCCGCATCGTCGACTTCGTTGCACCAGACCATGAAACGGTCGAGCCGGCTCGACCCGAACGACGTCAGCAATGCGACGTCGGCGGCGTCGCGGCCGCGCGCCATCAACACCCGACCGACTCGCGGCACGTTGTGGCGAGCGTCGAACGTGTACCAACGGTCGCCGAGATACGCCTCGAACCAGGCACTGAAGTCCATCGGGTCGGGCACTGTGGGCACCCGGATGTCGCCGAGGTACCCGGCGCAATAGCGCGCCGGAATGTTCAAGCACCGACACAGTGTCACGGCAAGATGCGTGAAGTCGCGGCATACACCGACGCGCTCCCGATACGCCTCGTAGGCCGTACGCGTATTGCGTGCCTGCAAGTAGTCGAACTTGAGGTGGCGATGCACGAAATCGCACACGCGCTGCACGCGTGCCCAGCCCGGAGGCGTGCTACCGAACAGCTGCCAGGCGAGGACCACCATCCGGTCGACCTCGCAGTAGCGGCTCGCGATCAAGAACTCGAGGACATCGTCGGGCAGCTCGTGAATCTCGCGTTGCAGCGCGGCGGGCTCTTGCACGTCCGGCGTGTCGTCGGCTTCGATCACGGCGTCGTTCCACAGACGTATGCTGCCGGCGGGCGAAGTGAACCGGCCGCAGCGATTGCCGAAACCGTCGACGTATCCCGTCACCTGCACGGGAGGGTCGATCAGCAGGTATTCGTCGCGCCGAATCGCGGGTCGACACGACGGATGCAGATACAGCATCGCGATGATCGGTGTCGGTACGGGGTGCTCGAAAACGATGTCGTAGCCGATGCGGATCAACATGTCCAAATGCCGGCAGCTGGCCCACGATTTCACCACATCGCGACGGGACCGCTCTGTGCGCCGCCGTACATAGGCGCAGCGCGAGGACCCCCGGTCAGCCTTCGCGTGGCAACAGCCGGTCGAATTCCTTTTTGACGACGGCATAGCATTCGCAGGACCGTGCTTCGAGGCCGGGCCTGTCGAGCACCGTGATCCGGCCGCGGTTGTAGCGGATCAGTCCGGCCTTCTGCAACTTGCCGGCCGCTTCCGTCACGCCCTCGCGACGCACGCCGAGCATGTTGGCGATCAGCTCCTGCGTCATGATGAGCTCGTTGCCGGACAGCCGGTCGAAGGTCAGAAGCAGCCAGCGGCAGAGCTGCTGATCGACCGAGTGGTGCCGATTGCAAACGGCGGTCTGCGCCATTTGCGTCAACAGTGCTTGCGTATAGCGCAACAGTACGTGCTGCAATTCCGCCGCACGCGTGAATTCCTGCTTCAGCTCGTGACCCTTCAAGCGATAAGCGTGCCCGGCACTCTGAACGATGCCGCGACTCAGTGTCGTTTCGCCGCCCATGAACAGCGCGATACCGACGATGCCCTCGCGGCCGACGACGGCGATCTCGGCGGACGAACCGTTCTCCATGACATACAACAACGAGACGATCGACGTCGTCGGAAAATAGACGTGGCTCATCTGGCTGCCGGACTCGTACAGGACGGCACCGAGCGGCATGGAGACGAGCTCCAGACGCGGCGCAAGAGCGTCGAACACGGCGCTCGGCAACGACGCGAGCAGTTGATTATCGAGCGGGTTGTGCGAGCCCTCGACCACGATCAAGCGCCCGAACGGCGCGTGCAAGCATGGCCCTGAGCCTGTCCGTCGTTCATATGAGCAGTGTAGACGGTTGCCACTGTCTCCGGACGCCGACATGAGCCCTCGCCCGCCGGACGTAGGCTCGACGTCGCGAGGTAGAATGTGGCCTCGCGGACCGACCGCGTGGCACGCGCTGCTGGACGCCAGGGAGATTAGGCATGCATCTAGACAGGCTGATTCGGCCGATCCTTCCGATCTGCATCGCCGCCACGCTGATGTCGTGCCACAGCGGGTCCGACGATCCGCAACCGCAGCCGACACCGACACCGCCGGGCTCCGGCCTCGATCAACGTCCGAGCAATCTGACCTGCGTTGCACCGCCGCGCGTGACGGGCAACTCGACGCTGTCCGTGCAGCGCGCGTTTCCGGCGCTGACGTTCCTCGAGCCCGTCGCGATGCTGCAGGCGCCCGGCGACAGCTCGCGTTGGTTCGTCGTCGAGCAGAACGGCATCGTCCGCGTGTTCGCGAACCAACAGAACGTGCGACGAGCCAGGTCTTCGTCGACATCGGCGCGCGCGTATACCAAAACAGCCAGACCGAGGCCGGCATGCTCGGGCTCGCGTTCCATCCGAGTTTCCCGACCAGTGAACCGTGCGTACGTGAACTACTCGTCACGCTCGCCCATGCTGCGCTCGACGACCTCGGAGTTCACGAGCCCCGACGGCGGCCTCACGTTGAACCCGAACTCCGAGCGCATCCTGCTGTCGGTCAACAAGCCCTTCGACAACCACAACGGCGGCCAACTCGGCATTCGGGCCCGGTCGATGGATTCCTGTATCTCGGGCTCGGCGACGGCGGCGGCGGCAACGACCCGAGCGACAACGGGCAGAACCCGCAGCGGCTGCTCGGCAAGATGCTGCGGATCGACGTGAATGCGCAGCCGGGCGGCGCCCCCTACGCGATCCCGCGCCGACAATCCGTATGCCGGCAATCCGCGCTGCAACGTCGACGGCACCGGCACGCAGAACTGCCCCGAGATCTACGCGCTCGGCCTGCGCAATCCCGTGGCGCTGGAGCTTCGATCCGCCGACCGGCGAGCTCTGGCTCGGCGACGTCGGCCAGGGCGCGTTCGAGGAGATCGACCTCATCGTGCGCGGTGCGAACTACGGCTGGGACATCCGCGAAGGGTTCCAGTGCACGGGCGGCGGCACGAACTGCGCCTCGACCGGCTTCACGAACCCGGTCGCCGCGTACGGGCGCAGCGTCGGCTTCTCGATCACGGGCGGCTACGTCTACCGCGGCACGCAGACGACGGAGCTCGCGGGCCGCTACGTCTTCGGCGACTTACGGCGGCATGATCGCATCGCTGACGCCCGGCGCCGGCGGCACGTACACCGTCACGCCGCTGGTCAACAACGGCCAGACACCTGCCGGCGCACCCGGCCCACTCGCAGATATCGGCGTTCGGCAGAGCCAACGACGGCGAGCTGTTCGCGCTCGACTACAGCCGCGGGCAAATCTACCGGCTTGATCTTCAACGCCGGCGGCGGCGGTGGCACCGACAACGTGCCGCAGCAACTGTCGGCGACCGGCTGCATCAGCACGGCGATCAGCCGGGTGCCGCCGCTGTCGTCTTCGCTGATCCCCTACACGGTCAACGCGCCGTTCTGGTCGGACGGCGCCACGAAGGAACGCGGGATCGGTCTGCCGAACGGCCAAAACATCGCCGTGCCCACGAGCGGCGACTGGGAGCCGCCGAACGGCACCGTGCTCGTGAAGCATTTCAGGGTCGCGAGTCAGCTCGTCGAGACGCGGCTGTTCATGCGCCATCCCGACGGCGTCTGGGCCGGCTATACCTATCAGTGGAATCAGGCACCCAAACCGATGCCACGCGCGTGATTGGCGGCGGCAACGGCGACCGTCGGCAATCAGACTTGGATTTTTCCGAGCGAAGCGCAGTGCATGCAGTGCCACACGCAAGCGGCCGGTTTCAGCCTGGGTCTCGAGACTGCGCAGCTGAACCGCGATCACACGTATCCGCAAACGGGACGCACGGCGAATCAGATCACGACGTTGAACGCGATCAACGTGCTCGTCGCCGCCGATCGCGCCGCAATCCGCCGGCGTACGCGGACCCGGCCGATACGACGCGCTCGCTGAGCGACCGAGCGCGCGCATACCTGCACACGAACTGCGCGAACTGCCATCGCCCGCAGGGGCCGACGCCGACCGCGCTCGACTTGCGCCATGGCACACCGTTGTCGCAGACCGGCGCCTGCGACGTGGCTCCGTCGCCGGCGATCTCGGTATCGCGAACGCCCGGATCATCGCACCCGGCGACGACGCACGGTCGGTGCTTGCTCGCGCGGATGTCGGTCCGCGACGCCAATGCGATGCCGCCACTCGCGAGCAACGTCGTCGACGCTGCCGGCGTGCAGCTGATCGGCGCCTGGATCGACTCGCTGACGACCTGCCAATAGCGAGCCGCGTGTCGCTACAATGACCCGCGGTCCATCGCGGGGGATTCATGCCGAAGTATCACGTTCAGGCCGGTGTCGCGCTGTGCGCGCTGACAGGTGCCGTCGCGTCCGCGCAGGAAGTTGCGCTGTCGTTCACGGCCGCGCAAGTCGAGCAAGGCCGAGCGGCGTACGAGACGACTTGCACCGCCTGTCACGGCGCGAATCTCGACGATGGTCCGCTCGGCGCACCGCTGAAGGGCGACGCGTTCATGCGCAAGTACGGCGGCCAATCCGTGCGCTCTCTCTTCGACGTCACGCGCACGACGATGCCGACCGGAAATCCCGGTTCGCTGCCGATCGAAACCTATGCCGCGCTCGTAGCGTTCGTGCTCGACGCGAACAAGATCGTCGCCGGCGACGCGGCACTGCCGACCGACCCGCAGCAACTCGCCGCGATGCAAGTGCCGGCCGGCGGCTTCAGCTTCATGGCGTTCTCGCCGTACACGGCGCGCACCGCCGTGGACCGCCCGACGCCGCTGACGGACTTCACCGCAGTCACCGACGACTCGATTGCGAACCCGCCGCCCGGCGATTGGCTCGGCTGGCGCCGCAGCTACGATGGCCAAGGGTTCAGCCCGCTCGCCGAGATCGACGCGCGCAACGTCGGAAACTTGCGGCTCGCGTGGAGTTGGACGCTGCCGGCCGGGTCTGCCGAGAGCGTGCCGCTGGTCCGCGACGGCACGATGTTCGTGCAGGCCTATGGCGACATCGTGCAAGCGCTCGACGCGAAGACCGGCGACTTGATCTGGCAATACACGCACGCGCTCGAGCAAGGCGCCTCGCCGTTTCACAAGCGCGGCTTGGCGTTGCACGGCGATCGCCTCTATCTCGGCACGTCCGACGTCCACGTCGTCGCGCTCGACGTCGCGACCGGCGAGCCCGTGTGGGACACGCGGATTGGCGACTTCAGGCGTCGCGAAGGTTTGAACGGTGGACCGCTCGTCGCGCGCGGCAAGGTCATGGTCGGCACGACCGGCACCGGCGTCGCGGCGAAGTTCGGCGGACCGCAGATCGTCGGCTTGGACGAAACGACCGGCGCGGTCGTCTGGCGGCTAGGCACGATCGCGAAGCCCGGCGAGCCCGGCGGCGACAGCTGGAACGGAATCCCGTTCGAGCAACGCAGCGGCGCCTCGCTGTGGACGCCTGGTAGCTACGACCCCGCGACCGGCCTCGCTTACTTCGGCACCGGCAATACCTACGACACGGGACCGCTGTTGCCGCCGAGCACAGCGCCCGGTGTCACGAACGACGCGCTTTACACGAACTCGACGCTGGCCGTCGATCCCGACACCGGCGCGCTCGTGTGGCACTTCCAGCACTTCCCGAACGACCAGTGGGATCTCGACTGGGCGTTCGAGCGGCAGATTCTCGACATTCCTGTCGATGGCGCCACGCGGCGCGTCGTGCTGACGGCCGGCAAGATCGGCATCTACGACGCCGTCGATGCGCGCACGGGCGAGTTCGTGTTCTCGATCGATCTCGGCTTGAACAACATCGTGACCGAGATCGACACGCGCACCGGCGAGAAACGCGTCGATCGCAGCCGTTATCCCGATGGCAGCGTGCAGCTCGTCTGCCCGCACGGCGCAGGCGCGAAGAACTTCCTGCCGGCCGCGTACATCGAAGCGCGCCGGCTCGTGATCGTGCCGTTGAACGAGGCGTGCATGGACGTGTTTCCGGTGCCGGGCGGCGGCACGGGCGGGCTCTCGTCGGGCGTGAACTGGGGCATCCGCCCGCGCCCGGACAGCGACGGCAATTACGGCCGCCTGCAAGCGATCGACATCGCGACGCGCGAGACAGTGTGGACGGCGCGGCAGCGCGCGCCGCAGACCTCAGGCGTGCTCGCGACTGCGGGCGGCCTCGTATTCGCTGCGGCATTCGATCGCGTGCTGCGCGCCCACGACGCGCGCGACGGCCGCGTGCTGTGGGAGACGCGCTTGAACGACGTGTCGAGCTCGAGCCCGATCAGCTTTGGCGTAGATGGCAGGCAATACGTCGCGATCGTGGTCGGCGAAGGCGGCTTTCACGCGCGCAGTTTCGCCCCGCTCGTGCCGGAGTTTCGCAGCCCACCGAACCGCGGCGCGACGGTCTGGGTGTTCGCGCTAGCGGACTAGAGCTCGGCGAAAACGCGTGGCCGGCGGAGGGGCGCCGGCCACGCGGGGCCCAACAGGCCCTACCTCACGCTCGGCGTGAACGTTAGTGGTTGCTCAAAAATCTCGGCGCTCGACGTTCGCAACCGCCGAATACAGCAAGCCACCCGTGAGCACGATGCTGACGAGCCATCCGATCCACGGCAGCGTTCCGTTATCGAAGTACGTCTCGGCCGACATCGTCGCGAACAGACCTTGATGCGGCACGAACGCCTCGAGCATGCCGAGCACGATCGCTATCACACATGTGATCAGCACCGGTCGCAGGACGCCGCTGAGCACGGTCGACATGAACATCGCACATGCGAAGAACACCGCACCCACGACGAACAGGCTGAGGCTGTGCACGACGGCGGCGACGAGCGAGTAGCTATGGCCGATCACCGGCGCCAGCAGCACGATCGCGAGCGACGGCACCAGAACCAGAACCAGCAACTGCGCGAGACCGAGCGCCGCACGCGCCGTAAGCCAACGCGTGCGCGGGACAGGCAGTGCAAGCGAAAACGTGACGCCGCGACCCGACCCCAACACACTACCGCTGCCCAAGATCGCGGCGAGAACTGTCGCGAGCGTCGTGAGGTTGCCCCTGAACCACTGCGACCACACGAAACCGTTGAACGTGCTTTGAAGCTCCATAGCCTCCTCGATTCTCTGCGTGAGCGGGCCTTCGGGCACGTTCGTTGCGCGGACCATCGGAATCAATTGCTCGACTTGCACGTACGAGACGATGATTCCGCACGCGGTCAGCAACAACAGCCCGAACCCGAGCAGGAATCGCCAGCGAGTATCGAGCCAGGTTTTCAGCCACACCATGTCAGGCCTCCGAAACGGTCTCGAGAAAAATGTCTTTCAACGTGACCGGCAGCTCGTCCACGGCCACGGGACCGAGCGCCGCAACCTCGGCGCGGATTCCGTCGGCACCGGCACTCGAGAGCACGGTCAGCACGCGGCCCTGACGCTGCACACGGATCACGCCCGCCGAGCGCAGCGCGACATCCGGGGCATCGCCATCGAACACGATCTGGAGTCGCCGATAGCTCGCCCGCAGGTCGTCGAGCTCGCCGGTCAGGACCGCGCGTCCGCGATCGATGATCGCGATGCGGTCGGCGACTTGCTCGATGTCGGCAAGCTGATGCGAGGATAGGAACACGGTCGTCTGCTCGCGCGCCGCATGCGACACGAGCGTCTTCAACACCTCGTCCGTGACGGCGGGATCCAAGCCGGACGTGGGCTCGTCGAGAATCAAGAGCTCGGTCCCGCTCGACAGCGCCAACAGCAGCGCGAGCTTGGTGCGCATCCCACGTGAAAGGCGTTTGATGGCCCTGCCTTCCGGCAGCGCGAACTTCTCGAGATACTCCTCTGCGAGATCCTCACGCCAACGCGGATAGAACGCCGCCGTGAAGCGGATCATCTCTGCGACCGTGAACCCCTCGAACAGGTCCTTGTCGTCGCTGATGAACGACGTGCGGCGGCGAATCTGGACGCTCGACGCCGGATCGTCTGCCGCAAGGCTGAACACGCGCGCGCTCCCGCCCGTGGGGCGCACCATTCCGAGCAGCATCTTGATCGTCGTGGTCTTGCCGGCGCCGTTGCGGCCAAGCAGCCCGCAGATCGCGCCGCGCGGCACCGTGAGGTTCAGTCCCGCGACCGCTTCGACGCCGTCATAGCTCTTACGCAGGTCCGCTATCTCGATCACGTTGTCGTCAGACACTCTGTCCTCCTCCCCACTTCCGCCCGGCGAGCTCGGCCTCGAACAGCCGCCGGATCTCCTCGTCGCTCAACCCACGCGCGCGGAGCTTCTCGACCGTGACCGTCACGAGCGTCTGAGCCGCGCGAAACTTGTCCGCTGCGCGCGCCTTCAGCGCCGTGCCGGCTACGAAGGCTCCGGCACCGTGCCTGATCTCGACGACTCCTTCCCGCTCGAGCTCGCGATACGCTTTCGCAACCGTGTTCACGTTGATCACGAGCTCCTCCGCGAGCGGCCGGATGCCCGGCAGCTGCTCGCCCGCCCGCAGCGCTCCGGTCTCGATCGCGTGCTTGACCTGCTCCATGAGCTGCAGGTAGATCGGCACGCCTAAAGATGGATTCGGTTTGACTATCATCGGCTCAACTGTGCTATCCATGTAGCACAGTAATACTGTGCTACTGGTGTAGTACTGTTGTCAAGCGGACCATTTCACAAACGGCTGGCAGGCATGGATTTGCGCGGGGCAGCGGCCTGTTTTTTCGCGCAGTGTCTCGCGTACAATCTGCGCCCGCCGCACCCGCGATGCGCCGCCGGCTTCAGCCTCGCCTACGTCGATGACCGATCTGTTCGCCACCCGTCACGAAGTCGCAGAGTTCATCTCGCTGTTCGAGGCTGGGCTGCTGCCGCGCGCGCGTTGGACGCATCATGGGCACCTCGTCGCGGGGTTTTGGTATTTGAGTCTTCATCCATTCGACGAAGCGCTCGACATCGTGCGTGCGCGAATCCGCCGCCACAACGAGGCCGTCGGCACACCGAACACGGATTTGAGCGGTTATCACGAGACGATCACACGGCTGTACCTGATCGGAATCCGCGCACATCGTGCCGCGAACCACGACGCGGTGTTCGAGAACTGCCTTGCGTCGCTGCTGGCCTCGCCGCTCGCGGATAGCCATTGGCCGCTCACGTTCTATTCGCGCGAGCGCCTGTTCTCGGTCGAGGCGCGGCGTCAGTGGGTGGAACCGGATCTCGAGCCCTTGCCGATCGTGGCATCGCATGCCCGCATAAGATGAGTTGATCCGATGCGCCCCGCGACGAAAGCGCTGCTGACGATCCATTTCTGCGTGCTGCTATGGGGCTTCACCGCGATCCTCGGCAAGCTGATCTCACTCCCAGCGCTGCCACTCGTCTGGTGGCGCATCGTGATCGTGCTCGCGGCCCTCGCTCTGGTGCCGAGAGTCTGGCGCTCGCTGCGCGCGCTCGACGTCGGGATCGTGTTGACGTACGCCGGCATCGGCGTGCTCGTCGCGCTGCATTGGCTCGCGTTCTATGGCGCGATCAAGCTCGCGAACGCGTCCGTGGCCGCGACCTGCATTGCGCTCGCGACTCCGTTCACCGCGATCGTCGAGCCTTGGCTAACGCGCTCGCGCTTCTCGCCGCGAGACTTGCTGCTCGGTATCGGAGTGTTGCCGGGTGTTGCGCTCGTCGTCGGCGGCATTCCGGAGGACATGCGCGTCGGCGTCGCCGTCGGGGCGCTCGCGGCCTTGCTCGTCGCGGTGTTCGGCTCGTTGAACAAACGCTTCGTTCACGACGGCGACCCGTTGACGGTGACGGGGCTCGAGCTCGGCGCCGGTTTGGTTGCGCTGACGCTGTTGGCACCGGTGATGCCGTGGATCATGCCGGAGCTCGCGGGACCGGTGTTCGCAGTGCCGTCCGCGCGCGATGTCTGGCTGCTGGTCGCGTTGGCACTCGCCTGCACGCTGCTGCCATTCACATTGTCGTTCGTGGCCTTGCGGCACATGAGCGCATTCTCTGCGCAGCTCGCCGTGAGTCTCGAGCCCGTGTACGCGATCGTGCTCGCAATCGTGCTGCTCGGCGAGCAGCGCGAGCTGACCGCGCAGTTCTACTTCGGCGTCGCGATCATCCTGTGCGTCGTGCTCGCGCATCCATGGTTTGCGCGCCCGCGCGAAGTCGAGCGTGTGCCTACGGTTTGAGGTAGCCTTTGCGCCATGCATATTCTCGATGAGCTGGCCGCGCGCGGCCTCGTTGCGGACGTCACCGATCGCGCCGGGCTCGCCGAGCTGCTCGCCAAGGACCGGTCTCGGTCTACGCCGGCTACGATCCGACGTCGCCGAGCCTGCACGTCGGCAACCTGGTGCCCGACGATCCTGCTCAAGCGCGTTGCAGCTCGCGGGCCACCGGCCGATCGTCGTGGTCGGCGGCGCGACCGGCATGATCGGCGATCCGTCGGGCAAGAGCGACGAGCGCAACCTGCTCGACGACGACGACGCTCGCCGCGAACCTCGCCGGCATCCGCGCCCAGCTGTCGCGCTTCCTCGACTTCGACGACCGGAACGACCGGCGCGGTGATGTCGAACAACGCCGACTGGACGCGCGGCGTCGGCTACCTCGAGTTCCTGCGCGACGTCGGCAAGTACCTCACGATCAACTACATGATGGCGAAGGACTCGGTGAAGAGCGCGGCTCGAGGGCGACAGCGGCATCAGCTACACCGAGTTCTCGTACATGCTGCTGCAGGCGTTCGACTTCGTGCACCTGTCGACGTGCGCACGGCTGCCGGCTCCAGGTCGGCGGCTCGGATCAGTACGGCAACATCACCGCCGGCTGCGAGCTGTCGCGCAAGATGGGCGGCCCGCAGCTGTTCGGTCTCACCGCGCCGCTGCTGCTCGACTCGAGCGGGCCAGAAGATGGGCAAGACGTCGACCGGCGAGCGCGATCTGGCTCGACCCGGAGCGCACGTCGCCGTACGCGTTCTACCAGTACTGGCTTCAACGTGCGCCGACGACGACGCGCCGCGGCTGCTGCGGCTGTTCTCGTTCCGGCCGCTCGCCGAGATCGACGAGCTCCTGCGCCGCGCACGACGCGGATCGCGGCAAGCGCGCAGGCCCAGCGCGAGCTCGCGCGCGACATGACCACCTGGGTCCACGGCGACGACGAGATCGCGCGCATCGAGGAGGCGAGCCGCATCATGTTCGGCGGCAGCCTCGACGGTGTCGCAGGAACGCACGCTCGAGCCTGCTCGCCGAGCGTCGATGCCGATCGTCGAGATCGCCGCGCGCGAGCTCGACGCCGGCATCGCGATCGTCGACCTGCTGAGCGCACCGTCGCCGACTCCAAGGGCGCCGCGCGCCGCCTGCTCCAGCAGGGCGGCGCCTACGTCAACAACGTCCGCATCACCGACGTCGAGCACAAGAGTCACGACGGCGGACCTCGCGACCGCGACGATGCTCGTCGTGCGCGGCGGCAAGAAGGACTACCGCCTCGTCAAGTTGCGCGCGTAACTCGCGCGCGTAGATTGGAGGGCGATTTCAATGGGCAAGACACGGCTCGAGGCGTTCAGCGACGGCGTAATCGCCATCCTCATCACGATCATGGTCCTCGAGCTGCGCGTGCCGCACGGCGACACGCTGGACGCCCTCATCCCACTGTGGCCCATCTTCTTGAGCTACGTTCTGAGCTTCATCTATTTGGGAATCTATTGGAACAACCATCACCACATGCTGCACACCTGCACTCATGTGTCGGGCGGTGTGCTGTGGGCGAATCTGCACCTGCTTTTCTGGCTGTCGCTGATCCCGTTCGCGACGGGATTCATGGGAGAGAACCACTTTGCCAGCCTACCGGCCGCTCTTTACGGCGCAGTGCTCTTCATGGCGGCCATTGCGTACTTCGTGTTGCAGCTATTGATCATTCGCGTACAGGGCCGCGACTCGCCCCTGCGGGCCGCGATCGGCGGCGACTGGAAGGGCAAGCTGTCGCCGGTCGTGTACCTCGTTGCGATTGGAGTATCGTTCGTCCTGCCAGCGTTGTCGCTCGGCCTTTATGCACTCGTGGCATTGATCTGGCTTATTCCCGACCGGCGCATCGAGAGCCGAATGGCCATGGATCATTGAGGGAGATGCTCGTGAACCTGCGAAATGCACTCGTGTCACTTTGCTTCCTCGCGGCTGTCTCGACCGCCGCGGCCCAGCCACCGCCGGCGCGCGTACGCGGCGTAATTCAGTCACTCGACGGACAAACCCTCGTCCTAGCGACGCAGAACGACGGCGTCGTACGGCTCACGTTGACCGACATGACAGGGATCAACGGCCTCGAGAAGAAGTCGTTGGCGGACGTCACCGACAACACGTTCATCGGCACGACGGCGATCAAGAACCGGAGCGGCCGCTGGCAAGCAACCGAGGTGCACATCTTCCCTGAGGCAATGCGGGGCGCCGGCGAGGGTCACTACGCCTGGGATCTGCCGGAAAGCACGATGACGAACGGCGCGGCGACGGGTATCGCGGCCAAGGGACGGAACGGTACGTTGAACGTGCGCTACGCCGGCGGCAGCGTCGAAGTCGACGTCACGCGCAAGACCGCGATCGTCGGGCTCACGCTCGGCGACCGTGCGCTGCTCGTGCCGGGCGCTACCGTGATGGCGCTCGTCGTTGCCCGCGACGGCGGCGCCATCGCGGTCGCGGTCATCGCGGAGACGAACGGCGTCAAACCGCCGATGTAGCTCGGGCTCAGTCCGCGACTACGACCTTGACCATCACGTCGCCCTGCCGGATCGGCATCGACGATGTCTTGCCCCTTCGTGACCTTACCGAAGACCGTGTGCTTGCCGTTCAAGTGCGGCGTGGGCAGCGTGCGTGATGAAGAACTGGCTGCCGTTCGTGTTCGGCCCCGCGTTCGCCATCGAGATCACGCAGCGCTCGTGCTTCAGCGGATTGCCCTTGCACTCGTCGGCAAACTTGTAGCCTGGGCCACCGCGACCCGTGCCGGTCGGATCGCCGGTCTGAATCATGAAGTCCTCGATCACGCGATGGAACTTCACGCCGTCGTAGTACCCCTGCTGTGCGAGGAACACGAAGTTGTTGACGGTTTGCGGCGCGTGCTGCGGATACAGCGTGAGCTCGATCGTGCCGCGGTTGGTCTCGATCGACACCGCGTAGTCCTTGGTCACGTCTATTTTCATCGCGGGAGCCAACGTCCATTGCAACTCTGCCATCTCATGTCTCCATCGAACCGGGGCGGGCCACGATACCGGACTTGGCGCGGCAGAGCCACCCGCGGAGAGCTCGTGGCATAGTAGCGACGATGACACCTTCCGACGATCGTAGAGTGCACGCAACCGACGCGCGCGTCGACGAGCTCGAGGCGCGGCTCGCGCAGCAAGATCAGGCCGTCGTCGAGCTCAGCGACGAGCTGTATCGGCAACAACGGCAGATCGCGCAGCTGACAGAGGAGCTTCGCACCTTACGTGCGCGCTTCGACGCGCTATCAACGCGCGAGCCCGAAACCGACGCAGGCGACGAAGCGCCGCCACATTATTGAGGCAGTACAGCCTTGCGGATCGCGGCCAGCGACTCCGGCTCGAGCCGGCGCATGAGCTTGCCGATGAATTGGGCCTGCCGCCGCCGCGCACCGAAGCTCGTGATTCGCTTCGCCTCGGCGATGGCGTCTTCCAACCGCTCGGGCAGCTCGAGCGCGGCCACGCGCTCCGCGCGCAATTCCATTAGCTGCTCGCCGAGCCGCTGCAGCTCGTGACTGGCGTTCTTGCGAGCCGTGCGGCTCGGCTCGTCCTCCCGCTCGACGTCGTCCGGAACCGGTTTCGTATCACGCATATAGCCCGCGCAATTCCGACGCCTCGGTGACTCGTCTGAATCGCGACCATGAACGCGGCGATCCGCATACTGACGTGCCGCCGCCGCATCGTCGCGTACACCTCGTCGAACGCGGTCACCATGATCCGCTGCAAGTCTTCGTTCACGCGCGCTTCGGGCCAGTAGTACCCCATGCGGTTCTGCACCCACTCGAGATACGAGACCGTGACACCCCCGGCGTTGCAGAGAATGTCGGGGATCACGAACGTGCCTTGGCGCTCGAGGATCTTGTCGGCGCCCGGAGTGGTCGGGCCGTTCGCGCCCTCCGCGATGATGCGCGCACGCACGCGTCGCGCGTTGTCGGCCGTGATCTGATTCTCCAATGCGGCCGGCACGAGAATGTCGACGTCGAGCTCGAGAAGCTGACTCGCACGGCGCATCCTGGTGGCGCCCTTGAAGCCGCGCAACGTGCCGGCCTTGGCGACGTGCGCGATCGCAGCATCCACGTCGATGCCGGCGTTGTCTCGATATGCGCCGTCGGCATCGCTGATCGCAACGATTTTCACGCCATCCTGGGCCAGGAACTTCGCCGCATTGGTGCCGACGTTGCCGAACCCCTGAATTGCGGCCGTTGCTCCGCGCAGCTTCAAGCCGAGCCGGGCCGCCGCTTGGTTCACGCAGCAGTTGAGGCCGCGCGATGTAGCGCTGTGCCGCCCCGCCGAGCCGCCGAGCTCCCTCGGCTTGCCCGTGATGACGGCCGGCGTGTAATCGCGCTTGTGCATGACATAGGTATCGAGCATCCACCCCATGACTTGCGGGCCCGTGTTGACGTCCGGTCCCGGCACGTCGGTGTCTGGCCCGAACAAGTCGATCAGCTCGGCCATGTAGCGCCGCGATAGCTGCTCGCGCTCGCGGACCGACAGCGTACGCGGGTCGACGACGACCCCGCCTTTCGCGCCGCCCATTGGGATACCGACGACCGCGCACTTGAACGTCATCCAGAACGCGAGCGCTTTCACCTCGTCGATGGTCACGTCCTGATGGAAACGAATGCCGCCCTTGGCGGGCCCACGCGCGACGTTGTGCTGGACCCTGAACGCGCGGAAATTGCGGATCGTGCCGTCGTCCATGCGCACGGGCAGCAGGACCTCCGTCATACGCCGCGGCAGCTTGATCATCGCGATCTGATTCTCGCTGAGATGCAGGCGACGCGCGGCCGCGTCGAACTGCTCGAGCGCATTGTCGAACGCCGAGATGTGCCACTCTTCGCGGGATCCTGCGATCTGCGAACGGCGCACGGCGGCCTTACGGTCGAGCCGTTTCTGGCCTTTCGGACGCGGGATTGGTCGTGCCATGCGAAACGGATTCTAGCCGTTGCGCGGCATGTGGGCACCACCGGCGTTTCGCCGGCGTCTTGCGAGCCTGGGCGGCGTTAGGCGGCCGACTCGCGCAGCATGCCTTGGACGTCGATCTCGCCCGCCGCGCCCTCGACGTCGATGGCCGCAAACGTGTGCGCGCTGGCGCGCGGCCAATACATCGTGAACACGTTGTGCGGCCAAGGGCCGCGGCCCGCGGCGACCTCGAGCAACTGCCCGGGGCGCACCTGCGGAAGCAGATTCGCGAGCAGCCGCACGTCGTTCTGCGCACGCGCCGCACGAAGTGCGAGACGCGAAACTCGTTCGGATGCGTGAGCCCCGCCGCCTGCGTGAGCTCGCGCAGCGCACCGAGCGTGTGATGATGAAATCGATACACGCGCTCCGTCTTGTCGGGCACCGCGAGCGCCTTTTGCCGCAGCGGACTCTGCGTCGCGACGCCGGTCGGGCAATGACCCGTATGGCACGTCTGCGCTTGCAGGCAGCCGAGCGCGAACATGAAGCCGCGCGCCGAATTGCACCAGTCGGCTCCGAGCGCCATCGCGCGCGCGACGTCGAACGCGCTGATGATCTTGCCGCTGCAGCCGATCTTGATTCGCGATGCGAAGATTCAACCCCACGAGCGTGTTGTGCACGAGCAGCAGTCCCTCCTGGAGCGGCGTGCCGACGTGATCGACGAACTCGAGCGGCGCCGCACCGGTGCCGCCTTCGGAGCCGTCGACGACGATGAAGTCCGGCAGTAAGTCCGGTCTCGAGCATCGCCTTGCAGATCGCGAACCACTCCCACGGATGGCCGATGCAGAACTTGAAGCCCGTCGGCTTGCCGCCCGAGAGCTTGCGCAACCGCTCGACGAACTGCAGGAGCTCGATCGGCGTGCCGAACTCGCTGTGGCGCGCCGGGCTCACGCAGTCCTCGCCGGGACGTATGCCGCGCGTCGCAGCGATCTCGGGCGTCACCTTCTAGCCCGGCAGCACGCCGCCGTGGCCCGGCTTCGCGCCTTGGCTCAGCTTGACCTCGATCATCTTCACGCTGCGGATCGGTCGCGTTCGTGACGAAGCGCTGCTCGCTGAAGCCGACCGTGCTCGTCGCGGCAACCGAAGTAGCCCGACGCGACTTCCCAGATCAGGTCGCCGCCGTGCTCACGGTGGTAGGGGCTGATCGATCCCTCGCCGGTGTCATGCGCGAAGCCGCCCTTCTTCGCACCACCGTTCAACGCCAGAATCGCGTTGCCGGACAGCGCTCCGAAGCTCATCGCCGAGATGTTGAAGATGCTCGCGCTGTACGGCTGCGTGCAGCTCGGCGAGGACCCGATCGTCACGCGAAAATCCTCCGAGGCGATCTCCGTCGGGCACGAGCGAGTGATTGATCCACTCGTAGCCCGCGACGCTGCTGGTCGAGCTGCGTGCCGAACGGCCGTTTGTCGGAGTCGCCTTTCGCGCGCTGGTAGACGATCGAGCGCTGTTGGCGCGAGAACGGCGTTTCCTCGTTGTCGCTCTCGAGGAAGTACTGCCGAATTTCCGGGCGGATGTACTCGAGCAGGAAGCGTATGTGGCCGATCAGCGGATAGTTGCGCAGCACCGACTTCGTGCGCTGGAGCTGAGTCGCGCAATGCCGATCAGCGCGAGCACGATCGCCGTGAGCGCCGAGATCACGCCCGTGCCGGTTTGCCACCAGCGGAAGCTCAACCAGAGCGCGAGCCACGATCGCCAGTGTCCATGCGAGATAACGCACCGGAAAGAACCGATCGATCCTGGCTCAGAAAGGCGTGCATGCGTGGTCCTCGCCGGTGGCGTCCATACCTTGATTCGACCCGAAACGAGCGAGTTCCTGAACCGTGTCAGCCCGAGCGACCGCGGAAACGTGACGCTAGTCGCGCAATGCGAACACGAACAGGCCCGTTGCCGGAGCTCGACGGCCACGTATTGCGTCGCCCTCGACCGCGTAGGACATCGGCCCGTTCGCGCCCTGCCCGCCCGGGCTCGCGCGCCACAAGAGCTCGCCGGTCCGCGCATCGAGCGCATAGACGTAGCCGTCGCGGCTCGCCGTGAACAGCAGATCCGTCGCCGTCGTCAGAACGCCGCTGCTCGAGACGTCGGTCGTCGGGAACCGCCAGCGTTGCTCGCCCGTGCGCGGATCGAGCGCGACGACGGCGCCGTTGCCGAGCGCTTCGGTCCAGTTGTTGATCGGGCCGCGACGAATACCGGGAACGTTGTTCGCGCCGGCGAGCGGGCTCGCGGGAATACCGCCGACGAACGTGCGTCCCGGCACGTACTCGGCTTCGGCGGGGCGAAACACGGAACCGTAGTTCTCCCACGCCGAGAGATAGAACAGCCCCGTGCGCGGGCTGTACGACGGCGAGTACCAGTTCGTACCGCCCTGCACGCCGGGGAACGTCACGGAGCCCAGCGGCTGCGGCGTCTCGATCGGCCGGCCGCTCTCGTCGAGCCCGCTCGCCCAATTCACGTTCACGAACGGCTTGCCGCGGATGAACTCACCGGTCACGCGATCGAGCACGTAGAAAAAGCCGTTGCGATTGCCCCAGAGCATGAGCTTGCCGCTCGACGCGCTGGAAGTCGGCAGGTCGACGAGCACGGGGATCTGCACCGCGTCGTAGTCGTAGTCGTCGTTCGGCGTGAACTGGAAATGCCACTTGAGCTCGCCCGTGTCGGGATCGAGCGCGACGACGCTGTCGGAGTACAGGTTGTCGCCGGGGCGCTGCGCAGGGTTCCAGTCGGGCCCGGGATTGCCGATGCCCCAGTACGTGAGATCGAGCGCGGGATCGTACGAGCCGGTGAGCCACACCGATGCGCCGCCGTGCTTCCACGCGTCGCCGCCGTCGGCCCAGGTCTCGAAGCCGGGCTCGCCGGGCGCGGGAATCGTGTAGAACCGCCACGCCTCCTCGCCGGTCGCCGCGTCGTACGCCGCGATGAAGCCGCGGATGCCGTACTCGCCGCCAGCGACGCCGACGATGACCTTGTCCTTGACGACGAGCGGCGCCAGCGTCATCGCGTAGCCGGCCGTCGGCGTCCGCGATGGTCTTCTGCCAGAGCGGCTGACCCGTGATCGCGTCGAGCGCGATCAGCTTCGAGTCGATCGTCGCCATGAACAGCGTGTTCGCCGAGCATCGCGAGGCCGCGGTTCACGCGGCCGCAGCACGGGCGTGCGTCGGCCGACGGGTTGTATTGATAGCGCCAGAACGGCCGGCCCGTGCTGCGCGTCGAGCGCGACGGCCGTGTTCGGCGCCTCGGTGAGGTACATGACGCCGTCGACGACGAGCGGCGTCGTCTCGAAGCTCTCGAGCGACTGTGCCTGGAACACCCACTTCAGCTCGAGGTCGCGCGACGTTGCTCGGGACGAATCTGCGTCAGCGTCGTGTGACGTTGGCTCGCGTACGTGCCCGAGTACGTGAGCCAGTTGTGCGGCTCGGCCGCTGCGCCGAGCAGCCGCTCGAATGTCACTTGCGCGTCGCGCGCTCGTGGTCGAGTAGCGCCGCGAGCGCAGATGAGCAACGGCGACGCGCATCAGTTCGGCCCTTTCAGCGACAACAGATAGGCGACGAGATCCGCGCGCTCGGCGTCGCTCAAGACGTGGCATACGACGGCATCAGCGCTTCGCTGCTGACCGCGTACTCGCGGATGTCGACGCGATCGAGCGACACCAGGCGTTCGCTCGAGTCGAGGATCTGCACGCTGAACGTATCCTCGTTCAAGCGCCGGCCCGTCACGACGGTGCCGTCGCGCAGCATGGCGCGCACGGGGCGATTGATCGGCAGCAGCGCCGCATCTCGGATCGAGCAACGCGCGCTGCAGCGTCGCCGCCGTGCGCGTCGCGCCGATGCTGCTCAAGTCCGGCGCCGTGCGTGGACCCTCCGACGCCGACGCGATGGCAACTGTCGCAGTTGCCCTTGCCGACGAACAGCGCACGCCCGCGCGCGGGATCGCCGAGCGTTATCGTCGCTCAAGGTCACGCTGCTCATGTTGCGCAGATATGCGACGAGCGCTGCAAGCTCGGACTCCGTGTACGCGCTCGGCGCCATCGCGGTGCCGGCCACGCCGTTGCGAATCACGTTCGTGAGGTCGCGATCGGTTTCGGCGTGCCGGAACTTGCCGCTGCCCAAGTTCGCACCCGGCATCGCATCGCCGCGCTCTCCGTGGCACACGACGCAGTGGCCGGAATACAGCTGTGCGCCTTGCTCGATGTCGGCCTGCTCGTATTGGCCCGCGTGCGCGGGCGCCTGGGCCTCGGCGGTGCCGGCCATACAAAGCACCGCCAACAATGGCAGGTATACGCTGCAGTGCACGTGCTGTATCGCCCGCGCCACGCTAGACCTCATTAGTCCGTCGTCGGGTGCGTGTCGAGGTGATGGCCGTTTTCGAGCCAACCTTTTTCCTGCCAACGCGCGTACATCGCATCCGAGTTGCAGATGCCGTCGTTCGGCCGAGTGAACGTGCCGTCTTCCTTGATGACGAAGCACAGCGCGCCGGCATTGCGGCCGTCGCGCAACGGGTGCATCACGATGCGCACGTTCTCGCCTTTGACGTAGGTCTTGCCGTTCACGCCTTGGCGCGCGGCGTGCACGATCGCGGCGCCTTCGAAGCTCCACGTCGTCATCGCGCCGTCGGCGCCCGGCGCCTGCACGATCAACCAGCTGTGCGGGTTGTTGTAGTTCCACTCCGTGACTTCGCCTTCGATGAGCCTGTGCTGCGCCGAGTCGAACATCGCGAACGAGTGATGTGCGTACACGGCGCCGACGGTCATGCCGGTCGCCGTGATCAATGCCGCGGCCGCGGCAAGAGTCGTCGTCTTCATCTATTGTGCTTCGACCTCATCGAAGATCGGATTCAGCGATTGGCCCGGCAGATCGGGGAAATCCGTGGAGCCGCGCGGATCCTTGTACTGCGGATCGCCGGGCAGATAGAACTGCGTGTTGCCCTCGGCGTCCTTGTACGAGTTGCTGCTCGACGTGCACTCCCACATGCGGATGCGCACGCCGGCTTCCTCGAGATCGGGGCGCGACTCGTGCACGTAGACGGCCGACTGCGGTTTCACGAGCACGAGCGGATCGTAGAACGTGACCTGCGTGACGAGCTCGCGCTTGTCGCCGTTGCGGCGTTCTTGCCACGTCTCGACCATCTCGAACTGATTGCTCGTGAGCGGCATGCCGCGCACGTAGTCGGCCGGGTTCACCCACTTCGTCCAGATCGTGAGCTTGTCGCCGTCCCAGAAGCCGATGCTGTCGCCGAGCGCCGAATGCTTCTGCTCGATGTTGACGTGCTCCTTGCCGATATAGATGCGGCGCGTCTCGTTCATCATGTCGTTCATCAGCCACGACTGCTGCGGCATGTTCACGAACTCTTTGATGTACGGCTCCCAGAGCCAGCGCGGCACGCCGGGATACTCGCAGTTCGTGAGCCGGTCGTAGCGCTGCTCGCCGTATTGGTCGATCTCGGCGCGCCGCTCGCGAAAGTGCTGCTCGTACGGCGGCGTCAGCACGCCTTCCTTGATCTTCGTTGCGCCGGGCCGCCACGCATTCGCGAGCGTGCCGTTCTCGAGGAAGATCGCCGGCATCGTGTTGTTGCCGCTGCCCCAAAGCCCGTCCCAGACGGGAATCGTCTGCATCGTGTGCTTCGTGCCGCCGTTCGCGCGCTCGAGCAGGAAGTTGTAGTGCTCCTCGGCGGTCTTGAAGTCGCGCGGCGGCGGCTCGACGGTCGGCACCGGCAGCACGAACTGATCCTCGACCGTGGCACCGGTCTCGCGGCTCTGCGCGTGCGCGACGCTCGCCGCCGCGGCGATCGCAACAGCATCGCGGCCGCCGCGGCGAGACCGTGCAAGTGCGCGCTCGGCACGCATGCTACGACGGCCGCTTTGCGCGCAGCTCCGCGAGCGCCAACCGCTCTTCCTTGTTCGGATCGTTCGCGACGCGCACCGTCGCGCCGAACATCATCGTCGGCAAGGTGTTCGGCTCGAACGTCGGGCCACGTCGGCATGTCGGCGTGGTTCGGATTGCCCGTGCGCGCGAACGCGGCCCACGCCGCGCTCATGACGTGGCCGAGCTGCGTAGCGTTCGTCTGCGCAGAGCCCGTCATCGAAGCGCCGCTGTCCATGTTGTAGAACACGAACGGGATGTCGAGCGTGTGATACGCGCCCATGCGGTTGTTGTGCACCGGCGACTGCCAATCGAAGAAATACAGATAGCTCGGCGCCGTGCCCTGCTCGTGCTTCAAGCTGCACAGCTGCTGCGCGCTCCAGCGCCGCGAGTCGTCGGCTTCGGCCATGAGCCACAAGCATGCGATTGCGCGTCTCGGGGTGGCGCCGCTTGTAGAGCGCGAGCAGCTTCTGGCCTTCGGCGGCATCGTTGTTCGCGAGCCGCGTCGTGAACAGCTGCAGCATCTCGTCGTCGGGCAGCTCGTACGGCGGCGGACCGACCCAGCCGTTCTCGTTCTCGACCGAGCCCGTCATGAACGGCACGTTGGCCGAGTACGACGGCGCCGTCGGATCCCACTGATGACGCGGAATGATCGTGCCGTCGATCACGGGGCCGTTGCCGAGGCGCGCGATTCGCGGCTCGCCGTAGAACGCTTTCTGGATCTCGCGCCAATCGATCTGCTGAATGCGCTCGAGCTGGTTCTTCTGCGATGCCGAGCTTCGCGAGGAAGCGCTCGGCGCCCTCGCTCGCGTCGTCGGCGGTCTGGCCGCGAATCGCGGAGCCGCTCTGCGCGATCGAGCGATGGAACAAGCCGCGCGCCGACGGCATCGCCATGACGGTCGTCGTCTTACCGCCGCCGCCGGACTGACCGAAGATCGTGACGCGATCCGGATCGCCGCCGAAACTTCTCGATGTTGTCCTTGACCCACTGCAGCGCGGCGACGAGGTCCTGCACACCGACGTTCGTCGCGCCGGCCCATTTCTCGCCGCCGATGCCGGCGAGGTGCAGGTAGCCGAAGATGTTGAGCCGATGATTCACGGAGACGACGACGACGTCCTCCTTCTTCGCGAGGTTCGTGCCGTCGTACAGCAAGTAGTTACCGGAGCCGGCCGAGAAGCCGCCGCCGTGCATCCAAACCATGACGGGCCGTGCGCGGTTGTCGAGGCCCGGCGTGAAGACGTTGACGGTGAGGCAGTCTTCGCTCTGCGGCGTCTTGCGGTTCAGCGCCGTGACGACCGGCGACGGCTCCTCGCCGTTGGGATCCATCGGTGCGGCCCACGTGATCTCGAAGTGATCCTTGACGCCCGACCATGCGGCCGGCTTCTGCGGCGGCATGAAACGGTTCGCGCCGCCCGTCGGCGCGCCGTAAGGCACGCACCAGAACTGCTGCACGCCGTCCTTGAGGAGGCCGCGCACGCTGCCGTACTGCGTCTTCGCCGTGCCGCCGACGGTCGTGAGCCGACGATCCTGTGCCGCCGCGCGTAGCGTGCAGGCCGCCGAACGCGAGGCCCGCGCCTGTCGCCAGACGCTCGCGCCGATGAACGTCCTGCGGTCGAGCCTGCGACCGCTCCTTGTCGCTGTTCCGAAGCCATCGATATCCCCCTAAATTCTGGTCGCCGACGCGGCGCATAGCTCGCCAGGACTATACGACAACCCGCGGGTGCCGCGCCTCACTCGGCAGGTCCCGCGCGGACGAACCCCGCAGTTTGGCTGCCAGCGGCCGGCCACCGGGTTTCGCGACTGGCAGAAGCGTTGGCAGCGCGCCCCGCTCGGTCTATTCTCGGCCACCGGCGCAGCCCGTTGCGCGTTGGACGAGGCGCTACCGATGCCAGTCACACCGCATGACCGACCGATCGACGCGCTGCGCGAGGAGACCGTCGATCAGCTGATCATGAACTACGGCCACGGCAAGCTCTCGCGCGAAGCGTTCGAGCGCCGGCTCGACGAAGCGCTCGACACGAAGTCGCACGACCGGCTGCTCGAGCTCACGCGCGACCTCGATCTCAAGACCGACCGCCAGTACGCGGCGCAGAAGAAAGCCGAGCTCGGCATTCGCGTCGATCCGACGGCCGCAGGTAGCCGACGTCGACGAGCGCCGAGCACATCGATCAACGTGTTCGCCGGCAACCACCGCAGAGGCGCGTGGCACGTGCCGCGCGCGATCCGCATCGATCAACGTGTTCGGCGGCACCGAGCTCGACTTCACGCGACGCGACGTTTCACCGCCGAGACCACGCGCATCACCGTGTTCTGCCTGTTCGGCGGCGTGAACATCTCGCGTGCGCGAAGGCATGCGCACGATATCGAAGGCGATCGCATTTTCGGCGGCGTCGACAATCGCGCGCCGTCGACGACGGACCCGAACGCGCCCGTGCTCGTCGTCGAAGGCTTCGTGCTGTTCGGCGGCATCGACATCCGCGTGAAGAAGACGCCGAAGCAGCGCTTCCACGAGTTCGCCGAGCACGTCCGAACGATGTTCGACGCGCAGCCGCCGCGCGCCTAGCGTCAGCGCAGCCGGAACGTCCAGCGCTTGAAGAGCACGAACGCGACCGGCGTTGCGGCCGCCAGCGAGATTGCCTGTCCGACCACGGGATCCACGCCGAGGACCTCGACGAGCAACGTCAGCAGCGCCGCCACTAGGGCGGCGACGACGACACCGACAACCATGTAGCTCAAGTACGCGCCGAAGAATCGGTCGTGGCCCAGGCGAAACGTGAAGTAGCGGTTGCCGAGATACGTGAACGCGTTCGCGATGAAGTAGGACAGGATCGACGCGAGAACGTACGACACTCCGACCGTGTAATAGCGCGGCTGAAAGCGCCGAGACTCATCGAAGTACCGACCCGTGCGCCACGATCAGGAATCGGGCCGGATGCGCTAACGCCGCGCGCTGCACGGCCATGCACCGGCCGGCGAGCGCCGCATGATCTCACGATCATCCTGATCGCGTACTCAGTCGATCTGCGGTTGGCTTCGCAATTGGGCTCCGCTTCTCGCCGCCGTGGCAACTTCGAGCGGCAAACCTCCGCGTGCCGTTCGCGCTTCGGCTGATCGAATAGCCCAGAGATGCGAACCCGCCGCGCCAACCGCCGCGGGGGCAATTCCTTCCGCTGCGCGCCGTTAGTGCGCCAGCAGGATCGGGCCTGATCTGGAACTGCACGGCCTTGCCGACCGTGCCCTTCCCGCCTTCGGTGTGCCAGATCAGGTGCGTGCCGTAGTTCGCCCACAGCCCGCGCCCCTTCCACCCGGCCGCCGGATCGTCGATGCGTCCGTCGAGCCCGCGATGATAGAAGCCGAGCGGGTACGGCACGCGCAGCGTCGTCCAGTCGCCGGACTTCGGATCGAGCACGAGCAGCGCGTCGGAGTTCGAGCCCGTCGCGATCGGCGTGTTCTTGCCGAAGCCCGCGATGTCGTGCTGATCGACCCAGTTGTAATAGTGGAAGTCGGACGGAATGTCCGTGCCCTTGAACTTCGGGCCGTCGGATAGATAGAGCTTCCAGCCGGCCGCGCACTGCTCGCCGCCGACGACGCTCGGGCCGTTGAAGACGCGGCACTTCGTGCGATCGAAGCTCGCGAGATGGCTGCTCGCCGCGAGCGCCGTCCACACGACGCCGTTGCTGTCGATGTCGATGCCGCGCGGGTCGATGCCGGGCTCGGGCACCTTGTAGACCTCGGTCATGCACGTCTCGGGCGGGTTGTCGCCGAGATCGACGCGCACGATGTAGCCCGGCGTATTCTCCGACGCGCCCCAGACCGAGTTGTCGACCGGGCTCGGGAATCACGGAGTACAGGTTGTGACGAACTTCCGTGTCGCGACGCGGATCGGCGGGCTGGCCCGGAACGTTCCAGGGCTTCGTGATCTTGCCGTCGCCGTTGCTGTCGACGACCTGCGGGCACCAACCCTGCGACGCCTGCTCGTCGCCGGTGCGGTCGTACTCGCGCGTGTTGACCCAGCCGACGATCGGGCCGAACAGCTCGTTGAAATACACCGTCTGATCGGGATCGTTATCGAACTGCAAGTGGTGTGTCGCGAAGCACGTGTCGATCAAGCGGAACTCGCCGGTCGCGGGGTCGTAGTACGACGCCTGACGATTGCTGAAATTCAGCGGGTAGTACTGCGCGAAGCGATGACTCGAGCCCTCGCGGCACCACGCCGGCTCCTCATTGCGGATCTTCGACGTCATCCACACGCGGCCTTTGCGATCCATCATCGGGTTGTGCGGATCGGCCGGATTCTCGAGGCCCCACAAATGCTGCATTCCCCAGAAGTTCGACGGCATCGCCGGCGGCGGGAAGCGCGACTGCACTTGGCGCGCGTCCTCGCGCGTCGGGATCGTGATCTCGTACGCTGTCGTTCTCGATCGGGTCGAGCACCGTGAGCTTGCCGTGGCCGGCGGACACGGCGTACACCGGGCCGTAGCCGTTCACGGTCGGATCGTTCTTGTCGGTCGTGATCTCGTCATGCATGAACGAGTTGTCGACGCCCCAGTCCCACAGCGTCACGACGACGTTGCGCTCGGCGCCGGGCCGCGGGCGCGGCGGCACCGGCGGCAGCTCGCCGTTCGCGATCCGCGTGGTCCAGTCAGCCATCACGCGAGCGCCGGAGTGCAGGCCCCAAGCCGCCATCGTGCCGGCCATCGAGCTGCCGCGCACGCCGAGCTGCGTGCGATAGATCCACGCCTCCTCCGGGGTCTTGAAACCCAAGTGATCCATGTGGCCGAGCGAGCGCGTGATCTGATTGCCGAGCTGGTGACAGAAGTTGCAGCCGCTCTTGATGTTGAAGATCCAGTGCGCCTGGCTCGCCATCGCGGGCGGGATGCCGTTGCCGCTCTCGCCCGTTCCCGGGAACTCGCTCTTGGCCGGCGGCTGCAGCAGCGACAGCCAGTAGTTGCCGGGATAGACCTTCGCGGCTTCGGCCGGCGAGCTCGCGATCTTCGCCGTGAGGTTCAACGCCGTGTCGCCGGGGCGCCCTTCGACTTTGTCCGAGTCGGCGAGGCCGTAACCGCGCACCCAGACGTTGTAGGTGGCCGTCGGCATCTGCGGCAGCACGTAGCGCCCGGCGTCGTCGGTCACGACGATCTTGATGAACGGCGTCTTGAGCTCGGTCGTCTCGGCGATGACCCACACGCCGGCCTCCGGGCCGCGCGTGCTCGTGACGGTGCCGCCGATGAAACCGTCCGCGGGACGGCGCTGGGCTTGTGCGGCAATTGCGCAGCACAGCAACGCTGCGGTTGCCACCGCGGTGGCCACTCATGGGCGCGGCCGACGACTCGAGCTGTTCATGAGTATCCCCTGATCAAACCGTTGGAATTTTTGCGTGCCGCCTTACGGCGTCAGACGTCCATGATCTCGATCGCCTCGGCAATGCTGCGGAGCGGGTCACGACCCGGAGTCGGCCGCCACTCGTGGCTCACGTAGCCCGTGAACGGCAAGCCGGCGATGACTTCCGCGATGTAGCGATAGTTCATCTCTTGGCTGAAGTCGATCTCGTTGCGCGACGGCACGCCGGCCGTGTGGAAGTGCGCGATCCACTTGATCGTGTCGCGAACGTTCTGCGCGACGTCGCCGTCCATGATCTGCAGGTGATACAGGTCGCAGACGAGCTTCACGTTCGGCGAGTTCACGCGCTCGCAGACGCCGACGCCCCAACCCCAACGGCCGAAGATTTGATCTTCGCGACCGTAGTTCGGATCGAGGCGGCGATTGTTCATGTTCTCGATCGCGAGCGTGACCCCGCGGTTCTCGAGATGGCCTTTGACTCGGTTCAAGAACGCGACGGCATTGTCGGCGCCCTGCTCGTACGGCATGCCGCGGCGCTGGCCGCCGATCGTGATGATCGTCTTCACGCCCTGGCCGGCGCGTCATGTCGATGTGCGCCTTGAGATCCTTCTCGAGCTGATCGTGCACCTCGGGGTGAATGATGCCGTTTGGAAACGTGACCGGGCCCGCACCGGCGAGCAAGCGGCTCGAGGCCGTGCTTGCGCAGCGTCGGCCAGTCGGCGGGATCGATCAGGTCGAAGCCGTAGACGCCGAGGCGCGCGGCCTCGCGGCACATGTCGTCGAACGTGAGCTGCGTGTTGGCGCCGAAGTTCACGCGCCATAGGCCTTGCTTGATGCGGCCCTTGCGCACGATCTTCGGTTGCGCTGGCGCCTGAGCCTGCTGGCCGAGCGCCGGCGCGCCGAGCATGGCCCCCGCCGTCGCCGCCAGCATGCCGAGTGCGTATCGTCTATTCATGCGGTTACCCCCTGCCAACGCCGCACATCTTATGCCGGCAACCGAAACTGGCAAAGACGGCACATTCGGCGACGCACGTCGGCACCGCAACCCGCCGCCGGGAACGTCAGGCTTCGCGAACGCCTCTTGCGACGAGTTCCGTGCGCGCCCGACTCTCCGCTGCCGGCGCCGGCTCGATGGCGATTCGTATCGGCCCACCCGTATCGAGATGCACGTCGCGCTGCGGGAACGCGACCGTGATACCGGCTTCCTGAAACGCGCGATTGATCGCGGTGCGCAGCTCCGTCATGACCGTCAGCCGCTGGTCGATCGACTCGAGGAAACAGCGTGCCGACAGCTCGAGCGCGTTGTCGCCGAAGTCCTCGAAGACGATCAGCGGCGCCGGTTCCTTCAGCGTTCTCGGGTGCGCGCGCACCACGTCGTGGAGAATCTTCAGCGCCTGCTCTACGTCGCTGCCATAGGCAATGCCGACGTTGATGACGATTCGCGTCTGCGAATCGGACAGCGTCCAATTCAGCAACCTGCCGGTGATGAACTCCTTGTTCGGCACGAGGAGCTCCTTGCCGTCCCAGTCGCGTATCGTGGTCGCGCGGATGCGAATCTTCGTGACCGTGCCTTCCTTGTCGCCGACGGTCACGATGTCGCCGACACGGATGGGGCGCTCGAAGAGAATCATGATGCCGCAGATGAAGTTGGCCACGATTTCCTGGAGCCCGAAGCCGATGCCGACGCCGAGGGCGGCGACGAGCCACTGGAGCTGGCTCCAGGAGAGGCCCAGCGCGCCCAAAGCCGCGACGATGCCGGCACCGACGATCACGTAGTTGAGCAGCGCGCTCGTCGCGTAGCGTGTGCCGGCCGACACGTCACTCCGGCTGCGCAGCACGATCTCGATCACGGCGGGCAATCGCCTGGCGGCGAACACCGTGAGGCTCGCGAGAATCAGCACGTTGACGACAGTTGCCAACGTTATCCGGTTGATCACCGTTTCCCCGTCGACGACGCTGCTGGACGTCCAGAGCTCCATTCGGTCGAATGCCGCGAGCGCCGGCAACAGCGGCTCCCAGATGTAGAGCGCCGCCAACGCGGCCACGAACACGGTTGCGACGTTCAAGAGCTGCGCGGTCGCGGCGCTGACGTGGCCGAGGTCGGCGACCTGCTCCGGGACGCTGCCGGACTCCTCCGTCGCGGTGGCTTGAGGTCCCCTCTCGGCCTCTAGCTCCTTCAGCCGCAGCCGCCAGCGCGTGATCTTCAGCGAGCGCATGATCAGGGCATGGGTCAGCAGTAGGAAGATGCCCACGTAGGCCGAGTTCACGAGGCAGCCGGCCATGACCGTAACCGAGAAGGCCTGGCCGTACACGACGGCGACCGTCAACCCGAGAAACAGCACCACCATCAACGTGCGCAGGCGGTGATAGGTGCCGCCGAACCAGGCCCGACCGGCCTTACGGATCTCCCGCACCTGATCCGAGCCGAAGTACACCGTGAGCATGAGCATCGCGACGACCATGAGGGGACGGGAGAGCGTCGACCCCTCCGCGAACGGCACGAGACGATTGGTCAGCGCCGTGGCGAACGCGACGGGGATCCAGGCGCGGACCAAAAACGTCAACTGTGCGTGCACGCGGTCCATCGTCGCGGCCCGCCAGCCGAAGTGGATTCGGCCGATGCCCTCGGGCTCGCTGACGATCCGCATGAGGCTGAACGCAAACAGGACCAGAGCGAGATCGTAGAGAAGACCGCGCAGGGCCGCACCTTCCGCCGAGGCTGCGGTGTCGATCGTGCCGGCGAGACCCAGCAACAGAATCGGCATCGTTGCCGCTCGAAGCGCCGCGGCGCCGAGGGCGATGACCGAGTGGCGGATCGCATCCTCGCGGGGCCGGCCGACGGCGCGGTTGCTGGCCTGCTGCAGCGCCAGTATGCGTCGCCGATAGCCGACCAGCGTGAGGACGACGAGCACTGCCAGCGCGAGATCGACGTCCGGCGCGAAACGGACCGCGGCGACCGCTGCCGAGAACCGCTGCACGGCGGTCACGAGTGTCGCCGGGTCCACGGTCCACAGCGCCGGTTTGTTCGGAATCCACAGGATCCGGCCCTCGAGAAATCGCTGGTATTCCTCGAGCTGCGCGGTGAGCGCGGTGTAACCCGTCTCGAGAGCCCCCAGGGCATCGATGTAGTCAGATTCGGCGGCCGTGATGGCTCGCACGCGATCCCGATACCGTTGAGTGAGATCGAGCAGCGCCGCTCGAGTGCCGGCGGCAATGGATTCGGGCTCGAGACCCGCGTCGCGAAGCTGCTGGTTGACGAAGCCGGACGCGCTCACGAGCCCGGTCAGCGCTTCCTCGTAGTTGATGCGGCGGATGATCGCCCGGCCCATCTCGGACGAGAGGTGCTCGGCCGGGTCGGCCACCGCGAAGTTATCGAGCTCCGCCCGGTAGCGCAGCAAGACTTCACCGAGCGCGTCGCTGCTGCCGTAATCCACGATGCGCCTGGCTGTCGCAAACCGCTCGTCGAGCGCCTGGGAGCTGCGCGCGATCTCGTCGTTCTGCGCGCGCACGCCGGCAAGCCGTTCGTTCACTCCGACGAGGTCGCGGGCCGAGATCGGTGTTCCTGGCGGCAAGAGCCGCGGCGATCGCGTAGGCGGGGTCCGTCGACTCGATGGCGAGCTCCGTCGACTCGGCGACGGCCTGGGCCGCGCTGCTTTGTCGAGTCTCGATCTCGCGCATCAGTGCCGCGCGCTGTTGCAGCTGCAGCGTGAGCTCCGCTCGCTCCGCCGTCATCGCGCTGAAGCGCGCGGGCTGGCTCGCGAGCTGGGTTTCCTCGGCCCGGCGCTCGGCGACGAGGGCGGCGGCCTCGGCCGCGTTGCGCCACTGATTGGCTTCGGCCAGCGACGGCGCCGCGGCGGGATCGAGCGTCAGCGTGCCTTCCGGCAAGGCGTCGAGACGTTGGTCGATTTCGGCAATCCTGGCGAGGATGGCCGTGGCGTTCGTGTCCCTCGCCGCGAGGCGCCGATCCATCGTCTCGCGCTGGCTCTGCAGCTCGCGCTGCTCGGCACCGGCCAAGGCGAGCCGCGTGCGTCAGCTCGTCCGCGCTGAGTCCTTCGACTTCCCTTGCAGGATCGTAGGCTTCGTCGCGCTCGTCGAGACGCCGCTGGATTTCAGCTTCTCGCTGCGGTGCGCTAGTCAACGACTCTACATAGGTCGCGGCCTCGCGCGAGTAAGAGTCCGCCTCGTTGAGCAAGGCGCGGGCCTGCTCATAAGCGGTCAGGGTCAGGTTGTCGCTGGGCGTGCCGCTCGCTCGGAGCACCGCGATGCGTTGATCGACGAGCTCGAACGTCAGTGCCGTCTGCGCAACCGCGCCCTGAGCGGCCGCGAGCAGCAGCACTGCGACGGCGAGGTGATGGAATCGGGCGGCTCTCGGTATCGTGAATCTCATGGGTGTTCCCAACATCGGCTGCACGCGAGCGCGACGACCGACCTGCGAGGGTGACCCGCAGTATACCGCTCAGAACTTCCAGCCGACCGAAGCGAACGGGCCGTAGCGATTAGGGGCCGATGCGATCGCCGCCCATGTACGGGCGCAAGGCTTCGGGGATCACGACCGAGCCATCGGCTTGCTGGTAGTTCTCGAGCACGGCGACGAGCGTGCGGCCCACCGCGAGGCCCGAGCCGTTCAGCGTGTGCACGAGCTCCGGCTTGCCGGTCTCGGGATTCCGCCAGCGCGCCTGCATCCGGCGCGCTTGGAACGCCTCGCAATTGCTACACGACGAGATCTCGCGGTACTTGCCTTGGCCCGGCAGCCAGACCTCGAGATCGAACGTCTTCGCCGCGCCGAAGCCGATATCGCCGCCGCACAGCGCCATGACGCGGTACGCGAGCCCGAGCCGCTGCAGAACTTTCTCGGCGTTCGCGACGAGAATCTCGAGCTCGCGGTAGGACTCATCCGGCCGCGCGATGTGCACGAGCTCGACCTTGTCGAACTGGTGCTGACGGATCATGCCGCGCGTGTCCTGCCCATACGATCCGGCTTCGGAACGGAAGCACGGCGTGTGCGCCGTGAGACGCATCGGCAACTGCTCCGCTTCGACGATCGTGTCACGCACGAGGTTCGTCAGCGACACTTCCGCGGTCGGGATCAAACGCAGCTTGTTGTCGCCCGCGAGCGCGAACAGATCGGCGCCGAACTTCGGCAACTGGCCCGTGCCGAACAACGTTGTGTCGTTCACGAGATACGGGACATAGGCCTCGGTGTAGCCGTGCTCGCGCGTGTGCAGGTCGAGCATCAACTGTGCGATCGCGCGGTGCAGCCGCGCGACGGCGCCGGTCAGCACCACGAAGCGCGCACCCGACAGCTTCACCGCGGCGTCGAAATCGATGAGTCCGAGCTTCTCGCCGATCGCGACGTGATCGAGAGGCTCGAACGAGAGTTGCGGCGGCGTACCCCAGCGTCGCACCTCGACGTTGGCGTTTGCGTCAGCGCCTTCGGGCACCGAAACGTGCAGCAGATTCGGTAGCCCCGCCAGGAAATCGTCGAGCTCGGCGCCGAGCGCGGTGAGCCTCGCCTCTCCTTGCTCCAACGCGGCGCCGAGATCTCCGACCTCGCGCTTCAACGTCTCGACGTCCGCTCCCGCGGCCTTGGCGCGTCCAATCGCTTTCGAACGTTCGTTGCGCGTTTGCCGCAAGCCTTCGACTCGCACCTGCAGTTCCTTGCGCTCGGTCTCGAGCGCGAGATAACGATCGCGGTCGAGCTTGAATCCGCGGCGCGCGAGATTGGCCGCCACGGCATCGAGGTCCTGGCGCAGCGTCTTGGGATCCAACATGCCGTTAGCTTAGCAAACGCTGCTCGAGACGCTGACACCACCCACCGAGCAACGAAACCGCGAGCGTAAGACCGATCATGATGCCGGCGAAATCCGCGACGATGTCGAGGAACTCGAGCGAGCGGGTTTGGGTGAGCCCCTGAAGCAGGTCGAGCCCGATGCCGAGCCCGAGCAACCCGGCAGCGATCATCAAATACAGGCGTCGCGGGTAGAGTCCCGCGAACCACACCATGAGCAGACAGTACGCGCCGACGTGCTCGACCTTGTCGTTCATCGACACGTTGGGCAACGCGGGTCCCGGCAGCAGGCTGCCGACGATTACGCCCATGACGAGCAGCCAACCAAGCCCTGCCCACCACTTCGGAAAGCGCAACGGCAACAAAATGCGTCAGCCTTCGTCGCCGATGACGTCGACGCCGGGTGGCACGTCGAACTCGAAGATGTTTTCATCGAGATCCGGATTCACGGCGAGGTTGTCGAGCTCGATTCGCGTCACTTGATTCAGGCCGTCGACGAGCTCCAGCCGCCGCGGCGTGGTGCCGTCGAACGCGATCAGCACGGAGCTGAAATCTCCGCCACCGATCTTCGGCGTGAGCTTGACCCACTGGAATCCCTCGGCGGGGTACGAGTCGACGACGTCGAACCCTTCGCGAACGCTGCGATCGCCGCTCAAGAGCATGGCCGGGCTCACGCCGACGCTCGCATCGAACGGCGCAACGGTGACCTGCTCGAGCTCGACGTCGTAGATCCAGAGCTGCGCGCCGTCCGCGACGACCGTGAGCTCGGTGGGTTCCTTGTAGAGCCAGCGGAAGCGATTCGGCCGCTCGAGTGAAAACGTTCCGGTCTCCGTTTGGAGCAAACGCTGGTCGGCGGTCCAGATCTCTTGACGAAAGTCCGCCGTCAAGGAATGAACGTCGTCGAGAAAGGCCTCGAGCGTCGCCGGCCCATTCTGCGTCGGCTGCGCAATGACACAGCTGGCGGCGAGTGCGGAGGACAGAAGGCCGTGCTTAGTCGACGACCGGAGGCGGCGGTGCAAGCACTTCTCGGAATCCATTCGTCTGCAGGTTGCCAACGATGCCTGCCTCTTCCATGGTTTCGACCATCCGCGCCGCACGGTTGTACCCAATTTTCAACCGGCGCTGAATACCGGAGATCGAAGCCTTGCGCGTCTCGGTCACGATGCGAACAGCTTGATCGTAGAGGGGATCTTGCTCGCCGTCCAATTCACCGGTCGGCATTGGCGGATCGATGCCGGCAACCTCCATGCCAGGCCCATCGAGCACGTTCTCGATGTAGTTAGGCTCGCCATGCGCACGCAGCGCCTTGACCACCGCGTGGACCTCGTTGTCCGACACGAACGCTCCGTGCACGCGAATCGGCATCGAAGTGCCGGAAGGCAAATACAGCATGTCGCCGTGCCCAAGCAGGTGCTCGGCGCCGATCTGGTCGAGGATCGTGCGCGAATCGACCTTCGCCGAGACCTGGAACGCGATCCGGCACGGAATGTTGGCCTTGATCAAGCCGGTGATCACGTCGACGGAGGGACGTTGCGTCGCGACGATCATGTGGATACCCGATGCGCGCGCCTTCTGCGCCAAGCGCGCAATCAGCTCTTCGACTTTCTTGCCGACCATCATCATCATGTCGGCGAGCTCGTCGATGATCACGACGATGAACGGCATCGGCGCGAGCTCCGGGGCGGTCTCGCCCTCCTGCTCCGGCACGAACGTCGGATCGAGCAGCGGCGTGCCGTTCTCGATCGCCTCGTTGACCTTGCGGTTATAGCTCGACAGGTGCCGCACACCCAAGCCCGCCATCAACGCGTAACGGCGCTCCATTTCGGCTACACACCACCGTAATGCGTTCGCCGCCTGCTTCATGTCCGTGACGACGGGCGCGAGAAGGTGCGGGATGCCTTCGTAGACCGACAGCTCGAGCATCTTCGGATCGATCATGATCAACCGTACGTGCTCGGGCGTCGACTTGTAGAGCAGGCTCAACACCATCGCGTTCAACGCGACGGACTTGCCCGAGCCCGTGGTGCCCGCGATCAGTAGGTGCGGCATCCGCGCGAGGTCGGCGACCATCGGCGCCCCGCCGATATCCTTGCCGAGTGCAAGCGTCAGCGGCGACTTCAGCTCGTCGTAGGCTTGCGACTTCACGATTTCGCCGAGCGCGACGATCTCGCGCACCTCGTTCGGGATCTCGAGGCCGACGTACGGCTTGCCGGGAATGATCTCGACGACACGCACGCTGACGGTCGCGAGCGAACGGGCCAGGTCTTTCGCGAGGCTGCTGATCTGGCTGCTCTTGACGCCGGCGGCGGGCTTGAGCTCGAAACGAGTCACGACGGGGCCGGGATGCACGGCGACCACCTCGGCCTCGATGCCGAAGTCGTTGAGCTTGAGCTCGACGAGGCGCGACATCGCCTCGAGCGCTTCGGGCGAATAACCGCCCACTTTCGGCGGCGGGTTCTCGAGCAGCGACAACGCGGGCAGCTCGTTCGACGTCGGCGGCTCGAACATCGGCACCTGGCGTTCGCGCTCGAGCCGTTCGGTCGCGCGCGAGCTGACCTCGATCTTCTCGATCACCGGCTCGATACGCGGCGCCGCCTTAGGCTTAGCGCGCACTTTGCTGACGACCTCGTCACGTTGCTGCTTCGCGCGGCGGCCTTCCCACCAGATGCGCGCTTCGCTGAGCCGATCGTGGAGCACGACGACCGCGCGATACACGACCCGCCCGATGCGATCCATGATCGCGATCCATGACACACCGGTCGCGAGCTGAACCGACGCGAGCCATAGCACCAGTAGCAACACGGTGGTGCCGAGTAGACCCAATCCGTACTCGAGACCGTGCCCGACGATGCGGCCGAGAATTCCGCCGGCGGACTCTTTGAGATCCGGCGAATAGAAGTTCGTCGTCGCGAGCCCCGAGCTCGTCGCGATTGCGAGCGCGAAACCGACGCCGCGCCAGATCATCGCGTCTTGCTCCGGCAGCTCGTCGCCGCGAAACAGAAATACACCCGCGATCAGCACGAGAATCGGAAACAGATATGCGGATGCACCGAACAGAATGAATGCGATGTCCGCGAACCAAGCGCCGGCCGGCCCCATGCGATTCGTAACGACGCCGTCGCCGCCGGTCACGCTGAAAGCCGGATCTGCCGGGCTGTAGCTCAAGAGCGCGAGCAACAGGATCACGCTCAAGCCGGCCAATACCCAGAACGCAGCTTCGCGGAGCCCCCTCAACCGGGGCACGAAGAAAGCTTCGAAGGGAGCGCTCGCTTTCGCTTTATTCAAGTCGCGCTGCAGTTAGTTGACTTAATGCGCTGATTATACTGATAACTCGGCGTCCGCCTAGCCCACCGTCGAAGCGGGCCTCGACTCGACGTTCGCGGCGCTGCCACGGCACACTGCGTCGATGGGGCTGCAAGTAGAACGCATCACGAGTCTAGCCGCGATCGATGCAGCGGCTTGGAACGCCCTGGCCGGCGACAGCCCGTTCTTGAAGCACGAGTTCCTGTTGGCGCTCGAGGAAACAGGGTGCGTGGGCGAAGGCACGACATGGCAGCCGAGCTATCTCGTCGCGCGCGACGAGCACGGGATCAGCGGCGCGATGCCTCTCTATATAAAGTACGACTCGCACGGGGAGTTCGTGTTCGACTGGAGCTGGGCCGACGCCTACCAGCGTTCGGGCCGGCGCTACTATCCGAAGCTCGTCGCGGCGATCCCGTTCACTCCGGCAACCGGGCAACGTCTATTGCTGCGCCCGGGCAACGGGAACGATTCGGCCACCGCCTTGCTCGCCGCGGCTCGCGACGCCGCCGAAGAGCTCGGCGCGTCGTCGTTTCATGTGCTGTTCCCGACCGAACCCGAGCTTCCCATGCTCGAGACAGCGGGCCTGTTGACGCGCAAAGGTTGTCAGTTCCACTGGAGCAATGCCGGCTACGGCGATTTCGACGAGTTCCTCGGGCGATTCAGCTCGGAGAAGCGCAAGAAGGCCAAGCGCGAGCGCCGCCGCGTACAGGAGGCCGGCGTCGTGTTCGAGCATTTGCGGGGCGATGAACCGACGGCGGCGGATTGGGACGCGATCGTCGAGTTCTACTCGCGCACGTTCTTGCGACGCGGCCGCGAGCCATACCTGAATCGCGAGTTCTTTGCCGCGATCGCGACGACCATGCCGCAGAACCTGCTGGTGATTCTGGCTCGGCACCAAGGTGCGCCGATCGCGGCCGCGATCTGTTTCCGCAGCAGCACGACACTATACGGACGCTATTGGGGCAGCCTCGCCGACTTTCACAGCCTGCACTTCGAGACGTGCTACCACCAAGGCATCGAGTACTGCATTCGCGAGCAGCTCGAGCGCTTCGAGCCCGGCACACAAGGCGAGCACAAGGTCGCTCGTGGGTTCACGCCGCGACCGACGTGGTCGTGCCATTGGCTCCGCGACGCGGATTTTCGCGCGGCCGTGGGCGCGTTCCTTACGCGCGAGGCACGCCACGTCGATGCTTACATCGACGAGATCGGCGAGCACGTTCCGTACCGCAGCATCCCATTCGACGCCGCGCGCGCCTGAATCGACCGAAGGTCTCGACATGGGATCGCTGCGCTGGCTCTCGCGTTACGCAAGTGCGGACCAGTTTCCACCGCCGAGCGAAGCGCTGACGGAACCGAACGGGTTGCTCGCCGCGGGCGGCGACCTGACTCCGGAGCGGTTGTTCGCCGCGTACACGCAGGGAATCTTTCCGTGGTATCAGGAAGGGCAACCGATTCTCTGGTGGAGCCCCGATCCACGCGCGGTGCTCGCGCCAGGCGAGCTCAAGGTTTCTCGGAGCCTGCGCCGCTCAGTCGCGAAACGCGGCTTCCAGTTTCGTGTCGACACGCAGTTCGAGCGTGTCGTCGCGGGGTGCGCCGAGCCGCGCAGCTATGGCGGCGGCACCTGGATCACCGATGAGATGGCTGCGGCCTATTCGCACATTCACCGGCTCGGCTGGGCGCACTCGTTCGAGACTTGGCGGGGTAGCGACCTCGTGGGCGGCCTGTACGGCATCGCGATCGGACGCGTGTTTTTCGGCGAATCGATGTTCACGCGCGTCACGGACGCGTCGAAAGTCGCACTCGTACACGCGGTCGACCTGTTGCGCGAACGTGGGTTCGAGCTCATCGATTGTCAGGTAGCCTCGGCGCATACCTTGAGCCTCGGCGCCAAGGAAATACCGCGCGCGGAGTTCCTGCGCCTACTCGCGAAACTGTGCGATCCCTTGGGTAAACCGCAGGTCTGGCGCTGACGTTCTCACGCCCGGAACGGCGTTTGCCGGCCTCGCTCGGCTTGTGCAACAATGCGCCGCCCGCTCGGGCTCCCAACTGTTGCGAAATGGCAAAAGAAGAAGCAATTCAAATGGAAGGTACGGTAGTGGAAACGCTGCCGAACACGACCTTTCGTGTGGAGCTCCAGAACGGCCACGTAGTCACCGCGCACATTTCCGGGAAGATGCGTAAACACTACATCCGCATCTTGAAAGGCGATGCCGTGACCGTCGAGCTCACACCCTACGACCTGACGAAGGGCCGTATCACCTATCGCGCGCGCTAGTTAGCGGCGGTTAGCGATCGTCTTCGCGACCGCTCGCGAGCGCACGCTGGTCTGTGTCCTTGCCGCGCAAGTCGGCGAGCTCGCGAGTCAACGGCTCGACGGTCAGCGCCAGGCTCTCGCCACCCTCCGCCACCTCGACGCGCACGTGGCCTCCTCCCGTGAGCTTGCCGAACAAGAGCTCCTCGGCGAGCGGCCGTTTGATGTGCTCTTGAATGACGCGAGCCATCGGCCGAGCGCCCATCTTCTTGTCGTAGCCGCGCGCGGCGACCCAGTCTCGCGCAGCGGGCTCGAGCTCGATCGTGACGTTGTTCTTGTCGAGCTGCGCCTCGAGCTCGACGATCAGCTTGTCGACGACTCGCGCGACGGACTGCTCGTCGAGCGGATCGAACTGAATGATCGCATCGAGACGATTGCGGAACTCCGGCGAGAACAGCTTCTTCAGGATCTCCATTGCATCCGTCGTGTGGTCCTGCAACGTGAAGCCCACCGACGCGCGGCTCGCTTCCTGAGCGCCCGCGTTCGTCGTCATCACGATCGTGACGTTGCGGAAGTCTGCCTTCCTGCCGTTGTTGTCGGTCAACGTGCCGTGGTCCATGACCTGTAGCAGCAAGTTGAAGACTTCGGGGTGAGCCTTCTCGATCTCGTCGAACAACAACACGCAGTGCGGATGCTTCGTGATGGCCTCGGTCAGCAAGCCGCCCTGGTCGAAACCGACATAGCCCGGCGGCGCACCGATCAATCGCGACACGGTGTGGCGCTCCATGTACTCCGACATGTCGAAGCGAATCAGCTCTACGCCGAGCGTCAGCGCGAGTTGGCGCGTGACCTCCGTCTTTCCAACGCCGGTCGGCCCCGAGAACAGGAATGAGCCGACGGGACGGCGCTCGTCGCCCAATCCTGAGCGCGCCATCTTGATCGCGGCGGCCAGCGCGCCGATCGCGCGATCCTGGCCGAAGATCACGAGCTTCAAGTCGCGCTCGATGTTGCGAAGCACATCTCGATCCGAAGCAGAGACGTTCTTCGGCGGGATTCGCGCAATCTTCGCGACGATGTTCTGAATCAACGCGACGTCGACGATGCGCGGCCGCGTGCTCTCCGGCTGCAGCCGGCAGTTCGCGCCCGCCTCGTCGATCACGTCGATGGCCTTGTCCGGCAGATGGCGATCGTTGATGTGCTTGGCCGAAAGCTCCGCGGCGGCGATCAATGCCTCGTCCGCATATGAGATGTTGTGATGCTCCTCGAAACGCGTCTTGAGCCCGCGCAAGATCTCGATGGTCTCGGCGACCGACGGCTCCGTGACGTCGATCTTCTGGAAGCGCCGGGCCAGCGCGTGATCCTTCTCGAAGATGCCGCGAAACTCGCTGTAGGTCGTCGAGCCGATGCAACGCAGCTCGCCGTTCGCGAGCAACGGCTTGATCAGATTCGATGCGTCCATGACGCCGCCCGAGGCCGCGCCCGCACCGATCACGGTATGGATCTCGTCGATGAACAAGATCGCGCCGGGCTTCTTCTTGAGCCCCGCGACGACGCCTTTCAATCGTTTCTCGAAATCGCCGCGGTACTTCGTACCCGCGATCAAAGATCCCATGTCGAGAGCGTAGATCGTGCAGTTGCGCAGGATGTCCGGGACCTTGCCCTCGATGATCAAACGGGCGAGCCCTTCGGCGAGCGCCGTCTTGCCGACGCCAGCCTCGCCGACGAACAGCGGGTTGTTCTTGCGCCGACGGCAAAGAATCTGCACCGTCCGCTCGATCTCGAGCTGCCGCCCGATCAACGGATCGATCTTGCCGGCCTCGGCGAGCGCATTCAGGTTAGTGGTGAAACGCTCGAGCGGATTGGCCTCGGCCGCACGCTCGCGCTTCCACGGCGGACTCGTCCCCCTCTCCACCCTTGTTCGCCTCTTGAACCTTCGGCACGCCGTGCGAGATGAAGTTGACGACGTCGAGTCGCGTGACGTCTTGAGTACCCAGCAAGTACACCGCCTGCGATTGTTTCTCGCTGAAGATGGCGACGAGCACGTTGACGGGCGTGACTTCCTTGCGGCCGCTGGACTGCACGTGGAACACGGCACGTTGGAGCACACGCTGGAAGCCCAGCGTCGGTTGGACCTCCCTGCTCTCGTCGTCCTCACCGCGCAACCGCGGCGTGGCGCCTTCGATGAACTCCTTCAGCTCGCGCCGGAGGCGAGAGAGGTCGGCTCCACAAGCCTTCAGCGTCTCGATGACACTCGGTGTGTCGAGCAACGCGAGCAAGAGGTGCTCGACGGTGATGAATTCGTGCCGCTCTTCCCGCGCTCGTTGAAACGCATCGTTCAAGCAGTATTCGAGCTCGCTGGATAGCACTAGGTCTCCTCCATGGTGCACAGCAGCGGATGTTGATGCTGCTGTGCCATTCCTGTTACCTGAGCCACTTTCGTTTCGGCAATCTCATAAGTGAACACGCCGCAGACACCCTTACCCTTCGTGTGCACCTCGAGCATGATCCGCGTCGCTGTCGTTCGGTCCAGCGAGAAGATCTTCTGTAACACCTCGACTACGAACTCCATCGGCGTGTAGTCATCGTTCAGCAAGATTACGCGGTACAGCGGCGGGCGCTTTAGTTTCGGCTTCGCCTCGGCTGTTGCCAGCCCGTGGTCGTCGCCGCGGCCGCCTTTTTCCGAATCCTGAGACATACGTCGGGAATTCTATCGGTCAGGGACGGTCAATTGAACCACGTTGTGAGGCGTCGGTTAGGCTCCCTCCGGGACGATGGTTCACACGTTGTCCCAGTCGACAGTATTAACAAATTCAGTGACTTGTTAGCCACGAAGAACCTGACCTATGATGCGTGATCGAGCCCAGAGTCCGAGCGGAAGTCAAGCACTGATGGACGTCGCCACGCGACTCGCCGATTGGAGAGAGCAGCCGCCAGAGCAATGGGTCGCGACCGCGAATCGCTACCTTCCGCCCGGCGTCACGGGCGTGCTCGTGATCGTGATCGCCTATCAGCTCGCGACACTGACCTGGACTCTCGTCCCGGGGTCGACGCCGACCGGCGCACCGGCCGTGGAGCGCTCTAACGGAACGGACACGCAAGCGTCGCGGGACTTCAGCCGCTCTCCGCGACTGGCACCCGTTCGGCGAGGCGGACGACCAAGCCGCACCGGTCGTGGTCGCCGTCGTCGATGCGCCGGACACCACGCTGAGCCTCGTCTTGAAGGGAATCTTGTCGGTCGACGACGACCCGAACGGCGGGGCCATCATCCAGAGTGGGCCCGGTTCGGAGCGCGCGTATCGGGCGGGCCAGACGGTCGAAGGCGCAGATGGCGCGACGTTGCATTCCGTGTACGCAGACCGCGTGCTGCTCGACCGCAACGGCCGCCTCGAAACGCTGCGTCTGCCCAAAGAGCTGTCGAGCTCCACGGCCATGCAGATGCCGGCGCCGATGCCGCAAGCGAGCCAGGCGGCGACGGGCTCACTGCGCGAGGCCATCGGCGCGAATGCCGCGCGCTTGAGCGATATCCTGCGGCCCGCGCCGCACATTCAAGACGGGAAGGTCGTCGGCTTTCGTGTGACGCCGGGTCGCGACCCCGCCGCGTTCGAGGCGCTGGGTTTGCGGCCGAACGACGTGGTCACCGACATCAACGGTACGGTGCTCGATGACCCGAGCCAGGGCCTGCAGATCTTCCAATCACTTGGGTGAAACGACTCAGGCGAACGTCACGGTTCTGCGTGATGGGGTTCCGCAGGTGATCGTCATCGATACGAGTCAGCTGCAAAGGCTCGAGGAGAATCGCGAGTGAACTTTCAGAGTGCGCGGCGCGTTAGCACGGCGCACGGCCCCTTCTCCTCTGCAGCGCGCGTTGTTGTATGCCGCGATCGCAGGACTTCTCGCCGGCCCGCCCGTTTACGCTCAGCAGGGTCCGCTGCTCACACCGAACTACCGCGATGCGGATATCCGCATGGTCGCGGAGCAGGTCCAACAAGTCATCGGCCGCACGATCATCGTCGACCCGCGCGTGCGCGCGCAGGTGACCGTGTTGTCGAACTCGCCGATGTCGCCGGACGCGTTCTATCGCTTATTTCTTTCGACGCTCGAGGTCCACGGGTTCGCGGCGCTCGACTCCGGCGGCGCGATCCAGATCGTGCCCGACGCCAACGCACGTTTCGGCGCCGGCGACGACTACGTCACGCAAGCGATCGTTCTCGACAACATCGGCGCGGCGCAGCTCGTGCCGATCTTGCGACCGTTGTTGCCGCAGTCGGCGCACCTGGCGTCGCATCAGCCGTCGAACGCGCTGATCGTCGCGGACCGGCCGCAGAACATGCGCCGCATGAACGAGCTGGTCCGGCGCCTGGACACGGCCGGCACGCAAGACGTCGAGGTCATTGCGCTCGAGAATGCTTCGGCCGACGAAGTCGTGCGGATGCTGAGCTCGCTGAATCAGGCGGCGCAAGCGGTCGGCGGTGCACCGCCGATCCAGGTCATCGCCGATACGCGCACGAACAGCGTGCTGCTATCCGGCACCGGCGCGAGCCGGCTGCAAATGCGCGCGCTGATGGCGCACCTCGACACGCCCTCCGCCGAGGGCGGCGACACGCTGGTGCGCTACCTGAACTATGCGGACGCCGAGGATCTTGCGACCAAGCTGCAAGCGCAATTCGGCAGCGGCGGCAGCGCTCCCGCGGCTCCGACCGAGGGTGGAGGCGCGGCTGTCGCGAGCGGTCCCATCACGATCTGGGCGGACCCCGGCACCAACGCGCTCGTGATCAACGCACCCGAGCGCATTCGCGAAGACATGAACGCGATCATCAACCAGATCGACATTCCGCGACTGCAGGTGCAGGTCGACGCAATCATCGTCGAGGTCAGCGAGAAGAAGGCCGCCGAGCTCGGCGTGACCTGGCTCACGAGCGGCAGCAGCGACGACGGCGACCGGACCCCGATCGGGTTCACGAATTTTCAAGGTGGCATCATCACGCTCGCGAATTTGGGTTCGGACCCGCCGAACACGTCGGTGCTCGCGGAGGGCCTGACGCTCGGCATCGGCAGCATCAGCGACACCGGCACGAGCTGGGCCGCGTTGCTGACCGCGCTGCGCGGCGACGGCGAAAGCAACGTCGTATCGACGCCCTCGATCGTGACGCTCGACAACGAGGAGGCGGAGATTCGCGTCGGCAGCGAGGTTCCGTTCCTGACCGGGCAATTCACGAATACGGGAGCCAGCGCGGGCTCGGTGAATCCGTTCCAGACGATCTCGCGCGAGCAAGTCGGCACGAGCCTGAAGATCACTCCGCAAATCAACGAAGGCAGCGGCGTCAAGCTCGACATCGAGCAGGAGACGTCGGGCGTCGCTCAGAGCTCGGGGGACGCGGTGGACCTCGTGACGAACACGCGCACGATCCCAACATCCGTGTTCGTCAACGACGGCGAGGTGTTGGTGCTCGGCGGCCTGATCGACGATCAGCTGCGCGAGGGTGAGCAGCGCGTCCCGGGTCTCGGCCGAATCCCCGGGCTGGGCTGGCTGTTCCGCAAGCGCACGACGAACCGCGAGAAGACCAATCTAATGGTCTTCATTCGGCCGACGATCCTGCGCAACGCGGAAGACGCGCGGTTCCAGACCAACCAGAAGTACCGCTACATCCAAGACATCCAGCGGCAGATGGCGCAAGACCCGGTGCAACTGATGCGCAACGAGACGCGGCCGGAAATTCCGCCGCTCCCGGGCGAGGGTCCGCCTGAACCGCCGCCGAGCGACCTACCGCCCGCAACGTCACCGAACGATCCGCCTGCCGCCGATGGTAGCGAGCCGCAGTAGCGTCACCGACAGCGTCGAAGCCGCAACGGAAGATCGCGCGACGGGGTTGCGCCACCTGCCGTTCGCGTTCGCGAAGCGCCACGGTGTCCTGATCCAGGAGCTCCGCGACGGCGTCGTGCACGCGATCTACCGGACCGGCGCCGCGGCGCAGAGCATCGCCGAAGTGCGGCGCTTCGCGGGTGTGCCCGTGCACTTCGCCGAGGTCGAGCCCGAGACGTTCGACGCGAGGCTGCAGACCGCCTACGAGAGCGGCGCCGCCATGACGATGGTCGAGGGGCTCGACGACGACACCGATCTCCTCGCCGTCGCGCAGCAGCTGCCCGAGCCGTCGGACCTCATCGACAGCGACGACGAGGCGCCGATCATCCGGCTCATCAACGCGCTGCTGACGCAAGCCGTCAAGGACAACGCCTCGGACATTCACATCGAGCCGTACGAGAACCGCATGACCGTGCGGTTCCGCATCGACGGCGTGCTGCGCGAGGTGCTGCAGTCGAAACGCGCCGTCGCGCCGATCGTCGTGTCGCGCGTCAAGGTCATGTCGAAGCTCGACATCGCCGAGAAGCGCCTGCCGCAGGACGGCCGCATCTCGCTGCGGATCGCGGGCCGCGCCGTCGACGTCCGCGTCTCGACGATTCCGTCCGGGCACGGCGAGCGCGTCGTGCTGCGCCTGCTCGACAAGCAAGCCGGCCGCCTGACGCTCGACGCATCTCGGCATGTCCGGAGAGCGATCAGACGGCCATGGACGAGCTCGTGCATCGGCCGCACGGCATTCTGCTCGTCACGGGACCCACCGGCTCCGGCAAGACCACGACGCTGTACGCGGCGCTCGAGCGCATCAACGACCTCACGCGCAACATCCTGACCGTCGAGGACCCGATCGAGTATCACATCGACGGCATCGGCCAAACGCAGGTCAACACGAAGGTCGAGATGACGTTCGCGCGCGGCTTGCGCGCGATCCTGCGGCAAGACCCCGACGTCGTGATGGTCGGCGAGATCCGCGACCTCGAGACGGCGGAGATCGCCGTGCAGGCGAGCTTGACGGGCCACCTCGTGATGTCGACGCTTGCACACGAACACGGCCGTCGGCGCCGTCACGCGCTTGCGCGACATGGGCGTCGAGCCGTTCCTGCTGTCGTCGAGCTTGATCGGCGTGCTGGCGCAGCGGCTCGTGCGCGTGCTCGATCCCGCGACGCGCGATCCCGTACCAGGCCAGCGAGTACGAATGCCGCCTGTTGGACGTCGACCCCGCGAATCCGCCGACGCTATACCGGCACCGCGGCGAGGACGGCTATCGGGCCGCACGGGCATCTACGAGCTCGTGAAGGTCGACAACACGATGCGCACGATGATCCATGACGGCGCCGGCGAGCACGAGCTCGAACGCTACGCGCGCACGCTGACGCCCGGCATTCGCGACGACGGCGTCGAGAAGATCCTGGCGGGCGTCACGACGCTCGAAGAGGTGCTCCGAGTCACGCGGAGCGACTGATGGGCGCGTATCAGTACGTCGCCGTCGATCCCGGCGGCAAGGAGCACCGCGGGGTTCTCGAAGGCGATACGCCGCGCCACGTGCGTCAGTTGCTGCGCGACCGGCAGCTGCTGCCCGTCGAAGTCGCCGAGGTCGAGGCGCGCGAACGCAAGGCGCAGCGCCATTTCTCGTTGTTCAGTGGCATCTCGGGGCTCGACCTCGCGATGCTGACGCGCCAGCTCGCGACGCTCGTGAAGGCGGGGCTGCCGCTCGAGGAGGCGCTGCTCGCGGTCAGCGAGCACACCGAGAAGCCGCGATTGAAGAGCATCGTCCTCGGCGTGCGCGCCAAGGTCCTCGAAGGCCATTCGCTGGCGGCGGGCCTCGACGAGTTTCCGTACGCGTTCCCGCCCGTCTACCGCGCGACCGTCATGGCCGGCGAGCAAGCCGGCCAGCTCGACTCGGTGCTCGAGCGCCTTGCCGACTACACCGAGTCGCGCCACGGCCTGCGGCAGAAAGTCGCGCAGGCGATGGTCTACCCGATCCTGCTGACCGCGATCGCACTGATCATCATGATCGTGATGCTGATCGTCGTCGTGCCGAAGGTCGTCGGCGTGTTCGAGACCACGGGCCAAGAGCTGCCGGTCATGACGCGCGCCCTGATCGCGATCTCGAACCTCGTCCAGAACTGGTGGTTCCTGCTGGTCGGCGGCGTGATCGCGGCGATCGTCATCGCCGTTCGCTTGCTCCGAGCACGAGCACATCCGCCGGCGCGTGCATGGCTGGCTGCTGCGCACCCCGATCTTCGGCCGCGTGACGCGCGGCCTCAACACCGCACGTTTCACGCGCACGCTCAGCATCCTCACCGCGAGCGGCGTGCCCGCCCTGGAGGCACTGCGGATCAGCGCCTCGGTCGATCGCGAATCTGCCGATGCGCGCCGCCGTCGAAGACGCTGCGGTGCGCGTGCGCGAAGGTGGTGCGATCGGTCGCTCGCTGAGCCCAATCGAAGCTGTTCCCGCCCATGAGCATTCATCTGATCTCGAGCGGCGAAGCCAGCGGCGAGCTCGACAAGCATGCTCGAGCGCGCGGCAAACCATCAAGAAAGCGAGATGGACGGCCTGCTGGCGACGATGCTGAGCGTGCTCGAGCCGCTCCTGATCGTCGTCATGGGGCTCGTCGTGCTCGCGATCGTCATGGCAATCCTGCTGCCGATCTTCCAGATCAATCAGCTCGTTCGCTGAGCGCCTACGCCCTCTTTTCGGGCGTTGTGCGCTCGATCACAGAAGCTGATCGGGGGTATTGCCAAGCTGATGTGGCCGGGTTTATAAAGCGCCGACTGTGACTTCGGGGTTCACCGACTCGGTACGGAGGGAGGAATGAAGGTTAAAGAGTCGGATAAGAAGAAAGAAGAAGATGAAGAAGTCGAGGACGAAGACGAAGAGGAAGCGGAGGACGGAGAGTCCGAAACCGCAGCCGAAACCGACAACGTCGGCGACCCATCCGTAGAGATCAATGTCGAAGAGCTCATTCAGCGAGCTCGAAGTCGACGGCGTCGCCCATGCCGATCGCGAGCAAGCCGCGAAACGGCGGCTCGAAGAGCTCATGGAGAAGAAACGAGCGAAACGCGATCTCGAAGATTTCGACGATTACGACGTCTAGACCGCTTCCCGCGAGGCTAGTGAAAGTCGCGCGAATGCGTGACGAACCTGCCGAGGAGCTCGCTGTGATCGAACAGCCGCTCCGCAATCACGTGTAACACTCCACTCTCCTTTCTGCACGACCCCGGACACGCCGAGCAACGCTCGCGCCGAGCAATGCCTTGCGGTCCCGCTGCGCGAGCCTCTCCCAGACCACGAGATTCAAATAACCCGTTTCGTCCTCGAGGGTTACGAACGTAACACCCGAGGCGCTCGAGGGCCGTTGCCGAGTAATGACGAGCCCGGCCGTGCGTACCCGCGCTCCGGGCGCCAACTCCGCCACCGCGCGAGCCGTTAGCATCCCGGCCGCATCGAGCCTCGCCCGCAACAACGTCGAGCGGATGACGACCTAGGCTGACGCCGACGTGGCGATAATCGGCCGCGATGTCCTCGCCCTCGGTCGGGCGGCGCAGCATCGGCAAAGCCTCCGCGAAACGCACGCGATCGAGCAATGCCGTCGGCTGCTCCACGCCGGCCACGTCCCAGCGCGCGCGATGACGATGGCTCGCAAGCGTCCTTCAGAGCGCCGCCGACGCGAGCGCGCCCAGATCCTTGGCGATCGAGCCGCGCTCGCTCGGCCAAATCCTGCACGCCCGTGAATGGTGCCGCTCTGCGCGCTTCGCACACGCGGATACCGGCATCTCGCTGCCAAGCCCTTTCGCAAAGCCATACCGAGACGCACGGCCGCGCGGCCATCATGGGACCGCGCTCCAACGTCGAATCCCAATCGCTGTGATTGACGTCGACGGAACGCACCTCGACGCCGTGCTCGCGCGCCGAGCGCACGAGCTGTTGCGGCGCATAGAACCCCATCGGCTGGCTGTTCAGCAACGCGCAGCAGAACGCCGCGGGCTCGTAACGTTTGAGCCACGCCGACACGTAAACCAACAGCGCGAAGCTCGCGGCATGCGACTCGGGGAACCCGTACTCGCCGAATCCTTTGATCTGGCTGAAGATGCGCTGCGCGAATTCCTCGTTGTAGCCGCGCTCGACCATCCCGCGGATCAGCCGATCTTCGAAGCGCTCGAGGTCGCCGCTGCGCCGCCACGCAGCCATCGCGCGGCGTAGCTGGTCGGCCTCGCCCGCTGTGAATCCGGCCGCGACGATCGCGAGCTGCATCACCTGCTCTTGAAAAATCGGCACGCCGAGCGTGCGCTCGAGCACACGCGCGACCTCGGGGCTCGGATACGTGACCTTCTCCTCGCCCGAGCGGCGGCGAAGGTACGGATGCACCATGTCGCCTTGAATGGGCCCCGGTCGAATGATCGCGACCTCGATCACGAAATCGTAGTAACACTTGGGTCTTAAGCGCGGCAGCATCGCCATCTGCGCACGCGACTCGATCTGGAATACGCCCATCGTGTCCGCGCGACCGATCATCTCGTATACGCCTGGGTCCTCGGCCGGCACGGTCGCGAGCGTGAGCTTGCGACCCGTGAATCCCTCGATCAGAGCGAAACTTCGGCGCACGGCGGTCAGCATGCCGAGGCCGAGCACGTCCACCTTCATGAGGCCGAGCTCCTCGAGATCGTCTTTGTCCCATTGGATGACGGTGCGTTCGGGCATGGCGGCGTTCTCGATGGGCACGAGCTCGTGAACCGCCCGCTCGGCAATCACGAATCCACCCACGTGCTGCGAAAGATGCCGCGGAAAACCGAGCAAGCGACTCCGCGAGCCGCAACCAACGCATGACCATAGCGCTCTTCGGATCGAGCCCGGCTTCGGCGACCCGCTGCTCCTCGATGGCGCCGCTGTCCCACCACTGCAGCGACCTCGAGAGCGCGCCCACGTATCGCTCCTCGATACCCAGCGCCTTGCCGACGTCGCGAATGGCGCTGCGCGATCGATACGTGATGACCGTGGCGGCCAATGCGGCTCGCTCGCGCGAGTACTTGCGATAGATGTATTGAATGACTTCCTCGCGCCGCTCGTGCTCGAAATCGACATCGATATCCGGCGGCTCGTTGCGCTCCTTCGAAATGAATCTTTCGACCAAGGTTTGCATCCGCTCGGGATCCACCTCCGTAATCCCTAAGCAGAAGCACACGACGGAGTTCGCCGCAGACCCCCTGCCCTGGCACAAGATTCCGATGCTACGAGCGAAGCTCACGATGTCGTGCACGGTCAGGAAATACGCCTCGTAATTGAGCTCACGGATCAGCTTGAGCTCGTGCTCGATGAGCCCGCGCACTTTCGGCGACTCGCCTTGCGGCCAACGCCACCGACAACCGCGCTCCGTCAACGCACGCAAATGGCTCGCCGTCGTTTCGCCCGCCGGCACGAGCTCGCGCGGGTACTGGTAGCGCAATTCCTTGAGCGAGAACCGGCAGCGCGCGAGGATCGCGAGGGATTCTCGCAGCAGCGAGGCGGGATAGCGCCGCACGAGCTCGGCGATCGGCCGCAAGGATCGCTCCGCGTTCGAATGAAGCTCGTAACCGAGATTCTCGAGCGGCGTTTTCCGACGGATCGCGGTGAGTGTGTCTTGCAACATCCGTCGCTCGCGGCAGTGCATGTGCACGTTGCCGGCCGCGACTAACGGAATTTCGAGCTCCAGCCCAAGCGCGGTAGTCTCGGTAAGCCAGCGCCGATCATTGCCGGCATTGAGCAGCTCCACTGCCAACCACAAGCGACCCGCGAATCGTTCTCGCAACCAACGACCCGTCGCGACATGCGCGGCTCGCTCGGCGATGCCGGGCACCCAGAGCAACAAGCCTCGCGATTGCAGATGGTCGGCGAGAGCGGCGCGATCGATTCGATACTCACCTTTCGGCGCCGCGCGTCGTGCTTGGCTGATGAGCCCACAGAGCGCTGCATAGGCTTGGGCGTCCTCGGCCAGCACGACTACTTTGAGCCCATCCTCACACGTGAGCTCGCTGCCTACGACGAGCTCAAGAGGCAAGTCCTTTGCAGCCGCGTGCGCGCGCACGACACCGGCCATCGAGCACTCGTCGGTCAATGCGAGCCCCGCATAACCGAGGCCGGCCGCGGTTGCCACGAGCTCGTGGGGATGCGAGGCGCCGCGTAAGAACGAGAAGTTGCTGAGACAGTGCAGCTCGGCATACGCCGGATCGGCGGGTGCAGCGGGATTCATGACAGGCCACGCTCAACCGAACAGCCCGTGCAAATACCAAGAACGGGTTCGATGATCGCGAAACACCCACAACTTTTGGCCGTCGGCATTCTTGGCCGTGTAGTAATCGCGGCCGACGTCGCACTCGTCCCACCATCCGCTCTCGATCCGCTCGGGACCCGAGCTCAGCGTGAGCGATACCCGCCGTACCTCGGCCGAGGACAAAGGCACGGGAGACGGCAACAACCACAATGGCCGCCCTTCCCTCTCGGATCGTTCACGATTTCGCAAGCGGCCTTCGAGCCCAGCCCATTTTGCCCATGCCCGTTCGGGGCGATGCTCTTCAACCGCACGAAGCCCGTATACCGCCGCCTGACCGAATCGCTCTCTCAACCGCTCGAGCAGCGCTCGCACCAGTTCCTCCAAAGACTGCTTCTCGAACAAGTCCGCACACTTGAGCGTCAACGGCAGCAAGACGCCGCTGCCGAACCGCAGCGCGATGGCAGGAACCGGCAACACGCTTCGCTCGATTCGATCTCTGACGAGTAACAGCAGCCGGTCTCGCTCGTGCACGGGCTCGAGCAACTCGAAATTTTCGACGGTCGGCGGCCGATGGTGGTGCTCGAACGCAATCTCGAAGCTGCGGATCTGCGCTTGCCGTCTCCGAAGATCAGCCGTGAGCTCATCGAGGACCTGCTCGATGGCTTCCATGAATAACGCGCTATCGACGCTCTCCTCGAATAGCTCGACTTTGGTGCTCCAACTTTCCGGTGCCGCGAATTCGGGTTTGAGATCGATCTCGCGACCGAACGCACGGTCGAGCTCGCGCAAATGGACATTACCGACGCGCCGAGCAAATCCGTGCCTCGGCAACCGGGCGCAGTCGCCGATGGTTTTTACGCCGATATCGCGCAACAGCGCTTGCACGGAGTCCGGCCAGCGGGTCACCGCCAACGGCAACGAACCCAAGCTCCCGGCCAGCTCATGGTGCGACGCGACATCCGCGCCGCCTGCTCGCGACAACCACAAAGCGGCCGTGGCCGTCGGAGCTGCACACGATCGAAAAGCGTGCGAGCGCCGAACGAGCTCCTGACGGAGCCCGGCCTTGATGGCGTCGAGCCCCCCGAAGAGCTTGAGGCTTCCCGCTACCTCGAGCAGCAGGCCCTCGCAAGGCACCACGCTCACTATCGAAGTGAATCTTTGTGCCCAGCAAGCCAGAGATTCGAGGCTCGCACGCTCACGCTGCGGCTCTCGCTCGAATATTTGCAGAGAAGCCGCGAGCGTCGCAGCCGTGCGGAGCTTGAGCCCGCGGTGGATTCCCGCATGCATCGCCTCCTGATTGGAGGCGATGACATAGTGCTGCCCTTGCAGCAGCTCGGCGACGACCGCGGGCCCGGGCTGTCGCGCCGCAGAAATACACTCCAGCGACAAAGTCGGCAGACATAGGCCGATCCACAATTGCGGACGACCTCGCGACCGATGATGCTCGACCCGGGAAACCTCGATTGGCTCCGAAGCGTTGAGATCGAGGGAATGTAAGACGCGCGGCATACCTAAGCACTCAGCAACTCGCTTCCACCGTGTAGTCGCCAAGTTTCGAGTCGAGGCGGACATCTACGATTCCGGGGCGCCCACCCCGGCATTTGATGATCTCGACACGAGTCGCCGTTTCGTTGCGCGACAACTTGAGACGTAAAGCCGCGGGCGACCGCTGCTGACGTGCGCTTGCCGGCCGGAACAGCAAGGCCCAGCACATTTGATCCTCGGCGGCCAACTGCAACCGCCGCAACATGACATCGTCGGCTGTAGCAACCCAGGCCAATACTCCGGCACTCGACCCGGACCGCACGATTTGCTCGACCGCCCATAAGCGACTCGAGTTGCTCCGCGACGGATGCACCATCAGCAGGCGATCGATGTTGACGCCGTGTTGCTGCAAAGCCGGGGCGTAGGGCACGAACGGCGGAGCAACCCAAGCGACCCATTTCTTAGGCTTGGTGGGATCGACGCTCGTCAATGCCTGCAGGGCCGGCATCAACAAGGCAAGCTCCCCTATGCCATAACTGTCGACGAATATTTCGGTGATGGCCCCGAGCGGCCAGCCGCCGCCGGGTAGGTGGCTATCGAGCTCGTGAAAGCCCGTGGGAAGGACTGCACGAGCGACGGAGGCCCCTTTGCCTCGCCAGACATGCGTATTCGAGTCGCTCCATTCCACGGGATTGCAGGATCTGCATCACTTCATCGAGTCACGAACGACGCCGACGACCACACCTTCTATAGCCAACGATTGCTCGCGCAGATCCACCTGAATCGGCGAGAACTCCGGATTCTCCGGCATCAACCAAACACGGTGCCCTTCCTGCCGATAGCGTTTGACGGTGACTTCGTTGTCCAAGCGTGCAACCACGATTTGTCGAGCACGCACGTCGGGAGTGCGATGCACCGCAACCAAATCGCCGTCCAAGATTCCGGCATCGCGCATGCTCATGCCTTGAACACGCAGCAAGAAATGCGGCGGCTTCTTGAATAGATCCGGATCGATTTGTAAGCGGGCTTCGATGTGCTCTTCGGCGAGAATCGGCTGCCCCGCAGCGACGCGCCCAACTAATGGCAGACCCATTTGCTCGCGCAACGAATCTTTGAGTCGAATGCCTCGCGACATGCCCGGCAAGAGTTCGAGGGCACCTTTGCGCTCGAGCGCGCGCAAATGCTCCTCTGCCGCATTGACCGAGCGAAATTTCAGCGTCCTCGCGATCTCGGCGCGCGTGGGCGGCATGCCGGTCTCGTGCATAGCCCTTTGAACCAGCTGCAAAATTTGTCTTTGCCTCGGAGTCAGATCGCGCATGTTGAGTACCTGTATATAAAAACAGTCTGATACTATATACAGCCCGGCCAGTCGATGAGTCAAGCGACCCCTTCAATCGCTCGCGAGAGGAAAACAATCGACGCATGACATCGCCGATACGCTCGCATGAGATGTCTGCTTACGACGACGCAATATCATTTTGAAATTGCAGTGGCTTGCGCTTTAGGAAATAATGCTCTTGGTTTGTCTTCACTCAATTAGTCAGGGGTATTTAAGAATGGCCACAAAAATCCAGGCTGCTCTGCGTGCAGCGGCGCTCGTTGGCAGCCTTGCGATCGTGACCGGCTGCGCAACCAAAGCCACTACTGAACAGCTCGATGCGGTTCGTGCGACTGCTGAAGCTGCGCAGAACGCCGCCAACGCCGCACAACGCACGGCTACACAGGCACAACAGGCTGCTTCGGGTGCTCAGACCACTGCGAATCAGGCTCTGCAAGCGGCGCAAGCGGCACAGGCTTGCTGCGACGCGACCAATCAGAGACTGGACCGCATGTTCGAGCAGTCACAGGCGAAGTAGACCAAATAGACTTCGAGCTACGGCTCCTCGCCGAAGCTCAACTCAGGAAGCCGCCACTCGTTGGCGGCTTTTTTTTGGCGGCCATGGATGGCCGACATGCCGCAAATGCAGGAGCATTTTGCGGCTGCCCGCCAGGGATGGCGGGCACGCAACATTAGTTCGTTGCCGCGACTTCGATGCGGACCGACACCGGGCTGCCGGGTACCGACACGGCTTCGGGAATACCGTTGCCGAATTGCGCAACGCGCTCGGCCGCATCCCAATCGAGCTCCACACGACGTTCCCCGGTTGCGGCGATGTACGCGCGCATCAGACTCGTCAGCGGCGACTCTTGGATCGTCTCGGTCACTTCTTCGGCAATGGCCGTGGCTACGTTCTCGCCGTCGACACTGCTCTCTTGCACGACCGGATGGGACTCGACATACAAGCGGCCATCCGCCGTCCAGCCGAGCTTCACGGGTTGATTCACGATGTTCACGTTCGTGCCGGTCGGAACCGTCTTGTACAGCGCCTCGATGTCTTCGGGGAACATCCGAACGCAGCCATGCGTTACGCGCATGCCGACGCCCGACGGTTTGTTCGTGCCGTGAATCAAATACCCCGGTAACCCGAGCCGCATCGCATGATTGCCGAGCGGATTGTCGGGACCCGGCGGGACCACGCGCGGCAAGATATCGTTACGAGCAGCGTGCTCGTCGCGTATCGACTGCGGCGGATACCAGCTCGGGTTCGCGACCTTGCCCGTGATCGTCGTCGTGCCGAGGGGTGTCGACCAATCCATGCGGCCGATGCTGATCGGATGAGTAATGACTCTGCGAGAGCCCGGAGGCACGCCGTCGGGCAGCGGGCCCGAGTCGTTCGGAAAGTAATAGAGGCGCAACTCGGCGACATTGACGACGATGCCGCGGTGCGGCGCACGCGGCAACACGTAGAGGCTCGGAATCGTGATCTTCGTGCCCTCGCCGGGCAACCATTCGTCGATGCCGGGATTCGCTTGCCGCAACTCCTCGTAGCCGACGTTGTAGGTCCTTGCGAGCCCGACGAACGTATCCTCGTGTCGAGCCTCGATGACTTGGACTTCGCCGAAAACGTCGGCCCCCTCGGCGATGTAATACTCGGCCGCTTGCGCGGTCGAGCCGAGCAAGAAGCAGGCTAAGAAAGCCGAGGTAACTACACGCCCCATGGGCACATTATACGTATTATGACGGCCCAGAATATGAGGACCAATCGGCAATCTCAAGCTAATAGCGGACCAGGCTCGCGCCCCAGGTGAAGCCCCCGCCGAACGCCTCGAGTAATAGCAGGTCACCACGCTTGATCCGCCCGTCGCGAATCGCGGTGTCGAGCGCCATAGGCACGGAAGCGGACGACGTGTTGCCGTGCTCCTGAACCGTCAATACGACCCGCTCCATCGGCATCTGCAGACGTTTGGCAGTCGCAGTGATGATACGGACATTCGCCTGGTGTGGAATCAGCCAGTCGATCTGGCCTTTCTCGAGGTTGTTCTTCGCCACGACGTCGTCGACGAGGTTCTCGAGCGTCTTCACGGCGACCTTGAACACCTCGTTACCTTTCATGCGCAGGGCGGCGATGTCGGATCCGGCACGATGGCGCGTCGATACTCCGCTCGAGGCATACAACAGCTCGCGGTAGCGGCCATCGGCCCCGAGCGTCGAATAAATGATGCCCGGTTGGTCGGTAGCCTCGAGGATCACGGCGCCGGCTCCATCGCCGAACAGCACGCAAGTCTCGCGGTCCTTCCAATCGATGATCCGCGACATCGTCTCTGCGCCGATCACGAGTGCGCGCCGCACCAGTCCCGTCCGAATGAACTGGTCGGCGACGACGAGGCTGTAAACGAAGCCGGAGCACGCCGCCTCGAGACTGAATGCGGGGCTGCCGTTCTTGATGCCGAGCTTCTCTTGAACGAGACAGGCGACGTTCGGAAAAATCAAATCCGGCGTGGTGGTGCCGACGAGCACGAGGTCGATGTCGGAGGGACCGACCCCTGCATCGTTCATCGCGACGAGCCCAGCTTTGTAGGCGAGATCGCTCGTCGCTTCATCGTCGGCCGCGATGTGGCGAACCTCGATGCCGGTCCGAGTGCGAATCCACTCGTCGGTCGTGTCGACCATCTTCTCGAGATCCGCGTTGGTGAGGATCCTTTCGGGAAGGTACTTACCGGTGCCGATGATGCGTGAGTACATTAGTGCGGCCGATTCTGGAGGAGCTTGCCGATCTGCACAGGCACACCCTTACGGGCTTCGACAATAGCTGCCTTGACGGCATTCTCGAAAGCGAACGCGTCAGCCGAGCCGTGGCTCTTCAGCACGATGCCGTTCAATCCGACGAGGCTCGCGCCGTTATAACGCCGAGGATCGAGCCGCTCGCGCAGAGCCTCGAGCGCCGATTTCGCGACCAGTCCCTGCAGGCTCCGGAGCACCGTGCGATGAAACTCTTCTTTCAAGAACGAGCTGATCAGCTTCGCGACACCTTCCATCGTCTTCAACGCAACGTTGCCGACGAAACCGTCGCTGACGACCACATCGACGTCCGCGTGAAAAATACCGTCACCTTCCACGAAACCGACATAGTTCAAGCCGCTGTTGCCGAGCAGCTCGCCGGCCTCGCGCACGGTCTCGTTTCCCTTGATGTCCTCGAGGCCGACGTTCAAAAGTCCAACCCGCGGGCGCGCAATCTCGAGCATGTCTTCGGCCACGACCGAGCCCATGAGCGCGAACTGCAACAGATGCTCCGGCGTGCAGCCGACGTTCGCGCCGAGATCGAGCATGTAGGTGGGGCGTTCGATCCCGGGCACTGCCGAGATGATGGCGGGCCGATCGATGCCGGGCAGCGTCTTCAACACGTAGCGCGCAGTCGCCATGAGCGCGCCGGTATTGCCGGCGCTCACGCAAGCATCGGCCTCGCCATTCTTGACGAGCTCGATCGCGATCCGCAGCGACGAATCCTTCTTGCGGCGCAACGCGTCGGCCGGCGGCTCGTCCATGAGGACGACCTCGCTGGCTGCTTTGAAGCCGAGCCGTGAATCGTACCGCCCGTCGGCCCGGCGCTTGACCTGCTCCAAGATCTCGGGCAAGCCGACGAGAGTCAGCGCGACCGAATCATCTCGTTCGAGCGTCGCGAGGGCCGCCGGCACCACGGCCTCAGGTCCACGATCGCCACCCATGGCGTCCAAGGCGATTGTGACCTTGCGACTCATCGGCTCTTACGGAAGCCAGCGACGTGTAGAGCGTGAGCGATTACTCTTGCTCGGCGTCTTGCGGAATTTCGAAAACCTTCTTGCCGCGATAGAAGCCGTCCGCGGTGACATGGTGGCGCCGATGTGTGACTCCTGTGGTGGCATCCACTGCCAACGTCGGGCCGGTCAATGCGTCGTGAGCGCGACGCATGTTACGCCGGGAAGGCGTCTTGCGGCTCTTCTGAACTGCCATGATGAAATCTCCTCGAACAAACCTTTCAGCGGTCGACCATGTCGGACCGTTCATTCAGCTTGGTTAGTTTCTGTACCAAGCCCCCACAATCTTCGACCCGTGCATGCTTGGCCACCAGTGGGATCGCAACGATGATCTCGTCCTCGATCAACTCTGCCGGCCGCAACCGCCCCTCTTCCAACTCGAACGGCTCGAACCCCTCCGGGACGGCCGACGGCACCGACGCCGCATCCGCAAGCACGATATCCACCCGACCCGTCAGGTCGTCGCGAAACGGCTCGAGGCAGCGCTGACACACGAGATGCACCGCGGCCTGGTACGTTAGCTCGACGCCTATCCATCCGTCGCGGCGCTGTCGAAAACGCAGCGATGCTTTTACACTGCCGGCGTTCGAGTGGAGCAGGCCCTCGAGCCGTGTCAACTTGCCGAGATCGAGCTCTCCCGTGAGCGTAGCTTCTCGGGCGGCCAACGATTCCAGATCGCGCAGACTGTACCAAGCATGCAGCGAGCCGGACATAGGCCGCGCATCATATGTGAGCGGGTTTCTGACGTCAAAACCGTAGGTTACGTAGCCAGAGCCATGCCACGACTGATCCTCGCCTCGACCTCCCGTTACCGCCACGAGCTGTTGTCCCGTCTCGGCCTGCCGTTCGAGGTGCAATCCCCTGGCGTGCCCGAAAACCCGCTGGCTGGCGAAGCCCCGGCCGCCATGGCCGCCCGCTTGGCTCTGGCGAAAGCGCGCAGCGTTGCCACACCCGGTTCCCTGGTGATCGGCTCGGACCAGGTCGCCTCGTTGGACGGGGAGTTGCTGCGGAAACCCGGTACCGCCGACGTCGCCGTGGCCCAGCTCTTGGCTTGTCAGGGGAGAACGGTGCTGTTCCATACGGGCGTGGCAGTCGTCGCGACCGACTCCGGCGTCACGGCCGAGCACGTCGACGTGACCGAGGTCAGGTTCCGCCGCCTCGACGCGGCGACCCTGGCCGAGTACGTTCGGCGCGAGCAACCGCTCGACTGCGCCGGTAGTTTCAAGTCCGAAGGCCTCGGTGTCGCGCTGTTCGAGCAGATCTCGTCGCGCGACCCCACGGCGTTGATCGGCCTGCCGCTGATTTGGCTGGCCGGCGCGCTCAGGGATCTGGGCGCCGACCCGCTGGCGCGTTCTTGACCTCGAGCGCGTTCAGCACGGCCTTCAACTCCTCCGGCAGCGGCACGCTCGCATGGAATTCCTCGCCGGTCTCGGGCCACGTGAACGACAGCGAGTGCGCGTGCAGGAACATCCGACGCAAGCCGAACGCGCGTAGGTACGCGTTGAAATCGTCATCCCCGTAACGCTCGTCGCCGGCCACCGGGTGTCCGGCGTGAGCGGCGTGAACGCGGATTTGATGCGTGCGGCCGGTCGCGATCGACACCTCGAGCAACGACGCAGTCTTGCCGAACCGCTCGAGCAGCCGGAACGAGCTCTGCGCTTCCTTGCCGGACGGATCGACCTTCACGCGCGCCTCGCCACCGACACGCCGCGTCACGAGCGGCGCATCGATCGTGGTCGCATCCTCGGCCCATCGCCCCTTTACGAGCGTCATGTACCGCTTGTCGACTTGTCCTTCGCGCAACAACGCGTGCAGCACGCGCAGCGCACTTCGGCGTTTCGCGAGCAACAGACACCCCGACGTGCCGCGGTCCAGCCGGTGCGCGAGCTCGAGATCCTTCGCGGTCGGGCGCAGCAACCTCAGGGCTTCGATCACGCCCAAGCTGATGCTGCTGCCGCCATGCACCGCGAGACCGGCGGGTTTGTCGACGACGAGAATCCTCGAGTCCTCATGGATGATCCGCTCGGCCAGCCAATCCAGATTTTCGGGTGTGGCGACGGGAGCGACCTTGGGTTTGGTCGAAACCGGCGGCACGCGTACCCGGTCGCCGGCTTGGAGACGGTAGCTCGGCGTCGTGCGCCCCGAGTTCACGCGCACTTGCCCGGACCGGATCAGCCGGTAGACATGGCTCCGCGGGACCCCCCTGAGTTGCGCCAGCAGGAAGTTGTCGAGCCGTTGGCCAGCCGTCTCGGAATCGATCTCGCGCTGCTGAACCTTTGGCGACCCGGCAGGGTGCAGGGGGGGTTTTTGCGGTGGATTCAAAGGGGTACGAATTGAGCGGGCGAGTTCGTATGTTATAGTACCGCCACGGGATGCGGTCTATTTGGGTAAGTCCCCGAACGCCCCCGGCCCTAATTCTGGCGGTAGCTCAACAACAAGCGAGCTGCCAGTTGTAGGAACGCCACAATAGGCGGACCGGAAACTCGGTTCCCGCATCTGCGTAAGGCCAATGGCTCTCCGTAGCGAACAACACTCTAGAGATCGCGCCGCGGATCGACCCATTCCTCTGCTTTTTCAGTCGTGCAGCGCCGAACTTCGTTCGCGCCGCACCCCCTCGCAGATTGCGGTTCTCCACCGACGCTCCGTGCACGCCCCTGATGCACTGAGGATCTATGAAGCGAATGTTGGTGAATGCAACTCAACGGGAAGAGTTGCGCGTGGCCATGGTGGATGGCCAAAAACTCTATGACCTCGATATCGAGATACCCTCTCGAGAGCAACGCAAGTCGAATATCTACAAAGGCCGCATCACTCGGGTAGAGCCGAGTCTCGAGGCCTGTTTCGTAGACTTCGGCGTCCAGCGCCACGGTTTCCTGCCCCTGAAGGAAATCTCGAACGAGTATTTCGTCAAGCAGCCCGAATCGGGCGACCGGGTCCAGATCCGGGAAGTCCTGCGCGAAGGCCAGGAAATCGTCGTCCAAGTCGATAAGGAAGAACGCGGCACCAAGGGCGCCGCGCTCACGACGTTCATCAGCCTTGCAGGTCGATTCATCGTCCTGATGCCGAACAACCCCGGCGCAGGCGGCGTCTCGCGCCGGATCCAGGGCGAGGAACGCGACACCGTACGTCAATCCCTCGAGGATCTGCAGATCCCCGACGGCATGGGCTGCATCGTGCGAACCGCGGGCATCGGCCGCAGCACGGAAGAGCTCAAGTGGGACGTCGACTACCTGCTCCGGGTCTGGGAAGCGATCAAGCAAGTGGTCGTCACCCGACCGGCGCCCTTCCTGATCTACCAGGAAGGCAACGCAATCGTGCGCGCGCTGCGCGACTACTTCTCGAACGACATCGGCGAGATCCTGATCGACAGCCCGAGCGTCCATCAGGACGCGCTCGAGTTCATGGAGCGCGTGCTGCCGCAGAGCATCAAGAAGCTCAAGCTCTACGAAGACACCGTGCCGCTGTTCACGCGGTACCAAATCGAGAGCCAGATCGAGTCCGCCTACGGCCACAAGGTGCAGCTGCCCTCCGGCGGCAGCATCGTGATCGATCGCACGGAGGCGTTGACGGCCATCGACATCAACTCCGCGCGCTCGACCAAGGGCGACGACATCGAGGAAACGGCGCTCAACACGAATCTCGAAGCCGCGGATGAAGTGGGTCGGCAGCTCCGGATCCGCGACCTCGGTGGGCTCGTCGTCGTCGACTTCATCGACATGGGCCCGCAGCGGAATCAACGTGAGGTCGAGGACCGGCTGCGAGCGGCCGTGCGCCACGACCGCGCGCGCATTCAGATCGGCAAGATCTCGCGCTTCGGCCTGCTCGAGATGTCGCGCCAACGGCTGCGCCCGTCGCTCGAGGAATCGACGCAATCGGTGTGCCCGCGCTGCAACGGCGCCGGCAACATCCGCAGCGTCGAGTCGCTCGCGCTCGCGATCCTGCGCCTCGTCGGCGAGGAAGCGCGCAAGGAGCGCACGGCCAAGGTCATCGCGCAATTGCCGATGGACGTCGCGAACTACATCCTGAACGAGAAGCGCGATTGGGTGCAGACGCTCCAGGACGCCAACGGCGTGACCGTCGTGCTGCTCGGCAATCCGGATCTCGAGACGCCGAACTACACGCTGCGCCGCGTCCGCGACGACGAGGTCACGCTGCCCGAGAACGCCGGCACGAGCTACAAGCTCGTCGCGCCGAAGCCCGATCCCAGCGTCGCGTACGAAGAGATCAAGCGTCAGCCGAAGACCGAAGAAGCCGCCGTGTCGAACGTGCTGCCGAGCACGCCGGCGCCGACTCCGCAGCCGCCGCCACCACCGCCGCCGGCGCCAGAGCCGCCGAAGGTCGTAGTCGCGCAGCCGGGCCTGTTCGCTCGGATCTGGGCTTTCCTGTTCGGCACACCCGGCACGGCGCCGGCTCCGGCGCCGGAGCCTGACCACGGCGAGCGCCCGCGGCCGCCACGCCGCGAACACCAACGCGACCGCGATCGAGACCACCGCGAGCACCGCGGCGGCCGCGGCGACCATCGGCGCGACCGCGATCGCGGTAAGGACCGTCATCCAGACCGGGATCGCGACCGCAATGCCGCGCGAGATCGCGACCGAGACGGCGACCGGGATCGCAATCGCGAGCGAGACCGGGATCGGGATCGCGATCGCAACCGCGACCGCGAGCAGCGCCCGGCGAATGACGCCGGTGCACAGCGTCCTCCGCGTAACCCCGAGCAAGCTCAGGGCCAACCGCAACCGCCGCAACAGGGCGGCCAGGGCCAGGCACCGCAACAGGGGGGCCAGGGCCAGCAAGGTGGCGGCGGGCGCAGTCGGCGCTCGCGAAGCCGCCGCGGCGGTCAACGCCACGATCAAGGCCAACAGCGCGGCAACGCCGGCGTGAATGGCGGCGGGCAGCCGCCGTCGGGCGAGCAGGGCCAGATGTTCGACGCGCCGCCGCAGCACGAGCCGATGGCGGAACAAGCGGACACGCGCCCGCCGGCAGCGGACGTACTGCAAGGGGAATTCGCGCCGCCTCCGCAGCGCGACTATTCACCACCCGAACCGCGGGAGCCGAGCCCGCCGGTCGAAACGCGGTTCGAGCCTCCGGCGCCAGGACTGGCAGCCGCCGCCGGAGCCGAGTCACCGCGAAGAGCGGCAGGACGCGCCGGCCACGCACGAGGAGCCGCGCACGCCGGGTTCGGACGAACGGCCTTAGGGCTTAGGTCTCCTTCGGCGAATCCGGCGTTCGTTCCAGCGACGGCGCCGGAGTTCGTCGCAGGTGCTCGATCAAGCCAACGCTGGCTTCCTCGACGAGGTCGAGCACATGCTCGAACCCCACGCTGCCGCCGTAGTACGGGTCCGGCACCTCGCGTCGCTCGAGGTGCGGCGCGAACTCGAGAAACAGCCGAACCCTGTCGTGATACTCGACCGGACACGCTTCGAGCAGGAACTCGCGGTTTTCCTCGTCCATCGCGAGCACGAGCTCGAAGTACTCGAAATCCTCCGCGCTGACTCGCCTGCATCGTAAGGCCGTCAGATCCACGCCGCGGCGCTCCGCGGCGCGGCGCGCGCGCGGATCCGGCGGCTCGCCGACGTGGTAACCGTGCGTGCCAGCCGAATCGACGTGCACATCGAGCTCCGGCGCGCGCTCGGTGAGTAGCTTGCGAAACACGCCTTCCGCCGTCGGCGAGCGGCAGATGTTGCCCATACAGACGAACAGCACGCGGCGCGCAGCCACGCGCGGCGGCGGCGGCCGCTCGAGCCCGACCGCGCGCTTGATGCTCGCGAGCAGATCCTTCACCGCCGTCATCCCGAGACGGTCGGCGAGCGTTCGAGGTAACGGCGGATCTTGTCGAGATCCTCCTGCGTATCGACGTGCGGCGACGGCGGTTCTGCCGCGGTCGCGACGATGATCTTGAGCCCAAGCCACAACGCACGAAGCTGCTCGAGCTTTTCGGTGAGCTCGAGCGCACAAGGCGGTGCGGCGCTGATCGCCTTCAACCCGCCGGCACGGTACGCGTACAGCCCGACGTGGCGCTGGACCTCGGGTTTGCCGCCGTCCCGCGGCCAAGGGATCGGCGCACGACTGAAGTACAGCGCAAAGCCTTGCCGGTCGACGACGACTTTCACGAAGTTCGGATCGTTGAACTCGGCATCCGATTCGAGCGGCGCAGTCAACGTCGCGATCGTGGCCTCGGGGTGCCAGCCAAGCAGTCGCGCCGTTTGCGCGATGCACAGCGGCGAGATCAGCGGCTCGTCGCCCTGCACGTTCACGACGATCTGTTGGTCGTCCCAGCCGAAACGCCGCGCGAGCTCGGCGATTCGATCCGTGCCGCTCGCATGCTCCGTTGACGTCATCTCGACCCGCGCACCGAACTTCCGGCACGCCGCGACAATCCGCTCGTCGTCGGTCGCGACGATGACCTCGTTCGCGCCGCTGCTCGCCGCTTGGCCGTGAACCCATTCGATCATGGGCTTGCCCGCGATGTCCTTCAGCGGCTTGCCGGGCAAACGGCTCGAGGCATAGCGCGCCGGAATCACTGCGATGAAACCTGCGCTCACGACGCCTTCCCGCCCACGTCCCGCAGCACGAGTCGCATCAATCGGGCCGTCCGATCCGCATCGAACTCGAGATCGACGACAACACACCATACGTCGTCGACATCGAGGCGCTCGCACTTCACCGCATCTTTCTCCGTAATCAGCACCGGCCCCGGCTCGTCGAAACGCAAGTGCTTCGGTCCAAAATCCGCATGATCGTCGAGCGGATGCGGAACGACGTCGAGCTTCGCATCGAGCAGCAGATCGAAGAACCGCTGCGGATTGCCGATGCCAGCGACGGCATGCACGATGCCGGAGCGGAACGAATCCAAGGTTCGCACGCTGCCGTCTTTGAGGTTGTAGACCTTCGTGACGACGGCCTTGGCGCGAAACACGCCGGCGTGGCCCCACGTGCCACCATTCACGACGATGGCGTCGACTTCCTGGAGGCGCGCTGGGGGTTCCCGCAGCGGCCCGGCCGGCAGACACAGGCCGTTGCCCATGCCGCGCACGCCGTCGACGACTGCGATCTCGAAGCGGCGCCCGAGCCGATAGTGCTGGAGACCGTCATCGGACAGCACGACGTCGACGCGCGCCTTCTTCACCAATGCTTCGACGCACGCGACACGATCGGGGCCCGCGACGACGGGGCAACCCGTGCGGCGCGCGAGCAAGACCGGCTCGTCGCCAACCTCGTCGGGGTCGTCATCGGCCGCGACCGCGCGCGGCCACTCCTTGCCCTTGCCGCGATAGCCGCGCGTCACGATGCCGACGCGCCTGCCCCGTTGCTTCAGCTGGTCCGCGAGCCAGATCACGAACGGGGTCTTGCCCGTGCCACCCACGCTGACGTTGCCGACGACGATCACGGGCACCGGCGCATCTATCGTCCGTTGCCAGCCGCGCTCGTAGGCCGTTCGCCGCACGCGCGCCAGTGTGAGATACACCCACGAGACGGGCAGCAGCACCCAACGCGCCGGATTCTTGCCGTACCAAATCCGTTCGAACACCTGCGTGGCGGAGGGAAGCTGCACCGCGATCACCCGGCGAATTGCATCTTGTGCAGCGACGAATAATAGCCGCCGCGCGCCAATAGTTCCGCGTGATTGCCGGTCTCGACGATCGCGCCGTCGCGCATCACTACGATCAGATCGGCTTTCTCGATCGTCGACAACCGGTGCGCGACGACCAGCGTCGTACGTCCGCGCATCAGCTGCCCGAGCGCTTGCTGCACGCGCCGCTCCGACTCCGTATCGAGCGCCGAGGTAGCCTCGTCGAGAATCAAGACAGGTGAATCCTTCAGCAACGCACGCGCGATCGCGACGCGCTGCCGCTGCCCTCCCGACAACAGCGCGCCGCGCTCGCCAACGCGCGTATCGAGGCCGAGCGGCAACGCGGCTGCGAACTCGCTGACGTAGGCCGCCTCGGCAGCACGCTCGATGTCCGCACGCGAGTGCCTCGCCAAGCCGCCATAGGCGATGTTGTTCGCAATCGTGTCGTCGAACAGCACGATATCCTGGCTCACGAGGCTGATCTGTCGGCGCAAATCGCGCAAAACGTAGCTGCGCACGTCTTCGCCGTCGAGCAGCACGGCGCCGGTCTCCGCGTCGTAGAAGCGCGGCAGCAGGCTCACGAGCGTCGACTTGCCGCTGCCCGATTGACCGACCAACGCCACGGTCGTGCCGGCCGCGATCGCGAGGTTCACGTCGTGCAGAGCGGGCTTCTTGTCCACGTCGTAGCGGAACGAGACCCCGCGGTACTCGACCGCACCGCGGGCACGGGCGATCCCGCGCGTGCCGGTATCGACCTCGCCCGGCTGATCGAGAATCTCGAACACGCCCGTCGCCGCGGCGATGCCGCGCTGGACCACTGCGTTGATGTTCAGGAGCCGCTTCAACGGCGCGACGACCATGCCCATGGCCGTGATAAAGCCGAGGAACGAAGCCGCATCGAGATCCGCGAACGAGAAATACATGACGGCCGCGACGCCGATTGCGACGACGTACTGCGTAAGGTTGTCGCCGAGCGACTGAACGGCTATGAGGCGAACGTGCGAGCGGAAGTTGCGCGCGTTGACCTCGCCGAACTGCTGCCGCTCCTGCTCTTCGCCCTCGAACACCTTGACGACTCGATGGCCGTGCAGCGACTGCTCGGTGAGCCTCGTCACGTCGCCCATCGAGTGCTGGATGCGCGCGCTGTAGCGGCGAAACGCCCGGCTCATCGCGCCGATCAGCCAACCGATGACCGGCCCGACGATCACGACCAACAGCGTCAGCTGCGGATTCATGCGCACCAACATGACGAGCAACGCCACGATCGCAATCGTGTCGCGCAGCACGACGACGACCGCGCCGGAGATCGCCTCGGCAACCTGCTCCGTGTTGTAGGTGAGCCTCGAGATCAACGATCCCGAGGAGCCCTGATCGAAAAACCGCGCCGGTAGATCGAGGTAATGAGCGAACACCTCGTTGCGCAGGTCGCGAATCACCGATCGTCCGACCCACGCCAGACCGAACACGATCACGAAATCCATGGCGCCGCGAACCGGAAACAACAGCACGATCGCCAGCGGTATCTGCCAGGCGCGCTCGGCGTTCAGCGCGATGTCGTCGAGCCCATCGATCCACTCGCTCATCAGAAAAGGCACGAGCGTGCCGAGCAACGCATAGATCACGGCCGGCACGAACACGGCCGCGACGATCGGCCAGTGGGGCCGCAAATAGCGCAGCAGTCGCCCATACACGGCCAAGGCGTTCGGCGCAGCTTCGGGCATGTCGGACGACCTAGACCTTGTCCGTGGCGGCAGACCGCCGACTCTCGCGGCTCACTGGGCTTGCGCTTCTGGCGGCGTGACCGTCGCGATGTTGAGCTTCACGAAGCCGAGCTGACCCGCGACGTCCATCGCCGTAACGACCGACTGATGCGTGGCCGCCGCGTCGGCGCGGATGAACACGGGCAGATCGCGCCGGTCGCCGGCGAGCCGCTCGATCGCCGCGCGCAGCGTGCGGCGCTCGTTGTTCACGAGCTCGCGGCCGTTCACGAGGTAGCCGCCCGCTTGCGTGATCATGATCTCAAGCGTGTCGCCCTGCGTCGGCGCCGGCTTGTCCGCGGTGGCCTCGGGCAGCGAGATGCTGAGCTCGGTGTCGCGCAGGAAGCTCGTGGACACCATGAAGAACAGCACCAGCACGAGCAGCACGTCGACGAGCGAAATTACATTGATTTCAGGCTCGTCTCTTGAGCGGCTTTGCAGCTTCATCGTTCACTCCAAACACGCCGGCGTGCTGCTGATGCAGCACCGCCTCGATGAAGCGCATCGACTCCTTCTCGATCTTCACGACGAGCCCATCGACGCGCCCGCGTAGGTAGCGATACGCGATCAGCGCCGGGATCGCGACGGTCAGGCCGGCTGCAGTCGTGATCAGCGCTTCGGAGATGCCGCCCGCGAGCACAGCCGGATTGCCGACGCCCTCGGTCGTGATGGCCGTGAACGAACGGATCATGCCGGACACGGTGCCGAGCAGCCCGAGCAATGGCGAGATCGCGGCGATCGTTCCGAGCGTGTTCAGGTAGTGCTCGAGGTCGTGCACGACGTGACGCCCCGTGTCCTCGACGGCTTCTTTCATGACGTCGCGCGTCGCATGCCGGTAGGTGAGGCCCGCGGCCAGCACGCGGCCGAGCGGTGAGCTCTGATGCAGCTGCTGGACGTGCTGAGCGTCGAGCTGATTGTGCTGCATCCAGTCCCAAACCTGATTGCTGACGTTCGGCGGCAGCACGCGCTTTTCTTGCAGCGTCCAAAGCCGTTCGAGAACGATCGCCACCGCCACCACCGAGCAGCCGATGATGGGCAACATGAGCCAACCGCCGGCTTGGACGATCTCGAGCATCGAAACCCGGACTCCCTGTGAGGTTGCGGCGAACTATAACGCGCTGAAGCCTGATTCACCATGGAAATTGGGGTGCCTGCCAATAACGGTGACGGCCGTCACGCTCGGCCGTTACCGTCACTCCGGAGGTGTCGAGATCCACTGTCACGGCGCCGGATTCGCCCGTGACCACGATCGCCGCGCCCGCCTCGAGCCAACGCTCGCGGACCTCGGGCCGCGGGAACCCCCAACGGTTCGCGAAGCCGGCCGACACGATCGCGTGCGTCGCGCCGACCGCTGCGACGAACGACGGCGACGACGACGTCGCACTGCCGTGATGCGGAACGACGACGACGTCCGCCGCAAGCGACTGGCCCGCGAGCGCGCTCTCGCCACGCCGCTCGATGTCGCCGGTGACGAGCAGTGAGCCGCCGCGCGCGGTCACCTTCAGCACGCACGACGTGTCGTTGCCGCGCGCAACGGTTTCGCCGCTCGGATGCAGCACCGAAAAATACACTCCGTCCCATTGCCACGCTTGTCCCTTCTCGCAACGGCGGCCCGCGGGCGCCACGACGTCGGGGCCCACCAGCACGTCCGCGGCAGCAAACGCTTCGACCACTGCCGGCGCGCCGCCCGCGTGATCGTTGTCCGCGTGGCTGACGACCACGAGGTCGAGGTCGCGACGGCCGCTCGCGGCCAGCGCCGGCACCACGACCTCGGCGCCGGTATCGAAGCCGGAGCGCGTCGTCGGGCCCGCATCGAATAGGAGCCGATGATTGCGCGTCTCGACGATCACCGCGAGGCCATGGCCGACGTCGAGCACGACGGCTCGCGCGGCACCGGGCTCCGGCAATCGCAAGACCGGCACGAACAACGGCAGCAGCGCGAGCCATGCGAGTCGCCTTCCCGGCAGCGGCGAGCCGCCGACCGCGAAGGCCACACCGATCGCCGCCACAACGAGCGCGGGCCAGGGCGGCAACGGCAACGAATGGGCCGCCGCGGGTGCAGCCGCGATCGCATGCAGCGACTCGACGGTGACGCTCGCAACTTGTCCGGCAATTGCCGCGAGCGGCGAAGCCCACGCGGCGATCGCGTCCACCGACACCGCAACGGTCGCGAGCACTGCCAAGGGCACGAGCACGAGGTTGAAAAATGGAATCGCCGCGATGTTCACGAGCGGCCCCACGAGCGAGAGCTCGCCGAAATACCAAACGGTCATCGGCACCAACCCGAGGCCGATCCACCATTGCAAGCGCACGAACTCGAGCACGGCGGCGCCCGCACGCCGCGGAAGAGTCTGCGCCTTCACGGCGAGCGTTCGCGGCATCGCGAGCGCGAGCAGGATTGCGACCGCGCCGAACGACAACCAGAACGACGCGGCCTGCGGCGCGAACGGGTCCCAGACGAGCACCGCGAGCATCGTCGCGGCAAGAATTTGCACCGCACCGACGGCTCGCCGGCTCACGAGCGCCGCGAGCGCGAATGCGATCATCACGAGCGAGCGTTGCGCCGGCACGGCGAACCCCGTCAGCGCCGCGTAGTAGACCGTCGCGAGCAGGCTCCCGGCGCTCGCGACCTCGAGGTCGTAGCTGTTGAGCGGCGCGGGTAGTCGCAAACACGCGAATCGCAACGCCGCGAACACGACGAGACCGAGCAGCGCCACATGCATGCCCGATACGGCGACGAGATGGCTCGTGCCGGTGCGGCGAAAGTCGGCCCAATGTTGCTCCGTGAACCTGAACCGCTCGCCGAGCGCGAGCGCGATCAACAGCGCGGCGCCATCGGCGTCGGGCGCCGCGGCCTCGAGACGCGCCGCGACGTTCGCGCGAAAGCGCAGCCACCGCGCGGCCCCAGTGTCGATAAGCGGCGCGACGGCTCCGGAGCGGACATAGCCCGTCGCTCCGTAGCCGTTCACGGTGAGCCATTGCTCGTAGTCGAAGCCGCGCGGGTTGCGCGTGCCGTGCGGCGGCCGCAAGCGCGCGGTCACGAGCAACTCATCTCCGGCCGCGAGCGTCGGGGGCGGGTCGTACCACGTCAGGCGCACGCGCGACGGCACTCCGGCCGGGCGCGGCTCACGCACCGCGAACGCGAACGTGGCTTGCCCCGGCGCGTAGCTCGGAAAGCCGGCGACGAAGCCCGACAGAGAGAAATCTTCGCCGAGCGCGTCGGCCGGCAAGCGCTCGGCCAACCGTTCGCTCGCGATCCAGCAAGACCAGACCGCGGCGCCCGCAAACCACAGCGCGGGCCACGACGCACGGAAGCGCAGCGAGAGAACCACCGCAAGCACGAGCGGCACGCACCACTTCGCTCCCGGCAACTCGGGCAGCTGCTGCACCGCCAGCGTGCCGAGCAGCCACATGAGGCTCGCCGTCACGATCGGCGCGAGCCGTGTTCGTGCCGGCGGCTGCGGCAGTGCTACTGCGCGGGACTCAATAGCCCGTCCTTGAGCTCGAGCACGCGATCCATGCGCGCCGCTAAATCGGGATCGTGAGTCACGACGACCACGCTCGTGCCGAGCGCCGCATTGAGCTCGAGCAACAGCTCGAACACACGCAGGCCCGTGGGTCGATCGAGGTTACCGGTCGGCTCGTCCGCCAGCACGGCGGCGGGCCGTGTGACGAGCGCACGCGCAACGGCGGTGCGCTGCCGCTCGCCGCCCGACAGCTGGCCCGGCCGATGGTCGAGACGCTCGCTCAGGCCCACGCGCTCGAGCAGGCCGCGAGCCTCGGTCTCGGCCTGCCGCGGCTTCGTGCCGCGCACGAGCAGCGGCATCGCGACGTTTTCCAACGCGGTGAATTCAGGCAGCAGATGATGGAATTGATACACGAAACCCAGCGCGCGATTCCGCAGCCGGCCGCGATCCGCATCGCTCAACGCGTTCATCGACTCGCCGACGACGCGCACGTCGCCGGAGGTCGGCTCGTCGAGCCCACCCAGTAGCTGCAACAGCGTCGTCTTGCCCGACCCCGACGAGCCGATGATCGCGATCCGATCGCCCTTCGCGACCTTGAGCTCGACGCCGCGCAGCACCTCGACGTTGCGACCCACGTCGCTGAACGTCTTGACGAGGCGCGACGCCTGGAGCACGAGATTGGGCTTCTCACTCATAACGCAGCGCCTCGGCCGGCGGCTGGCGCGCTGCGCTCAGCGCGGGATACAGCGTGGCCAGCACCGCGAGCGCCAACGCGAGCCCGCCGATCTTGATCACCTCGAGCGGCCGAACTTGAGTCGGCAAATCGTTCAAGTAGTAAACCTCCGCGGACAACAGATCGACGCCGAACCAGCCCTGAAGCACGTTCACGACGTTGCCGAGCTGCCAGGAGATCAACAACGCCAAGCCCACGCCGAGCAACGTGCCTATCACACCGATGAACGTGCCCTGGCTCGCGAACAATGCCACGACGCTGCGCGGCGTCGTGCCGAAGCTGCGCAAGATCGCGATGTCGCCGCGCTTGTCGCGCACGACCATCATCAACGTGGAGACGATGTTGAACGCCGCGACCGCGATCACGAGGGACAGGATCACGAACATCATCGACTTCTGCAGCTGGATCGAGCGGAAGAACGTGTAGTGGAGCCGCGTCCAGTCGTCGACGGCCAGGTTCTCGCCGATCGAAGTGGCCAACTCGCGGCCGGCCGCCATCGCAACCTCGCGCGAGTTGTAGAGATCCGGGATCGCGAGCCGAAGCCCCGTCGCACGCCCATCGGTGCGAAACAACAATGCCGCGTCCGCGAAGCTCACCAGCACGAGGCCGCGATCGTACTCGTACATGCCGGCATCGAACACGCCCGTGACCGTGAAGCTGCGCGTGCGCGGCACGATGCCGGCAACCGTGACGCGCGCTTCGGGCAGCATCAGCACGATCTCACCGCCTACACCCACGTCGAGCTCCGTCGCGAGCTGCGCGCCGATCACGACGTGGTAGCTGCCGGGCTCGAGCGTACTCAAGTCACCATTCACCATGATCGAGTCGATCGTCGACACCGTGCGCTCGAGCTCGGGATCGATTCCACGCGCCGTGACTCCCGCGTGTGCTTCGCCGTGCACGGCCATGGCCTGACCTTCGACATAGGGCGCCGCGGCCTCGATGTCGTCGCGCGCCAGGACCTGCTCGCGAAGCCTTTCCCAGTCTTCGAGCGGACCTTCGTAACCCAAGATCGATGCGTCCGACACCATGCCCAAGATCCGCCGCTGCAGCTCGTACTCGAAGCCGTTCATGACCGATAGCACGACTATCAATACCGCGACGGCCAGCGCGATGCCCACCATCGAAACCGTCGAAATGAACGAGATAAAGCTCACGCTGCTGTGAGCACGCAGATAGCGAACGGCGATCGACAACTCGTAGGGTTGACGCATGCGGCTAGTCGTAACGCAGCGCGCTGGCCGGCGCGATCGCGGCCGCGCGGCGTGCCGGGTAGATCGTGGCAAGCACCGCGAGCAAGAACGCGGCCGTCGGCACAGCGACAACGTCGAATAACTGCACCTCCGACGGCAACGCGGTCACGTAGTACACGTCGCCCGGCATGATCTGGAAGCCGAACGTGCTCTCGAGCCACGGCACGACGACGTCGATGTTGTACGCGAGCGCGAGGCCTAAGGCGACGCCGAGCAACGCGCCGACGAGACCGATCGCCGCGCCCTGAATGAGGAAGATCCGCGCGACGCGCTGCGCTTCGAGCCCGTACGTGCGCAGGATCGCGATGTCCTTGCGCTTGTCGATCACGACCATCATCAACGAGGCCACGATGTTGAACGCCGCGACGCCGACGATCAGCAGCAGGATGATCGACATCATCAGCTTCTCTATCCGCATCGCCGTGAACAGGCTTCGGTACTCGATCGACCAATCCGAGTACTGCCACGACGGATCCAACTTAGGAAGCTGACTCGCGGCGAATTGCCGGACGTCGCGCGGCTCAGCGAACCGGATCGCCACGCCCTCGGCCGCGCCGCCGAGGCCTTTCAGATTGCTCGCGTCCTGCAAGTGCACGAGCGCTAGCGCCGTGTCGTGATCGGGCACGCCGGCCTCGAACACGCCCGCAACCGTGAACGCCTCGATCCTCGGCACCAAGCGCCCGGCCACGAGGCGCGGCACGAGCACCGTGACGGAGTCACCGACGTCGACGCCGAGATTCAGCGCGAGCACGCGGCCCAACAGCACACGCCGGCTGCCCGGCACGAGATTCTCGAGGCCGCCGACCCTCATGAAGCGATTTAGATCGGACGCTTCGCCCTCCTCTTCCGGCAGTACGCCCCGCACGACGGCGGGCCGCAGGTTCGTGCCGACAGCGAGCATTCCTTCGACACGCACATACGGCGTCACGGCCGTGACGCCCGGCACGCTCGCGAATCGGGCTTCGAGCTCCTGCCAGTCGGCGAAGCCGCGAGGCGTGGACACGCTCGCATGCGCGCTCAAGGCGAGCAGCCGCGAGCGCGTCTCGCCCTCGAGGCCGTTCAACACGGACAAGATCACGATCAGCGCGGTCACGCCGAGCGCCAAGCCGAGCAGCGACGCGGCGGTTCTGAACGAGACGAAGGTGTGCCAGCGGCGCGACCTCAAGTAGCGCAGGCCGATGAACCACTCGAGCGGCTGAAACATGGGCGGGAATTAAACCATAACGCCTGCGGTCGCGGGCCGCGGACCGTGCCCGGGCAAGGCGCGGGACGCCGGCGCTCACGAACTGTGACCAGCGCCACAAAACCGAGCCGCGGCGAAGTTGCCGGCCTCGCTTGCGGTGCTATAGTCCGGCCATTCCAGGGAGGATCGAGCCATGGTCAAGACCATCACTACGACGTTGGCAGTGCTCGTGCTCGCCTCGTCCGTCGGCCGCGCGGATACGCTGCTGCTCGCGGGCATCCAGGCGGACCAGCAGACGGCGTCGGCACGGCCGCGAGCCGGCATGTCGATGACGGCCGTCGAATCGACCTACGGCGCCCCGACCGACCGTCGTTCCGCGATTGGCGAGCCGCCGATCACCCGCTGGGACTACCCGACGTTCTCGGTTTACTTCGAGCACGATCTCGTCGTCCACGCCGTCGCCCGTCGGTAGCTCCGCCGCCGCGACCGGGACTCGCCTCTTCCCGGAGCACGCCCATCGGATCGGTGCGTGCGGCCCGATGGGCGGCGTTGTTCCGCTACACTGTTCCGCGTCGCACTCAGGTCAGCGCGAACGCGAGGTGGCACCGTCATGCTTCGTAGGGCAAACGTCTACCACGGTCTGCCGGCAGTCCTGCTCTCCTTTGCGATGCTCGCGTGCGGCAACACTGCGATCGCACAGCTTCCGCCGCCCGTCTGGAACCATCCGGTCGAGCCTGCGGCAGCCGGTGTCGTTCATCGGACGTTTCGCAGCGCGACACTCGGCACCGACGTCGGCTACAACGTGTTGCTGCCGCCGGGGTACGCCTCGAGCGCAACGCGTTATCCCGTCATCTACAGACTGCATGGTGTCTACGGCGACGAGAACGCGTCGGTCGCGGCCGTAGCACCGCCGCTCAGCCGCGCGATGGCCGAGGCGCGATACCGCCGATCATCGTCGTGTTCGTGAACGGCGCCGACTACACCTTCTACGCAGACTCGCCCGACGGCCGATTCCTGCCGAGACTGCGTTCGTCGACGAGCTGATACCGCATGTGGACGCGACGTACCGCACGATCGCGGAGCGGCGCGGACGCGTCATCGAAGGATTCTCGATGGGCGGCTTCGCGGCCCTCGCGCTCGCGATGAAACACGTCGATCTGTTCGGTTCCGTCGTGGCATACGCGCCGGCGCTGCTGGAAGTGCAGCGCGCCGCCGACGGCACAGAGACGATCGCCCGTGCAGGCGGCACGCATGCGGGCGGGTCGCCGTATTCGCCCGCTCTGGCTGCAAAGAACCGACAAGTCTTCATCACGATGTTCGGCGACGACGCCGAAGTCTTCGATCGGCACAGCCCGTGGGCGCTGGTCCGGAGCCACGCGACCACGCTGCGCGACGCCCTGCCCCTTCGGATCGTCATCGGCACCGACTGGATCGTGGAACGCGAACCAGCTACTCCACGCGTTGTTGCCGAGAACGGCTACGACCACGAGCGCCGAACCATCGACAGTCGCGGACGACCTGACGTGCTCTACGAGGAGGTCGGCGTCGACGGAATCGCCTGGCACGCGCGGTTCAAGGGCTGGAGAACGATCGTCGGTAATCGCGAACACGCGTCGCTCCCAGTCGGCGTGGAAGACCGGCTCGCCTTCCTCGCGGCGCACCGGGCCGAAGCAGGTCATGCCGCCGAGATCGTGTATACCGTTCATCGTTACGGAACTCTCGATTCGTACTGCCAGGGTTGCCGCCGAGGAAATAGAGGGGCCACAGCTTCACTCGACGGCGCATTCGAACGGTCGAATCTCGATGCTCGGCGCCCAGACAGCCCAGCCCGATAGCGACGTCGGGCTGGTGAATACCGCCGGATCGACCGTCGTCATCGTCCAATCCATGCGCCGGCCATCGGCACTGATCGTGTACCGCTCGGTGACGACCGCGTCTCGCGTCAGGGGGACGCCGGCATCGTTGTAGTAAGCGTAACCGATGCCTCTCGTCTCGATCACCAGCGCGTCGCCGTCCCAGCGTCCTCTCGAATGGCCATGGATCGTGCCGATCCCTTCGTCGGGGTTGGCATCCGTCATGTGAATCGTGCGTCGGCCGTTCCATTCTTCGACGCGCATGATGATCCGCTCGCCTTCGTCGATGAACTCGATCGGGTAGGGCTGGTCGAGCATGCTCGGCATCCCCGCCGGGATGCACTGCGTCGCGAGATCGTCGCGGACGGGATCATAGGTCGCGACGCTCGCTCTCGCCGCGGCGGTCAACGCCAACTCCTGCGGGCGCACGCCCGTGGCAGGGAAATCGACGGGCGTCCAGACGCGAAACAGATCCGGGGCCGGCGCATAGGAAATGACATACCCGGCGGCGCTCGTCAGAGTGGCTTGTGACGCTGGTGGCAACTCTTCGGTCAGCTCGTCGGCGAGCGCCGGGAAGATCTCGAACTCCCGGCCCGCCACGACTGTTCTCGCGGCGATCATCTCCGGTTTCCCGGAGCGCGCGACCGGTCCGATCACAGTGATGGTGGCGCCGGTCTGGAAGAGATCCCGCGTAAGACCGTTGCGAACCATCGTGTTGACGGCGTCGCCCTCTGCGCGCCATCTCTGCACTTCGCCCCGGCCGTCTTGCACGGCGAAAACCCACTCGGTGTGAGGGTTGGCCCACTTCAGCGACTCGAGCGTTCCAGTGATCGCTCTAACGTCGCCCGGATCGTAGTGGGCCACGATCGAATGGTGGCCTCGAGCGATCGAGGGCACTAGGAGCGTCGCACAGAGACAGGTTCTGAGAATCGTCGACATCGATTGTTCTCCAGTGTCGTTGCAGTTTCGAGCTCCGCCACCGTCTTCATTATGGGGTCATTCACTACTCCTCTAGACGCGCACCGCTTCGACCACGGAAAGCGGCGACTCAGTCTGCACCACACGCGTCAGCCGAAACCCGGCCGCGGCGAACAGCTCCGCGAATTCCTTCTGCGTGCGCTCCTTGCCACCGGGCAGCGCCAGCATCTCGATGTCGAGGAACTTGCCGAAGTCCGGTGTCGGCCCCTCGGGGATCACCGATTCGAGCAGCACCACGTAGCCCTTCTTGTGGCCCATCGCGGTGGCGATGTTCTTGAGGATCAGGAGCGCGCGTGCGTCGTCCCAGTCGTGGATGATGTGCTTCATCACGTAGGCGTCGCCGCCGGCCGGCGCGGCCTTGAAGAAATCGCACACCACGGCGTCGCAGCGCTGCTTCAAACCCGCCGCCTCGATACGCGGCAACGCACCCTGCACCACATGGTCCACCTCGGCGAGGATGCCTTTGACCTTCGGATTCACCTTCAGGATTGAAAGCAGCACTTCGCCGTGGCCGCCGGCCACATCCACGATCGTGTCGTAGCGGGAGAAGTCGTACGCCTTGAGCGCCGCCGCGATGGCCGGGATGCTGAGCGTCGTCATCGCGTCGTTGAAGATGGCGGAATAATCGGGATTGGCCGTCAGATAGTCGAACAGCGGCTTGCCGAACGCGTGGTCCACGCCCGGCTTACCGTCCTTCAACGTGGCGAGCAGTGCCGAGTACGAGTGGAAATGGAACGGATCGGGCCAGAAGAGCGCGATGCCGTGCAGCGAGTCCGGCTGGTCTTTGCGCAACAGCCGCGATGCAGCGTTCTCGCCGATCTGCCCCGGCGCACTTTCCGTGAAGATGCCGAGGCTGATCAAGAGCCGCAGCACACGGTACAAAGCGTCTTCCCGCGTGCCGGTGGCGGCGGCGAGCTCGGCGACCGACTTGCTGCCGCCGGCCAGACGGCTCGCGATGTCGAGGCGCGCCGCCAGATAGAGCGCCGTGGATGCGATATAGCCGGTCGCGATCTGAATGACGAGTTGTGGTGGGTTCACTGCGTCTTTCTCCTCATCCCTCGTGTGTCGTTGTGTCGCCCGCAAGAGGCTCAGCGGTAATAGACAAGGCCGGTTAAGAAGCTCACGACCTCGGCAAACGTCTCCGATCGCGTGATGGGCACGTGCAACAGCTGCTGGCCAAACACGATCGCGCCGCCGACCTTCGAGGCGAAGCTCAGCCTGCCGTTCGTTCGGTAGTCGTGGACGACGAGCGCGGCGGCCATCGCGGCCATCGTGAGATACGTGGCGAGCACCGGCAGATAGTCGAGCTGACCGAGCACCTGATACGTGCGATTGATGCCGGGCGGCAGCAGCGGAATCACAGCGAACAGAATCAGACGCCGGTGGTTCTCTGGCTCGCGCACGTGACGAATCGCGAGCGTGAACAGAGTGCCGAAACCGCCGAGCGCCGCCAGCGACAGGTAGTTCAGATCGTAGTAGAACGGCGCGGTCGGCGAGCCGCTACCCATGCTGAGCGCTACGATCAGTGCGCCGGTCAACAGGACGGCCGTGCCGAGCGCGATGCCGAAAGTGCCGAGGCTGCGATGCAGCGCCACGTTCTTGACGTTGATCAGCCACGTCTGGACCATGAGCAGCGTCATCCAGCTGATGAACGTGACGCCGTGCAGATGCACGACAGGCGGCATCGTCGTCGGGGCGTTCGTCAGATAACGTTGCAGCGCGGCGAGGCTGAAGCCGCCGAACACATATACCGCCATGACGAAGGCGATCCAGAAGTAGAAAGAAGGACGGAAGCTCCTTCTGCTGACGATCTCGGCTGACACGCTCGACATGATTCGCCCCCCAATCGTTGCCCTTAGTGCGGCGACGCTCTAGTTCCCCTAACCCAGCAGTGGTTCTTGTCAGTGCAACGCTAGTCGGAGAGCTACGTAGCTACTGAGCGCGCACTACTCCAGCGCGAGCGCGACGAGCTCCGCCGGATGATCCGTGCCGCCGACCGCGACGACGACGTACTGCTTGCCGTCGTGCATGTACGTCATCGGTGTGCCGTTCTGGCCGGCGCCGAGATCGATCTCCGCGAGCTTCGCGCCGGTCGCCTTGTCGAGCGCCATGAATTTCGTGCCGCCGACGTTCGCGGGCGAGCGCGGCGTGCTCTTGTCGGCTTGCGTCACGAACAGCAGCGTCTTCGTCGCGATCACGGCCGACGGCGTCGCATCGCCGAGCGGCGGTAAGCTCAAGCCGCGTAACGCCGGATGGTTCCGCGGCCCGTCGCCGTTCGGCACCATCCACACTTGCTCGCCGCGATTCAAATCGTACGCCGTGACGCGGCCGTACGGCGGCTTCATCAGCGGCAACCCTTGCGGCCCGTTCATGATCTCGCGCATGCCGGCGCGGTAACGCAGATCCGAGCGCGCGGGGTCGGGCGCGAACAGGTCCGCCACGAACGCGACCGTGCGCGAGCCGACATAGAACCTGCCCGTCTCGGGATCGAACGCGCCGCCGTTCCAGTTCGCGCCACCCGAAGCGCCGGCGAGCTGGATCGTGCCCAGCTTCGCGTTCGGGCCTTCGCCGATCACGGACGGCGGTGTGAACGGCGGCCCGATCACGTAGCGCTTCACGATCTCGAGCGCTTCGGCGCGCAGCTGCGGCGTGAAGTCGATCAGATCGTTCTCGGTGAGGCCCTGATGCTCGTACGGCGGCGGCTTCGTCGGGTGCGGCTGCGTCGGCGACGTGACCTCGCCCGGCACCGTCGACTTCGGCACGGCGCGCTCCTCGATCGGCCACACGGGAACGCCGGTCGCACGATCGAGCACGAACAAGAAGCCGTGCTTCGTGACCTGCGCGAGCGCTTTGATCGCGCGGCCGTCGACGGTGATGTCGATCAACACCGGCGCCGCCGGCAGATCGTAGTCGAACAAGTCGTGGTGCACGGTCTGGAAGTGCCAGACGCGCTCGCCGGTCTTCGCGTTCAACGCGACGATCGAGCTGCCATACAAATTGTTGCCGAGCCGATGGCCGCCATACATGTCGTTCGTGACGCCGCTCGTCGGCACGTAAACCAAGCCGAGCTCGTCGTCGGCGCTGAATGTGGACCAGACGTTGCCGGCACCGGTGTAGCGCCACGCTTCGTCCGCCCAAGTCGCCGTCGCCGGGTCGCCTTCGCGCGGCACGGGGCTGAAGCTCCAGCGTTCCTTGCCGGTGCGCACGTCGAACGCGCGCACGAAGCCGGGCGGCCCGTCCTTGTACACGGCCGAGTCCTGCTCGAGCATCGACGAGCCGAGCACGACGACGTCGCCGGCCACCACCGGCACGCCGTTCCATTTGTAGCGAAAGTCTTCCGTCGATAGCTCGACGGCGCCGCCGTCGCCGAAGCTCGCAATCGGCTCACCGGTTTTCGGGTTCAGCGCGAAAAGATGCTGCTGACGCACGTGCAAGATCCGCGCGTCCGCGCCTTGGCCCCACTGCGCGACGCCCTTGCTGATCATCAACGACGGCAAACCCTCGGGCCCCTCGATCAGCGGCTTCTGGGTCCAAAGCGTGTTGCCGGTTTTCGGGTCGAGCGCTTCGACGAGACCGAAACCGTTCGGCACGTAGAGCACGCCGTCGACGACGATCGGCGTGACCATGTAGCGATTGTTGAGCGCGAAGTCGGGATTCGCGGCGAGGATCTTCGGATCCGCCTGCGGGTGCCGCCACGCGACCTGCAAGCGCGCGACATTCGACGCGTCGATCTGCGCGAGCGGCGAATAGCGAGTCGCGCCTTTCGTCGATGAGTAGTAGCTCCACTCACCGGAATCTTGGGCCGCCATTGGCCCGGTGCAAACAGCCGCCACAACGGCCACCGCCAAGCTAGAAAGCAGCACGGAGCGTCGGTGCATGAGGTCGTGATCTCCCTTGGGTCACGGGCGTGCGCGGAGCGTAGCACGGGGCTGATTCGTTGACTGATGCGCATGCTCCGCTCATATTCATGCATATGAGGACTACGCTAATCATCGACGACGATCTGCTCGAGCGCGCGCAGAAACTGAGCGGAATCCGTGAGAAAACCGCGGTCGTACATGCCGGCTTGGCTGCGCTCATCGCGCGGGAGAGTGCGCGACGTCTGGCAGCGCTCGGCGGTACCGATAAAGGGGCAAAGCCCATTCCACGTAGGCGACCCCGCGCCACGGACTGAAGGGCTGCTGGCTACGCCTTGCGTTGGCGGTACATGTCCGGCCGCAGAATCTGCATCAAGACACCGTCGTTCGGCGGCGCAACGAACCCGTGCCGGCGATAGAGCTCGTGAGCATCGCGCGTGCCCAACATGACACGCCGGGCGCCGGTCAGCGCCGGGTGCGCACAGACGGTTTCCACCATCCACTTGCCGAGGCCCTTGCCGCGATGTTCCTCGATCACGTACACGTCACAGAGATAGGCAAACGTGGCGTGGTCCGTCACGACTCGCGCGAGCCCCACCTGTTTGCTCTGCGCATCGTAGAGCCCGAAGCACAACGAGTTTTTCGCCGCCGCCGCGACGATCTCGAGCGGAATACCCGGCGACCAGTACGAGCGCGACAGGTACGCGTGCATCGCAGCGACATCGAGCTTCGTCGGATCGGTGGAGAGGGTGTAGCCGTCACGCGTGTCCATGGAGCGGTCGCTACGGCGTAACGGCCGCGTAGGTCTTCGCGAACCCGTTCCGCGCGTTCGTCACCGTGAACGTTCCGTCGCGTTTCGCCGAGATCTTGAGCCAATGCGCAGCACCGTTGTGCGCCGGCGGGGGTGGCGCACTAGAGCCAGGAGCCGGAGCGGCGATCCCTTCGATCGGCATCGTCGCAGGCTGGTCGTCGACGGTGTTCGCGATGAACGCTCCCGGCACCGTGTACTCCTGGCCGCTCAACAACGAAAAATGCAGCTGCCAAAGATCCTCGAGTCCCGGCGCCGAGTGCAGCACCTTCATCGCATCCGGCTGCCCACCCTTGCGCGTCCCGTTGTTCATCACGGCTACGCGAGAACGCAAGGCGTGCACGAGCACCGGACTGTTCGACACTGCCTGGCCGTGATGCGACACGATGAAGAGGTCGACGGTGCCGACGCGGTTGGTCGGGCACATTAGGTCGTGCTCTTTGTTCCAGGTGAGATCACCGAGGTGCACTGCACGAAAGCGACCGAACGTGAAATGGCTGCCGACCGACTGCGCGTTCTCGCTCGCGTCCTGTTCCTTCGCAACGTAGCTCGCGCAAAACGGATTCTGCTGTCCGGCGCCGGGCAGCGGTTGCTCGATCGCACTGCCGGCCGAGGTCACGATTCGAACGACGACTTCCCCAAGATCGAATCGATCGCCGGGCTTGGCGACGACGTGCGAGCCCTTGGAATACAGCGCGGGATACGTCGCGAGGAATTCATCCGCGGCGGGATTCGGTTGAACGTTCGCGCCGTGATCGATGAACTCGGCAATCGGGACTCGTCCGACAACCTCTTGCAGCGCCCCGAAATGATCGCCGTGATAGTGGGTCGTGATCAGATGATCGATTCGCCGCACTCCCGCGTCCGCGATGGCGGCCATGATCCGATCGGCATCGCGCGAGGCGGCCGTACCGCCGTTGCCGGTATCGATCAGCAAGGACTCGCCGGACGGCGCGACGAACAGCGTCGCGTTCCCGCCTTCGACGTCGACGAGATAGATGTCGAGCGACGATCGATCGCGACTCTGCGCAAACGCTGCCGTGCTCCCGAGGAGCACGACCGCGAACGAGACCCATCGATACATAGAGCTTCCCCCGTTTCGCTTTCGGTGAGATCCGTAACCTACGGTGTGTCCGGCAGCGCCTTCAACAGCCGCCCTTTGGCGCTGTCGGCCGGCACGAAGCGCTGCACGCGCTCGCCCTGAAACACCTCGCCCGTGTAGACGTTGCCTTGCGAGTCGACCGCGATCATGTGCAGGCCGAAGAACTGCCCGCCGTTCTCGCCCATGCGGCCCATCTCGCCGACGAGCTTGCCGTCGGCGCGGTTCAAGAACCAGATCCGGTTGTTCGTGAGATCCGAGACATAAAGGAGTCGCTGCTCCGGATCGGGCGAGAACGCGATGCCGCCGGTCGAGCCGCCGACACCCGTGCTCGGTGCGAGCACCCATTCGGCGATGAACTCGCCTTGCGTCGTCGTCACATGGATGCGGTTCGCGTTGCGGTCCGCGGCGTAGACCAAGCCGTCGCGCGACACGTTGATCGTGAGATGCCCGACGAAGTCGCGCGGCATCGGCCCGTTCGGCGTGTACGCGTGGTCGGCGTCGTTCACGCTGATCTCCGCGAGCGGCTTGCCGTACGCGCCCCAGCCGCGCTTGAACGCGAGCGTGTCGAGATCGAACACGAGCACGCGCCCGCCCAGGTAGCTGTCGGCCACGTACATCTCGCGCTCGGCATCGACGATGCGGATCTCCTCGAGCGTGCCGACGATCTGCGGCGTCGCGGGCGGATACTTCGCGCGGAATGCCGCGCGCGCCGCGGCATCGGCCGCGAGCGCGGCTGCCTCGCGCGGCGGCTGCGGCAAGAAATTCGCGACCGGCCCGCGGCCGCCCTGCCCCGGCCTGCGCTGCGGCGCCTGCAAGCCGACCGGGCCGCCGTCCTCGCGCTCCGGCACGCGCGCGACCTCGGCAACGACGCGGCCGGTGCGCGGATCGTACTTGCGCACCGTGTCCTGGCCGAGATACGACGAAGCCGTCGCGGTCGACGTCCATGCCGTGACCTTGCGGCGCGTCGAACGAGCCGATGACTCGGCCGGCACGATCGATGTGGATCATCGACGGCGCGCGCACGCAGCACAGCGCGAGCGGCGGATCGAGCTCCGCGTGCAGCTCGATGTTCGTCAAATCGTTCGGCCGGTTGTAGACCCAGACGTTCTCGTCGCGATCGAGCGCCAGGCCGGTGATGCCGCCGAGCTTCCAGAGGTCCGGCAGCTCCTTCGGCCACGTCGGATCGAACACGAGCTCGGGTGCCGTCTGCGCATGAAGCGCGCCGGCCATCGTCAGCGCCGACAACGTCAATGTGCGAAGCGAAAAGCTGTAGCGCTTCATCGCGATCGTTCTCCCCCGGGTATCGTCAAGAATCATATACCGGCCTCGAGCGAGGCTTCTGGTTTCGGCAACGGTGACGTATGGTGTGGCCGTCGTTTTTCTCTCGGGGAACCGCATGTCGATTCGTCACCTTTCGCCGGTTGCGGCCGCGTTGGCCGGACTCCTCGTCGCCGCCACTGCGTTCAGTCAGCCACCCGGCGGCTTCGGCGGCCCGCGACCCGAGCCCGAGATACCCGGCATCCCGCGCGTGCCCACCGCGGTGGCGCTGCCGACGCTGTCGGCGCCGGTCACGGGACCCGGCGCGATGTTCGACTCGGCACCGTCGCAGGCGAAGGGTCTCGACACGGCGCACTTCCGCTACGAAACCACCGAGTACTTCGTCTCGGGCACGGCCGACGGCATGCCGTACACGAGCCGCGTCGTCGTGCGACAACCGGCCGACCGCAGCAAGTTCAGCGGGCTCGTGCTCGCGGAGTCGATGCACGTGAGCGGCGCGGCGCACATGTTCGAGTTCACGTCGGGCTACTTGATGGATGCGGGCCACGCCGCGGTCGAGATTGTAACGACGTCGCCGCAACAGTTCGTCGCGTTCAACGCGGAGCGCTACGGCATACTGAAGATCGAAAACGGCCAGCAGAACGAGATCATCGCTCAAGTCGGCGCGCTCATGCGCAGCTCGAAGAGCCCGCTCGCCGGCCCCGTTCGCAAGATGGTCATGGGCGGAACCTCGATGAGCGCCGGCACGCTGATCAATTATCTGCCCGCTCACATGGTTTTCCGCACACCGGAGATGGGCCGCATTTTCGACGGCTTCATGCCGACGTCGAACGGGTCGACGATCCGCGAGATCGACGTGCCGCTGATCCAGATGCCCACCATGCACGAGGTCTAGACGAACGTGACCGCAGCGCCAGGACGGCGACGAGCCGGGTAAGCAATACCGCTTTACGAGGATGCGGCGATCGGCCATGTCGACTCGCGCGACAACGCGCGATTGCTACCGAATCCGTGCACGAAGCCGCTCTCGACGTTCCTACACAGGCCTACTTCTCGGTCACGCTGCATCACCTGCTGCGCTGGGTCGACGAAGGCGTCGCGCCGCCGCGCGCGCCGCGCATCCTGCTCGATCGCGACACCAGCAACGACGGCTCGACGATGGTGCTCGACGCGCAAGGCAATCCGCAGGGCGGCATCCGCAACCCGTACGTCGACGTGCCGGTCGCGAAGTACACGCCCGTGAACACCGCAGCAGAGCCCGTGATCGCAAACCCGAGCGAGTACGTGAAAGCGAACGGCCTACAGGGCGCGCAAATCATGTGCCGGCTCAGCGCGTATCAGGAGCCGTTCCCGGCCGCGAAGCTGCGCGAGCTCCACGACAGCCAACGCGAATACCTGCGCAAGTTCGAGGCGAGCTTGGACGCGCTCGAGAAGCAAGGCTGGTCGCTGCCCGTGTATCACGACGCACTGCTCGCCGACGCGCGGAAGGTGCAGTTCTAGGCGCCGTGCGGATGGGCGACTTCCGCACTCCAGGCTCCAGGCCGCAGCGTCTCCTATCCGCACCTTACTGCCGCTGCGGCACGATCCGACGCCCCGACGTATGCACGGCGACCGGATGCTCCAATTGGACACATACACTCTTGTCGCCTACGTGAGCACGATCAGGTACCTCGGCCAGACGCCTACCCTGGGCGGTTCTGGGCCGTGACGTGCACAGCGCCCTAGACGAAGCCGCAACCTTCCAGCAGCTGTAAAGCGTTGGAGCATCAGGCTGTGGGGATTGCGGCCTCGCATCGCGGCCGAGCCGCGCGAGTCAAGCTACGCGCGGGTTGATGCTACGGCGCGATGCACACAGTCGATCGTGACCTGGATCCTCGCGATACCGCGCAAGCGTTTCGTCGAAGAAGGCGCGTCGTTCGCCGCTCAGGAGAGGCTCGACACGCTGAAGCGCCTCGTCTGCTTCAGGTACGCACATGCCAGCGAGGGAGACGACGGCGGTACGGAATATCAAATCATCCGCGTTGCCAACAGCTTGCTCCAAGATCAACACGTCGGCCGAATCGTCGAATATCGATAAGCCGAAAAGCGCCCGCTGGCGGACGTCTGGATCCTCTGACGCGACACCACTGCGAATCATTTCGTGCAGGTCTGTCTCATCGATTCGCAATGCGCCGTTTCGGCTGGCCTGGGCCAGCGTGGCAGCAAGCTCAACCAAGACGACCGGTTCCGTGAGCAACGCCGGCGGTGTTTCCAGAAGGGATTGCTGCCAAGTTGCAGAGAGAAACGCCAGTAGTTGTTGGTCCGGATCTCTTTTGACTTTGTTCAGGTCATCCACAAACGCCTGCGCATTCCCTTCGGCAATGGATCGCTGGAAAGCGGGGATCGATGGGGAATCATCAGCGTTTGGCCGATAGGATTGAACCCCTGCATCACAAGCCACGAACGCAAAAGCCGCGCCCAACAGCAAACAGAGCCGGCAGGCTAGTGTCACGCTACAAGCCGAACTCAATGTAAACCCCCACTGATCTAACAAGCTCTTCATACGGGGCACTCCCGATGGGCGTTCGAATCTCAGGATGTGGGATCGCCACGTCAAACGGCGCCATACGAACCTGTTCTTCACTTCCGCATGTTTGAAACACGTCACTTGACCGTCCGGGGTCGGTTCAGCGGCCCGCCGAAACGGATGATGCCCAGCTGCAGATCCCACTTCCCGAACGAAGCAGCGGCGATCACACTTACAGCCCTCTCCGAACGACACCGCGAACCAAGGACAATCTTCGGTGACCCACGAGCTTTCGGCCATAGACCGTAAGGCCGTGCTGCGCGGCGTCAGTCTGTTCGTTCTGCTCGTTTCGTTGCTGCGCGCCGGAATCGCCGCGGCCCAACAGTACATCGCTGTCGAGCAAACCGCCGTCGACGACGTGGCCGATATCCCCGATCCGGGTACCTTGGATTTCGAAATCGACACCTTGATACGGCGGGCAGTCATTCTGCTCCCAGGCGAGGAGAAGCCTCCATGGATCAAGGATGCGAACTTTGATTTCAAGTTTCGCGGCTACGAGTTCGAACGTCACAGCAGTGCCGCCATCTCGGACGAGGCCTTCGCGGTCGGCGGCGAGGCGATGTTCGAGACAGGTCACATCGCGAACCTCGTCCGTCTCGGCGCGGGGTACCACTTTTCGAAAGGCATCGATACACCGCCCCCGCCCGACGCCACCGGACTCCTTGCAGTCGATGGAGGAGACGTCTCTGTGCTGAGCAGCGCCTTCTTAAAGCTAGGGCACGACGATCGCCTGGCGGGTTGGTTGGGCCGCCATTCGTTCAACCTGCCGTACCTCAACCGGAACGACTCGCGGATGATTCCGTTTACGCACGAGGCGTACGTGATCGGTCGGATCGGCACCGACTTCGATTGGTCCTTTGGTCATTTTTCA
>CAVUHM010000013.1:0-147083 GCA_963741255.1 uncultured Gammaproteobacteria bacterium | reverse complement strand
GGCTGCGCGCACCTCGGCCACGACCGCGAGATCGTAGCCGTCCATGCGGCCGTCGTTATCGATGGTGTTGACGACGATCTCGCCGGCGCCGAGCCGCTCGACGGCTGTGGCCAATTCGCCCGGCGACTTGTGCGTGTTGACCGTCGCGTTGTGCGTCCAGACCTCGTAGCCGTTCTTGGCGCGCTTCACGTCGAGGACGACGACGACGCTCTGGCTGCCGATCTCCTCGGCCACTCGGGGATCAGCGCGGATTCTCGACCGCCGCCGAGCTGATCGCGACCTTCTCCACGCCGAGCCCGATGATCCTCTTGGCCTGCTCCGTCGTCTTGACGCCGCCGCCGTAGCACAGCGGCATGCGGCACTCGACCGCGAACTTCGCGATCAGCGCGAAGTCGGGCTCGTCGCGCCGGACCGTGGCGTCGATGTCGAGCACGATCAGCTCGTCGACTTCCTTCTCGTTGAAGATCTTGACCGCGTTGATCGGATCGCCGACGTACTTGCCGGTCTCGAAACCGACCGTCTTGACGAGGCCCTTGTCGCGCACCAGCAGGCACGGAATGATTCGCGGCCTCAGCATGCTACAGCTCCGCGAAGTTCTGCAGCAGCGTACGCCGAAGTGGTGGCTCTTCTCGGGATGGAACTGCACGCCGTAGATGTTGCCGGCGCGCACCGCGCACGCGAATGCGCTGCCGTAGTCGGTCCGCGCAAGCGCGTTGCCCGCTTCGGCGCAGGCGAAGTAGTACGAATGCAGGAAGTAGAACCGCGCGTCGCGTTCGAGCCCCGCGAACAGCCGGCTCTGCGCGACCGGCGCGACGTCGTTCCAGCCCATGTGCGGCAGCCGGAGCGCCGCGCGCGCCGCGTCGAGCTTGCGGACCTCGCCCGCGATCCAGCCGAGCCCGCGCAGGTTCCCCTCGTCGCTCGAGGCGGCGAGCATCTGCATGCCGACGCAGATGCCGAGCACCGGCACGCGGCCGCTCGCGGCGACGGCTCGAGGCTCTCGCGCATGCCGGAGCCGTCCAGCAACTCCATCGCGTGATCGAAGGCGCCGACGCCGGGCAGGATGATTCGCTCGGCCGACTCGACGTCGGCGGACCCGCGCGCGACCGCACGGGGATGTTGAGCCGCTTGTACACGTTGAGAACGCCCGGATGTTGCCGAGGCCGTAGTCGACGATCGTGATCATCGGATGATGCGGTTGTCCACTCCGAGGAGGTTGGAGATTCGCGCGCCGAGCGTGATCAGGAGCTCGTTGTTCGCGTAGTCGCGGTAGCTCTTGTTCGCGCCCTTGAAGATGCTCGCGAACTCGTCCACGGTCCAGTCGAGCTTGGTCGCGACGTACTCGAAATCCTGCGCCATCGTGCGCTCGTCGAGCTCCGGCTTCGCGATCCTCTGCGAGCGCCTCGTCGCGCGTCATCTGCCCGGTCAGGATCTGGCTCGAGAAATGCGCGCGGCGCTTGTCGTAGCCGAACTTCGCGGCAGCCAGTACCCTTCGTAGAAGCGCGTGAAGCGCGACTCGTAGTGCTTGTGCGCATACGGCTGCCAGCCGAACTTGCTGCTCAAGAGCGCATCGCGTCCTCCTTGATGTACGGCACGGAATTGAGCGGCTTCGTCACGCGGATGCCCTTCACGAAGCGGTAGTAGAGCTTGTACGTGAAGATGTCGCAGATCGGAAACGTCTTGAGCGGCCGCGTGCCGAACCGCCGGTGGATGTCGCGCACCTGCCGCAGGTCGGACGCGTGGTAGTCCACTCGAGCGACTCGCGCACGCACTCGGTCGAGTAGTTGCCGCCGGTGAGGATGTACTTGAAGCCGTTCTTCGCCGCGAAGTTGTACAGCGCGGAAAACAAGGCGTGATCCTGCGGCGTGTCCAGGTACGGCACCTGCGCCTTGAAGAACGCGAGCTGCAGGTCCTTCATCTCCTCCCAGTTCACGACCTCGGTGTCGAGATCGAGGTTCAAGCCCTCGACGATCTTCTCGATGTTGTTGACGCCGAGCTCGGAGTTCCACCCGGCGTCGCAGTGGAACATCAGCGGCCGCAGGCCGAATTTCTCCTTCGCGACGTAGGTGACGTAGGAGCTGTCGACGCCGCCGCTGATGCCGATGAGGCAGTCGTGGTCGCGGCCGCGGCCCTCGCGCTTGATCTTCTCGATCAGCGGCATGATCTCGCGCATGCCCTGCTCGTCGGGGTGCCAGTTCGGCATGATGCTGGTGTGAAGTTGCGGCAGTAGTCGCACCAGCCGCGCGCGTCGAACGTGATCGTCGAGTCGCTCGTGTCCATGATGCAGTTGGTGCAGATCTGATATTGACGTTCGGTCATAGCTCGTCTGTCTACCCTTCCTCAACACTACCGACACGCAGCCTTAAGCGGCGTACGCGGACCGCCCCGTTCGCTCCGTGGGGCGCATGTCACGATACACCTACTCCGGCCGTCTGCCGGTCACGCCGGCGAGGCCGTCTTTGATCGCGGAGAGATAAGCCCTGAGATAGGCCGACCGGTTCGCAACGAAAAACAGGAGCAGCACACGGCTGACTACAATGCCGACAGTTTCTCTCAGTGCAAACAGAAACGGAATATCAGGGCTTGCGAAACAGCAGCAGGCTATTGCGAATTTGGTAGTAACAGCGTACGGGGGCGTGCACGAGCACGCGAGCGACGCCGGCATCGTGGGTCGCGGAGCCACACTGTGCCGCATGACCGCCTCCGGAACGACACGGATCGGGACACCATGAGCGCGGCACCGTAAACACCAGTCGGTATCGACGAGATCGATGAACAGCCCTTCGTCGAGCACGCCCGCGGCAGTGAGCGCCGGGCGCGTGGCCGCCGTGCCAGACGCGATCACGATGTCGACCCGATACGGCGTCAACCGCCCCCCCGACGTCACGCGGTGCGGCCACCCAAGCAGCCCGAGACTCGCCGCGGGCAGCTCGTGACCCTTTGCCAAATCGACGTGACGCGGCGCAACGACCTCGGAACGGCGGGATCGAGCGCTCGTGTCAACACGCCGACGAACCCGTCTGCGATCTGCGAGTCCTGATCGAACAACACGACGACATCACTGCCGCGCTCCAGCGCACGGGCTATACCGACATTTTGCGCGCGCGCAATTCCGAGGTTCGTGCCCAGCGCGAGCACGTCGGTCGCACCCGGCAGAAGCTCGCGTGCGACACCGGCACCCTCGGTGTTGTCGACCACCAGCACCGTAGCCTCGAGCGAGAGCCGTGCACAAAGCGCTGCGAGAGCATCGACATCCGGGCGATACGCGACGATGACGGCGCAAATCTGCGCGCTCACGGGCCTACCTTTGACGCCGCAGCGCTCACAGCGAGCGTGTCCGCAGCGCGTAGTAGAGCCTCCACAGGAACGGCACGCAGCGCCTGAGTGGCGACCGATTCAGCAGCGAGACGAGCCTGACCTCCGTGCCTCGGCGCAGCGCGCTCGCGGCAGCGGCATCCGTCGAAGCGAGCGACTCCTCGATCACGCGAACGTCGCCCGCCGGAAGGCGGAGACCCTTCTGACAGGCGTCGACGAGCGCGAAAATCAGGACGCTACGGTGGTACTTGAGCAGGAATTGCGGCAGCAGCTCCGCCATCACCGCTCGCACGCTGACATTCGCGGCCTGGAACTTCCTGAAAAACTCCGTGATCTGCCCGACACCGCGCAGAATCGGACGCCACGCGGACGGCAGCGATGCGGACTCGCTGCGCGGGTGTACACGCACCGCACAAAGCTCCGCAGCCCCGCACGCTTTGTAGCCAACGTCGCCCAGCAGGGACAGCCACAGCGCATCATCGGCGAAAAACAACCGCTCGAACGGCGGGATCCCGCCCACGCGTTCATAGTCAGCCGAGCGGAACACGAATCCCGTCCCGAACATGTCGCGGCGCGGCCCGAAGCGGGCACGCAGGTAATCGGCGGCGGTCTCCCGTTCCGGCACGGGCCAGCAACTCCGAATCTTCCGGCCCTGTGCGTTGATCAGGTACGCGCCCGTTTGGTACAGGGCCGCTTGCGGGTGGCGCCGTATCAGATCATCGATGGCTTCGAGAAAGCCAGACTCCAGCCGATCGTCGTGGCCGATCAGCGTCATGAACTCGCGTTTCGGCACGGAACGCGCTCGCGCCCAACTCTGTTCGATCGACAGAGAGGCCTCCGATGTAGAAATGCGCAGACGCTCATCCTTCAGGCTACGCAGCCAGGGGAGCGTGTCGTCGGTGCTCGCGTTGTCGAGCACATGGAGCTCGAAGTCGCGATGCGTCTGCTCTAGCACACTCGCGACGCACTCTCGCAGTACGGCCAGCCGTTTCGGACCGGCAGAAGGACACTGAACGAGCTCACTTGAGTACTTTGACCCACCGGCTCGCTAGAACCGAGTCCGTCATGAAGATGTTCGCGAGCACGATTGCAAGAATCAGCATGCCCATCGACGAGAAGAGATTCGGGTTCGAAATGCACATGCCGAGATAGAACCCGTATCCCACGACCACGCTCTTTTCGCTGCTCTTGCGATTGATCAAGAACACGTACACGAGCGGGAACACGAGCAGCAGGAACATCACCAGCGCGCCGATCGCCCCGAAATTGCGTATGAGCTCGAGATACGTGAGCTCGCTGACGTAGAAATTGAGCCCCGCACGCGCCCCCCACGAATGATAGGCGCCGAGCCCTTGACCGAACAAAAGCGTCACGGGGTCGTTCAAGAGCTCACCGTAGTCGGAGAGCAGCGCGAGCTTCAGATTGTTCGAGTACTCATTGGGATCGAGTAGTACACCGATGTACTCACCTAGCAACACGAGCAGCATGAGAGCGAACGCGACCGCGACGAGCCTCGTCGCGATCTTGTGACGCGCGCGGAGAAACAACAGCGTGAGTGGCAACAGCACGGCCGTCGCCAGGTTGTTGCGGGTGCCTGCAAGTATCATTCCGAGCGCGCTGAGCCCAACGAGCGCCGCGTACCGCCAACGGTCGCGGCCGACCGCACCGTGCCAGCGATCGAAGTGGTAGGCGAGCGAGATCGCGAGCATCGGCGACGTCACGAAATAGATCTGCATGAGCACGAGACCGGACCCGTAGTCGCGCTGATCCAGTATCACGATACCCGTCGTCGCACCGAAAATGCTGACCGCCGGATGAAGCTCCGGCCAGCGCTCGAGCACTGTGAAAAGTCCGATCACAGACAGCGCCAGCACGGTCAGGATCGCAGCGAGATACGGCAGGAGATTGATCCGCTCGATGAACAACAGGATCGCAAGCGTCATCAAGAGGTATGCCTTCAACAGCGGCAGCCCCTCGAATGGCTCGCTGCCGTTCGTTCCCCAGTACCACGCGAGCGACAGCAGCGGCACGAGCACGAAGATCGCCGTATAGAGGACAAGTCCCGGATGGACGCGCGGCAGGGCGCCGAGCCACAGCCAGCGCACAGCCGTCAGGAACCATGCAAGCAGAAACAGGTCGACCTTCAGGCCGAAAAGCCGGTCCGCCGGGTCGAACACACACGCGACCAAGAACAACACGAGGGCGGCGCGCACGGCCCAACCGATGCCGGCCGCGCGACGGGCGTCACCGTCGGTACTGACCATTAGGTGCGTGCTTACATGCGACATCGGTTAGCTCGTCGGCACTCCCCAGAACGCATGCGGCTCGTAATCCGTATACGGGTAGCGGCCGAAATTCAGCCGGATCTGCCAACCATTGTCACGCACCCAACCTTCGACGAGCCGGCGAACGGAAACCGGCTTGCCCGAACAGACGTTGACGGCCCCGCGGTCGCCGCGCGTCAGCGCAAGGTCGACGAGGCGCCTCGCAACCTCGCTCACGGGGAGGTAGTCCCGGATCTGCTCGCCGCCCGACATGTCGAACTCCGCTGCGCCGGCCGCGACGGCCGCGCGCAGCTGCGGCCACAGCGACGTCGGCGCTTGACCTTCGCCGAACAGATAGAAGAGGCGCGCCCACGTGAGTGCGAACGGGGACTCCGACTTCAAGAACCGAAGCTGCCGATGCAGTGCATCCTTCGCATAGCCGTACGGATTCGTCGGACGCGTCTCCGCAGTCGCGTCGATCGCGCCGGACTGCATGCCGTACTCGAACACGTGCCGACCGCAACGAGTGCACGGAGGCCGTTCGTGACGAGATTCTCGAGGAAGCGATACTGCGCCGGCAGCTCGGTCGCAAAATGGTGCAGAGAGCGATAGTTCGGCAATCCTCCCCACGCGAGGTGCACCACGACGTCGGGTTTGCCGAGCGCGGCGTAGCAGTCCGCCGGCGGCTGGGCGAGATCGAGCGCAACCCATTGCGCGGCGCTGGTCGGGCGATGCTCGGTCGAGTGCCGCCGGGCGGTGGCGACGATATCGGCCCCGCGACGCGCAAGCTCTTCGACCACGTGCCGGCCGATGAACCCGGCCGCCCCCGTCACCGCCACCTTCACGGCCTCACCTCGAGCGCCGGCACTGCGGTGACGAATTGCCCGCCCCAGTCGCGCACGGCCGCGAGTTGCGCGCTCGACCTCGTCGTCGAGGTTCCACGGCAGGATCACCACGTAGTCCGGGCGTTGGTCGCGCAGAGCGCGTCCTCCGCCACGATCGGGATGCGGCTGCCCGGCATGAACTTGCCCTGCTTCGCCGGATTGCGATCGACGACGAAAGCGCAGCAGGTCCGGGCGGCACGCCGGCGAAGTTCAGCAGCGTGTTGCCCTTGGCCGCGGCGCCATAGGCGGCCACGGTTCTGCCGCGACGCTTGGCGTCGATCAGGAACGCGACGAAGTCGTCCTTCACGCGCTCGGCGCGCTGCCTGGAAGCCGTCGTAGTAGGCCGCGCGACGCGACGCCGGCGGCGGCTTCGCGCTCGAGCAGCTCGCGGACACGCGCGCCGACGCGTTGCGACACCGCCGTCGCAGCGTCTGCGCGAAGACGCGCAGGCTGCCGCCGTGCGTCGGCAGCTCCTCGACATCGAAGACCGCAAGGCCGTTGCGCCGCGAAGATGCGGCTCACGGCCGTGAGCGACAAGATACGAGAAATGCTCGTGGTAGATCGTGTCGAACTGGTTCTGCTGCGACCAGGCGCAGCAGGTGCGGAAACTCGAACGTCGCCACGCCCGCCGGCTTCAGCAGCCGCGCGAAGCCCGCCGACGAAATCGTTGATGTCGGGCACGTGCGCAAGCACGTTGTTGGCCGCCATGAGGTCGGCAGCTTGCCCTCGGAGCCGCAGGCGCGCGCCGAGCGCGACGCCGAAGAACTCCTCGACGATGTCGATGCCCTTGGCTCGCGGCCGCAGCCGCGGTGCTCGCCGTCGGCTCGACGCCGAGACAGGGAATGCCGCGCAGCGCGCACGTACTGCAGCAGGTAGCCGTCGTTCGAGGCAACCTCGACGACGCAGGCTCTCGCGCGTCCAGCCCGAAGCGCTCGATCATTGCCGGCGACGTAGCGCTCGCTGTGCGCGAGCCAAGTGCTCGAGTAACGAGCTGAAGTACGCGTAGTCGCGCGCGAACAGCTCGTCGCGCCTGCGCGTAATCCTCGGTCTGCACCAGCCAGCACCGGTCGCACACCATGACGCGCAGCGGGTAGCACACGTTCCGGGCCGTCGAGCGCTGCGGCGGTCGAGGTAGGCGTTCGACGGCGGCGCACTGCCGAGATCGACGAATCGGCAGCGTCAGCCGTGCGCAGCAGTGACGGCACTTCACAAGCGCGAGCCCGCGAAAGTCGGCTGCGATCAGCGCGTGCGCGGCGTCGCGCGGCGACAGCTCGCCGATCGGCAGCGGCCAGGCGATGCGCGAGCGCGGGATCGAGCGGCATTGACGCCGCCTTCGGCTGCCGCGACGTACGGCGCCGAATGGCAGATAGAGCAGCTCGCACATCGTCGGCTCAGCGCCTGGAAGCCGTGCGCGCAACCCTTCGGGATCAGCAGCGCGCGCCGGTTGTCTGCGGACAGCCCTCGCCGTGCCAGCGCAGGAAGGTCGGCGAGCCGGCGCGCAGATCGACGGCGACGTCGAACACCTCGCCACGCAGGCAGCTCACGAGCTTCGCTCTCGGCATGCGGTGGGTGCTGGAAATGCATGCCGCGGACGGTGCCGCGGTGCGCCGTGACGGTGTGATTGACCTGCGCGACGGGCTTGGTCCAGCCGGCTGCGCGCAGCTCGTCGGCGCAGAACAGGCGCGTCAGAGAACCGCGCGCGTCGCCGAGCGGCTGCCGCTCGATCACGCTTGACGCCGCGGAGCGACGTCGCGAGCACCTCGAGCCGCGGCATCAGGTCCGCTCGCCGCGGCAGCCTCGAACGCCGCGATGTCGGCTCGGCACAGAGCTGTGCGCGCGGCTGCCCCCGTCGAGCTGCCGCCGGTACCAGTGCATCGCTCGGCCGATACGCCTCGGCAAGCGCCCAGCGCGGCGCACGCCGAGGAGCTTGCGCGCTCTTGGCATCTCGAGCGCGAGCCAACCGGCCTCGTGCGGTCCGGCTTCGCGCATGCTCCCAACGCCGTCTCGCCGCGGCCGAACGCCGTCGCGCGCCAGCGTCACGACCTCGCGCACCGTCGCTGCCTCCTGCGTCTCGGGCCGAAGTTGTACGCGCCGGCGAGCTGCGGGTCCGCATACAAGCGCTCGGCCAGAGGACGAGATAGCCCGCGAGCGGCTCGAGCACGTGCTGCCAGGGCCGCACCGCCTCGGGTCGGCGCACGCGCAGCGGCGTGCCGGCCTGCCAAGCGCGGACCGCATCCGGCATCAGTCGATCGGCCGCCCAGTCGCCGCCGCCGATCACGTTGCCGGCGCGCGCCGTGGCCACGGCCACGCCACGCTCGGCGAGAAACGAGTCCCGATAGCTCGCCATGACCATCTCCGCGGCCGCCTTGCTGGCGCTGTAGGGGTCGTGGCCGCCGAGCGCGTCGTCTTCGCGATAGGGATAGGCGCACTCGAGATTGCGATAGACCTTGTCGGTCGTGACGACGACGACGACGCGGACGCCGTCGACGCCGCGCAGCGCGTCGAGCAGGTTGGCCGTGCCCTGACGTTGGTCGCGAACGTGCCGAGCGGGTCGCGGTAGCCGTCGCGCACCAGCGGCTGCGCCGCGAGGTGCAACACGATCTCGGGGCGCGCGGTGCGCGACATGCCGGGACGAGCGCCGGCGTCACGCGATGTCGCAGATGCGCGTGCTCGACGCATGCGTCGCGATGTCGGCCAGCTGCGAACAGGCTCGGCGTCGTCGGCGGCGACAAGCGCGATGCCGCGACACCGTGCGCCGAGCCGCTGCAGCCACAGCGCCAGCCACGCGCCCTTGAAACCGGTGTGCCCGGTGAGCAGAACGCGCTTGCCGCGCCAGAACTCGGCGCTCGGATTGCTGACCCCGATCATTCACCAGCGCTTCCAGGGCGCCTTGCCGGACTCCCAGAGATCTTCGAGCAGATTCTTCTCGCGCAGCGTGTCCATCGGCTGCCAGAAGCCGCGATGCTCGAAGGCCATCAGCTCGCCCGTCGGCGGCGAGGCGCGTCAGCGGCTCGCCTCCCAGCTGACGTCGTCGTCCGTCGATGTAGTCGAGGCACTGCGGCGAGAGCACGAAGAACCCGCCGTTGATCAGGCCGCCGTCGCCGCGCGGCTTCTCGGTGAAGCCCCACGACCTGCCGGCTGTCGCAGCTCGAGAGCGCCATAGCGCCCCGGCGGCTGCACGGCGGTGACCGTGGCGAGCTTGCCGTGGCCGCGGTGAAACGCGATGCGCGCCCGAATATCGACATCGGCCACGCCATCGCCGTAGGTGAAGCAGAACGCCTCCTCGCCCTGCAGGTATTCGCCGACGCGCTTCAGGCGGCCGCCGGTCATCGTGTCGTCGCCCGTGTCGACCAGCGTCACGCGCCACGGCTCGGCGTTGCGCTGATGCACCTGCATGTCGTTGTCGTGCCATGTCGAACGTGACGTCGGACATGTGCAGGAAGTAGTTGGCGAAGTACTCCTTGATCACGTAGCCCTTGTAGCCGCAGCAGATCACGAAGTCGTTGCACGCCGTGGGCCGAGTAGATCTTCATGATGTGCCACAGGATCGGCTTGCCGCCGATCTCGATCATCGGCTTCGGGCGAAGGTGCGTCTCCTCGGAGATCCGCGTGCCTAGCCCGCCCGCCAGGATGACTGCCTTCATTTCTCGACCACCGACCGCTACCGCCCGGGTCGTCATTCTACAGAGCTTTGCATGCTCGGTTTAACGTGACCTCGACCACGCTGCGCACCTTCACCGGCAGTGCGCTGTCGAAGAACGCGCTCTGGACCCTGCTCGGTACCGGGTTGCCTCTGCTCGTCGCGATCGCGACGATACCGCCCCTGATCGCCGGCATGGGCACGGCCCGATTCGGCATCCTGTCGATCGCGTGGATGGTCGTCGGCTACTTCAGCCTGTTCGACTTCGGCCTCGGCCGGGCGCTGACGCAGCTAATCGCGCGCGCTGTTGGGCGCGGCGAATCCACGACGGTCGGGCCATTGGCCTGGAGCGCGGTCGTATTGATGACCGCTCTAGGCATCGTCGGCGCGCTGTTGATCGCGGCACTCTCGCCATGGCTCGTCCTCTCCGAGCTCGAGATCCCCGCAAACCTCGAGACGGAGACGTTGACGTCGTTCTACCTGCTCGCAGCATCGATTCCGATCGTGATTTGGACGACCGCGCTGCGGGGCATCCTCGAGGGCTACGAGCGTTTTGGCTGGGTCAACCTGGTCCGCCTACCGCTCGGCGTGATGACTTACTTGGGACCGGTCCTAGTCCTCCCCTACTCGAACGAGCTACCGGCCATGGTGCTCGTGCTGATCGGCGCGCGCGCCGTCTCCTGTATCGTCTACCTCGCCGTCTGCTTGAAGCTGTACCCCGAGCTCGGCCGCCACCGGCATCTCGACCGCGCCTTGCTCCGGCAACTGCTCGGTTTCGGCGGATGGATGACGCTCAGCAACGTCTGCGCGCCCTTGTTGCTCTATCTCGGCAGGTTCCTGATCGCGCTGTTGATCTCCGCCGAAGCCGTGGCGTACTTCTCGACGCCGTACGACATCATGATCAACCTGCTGATCATTCCCGGCGTGTTCGTGAGCGTGCTCTTTCCGCGGTTCGCGCAGCTCTTCGAGAGCAAGGACCGCGGCGTGGCGATCCTCTACGGCAAGTCTCAGCTCGTCAACGCGGCGTGCATGCTTCCACTTGCGGCTCTCGCATATTTTTTTGCCGAGCCGGCGCTCGCTTGGTGGATCGATGCGGAGTTCGCGGTCAACGGCTATCGCGTCGCCGAGCTCCTCGCGATCGGCGTCTTCATCAACAGCTTCGGGCACGTGTCCCAAGCGGTGATCCAAGCCTATGGCAGGCCCGACTTGACGGCCAAGCTTCACGTCGCCGAGCTCGCGGTCTACGCCTTCTACCTGTGGTGGCTCGTCGCCGAGCAGGGTATCGTCGGCGCGGCCTGGGCATGGGTCTTGCGCGTGACGATCAGCACCGTGGTTCTCTGGGTGCTTGCACGCGCGTGCCTCACGGGCACGATCGTCAGGAGATAGAGATGGATTTTCGCTCGCTGGTTCGCAACGAGCTCGTGCAGGACGACTCGTCCGTCTGGATGCTCGCGCAACGCCAACACTTCGCATACTCGGAAGGCGCCGGGGCCGAACGCTATCTCGAGACGGTTCTGCGCGGCGCAGCGGATCTTTCCAGCGACTCGATCGAGCTCGAGCGTCACATCAGGGACTGGTCGAGCGAGTACCACTTGACGAGCAAGCGGGCTCAGCTACTCGCGGGACTCGCGCTGCCGCGTTCAGCGCTCGTGCTCGAGGTCGGTTGCGGCTGCGGCGCCATCACGCGTCATCTCGGCGAGAATTTCACGAACGTCGTATCGATCGAAGGCAGCTTGAGCAGAGCCAGGCTCGCACGACTGCGAACGCGCGATCTGCCCGGCGTCCACATTCTGTGCGCACCGTTTCAGCAGATTGCGTTCACGGAACGTTTCGACGTCATCTTTTGCATCGGCGTCTACGAATACTCGGGCGAGTTCGTCGATGGCGCGGACCCTTACGACAGCGTTCTCCGTTACTTCAAAGAATTGCTGAAACCGAACGGCATCGTCGTCATCGCCATCGAGAACCAGTTTGGCCTGAAGTATTTCTCCTCGTCGCGTGAAGACCACGTTCCCCGAATGTTCGAGGGGATCGAGGGCTACCATCGGCGCCTCGCGAACGTGCGCACCTTTGGCCGAACGGAGCTCGAGGACAACGTCCGCAAGCATTTTGACACCGTTCGCTTCCTCTATCCGTATCCCGACTACAAGCTGCCGGACTGCGTGCTCGCGGAGGAGTTCGTCGCGAGCCCTTCGTCGGGCGAGCTGCTCTCACAGCTCAAGTCGCGCGACTACGGACACGACACGACACCCCTGTGGGATGAATCGCTCGTTACGTTGGAGCTCGCGCGCAATCGCGCGCTACCGTTCTTCGCCAACTCGTTTCTCGTACTTGCAGGCCACGGCGAGCTGAGCGCGGCCGTGTTTCCCCAGCTCGGCGTGTGGTACTCGTCGTCTGCGCGCGCGAAACCGTTCCGCACAATGACTCGGTTGCTCAAGGACGAAAGCGGCGAGCTCGTTGCCGTGAAGCGCGCCCGAGAGCGCGCCGGACCCGAGGGCGACGGCCGCCCCTTGCGCCTGCGCGACACCGAATCGCAGTGGACGCGCTCACACTCGATACAGACGGTCGTGTACACGACGCTCGCCGACGAGCGCGCGGAGCTCGCGAAGATCTTCGCTCCCTGTAAGGCCTGGCTCGAGGCGCTGCGACTCGATGCCATCGATCGCGACGGCGACCGGTACTTGCCGGGCGATCATATCGACGCCACGTGGCAGAACGCCTACCTCGACGCGAACAACTGCAGGTTCATCGACCTCGAATGGGTCTGGGCGCACGAGATTCGCTTGAGCGTACTCGTCATTCGGGCGATCTACGTGTTCCTGCTCGCTTGCGACAACCGCGCGTCGCACCGCTTCCGCGGCAGCGGCCGCCGCTCGATTCGCGACATAGCCGAGGCAATCGGAGTCACTCTCGACGAACGCGACTTCGCCGATTTCGTGACCCTCGAGGCCGAGTTTCAGTCGCTCGCGTCCGATCTCGATCGGCGCCGAGTCGAGATCGTCTTGCGCTGGTTCTTGCTCAATAGGCCGAGCCTGCGCGCTTTCAACGTCGCACGGCGGCAGACCGGTCGAGTAGCGCGGCGTATAGCCGACGTGACCGCACGAGTCGTCGACAGGAGACGCTGAATTTCGATTGCGGCCTCGTTAACGGCGCCAGCGACGAGTCGCGAGCACGAGGACGATACCGAGCAGCAACCCAGCACCGGCTGCCGCCACGACCATCAGAAGCTTCCGCGGACGGACGGGGTCGTCTTCATCCGGCGGCAACGCTCGATCGACGACACGGAATGCATACTCCGCCGTTACGTTAGCGAGCATGCGTTGGTTGATCTGCGTCTCCATGAGCCGGCTGATCGCGCCACGCGTGTCGACGAGGACGGTATTCTCGAGCTCTTGCTCGAGGTATTCGACCGAAGCATTGGTACGCTCGATGGCCCGACGGCGCATCTCGGCGTTGAGACGCTGCACGAGCTCGTTGGCCCACGCGGCCGAGACCTCTGGGTCACGCCAGTCGATACGTAGGGTCACGAGCCCCGTGCGCGTGTCCTGTCCGACGCCGCGGACAGCTTGGTTGAAGTACTTGTAGCCGTCGGCCATCGACGGCGGATCTTCTTGATCCCGCCATTGCTTACTTTCGGCGTCCCATGCGTCGCGGAACAGTAACGGCAACAGGTCGCGATCGCGGATGAACGCCTCGGTAAATTCGCGCGAGCGGAGCACCGCGAGCGACTCTTCCGTCGCGCTGCGGTTGCCGGCGATGTTGACGCCCGCTAGCGCGGCGAGCCCCCCGAGCTCGCCGAGCCCACCGAGCAGCGAGCCCATACCGCTACCCTCGACGTCGGCCGGCACGAGCAGCACCGACGAACGGTAGACAGGGGTGATCAGAAAGGCTGCTGCGACTGCGAGCGCCACGAACACGGTGACGATGGCCGTGAGCAATAGGCGCCGCGACCACAGCACGCGCAAGAGCTCACCGAGATCCATATCGGCCTCGTGGCGGAGACCGTCCGTCGCAACGTTCACTCGCGCCTCACTTGCCGACCTGTCAACCAGCGCCGGTATCCTAGCATCGTCTCGACCCTGATGCAGTTGATCGAACGGCGCCGACGGTACGTGTCAACCCGAACACCGAGTCGCGCGTTGACCGTCCACCGAACAACGGGGTTGCGCGTCCTTGCCACTGCACGAATGCTTGCGAAGTTCGAGGCGGCCATGTATGAGCGGGGTGCGACCCCTCTTGCGGCGCTCACTTACACATGGAGGTTATCCGCGTGAACGCGTTACGTAACAACCTGCTCATCTCGATGTCCGTGCTCGTCGTCGTCGCTCACGCGCCGGCCGGCGCTCAATCGAGGAGAGCCGAAACCTCCATCATCGACGACGGCAACACGTTCGTCGGCATCAACACGGGTAACCGACAAATGGCCGCGCTCGCGACCAACAACACTGCCATCGGTACGAACGCGTTTGCGCTGAACGAGATCGGGGCGGACAACACGGCCATCGGCACCAACGCTTTGTGGGGAAACGTTCTCGGTTTCCGGAACACGGCGCTCGGTTACGTGGCACTCGCGAACAACTTCGCCGGCTTCGACAACGTAGCGCTTGGCCACAGCGCGATGTATCGCAACGAAACGGGTGCTTGGAACGTCGCGATCGGTCTGCAAGCGCTCTACAACAACACCACCGGGCTCAACAACGTGGCGATCGGGCGCGACGCCAATTTCTCCAACACGACCGGAAGCTGGAATACCGGCGTCGGCGTCGATGCGATCCCGGGTGTCGACACGGGCATCGGCAACACGGGCGTCGGCGGCGAGTCGGGCTACACGGAAGACCTCAACAATCAGAACGTGACCGGCAGCTTCAACACATGGGTCGGCTACCAGTCCGGACCAAGCTCACCGGCGCAGCACGACGGCGTGATCGGCATCGGCTATCGCTCCAAAACGTCGAAGGACTACCAAGCCGTGCTCGGCAGTCCGCAGATCGTCGAAACACTGCTGTATGGGAACGTCGGCATCAACGCCGTCAATCCGAGTGCGACGCTGGTCGTCAACGGGAGCGCCGTCAACCTGACCGGGGTGTGGGGCGTCTACTCCGACGAACGCCTGAAGACCGATGTTTCCACTTTCGACGATGGACTCGACGTCGTCCTGGGATTGGACCCCGTGATGTTCCGTTACAACGGCAAGGAAGGATTATCGCCGGAGCAACGCCAGATCGGTCTGATCGCCCAGCATGTCGAGTCAGTCGCGCCGTACATGGTTTCGACCAGCGATGGCGCAGAGCTCGACGACGTCCGCGTCATGTCGACTCAGGCGCTCCCCTATCTCTTGATCAACGCGATTCAGGAGCTCGAGGCCAAGGTTGAGGACCTCGAGCGGCAGCTTGCCGCGATCCAATCGACGGCCGGTGCAGAAACGCGTTAGCGACTGTTGGCGCGGACCGCGTCTTAAGGCAAGAACTGCGACACGGCGCACAGGCGCGGCGCCGCGCCGAACGCACGAGGATCGGCAGTGCGCGCAAATTCGAATTCGGTCACACCCGCAGCGCAGCACGAAATCATAAGCTTCGTGGCCACCTTAGGGATGAGGTATTGGGATGCGCGCCCGTCTGTCTTGCCTGCTGTGCCTTATACCGCTCGCCGCGGCGGCTCAAACCCCCTCCGGTGCGTTCGACAACATCTTCGTAGGCGTCAACGCGGGCAATCGTTGGATGGCCTCGTCGGCGACGCAGAATACGGCTCTCGGCGTGAATGCCTTCGCCTTGAACGGAAGCGGCGCACAAAACACCGCGCTCGGGGCGAATGCGATGTGGAGCAACTCCAGCGGGATGCGCAACACGGCTGTCGGCTACGTATCGCTCGCGAACAACGTCGACGGCATCGATAACGTATCGCTAGGCCACAGCTCGATGTACTCGAACGCATCCGGCGCTTGGAACGTCGCCATTGGCTTGCAATCGCTGTATTTCAACAGCAGCGGTAACAACAACGTCGCTGTCGGGCGCGATGCCATGTTCTCGAACACGACCGGCAACTGGAACACCGGGATTGGCGTCGATGCAATTCCGGGCGTGACCACCGGTTCGGGCAACACCGCGCTCGGCGGCGAGTCCGGATACACGGAGAACCTGGCCAACCAAAACGTCACGGGCAGCAACAACACTTGGATCGGATATCAGTCGGGCCCGAGCTCGCCGACCCAACACAGCGGCGTGATCGGGATCGGCTATCGCGCGAAGACCTCGAGGGATTACCAGGCCGTGTTCGGCAGCCCCGAGATCGTCGAGACGCTGCTGTTCGGCAATGTCGGCATCAACGCCTTGAATCCGTCGGCAACTCTCGTCGTAAACGGCGACGCGCTGAATGCGACCGGAGTGTGGGGCGTCTACTCCGACGAACGCTTGAAGACGAACCTCGTAGATTTCGAATCGGGGCTCGACGTGATCGCGCGTCTGAATCCGGTCAGCTTCGAGTACAACGGGCTCGAGGGGCTACCGAGCGACGAGACTCAGATCGGTCTCGTGGCGCAAGACGTAGAGCGCGTCGCGCCGTACATGGTCTCGCACCGGCAGGGTGTAGATCTCGACGACGTCCGCGTCATGTCGACGCAGGCACTGCCGTACCTCCTGATCAATGCGATTCAGGAGCTCGAGGCGAAGGTCGCCGATCTCGAGCGTCGGCTGGCCGAAAGAGAGTAGCGATTAGAACGAGTCGACGGCCGCAGCCGCGAGCGCGAGGTTGTAGATGATCTGCGTGATCGACGCCCCACCGCGCGAGCGGCTGATCGACATCGAGCGGCACCACGATCGAGTCGCCGGGCCGGATGTCCGACGCCGCCGTCGCGCTGGAACCACGACGCCGCCGGAGTTCGGCGACGACCTCGCCGTTCGCTCTCACGACGTAGATGCGCTTCTTGTCGGCGCGCTGGCTCAAGCCGCCGCTCCTGATCGATGTAGTCGTCGCGGCTCAATGCCGGCGCTCGAACACGTGCGACGTCGCGTACTGCACCTCGCCGAGCACCGTCACTTCTTGCCGCTCGATCCGGAACGAGGAGCTGATCGCCGTCCTTGAGCACGATGTCGGCCGCCGGATCGCCCGCGCACGAGCTCGTCGAGCCGGATCGACCAAGCGCCCCGTCGGCGACGGAGTTGCGCAGCTGCGCGATCAGCGACTGGCCGGTCGTCAATCGTCTCGGCGGCGTTGGGATCGGTCACGGAGACGCGCCGCAAGATCGCGCTCGACGCGGCTGCGCGAGCACGCTCGAGCTGCTCGCGCTCGCGCTCGCGCAGCTCGACGCGCGTGAACACGCTGCCCTCGGGGAACGCGAGATCGGTGAGCCCGCCGGCTCGCTCGAGCACGCGACGACAACGTCTCGCCGCGCCGAATCGGGTACGTCGCCGGGGAACATGACCTCGCCGCGAATCGTGACCGATTCCTCGCCGCGCCAGCGCGACACCTCTTTGATGTTCAGGTAGTCGTACGGCGCGAGCGCGAGATCGGCGGCTGGCGTCGCCGCGCAGCAAGCCCGCGAGATTGACGGTGATCGAGCTCCGTCTCGCGATACTCGCCGTTCGACGACCGCGTAGCGCGTCAGCTCGGCATCGGTGGCATACGCGGCCTCGCTCAAGCCGCCGCCGGCGCGCAGCAAATCGCTGACGCGCATGCCGGGCTCGAGCGGGTACTCGCCCGGCGCACGCACCTGCCCACCGACGCGTACGACCGGCACCGGCGTGTTCGGCGCGGCCTGCGCCTCGAGCTCGTCGATGAGCGGCGCGACGACGTCGCTGCGCGGCCCGTCTCGATGTTGAACACGTACACGGTGTCGCGCGGCCGCAGCGGGACGTTCGTCGGCGCCCGCCGGGCTGCCGCCACGCGGCCTGCAAGATCCGCCGACAGCACCTCGACGTCGACGTTCGGCGCGACCTCGCGCCGGATCAGCACGTAGTTCAAGTCCGACAGCGGCTTGACGAGCTCGGGCGCCGGCACGAGGTCGCGCAGCCGCATGCCCTCGAACCACTGGTAGAGCCCCGGCTGGAACACGTTGCCCGCGAGCCGCACGGAGTTCTCGAGCTGCTCGAGATTCGGCTGGCACGCGCAGCACGTCGCCGTCTCGCACGGCGCGCTGCGCGCCCGCCGCTCGCGAGATCGATGTCCTGCACCGTCGTGCCGCGATTCGGCACGACGCGCTCGAGCTTCACGGCCGCGCGGTTCGCGTTCGCGTTGAGCCCGCCGGCGAGCGCGACGAGCTCGGCGACCGACTGCTCGTTCTTGACCTCGTAGATCGCCGGCCGGCGCACCTCGCCGTCGACGGTCGACGCGTCGGGCCGACGGGCGGCACGAAGATCGCGTCGCCGGGCTGGAGCCGCACGTCGCCGCGCGTATCGCCGCGCAGCAGCAAGTCGTAGAGATCGAGCGTCGCCACCGTGTCGCCGTCGCGGCGCAGCGCGATGTTGCGCAGCGAGCCGATCGGCTTCACGCCGCCGCTCGCGAACAGCGCGTTCGTGATCGTCGCGAGGCCGCTCACCGTGTACGAGCCCGGCCGCACGACGTCGCCGAGCACGAACACGCGGATCGAGCGCAGCTCGCCGAGCGTGATGCTCGCGCGCACGCCGATCATCTGCTGCGCGACGCGCTCGTTGATCGTGTCGCGCATCTGCGTCGAACGTCAGACCGCTCACGTTGATGGGGCCGATCTCGGGGAAGTTGATCGTGCCCTCGCGGCTCACGGGGAGGAAATACTCGGTGTTCTGGTTGCCGAAGAGCTGCACGTTGATCGTGTCGCCGGGGCCGATCACGTAGTCGGCCGGCACCGGAATGTCGGTAGTCCGGCGCGAACGGCGCTCGGCGACTGCTCGAACAGGTCGTAGCCGAACGGCTTGAGCGCAGCGATACCGACGGGCTCGAGCGGCAGGAACGTGACGATGATCGTGAACGGGCGCAGCGCCGGCTCGGCCTGCACGCGCACGGTCGCCTCGTCGACGTTGAGCCCCGCGAGCGCGATCGCGCGGCACGCCGGGCAAGTACAGCAGTGCCGGAGCCGTCGAGCTGGTACGGATTGCCTTTCGCCAGCCGGTCGAGGAACTCGTCGCAGCCTGCTGCTGCTCGTCGGCGCGTGCGCGACGGCGCGCGTCGTCGCGCGGCTCGAACTCGATGACGAGCGTGTCGCGCGGGCGCAACCGCGGTTCGCCGTCGACGATCTCGCCCGTCGTCCGCGTCTTGGCCTTCGAGCGCGTCGCGCAAGCGCGGCCTCGGCCTCGGGGTCGAGCTCCTGCGGCATCGGCCGCGCGCTCGCCACGCCTTGCAGCATGCTCGACGATCGCCTCGCGCTGCGCCGGCGGCAGCGGGCGCTGCAGCTCGCGGATCAGCGACTGCTGCTGCGCGGGCGGCAGCGAGTTGAAGAGCCTGCACCTGCTCCTGCGACGGGGATCGGTACTTGCGCCGATGCGCGACGGCGGCCACCGCAGCAATCGAGACGGCCCGCCACGACCGCGGCGGACACGACGCAATGACGGCGCGCGGCGAGCTGATCATCTGCGATGCCAGCGGGGACACGCGCGCGAGCGACGTGTGTTCGACCGAAACGCGGTTCGTGCCGACATTCGATCGAGGGCCTCAGCGGAAAGCCGGCATGATATCGGCGCGGCCCAGTAGCGACAAGGCGCCGAGAGCGCCGACGATCAGCACGTCGCTCCGGCGCTTCGACGCATTGCAGCGCGTCGAGCGCGCCCCGGCGACGCGTCGGCCGGCGCGTTCGGCCCGGCGCCCGTCACACGCCGGCGTCGAGCTCCGACGCGAGCCGCTTGCCGAGCTGCACGCCCCACTGATCGAACGAGTTCACGTCCCAGATCACGCCCTGCACGTAGACCTTGTGCTCGTACAGCGCGACGAGCTTGCCGAGCGTCGCCGCGTCGAGCCGCTCGAACAACAGCAGCGAGCTCGGCCGGTTGCCGGGATAGCGCTGATGCGGGCTGCGGCTCGCGCCGGCGCGTCGCTCGGGATCGCCCTCGGCGAGCGCCCACGCCTGCGCGAGGCAGTTCGCGGCCGCGAGATCCTGCTGGTCCTGTCGGCCGACGGCCGAGCGCGCCGGCAACAGGAAGTCGATCGAGACGCGCTCCGTGCCTTGGTGCAGCAACTGATAAAAGGAGTGCTGCGCGTTCGATCCGGGCTCACCCCAGATCACGGGGCACGTCGCGCACTCGACGGGCTCGCCGCTGCGGCGCACCGACTTGCCGTTGCTCTCCATCTCGAGCTGCTGCAGGTACGCCGGAAAGCGCGCGAGATGATCGTCGTACGGCAGCACGGCGTGGCGTCGGCGCGCCGAGGAAGTTGCGATTCCAAATGCCGATGAGCGCGAGCAGCACGGGCAGGTTGCGCGCGAGCGGCGCGCGCCGGAAATGCTCGTCCATCGCGGCGCCGCCGGCGAGAAACGCCGCGAAGTTCTTCCAGCCGATCGCGAGCGCCACCGTGAGCCCGACGGCCGACCACACCGAGTAGCGCCCGCCGACCCAATCCCACATCGCGAGCCGGCGATCGGGCGCGATGCCGAACTCGTCCATCGCCGCCTCGTTCGTCGACACGGCCACGCACTGCGCCGCGACGGCCGGCTTGCCGCCTGCGGCGAGCAGCCATTCGCGCACGGCTTGCGCGTTCACGAGCGTCTCGAGCGTCGTGAAGCTCTTCGAGCAGATCACGAACAACGTCGTCTCGGGATCGACGCGTCGCGAGCACGTGCGCGAGCGCGACGCCGTCGATGTTCGAGACGAAATGCACGCTCAAGCCCGCGCGGCAGTCCTCGGCGAGCGCCTGCACGGCCATGACGATGCCGAGATCGGAGCCGCCGATGCCGATGTTGACGACGTCCGTGATCGGCTTGCCCGTGTAGCCGCGCAGCTTGCCCGCGTGCAACGCGTCCGCGAGCGCGCGCATCTTGCGCGCGCTCGTGCTCGACGAGCGGCATGACGTCCTCGCCGTAGGCCGTGAGCGGCGCGATCGGCCGAGCGCCGCAGCGCGACGTGCAGCGCCGGCCGGTCCTCGGTGTTGTTGATCGGGTGGCCGGCGAACATGAGCTCGATCCAGCGCGGCACTTCGGTCTGCTCGGCGAGCGTCGAGCAACAGCTCGAGCGCCGCGCGCGTCGAGCAACTGCCGGCTGAAGTCGAGCAGCAGGCCTTCGGCGTCGAGCGAGAAGCGCTCGAAGCGCCGCGCGTCGGCGGCGAACAGCTCCGTGATCGTGCGGTCGCTGCAAGCGCCTCGCGCGTGCTCTGCGAGCGCGCGCCACGCCGCGCGTGCGCGGCCCGTAGGTTTCTGCGTCATGGCGACAAGATTACCGCAGCCGACGCCTACGCCGCGATGCGAGCCGCGGGAGGCGCTGTCCGAGCGGTCAGCGCTTGACCTTGTAGTAGTCGAGATACCAATCGACGAACTTGCGCACGCCCGACTTCGACCGGCGTGCTCGGCCGGTAGCCGACGTCGGCGACGAGATCCTCGACGTCGGCCCACGTGTCGGGCACGTCGCCGAGCTGCAGCGGCAGCAGATTCTTCTCGGCCTTGCGTCCGAGGCATTCCTCGAGCACCTCGATGTAGCGCATGAGCTCGACGGGCCGCTGATTGCCGATGTTGTAGATGCGGTACGGCGCCTGGCTCGTCGCCGGGATCCGGCGCATCGCTGTTCCAGGCGGGATTCGGCTGTGGCGACGTGATCCATCGCGTGCACGACGCCCTGCGACGATGTCGCCGACGTACGTGAAGTCGCGCCGGTGGTGGCCGTAGTTGAACACGTCGATCGGCTTGCCGGCCAGGATGTTCTTCGTGAACAGGAACAGCGCCATGTCGGGCCGGCCGAACGGGCCCGTACACCGTGAAGAAGCGCAGGCCCGTGACCGGCAGCCCGTACAGGATCGCGTACGTGTGCGCCATGAGCTCGTTGCTCTTCTTCGTCGCCGCGTACAGCGACAGCGGATGGTCGACGTTCTGATGCACCGAGAACGGCATCTTCGTGTTCGCGCCGTACACGGAGCTCGTCGAGGCGAACACGAGATGCTCGACGCCGTTGTGCCGGCAGCCTTCGAGCACGGTCATCGTGCCTTGCACGTTGCTGTCGATGTAGGCGAACGGCGCTTCGATGCTGTAGCGCACGCCGGCCTGCGCACCGAGGTGAATCACTCGCTCGAACTTCTCGGCGGCGAATAGCTTCGCCATCCCGTCGCGATCGGCGAGATCGAGCTTCACGAACTTGAAGTTCGCGATGGCCTTCGAGGATCGCGAGCCGCGCGTGCTTCAACGTGACGTCGTAGTACTCGTTGAGATTGTCGAGCCCGACGACCTCGTCGCCGCGCTCGAGCAAGCAGCTTCGACGTGTGAAAGCCGATGAACCCGGCCGCGCCGGTGACGAGTATCTTCAACGATTGTCCTAGTCGACACGCTAGAGGCGGCCGTCGGAGGCCTCTTTCGGCAGCACGTGCTTGATGTCGAAGATCACGGTGTTCGGGTTGCCGAAGTTACGAATGCCCTTGGCCCCGAGCTCGACGAATTCCTTGTGCGCAACGGCGACGACGATCGCGTCGTAGCTGCCGCGGCTTCGGCGTGGCGATCGACGAAATTCCGTACTCGTGCTCGGCTTCGCGCGGCGTTCGCCCACGGATCGTGGACGTCGACCTTGCAGCCGAAGCTCTGCGAGCTCGCGCACGACGTCGGCCACCTTCGTGTTGCGGACGTCCGGGCAATTCTCCTTGAACGTGAGCCCGAGCACGAGGACGCGCGCGCCGGACGGTTGGATATTGCGCTTGATCATGAGCTTGATCACGCGCATCGCCACGTACTCGGCCATGCTGTCGTTGAGCCGACGGCCGGCGAGGATGATCTCGGGCCGATAGCCCACCTCCTCGGCCTTGTACGTCAGGTAGTACGGGTCGACGCCGATGCAGTGGCCGCCGACGAGACCCGGCCTGAAGTTCAGGAAGTTCCACTTCGTGCCGGCGGCCTTCAGCACCTCCTCGGTGTCGATGCCGAGCCGCTGAAAGATCATCGACAGCTCGTTGATCAACGCGATGTTGATGTCGCGCTGCGTGTTCTCGATGACCTTGGCGGCCTCGGCGACCTTGATGCTCGACGCCTTGTGCGTGCCGGCCGTGATGATGCTGCGGTAGAGCGCGTCGACGTAGTCCGCGATCTCCGGCGTCGAGCCCGACGTGATCTTCTTGATCGTCGGCAGGCGATGCTGCTTGTCGCCGGGGTTGATGCGCTCGGGGCTGTAGCCGCAGAAGAAGTCCTTGTTGAACTTGAGCCCCGACTTCTGCTCGAGAATCGGGACGCAGTACTCCTCCGTGCAGCCGGGTACACCGTCGACTCGTAGACGACGACGTCGCCTTTCTTGAGCACGCTGCCGACGGTCTCGCTCGCGCCCTTCAGCGGCGTCAGCACGGGACGATTGTTCTTGCCGACCGGCGTCGGCACCGTGACGATGAACGTATTGCACGCCGCGAGCGCCTTGCGGTCCGTCGAGTACGTGCAGGTGCTTGGCCGCATCGCAGCTCCTCGCTCGTCGTCTCGAGCGTCGAGTCCTTGCCGCGTCTCGAGCTCCGCGATGCGGTCCTTCTTGATGTCGAAGCCGACGGTCGGATAGTGCTTGCCGAACTCGACCGCGAGCGGCAGCCCGACGTAACCGAGGCCGATGATGCCGATGCGAGTGTCCTTGAAGCGAGCGCAAGGTCGCGCGCCTCCTCTGAGTCGAGCTACGACGATTCTACCGGTCGGGCGCAGCGGCGGCGCAGGAGCCAGATCACATCGGGGAAGCGCCGTGAGGCGGCTACGCGGCGGCCGGCGCGAGCCGGCGCCGCGTCGGCGGCCGCTTCGCGCTCGAGCTCGCGCCAGATCGGCGGGCCGCGCTTGGCCATGACCGCCAGCATGGCCTCGTGCGCGCGCTCCTCCTCGGCGGTGGCGTGCCACGACGGCGAGATCGAGCCCGCGGCGGTCGATCGACGAGCTCCACGGCGCCCGCGACGGCGGTTCGCGGCGGCTCGCTCTCGAGCGACAGGCTGACCTGCCCGCCCGTCATCGCGAGATAGATGTCGGCGAGGATCTGCGCGTCGAGCAGCGCTCCGTGCAGCTCGCGCTTCGAGTTGTCGACGTTGTAGCGCTTTGCGAGCGCGTCGAGGCTGTTGCGCTGGCCGGGATGCATGCGGCGCGCCAGCGCGAGCGTGTCGAGCACGCCGCAGCAATCGCGGATCTCTTGCGGCATGTCCGGCAGCCGCCGGAGCTCGTGATTCAAGAACTCGACGTCGAAGTCGGCGTTGTGAATGACGAGCTCGGCGCCCTTGACGAACTCGACGAACTCGCGCGCGACCTCGGCGAACTTCGGCTGCGTCGCGAGAAACTCGTTCTCGATGCCGTGCACCTCGAGCGCGCCGCGATCGACCTCGCGCTCGGGATTGATGTAGCGATGGAAGCGATTCTGCGTCGGCCGGCGATTGACGAGCTCCACGCAGCCGATCTCGATGACCCGGTGGCCGGCGGCCGGCTCGAGACCCGTGGTTTCCGTATCGAGAACGATCTGGCGCATCAGCGGCGGTGGCTCCTCGGGGCGGACTGGGTTGACGGATCTTGAACCGTACCCTCTTGCCGGAGCGCGCATCCTGCGACAACGCGCTTCGCTCAACCGGCCAGCATCGCGTCGAGACCTAGATTCGCGAGCTCGTCGGCGCGCTCGTTCTCGGGATGACCCGCGTGACCCTTGACCCAATGCCACTCACCTCGTGACGCTCGGCGATCGCGGCGAGCGCCTCCCACAGATCCTGATTCTTGACCGGCTTGCGTTGCTCGCCGTGCGCCAGCCGCGCGCACGCCACGCGGGCAGCCACTCGGTGATGCCGCTGCGCACGTAGGTCGAATCGGTGTAGAGAGCGACTCGGCACGGCTGCTTGAGCGCCGTGAGCGCCTCGATCGCGGCCTTGAGCTCCATGCGATTGTTGGTCGTGGCGGGCTCGCCGCCGGAGAGCTCCTTGACGCGCTCGCCGGCGCGCAGCACGACGCCCCAGCCGCCGGGCCCGGATTGCCGCGACAGGCGCCGTCGGTGAACGCCTCGACGGACTTCACGAGCGCGTCGGGTCGCTCGGCGGCCGGATGCGGCAGCACGCGCACGCGGCGCGCGCGTCGTCGGCTCGACGAGCCCGCCGACGACGCGCAGTCGCGGCTGGCGGCGCCACATGCGCACCGGCGTCAGCGGCTGCACGCGTTTCTGCGCGCGCAGCATGTAGCCGCCGCTGAAGACCGGCAGCCAGCGCTGCGCCCATTCCTCGCGCGGCAGGATCTGCAGCTGCTTGAAACGCTCGATCGGCAACGTGTGGCAGTAGCGCGTCGCCGCCGGCACGTCGAAGGTCAGGAGCTCGAGCCAGTCGCGGAGCCTGCCCTCGCGAATCATGTGATCTCGGCCCTTCGGGTAGCCGCCGCTCGACGAGCAGATGCCGCAAGCCCCACAAGCCGCCCGGCGCGAAGCTCAAGACGATCAGCTGCCCGTCGGGCGCAGGATGCGATCGACCTCGCGCAGCACCGCGTGCGGCGACGAGGTGCGCTCGAGCGTGTGCGGCAGCAGCACGGCGTCGACGGAGTCGCTGGCGACGGCGAGCTGCTCGGGATCGCAGACGAGATCGGCGGCCACCCCGGGCCGCCAGTCGAGGAGCGCGCGCCGCTGCGTGCGCGCGTAGCGCAGGAACGAGTTGCGAGCGCCCCAGGCGCCGATCTGCAGCAACTGCTCGCCGAAGACTCGTTCCAAAGCGCGGCGCATGAGGCGCTGCTCGTTGGTCAGGCAACGCCGCCCGAGCGGCGTCGAGAGCCATTCCCTGACCGCGGTCGGTTCGCTGCTCATGTGACAGAATCGTGCCTGAGAGGGCCATCACAGTTCAATGCCGAGATTCACGTCGCGGACCTGTCACCCTTGCACGACCGACGTTCCTCGGTACGATACGGGCATCACCCGCGAACGGGCTCCGGCGCGTCTATGGACAAGAACAACGACAGGCTGCGCCGGAGCAGCCGCTCGCGCGGCTGTCATCTGTACCGCTCGCAGCGAGCGCCCTCGTCGCCGGCTGTCAGTCGATCGGGCCCGGCGCAGGCAGCGCCGCGCCGGCTGCGCCGGTGCCGCGTCGCGGCGGCCGATGCCGCTCGAGCCGATCGTGCTGCCCGCGCTCGAGTATCGCGACGCCGTCGTCGAGCCCGACCTGCTCGTCGCGCCTGCGTTCGCGGTTCGCGCTGCGAGATCGCGGCCGATCCCGCCGTGCAGCGCGAACGCGATTGGTATGCGCGCAATCAGGCCTACCTCGACCGCGTTTTCAACGCGCGCCGACCTCTATCTGTTCCACATCGTCGAGCGAGCTCGAGGCGCGCGGCATGCCGGCCGAGCTCGCGCTGCTGCCGATCGTCGAGAGCGCCTTCGATCCGTTCGCGTACTCGCATGGCCGCGCCGCCGGCTTGTGGCAGATCATTCCCGGCACCGGCAAGCGGCTGGGCCTCGAGCAAAACTGGTGGTTCGACGGCCGCCGCGACGTGCTCGAATCGACGCGCGCCGCGCTCGACTATCTCGAGCAGCTGCACGAGCAGTTCGACGGCGATTGGCTGCTCGCCGTCGCCGGCTACAACTCCGGCGAAGGCAACGTCGCGCGCGCGCTGAAGAAGGCGGCGGCCGCCGGCAAGCCGCTGGATTTCTGGGGCATCAAGAGTTACCTGCCGGTCGAGACGCGCACCTACGTGCCGCGCCTGCTCGCGATCGCGGAGCTCGTCGGCGATCCCGCCGCGGCTTCGGCGTCACGCTGCCCGAGCTGCGCAACGAGCCGCGGTTCGCCGTCGTCGAGACCGGCGGCCAGATCGACATGGCGCTGGCGGCCGAGCTCGCCGGCATCGACACGGAGGCGCTCTACGCGCTGAACCCCGGCGTCAACCGCTGGGCGACCGATCCCGAAGGCCCGCACCGGCTGCTGCTGCCGCTCGAGCAGGCCGACGCATTCGCGACGTCGCTCGCGGCGCTCGGCGAGCGCGAGCGCGTGCAGTGGACGCGGCACCGCGTCAGCGGCGGCGAGACGATCGGCGGCATCGCCGAACGCTATCAGACGACGCCGGCCGTGCTGCGCGAGGTCAACGGGCTGCGCGGCAACACGATCCGCGCCGGCGACTACCTGATGATTCCGCACGCGCACGCAGTCGCTCGCGAGCTACACGCAGAGCGCCGATGCGCGTGCGCACGCGGCAGCAGAGCACGCCGCGCAACGGCGAGCGGCGCGAGCACGTCGTGCAAGGCCGGCGAATCGCTGTGGTCGATCTCGCGCGCGTACGACGTCGACGTGCGCAGCCTCGCGAGCTGGAACTCGATGGCGCCCGGCGACGTGCTCAGCGTCGGCCGCGAGCTCGTCGTCTGGACCGACGCGCCGGCGCAGATCGCGGCTTCGGCGACACCGGCGCAGGCGTCGCTGGCACGCGCCGGACTCGGTCACGCAGGCTTCGCCGCGACCAACCGCATTCGCGAGATCACCTACGTCGTGCGCCGCGGCGATTCGCTGTCGTCGATCGCGCGACCGCTTCAAGGTCTCGGTCGACAAGCTCGTCGAGTGGAACACGGGCGCCGGCGACAAGTACCTGCAGCCCGGCCAACGCCTCAAGATGTTCGTCGACGTCACCGAGCAGAGCGGCTGATGGGTTTCCTCGCCGGCAAACGCGCCGTCATCGTCGGGCTCGCGAGCAATCGCTCGATCGCGTGGGGCATCGCGCAAGCGATGCGGCGCGAAGGCGCCGAGCTCGCGTTCGGCTATCAGAACGACAAGCTGCAAGAGCCGCGTCGAGGGCATGGCGGCCGAGCTCGGCAGCGACCTCACTCTGCCGCTCGACGTCGCCGACGACGCGCAGATCGACGCGTTCTTCGCCGGCATCGCGAAGCGCTGGGACGGCTTCGACGTGCTCGTGCACTCGGTCGCCTTCGCGCCGGCCGATCAGCTCGAGGGCCGCTATCTCGACGCCGTGAGCCGCGAAGGTTTTCGCATCGCGCACGACGTCTCGAGCTACAGCCTCGCCGCGCTCGCGAAGAAGTCCGAGCCGCTGATGCGCGGCCGCGCCGGCGCGTTGCTCACGCTGAGCTACCTGGGCGCCGTGCGCGACGCTGCCGAACTACAACGTCATGGGGCTCGCCAAAGCGAGCCTCGAGGCCAACGTGCGCTTCCTGGCGGTCGATCTCGGCGCGCAGCGGCATCCGCATCAACGCGATCTCGGCCGGGCCGATTCGCACGCTCGCGGCCTCCGGCGTCAAAGGCATCCGGCAGATGATCGCGCACGTCGGCAACGCGTCGCCGCTGAAGCGCAACGTCACGATCGAGGACGTCGGCAACGCCGCCGCCTTCCTCTGCTCCGACCTCGCGGCCGGCATCACGGGCCAAGTCCTCTACGTCGACGCCGGCTTCAACATCGTCGGCATGTCCTTCCCCGACCGCCGCGGACTCTTCCCCCAAACCAGCCTGACGCGCGCTCCCGGAGTTGCCCCGCATACAGGGCTTTCCGGGGCGTAGCGCGCCAGGGATGGCGCGCAACTGTTCTAAAATGTGGCAAAAGGGACGGATTTATTTATCCGTCCCACACGCGGCGGCGAGCCTCGCAAGTGCCCGCGGGGACGGATGAATGAATCCGTCCCCTTTTAGGAGCTCGAGCGGCGGGTTGAGGATCTCGTCGGGAATACGGACCTCGGCCGCCGCGCTAACGTTGCCGGCGTAGCCCGTGAGCTCCGCGCGCGCCGCCTGGTCGGCGAGCTGCCGCTGCCGCTGATCGCGCTCGTCCTGCGTCATCGTCGCCGGCTCGCCGGCCTCGACGCCCGTGACGCACGATGACGGCTTGACCGCCGTTCGCGAGCGCGATGACCTCGCGCTGCGCGCACGCCGGCCCCGTCTTCGGCATGCCGAAGGCCGCCGACAGCACCTCCGTCGGCACGACGGCATCCGTGCGCGTGACCCACGCCGCCGGCATGCCAGGTGCCGCCGCTGCGCCGCGGCGAGCTCGGCCGGATCGCCGCCCTGCTCGACGTCCGTCAAGAACGCCTGCGCGGCTTCCTCGGCGAGCTCGTTGCGCGCGCTCGCGCGTCAGCTCCTCGCGAATCTGCTCGCGCACCTCGTCGAGCGGCTTCGTCGTCGGCACGTGATGGGCCGCGACGCGCAGCACGAGCACGTGATCCTCGGCGAGCTCGACGAGCTCGCTGTTGCGACCGCTGTCGACGATCTCCTCGCGCGAACGCGGCTTGCACGACGGCCGCGCTGTTCGCGAACAGGCTCGGATCGCCGCTGCGCGGGAAACCCATGAGCGTCTTCATCGGGAGGTTCGAGCTCCGAAGCGCCACCGTCGCGAGCTCGTTGTACGCGTCGAACGCCGCATCGCCGAGCTCGTTCGCGCGATCGTAGAACTCGTCCTCGGCGTCGCCGCGTACGCGTCTCGGCCGCGAGCTCCTCGCGGACGGCCTCGAACGGCTGCACCTCGCCGGCGCGCAACTCGTCGAGCCGGATGATGTGAAAGCCGAACTCGCTCTCGCACCGGTGCGCTGATCTCGCCGACCTGCATCGCGAACAACGCATCCTCGAACGGACCGACGAGCATGCCGCGGCCGATCCAACCCGAGATCGCCGCCCTGCGCCTTGGTGCCCGGCATCCGCCGAGACCTCGGCCGCGACCGCAGCGAAGTCCTCGCCGCGCGCTAGCCGCGCGGCGACGGCTTCTCCGCGTCGCGCGCGCGTCATCCTCGCCCGTCCGCCACCTCGATCAGGATGTGGCGAGCGTGGCGCTCCTCAGCGGTCTGGAAGCGCTCGCGTCTCTTCCTCGTAGGCCGCGCGCAGATCCTCTTCGGTCACCTCGACCGTCGCCGCGATGTCGGCCAACGCGAGCTCGACGTACTCGAGGTCGACGGTCTCCGTCGTCTGATAGCTCGCCTGATTGTTCTCGTAACGCGCGGTGATGGCGGCGTCGTCGATCGTGACGTCCGCTGCGAACGCCGCGACGTCGAACAGCGCGTAAGCGACCTCGCGCCGTTGGTTGTAGAGCTCGATGTAGCGGCGGAACTCGGCCGGCGTCAGGAACGTGGAGTCGACGATGCCGTCTCGCAGATCGCCGCACCTCGAGGCTCTCGCGCTGTGACTGCTCGAACCCCGTCGGCGTATAACCCTGCATTGGCGAGCGTCGCCATAGCGATTTGCTCGTTCGAAAACTCGCCGTCGACTTGGAACGCCGCGATGTCGCGGATGGCTGCGTCAACGCGCGTCGCCGACGCCGATAGCCTTGCTCGTCGACGCGCTGCTTCAGCGCGTGCATTCGCGAACGAGGTCGTCGACGACGGCGCGACGCAGCTCGCGACGCACGTCATCCGGAAGCTCGCTGCGATAAATCGTCTGATACTGGTTCTGGCGAGTTTGTAGCTCGCGATCGAAATCGTCGAGCGAGCACGTCCTCGCCGTTGACCTTCGCGGCGAAGGTCGTGGCGCCCGTCAGGCCGAAAGTCGACGCCCCAGAAGATGAAGCTGAACGCGATGAGCCCGAGGACGATCGCGACGACCCAACGTGCCTAGGGACGAGAGTCGTGAATTCGTTGCAGCATGGTCGGAGCCCCAAAAAAACAAGGACAGATTCACTTCGGTGCACGCTAGTCAGCACGCCCGGAAGCAAATCTGTCCTTGCTGTCAGTTCAAATGGCGGAGTGGACGGGACTCGAACCCGCGACCCCCGGCGTGACAGGCCGGTATTCTAACCAGCTGAACTACCACTCCGGCTGGTCTTACTGGTGGGTGCTGAGGGGATCGAACCCCCGACATTCGCCTTGTAAAGGCGACGCTCTCCCAGCTGAGCTAAGCACCCTGGGACAGAGCTGGCTAGTTTACGGCGTCCTTCAGAGCCTTGCCAGCTTTGAACCCGGGTACGTTGCTGGCTGCGATCTGGATCGTCTCACCCGTGCGCGGATTGCGTCCGCTGCGCGCGGCGCGGTGCTTCACACCGAACGTGCCGAAGCCGACCACGGAAACCTGTTCGCCCTTCTTCAGCGCCGCCGTAATGCTGTTCACCACCGCGTCGACGGCACGACCTGCATCCGCCTTGGAGAGGTTGGCCGCATTCGCGACCGCATCGACGAGTTCTGCTTTGTTCATTCGAATCCCTTACACGAGTGTGCGTAAAAAAAGTTGTTCACCAGACGTGCGGAAACGCACGTCTACCCAGGAAGTGTTGTCTCGAAGACATGGCCGCCGCTCGAAACAGCGGCCACCTTATACCGCGCGATTTTCGCGTGTCAACTGAACGCGTGCCGCTAGTGCGGCAGCGTCGCTTCGCTCGTTTCGTCGTCGTCGACAGGAGTGTCTCTTTCTGGCGTCACTACGCGCTTCGCTGCGAATCGGTCGCGGCGTTTGCTGCAACGCCAGCTCGAAAACCTCGTCGATCCACTTGACGGGAACAATATTCAACTTGTCTTTGATGTTCTTTGGTATTTCCGCGAGATCCTTTTCGTTGTCCGCAGGGATCAACACGGTCTCGATGCCGCCTCGGTGCGCAGCGAGCAACTTCTCCTTCAAGCCGCCGATCGGCAACACCTCGCCACGCAACGTGATCTCACCGGTCATCGCGACACTCGATCGCGCCGGTATTTTCGTCAGCGCCGACACGAGCGCCGCGCACATGCCGATGCCCGCCGACGGACCGTCCTTCGGCGTCGCACCCTCCGGCACGTGGATGTGCACGTCGGACTTCAAGTGGAATCCTTCGTCGAGTCCGAGCACCGCGGCGCGGCTCCGCACGACGGTCATCGCGGCCTGGATCGATTCCTGCATCACGTCGCCGAGCTGGCCCGTGTGAATCAGCTTGCCCTTGCCGGGCACGATCGCGGCCTCGATCGTCAGCAGCTCGCCGCCGACCTCGGTCCACGCGAGCCCCGTGACCTGCCCGACCTGATCGTTCTCCTCGGCGCGGCCGTAGCGGAACTTCCGCACTCCGAGCAGCCTCGACAGGTTCTCCGTATCGACCTTGACGGTGCCCTTGCGCGGCTTCAGCAGCAACTGCTTCACGACTTTGCGGCAAATGTTCGCGATCTCGCGCTCGAGATTGCGCACGCCGGCCTCACGCGTGTAGTAGCGAACGATGTCGAGGACCGCGGGGTCGGTGACCTTGAGCTCTTCGTCCTTCAGGCCGTTCTGCCGCATCTGCTTCGGCACCAAGTACCGGCGCGCGATGTTGAGCTTCTCGTCTTCGGTGTAGCCGGGCAGCCGAATGACTTCCATTCGATCGAGCAACGGCGCAGGAATGTTCAAGCTGTTCGCAGTGCAGACGAACATCACCTCCGACAGATCGAAGTCGACCTCGAGGTAATGATCGTTGAACGTCGAGTTCTGCTCGGGGTCGAGCACCTCGAGCAACGCGGACGACGGATCGCCGCGAAAATCCATCGACATCTTGTCGACCTCGTCGAGCAAGAACAGTGGATTCCGGACCTTCACCTTGCCCAAGTTCTGCACGATCTTGCCGGGCATCGAGCCGATGTAGGTGCGGCGGTGGCCGCGGATCTCGGCTTCGTCGCGCACCCCGCCGAGCGACATACGCACGAACTTGCGATTCGTCGCGCGTGCGATGCTCTGCCCCGAGCGACGTCTTGCCGACGCCGGGCGGGCCGACGAGGCACAGAATCGGTCCCTTCAGCGCCTTCACGCGTTGCTGCACCGCCAAGTACTCGAGAATGCGCTCTTTGACCTTCTCGAGCCCGTAGTGGTCTTCCTCGAGCACGGTCTCCGCTGCCGCGAGGTCTTGATGGACCTTGGTGCGCTTGCGCCACGGGACCTTCACGAGCCAGTCGATGTAATTGCGTACGACCGTCGCTTCGGCCGACATCGGCGACATCAGCTTCAGCTTGCCGAGCTCGGAGGTGGCCTTTTCCTTGGCTTCCTTCGGCATTCCGGCGGCTTTGATGCGCTGCTCGAGCTCCGCAAGCTCGTTCGGCGCATCCTCCATCTCGCCGAGCTCCTTTTGAATGGCCTTCATCTGCTCATTCAAGTAGTACTCGCGCTGGCTCTTCTCCATCTGCTGCTTGACGCGGCCGCGGATGCGCTTCTCGATCCGAAGCATGTCGATTTCGCCGTCGATGAGCCCCAGCACGTGCTCGAGCCGTTGCCGAATGCCGGCGATCTCGAGCACCTTCTGCTTCTCGGACAGCTTCAGCGTCATCTGCGCGGCGACGGTGTCGGCGAGCCGACCCGGCGAATCGATGCCCGACAGCGACGTCAGGATCTCGGGCGGAATTTTCTTGTTCAGCTTCACGTACTGTTCGAACCGTGACATCACGGAACGCGTCAGCACGTCCATCTCGCGGCGATCTTGCTCGCCAGCCTCGGCCAGCTCCTCGGCCTCGGCCGTGAAGCTATCCGCGACCGTGAGATTCACTAGCCGCGCGCGGCGAACGCCTTCGACGAGCACCTTCACGGTGCCGTCCGGCAGCTTCAGGAGCTGCAGGATCGTCGCGAGCGTGCCGATCTCGTAGACGTCCTTCGGGCCGGGCTCGTCGATGTCGGGCTGCGTCTGCGCGACCAGCAGAATCTCGCGATTACCGGCCATCGCCTGATCGAGTGCGGCGACCGAGCGCTCGCGCCCCACGAACAGCGGGATCACCGTGTGCGGATAAACGACGACGTCACGCAACGGCAGGATCGGCAATCGTCGCGGAGCTTGGTTGTCAGGTGTGTCTGTCATGGATTTAGATCTCGCGAATCCGGGCCCGACTCAACCGGGACGCTGGTGGGATGAGCGACCTGGCATCGCTCGACGGGACGATGGGCAAACGCCCCGTGCGGCGAGGCGCTGCGCTTAGCGACGTTCGTCTCCTACGGCCGCGGGCTCGTCCGCTTCGTAAATGATGTAGGGCTTGGTCTCGCCCGTCACCACGGCATCGTCCACCACGACCTTCGTCGCGTTCGTCATCGACGGCAGATCGTACATGGTGTCGAGCAGCACGTTCTCCAGGATCGTTCGCAGGCCGCGCGCGCCGGTCTTGCGCTGCATGGCTTTCTTGGCGATCGCGCGCAACGCGTCCTCGCGGAACTCGAGCTCGACGCCTTCCATGTCGAACAGCTTCGCGTACTGCTTCGTCAAAGCGTTGCGCGGCTCGGTCAGGATCTCGATCAGCGCTTCCTCGTCGAGCTCCTCGAGCGTGGCCACGACGGGCAGGCGGCCGACGAACTCCGGAATCAAACCGTACTTGATCAGATCCTCCGGCTCGACGTCACCGAGCAAGTCGTTGATGTGCTGGCCGCCGTCGGGCGGGCGCACCTCCGCGACGAAGCCGATGCCACTCTTCTTCGAGCGGTTCAACACGATCTTGTCGAGGCCCGAGAACGCACCGCCGCAGATGAACAAGATGTTCGAAGTGTCGACCTGCAAGAACTCCTGCTGCGGATGCTTGCGACCGCCTTGCGGCGGAACCGACGCGATCGTGCCTTCGATCAGCTTCAACAACGCCTGCTGCACGCCCTCACCCGACACGTCGCGCGTGATCGACGGGTTGTCCGACTTGCGAGAGATCTTGTCGATCTCGTCGATGTAGACGATACCGGTCTGCGCCTTCTCGACGTCGTACTCGCACTTCTGCAGAAGCTTCTGAATGATGTTCTCGACGTCCTCGCCGACGTAACCGGCTTCGGTCAGCGTCGTGGCGTCGGCGATCGTGAACGGGACATTCAACAGACGCGCGAGAGTTTCGGCGAGCAGCGTCTTGCCGCAACCCGTGGGGCCGATCAACAAAATGTTGCTCTTCGCGAGCTCGATGTCAGCCTTGCCGCCCTTGTCGCGGGCGCGCGTCTCGAGCCGCTTGTAGTGGTTGTACACCGCCACGGCGAGGACCTTCTTCGCGGTCTGCTGGCCGATCACGTACTCGTCGAGGACCGCCTTGATCTCCTGCGGCTTCGGCAGCTTGTCGCGGCCGCGCTCGGCTCGCTCGTCGAGCTCCTCGCGAATGATGTCGTTGCAGAGCTCGACGCACTCGTCGCAGATGAAGACCGAGGGACCCGCGATGAGCTTGCGCACCTCGTGCTGACTCTTGCCGCAGAACGAGCAATACAGGAGTTTCCCGTCGTCGCCCTTGCTGCGCGAATCATCGCTCATGGTCACGGTCCCTCACGCCCGGCAGCCCTGTTTCCGGAGCTTATAGCACTTCGAATCGCGCTCTGCAAAGCAGGCGCTTCGCAATTCTTGCGACGCAGATCACGCAATTCTCGCAACGCGATCAAGCTCTCGGAATCGTGGCAGGTCGCTTGGCGAGAACGTTGTCGATGATGCCGTACTCCACGGCCGTCTGAGCCTCCATGAAGCGATCACGTTCCATATCGTGCTCGATGCGCTCGATCGTTTGACCCGTGTGCTTGACCATGATTGCGTTCAACCGCTCGCGCAGTGACAAAATCTCGCGCGCGTGAATGTCGATGTCGGTGGCCTGACCTTGGAAGCCGCCGCTCGGCTGGTGAATCATGATGCGCGAGTGCGGCAAGCAGTAGCGCTTGCCCTTGGCGCCGCCCGCGAGCAGCAACGAGCCCATGCTCGCGGCCTGGCCGAGGCAGATCGTGCTGACGTCGGGCTTGATGAACTGCATCGTGTCGTAGATCGACAAGCCCGCGGTCACGATGCCGCCCGGCGAGTTGATGTAGAGGCTGATCTCCTTGTCCGGATTCTCGGACTCGAGAAACAGCAGCTGCGCGACGACCACGTTCGCCATGTAGTCGTCGATCGGGCCGACGATGAACACGATGCGGTCCTTCAGCAGTCGCGAGTAGATGTCGTACGACCGCTCGCCCGCGAGCGGTCTGCTCGACCACGATCGGCACCAAATTCAACGCTCTCGTATCCACGGCTCTGCTCCTCACTCTGCGGACGCGTCTACGCGCCCATGAATTCCTTGAAGCTCAAATCCTTCGTTGCGCAGGTCGCACGCGATAGCAAGAAATCGACGACCTGATCCTCGAGCACCGACGCCTCGACCTGAGCCATCATGGCACGATCGCTGCGATAGAACTGCGCGGCCTCCTCCGGCTTCTCGTACGGCGCAGCGAGCTCCTTGATGCGCTGCTCGACCCGTGGTCTGCTCGACCTTGATCTTGTGATGCCTGCAAGCAGTTCCTGAACCAGCAACCCGACCGTCACGCGGCGTTGTGCGAGGGCCTCGAAGCGCTCGCGCGGCGGCGCCTGTGCTGATGGCCGTGCTGCCCGTCTGGCGCAGCGCGTCGGCCTGCAGGCTACCGATCTCCTGGTCGACGAGCGCGCGCGGCACTGTCACGCTGATTCGCGCGATCAGAGCGTCGAACGCGCGCGTCTTCGTCTCGGCGCGCAGGCGCTCCTTCAGCTCGCGCTCCATGTTGTTGCGGACTTCGCCGCGCAACGACCCGGCTCCGCCGGCCAAGCCGAAGCTGCTCGCGAACTCGTCGTCGAGCTCCGGCAGCTCGCCGCTCCTCGACGCGCAGCACGTTGATCGCGAACTCAGCCGTCTTGCCGGCGAGGTTCTTGGCCGGATAGTCCTGCGGGAACACGACCGTCGCGGTCGTGCTCTCGCCGGCCGCGACGCCCGTTCAACGCGCGGTCGAAGTCCTCGAGCACCTGGCCCGAGCCGATCACGATCGGAGATGTTCTTGCCCTGCCCGCCCTCGAACGGCTCGCCGTCGACGGTGCCGGCGAAATCGACGCCGACGCGGTCGCCCTCTGCCGCCTTGCGCTCGACGGGCTTCCAGGTCGCGCGTTGAGCGCGGAGCTTCTCGATCATGGCATCGACGTCCGCCGTCCTCGATCGCCACGTTCGGGACCTCGATCGCGAGGTTCTCGAGCGGCTGGAGCTTGATCTCCGGATAGACCTCGAACGTAGCGCGATATGCGAAGTGCTCGCGCGCCGTCGCCGCCTGCCAGCGGCTCGATGCTGGGGACCGCCCGCCGGGTTCAAGTTCTGCTCGGCGATCGCACGCGAATAAGTCGTACGGATCACGTCCGTCATGACCTCTTCGCGAACCTGCGGCCGTAGTACTGCCGAACGACCTTCTGCGGCACCTTGCCCGGGCGGAAGCCCTTGAGCTTAGCGGTCTTGCCGACCTGCGCGAGCCGCGCCGCGATTGCCCGTTCGATCTCGGCCGTCGGCACCCGCACCGTCATACGGCGCTCCAGCCCAGCCGCGGTCTCGAGCGAGACCTCGTAATTTCTTGAATTTACTGCGTTCATTCCTGTTTCCGATCCGTCTTCGCACTGAATTGGTGCGAGGGGGGAGACTCGAACTCCCACGGGTTGCCCCACTGGATTCTAAGTCCAGCGCGTCTACCAATTCCGCCACTCTCGCCCCGACGGCGATCCGTGAGCCCAGCATTATAGACGGGCCCGGCTCAGCGAATCTCCAAGCCCAGCTGGCGGCCCATGAACAAAACCTCGTCCGCCGCGTCGCGAATTCGCAGCGACAGCGGCTTGCCGGGGCCATGGCCGACGTCGCGGTCGACGCGCAGCAGCACCGGCCTTTCGTCCTGGTCACTCGCAGTCGCGGCCTGCAGGGCGGCCGTCATCTTCCGGGCGTGCAGCGGGTGCACCCGGCTGTCGTTCTCGCCGGCCGTCAGCAACACGGCAGGGTAATGCGTCCCCGGCACGACGTTCTGATACGGCGAGTACGCTCGCAAGAACTCGTACTGATCGGGATCCTCGGAGCTGCCGTACTCGGGCACCCAGTAACGCGCCATCAAAAAGTGTTGGTAGCGCAGCATGTCCAGAAGTGGCACGGCGACGATGGCCGCAGACGCGAGCTCGGGCCTTTGTGTGATCGCGACGCCGGTCAGCAGACCGCCGTTCGACCCGCCACGAATGCCGAGCCGTTCATGGCTCGTGTAGCCGCGCTCGATCAACCACTCGGCAGCAGCGTAGAAATCGTCGAACACGTTCTGCTTGTTCTCGAGCATGCCGGCGCGATGCCAGTCGGCGCCTCGCTCACCGCCTCCACGCAAGTTCGCGACGGCGTAAACGCCGCCGCGCACGAGCCACGGGCGCCAAGCCGCGAGAAATGCCGGCGTCAGCGAGATGTCGAAGCCACCGTACCCGTAAAGCACGGTCGGATTCGTGCCGTCGCGGCGTAGGTCACTGCGATGCACGAGGAACATCGGCACGTCTGTTCCGTCGGCAGAGTGGTAGCTGACCTGCTCGACGACGAGCGCTGGCTCTTCGCCCAAGGTACCGAGCTCGGTCCGTTTCCAGAGCGTGGCGCTGCCGTTCGTGAGGTCGACACGATGCAACGACGCGGGCTCGGCGAAGTTCTCGAATTGCAGCCACGCGATCGTTTGCCGCGAGCTCGTGACGATGCCGGCACTGCCGATTCCCGGCAACTCGACCTGGCCCTGCGGCCGCCCAGCGCGATCGAAAATCTCGATCCGACTCTGCGCGTCGGCCAGCGTGTCGACGACAATCCGGTCTGCGGCCGGAGCGATGCCGACGATCACGGTGTCGGGACGGGCGGCGATCAGCTCGCGATGGTTCTGCGGCTGTTCGCGATGCCAAATCGAATGCCACGACGCGCTTGTTCGATGCGCCGAGCGTCGTGAGCGCGTACAACGTATCGCCTTCGATGAAGCCGAGCGTCAGCGCGTCCTGGCCGACGATGAGGTCGCGGCGCACGAGCTCTCCGGTGGCGCGCCATCGCTCGAGGTCGTAGAACCACAGGTCGTTCGAATCCGTGCCCGTGTAATAGGAGATGACGAGCCAGCGGCCGTGCTCGTCGACGATAGGCGATGGGCCCCAGGTGGTCGCGAGCGGGCCCTCCTTATACTGCGCGAACAACACGGGATCTTCGCCGGCCGGGCGGCCGAGTCGATGCAGCGTGATTTGGCCCGAATAAGGATTGCCTGCGTCCGAAAGGCTGCGGACGACGAAGTGTTGCCCGTCGGCAAGCCAGTCCACGGGATCCACGCGGCCCGTGATCTCGTCGTCGAGCCAACGCCCGGTCGCCGTCTCGAGCACGCGAGCGCGCGTGTTCTCGTCGCCGGCGCGGTAGGTGCCGAACGCGACGTGGGTCCCATCGCGGCTCGGCTGATACCACGCGAGCGCGAGCTGGCCGCTCGCGTCCAGGCGGTTCACGTTCAGTAGCTCGCGCGGCTCGGCATCGACGCCGCGCTGCACGTAGAGCACGGGTTGGGCTTCGGAGCCGCGGCGACGCGAGTAGAACAACCACTCCCCGGCCTCGCGCGGAATACCGTACGCGTCGAGCGACAGTAGCTGCTCGAGCTCGGCGCTGACGGCGGCCCGCCCGGGCAATGCGTCGAGCACGCCTCGCGAGTACGCGTTCTGGTCGTCGGTCCAGCGCGCGACCGCGGCGTCGAGCTCAAGGTCGGGCGTGGTCAGCTCCGGCGCCGCGCTGCCCTCGAGCCAATGGTAAGGATCGTCGACACGTTGACCGTGCTGGACGTGGACGAACGGGCGTCGTTCCGTTGCCGGAGGCGCGGCCATCGCGAGCGAGCTCAAGAGCAGTGGCAGTAGGGCGGCATGACGCACGCGGCATTATAGCCCGCAGCCCGAAGCTCACTGGATCGTCTTGCTCGCCGGCTGAGGAGAACGTGCTCTCGACGCCACCGCTATTCAGGGCCGTCGCGACGAAGTACCACGTGCCGGGCACGAGGTTGTCGACGACGTAGCTCGTGAGCCCCGCGTTGCTCAGGGTGACCGAGTTGGGGTACGTACCGAGCGCGGTGCCCCAGTAGATCTTGTAGCCGGACAGGTTCGTGAGCGGTGAGCCGTCCGTGTTCATCGTCGGCGGCGTCCAGCTCAGCGTCGCGGAGCCGTTCGCCACGGCTTGAACGGTCACGCTGAACGCGGGCAGCGACGGCCGTGAGCGTGCCGTCGCTGACGGTGATTACGACGCCGGTCGTCGTGCCCACGTCGCCAGAAACCGGAGTGCCCTGCAGCCGCCCGGTCGCCGAATCGAACGAAGCCCACGCCGGGCGGTTCGCGATGCTGAACGAAAGCGCGTTGCCGTCGGGGTCGCTCGCGGTCGGTGTGAACGTGTACTGCGTGCCGGGCACGATCGCCGTCGGCGGAGCTCCGCTGATCGTCGGTGCGCGATTCGGCGGCTGACTGACCGCGATCGAGAAGGCCGGCAGCTGCGCCGTGAGCTGACCATCGCTGACGGAGATCATGATGTTGCCGAAGTTGCCGACGTTCGCGCTCGTGGGCGTTCCCTGCAAGCGCCCCGTGCTCGTCGAGAACGTCGCCCACGACGGCCGGTTCGAGATGCTGAACGTCAGAGGGTTGCCGTTCGGATCGGCCGCGGTCGGCGTGAACGTGTACTGCGTGTCGACCGTCGCGCTCGTCGGTGGCGCGCCGGAAATCGTGGGCGGCGCGTTGGCGGCCCCAACCGCGATCGAGAACGCCGGCAGCGTCGCGGTCGCCGTGCCGTCGCTGACTCTGATCGAGATGTTGTTGAACGTGCCCACGTGCGCCGCACTCGGCGTGCCTTGGAGCGCGCCCGTGTTCGCGTTGAACGTCGCCCACGCCGGCCGATTCGCGATCGTGAACGTCAACGCGTTGCCGTCGGCGTCAGTCGCCGTGGGCTGAAAAACATACGCCATGCCCTGCGTTGCCGCGGTCGGCGGCGTGCCCGAGATCTGCGGCGCGCGATTGCCGGGCCCCGGAGGCGCCGTCACCGCGACCGTGAACATGGGCAGCGCGGTCGTCATGGTGCCATCGCTGACGGAGATCGAGACGTTCGCGAACGTGCCGATCGCCGCGGGCGTGCCCGACAGGCGGCCCGTCTGTGCGTCGAACGTGGCCCAAGCCGGGCGATTCGCGATAGCGAACGTCAGCGCGTTGCCATCCGGATCACTCGCGGTCGGCGTGAAAGCGTACGCGCTGTTCATCATGACCGAGGTAGGCGGCGTGCCCGCGATCGTCGGCGCACGATTCGCCGGGCCCGATGCCGCGACAGTGACGTCGAAGGCCGGCAACAGCGTTTGCGCCGCACCGTCAGACACGAAGACGACGACGCCGCGATGCACACCGACATTCGCCGCGCCGGGCGTGCCGGAGAGCCGGCCCGTCGCGGTGTCGAACGCCAGCCACGCCGGCTTGGCTTCGACGCCGAAGATCAGCGCGTCGCCGTCGGCGTCCGCCGCCGTCGGCGTGAACGAGTACGCGGCTCCTTGATTCGCCGTCGTCGACGGCGCTCCGGCGATCGTCGGCGCACGGTTACCGTTGGCGGCGTCCGCCGTTTCGTCCTCTCCCCCGCACGCGCCGAGCGCTGCGCCGAGCGCCACGATCGCGGCCCCACGAACCCGCCGAGACTTTCTTGTCACCCTGAACCCGCCCCACTGAAAGACGCGCGACGAGTTCCAAGTTCCGTGCCACAACGCCGAAAGCTAGGCAGGCCGCGATTCCGGCGCGCTTGACGCCGAACAGCGACGCCTCGAACCGTCCCTGTTCACCGACACGGAAGAGTAACGACGATCGAGATCGGTGGAGATGCTGGGGCGAGCGCGTCGGCGCGCCGCGACAAGGAATCGCGATCAGGGTCGTTATGCGATGCAACAATTTCGCGCGATCGCTGTCTCGCCGCGACCTTGGGCGCGTTTGTGGCGACTTACCTTTTCGGGTCGCCGATCTGCGACCTTGAACTTAATGCGGCGCGATAGTCGCCGCTTGCGATCCGCGCGCGCGGACGCACGATGCGGTCGTACACGTATACCCACGCGAGCGACGAACGGGCGTGACGTCGAATGAGCTCGCATCGCCGCCGAACGAATCGCGGCGCTCCGGTGCCGACGCCCGCCTCGTAGCGATCGAGCACGAGCAGCACCTTCGCGCTGACCCGATACACGTCTCCGCTGACCCGTTCTTGCCGACGGCGTGCCGGACGCAGACCCGGATAGGGCCCCAAGTCGTAAAGGCGGCCCCGGATCGACGCCGGACCGGCGTGTGTCGCAACACCCTTGAGCCAGCGAGTCATCGGAATGTCGACGAACGGACGTAGTGTGCCGTACACGAACAGCAGCGAATCGCGCCCGCGGAATCTTGACGATATCATGCACGTCCCTTCCGTCCATCGTAACTGCGGGGAGATGGTGGCGCGAGTCTGCCTCTTGGCCTTGGCTCTGTTCGGCACTGCGCACGCGCGCGGCGTCAGTCCGTATTTGCCGTTGAATCTGCATCCCGAGATCGAGCGAAAGATCGAGCGGCTGTTGATTCTCGCCGACCAACCCGTGCTGACGCGCCCGATCGCCGCGGCGACGGTGCTCGACGCACTGCCTCGCGCGTGCGAGCGCGATGCCGTGTTGTGCGCGGAGGTGCGTCGCTATCTCACGAGCCTGACGCGCACGGCCGGCATCAACTACGCGAGCTTGAGCGTCGGGGCCCACTCGGGCGCGGCAACCGCGCTGCCAAACCGCCACGGCATGGACACGAACAGCTACTACGAGGCGAACGCCGCGGTGTATTGGCAGCCGGCCGACCATTTCATCGTCTCCGGCGGCTTCGTTGCCTACGAAGGCGAGTCCACGCCGACCGGCTCGATGATCAGCTTCGGCACCCAATATTTGCAGATCGACTTGGGGTACCGCGACCACTGGCTCTCGCCGCTAACCGATAGCGCGATGCTCCTCAGCACCGAAGCGCAGACGATGCCGTCGGCGACGATCTCGAGCTACGCACCATTGACGCGCTTCAAGCTGCGCTATGAAGCGTTCATCGGCGAGCTCAGTGAATCGAGCAACATCATTCATGGCGGAGTGCCGACCTCGGGCAATCCGCTTCTGGCGGGTCTGCACCTCTCGATCGAGCCAGTCACCGGCTGGTCGATCGGCATCAATAGGATCATGCAGTATGGCGGCGGTGAGCGTCCGGACTCGTTCGGCGACCTGCTCGAAGCGTTTTTCGATCCGTCGTCCGACAATACCGGCACCGAAACGGAATTCGGCAATCAAGTTGCCTCGCTGAGCACGCGCTACATCATTCCCGGGCGCACACCGGTCGCGGTGTATTTCGAATATGCCGGCGAGGACACGTCGACGACGAACAATGCGAGGATCGGCAACGTCGCGCTGTCCGCCGGCGTCGACTTGCCGAGCCTCATGAGCAACCGGCTCGCGTTGACGGTCGAGATCAGCGAGTGGCAGAACGGCTGGTACGTCCACCACATCTATCAAGACGGGCTCCGCAACCATGGAAACGTGATTGGGCATTGGGGCGGCGACTGGCGCGTCACGGGCGACGGCATCGGCGCGCGCAGCTACATGGTGCGCGCGGGTTACGGCCTTGGGATCGGGGGCACTATCGAGGCGACCTATCGCGCGCTCGACAACGAGAACTACGCCACGCGCGCCTATGAAGGTGCCTACGATTTCGAGCTGCGATACAGCCGGCCATGGCGACAACTATTCTGGGGCGCCGAGGTGAACACGGGACGCGACAGCTTCGGCGAGTCGTTCAGCCACGTTAGCGCATTCATTCGATTCTGAGGCCACGCACGATGCTGCACTCCCTCCGCACCGCCGCGCTGTTGATCGCTGCGCTGACCCTGACGATTGCCGCGCCGGATGCGGCAGCCGAGGCGTTCATCGACATCGGCGCCAGCGCGTCCGAGCTCGAGGCCACGGTCGCGAACCAAGAGGCGACGATCGACACAGAGAGCAGCAGCGTTCATGTCGGCATCGGCGTGCAGCGACGGTTGAGCGGAGGCAACGACATCGGGGTCCGGCTCGAGCTCGACGACGTGGACTCGGAGCTGCTGCTCGCGCTGCGGCTGGTCGACTATCGCTTCAACGTTTCGGAGCGGCTGGGGTTCGACGCGTTCTTCGGCGCCGCGCGGCTATCGCTCGGGACGCCTGCCTACGGCTACTACTTGGGCGGCGGCGTGCAATTCAAGCAGCTCGTCGCCAAGTGGGATCTCGGCATCGACCTGCGCTACGGCGACAAGATCGCGCGCGACAACGTGCTGCCGACGGATCCTCAGGGCGGAAGCCAAGACAACTTCTACGACCTTACCGGCATCAGCGTTTACCTGAGCCGCCGCTTCTGAGAATCGTGCTCGCCGCCGCACGCGCGTATTCATCGTCCGAATATCGCGGCGCGTGCTCGATGCCGGCGAGCGCGAGCGCCGCACGGGCGCCCTCGTCCGCGAGCAGGCGCAGCGTGGCTTCCGCGAACCAATCGACGTTGGGCTCCGCAGCAACCCAACGCGCGTAGGCGGGTGGCAGACACTCGGCCGCACCCACGCGTCGCGACGTCAGCGAAGGCACGCCGAGCGCGAGCGACTCGAGCAACACCATGCCGAATTCTTCATAGCGGGCCATGTAGACGAACAGGTCGAGCGCGGCCATCCACCGCTCCGGATCGTGGTTCTTGGGTCGATAGAAAAGGCGGCCCGACAGAACGAGAGGATGCCGAGCGGCTTCGTCCGGTAACCGCCGCGCTCCGACGACGAGGAAGCGGACGTCCGGACTCACCTGCGCGATGCGCTCGGCCGTCGCGAGGAACAAGTCGAGCCCCCGCTTGTGGAAGTCGCCCGACGTAACGAAACCGACGAGCCGCGTGTCGAGATCGACGCCGAGGGCACGCCGCGCACGCGCGCGCAATGCCGGCCGTAGCTCCGCGCGAAACCGCGCGCTCTGATAGCCCGGGCTCGTGAACGACGACGCGCGCGGCCGGCAACCCTATATCCTCGACGAGCGCCGCTTTCACGAGCGCCGAGTTCGCGACGATCGGCGTGCTCGTGCGCAGGCGAGCGAGGAACGCGCGCTCCGCGTCCGCACGCTCGTGATCCGCGTGCGACAGGTAACGATTGGCCGCGGTCGCGAGGTTGTGCACGAACACGACGTCCGCGTTCGCTATGCCGAGGCCATGATCGACGACGATCTCGTCCGAGCCACGTGGCGCGACGCGAGCGCGCCCGCCGAAGCACGCGTGGTCTCGAATACCGGTCGCGCAGGAAGAAACGCAGCGCACCCCGCTCGGCCACGACTCGAACTTGCGCCCCGGCGCCTCTCGAGCCCGCGCGCCTGCATCCTGATCAGCTGGCGGTGCCGCTGTATAGATCGAGCTTCGGGAAATGGATCGCTACGCGCATGCGAGCCGGCCGAGTGGTGGGCCGTGTAGGACTCGAACCTACAACCAATGGATTAAGAGTCCACTGCTCTACCAATTGAGCTAACGGCCCGGTGATCTTGCGCTCAGCCGGAAAGTGGGGTGGACGATGGGACTCGAACCCACGACGGCCGGAATCACAATCCGGGGCTCTACCAACTGAGCTACGTCCACCAGCGTCTTGTCATTCTATCGCATCGAGTCATGGCGCGCCCGGCAGGATTCGAACCTGCAACCCCCGGCTTAGAAGGCCGGTGCTCTATCCCTTGAGCTACGGGCGCAACGTTCTTATCGAGGGTTTTGGTCGGGGCAGCAGGATTTGAACCTGCGACCCTCTGCTCCCAAAGCAGATGCGCTACCAGGCTGCGCCATGCCCCGCTGCTACCGCTCGGCATCTTATGCGCGTGAGCCCTTGACCGCAAACGAGCGGGGCGGCTCGAGGCCGCAAATTGCTCCTGCATTTGCGGCACGCCGCCGTCCATGGCGGCGCCTTGAGCGGCCAAAGAAGCTCGTGCGAGAATCCGCGTCCCCGCGCTTCAGGTAGAAATTGTCGTGACCGCCACGCTTCTCGACGGCAAAGCCGTCGGCCAACAAATCCGCGACGAGCTCACCGGTCGTGTCGCCAACGTTCGGGCGAAGCTCGGCCGACCGCCCGCGCTCGCGATCGTGCTCGTCGGCGACGATCCGGCGTCGGAGGTCTACGTGCGCAACAAGCTCAAGACCGCCGAGGACGCCGGCATGGGCGTGCACCTCGAGCGCCTGCCGAGCTCGACCTCGCTCGCGACGTTGCTCGGCGTCGTCGAACGGTTCAACAAGGACACGCAGCGTCGACGGCATCCTCGTCCAGTCGCCGCTACCGAAATCGCTCGGCACGGACGCCGAGCAGCGCGTGTTCGACACGATCGACCCCGGCAAGGACGTCGACGGCTTCAGCCCGATCTCGGCGGGCCGCGTCATACAGAACCGCGACGGATTCGCGCCGTGCACGCCGGCCGGCGTCATCGAGCTGCTCGTGCGCACGAAGACCCCGATCGAGGGCAAGCACGCCGTCGTGATCGGCCGTTCCGACATCGTCGGCAAGCCGATGGCCGCGCTGTTGCTGCACAAGAACGCGACCGTCACGATCTGTCACTCGCGCACGCGCGACCTGCCGGCGCATGGCGCGCACGGCCGACATCCTCGTCGCCGCGATCGGCCGCCCCGCGTTCGTCACGACGCGATTTCGTGAAACCCGGCGCAGTCGTGATCGACGTCGGCATCAACTCCGTGACGAACGCCGAAGAGGCCAAGCGCATCTTCGCCGCGTACCCCGAGCGCCTCGAAGTGTTCAAGAAGCGCGGCTCCGTGCTCGTCGGCGACGTGCATCCCGACGTCGCGGCCACGGCCGGAGCGCTGACGCCGGTGCCGGGCGGCGTGGGGCCGCTGACGATCGCGATGCTGATGGCCAACACCGTCAAGGCCGCCGAGCTGCGCGCGCGTTAGAATCAGACTCGAAGCGCCGAACGTCACTGAAGGAAACCCCGATGCGTCTAGCCAGCTTGTTGCTCTGCCTGGCCTTGCTGTGCCGACGCTCGGCGCGGCCCAGGACGACGTCGGCCGTCGCCGCTGCACCCGCGCGTCCGTGTCGTCACGACCGCCGGCAACTTCGTGATCGAGCTCGACCGCGGGCGCGCACCGAGGACCGTCGAAGCGTTCCTGAAGTACGTGAAGCCGGGTTCTATTCCGGCACGGTCTTTCACCGCGTCGTCGCCGGGTTCATCGCGCAAGCGGGCGGCTACGACGACACGACATGACAGCAGAAGACCGTCACCGAGAACGTCGTCAACGAGTCCGGCAACGGCTTGAGCAATCTGCGCGGCACGGTCGCGTTCGCGCGCACCACCGAGCCGCATTCCGCGACGAGCCAGTTCTACGTCAACCTGGCCGACAACATCGACCTGAACCCGCGGCCGACGCGCTGGGGCTACGCGGTGTTCGGTCGAGGTCGTCGAAGGCATGGAAGTCGTCGACGACATCGGCCACCGGCCGACGGCCGGCGGCGGCCCGTTCGATCGCAACGTTCCCGTCGAGCCGATCCTCATCGAGCGCATCGAGCTCTCGAGTAGCGTCGATGACCGCTCTGTTCATCTCCGACCTGCATCTTCGATGCGGGAGACGCGGAGGCGATTCGCCGGTTCGTCGAGCTTCATGGACGCAGAGGCGCGGGACTGCTCCGCGAGCTCTACATCCTCGGCGATCTGTTCGAAGCGTGGATCGGCGACGACGACGACGACCCGTGTCTGACGCCGATCGTCGACGCGCTGCGCGCGGCTCACGCGCACCGGCGTGCCGTGCGCGGTCATGCACGGCAATCGCGACTTCCTGCTCGGCGCACGGTTTCTGTGCCGCGACCGGTTGCCGGTTGCTCGGACGACTACGAGCGCATCGAGCCGTTCGGCGAGCCCGTGCTTCTCACGCACGGCGATCTCCTCTGCAGCGACGACACGCGCTACATGACTCTGCGCGCGCAGCTGCGCTAGCGCCGAGTGGCAGCGCGATTTCCTCGCTAAACCGCTGGCGGAGCGGCGCAAGATCGCGGAAGACCTGCGGCAGCATGAGCGACGACCGAGATCGCGGCGAAGGACGAGTACGTCATGGACGTGAATCAGGCGACCGTCGAGCGCACGATGCGCGAGTTCGACGTCCGGCTGCTGTTGCACGGCCACACGCATCGGCCCGCGGTCCACCGCTTTCATGCTCGACGGCCGCCCGGCCGCACGCATCGTGCTCGGCGCCTGGCACGAGCCGCCGCGCATCGTGCGCTGGGACGCCGCGGGTTTCAGGCTCGAAACGCTCGACTGATGTGCGCCTCAGCGTGCGGCCGACGCGACCGCGCCGAGCGCCGCGACGAGCTCGCCGGCGGACTGGTAGCGATCGAAACGATCGACGGCGAGCAGCCGATCGAGCATCGGCTGAAAGTGCGTCAGCGCGAGGCTCAGGCGCGGCCGCGGCGCGTGAGCGTGACGATAGATCACGCCCATCGGCGAGCTGGCCGTGAACGGCCGCTGGCCCGTCAGCATCTCGTAGAGGATGCACCCCACGCTATACAGGTCGCTGCGCTCGTCCGTCGGCTCCGCGTGACCCTGCTCGGGGCTCATGTAATAAGGCGTGCCGAAGATCTGGCCCGCGCCCGTGATCGCGGCGTGTCAACCGCATCTCCTTCGCGAGCCCGAAGTCGATCAACGCGAGGCTGCCGTCGTCGCGGAACATGATGTTGCCGGGTTTCAAATCGCGGTGCAGGACCCCGGCGCCGTGGATCGCATGCAACGCACCGGCGATCTGTCGCGCGTAGTCGACCGCCGTCGCCGGCTCGAGCGCCTTTCGCAATCGCGCCGCCAGGCTGCCGGCGCCAAGATACTCCATCGCGATGTACGCGTGATCGTCGGCGACGCCGAGATCGAAGATCCGCACGACGTTCGGCATGGTGCACGCGCGCGATGACCTCGTACTCCTGCAGGAAACGGTCGAACAGCCGGCCGCCGCCCGCGTCGGGCACGTGGCGCAGCACCTTGAGCGCGACGCGGTCGCCGCCACTCTCGCCTTCCGCGAGATAAACCGACGACAGGTCGCCCGCAGTAGAGCTTCGCCACGACGCGGCGCTTCGAGCGCGCCGTTCAGCGCTTTGTGGTTCGCGAGCAGCTCGCCCGTCGGCGTCGAGGCGCTCGACCTTGAGCTCGCCGCGCACGACCTCGATCAGCCGCTGGTGCTTGACGCGGTCCTTCGGGAAGAAATTCGCGGCGCCGGCCTTCAGCGCGTCGACGGCGAGAAACTCGTCGCTCTCGGCGGCGAACAGCAGCACCGGCGGACAGTCGCGCGCGCCTGCACAGAGCCGCTCGAGGAACTGAGGCCGTCTCGGCCGCGCGACGGGATGGCCGAGCAGGACGAGGTCGACGTCCGGTCAGGGCGAAGCTCGTCCGCGAGCGGCCCGCCGGAGCTCGGCTGATGCTCGTCGATGACCGCATCCGGCCACTCGACCTCGAGGTGATAGCGCAGCAGCTGCCGGTAGTCCGCGTCGTCATCGATGATCAGGAAGCGCAAGGCTCACGTCACAGCCCGCTCGCCACCTGCATCGTGTCGTCGTCGAGCTCCTCGGCACGCACCTTCGCGTCGCGCCGCGCCTTCGCCGAGTTCGAGCGGATGATCTCGAGCGCGTCGAGATAGGCGCGGCTCACGTCGCCCGTGACGTACTCGCCCGAGAAGCACGAGGTGTCGAAGCCGTCGATGCCGGCCTTCTCGTGCCGCACCGCCGCGACGAGATCGTCGAGATCCTGATACACGAGCCAATCGGCGCCGATCTTGCGCTGCACCTGCTCGACGGTGCGACCCGCCGCGACGAGCTCGCCGGCGGCCGGCATGTCGATGCCGTAGACGTTCGGGTAACGCACGGGCGGCGCGGCCGAGGCGAAATAGACCTTCTTCGCGCCGGCCTCGCGCGCCATGTCGATGATCTGCTGCGACGTCGTGCCGCGCACGACGGAGTCGTCGACGAGCATGCACGTTCTTGCCCGCGAACTCGAGACCGATCGCGTTCAGCTTCTTGCGCACCGACGCCTTGCGCGCCGACTGCTCGGGCATGATGAACGTGCGACCGATGTAGCGGTTCTTGATGAACCCCTCGCGGTACTTCACGCCGAGGCCAATGGCCACCTGCATGGCGGCCGTGCGCGACGTGTCCGGAATCGGGATCACGACGTCGATGTCGTGGTCGGGGCGCTCGCGCAGGATCTTGTCGGCGAGCTTCTCGCCCATGCGCAGGCGCGCTTTGTAGACCGACAGGTTGTCGATGATCGAGTCCGGGCGCGCGAAGTACACGAACTCGAAGATGCACGGGCGTGTAGCCGCTTGCGAGCCGAAGTCTGGCGGCTGTGCAGGTAGCCGCGCTTGTCGATGAACACCGCCTCGCCCGGCAGGATGTCGCGCTCGAGCTCGAAGCCGACGGCGTCGAGCGCCACGCTCTCGGACGCCACCATGTGCTCGACGCCGTTCGGCGTCTCGCGAATGCCGAGCACGAGCGGGCGGATGCCGTGCGGGTCGCGGAACGCCACGATGCCGTAGCCGATGATCATCGCGACGACGGCGTAGCCGCCGGAGCAGCGCTTGTACAGCGCCTCGACGGCGTCGAGGATCTGTTGCGGGTTCACGCCGCTCGCCGCGTGCTTGCCGAGCTCGTGCGCGAACACGTTCAGCAGGACCTCGGAGTCGGAGTTCGTGTTCAGGTGGCGGTGATCGTGTTGCTCGACGAGGCGTTTGAGCTCGTCGACGTTCACGAGGTTGCCGTTGTGCGCGAGGCAGATGCCGTACGGCGAGTTCACGTAGAACGGCTGCGCTTCGGACAGAGCTCGCGCTGCCGGCCGTCGGGTAGCGCACGTGGCCGAGGCCCATGTTGCCCGCGAGCTTCAGCATGTGCCGTTCGAGGAACACGTCGCGGACCAAGCCGTTGCCCTTGCGAACCCGCAGCCGTCCGCCGTCGTCGGTCATGATGCCGGCGGCGTCCTGGCCGCGATGCTGCAGCACGGTCAGCGCGTCATAGAGCGACTGATTGACGGGCTCATGACCGACGATTCCGACCAATCCACACATGTGTCGCTACCTAAGCTGAAGACGCCACGACGCTGACCAACCTGACCGTCACGGGCTGCGGGCCGCACCTGCATCCTGCATACGCGAATACCGAGCTCCGCGTAATACTTCACGGCGCCGGCCGCTCGCTCGGCGTAAGGCCTCAGACTGCGCCTCCTGCCACCACGGTTCCTGCTGCCAGCCCGACGAACTCCATCACGATGACGGCGAGCCCGATGAACACCGCGGCGCGCAGCGAGGCCGAACGCCCGCGCCGAGCGCCGATCGAGCCCGCTCAGGCCCGAGTGCGCGACGAATTTTCGCGCAAGCCACGAGAAGAGGCCACCGATCACGAGCACCGTGACAAAGACGACGACGCGCGCGGCCCAGAGCCGAACCTCGACCGCCGAATCGACCAGTCGCCGAGCAGTGGCTCGACCACGCCGCCGAACAGCCACGCGAGCACGAGCGCGGCGAGCAGCGTCGCCAGCGACATCGCCTCGGTCGTGAAACCGCGCCACAGCCCGACGGCGCCGAGGACAGAATCAGAAAGCAGCATGACGTAGTCGGCTGATGTCATCGGTGACTTAAGTTCCGCGGCCACGCACTTTGGCATCGCTGAGGCCGTGCGCGCGCAATGCCGAAGCCGTGGCGTCGGCCTGCCCGCGGCTCGTAGCCGAGCCGACGCGGACGCGGTACAGCGTGCGGCCATTGGCGCGATAGCTCGACACGTCGGCCTTGTAGCCGAACGTGCTCGCGCGCTGCGCGATGCGGCCGCGCATTGGCTTCCTCGCCGAACGCGCCGAGCTGCACGATCCACTTGCCGTCCGCCGGCCGCGGTCGCGGCGGGCTTCGGCGGTGTGACGGCCGCGGGCCTGGATCCAGCGGCGGGAGTCGGCTCGGGCGCGCGTCGTCGATCGGCGTCGGCTCCGGGGCCGCGGCGGCGCCGGCGCGGTCGTGGCGAACGTCGTCTCGGGAGTGGCGGCCGGAGCGTCGTTCGGCGAGGCGCGGCCGGCTCGGCCTGCGGCGGCGTCGCGGGCGTCGCTGTGCTCGGCCGCGCGCTCGCCTTCATCGCCGAGCTTCAGCGTCTGCGTCCGCATCGGCATCGGCTCTTCCGCGGCCGGCAACTGCAGCGAGTTCGCGGTCGTTTCGAGAGGGGCTTCGGGGCCGTCGAGCACCCAGGGGATCAGCCACACACCGATCGCGACGAGTACCGCGGCGCCGACGAGTCGTTCCTTCAAACCCTGATCCATGTGGCGGGTCGGTCAACCAATGGGGAGGCTGCGCAGTATAGCCGAAGCGCTTCGGTCGCGGCGCCTACGGTGACGAACGAGCCGTAGACGACGACGCGATCCGTAGGACTGCGCCGCGGCCGCGCGTGCGCGTTCGACCGCGGCCGTCGACGCTGCTCGCCACGACGACGCCGCGCGCTTCGAGGCTCGCGAGCAGGTACCGCGAGCTCCTCGCCGGTCGCGCCGCGATCGTTGCTCGCCTGCGCGACGAACCAACCGTCCGCCACGCGCCACGAACGGCTGCGACGACTCCGGCGAGGTCCTTGTCGCGCATCGCGGCGAAGACGACCCACGTGCTCCGCGCCCGCGGCAGCCGGCCGAGCGAAGCGCGCGAGTTGCGCCGCCGCGGCGGGGTTGTGCCCGACGTCGAACACCCACTCGACTCCATCGACGATCATGCGCTCGAGCCGCCCGCGCAAGTACGCGTGCGCGATGCCGGCCGCAAGTGCCGAATCGGCAACCGGCAACGAACCGCCAAGGCAGCTCGACGACTGCGGCGCAGACCGCCGCGTTGGCGAATTGCTCCTCGCCGCCGAACGGCGGCAGCGGCAGCGTCGGCGCCGTGTCCGTGTCGCGTGCGCGGCGCCAGCCCGCGCCGGCCGAGCGAGATCGAAGTCCCTGCCGATCACGTGCGGCATCGCGCCCTCCGGCCGCAACGTGGTCCAGCACGCTCTGTGGAACGGCGCGATCGCCGATCACGACGGGCTTGCCGCGCCGCACGATGCCGGCCTTCTCGCGGCCGATCGCCTCGCGCGTCTCGCCGAGGAACTCCCGGTGATCGAGGTCGATGCTGACGATCAGCGCGCAGTCGGTGTCGACCGTGTTCGTCGCGTCGAGCCGCCCGCCCATGCCGACCTCGAGGACGACGACGTCGAGCTTGCGGCGCGTGAAGAGATCGAGCGCTGCGACGAACGATGCCTCGAAATATGACAGCGTGATCGGCCCGAGCGTCGACATCGATCGTGCTCGAACACCGTGATGAGCTCCGGTCCGATGCGTCGACGCCGTTGAAGCGGATCCGCTCGTTGAACCGCCAGAGGTGCGGCGACGTGAACGTGCCGACGTCGAAGCCGGCGTGCCAGTAGATGCTCTCGAGCATCGCGACGCACGAACCCTTGCCGTTCGTGCCCGCAACCGTGATGACCTTGAACGACGGCGGCTTGAGCTCGAGCTCGTCGAGCACGGCCGTGAGCCGATCGAGGCGTCAGATCGATGCGCTTCGGATGCAGCGTCTCGAACCACGCGAGCCAACGCTCGAGCGTGTAGCCGCGCCGCGGCGACGTCGTCACAGGCGAGCCTCGAGACTCAGGACAGCGCCGGCCTGGAGCTGAGCTTCGCGAGCAGCGCCGCGATCTGATCGCGCGCCTGGCGACGATCGAGAATCATGTCGATCGCGCCTTTTTCGAGCAGGAACTCGGCCCGCTGGAACCCTTCGGGTAGCGTCTCGCCGGTCGTCTGCTCGATCACGCGCGGCCCGGCGAAACAGATCAGCGCGCCTGGCTCCGCGATGTTGATGTCGCCGAGCAGCGCGAGGCTCGCCGACACACCGCCCGTGGTCGGGTCGGTCATCACGGAAACGTACGGCAACTTGTCGGCCGCGAGCTGCGCCAGCGCCGAGCTGGTCTTCGCCATTTGCAGCAGCGAGTACAGCGCCTTCCTGCATGCGTGCGCCGCCGCTCGCGGAGAAGCAGACGAGCGGGCGCCGGTGCTGGATGCAATACGCGACCCCGCGCACGAACCGCTCGCCGACGACGGAGCCCATCGACCCCGAGATGAACCGAAACTCGAACGCGGCCGCCACGACCGGCATGCCCTTCAGCGTGCCGGCCATGACCACGAGCGCATCGCGCTCGTCTGTTTCGCGCTGCGCGAGATTCAAGCGCTCGCGATAGCGCTTGCTGTCCTTGAAGCGCAGCGGGTCCTGAGGCTCGAGATTGGCGGCGAGCTCGTAACCGGACTCGGAATCGAGGAACATCTCGAGGCGCTCGCGAGCGCCGATGCGCAGGTGGTGTCCGCACTTCGGGCACACGTGCAGATTGCGGTTCAGCTCGGCGCGATACAGCTGCGCGGCGCAACCCGCGCACTTGACCCACAGCCCCTCCGGCACCGAGTGCTTGCGCTTCTCGGTGCGGATCCGCGACGGCATCAATTTATCGAACCAGCTCATACGCCACCCGCTGACCTCGCGACCGTCGAATGATAGCCGAAAGCACCGGCCTTGCATCACGGCTCGTCGGCGTACCGCGGCACGCCGTAGTGCGAGCGGATAGACCACCTCGACGAGCTGCAAGACCCGCTGGCGGCGCCGTTACGCCGGCCTCGCGTACGGTCGCGGCGCGCGAGAATCGCGGCGGCATCGGCTGGGCGGCAGCGTGCCACGCCCGATCGGCGACCAGCGTGCCGACGAAATTTCGCACCATGTGTTGCAGAAACGCATTCGCCGTGAACTCGAATGTCACGAGCACGTCCGGCCGTGCCGCCGCTCCGCGATCCGCACGGCCATCAGCCGACGCATTCGGCGACGTGCCTGGCAACCCGCCGCTCGAAACGACGAGAAGTCGTGCTCGCCGAGCCAGGCGTCCGCAGCGGCCGTCATCGCAGCGCAATCGAGTGGCTCGCGCAGCCACCAGACGCGTTGCCTGCTGCAGCGCCGGCCGTGTGGGCTTGCTGCAGGATCGTGTAACGATAACGGCGGCTCACGGCCGAGCGGCGCGCGTCGAAATCGGTCGGCACTTCTTGCGACCCAACGAGCCGCGACATCGGGCGGCAGATTCGAGTTGATGCCGAGCAGCCACTGGCGTGGCGTCCGCGTTCACTCGCGTGTCGAAATGTGCGACCTGCTGCAGCGCGTGCACGCCGGCGTCGGTGCGTCCGGAGCCATGCACGATCACGGGTTCGCCGGCAACGAAGCTGGCGGCGTTCGCGAGCACGCCCTCGACGCTGCGCCCGTTCGGCTGGATCTGCCAACCGACGAAATCGGTGCCGTCGTACTCGAGTCCCAGTGCGATTCGTCGGCATAGCCTGTCAGCGTCCACCCAGGCCACAAACGCAACGGCCGCCATGAGGCGGCCGTGCGTCAGCCGGGTAAGACTCGCGCTACGCGCTCAACACGTCGATCAACCCTTGCGCCTCGCGGCGTTGATTCGAATCGCCTTCGTCGAGCACTTCCTCGAGGATGCTGCGCGCACCTTCGGGGTCGCCCATGTCGATATACGCGCGCGCGAGGTCGAGCTTCGTGCCGACCTCCGTCATCGTCTGCGGATCGAGCGGGCTCGCCTCCTCGGTACCCGTCGGGTCGTCGTCGGCGACCGCGGAGTCGCTGCCGATGTCGAGATCGAGCGGCGTCGCGCCGCCGCCGAACACGTCCCGCGAGAACTGCGAGCCTCGGGCTGCTCGACCGTATCGGCGCCGTGCAGAGCTGCCGTCAGATCGGCGAGATCGAGATCGACCGAGTCCTTCGAGGGACGCAGCGACCGCACCAGCGACGTGTTGCCGGTTTCGTCGTCGACCCGGAGTCGACTGTCGAGCACCTCCGTGCCCGTCATCGTGCTCGTGCCTTCGTCGAATCCGGGAGCGAGCATGGTCGCGTCCTGATCCTCCATCACGGACGTGGCGCTCGAGGTCAATCGTCATCGTCCTCGTGGAGCACCTTCGTGACGCCGGTCGCGGACAGCAATGAATCGTCGTCTCGCAGCGCCTTTTGCTCGCGAGTATCGGTCTCACTGCCGGCGGCCATCGGCAGATCGCCGAGATCGCCGGGCAGACCTTCGATGTCCTTGACGTCGAGCCCGAGGTCGTCGAGATCGATCTCGGCCGTATACTCGGCCGGCGCCGCGCTGAGGGCGGGCTGCTCGACGGTCGGCGACTCGTTGCGCCGCGGGATCGCGAGCGTCTTCGTCACGCCCGTCGCGGAAGTCCTGCAGCCGGGCTTTCGATCGTCGGCGTCTCGACGGTCGGCGCGTCGGAAGAATGCAGCGCGGTGCTCTCGACCGTAGCCCAATCGCTGGCGCCAGGACGCTCGATCGTCGGCGACTCCTGCGTCACCGCGAGTGCATCTGCGACGTCCGGGCTCGTGCGAGCCCGGTCGTCGTCGTCATCGTCGCCCATCGGCGCGAACAGCGCGGCCTCGAGACCGGCTGCTGTCTTGGAGCCGATGTCGAGCGATGTCGTCGCGCGGCGGCGCGGCCTTCGAAGGCTTGGCGGCCGGCCTCGGAGCGGGTCGCTCGTCCGAGGTTTCGAGATGGAAGTCGAGCGCCGCGCCGATTCGCCGCGGCGTCGACGTCGGCCGACGCAGCGTCGTCGAATGCGAGATCGAGCGGCGAATCGCCGGCCTCGAGATCGACGTCGACGCGCCCACCGCCCGTCGTGGCTTCGGTGAACAGCCGTTCGTCGGGGCAGATCTGGCGGCCCATGATCACGACCTTGTCCCAATCCGCGTCGTCGGTCTGCCCGATCTCGCAGCGCAGACCTTGCGCGGCCTTCAAGAAGGCGTCCTTGTTGCCCCACACGAAGAAGACTTCGAGCAGCTTGAGCTTCAGGTCGCGACGATCCGGCGAGGCCTCGCTCGCCTTCTGCACGAGCTCGGCGGCCTGATCGTAGAGGCCGTAGGCGACGTGGAAATCGGCTTCGGCGACGCGTCGGCCTGATCGAGATTGATGACGGTCTGGCTCGACAACGTCTCGTCCGCCGGCGCTGCAGCGCGTGCGGCGGCGAGCAGCTCGGCGCGAGCGGCCGCGGCGCGGCGCGCAGACGGCTCCTCGGCTCGGCGCGGGGCCGCACCGATTCTGCGTGCTGCTCCTCGACGACGATCGTCTCTTCCGGCAACTGCCGGCGCATGCGCTCCGTGGCGTCGCGCATCTGCGGATCCTCGTCGATCTCGGACTCGAGCGCCTCCCAGCGACCCGTGTCACGTCCTCGGTTTTCCTGACGACGCCGACGCACGAACCACAGTGCGACGGTGAGCAGCAACGCGACGCCGACCACAATCAACACCACCGGCGACAACACCCAGTCGATGACTTGCGACACGAGCGACGGCTCGCTCGCGACCGGCTCCGCCGGCGTCCGCGCGGGCGCCGGTGCGGGCGTTACGGCCGGCTCGTCATCGACGGCGGCCTCCGGCTCCTCGTCGGCAAACACTCTCGAGATCGACACCGGGCGACGCAGCCTCCGCGTCCTCTGGCGCGACTTCGGTTTCGTCGACGGCGGCAGCCTGCTGCTGAAGGTTCTGCAGCTCCGCGTTGCGGAGCTCGAGCAGACGACGGCTCTCCTCGGCGTCGGCCGCTGCGGAGGCAGCAGCCGCTGCGGCAGCTGCATCCGTACTGGTCGAACGCGGTGGCGGGGCCGCGTCGCGGACCGGCGCGGGCGCCGGTGCAGGCTCGCTGTTGCGTGCCACCGTCACCGGCGTGTCGGTCGGCAAGAGACGCAGCTGGCCCCCGGCGCGGCCGATTCGGCCACTCGTCGGTCTGACGCTGGACTTCGGCGTTGGCCGCGATGCGCGTCAGCGTCGAAAGGTCCGCGGTATCGGGAATCCGCAACGTCGCGCCGGCTCGCAGCACATTGATGTTGCCGCCGAACGCCGCGGCGTTCGCCTGGTAGATCGCGATCATCATCTGATTGATCGTGACGTCCGCAGGACGGGCCCGCTCGGCGATCGCCCAGAGCGTCTCGGCCCGTTGCACGGGGCCATACGTGCCGCCCGGAGCGACGGCTCGCGGGCGCGGCGCCGACGACGAAGAAGTCGCATTCGACACGGGTCCCGGCGCAGGCTCGTTCGCGGCCGGCGGAGACACGGGTCGCGCAGGTGCGGCGGGTTCCGGCGTCGGGGCCGGTGAGGTAGTCCGGGCCGGGCGATCGATTTGCCCGCCCCCGGCGCCGCCCGACGTCCTCGTCTCGGCGGGTTGCACTGCCGGCGGGGCCGCCGGAGCCGGCAACAGCACCGGCGGGTCGAGCAACACCGTGTACTCGCGCAACGTGCGGCCGCGCGGCCAGGTCGCTTCGACGAGCAACGTGACGAACGGCTCCGCAACGGACGTCGATGAAGAGACTTCGATGACGTTTCGGCCGGCACTGTTCGTGGCGACGCGGAACGTGAATGCGCTGAGGAAAGCCGGGCGATCGAGACCGTACTTTTCGAACGTGTCGGCGCCCGCGAGCGAGATTCGCAGGCTCTGCAATTCATCCGAGGTGGCCGACAATGCGATGTCGGCCCGGAAAGGCTGATTCAGCGCCGACCTGAGCTCGATGTCCCCGAGCCCCAACGCCCATGCCCCTGTGGGAGCGGCCAGCAGTGGCGCGATGGCCCAACGTGCCCGTGCTCTCATGCAATCTCCCTAGCTACTCGGCCGTCCATCGGCGCCCGCCCTTCAACGGCGCAAGCCTCACGATCACTGACCGAACAATACCTTACGTAAAATCGTTTTACCAAAGTCGACTGGCCGCCCTAAAGCCCATGGAAATGAAGCGCGCGGCCAGAAACATCCGGCCGCGAATTTAACAATTTGCACCCACCTGGACTGTGATTCTCGTTCGACTTTCCGAATTCGCGTTATCCGGGCTTTGGCCCGGCGCCCCACTTACCATAATACTCGCCTCGGAGACGGCCGCGCGAGCGCGGCGCAGGCCGCGGGCGCGGGGAGCCGCGTTACGACTGCTGGCGAGCGCCGAGCACCGGTACCGCCGAACGCACGTCCATGTTCTGGGCGCGATGGCGCAGGTAATGATCCATCAACGTCAGCGCGAGCATCGCCTCGGCGATCGGCGTGGCGCGCAGCCCGACGCACGGATCGTGACGCCCCGTCGTGACGATCTCGGTGGCGCGCCCCTCTTTGTCGACGGTCGCGCCCGGCTTCTTGGATGCTCGACGTCGGCTTCAACGCGATGCTGACGAGAATGTCCTGGCCGCTCGAGATCCCACCCAGCGTCCCGCCGGATGAGTTCTTCTTGAAGCCGTCCGGCGTCATCTCGTCGCGATGCTCGCTGCCGCGTTGCCGCACGCACTCGAAGCCGTCGCCGAACTCGACGCCTTTGACCGCGTTGATGCTCATCAGCGCCTTTGCGATCTCGCCATCGAGCTTGTCGAACACGGGTTCGCCGAGCCCGACCGGCACTCCCGAGGCAATCACGTTGATGCGAGCGCCGATCGAATCGCCCGCTGCGCGAAGCTCGTCCATGAACACTTCGAGCTGTTGCAGCTTGTCGGGATCCGCGCAGAAGAATGGGTTGTCATCGACGTGATCGAGGTCGAGCGCGCGCAGCTTGAACGGCCCGATCTCGGCAAGGTAACCGCGAATCTTCAGGCCGAGGCGTTCGGCGAGGTACTTTCGCGCGATCGCACCCGCGGCCACGCGCATCGCAGTCTCGCGCGCGGACGAGCGACCACCGCCGCGGTAATCGCGGATTCCATATTTCTGTTGATACGTGTAGTCGGCATGCCCGGGCCGAAACGAGTCCTTGATCTTCGAGTAGTCGCCGCTGCGCTGATCGACGTTCTCGATCAATAAGCCAATTGCAGTGCCAGTCGTCTGCCCCTCGAAGACGCCCGACAAGATCTTGATCTGATCCGGCTCTTGTCGTTGCGTCACGTGTCGCGAGCGGCCGGGGCGGCGGCGATCGAGATCCTTCTGTATGTCGGCTTCCGTCAAGGCGAGCCCCGGCGGGCAGCCGTCGACGACGCAGCCCAAAGCGGGCCCATGGCTCTCGCCGAAGGTCGTGACCGTGAACAAACGTCCGTAAGTGTCGCCAGCCATGTTTCCGTCCGATTCGCGCTCGCGGCCGCGCTCAGCCGCTCATCGCGCGCCGTCATTGTGCCAATGATGCGCGCTTAGGTGGTGCGAAGGAATTCCCGAATCTCGGCAGCCGTCACGACGAAAACCCCGTCCCCGCCACGCTCGAACTCGAGCGCGATCAACGGCAACCCGGCGTGGGCCGCGGCAAACGCCTTGCCGCCGGCTCCGACCTCGAGGAACAGCACGCCTTCGGACGTGAGCCGTTCAGCGGCGCCGCGCAGGATCCGCTCGGCGGCAGCGAAACCCGTCGGGCCGCTCGCGAGCCCGATCTCGGGCTCGTGACGGTACTCGGGCGGCAGGGCGGCGATTTCCGCCTCCGGCACGTACGGCGGGTTCGAGACGATCACGCGGTACTGCTCGGTGCCGGGTGGGAACAAGTCTGTTTCGAAAAGCCGCACGCGTGCTGCGACGCCGTGCAGCGCTACGTTCTCCGCGGCCACCGCGAGCGCGGCGCGCGAGACGTCGGTCGCATCCACGAGGGCATCGGGACAATAGTGAGCCGCGGCAATCGCGATGCAACCGCTGCCGGTGCCGATGTCGAGCACGCGGTCGCCGGGATTCAGCGTGCACCACGGCTCGAAGCCGCGCTCGAGGACCTCCGCGAGCGGCGAGCGCGGGACGAGCACGCGCTCGTCGACGCCGAACTTCAGGCCCGCGAACCACGCTTCTCGGAGCAGATAGGCCAGCGGCTTGCGTTCCTCGACGCGGCGGCGCGCGAGCCCGATCGCGCGCGAGCTCGTATCCGGCGCGGGCGGGGCGTTCCAGTCCACGTCGGCCCAGCCCGTCAGATGCCGCAACAGCCAATACGCTTCGTCGCTGGCGTTGTCGGTCCCGTGTCCGAAGACCACGCCGTGCTGGTCGAAGTAGCCCGGCGGCCACGGCGATCCAAGCGTCGCAATTCGGCGCCGCGCGCAGTCGTTCCGAAAGCTCGGTCAGGTCCATGCGGCGCGCATGATAACCCTCGGCAATTGCTCCCTGCATTGCTCTACCGCGGGCATCCATGCCCGCGCGCAGCGTGTGCGATAATCGCCACGTGCTTGGCGGAATGCTGCGAATCATCGTCGTCGCGTTGGTCGTGCTCGTCGCGGCGATGTTCCTATTGCCGCGCGGCGAGCGCGGCGCGCCGCCGCAAACTGCGACCGTGCTGCCCACGCCGCGCGAGCTCGGCGACGTAAGCTTCGTCGACGAGACCGGTCAAGCCATGAGCTTGAGCGACCTCGAAGGCGGTTTCTCGCTGCTTTTCTTCGGCTTCACGAACTGCCCCGACGTCTGTCCGCTGACCTTGCAGGTCTTGGCGACCGCGAAGGCCGAGATCGTCGCCCGCGCTCCGAACCTCGCGCCCCGCGTCGTGTTCGTCAGCGTCGATCCGAACCGCGATACGCCCGAGCGTATCGCCAGGTATCTCGACAACTTCGATTCCGAGTTTTTGGGCGTGACGGCGCCGGACGATGCCCTCGCGCCATTGCTGGCGGCGCTCGGTGTCGCGGTGGAGAAGCACGAGCATGGCGGGTCGAATTACAACGTCGTGCACAACTCCGCGATCTATGTGCTCGATCCGAATGCCGATTGGATCGCCGTGACGACGGCTCCCCACGACCCAAAGATCATCGCGTCCGATTTCCTTAAGCTACGTCGGCGCCATCAGGTCGGCACCCCTCCCGGCGCATGACCTCCCCGACCTGGGTGTGGCTCACGCAACACCTGTTACCGAAGAACGCCATGTCCGCGGTCGTGTACCGCGCCACGCGCTCGCGGCGGCCGTGGCTGAAACGTCCGCTCTTGCGATGGTTCGCGCGCACCTATCGCGTCGATCTCACCGAGGCCGCGAGCTCCGATCTCGACAGCTACGCGACGTTCAACGAGTTCTTCACGCGCGAGCTCGCGGCCGGCGCGCGCGCGATCGACCAAGCACCGGGCGCTCTCGTCGCTCCCGCCGATGGCGTGCTGACCGAGCACGGATCGATCGACGGCGATCGTCTGTTTCAGGCCAAGGGCCACGCTTACTCACTCGCGGAGCTGCTCGGCGAGACCGGCGCCGACGTCGTCGCGCTCGGCGGCGGCACGTATTTCACGATCTATCTCGCGCCGCACAACTATCACCGCGTCCACGCACCGTTGGCGGGAGCCTTGACTCGAACGCGCTACGTGCCCGGCGCTCGCTTCAGCGTCAGCCGCGCGACGGCCGCTGCTATTCCGCGCCTCTTTTGCCGCAACGAGCGCGCGATCTGCTGGTTCGAGACCGAGCGCGGGCCGATGGTCGTCGTGTTCGTCGGTGCGCTGAACGTCTCGAGCATCAGCACGTTCACGCGCGGGGAAATCGTCAGCGGCGCGCCGCGCGAGTGGCACGAGGAGCCACCGCGTCGCGTCGGCGCCGGCGACGAGATCGGGCGGTTCAACATGGGCTCGACCGTCATCGTGCTGCTCGGCGCGCGCGCGTTCACGTTTGCGTCGTCGATCGAAAACGGCACCGCGGTGCGCATGGGTCAAGCGATCGGTACGCTCGCGCGGTCCTGATCGGATGCCGTACCGACTGTCCGCGCCCCTCGCAACCTTGCGGCAACGCGCGGCGATGCTGACCACCGTCCGCGCGTTTTTCGCGCAACGCGGCGTTCTCGAGGTCGAAACGCCGGCCCTCTCGCCGGCCGGTGTCACGGATCCCGCGATAGTGAGCGTCGCCGCAACGGTGATGAGCCTCGGCTCGGCGCCGCACTACCTTCAGACGTCGCCCGAGTTCGCGATGAAGCGGCTGCTCGCGGCCGGCAGCGGCGACATCTATCAGCTCTGCCGTGTATTCCGCGACGACGAGCTCGGCCGTTGGCACCAACCCGAGTTCACGATGCTCGAGTGGTATCGCGTGGGGTGGGATGAAAATAAGCTGATGGGCGAGGTCGCCGAGCTCGTCGACGCCGTGGTCTCGACGGCCGTGCCCGGTACCTCCATTCGCAACGTTCGCGTGCGCTACGCGGATGCGTTGCACGCAGCCCTCGGCGCGGGACCCGACGCCGCGACACCGGAAATCGAACGGCGGCTCGCCGCGCAAGGCGTCGATGTGCCGCAGGGACTCGCGCACGACGCCGTGCTCGACCTCGCGTTCGCCACGCGCGTCGTCGCGAGCTTCGATCCCGCGGCGCTGACGTTCGTCTACGACTATCCGGCAAGCCAAGCGGCGCTCGCGCGAGTGAAGCCCGGGTCACCGGCCGTCGCGGCGAGGTTCGAAGCGTTCAGCGGCGGCATCGAGCTCGCGAACGGCTTTCACGAGCTCACGGATGCGCGCGAGCAGCGGCGTCGATTCGAGGTGGAGCGGGCCCGGCGACTCCTAGAAAAAAAACCCGCGCCGCCGCTCGACGAACAGTTTCTCGCGGCGCTCGAGGCCGGCTTACCGGACTGTGCCGGCGTTGCGCTCGGCTTCGATCGACTCGTCGCGCTCGCGACGAAGCACTCCGACGTGGTGTCGGCGATGAGCTTCGCGCACGGAGACTGACGAGGACGGTTACTTCGCGCGCGAGACGTACTCGCCCGAGCGCGTGTCGACGCGAATCACTTCGCCTTCGTTGATGAACAGAGGGACGCGCACGACGGCGCCGGTCTCGAGCTTCGCGGGCTTTTGGCCGCCCGTCGCCGTATCGCCGCGCACGCCGGGATCGGTCTCGACGATCTTCAGGTCGACCTGCTTCGGCGCCAACACGTAAAGCGGCACCCCGTCCCACAGCGTGACGATGCAGGTCTCCTGCTCCTTCATCCAGTCCTTCGCATCCGCGACGGCAGCCTCGCCGGCAGTCACTTGCTCGAACGTATCGGGCACCATGAAGTACCAGAACTGCCCGTCGGTGTAGAGATACTGCATGTCCTGATCGACGACGTCGGCCGCTTCGGCAGTATCGCCGGACTTGAACGTGCGCTCGGTGACGCGGCCGGTTTTCAGGTTGCGGATCTTCACACGATTGAACGCCTGACCCTTGCCGGGCTTTACGTATTCGTTCTCGAGAATCGCGTAGGGATCGCCGTCGAGCAGAATCTTCATTCCGCCCCGGAATTCGTTCGTGCTGTAAACTGCCATGCGATTGCCGTCTGCCTGAAAACCGAGCGCGGGATCATACTCTCAAGCTCGTAGGAACACGAACCACGAAGAGGGGCCTCCGATCAACTCGACACGAAGCGCCACGCCCGAAGTCGCCGCGGCCGGCGCGACCGCAGAGTCCCTCGTTCGCCCGTCGTGGCAGGAAGCGGTGCGAAACGCGGTGCGCGACCCGGCCGAATTACTACGGCTACTCGAGCTACCTGCAGCCGCACTCGCTGCGGCGCCGTCCACGTCGTTTTCGTTGCTCGTGCCGAGGGGCTTCGTCGCACGGATGCGGAAACGCGATGCCAACGATCCGCTGCTGCGGCAGGTCTGGCCTTCCGCCAGCGAGCTCGATGCGGCGCCAGGCTTCACCTCGGACCCGGTGCGGGAACAGGGACTCGCAGATCAGGGACTGTTGCGGAAATACGCGGGCCGGGCACTACTGATCGCGAGCGGAGCTTGCCCGATCCATTGCCGCTACTGCTTTCGACGCGACTTTCCGTATTCAACGCAACTCGCCGCGCGCGGGGATTGGTCGCACGCGCTCTCCGAGCTCGAAAAAGCTGCGGACATACGCGAGGTGATCCTGAGCGGCGGAGACCCGCTCAGCTTGTCGAACCGGCGCCTCCGCGAGCTCCTGGTCCGGCTCGGCGATACCGGCTTGGCCACCGTGCGGATTCACACGCGCTTCCCCGTCGTGGTCCCCGAGCGAATCGACGACGAGCTCGTGCGGATACTGGCGGCCGCGCCGTTCCGAACCGTCGTCGTCCTACACGCGAATCATGCGAACGAGCTCGACCTCGACGTCGAGCACGCTCTCGCCGCGCTGCGCGGGCCGCTGGCCACGCTGCTGAACCAAGCGGTGTTGCTAAAGGGCGTCAATGACGACGCCGATTCGCTGGCGCGCTTGAGCGAACGCTTGTTCGAGTGTGGCGTTCTCCCCTACTACCTGCACGTGCTCGATCGCGTCGCGGGCGCAGCGCACTACGAAGTCGACGAGAACACCGGTAAGAATCTGATCGCGGAGCTCCGCGGACGGCTGCCCGGCTACTTGGTGCCGCGGCTCGTTCGCGAAACCGCCGGGGAGTTAAGTAAAACCTCGATCGCCTGATCCGACGGCGAAAGCATTGCTGCGATTGTGACCGACTTCCGTCTGAGGACGCCGAACGCTGCTTACACTGCGGGTTCCGCCAACACGATTTATATAGAAGATGGCGCAAGCCCCGGTACCGCTGATCGTGCTGAGCGGTCGCGAAGACGACGTCGAGCTCGTCAACCGCTCGCTACGCGACGGCGGGCACCCGGTGCGGTGCCATTGGGTCACGAAGCTCGAAGCCCTCGTCGGCGCGATCGACGATCACGATCCGCAATTGTTGTGCTTCTTCCCCGACAGCCTGCCGGCCCCGATCCGCGAGATCGCCAAGATCAAGCAGCAGGCCGGGGGCACCGTGCCGCTCGTCGTCGTGAGCAAGGCCGCCGACGAGACCGACATCGCCGAAGCCCTATTGGCCGGCGCACAAGACCTCGTATCGCATGGACAAATCGAGCGACTACGCAGCATCGCCGAGCGTGAGTTGCGATCGTTCCGGCTCGAGCGTGCGCTGAACGAAACGCTGCTCTCGGCGAACCAGTACAAGAAACAGCTCAAAGCATTCCTGGCCGGGTCCGTCGATGCGATCGCGCACGTGCAGGAGGGCATCCTCGTGGACGCGAATCGCGCGTGGGCCGACTTGTTCGGCTACCCCGAGACCGACGGCCTGGTCGGCACTCCGCTCATGGACTTTTTCGAGAACACCAGTCAGGCGGCCTTGAAAGGCGCGCTCGTCGCTTGCGGCCGCGGTCAATGGGCCGGCGAATCGATCAAGGCGTTGGCCCGGACCAACGAAGGCGCGAAGGTGCCGATCGAGCTCCAGCTCGAGATCGCTTCGGTCGACGGCGAGCCCGGCGTCAAGCTCAGCGTGCCGCGCCCGCCGGGCGATACGCGCGAGCCCGAGGAGCTCGTCGAACGTGCGGTCCACAAGGACGCGACGACGGGCTTCTATCATCGGCGCCGGTTCCTCGAGGTATTGACGGATCGACTCGACTCGGCGGCGCGCGGCGGCGTGCGCGTGCTCGCGTACATACGCCCCGACAAGTTTCGCGAGGTCGAGGAGCAGATCGGCCCGCTCTCGAGCGAGGACGTTCTCGTGCAGATCGCGGAGCAGCTCCGCGAGCTCGCCCAGCCCAACGACGTCTACGGTCGCTTCGGGGGGCAGATCTTCACGATGTACCTCGAGCGCGGCGCTCTGCGCGACGTTCAGGCCTGGGCGCAGAGCGTGTTGACCCGGATCTCGCAACGCGTCTTCGAGAGCGCGCACAACACGCTGTCCGATCACCTGCACGATCGGTCTCGCGGAAGTCGGGCCGACGACAGCGCAAATGGACGCGCTGATCGCCGAAGCGAAGCGCTCGAATCAGCTCGGCCGGGATCAGGGCGGCAATAAAGTCGTGCTGCAACAGACGTCCGACGAGAGCACGCGCGTGCAGCGTTTCGACGAGATCTGGGTGCAGCAGATCAAGTCGGCATTGATGGAGAATCGTTTCAAGCTCGCTCACCTGCCGATCGCTTCGCTGAGCGGCGAGCAGGAGATCATGTACGACACCGTGCTGCGCATGATCGACGCCCAAGGCGACGAGGTTTCGGGCGCCGAGTTCATGCCGGCCGCTGCGCGGAATCGCCTGATGCGAGCGATCGACCGCTGGGTCATCGGCGCGAGCCTGAACTTCGTCGCGAAGACGCCGCTCGACTGCGCATTCATCAAGCTATCCGCCGAGTCGTTGATCGACCGAACTCTGCTCGACTGGCTGAAGAAAGCCGTCCAAAGCTCTGGCGTTACGCCGCATCACCTCTGCTTCCAAGTGAGCGAGGAGAACGCGACGCAATACCTGACGCAGACTCAAGCGCTCGCGAACGCATTACGCAAGCTCGGGCACCGTTTCGCAGTCGAGAGCTTCGGCGTCGGCCGCGATTCCGGACGCGTCCTCGCGCAAACGTCGATGGACTTCCTCAAGATCGACGGGTCGTTGATGCAGGGCATCTCGACCGATCAAGCCCTACAGGACAAGGTCCGTATCTTCGTCAACTCGGCGACCGGCCGCGGGATCCCGACGATCGCCGAGCGCGTCGAGGACGCCAACACGATGGCCGTGCTGTTCCAGCTCGGCGTGGCCTTCGTGCAAGGCCACTACGTCCACGAGCCCGAGGTCGTGCTCGGGGAAGTAGTCTCTACTCGGCGCTGAGCCGATCCACGGTCCGCCAACCGCGCGGCAGCGCCATGCCGCGATGGCCGCGCGCGCCCGCGTAGTGGTCGAGTTCGGCCGCCTTGATCGTCATGTGCCGCTCGCCCGAATCGACACGCAGCGACTGCTCCGGCGTCAGCACGCAGATCGCGCGGAGGTCCACGGCGTCCTTCTTCGGCACCGACAAGATCTTGTTGCCCTTGCCCTTGCTGAGCTCCGGCAGCTCCGCGAGCGGGAAAATCAGCAAGCGGCCGTCGCTCGACACTGCGGCTAGTCGAGTGCCGTCCGCGCCGACCGGCGACGCGGGTACGACCGTGCCGCCCTCGGGCACCCGGAGCGCCGCCTTGCCGGCCTTCTTGTTCGCGTACAGCTCCGCGAGCTGCACGACGAACCCGTAGCCGGCCGAGGACGCGACGACCCACTTGTCCTCCGGCGCGCCGATCAACACTCCGCGAAAGCTCGCGCCATCGGGCGGATTGAAAAAGCCCGCGAGCGGCTCGCCTTGCCCTCGCGCCGAGGGCAGCGTGTGCGCGCCGACGCTGTACGAGCGCCCCGTGCTGTCGATGAATACAGCGAGCTGGTTGCTCTTGCCGCGTGCGGACGCGAGGAACTGGTCGCCGGCCTTGTATGACAACCCGATGACGTCGATGTCGTGACCCTTCGCTGCGCGCGCGAAACCGCGCTCGGAGAGAACGACGGTGACGGGCTCGCTAGTGACGAGCTCCGACTCGTCGATCGCTTGCGCGGCGTCACGCTCGACGATGCCGGTGCGGCGTTTGTCGCCATGTTTCTCGGCTAGCTCCTCGATCTCCCCCTTCATCAGCTTCGTGAGCTTCGCCTTCGACTTCAGCGTACCTTCGAGATCCGCTCGCTCCTCCGACAAACCTTTCTGCTCCGTGCGAATCTGCATCTCTTCGAGCTTCGCGAGGTGACGCAGCTTGAGCTCGAGGATCGCCTCGGCTTGCACATCGGAGATCTTGAAGCGCTTCATGAGGACGGGCTTGGGCTCGTCCTCGCGGCGGATGATCTTGATGACCTCGTCGATGTTCAGATACGCGACGAGCAGGCCGTCCAAGATGTGCAAGCGCTGCGCGACACGCTCGAGGCGGTGCTCGAGCCGGCGCTTGACGGTCGCCGTGCGGAACTTCAGCCACTCCTCGAGCAGCCCTTTCAAACCATAGACGGCGGGCCGGCCGTCGAGGCCGATGACGTTGATGTTGACCCGGACCGTCCGCTCGAGCTCCGACGTCGCGAACAGATGGTTCATCAACGCCGTGAGGTCGACCTTCGACTTTGCGGCGATCACGAGCCGCGTCGGATTTTCGTGGTCCGACTCGTCGCGCAGATCCTCGACCATCGGCAGCTTCTTCGCCGTCATCTGCGCCGCGATCTGCTCGAGCACCTTCGCGCCCGACGTTTGAAACGGCAGCTCCGTGATCACGATGTCGTCGTCTTCGATCTCATAGCGGGCGCGCAGCCGCAGCGTCCCGTTGCCCGTCTTGTAGATCTGCACGAGGTCCGAGCGGCTCGACACGAGCTCGCCGCCCGTCGGGAAGTCGGGGCCCTTGATGTGCTTCATGAGCTCGCCGAGCGTCGTGTCGGGATCGTCGAGCAGGCGAAGCAGGGCCGTCGCGACTTCCTTGAGATTGTGCGGCGGCACGTCCGTCGACATGCCGACGGCGATGCCGCTCGTGCCGTTCAAGAGCAGGTTCGGCAGCTGCGCCGGCAGCAGCATCGGCTCCGAGAGCGTGCCGTCGAAGTTCTGCTGCCAATCGACGGTGCCGTGCTCGAGCTCGTTCAGCAGCACCTGCGCGTAGCGCGTGAGCCGCGCTTCGGTGTAGCGCATGGCCGCGAACGACTTCGGATCGTCCTGCGACCCCCAGTTGCCTTGCCCGTCGACGATCGGATAGCGGTAGCTGAAGCTCTGCGCCATGTGGACCATGGCTTCGTAGCACGCGCTGTCGCCGTGCGGATGGAACTTGCCGATGACGTCGCCGACGGTGCGCGCGGACTTCTTCGGCTTCGACGTCGCCGAGAGACCGAGGTCGCTCATGGCGTAGATGATGCGGCGTTGAACCGGTTTCAGGCCGTCGCCGATGTGCGGCAGCGCACGATCGAGGATCACGTACATCGAGTAGTCGAGGTACGCCTTTTCCGTGAATACGGCGAGCGGAACGCGCTCGATGCCGTCGAAGTTCAGCTCTTGTTCTTTCATATGTCAGCTCGCGGTGTCGACGCCGAGATCTGCGAGGTTGCCCTTGTCCTGAAGCCAATCGCGCCGATCCGACGCACGCTTCTTGGCCAGCAACTTGTCGAGCATCTCGCGCGTCTCGGCCATCGTCTTGTCGTCGACGGTCAGCTGAACGAGCCGGCGTGTTTCCTTCGCCATCGTCGTCTCGCGCAGCTGCGACGGGTTCATCTCGCCGAGACCCTTGAAGCGCGTCACCGTGATCTTGCCCGCCTTCTTCTCCGCCTCGATGCGATCGAGGAGGAGCGTTCGCTCGGCCTCGTCGAGGCAGTAGTGCACCTCTTTGCCGACGTCGACGCGGAACAAAGGCGGCATCGCGACGCAGACATGCCCGGCCGCGACGAGCGGCTCGAAGTGCTTCAGGAACAAGGCGCACAGGAGCGTCGCGATGTGCTGCCCGTCCGAGTCCGCGTCCGCAAGGATGCAGATCTTGTGGTAACGCAAACCGTCGAGGTTCTGCGAGCCGGGATCCACGCCGAGCGCAATGCTGATGTTGTGGACCTCCTGCGACGCGAGCAGCTCGCCGGGCTCGACTTCCCAGGTGTTCAGGATCTTGCCGCGCAGCGGCATGACCGCTTGATACTCGCGGTCGCGCGCCTGCTTCGCCGAGCCGCCGGCCGAATCGCCCTCGACGAGAAAGAGCTCGGCGTGGGCCGGCTCTTGGATCGTGCAATCGGCGAGCTTACCCGGCAGCGCCGGTCCCGCGACGATGCGCTTGCGGACGATCGTCTTCGCGGCCTTGAGCCGGTGCTGCGCGTTCTCGATCGCGAACTGCGCGATCGCGTCGCCCGTTTCCGGATGCTGGTTCAGCCACAGCGCGAAGTGGTCCTTGACGAGACCGCCGACGAGCGTCGCGCACTCGCGCGACGAGAGCCGTTCTTTGGTCTGCCCCGAGAACTGCGGCTCCTCGATTTTCACGGAGAGCACGAAGTTCACGCCTTCCCAGACGTCCTCGGGCGCGAGCTTGATGCCGCGCGGCAGCAGATTGCGAAACTCGCAGAACTCGCGCAGCGCGTCGGTGAGCCCCGTGCGCATGCCGTTCACGTGCGTGCCACCCTGCGGCGTCGGGATCAAGTTCACGTAGCTCTCGAGCACGGCCTCGCCACCGCCTTCGCGGCGCCAGAGCACGGCCCACTCGACGGCCTCGCGCTTGCCCTCGAGCTTGCCGGAAAACGGCTGCTCGGGAACGAAGTCGCCGGCTCCCACTTCCTCTTTGAGGTATTGCTCGAGCCCGCCCGTGTAGACCCAGCGCTCGGATTCCTTCGGCTTCTCGACCTCGAGCGTGACCTCGAGACCCGGACATAGGACGGCCTTCGCGCGCAGCATGTGCTTGAGCTTCGGCAACGAGAACTGCGGCGAATCGAAGTACTTCGGGTTCGGCCAGAACCGCACGGTGGTGCCGGTGTTGTTCTTCGCGACCTTGCCGACGACGTCGAGCTTGCCGCGCCGCTCGCCGTCGACGAAGCTCATGTTGTGTTCCTTGCCGTCCCGGCGGATCCACACCTCGAGGTTCTTCGACAGCGCGTTGACGACCGATACGCCGACGCCGTGCAGGCCGCCCGAGAACTGGTAGTTCTTGTTCGAGAACTTGCCGCCCGCGTGCAGCCTCGTGAGGATCAGCTCGACGCCCGTGATCTTTTCCTCGGGGTGGATGTCGACGGGCATGCCGCGGCCGTCGTCGGCCACCTGCAACGACCCGTCGGCAAACAGCGTGACCTCGATTTTCTTGGCGTGACCCGCGACGGCCTCGTCGACGCTGTTGTCGACGACCTCGTGCGCGAGGTGATTCGGCCGACTCGTGTCCGTGTACATGCCGGGACGCCGGCGCACGGGCTCGAGCCCGCTCAGGACTTCGATGTCTGCAGCGCGATAGTTGCTACTCATTGACCCGGCCTAACACCCGAGCACAAGACCCGAGTTCCCACGTAGGCCGGCGCGATTGTAACGCGTCCGAGCACGTCCGCGACAAGCGGCAATCAGTCGAGGTCCGCTGTCAGCGCGGCTCGCAATTCGGCGGGCGCGTCGAGCTCATGGCGATAGTGCTCGTGATCGACGCCGAGCTTCAGCTGCGTGCCGGCCTTCAAGGCCGCGCACATGGCCGCGTCGAGCTCGAAGCGCAAGAAATGCACGGCCGAGGTCTTGGTAGCATCGCTGCGCTCGAGATCCTCGTCGGCATAGGCGAACACGCGCCCGAGCGTGCCGACCTCGAGATACACGGCGTTCTCGACGCTGCGCAGGCGCTCGAGAGCGGGCCGGCGTTCGTCGACGTCCGGGTACTCGAGCATCATCGTGGCCTTCAGATTCGTGCCGTCCGGAATCAGCGGGTTGTACGCGGCGAGCTCCTCGGCGATGGCCTCGGACTCGAAGATCCGCTCGGCGCGCAGCATCTCCTGAACCTGGTACCGCATCGTGACGCGGTCCTCGAAATACAGCGTGAGATTCGGCCCCAGCGGCGCTTGGCGGTGGCGCTTGTGGGCGAGCACCTCCGCTCGCAAGCGCGGCCGCTCCTTGTGGTACTGCTCGAGTGTGAGGAGGTCGGCGACCGCAAGCTTGTCCATAAGCCCTCCGTCAAATTCCGTAGGCGCGTCGCAGCAGCTGGATCGGGTGCGTAGGCTCGATGTCGGCGTCGGCAACCGTGGCTATCTGCTCGGCGGCCATCGGGCAATCGCTCGTGAAGTGCTGCGCCTCCGCGTTATCGACCTGGCGCGCGACCGGCCGTGCGATTTTGCGCGAAATCGCGGCATATTCCTTCTTGACGCCATAAGTGCCGTCATGGCCGGAGCAACGCTCGATCGTGTGAACGGACGTGTCGGGCACGAGCTGCAACACGTCACGCGTCTTCAAGCCGATGTTCTGCACCCGCAGGTGGCACGGCACCTGGTAGCTGACCTTGCCTAGGCTCGTCTTGAACTCGGTCGAGAGCAATCCTTCGCGGTGGCGCAGCATCAAATATTCGAACGGATCGAAGAAGGCCTCGGCCACGCGACGCACGCGCTCGTCGTCGGGAAACAATAGCGGCAGCTCTTGCTTGAACATCAGCACGCACGAAGGGATCACGGCGCTCAAGTCCCAGCCGTCGCGGGCATAGGCGTCCAGCACGTCGATGTTCTCGTCCTTCAGGCGCTCGATCGATTTCAAATCGCCGAGCTCGAGCTTCGGCATGCCGCAACACCGCTCGCTGCCGACCAACGCGACGCCGATGCCGTTGTGCTCGAAGACCGCGACGAGATCCTCGACGAGGCCCGGATGATTGCGATTGCCGTAGCAGGTCGCGAACACCGCGACACGGCCTTGGGTTTCGCCGGCGGGCTTCGGCGGTGCCGTGCGGCCGACGTGCTTGGCCAACCGCTTGCGGGCGCTCCGCGAGTGATACTTCGGCACGGGTGCTTCGACGTCGACGCCGAGCGTCTTCTCGAGAAGCTTGCGCCCGAGACTCGACTCGTTGACTGCATTCACGATCTCGGCGACGACGGGGATCCCTGCGAGGCTGCCGACCGCGTCGGTCGAGCTCAGGATCTTGTCGCGCACCGTGGCCTTGCCATCCTCGAACGCCTTGTGCTTCGCCCGCAGCATCAGGTGCGGGAAATCGACGTTCCATTCGTGCGGCGGCACGTACGGGCACTTCGTCATGTAGCACATGTCGCAGAGATAGCAGTGCTCGACGACCTGCCAGTACGCTTGCTTCGGAACGTCGTGCAGCTCGCCGCTCGACGTCGCATCGACGGCATCGAATAGCGTCGGAAATGCGTTGCACAGGCTGAAGCAGCGTCGGCAGCCGTGGCAGATGTCGAACACGCGCGCGAGCTCGGTTTCGAGTGCGCTCGCGTCCGTGAACTGAGCCGAATGCCAATCGAGCGCGTGGCGCGTCGGCGCCTCGAGGCTACCTTCGCGGCGCGGCGGTTTGGTGTCAGTCACGGACGTTGCTCGCCTTCAGGGCGCCGCCCGGACCTCGAGGTCCGGGCGCGCCGCGCAATGACAAGAAAACGCGTCAGCTACTTGCCGAGCGTATCGAGCGCCTTCTGAAAGCGGTTCGCGTGCGAGCGCTCGGCCTTCGCGAGCGTCTCGAACCAATCGGCGATCTCTTCGAACCCTTCCCCGCGGGCCGCCTTGGCCATGCCGGGGTACATGTCGGTGTATTCGTGAGTCTCCCCGGCGATCGCAGCCTTCAGGTTGTTGCCCGTCTCGCCGATCGGCAATCCCGTAGCCGGGTCGCCGACGGCCTCGAGATACTCGAGGTGGCCGTGCGCGTGGCCGGTCTCGCCTTCGGCCGTGGAGCGGAACACTGCCGCAACATCGTTATACCCTTCGACGTCCGCCTTACCGGCGAAATACAGATAGCGACGGTTGGCCTGCGACTCGCCGGCGAACGCGTCCTTCAAGTTCTTCTCGGTCTGGGTGCCCTTCAACTTCATTAGTGCTCTCCGAATGACTTTTCGATTCGAACCAGACGCCGAAGTCTGGCCGCGACGGCTGTTAGACTTTGTCTAGAACGTGAGGTCAGCCTATTCCGCGCGGTGAAATCTTGTCAACTCGCACGTTTGAACTTTCGCGGCACGCTGTGTACCGTGGCCGCCTCCCCCATGGCTGCCACTTCGATGACTGCGACCGACAAGAACTTGGGCCTGGGCGGCCTCGAAAAATCGCTCGAAGAGCTCGAGGCGCTCGTCACGCGCCTCGAGGCCGGCGACCTGCCGCTCGAGCAGGCGCTGAAGGAGTTCGAGCACGGAGTGAAGCTCACGCGCCGATGTCAGGCCGCGCTGCAGGAAGCGGAGCAAAAGGTCGAGATTCTGCTGAAGAAAACCGCGACGGCCGAGCCGAGCCCGTTCACGCCTTCGACGGACGATTGATCGCGGCGCCTTAAGGGGCGGCCGGAGTGGCGATTCCTTGGAGCCGCTCGATCAGCGAGCGCAGGAAGACCTTGTTGAAGCGCAACTGGCAAGCCGACGACGACTGCTCGAGCAGCGTCGAGCTCACGCGGCACGAGCGTCAACGGTCCCGTCGCCTTGATCGTCGCCGTGCGGCGCGCCCCGCGAACGTAGCTCGCCTCGCCGAAGCAGTCTCCATCGCCGAGCACACCGGTCTGCCGGCGGCCGGATTCGACGCTGACGGAGCCATTCACGATGATGTAGAACCGATCATCGAGCTCGCCCTCGCGAATGATCTCGTCGTTGGCCTGGTACGTGCACCATTCGCTCGCGCGCAGCACTTCCCAAATCTCGGCGTGCGAGAAGTCGTGGAAGAAGCGCAGCTTACGAAGCAAGTCGAACTGTTCCTGCCGATCGAGACGATCGGACTCGCTCCGCAGCTTCTGATGCAGTTTCGTCAGCGCGCCCGCGAAGTCGATCGCGCTGCCGAAGCGCTGCTCAGGTTCTTTCAAGAGCGCCGTCGTAACGACGTTCTCGATCTCTTCGGGGATACCCTCGCGCAGCGTGTGGATCGGCGGCGGCGTCGCATACACGATCTGGTGCAGCAGCTTGCTCAGGCTGTTCGCACGGAACGGTCGGTAGCCCGTCAGGAGCTCGTACATGACGGCGCCCAAGGAATAGATGTCGGACTTGTGCGTGATCTCGGCCGATTGAACTTGCTCGGGCGACATGTAGCTCGGGCTGCCGGCAATTCCTTCGATCCGTGAGACGTCGGAGTCTTTGATCAACGCGATGCCGAAATCGATGATGCGCACGTCGTTGTCGAGCGTGAGCATGATGTTGCTGGGCTTGATGTCGCGATGGATCACGCCGCGGCCGTGCGCGTAGTGCAAACCCTTCGCGCACTTGAACAAGATCTCGACGACGTCGTCGATCCGAAGCAGGTTGTCGGGCCGGCAATACGCGTTCAGCGTGCGCGCGCCATGCACGTGCTCGGTGACGACGTAATAGCTGCCGTTCTCTTCGCCGGCATCGTAGATCGGCAGAATGTTCGGGTGCTGGAGGCGCCCCATCATCTGCGCCTCGTTGAAGAACATCTTCCGAGTTACGCGCGCCTTCTGCTCGTCTTCCTCGTTCTCGATGTTGTAGAGCTTGATCGCAACGTCGCGGCCGTAGTACGGGTCGTGGGACAGGAACACGCGCCCGGTGCTGCCCTGCCCAACCTCATTGATGATCACGTACTTGCCGATGCGCTCGGGCACGTCGCGGGAGACACGCTTCTCGGTGGGAGCTGGGGCGTTGGCCTGAGCCATGGCAACTAGATCGTGGGCAACACTACTCGAATCGTTAATACACATGCAGCCGCGAAAGCGGCGGCAATTAGGTCATCAAGCATAATTCCGAGGCCGCCTTTTAGACTGTGATCCACATCGCGGATCGGCCAGGGCTTCACGATGTCGAAAACCCTAAAAAATACAAACACTAACGCGAGTGAAACGACGCTCCTTTCCGTGACTGCAAGGGCCGTCAGCAGCACGCCCGAAATCTCGTCGAAAACGATGCGTTGATCGTCGTGCTTGCCGAGTCGGCGGGCGCTTTCGCCGCAGATGAAGATCCCGGCTCCGATCACCGCGGCCACGACGCCGATCCGCCACGGCCATGGCAGGTCGAGCAGCCACCACGCCGCAACGAGGCCGACGAGGCTGCCCCAGGTACCTGGCGCACGCGGCAACAAGCCCGCGCCAAAACCGAAGGCCAGAAAATGCACGGGATCGCGCAGCGCGCTCACGCGGCTCCAATCGAACGACTAGAAGTGGCGGTAGCCACGTGCAGCCGGAACGAACGGCTCGCCGTCTTGGCGGCACACGACCCCTTCGCCTTCGACGAGCTGGCCGATGCGGCGAAACGGAGTGCCCGAAGCCTCGAGCGCGGCCTCGATCTCCTCGGCCCGCGAGGGCGGAGCCGTGAACAACAGCTCGTAGTCGTCGCCGCCGCCAAGCGCGTGCGCGAGCGCTTCGCGCGGCGGAAACAGCGACAACAGCTCCGCGGACAACGGCACCCGCTCGACGTCGATCGTCGCTCCGCAACCGCTGGCGTTGCAGACGTGGCCCAGGTCCGCCAACAACCCATCCGAGATGTCGATCGCGGCCGTCGCGAGCGGGCCGAGCGCCAGGCCCGCCCCGACGCGCGGCACCGGCCGCTCGAAGCGCTGCTTCAAGGCTGCCGCCGCCGAGCCGTCCGGCGCCGCCGTACGCTCTGTGATCAGCGCGATACCGGCCGAGCTATCGCCGAGCGTGCCCGTGACGTAGACGTCGTCGCCGACGTGGCCGCCGCCGCGGGTCAGCATCCGCGATCGCTCGACGCGCCCGATGAGTTGTAGCGTCAAGTTCAACGATCCGCGCGTGAGATTGCCTCCGACGAGGCTCACGCCGTAGCGCTCCGCGAGCTCGAACAGGCCGCGGCTGAAACCTTCGAGCCAAGCCTCGTTCGCCTTCGGCAACGTCAGCGCGAGTGTGCACCACCGCGGCTCCGCGCCCATCGCCGCAAGATCGCTCAAGTTCACGGCCATGAGCCGGTAGCCGAGCAGCTCCGGCGCCATGCCGTCGGGAAAGTGCACTCCGGGCACGAGAGTGTCGACGGTCACGGCCGCGAGTCCGTCGATCGCGAGTACCGCCGCATCGTCGCCAACACCGAGCACGACGTCGGGGTCGCGGCTCTCGCGCGTGAAGTAGCGCGCGATGATCTCGAACTCGCCGATCATGCCTTGCCCTGCGCAGCCGCGGGCTCACCGCGTAGCTCGCGCGAGGTCTTGTCGAGAACGGCGTTCACGAACTTGTAGCTGTCGGTGGTGCCGTAGCGCTTCGCGAGCTCGACGGCCTCGTTGATCACGACCTTGGTGGGGACGTCGTTGCGAGCTTTGAGCTCGGCCAATCCTAACAGCAGGATCGCGTGGCCCACGGCGTCCAGCTGGTCGACGGCCACGGGCGGCGTGCCGCGCGATCAGCGCATCGAGCGCTGCCGAGTCATCGATGACGATGGTCAGCAACGCCGCGAAGAAGTCGCGGTCGCAGCGCTCGAAGTCTGGGAGCACCGCGAATTGCGCCGAGAGCTCCGCGACGTCGTGGCCGGCGATTTGCCACTGATAGAGCGCTTTGACGAGCAACTCCCGGGCGAGATGACGCGCTCGCGCGCTGCTGGCCAAAACTACTGCTCCAGCTGGCGCAGCACGGTGGCCATTTGAATCGCCGCAAGCGCAGCGTCGGCGCCTTTGTTTCCCGCTTTCGTTCCGGCTCGCTCGATGGCCTGCTCGATCGTATCGACGGTCAGGATGCCGAATCCGATCGGAATTTCTTCCGCCAAGCTCACTTGAGAAATGCCGCGGCTGGCTTCGCCGGCCACGTAGTCGAAATGGGGCGTAGCGCCGCGTATCACGCAGCCCAACGCAATCAAGGCCTGATACCGCCGGCTCGCGGCCAGCTTCTTGATCGCGAGCGGCGTCTCGAACGCGCCCGGTACACGCACGACCTCGATGTCGCTGTGAGCGACGCCGTGCTTCAACAACGTGCCGACGGCCGCGTCGAGCAACCGATCGACGATGAAATCGTTGAAGCGCGACGCGACGATGCCGAAACGTAGGCCCCGCGCATTGAAGTCGCCTTCCAGGGTCTTGATCCGGTCATCCATGCGCGTCTTCCCGTTCGCCGGCGTCCGAGACGTAATCGACGACCTCGAGGCCGAACCCTGAGAGCGCGTGCAGCTGTTTCGGCGCACCGATCACGCGCATGCGCCGTACGCCGAGGGCGCGCAGGATCTGCGCGCCGATTCCGAACGTGCGGAAATCCATGCTGCGCCCGCGCAACACGCCGACCTCGGGCTCCGACGGCTGCGACAGCGACTGCACGGAACGCACGAGATCGCGGGCGGATTCCTCGGGCCGCAATATCACTGCCACGCCGTGACCCTGCTCCGCGATCAAGCGCAACGCATCGCGGAGTGGCCGGTGCAGCGTGGGCGCCGCGAGCCCGAGCACGTCGCTCAACGTGTCCTGCCGGTGCACGCGGACGAGCGTCGGAGTCTTGGAATCGAGCTTTCCGCGCACGAGCGCCAAGTGCACTGCGCGATTCACATGATCCTCGAAGCACACGAGCTTAAACGCGCCGAACTCGGTCGCGACGTCGGCTTCGCTGATGACTTCCACGGATTGCTCGGTGCGCAGCCGGTATTCGATGAGGTCGGCGATCGTGCCGATGCGAAGGTCGTGCCGGCGCGCGAACCGCAGCAAGTCGTCGCGCCGCGCCATCGCGCCGTCCTCGTTCAATATCTCGACGATCACGGCGGCGGGCTCGACGCCGGCGAGCCGCGCTAGGTCGCAGCCTGCTTCCGTGTGCCCCGCGCGCGTCAGCACCCCGCCGGGTTGCGCCATCAACGGAAAGATGTGCCCCGGCTGCCGCAGGTCTCTCGGCGAGGCATTTGCCTCGACCGCGGCCTGAATCGTTCGCGCGCGGTCGTGCGCCGAGATGCCCGTCGTCACGCCTTCGGCCGCTTCGATCGAGATCGTGAAGTTCGTGGTCTGTCGCACGTCCGTGTTGCTGACCATCAACGGCAGGCGCAGCTGCTCGCAGCGCTCGCGTGTCAACGTGAGGCAGATCAGGCCGCGGCCGTACTTCGCCATGAAGTTGACGTCCTCGGCACGAACCTTCGTCGCGGCCATCACGAGGTCGCCCTCGTTCTCGCGATCCTCGTCGTCGAGGATCACGACCATTTGGCCGTTGCGAATCGCCGCGACGATGTCCTCGATCGTGTCGAGGCCGAATGCGCTATCGGTGCTAGCGTGCGTAGCCATGTTTCCTCAGCGTGGCGAGATCGAGACCGCTTTCCGTGCCCGCTTGCACGAGCCGCTCGAGATAGCGGGCCAACATGTCGACCTCAATATTAACAGCGGTGCCGGCGCGGTACTCGCCGATAACGGTAACGGCTTGCGTATGAGGGATCACGTTGACCTCGAGCTCGGCGCCGCGAACTGCATTCACGGTCAGACTGACGCCGTCGACGGCAACGGAGCCCTTTGCGGCAATGTACCGCGACAACGCCGCGGGCACGCCGATCACGAGTCGCTGCGAGCCGCCGACCGGTACGATCTCGACGACCTTACCGACACCATCGACGTGGCCGGTCACGAGATGGCCGTCGAGCGGATCTCCGGCTTTGAGGGGCGGCTCGAGATTCACGCGCGAGCCGGGACGCAAGCTATCGAAGGTCGTGACGGCCAGCGTCTCCGCGGACACGTCCGCCGTGAAGCCTTGCGGCGTCACGGCGACGGCCGTGAGACAGACGCCGTTGACCGCAATGCTGCCGCCCAGGGCAAGCGGCGGGATCGCGGCGGTGCCAAGCTCGATCGAGAAGCGGCGGTCGCCACCGGAATCGGTGCGAGTAGCCACGCGTCCGACGCCTTTCACCAACCCTGAGAACACGCGTTACCCCGCGAGGCCTAGGCGCCCGCCACCCTACTGACCCGAGCCGTGATCCGCAAGTCGGCGCCCACCTTGCAAAAATCCTCGAACACGACGTTCCGGCTCTCCGCCAGGGACTCCAAGGCCGGCAACGTGAACATTCCGCGCGCCGAATCGCCGAGCAAGCGCGGTGCCATATAGATAATGAGTTCGTCGATCAAGCCCGCTTCGAGCAATGCGCCGTTCAAGCCCGCGCCCGCTTCGACCCACACGTCGTTGACCTCGAGCTCCGCCAACCGCTCGAGCACGGCGTGCAAGTCGCAGTGTTCGGCATTGCCCTTCACCGTTTCGACACGCGCACCGGCTGCGGTCAGCGCACGCGCTTTCGGATAGTCGAGATCCCGAGTCGTGAGCACGATCACCTCACCCGGCAACGACAACGTCTTGGCGGTCGGCGGCGTCTTCAACACCGCGTCGATGATCACGCGCAACGGCTGCTTGATGCCGAGCTCGGCCGCGATGCCGGCTTCTTCGCGGCGAGCATCGAGCGACGGATCGTCGTCGACGATCGTGCCGCTTCCGGTCAGCACCGCGCTCGAGCGTGCACGCCAGCGATGAACGTCCGCGCGCGCGCTCGAGCTCGTGATCCATTGGCTTTCGCCGTTCGCGAGCGCGGTGCGGCCGTCGAGACTGACCGCGAGCTTGCTGCGGACCCACGGCAGGCCGCGCCGCATCCGCGCGAAGAAGCCGCGATTCAACGGTTCCGCGGCGTCCTCCATGACGCCACCCTCGACCTCGATACCCGCAGCCGCGAGCTCCCTCGCGCCGCCGCCGTCGACTCTGGGATTCGGATCGTGCGCGGCGAACACGACGCGCGCGACGCCGGCCTCGATCAGCGCCTTCGAGCACGGACCCGTGCGGCCGGTGTGGCAGCACGGCTCGAGCGTCACGTAAGCGGTGGCGCCGCGAGCCGCCGCTCCGGCCGCGGCGAGCGCCACGCGCTCCGCATGCGGCCCGCCGGCCGGCGCCGTCCAACCCGTGCCGACGACGCGCCCGTCTTTGACGAGCACGCAGCCGACCGCCGGATTCGGCTTCGTGTCGTACAGGCCGTTCGCGGCGAGGTGCAGCGCGGCGGCCATGTGCTCGTGATCGATCGCGTCGGCCATGACGTTGTTACCGTGGCTGTTTCACTTCTTACGGGTCTCGTCCGGCAGCAGCGACATCTGCTCGCGGCTCTCGAGCAAGCTCGGCAGGGACTGCAGGCGCTCGATCTCCTGCTGAAACTCCGTGACGTCTTGGAAGCTGCGATACACGGACGCGAACCGCACGTATGCGACCTCGTCGAGACGCCGCAGCTCCTCCATCACGAGGTCGCCGATCAAGCGGCTCGACACCTCGCGCTCGCCGAACGTCTGTAGCGCGTGCTCGATGTGCTCGATGCTGCGTTCGATGTCCTCAGTCTGGACGGGGCGTTTCTGCAACGCGTGCAGGAAGCCGCCGCGGAGCTTGTTCACGTCGAACGGCTCGCGGCGATCGTCGCGTTTGACGACGTACGGCATCACGAGCTCGGGGCCTTCGAAGGTGGTGAAGCGTTCGCCGCACGACAGGCATTCGCGGCGACGGCGAACCTGACGACCCTCGCCCGCCAAGCGCGAGTCGATGACTTTGGTGTCTTCGAAGTTGCAGAAGGGGCAATGCACGGCGTTACCCGGCGAGCTCTTCGACGACGCGCGTCCAGGCGCGCGCGAGGTTCGCGCGGTTGTAGCCGCCGCCGCCCATGCCGAGCACGCGGCCGTTCGCGTAGCGGTCGGCGAGCACGCCGAGGCGGCGAGCCGCGTGCGCGTGCGCTTCGGCCGTCAGGCGCAAGTGCGTGATCGGGTCGCCGGCCAGCGAGTCGGCGCCGCATTGGAGCAGGATCAGCTCCGGCTTGGCCGCGTCGAGATACGCTTCGATCTCGTCCCATGCCGCGTGGAACGCCGTGTCGTCGGCGCCGGGCGGCAACGGGATGTTCAGCTTCGTTCCGACGGCCGGCCCGCGGCCGGTCTCGCTGCGGCTGCCGGTACCGGGATACAGAAATCGACCGTCCTCGTGCATGTCGGCGAACAGCAGATCCGGATCCTGCTCGAAGCCGTAGAACACGCCGTCGCCATGATGCGCGTCGATGTCGACGTACGCGACGCGACGGATGCCGTGCAAGCGCCGCGCCACCTCGATCGCGACTCCGCAATCGTTGAACACGCAGAACCCCGCGGCGCTGTCGCGTGTCGCGTGATGCAGCCCGCCGATCGGGATGAATGCGCGGCGCGTAGGTCCCGCGACAATCGCCGCGAGCGCCTCGAGCGTGCCGCCGACGACGTGCGCGGCCGCTTCGTACACGCCGGGGAACGCCGGCGTATCGCCGGCATCGAGCAGCCCGCTGCCGCGTTCGGAGAGCTCCGCGACGCGCTCGACGTACGCCGGCGTGTGAAAGTGCAGCAGCTCCTCGCGAGTGGCCAGCCGCGGCGGCTTGCGCTCGAGCGTCGGCGCGACACTCGGAGCGTTCGAGCTCGGTCATGAACGCGGCGTAGCGGTCCGGCCCGAACGGATGGCCGTGCGGAAAGCCGTACGTGGCGAGCTCCGGCCCGGCGATCAGCAACACTGGGTGCGACATATTCCGTTCCTGTTCTACCATGAACCGCTCGCGCGGCGCCGAGCGAGCTGCAGAGCTCGAGGGTGATGCCGAGGCCGTTTTTCTGACTCCTCGGTCCAGTTTACGGCCGGAGGTTTCCGGGGGAAAACAGGGGGAAATCCGGGGGAATGGGCTTGGCCCATCCGTAATTGGCAACAGGCTGTGCTAGATTCGGCTACGGAGTCGGGGCTGGGATGGAGAAAAACATGCGTATCCCGGTGATCGTTTCGGTGGTCGGGGCCGTCGCTTCCTGCTCGCTCGTCACGTTCGATGCGCAACGCGTGCGGCGAGAGCTTGTTCCGCGTCGGTCGCGGTGCTGCGTATCGCGCACAGACCGCGCCGCTTCCCGGCAACGTATTGCTCGTTGCACCGAGCGAAGAAGCACGAGCGCTCGCGGATCGACTCGCGGCCGCGGGTCACAACGTTCACATCGTCGAGACCGCGAATCTGATCAGCGACGAATTGAAGAACGGCAAGTACGACATCGTGCTGGCGTCGTACAACGATCGTGAGCTCGTCGCGGCGCAGACCGCCGGCGCTACCGCAAAGTACGTGCCCGTCGCGACCGAGGAAGGTCAGAAGGATCTCGCCGCGCAGTCGTACGAGCGCTATCTCTCGCGCGACGATGACTTCACGCAGTTCCTGCGCGTGATTCATCGCACGCTGAAAGCTTCCTCGTAGCTCAGAGAGTCCCGTCCGTGCGTCGCTTCGCGGCGAAACCAGTATTCCACGCAGTTGCCGTCGTGGCCGCGCGTCGACGTGGCCGCTCCTGCCGGCGCACGCGCAGGAGTTCGAAACGACGGCACCGCGCGCGCAGAACGCGCAGGAGCTGCAAGCGTCCGCGCCCCGCGGGCAGATGGCCTTCACGTATCAGTACCAGAAGGCGCAGAACCTGACGGGTGAAGGCTACGTCATCAACTCCGCACCGATCACGACGCATCTGATCGACTTCGCCGTCAGCTACCGAATCAAAGACCGCTGGACCGTCAACGCTGGCCTTCCTTTTATCAGCCGCGAGTGGAAGGGCGGACCGTCGCACAATCCGCTGAACATCGTGCCGCCGCAATACGACTCGGAGTTCGTCGACGACGGACACTTTCATGGCTTCTTCCAGGATCTGCGTCTCGGTGCAAGCTATCTCCTGGTCGACCAGCAGGTGATCGTCGAGCCCTATCTCGAATATGGCATACCGGCGAGCGACTATCCGTTCTTCGCAGCCTCCGCGGTCGGGCGCAATCTGCAGACGCTGGAGTACGGCTCGACGTTCGCATATCGCCCGCCGTTCCTGCCCTGGTTCTTCTCGTTGCGAGCCGGTTACGTGTTGACCGATTCCGTGCTCGGTGTCGACACGGATGCGGTGCGCGTCACCGCAGACGCCGTGCGCTTCTTCAACGATCGCATTGCGCTGAACGTGTTCCTCACCTCGAAGAACGGCGACGGCATCTCACCGCCGCAGAACTCCGGACTCGCATCCGAACTCTGGTACCGCCACGACCAGATCATCCGGCACAACTACAAGATCGATGGGCGTCGGCGTGGATTGGTCGCTCGGCGAGCGAAACGTCATCAATTTCACCGTTCTCCGCATGGTGCAGGCCGAGGACGTGTTCGAGCTCCGCGACGCGTTGAGCGTGTCGTTCTCACGCCCGTTCTAGCTCACGGCCCCTTCGGCCACACACCCGCGACCCTGCCGTCGCTCCAAGCACGCGGCACCGACCGCGTGCGGCCTCAATAAGGGTCGCACTCCGGCTACTAACAGGGGATTCTCAGGGGAAAAGGCGGGGATTTCGCGGGAAATTCAGTAGTCGGCGCTCGTGCCCAATCTTCGCCGTGCTAGTGTCCCGGCGTGCGTCGAGAGGAGAGAGAACGATGCGTGTCGCGGTAATCGTGTCGATGTTCGGCGCCGTCCTCCCTCTCTCACTCGTTGCGCTCGACGCGCACGCGTGCGGCGAAAGTCCATTCCGAGCCGGCGGCGTGCATCGCGCGCAGACAGCACCGCTTCCCGGCAACGTGCTGTTCGTCGTGCCGAGCATCGAAACGAACGTGCTGTATGTCGAAGCGATAGCGCTTGCGGAGCGACTCGAAGCCGCGGGTCACACACGTGCGTGTCGTCGAGTCGGCGAACCTGATCAGCGACGAGTTGCAGAAGCGAAATACGACGTCGTCTTAGCGGCGTACAACGACCGCGAAGTCGTGACGGCGGAGATCGCTAGCACCGCGACGAAGTATGTGCCGATAGCGACCGACGAAGGCCAGAAGGAGGTCGCGGCTGCGACCTACGAACGCGTCGTTTCGTGCGCCGACGACTTCACGGAGTTCCTGCGCGTGATTCACCGCACGCTGCGAGCGGGATAACGGCGCCGCTCTCCGCGCTATCTTGCGGGTCGCACGTCGGCGACGCCGTATTCCTGTAACGTCGCGGGCAATTTCGCACGGAATCCCGCTTGGCGCTCCTCGAGGTGATCGAGTACGGCTTCGTAACGCGGGTTGGCGGCAAGCCGGCGAAAGCATAATGCGTCCCGAAGAAACGGGGATATGGCGAGCCCCTCGCTCTCTTTGATCCTCTCGAACAGTGTGAGCGATTCGTCGAGATTCCCGAGCTGGGCCTGTGTGCAGCTGTGGTACGACAGCACCCACCACGATCGGTCGAGGCTGGGGTCGAGGGCCCCTGCCTTTTTCGTCGCGAGCTCGCGCGCCTCTGCGCTGTTCGCGTCGACCGCCTGCAACGCGTCGATGTACGTCGTCATGGCCTCGTCGATGGCGCTGGTCAGGAATTCCGAGCCAGGCTCGATCGGGATGCCGGCCGTTTTTAGAACAAAGATCGCGTTCTGCGGATCGTCGACCGCGTTGTAGGCGAACGCGAGCATGAATCGAATCTTGTCCTGAAACGGAAGGTCGATCATCGCCTCCTGGGCCGCGTCGACGAGACGTGGGTACTCACCGCGAAAGTACAGCCGATTGAGCTCGTAATCGGGGTCGAATGCTTCGGCCTCATTGAATAGACCGATCCGCGCGTACAATTCGGCCACCTGGCCGAAGGTGTCGGGATCCTCCGGTGCGGCTCGATACGCCCTGAGACCGTAGGCGATGCCAATGTCGAGCTCTCCGGTGTTTTCGTAGAGCCGAGCCAACGCCAAGTCGCCGCGCGCGTTCGGAAACCGCTCGCGGATATCGTCGCCGAGCTCGCGCGCGCGGTCCATGCGTTCCCCTATCGTGTAGTAGTACGCGAAGTCCACGTAGCGCGACAACCGCTCCGGGTCGAGCTCGAGCGCGTAAGCAAAATACGTCTCGGCAACAGCGAACTGATTGTGAATCATGAGCCATTGCGCAAATGCCCCCTGCGCGTCGGCATTGTTTGGATTCACCTGAATCGCCGACCGATACCATTGCTCGATACCGGGGCGCTCGACCTGCAATAGATAGAGCGCAAACGTGAGGTACAGGTCCGAGAGCTCCGCTGACGTCGTTAGGACATTGGAGTTCACCAGATCCAACGCCGCGATCAACGACGAGCTTGCGGCCTCGCTGTCACCGATGTAGACGAGCGCGCCTGCGAGCCGGCTGTGCGCCTCGATCGACTTCGGATCTGCCAGCGTCGCGCGCCGGTAGAGATCGATCGCAGCTTGATGCTTCTCTTCATCGACGGTGATATCGTCCCGGACTTGCTGCTCGAGCTCGGTTCCGCGCAGCACGAGCTCGTGTGCGGATTCGCTTTGCTGCGTCGACGCGACCGCGGTCGCGACCGCGGTCGGCGCGAAGTAGGCCAAGACGTCCGTCGCAATCTCGTTCTCCAATGCCAGCAACTCGTCGTCATCCCCGTCGTGGCTCCAGGTCGCGAGAAGCTCACCGTCCGCGTTGAACGCTTCGACGAGCACGCTCAGCATGTTGCCGCGCCGGCTCAGTGAACCGTTGATGAGTCACGCCGACATCGAGTCGCTGCGCGATCGCACGAGGGTCGAGCCCGAGCTCGACGACGCTGACAGACGACGACCGCGCCTGCACTCGCAACCCCGGCACCCCCATGAGCCGGCGGCGCAGCTCGGTGCCGAGGCCTTCGTTGATGTGCGAGTCGTCGTCGTTACCGCTCGCGTTCTCGAACGGCAGCACGGCGATGGCGCTCACCGGCGCCGGCCGAAGCGCATAGAAGCCCGCGCCGGCCGCGATCATCGGCCATCGCCAAGCACACCGACGATCGTGATCGTCCGATTCCTGTGGCCGCGCGCGGCCGCCGCAGCGGCGGTCACGAGCGCGACGGCTCCGTCGGCAGGCAACGAGCCTGGATCGACATCGATGCCGGACCGTCGCATGAGCCTGCGCAGATCGACGACGAGCTCGCGCATGGTCTGATAGCGATCGGCCGGCTCGGGCTCGAGCGCCTTGCCGACGATCGTGCGCAGCTCCGCCGGCACCTCGGCCGGCAACGGCGCGAGCGCCTCGGCCTCCGCTCCGTGCCGCTGCTCCAGCGAGCGCGTCGCCGATGGCCGCTCGCCCGACAGCAGCTCGTGCAGCACCAACCCGAACGAGTACACGTCGCTGCGCGCATCCAGCGGCCGCCCCTGCGCCTGCTCCGGCGACATGTACGCCGCCGTGCCGACCAGCGAGCTGTGTTGATCGAGCCTGACTCCCGCGAACGCATCGTCCGCGAGCGGATCCGTCTCCAGCAGCTTCGCAAGACCGAAGTCCGCCAGCTTCGCGTAGCCGCTCTTCGCGAGCAGGATGTTCTCCGGCTTGATGTCGCGGTGCAGGATCCCGGCCTCGTGCGCCGACCGCGACCGCGTCCGCGACGCCGATCAGGAGCTCGACGATCGACCGCCAGCCGTGCGGCCGCCCCGCCCACTGCCGCAACGTGCCGCCGTCCACGTACTCGGTGATCAGGTACTGCCGCTCGCGATACTCGCCGGCGTCGTACACCGTCACGATGTGCGGATGGTTCAGCGACGACGCCATCTGCGCTTCGCGCTGGAAGCGCCGCCGCGCTTCGGGGTCCGCGAGACTCTCGGGCAGCACCTTGATCGCGGCCGGGCGGTTCAGCTTCGTGTCCGTCGCGCGGTACACGACGCCCATGCCGCCGGCGCCGAGCGGGCCGTCGATCCGGTAGCTGGCCGATCACGCGTGCCGGTCGCGAGCACCGCCGAGTCGCCGTCGCTCGATTCGTAGCCCGCGATCTGCGTGTCGTGTTGCCCCGCGAGCAGCGCTTCGACTCGCTGCCGCAAGTCGCGATCGTCTTTCGTCTGCGCCGCGACGAACGCCGCCCGCTCTCCGATCGGCCGCTTCAGCGCCGCCTCGTACAACTCACGGATCCGATCGCTGCGCCCGCTCATCCGCTCGTGGCCCGCTGCAACAGAGCGCCGCTAGCGTAGCCGCGCTCCCCAAGGCTGTCGAGCCAACCGGCACCGCAGCGTAGCCGTATGGGATTCGCGGGGGAAAACGAAGGGAAAAGTGGGGCAACAGATCAGCAAACGCCCTGGCGCCGGCTATAGTGACGCCGTTCGTCCGGGGAGACAGCGTTGGGACGACGTTCCGCTCGAGCCGCGCTTTGCATCGGCGCCTTCTGGTGCTGCCAAACCTACGCCCATCATTCCGGCGCGATGTTCGATCTCGACACGCAAATCGAGCTGCGCGGTATCGTCGTCGACTTCAAGCTGCGGAGCCCACACGCGTCCTTCGTCGTCGACGCGCAGCTGTTCGAGGAGAACGGCGACGAGCCGCTCGAATCCAAGCACAACCGCTGGGAGATCGAGTGGGAGTCCGCGCCGATGTTGAAAACGCTCGGCGTTGAGCCCGACACGTTCGCACGCGGTGACGACATTACGATTCTCGCGTTCCCGCATCGCGATCGGAGCTTCCGTTTCGCGAAGGCATTGCGCGTCACCGATGCATTCGGCGATCAGTTCATCATGATGAACACCGACCGCAAGTTCGCTCCGAGCATCCAACGAGCCGCTGCGGCTCTGAGCGACGAAACTGCAGCAGACGATGTGCCGGCCTCACCTCCGAGCACCGCAGGCATCGAGGGCCGCTGGCAGCAGCCGTTGCTGAACTTTCCGACGGACAGCCCAAAGCTCGTTTTGAATGAAGCCGGCGAGGCAGCGCGGCGAAATTTCGATCCCAGCGCATCGCCCGCGAATACGTGCGAACCACTGAACGTTCCGAGCGTGTTCTTAGCGCCGTTCTTCTTATTCGAGCTCACACTCGACGACGAACGTGTGACGCTGCGCAACGAGGCTTACAACGTCGTGCGGACGATACCGCTCGCCGGCGAGCGCGTTGCCGTCGACGCGAGCGGCCGGTTCGGCCGCGCGAAGGCGCGGATCGCCGACGGCGTCCTCACGGTGGAAAGCCACGATTTCCCGCCGTCGCGCTGGGGCCTCGGTCACGACGAAGCGCTCGGCGGAGCTGACCTACCCTCCTCACAACGAAAGACGCTGACCGAACGTTTCACCGTGACCGATGACGGGCGCACGTTGGTCTACACGTACAGGCTGTGGGACCCCGTCTACATGTCCAGACCGTACACGGGCCAAATCGAGCTCACGCGCGCTCCGAACGACACGCCGATCTATCCGTACGAGTGCGACCCCGAAAGCGCGGCAATGTGGTCACGACGCCCGACCGATCCCCCATTGCGCATCGACGAGTGACCGACAGTGGAGCCTCACGTTCACTCGGCGTATCCTCCGTAAGCTCGCGGTTCCGTTGCGACAACAAGAACAATAGAGGCGCCCCATGACACCGAGCCGCTTCGCGTTCGGCTTCCTGTTTCTCTGCTCGAACGCGGTCGCGTGCGACCTGCCTGCGATCGCCGTAATACCGGAACAGACTGGTGACGACGTCGCGAACGTCCTGCTCGACGTTCGCCGCTATTCGGACGCCATCATCGGTTACACGGATTGTCTAAAGGCCGACCTCGCGGCCGCCGGCGGCGACGCGGCACCAGCGTCCGTGCGGTCGGTGCTCGTCGCACGCAACAACAGCGCAGTCGACGAGCACAAGGTGATCACCGATCTCTACGCCGAGCGCGTCGGACCGCTCGCGAATCTGCGCTTGGCCGAGCACCTTGCCGGCGAAAGCCGAGAATGTCTGCAAGGCTCCACGATCGAGCGGACCGGCGTCATCAACGATGGCGCCGTGATCTTCTTCCTCGGCGACCGGGCCGCCTTTCTGAACGTTCTCGAGGCCGCGTGCCCCGGACTCGCACGCGACGGTGAGTTCTTCGTCCAAAGCTCGTCCGCCACAGGCGCCCCCGCGAGCCCCGGAGCGCGTGGTGTGATCGGCCCTCAGGGCATCGGGGGTCCAGTCGGCGCAGGGCTCAGCACGCGTGTTTGCGACCAAGACCATATCTTCCCCTACGCCGAGGGCGGGACGCGGCGAGTGCTCGGGTGCGATCTCGGACGCTTCTTCCCTGTCTCCGAGGATCAGGCGCTGGAGATCCTCTCGGCGCTCGCGGGCACGGCAGCACCACCGACCGAAGCGGACTCGGACGCGCCCGACGCGCAGTGACCCCGCTCGTGTAGTTGCCGAGCCGTGGCACGGCCGCGGATAATCCTCGCCCCGCCCGCAACTGCAAGACCCATGGCCCAGTACATTTTCACGATGAATCGCGTCGGCAAGGTCGTGCCGCCGAAACGCTACATCCTGCGCGATATCAGCCTGAGCTTTTTCCCCGGCGCCAAGATCGGCGTGCTGGGCGTTAACGGCTCTGGCAAGTCCACGCTGCTGCGAATCATGGCGGGCGTCGACCAAGACTTCGAAGGCGAAGCGCGGCCGCAGCCCGGCATCAAGATCGGATTCCTGCAACAGGAACCCGACCTCGATCCGGCCAAGAACGTCAAAGGCATCGTCGAGGAAGGCGTCGCGGACACGCTGGCCCTGATCAAACGCTTCAACGAGGTCAGCGACAAGTTCGCCGAGCCGCTCGAAGACGACGAGATGAATCGCCTGCTCGAGGAACAAGGCAAGCTGCAGGACAAGATCGATGCGGTCGGCGGTTGGGAGATCGAGCGCAAGCTCGAGGTCGCGGCCGACGCTTTGCGCTTGCCGCCGTGGGACGCGAACGTGAAGTCGCTTTCGGGCGGAGAGCGCCGCCGCGTCGCGCTGTGCCGACTGCTCTTGTCGAACCCGGACATGCTGCTGCTCGATGAGCCCACGAATCACCTCGATGCGGAATCCGTCGCGTGGCTCGAGCGGTTCTTGAAGGAGTTCCCCGGCACGGTTATCGCCGTGACGCACGATCGCTACTTCCTCGACAACGTCGCCGGCTGGATCTTGGAGCTCGACCGCGGCCACGGCATCCCGTGGCAAGGCAATTACAGCTCGTGGCTCGAGCAGAAGGACCAGCGCCTCAAGCTCGAGGAAAAACAGGAAGCGGCGCGGCAGCGCACGATCAAGACCGAGCTCGAGTGGGTCCGCACGAACCCCGGCGCGCGGCGCGCGAAGGCCAAGGCGCGGCTCGCGCGCTTCGAGGAGCTCACGTCGAAGGAGTTCCAAGAGCGTAACGAGACGAACGAAATCTACATTCCGCCCGGCCCGCGGCTCGGCGATCTCGTGATCGAGGCCGACAAGATCGGCAAGTCGTTCGGCGACCGCGTGCTGTTCGAGAATCTATCGTTCAGCTTGCCGCCCGGCGGTATCGTCGGCGTGATCGGCCCGAACGGCGCCGGCAAGACGACGTTGTTTCGGATCATGGCCGGACAGGAGAAGGCGGACGCCGGAACGATCCGCACCGGCAACTCGGTGCAACTCGCCTACGTCGATCAGAGCCGCGACAGCTTGAACGGTGACAAGACGGTGTGGGAAGAGATCAGCTTCGGTCAGGACATCATGCGCATCGGCACGTACGAGACGCCGTCGCGCGCGTACGTCGGCCGCTTCAACTTCCGCGGCACGGATCAGCAGAAGAAGGTCGGCCTCTTGTCGGGCGGCGAGCGCAACCGCGTGCACCTGGCGAAGCTGCTCCGCTCCGGCGGCAACCTGCTGCTGCTCGACGAGCCGACGAACGACCTCGACGTCGAGACGCTGCGCGCGCTCGAGGACGCGCTGCTGAACTTCCCGGGCAGCGCCGTCGTGATCTCGCACGATCGTTGGTTCTTGGATCGCATCGCGACCCACATCCTGGCGTTCGAAGGTAACAGCGAAGTCGTGTTCTTCCAGGGCAACTACGCCGACTACGCCGAGGACTTGAGAAGGCGCAAGGGCGACGACGCCGATCAGCCCCACCGGATACGCTACAAAAAGATCGGCTGAGTGCCTTGCAGCAGCGGCCTTCGAACTTCCGCGAGCCGAACGCGGATTTGCTGCTACACTCAAAAAGAAAGGCCCTCCCGTGCCGATTTATGTAAACAAGAACAAGGGCTTCAGTCTCCCGGCGCCGATCACGCGCGAATGCCCGCACTGCGGCGTTCACGCGCAGCTCCTGCCCACTGCGGCGCCCTCGTTCGAAGTCCTTGCGAAAACGCGGCCAAAGAACGCAGGCCTCGTGTTTCGCTGCGCGAACTGCAACGAGCCGCGCTTTCTGCGCGCGGCCGTCCGTGAGATTGGCTCCGATAGCATCGAGCTCGCGCCGAGCCTCGTCGAGGTGGAGCGCCCGCGCGAGCGTTTTCACTTCGGCTACGTGCCGGACACCATCGCGGAGCTGCTGCGCGAGACTCTCGACTGCTACTCGCTCGGCGCGCTCAACGCATTCGCGACGATGTGCCGCCGCACGACACGGACGGCACTCCGCTCCCTGGACCCCGCGGCGAGACAACGCTGGCGCGCCTCACTCGCCGAAGCGCTGCGCGTCTGTGACGTCGACTCGGTGACCGCGAACACAGTGGAAACGGTTCTGTTCGCCGACGAGGGCGAGCCGCCGACCGTGACGCCGGACGAAGCGGCGGTGCTCGTCGAGTCATTGAAAGACTTGTTCTATCAAAGCTACGTTCGCGCCGCGAAGCTACGCGCGGCGATGAAAATGCGCCGCTTCTTCGCCGAGGAGAACGCCGTCGTCACGCCGATCGACCGCAACGGGTGGCGCGAGCTCGCGTGAGCGCACGTCGAGCGTGGGCTCACTGCGGCGCGATCAAGCCCTTCGAGTACGAAACCTCTGCCCGCCGCGTCGACGATGATCGTTTCGTAGTCGGGGTACGACTCGATCAGCTTCAGCCCCTCTTCGGCGCCGAGCACGAAGATCGCGGTATCGAGCCCGTCGGTCAGGGTGCCGTCCGGACCGATCACGGTTACGGTCAGTACGCCTTCGGTCGGTCGGCCGGTCGCGGGATTGATGATGTGGTGATAACGGCGCCCGTTCTCCTCGAAGTAGCGCTCGTAGTCTCCCGACGTCGAGATCGCTTCGTCGACGAGCGGCAATCGCGTCACGACCTCGTCCGCTTGCCGCGGATGTCGTATCCCGACTATCCACGGCTGCCCGCGACGATCGCCGATCACGCGCGTGTCGCCGCCCGCGTTCAAAAGCGCGTGCTCGACGCCGCGTTCGCGCAGCAACGCGGCGGCGCGCTCCACGGCATAGCCCTTCGCGATGCCGCCGAGGTTGATGCGCACGCCCTGCGCCTTGAAAAAGACCGTGCGCCGCGCGCGATCGAGCACGACGTGCCGATAGTCGATGGCCGAGAGCCGCTCCGCGATCTGCTCGTCGGTCGGCCGTTGATGCGCACGGAAGTCGTACAAGTAACCGACGCTGTCGTAAGTGATGTCGAACGCGCCGTGGCTCGCGACGGAAAGCTCGAGCGAGCGCTCGACGATCCCGAACAACTCCTCGCCGATCACCATCGGCGCCTCGGCCGCACGCGCGTTCACGCGCGAGATCTCGCTGTCGGGCTTATACGTGCTCATCGCGGAATCGATGCGCCGGTACTCGGCGAGTATCTCCGCCACGAGCTCCCGGCCACGCGCCTCGTCATCGGCCCACAGCTCGACCGAGCAGCGCGTGCCCATCAGATCGATCGCTTCGCCGACCCAACCCGCACGCGCGGGTAGCGCGACGAGCATCGCGAGCCCGGCGAGCACCGCCATTCCATGGCGAACACCGCGCCGGCGGCGTATTCTCGCAGGCTCCGAACGGGTTAGGAGCTTACACGTGGGAACGATCATCACACTCGTGATCCTCGCAGCAATCGTGTTGTGGGGCATCTCGATGTACAACAATCTCGTGAGCTCGCGCAACCGCGTGGGTAACGCTTTCTCGCAAATCGACGTTCAGCTCACGCGCCGCTACGACCTGATCCCGAACTTGGTCGAGGCGGTGAAAGGCTACATGGCCCACGAGCGAGGCACGCTCGAGGCCGTGATCAACGCTCGCAACGCCGCATCCGCAGGCCTGAAAAAGGCCGCGGCGGACCCTTCAGACCCGGCGGCGATCCAGGCACTCGGAGCGGCCGAGACGGCGCTCGCCGGCACGCTGGGCCGCCTCTTCGCGCTCGCGGAAGCCTATCCCGACTTGAAGGCGAACCAAAACATGCAGCACCTCCAGGAGGAGCTGACCTCGACCGAGAACAAGGTCGCGTTCGCACGCCAGGCGTTCAACGACGCAGTCTTGAGCTACAACAACGCGTGCCAGAGCTTCCCCGCCAACCTGCTCGCGAATAACTTCGGCTTCAAGACGGCGGAGTACTTGGAGATCGAGCAAGCCGAGAAACGCGCAGTGCCGAAGGTCTCGTTCTAGCGCCCCGCACGCACCGGCTACCGCCGTGAACTTCTTCGCGCGCCAAGAGCAGTCGCGCCGCACGAGCCGTGTGCTCGTCGGCGTGTTCATGATTGCGTTCGCGTTGGTCGCGCTCGCGACGACGGCGGTCATCTCGATCGCGTTGCGGATGTATACGGAGAACAACGCGCTATTCCTCGGCACGGAGACGTGGCGCGAGTGGCTCGAAGGCCACGGCGGGCTCGTGATCACGGTCGCCGTCGGCTCGCTTGCGCTGATGATTCTGGCGAGCCTGTATCGCGCGGCGACGCTTGCGCGCGGCGGGGGCCAAGTCGCGCGGATGCTCGGCGCGGTGCCGGTGAACCGCGAAGGCAGCGACCCGCTGCACAAGCGGCTCGTGAACGTCGTCGAGGAAATCGCGCTCGCGTCCGGCCTGCCCGTGCCAGAGATCTACGTGCTCGAGCAGGAGTCCGGGATCAATGCATTCGCGGCCGGGCTCACGCCGGCCGACGCCGCGATCACGGTCACGCGCGGGGCGCTCGAGCGGCTCGAGCGCGCCGAGCTGCAAGGCGTGATCGCGCACGAGTTCAGCCACGTCTTGAACGGCGACATGCGCTTGAACCAGCAGCTGATCGGGCTCTCGTTCGGCATCCTCGTCCTGGCGCTCGTGGGCCGCTGGCTGCTCCGCAGCGTGCGCTTCGCGGGCAGGTCCCGCGGCCGCAACAACGGCGGCGTCGCGGCAGCGATCGCGATCGGCCTCGCGCTCACGATCATCGGCGGCATCGGCGTGCTGTTGTCGCGGTTGATCAAAGCCGGCGTGTCGCGGAACCGCGAGCGTCTCGCGGACGCGTCGGCCGTCCAATTCACGCGCGAGCCCGAGGGCCTGGCCGGAGCCTTGAAGAAAATCGGCAGCTACTCGGCGCGGATAGAGTCCGTCGACACCGAGGAGATCGCGCACATGCTGTTCGAGCGTGGGACGCGGCGGTTCGTTGGTTGGTTCGCGACACATCCGCCGCTGCTCGAGCGGATCCGCGCGCTCGAGCCCAACTTCGATCCTCGCGACTTGCCCGCGGCGGAAGAGGCGCTTGCCGAAGGCACCGCCCGAGCTGCCGGTCCCGCAGCCGACCTGGTCGCGCCGCTCGCCGCAGTGAGCGCGGCCGCTGCCGCGTCGCCGCTCGATCGCGCGGGCGAGATCGCGGCGCCCGCGGGCGGCCGTGCCGTGCGCGACGCGCTACCCGACGAGGTGTACGAGGCCACGCGCTCGCGCGACGGCAGCCTGCTGGTCGTCGTAGCGCTCGCGTTGTCGCCGGACGAGCGCACGCGCGACAAACAGCTCGCGCTGATCGAACGCCAGCTCGGAGCGACACGAGCCGGGCTCTGCCTGCGCCTTGGCGAGGAGCTCGCGGCGACGCCCGCGGACCTGCGCCTGCCCGTGCTCGAGCTCGCATTGCCGACGCTGCGCCAACGCCCGAGCGAGCAACTCTCCTACGTGTCGGAACTGCTGCAGCGGGTTCAAGAGCTCGAACGGACGCCGCGACTGTTCGATTTCGTGCTGTTGCGGCTCGTCGAGACGTATCTCTCGAATACGCCGGGCACGAAGGCCGCACCGCGCGGCACCGCGCCGAAGGTGGATCCGCGTGCGGCGGTGCGCTCCTTGCTGCAGAGCGTCGCCGCATTCGGCCACGACACCGCGGCGGGTGCCCAAGCCGCGTACGCGGCCGGGCTCGCGGCGGCGGGCTGGCAGCCTGAGCCCGGCGATCCGCGGTTCGAACCGCCGAGCGCGAGCCGCACTCTCGACACGCTCGACGCGGCACTCGCAGCGCTCGCGGCGATCCGACCGCGCGAGAAGGAGCGCGTGCTGCGTGCCGTGCTGGCCGCAATCAAAGCGGATGCGGTGACCGCGACCGAAGAGCGCGAGCTGTTCCGTCTGATTGCGGCTTCGCTCGGCTGCCCCATGCCGCCCGACATCACGCTCTGACACGCCGCTGGCGCTCGCGTCGAGATTGGTTAAGATGCTCGCATCGCCGCAGGCAAGGAAACGCATGCGCCGCAATTCGTTCACTCGTCCCTGGATCACGACCTGGTTCGCCGCATTGGTGACGGTGCTGGCTTCGTCCGCCTCCGCACAGCGCAACGACGACACGAAATTCGTCGATGCCGCGAGAGTGCTCGAGGGATTCACCACCAACCAGGAAAACGGCATTCCAGCCGATATCCTGCAGCGCGCACGCGGCATCGCGGTGATCCCCGACATGATTCGCGGCGGCTTTTTGTTCGGCGGCCGCCGCGGCCGGGGCGTGATTGCGATCCGCTCGCCGAACGGCGAATGGAGCAATCCGGCATTCCTGACGCTGACGGCGGGAAGCTTCGGCGCGCAGTTCGGCGCCGAAAGCGCCGACGTCGTGCTCGTGTTCGCGAACGATCGGTCCGTGCGCAACATCGCGAGCGGCAAGTTCACGCTCGGCGGCGACGCTGCGGCCGTGGCTGGCCCGGTCGGGACCAACGCGCGGACGGTGGCGACGGGACGCGCGGAAGTCTACGTCTACATGCAATCGCGCGGTCTGTTCGCGGGCGCCACATTCGAGGGCACCCGCCTCGATATCGATCAGGACGCGAGCGCGGCGTTCTATCGCAACACGAATGGTGTACCGCTCGGCGCGCAGACACCCGAAACTCCGGCGGCCGCGCTGCCGTTCCTCGACGCTCTGCGCAGCTCGGCCGTTGCCGCGCCTTCGGTCACGAGCAGCGGCACGCCGCCGGCGACGACGCCATCAGCGCCGCCGCTTTCGGAAGAAGAGGCGGCAGTTACCTTTCCGTTGGAATGAGGAGCGGACGCCGAGGCGTCACTGCGGGACGGCGGTGTCGTCGTCCGTGCGGAACGGTCGCGGGATGATCGCGAGATCGGCGAGCTCGAGCTCCGGCGTAGCAATCTGCAAATCGTTCGCGGGCGGCTCCGCCGCCGCGATCTCGATGCTGCGCCGGCCGAGCGGTTCCGTCTCCTCGGCGTAGACGTCGAACAGCGTCGATTCCGTCATCGAGGGCATCACCGGTCCAACCGGCGCGCCGAAGGCCGGCGCGGCCGCGTTGCCGCCGGCAGAAGGCGCGCCGCGTGAGCCCGAAGGAGCTCGCCAGCGAGCTTCATAGGCCGCCTCGGCCGCGGCGCGCGCTGCCGCCGCGGCGTCGCGCTCTGCTGCGGCCTGCCGTTCGCTGCGCGCGCGCAGCGCGACGAGCTTGCGCTCGGATTCGCGCTCGAGCTCCTCAGTTCTGCCACGATCGGCTTCCGATACGAGTATGGCCGCCGCGCGCCGGGCGTTCTCACACTCGATTTCGCTCAACGTTGCGTCGCGATCCTCGTTACAGCGAGCAAGAACGCCTTCCCTGGCGAGGCCGTCTTCCATGAAATCGAGAACACTACGAGGCTCCGGCGGCGGCCCGCACGCGGCCACCCCCACGACGACGAGCAGCAACGCGCACACCCCTCGCGCGCGCTTCAGCTCCTGCTGTACCCGATTTGCGACTGATGCCGACACGTCTTGCGCTCATTCAACCCAGCTTACGTAAAGCTTGAGCACCATAGCGCGGGAGGCCGGGTGAGCGCCGCCGGACAGTTCACAAATTCGATGGAAAACGTCGCTCGCGTTCGACGCCGCGACGCGTTATGGGTCGAATGGAACGGGGTCGCCGTTATCGTCAAGTCGCAGCGCGAGCGCAGTCGGCCAATCTTTGACCACGAGCGGCGAGTACGAGTCGCCACCCACGACTGTCGAAGCGACATCGACATCAACGACGACGACCGCGCCGTTCCCGTCGAGACCGACGACGCGCGCGACGGATGCGGATGAAGCCTCCGCCGTCCGCGGCACGTCCGGCAACTGCACGAGCTTCGTGCGCAGCGGCTCGAGCATGGTGTCCGCCACGGACAGCGTGTGCAGCCACGCGTCAGTCGACGCGAACAGCACGGTGCCATCCGGGTCTGAAATCGAGCCAACGCACCGGGTGTGGCCACCCGGCCGTTGCAGTCACCTCAGCTCCGTCACCGGGTGCTATCAACCGCACGACTCCGGCCTCGTCGCCGACCGCGAGTCGCGTGCCGTCCGGAGTAAACGCGAGCGCGGTCACGGGGCTGTCGAAAGCGGCGGCGACGCGTGCTCGCGCGGGAGCAAACGGAGCAATGGTCACGACGCCCGAGTCGTCGCCGATGCCTACAGTGGCCGAATCGGGCGCAAACGCCAGCGCGCGCGCGGCCCCTTGCAGCGTGATCTCCGCGACCACGGTGCCATCGCTCACGTTGGCGACTCGCACGACACGCCCTGCCGCGTTTGCGACGAAGCGTCCGTCGCGGCTCAAGGCGACGAACGAGATGGCGGCATTGGTCGGCTGCATCACCGCGCCGGTCGGCGCCCGTGCCGCGACGTCCCACAGTCGCACGATCCCATCGCTGCCACCGCTCGCCGCCAATCCACCACTCGCGTCGAGCGCGGCCGCCGTGATCGGACCGCGATGACCGAAGAACGCGAGCGACGTTCGCGGCGCCGTCAGCGCCGCAGCCTGCACGAACTGCAGCTCGCCGGTGCGCAGACCTATGGCCGCGAGATCACCGGTGCGATCCAGCGTGACCGCAGTGGGTACCGCGTCGTTCGAAGGCGTGGCGACGCTGCGCACCGCCGGCAGCTTCCACGACCGCAGCATGACTCCGTGTTGCGTGACGAGCTCGGCGCCGTCGGGCGAGAGCTGCGTCAGCGTAACGCCATCCGACCGCGGTTCCCGCAGCCGGTAGAGGATCGCAGCCGTCGTCACGTCGACGACCACGACCGCGCCGTCGCCGCGCGCGAACGCAAGACGCTGGCCGTCGCGCGAGACGCTGACGCTGTCCGCGGACACCGTCGCACCGAGCTCGCGCGGCGCGCCGGCGCCGCCTCCGAGCGGCCATGCGACGACCGCGCCCGCCGAATCCATCGTGACGATCACGGCGCCGTCCGCGGCCGGGAGTATTCGCTCGATTGCCCGCTCGTGCGGCAAGCTCGCAAGCTCCGTCCCGCGCCGCGTTTCGAGCACGCGCAGCATTCGCTCCGGACCGAGCAGCGCGAGCCAGCTCGCTCGGGGCCCTAATTGCCACTGCAGCACGTCGGGCGGCCCTTCGATGCTCGCGACCAGCGAGGCATCGCTGCTGCGGAGCACGCTGTACAGCGGATTCGCCGCGTCGACGCGCTCGGCGATCGCTACATGGCCGCCGTCCGCGGAAAACACCGGCGGCAGCACGAACTCCGTCTGCGTAGCGACTCTCGCGATCAGCGTGCCGTCGGTGACGTTCCACAGTCGTAGCTCTCGGTCGGTCGCGGCCAGCATCCGCGTGCCGGTCACGTCGATCGCGACATCCCGCGGAGGAGCCGGCAGCGTGAAATCGTTCTCGAGGATGCCCGTCGAAAGGTTCCACAGCGCAACCGTGCCGATGGCACCCGGCATGGCGGGCCAAACCACCGCGCGCTCGCCGACGACCCGAAGCTCGACGGCGTCGACTCGGACGGGATCCGGAATCGGCAGCGCCTCTGAAGGATCGTCGCGTGCGACGTCGCTGCCGCGCGTCAGCGTCCAGCCGAACAACACGCCCGTGTTGCCAGCGGCGCGGTCGACGACCGTCAATGTCCAGACGCCCTGCGCCGGCTCATCCGCGAGCTCGGCCAGCGGCGAGCCTTGCAAGCCCCTGAACTGCACGGTCTCCACTGCGACGCCATCGATGGGCGGCACGTCGATGGCGGCCGTTGCGCCACTTGGGCCCGCCAGCGTCACGCGCAGCTCGGCGCCGGCCGCGTGTTGAACTGTCAGCGACAGCTCGAGCTCGCCGGCCGTGCCGTCACCGGCTACCGTGAGCTCGCGAACGAGCGACGCGTGCTGCAACGCCGTGAGCGCGAGCGGCGCCGCGTCTCGCGCGGTGCCGCCCGCGGGGCCGAACGGCGTGCGCAACGCTTGCTGCTCCGCGTCGAACCACAACAACGTTGCGGCACCGAACGCCACATGCCACGACTTCGGCGCGCTCGGAAGGCGCAGCGAACGCTCGAGCAGCGGATAGTCGTCGCCGACGAGCTCGGCGAGGTAGGCGCCCGCCGACGAGTCCGCGCTCGGCAATGCGGCCGCGCGTTGCGCCATCAGTAGCGCCTCGTCGCGACGCTCTGCGTGTGCGGCCTCGCGCGCGCGCCGCAACCAGAAGTCGCCGAGCAGCAGATCGGCCGCGGCATCCTGCCCCGGGAGCTCGCGCAATCGAGTGTCGACGGCTGCCGCCGCCGCGGTCGTCCCCGCTGCCCTGCCCTGCCTGGCGAGCGCCTCGCTCCACAGCGCCTCGGCGCGCGCCGCAAAACCCGGCAGCGCGCGCAGGCGCCGATACGCGCCCTCGCTTTCCGCCAGCGTCGCGCTCGGGCTACTCAAGGTCGCGATGTCCTCTTCGGGCAGATAACGCGCGTACCAATATCCGCCGGCCGCGAGCACGGCGATCAGCACGAGCGCTGCGGCCGCGAAGCGGCTGCGCTTCGCGGCCGGCTTGATCCAACGCGCGTTGACCAGCTCCTTGATCACCCGATTGCGGCATTGGAGCCGGCCGTTCTGGTCGACGCGCACGGCGCCCGAAAGCAACAAGTGCTCGACGACTGCGGCATCCTTCGGCGGAGCAACCTTGCTTCCCGCGGCGACCTTGCGGAGCAGCCGCGCGGCGTGCCCCGCGGGACGCGACGCCTCGCTGAGCAATGCGCGAGTGTGCGTCAACAGCGGGTCGGCATCGGCCGCGTTCGGTGCGAGCAGTTGCTCGCGCACCAGTCGCTCGACGTCCTCGAGGCGGCCGCCCTTGCGCACGACGCCGCGCGAGACCTTCTGCGTCAAATAAGGATGCCCCGCGGTCCATGCGAACACGCGATCCATGAGCGGCTGCGAGAGCTCGCGCTCGGCATCGAAGGCGACGGCCAATCGATAGGCCTCGGAGAGCGTGAAGTCCTTCAGCTCGATGCGCTCGAGGTCTGTCAGCGCCCCTTCGGCAGCGAGGCGGGCCGGCGCGACGCATCCCGAGAGCACGAACGAGAGACGAGAGAAATCAGGCTCACGGCTGCGGCGCGCGTGACAGCCCTCGATCGCCGCGAGCAACTCTGCCAACCAAGACGATGCCGCGTCCAACTCGTCGAAAATGACGGCAATCGGCGCCGTCGTGTTCGTGAGCACGATTTCCCAGAAGAATTCGACGAGCTTGTTCTCGCCGGTGCGCGGCTGGCGTTGCTCCCACCACGCAGCGACATCGATGCCGAGCGCGAGCTCCGCGGCGATGCTCTCTGCGACGATCCTCAACGGGCCGGTTTGTGTATTGGCGTGGGCGAGCTCCGCAACCCGCCGCAGGTCGACCATCGCGACACGCCAACCCGAGCCCCGCAGCGCGTGCGCCGCGCGCAGCAGCAGACTCGTCTTGCCGATTGCGCGCGGGCCAAGCACGCACGAGGGGCGCTTCGCGCGTACCGCGCTTTCGAGCTGGCGGTCCGCGGCCCGCTCGATGTAGCAAAGGCGGTCCGGCGGCACCGGACCGCCGACCACGAAAAATTCGGCAGGCTCAGTCACACTTGGCATGCTGCAGGATTGTAGCAGCGCCCGCTATGACGCCCGACGCATGATCACTCGTGACCTAAAGCACGACGTTCTCGGTACGACGCGTCTCGTAGAACGAGGTTCGTCACGGCTGATCGAGCGCGATACGCGAACCGCGCGTTTCGCGGTGCGCTGGCTCGCCCGCTGGCTCGCGGCGCGCGAGGCTGCCGCGCTGACCGCGCTCACGGGCGTTGATTGCGTACCGAAATTGCTCGAGTTCGATGGCACGATCGTGCGCCGGACTTACATGCCGGGCTCGCCTCTGTACGCGTCACCGCCGCGCTCGCGTCTGTACTTCCGGAACGCGCTGCGACTTCTCCGCGCTCTGCACACGGCGGGTATCGCGCACAACGACCTGGCGAAGGAAGCGAACTGGCTCGTCGGGCCCGGCGATGCCGCCGGCATCGTCGACTTCCAGCTTGCGACCCGATCGCGCACTCGAAGCCGGTGGTTCCGCCGCCGGGCCTACGAGGACCTGCGCCACCTGCTCAAGCACAAGCGCACTTATCTGCCGCAGCGGCTCACGGCGCGGCAGCTGCGCGTGCTCGCGCGGCCTGCGCTCGGGGCGCGGCTGTGGCGCGTTCTCGCGAAACCCGCGTATCGGTTCGTCACACGCGGGTTACTGCGCTGGCCCGAGCGCAGCGGTCCGGCCGAGCGCAAGCGCTAGTGTCCGGCGGCGAACGGTCGGTTTAGAATGCTGGCCCGACTTCCGCTCCGCCAGCCATGGACATCTGCCACGCCCACAATCTGACCAAGCCGATCGATACGCCGAAACCGTACGGCATTCGCATCACGATTCGCTCCAACGATACCTTCGCGCGGTTGCTCGGCACCGGTTGGCAGAAGCATCACTGGTACGCGACGCGCGAAGAACGCGACGTCGCTCTCGCGGACATGGCCGGCGAGCACTTGTACTCGCGCCAGGGCGACAAGCCGACGCTGATCTTCGAGGCCGTCGAACAGCAACCGTAGGCACAAAGACGCGACCGAGCACTAGAGCGCGGCCGCACCGTGCCGTCGGGCGAGATCGCGATAAGACGTGAGCTCCCGCTCGGCACGGGCCGAATCCCAGATACCGAGCCGCACGAGCGCGGCCGCCGCGCCCGGTGCCGCGCGCAAGCCGAAATCTCCGCCGAGCCCGGCCATGCAGCGGCGTTGCAGCAAGTCCTCGAGCGTCACGGCCCATTCGCCCTCGATCGCGTGCACGAGCTCGGCAGTCAGCACGCCACTCAATGCATCGATCGGCTCCGCAAGTCCGCGCTGCGCGGCAACCGAGGCGATGTCCGCTGCGAGCTTTCCATAGACCTGCCACAGACGGCGCGCTTGCGTCGCTCCGAACCTCGCGCCGAGCTCCGTCAGCAGACTATCGCGATCGTCGGCCGGCAACGCGCCCGGCAGCGGCCGCTCGCGCGTCGGCGATGCAACGGCCGGACGTCGCAGCTCAAGATGAACCTCGCGCAGCACGTCCTCGGCCAACGCGCGATGCGTCGTGAGCTTGCCGCCGACGATCGACACGAGGCCACGTGCCGCACGATGGCGGCGAATCAGATGTCGGCGCGTGATCGCACCGGCCTTACCTCGCGGTTGATATGGCAGCGGCCGCACACCGGTGTGCGTGTACAGCACGCGGGTCGCGAGCCCGGCAGCGCCTGGAAAAACACGCTCGGTTTCCGCAACGAGATACGCGCGCTCGTCCGCGTCGATCGCCGCCGCGCCGGGATCGCCTTCGTAACGCTCGTCGGTCGTGCCAATCAACACCTGACCGTTCCACGGCAGGATGAAAAACGGCCGCGCGTCCGCGCCGGCCTCGACGTACACGCCGACGTCCGGCGCCCCCGCAAACCGTGGCACGACGATGTGGCTGCCCTTCGTGCCGCCGAGCAAGCCGCGTGTGCTGAATCGGTCCCAGCACCTCGTCGACCCACGGCCCGGCGGCGTTCACGACGAGGCGTGCCCGCGCGCCGCCGGCGCCAGCCGCGGTTTGCCAATCGACGCCCGTGACGCGCCCTGCGTCCACCCGGACACGAGTGACCTTCGTGTACGTCTTCACGACCGTGCCGTGAGCGACGGCGTCGCGCACGTTCTCGATCACGAGCCGCTCGGGGAACCGCACCTGCGCGTCGTAGTAGCTGGCGCCGCCGACCAGGCCATTCGGATTCAACCCCGGCAACTGCGCGAGCAACTCGTCGCGGCCGAACATTCGCCGCTTCGGCACGGATTGGCCGACCGCGAGGAGGTCGTACAACCCGAGACCCAGACGGACTTGCCAGGGCTTGCGCCGCGCGCCGCGATAGATAGGGATGCAAAGCTCGAGCGGCTCGACCAGATGCGGCGCAAGCTTCAGCAGCCGCTCGCGCTCATTCAACGACTCATAGACCAGCCCGATCTCGGCATGCTCGAGATACCGCAGCCCGCCATGAATCAACCGCGACGAGGCGCTGCTCGTGCCGCACCCGATGTCGCCGCGATCAACGATCAGCACCTTGAACCCAGAAAGCGCCGCCTCACGAGCGATCGCAGCACCGTTGATGCCCGCCCCAATCACGATCACGTCGTATTCGTCGTCGGCTGTCGCTCGCTGCATCGGTGCAGCGCAGGCCCGCGCTACCGAGCCCGTCGCGAGTGGCGTCGATGTGAGAGGGCCCTTTCGGCAGCGTGGGCGCCAGGACGGCGCCCACGTAGGCTACAGGGGCGTCCATGGCGGCGCGTGCCGAAAGGGCCCTCTCACATCGACGTCACTCCGCGATCGGGCTCGATACGCGGGCCGTGTGACGCGTGCAACGCAAGCGACTGACGACGACTACGGCCGAATCTGGCCGGTGCCGCGCACAATGTATTTGTAGCTCGTGAGCTCGGCGGCGCCGACCGGCCCGCGCGCGTGAATCTTGCCCGTCGCGATCCCGATCTCGGCACCCATCCCGAACTCGCCGCCGTCGGCGAACTGCGTCGACGCGTTGTGCAGCACGATCGCACTGTCCAGCTCGGTCAGAAAACGCTCCGCGGCCGCGGTGTCGTCCGTGATGATCGCGTCGGTGTGCTGAGAACCGTAACGTCGAATGTGCGCCAGCGCCTCGTCGAGGCCATCGACAACCCGGATCGCCACGATCGCGTCGAGGAACTCTTTGCCCCAATCGGCGTCGACGGCGGCACGAACGCGCGTGTCGCTCGAACGCGTCGCTCCATCGCCGCGAACCTCGCAGCCCGCCGCGATCAAGTCCGCGACGATCGGCTTCAGATGTGTCGCCGCACACGCGCGATCGATCAGGATCGTTTCAGTCGCGCCGCAGATTCCGGTCCGCCGCATCTTCGCGTTGACCGTGACACGCCGCGCCATCGCGAGGTCTGCCGCCGCGTGGATGTACGTATGACAGATGCCCTCGAGGTGGCTCATCACGGGCACACGCGCATCCTCAAGCACGCGCGCGACGAGACCCTTGCCGCCGCGCGGCACGATCACGTCGACGAAGTTGCCCATGTCGCGCAACAAGATTCCGACCGCTGCGCGGTCCTGGGTCGGCACCATCTGCACGGCCGTCTCCGGCAGACCGTGCTGCGCCAACGCACGGCGCAGGCACGCATGGATCGCCGCGCTCGACCGAGCGCTTTCCGAGCCGCCGCGCAAGATCGACGCGTTGCCGCTCTTCAAGCACAGCGCCGCGGCGTCGGCCGTCACGTTCGGCCGGCTCTCATAGATGATGCCGATCACGCCTAGAGGCACTCGCACGCGCGAGATCTTGAGGCCGTTCGGCCGCTGCCATTCGCCGATGACTTGGCCGACAGGGTCGTCGAGCTGCGCGACGGCCTCGAGGCCGGCCGCGGTCGCTTCGAGCCGTTTGTCGTCGAGCGCCAACCGATCCAGCAGCGCGCTCGACAGATTCATCGCCTTGGCTGCGGCGATATCCTCGGCGTTGGCCGCGAGCACGTCGGCGCGCGCGGCGCGCACCTCGCGCGCGGCAGCTTCGAGCACTTGCCGCTTCGTCGCCGCGGACGTCTGCGCCAGAACGGCCGCAGCCGCGCGCGCGGCACGGCCCAGCTCGAACATGCGTTCGCGCAACGCGTCGGACAGATTTTCTTGCACGCTGCTCATGTCTGCTTCGCGCCGAGAAGGACCAGGTCGTCGCGGTGAATGATCTCATCGCGGCTCGCGTAGCCCAAGATCTCCGCGATCTCGCCGGAGCGCCGACCCGCGATCTTCGCGGCCTCGTCTGCCGGGTAGGCTACCAAACCTCGTGCGATCTCGTGCCCGTCGGGTGCGACCACGCTGACAGCGTCGCCGCGGTCGAACCGGCCGTCGACCGCCGTCACACCGGCGGACAGCAGGCTTCGCCCCGACGCGAGCGCGCGCGCGGCGCCGGCGTCCACACGTAATGCACCGCGCGGCTTCAGCGTACCGGCAATCCACTGCTTCCGAGCAGCTCCCGGCGTCGCGCTCGGCAGGAACCATGTCGCCTTGCCGCCGCCGAGCAGAACGCTGATCGGCCTGACGACGCGTCCAGTCGCGATGCACATCCGGCAACCCGCGCCAACGGCGATGCGGGCAGCCTCGAGCTTGGTCCGCATTCCGCCCGACCCGTGGGCCGAGCCGGGACCGCCCGCCATGTCGAAATACTCGCGCGTGAGCTCGGTAACCTCATCGACGTAGCGCGCGTTCGAGTCGCGGCGCGGATCCGCCGTGTACAGGCCGTCGACGTCGGACAGCAACACGAGACACTCCGCGCTGATCATCTGAGCGACGCGCGCGGAGAGCCGATCGTTGTCGCCGTAGCGCAGCTCCTGCGTCGCGACCGTGTCGTTCTCGTTGATGACGGGCACGGCGCCGACACCGAGCAACGTCAGCAAAGTTCTGCTCGCGTTCAAGTAGCGCTCGCGCCGCTCGCTGTCGTCGAGCGTGAGCAGCACCTGCGCCGCCGTGACGCCGAAGCCGCGAAGAATCTCCTGATAGGCGTGCGCCAGCACGATCTGGCCCGTGGCCGCGGCTGCCTGATTCTCTTCGAGACGGGCGCGGCGCGGATCGAGCTTGAGCTCGCGCCGGCCGAGCGCAACGGCGCCCGACGAGACGATCGCGACATCCTTGCCGGCGCGCCGCAGGTCGGCGACGTCTGCGCAGACGCCTTCGAGCCACGCGCGGTCGAGCGTACCCGTTTGCTGATCGACGAACAGCGCCGAGCCGATCTTGATGACAACTCTACGAGCGTTGGCCAGACGCTCTGCGTGGGTCGCGTGCGCTGCGCTGTTCATGATCCCGCCGTCCGCGATCGACTTGGCTAGCTCCGCTGGCCGGCGGGAGCAGCGCTGCGCATCACGGCCACGGCGCCGCTGCGAACGATCGTGACGTGGTCGGCGACCGTGGCCAAACGTTTCAAGAATCGATCGACGTCCTGGCTCCCACCCACGAGCTCGATCGTGAAGTGGCCTTGCGCTTCGCTCAACAGCCGCGCACCGGATTGCTCGAGCACACCGTCGAGCTTGGCCACCGCACCATTGGCGACCTGCACTTTGAACAACGCGAGCTCGCGCTCGATATGGTCGGACCTCGTCATGTCCGCGATGTCGACGACGTCGACGAGCTTGCCGAGCTGTTTCTCGATCTGATCGATCACGGTCTCGGATCCCGTCGTCACGAGCGTCAACCGCGACACGGTCTCATCGGCGGTCGGTGCAACGTTCAAGCTCTCGATGTTGTAGCCGCGCGATGAAAACAGATTCGCGACGCGCGAAAGAGCGCCCGCCTCGTTCTGTAGGAGAATGGAAATGATATGTCGCATGGTGGATACGGCTCCGCGGCCGCGCGAAGCGTGCAATGTTGGCGCAGTGGCTTGGCTATTGCAATGCACGTCCTTTTCGTCAAAACTCCAATGAATCAGCGGCTTTCAGCCCGTTTTCCGCCCTCGGCGATCGATCATGGATACCCTCACGCAGCCCAAAATCATGCGCTCTCATCCGTTGGCCGGTGCCACGATGAGCGGTGCCGACATCATCATCCAGGTGCTGGCGGATGAAGGTGTAGACACGATCTTCGGCTACAGCGGCGGCGCGATCCTGCCCACCTACGACGCCGTGTTCCGTTACAACCAAGCGAACAGCCGCAACGGCGTGGAGCCGATGCCGTTGATCGTGCCCGCGAACGAGCAAGGCGCGGGCTTCATGGCAGCCGGCTACGCGCGCGCGAGCGGCCGCGTCGGCGTCGTCATGGTCACGTCGGGCCCGGGCGCGACGAACTGCGTGACTCCGGTCCGCGATTGCATGGCCGACTCGATTCCGATCGTCGTGATTTGCGGCCAGGTGCCGACCGCCGCCATCGGCAGCGATGCCTTCCAGGAAGCCCCGGTCACCGCGATCATGGGCTCCGTCGCGAAGCACGTGTTCCTCGTGACGGATCCTCTTCGTCTCGAAGCGACGATGCGCACGGCGTTCGAGATCGCGCGCACGGGCCGACCCGGGCCGGTCGTCGTCGACGTGCCGAAAGACGTCCAGAACTGGCAAGGCACGTTCCTCGGCGAGAACCAGCTACCCATGCCCGGCTACCGCCAACGCCTCGCGGACGTCGAGAACAACCTGCTCTCGGACTCGAGCTGTCAGCGGTTCTTCTCGCTGTTGTCGGAAAGTCGGCGTCCGCTCATCTACGCCGGCGGCGGCGTGATCAATGCGAACGCGAGCGCACAGCTGCGCGCGTTCGCGAACGCCTTGAAGATTCCGGTCGCGAGCACGCTGATGGGGCTCGGCGGATTCGACACGAAGCATGCGTCGTCGCTGCACATGCTCGGCATGCACGGCACCGCGAGCGCAAACTACGCCGTCGACGACTGCGATCTCTTGATCGCGATCGGCGCGCGGTTCGACGATCGGGTGGCCGGAGTGCCCGCCAAGTTCGCGCCGAAGGCGAAACGCATTCTGCACTTCGACATCGACCCGTCGGAGATCCACAAGGTCAAGAAGGCCGATTGGTACCACGTCGGCTTGCTGCAGGCTGCGCTCGACACGCTCGTCGCGCACGCTCGGCGCACGGGGTTCGCAGGCGACTTCGATAAATGGCACGAGGAAGTCGCGGCGTTGAAGGCCACGTATGGCTTGAACTACGACCGTGAAAGCCCGCTCGTTCAGCCGCAATACGTGATGGAGACGATGAATCGCATCACGCAAGGCGAAGCGATCATCTCGAGCGGCGTGGGTCAGCACCAGATGTGGGCCGCGCAGTATTGCGACTTCCGCGAGCCGCGTCTCTGGCTCACGTCCGGGAGCATGGGCACGATGGGCTTCGGGCTGCCGGCCGCGATCGGCGCCCAGATCGCGAATCCCAAGAAGCTCGTCATCGACGTGGACGGCGACGCCAGCATTCGCATGAACTTGGGCGAGCTCGAGACCGTCACCACCTACGACTTGCCGATCAAGATCGTGGTGCTGAACAACTTCGGCGACGGAATGGTCATGCAGTGGCAACGGCTGTTCTTCAAAGGCCGCCTATCCGCCAGCGACAAGTCGTTGCGGAAGAAGGACTTCGTCAAGACCGCGCAGGCCGACGGCTTTGCGTTCGCGAAACGAGTCGACGCCAAGCACGAGGTGCCCCGCGTCGTGGACGAGTTCCTGAATACGCGTGGCCCGGCATTTCTCGAGGTCATCATCGATCCGACGGCGGGCGTGTATCCGATGGTCGGCCCGGGTCTCTCGTACCGTGAGATGATCACGGGCGATTTCATACCGAATCGATACGAGTCGCTCGGCAACGCGCCGACACCGGACAAATCGGAAATGTTCTGAGGTTGCACTGTATGAGACCACTGGCATCCATTTTTTTCGGGGCGGCGATCGCGGTCGGTTCGGCGCCGGCGGCGGCGCATCACTCGTTCGCGATCTACGACATGGCGCAGAACGTCGAATTCCACGGAGTGATCGACACCGTGAAATTGCGAAATCCGCACATGGCGATGACGCTGACGGTCACCGAAGACGACGGAGCGAAGAAAACGATCGAGTTCGTCGAAGGCGCGCCAGCGAACATGCTCGCGCGGTTGGGGCTACGCCCGGAAATGATCCCCGTGGGCCAAGAGATAACGGCGATCGGCGCACCGCGCCGCGACAATCCCGACGCGTGGTTCTTGAAGGCGATCATTCTTCCGGACGGCACGCGCTTCAACGCGCTGCAGAGCCCGAATCAAGAGCGCTGAGGTTTCGGGCTACAACTCCCCGGCTCTCGCGGCCTCGTTCAACACACCGTGAATGGCGCGCACGAGCGCCTCCAAGTCCGTTTCGCCGATCACGAGCGGCGGCATCAGATACACGACGTCGCCGAACGGCCTGATCCACACACCGTGGCTCACGAACCGGGTGCGCAGCGCCTCGAGGTTCGGCGCACTCCTAAGCTGCACGACGCCGATCGCGCCTTTCACTCGCACGTCGCGGACGCCTGCGAGGCCCGCGCAGTCGGCGAGCCCTTCGCGAAGCTGTGCCTCGATCGCGGCGACCTGCGGAAGTCGCGGCTCGGTCGCGAACAAATCCAACGATGCATTCGCGGCCGCGCACGCAAGCGGATTGCCGGAGAAAGTCGGGCCGTGCATCAGCGCGCGCGACGGAACGTCCGACAGGAACGTGTCGTAGACCGCGGTGCGCGCGATCGTGGCCGCGAGCGGCAACGTGCCGCCGGTCAGCGCCTTCGACAGTGTGACGATGTCCGGCGTGATGCCGGCCTGTTCGCACGCGAACAGGGTGCCGGTGCGGCCGAAACCCGTCGCGATCTCGTCGAGGATCAATAGCAAATCGAAGCGCCGCGCAGTGGCGGCGATTGCCGCGAGCGTCTCCGCGGAGTGGAACTTCATACCCCCGGCCGCCTGAACCAGCGGCTCGACGATCACGGCCGTGAGCTCGCCGGCGTGCGCAGCGATGATTCGTTCGAGCTCACGCGCGAGCTCCGGGCCCTCCGGCAACGGCGCCACCAGCTGCCGCGGCAGCACGGCTCCGAACAGGCCGTGCATCCCCTCCTCGGGATCGCAAACCGACATCGCGGCGAACGTGTCGCCGTGATAGCCGTGGCGGAAGCTCACGAAGCGCGTCCGCTCTCGTTCGCCGCGATTGAATCGGTACTGGAGCGCGATCTTCATCGCGATCTCGACGGCGACGGAGCCCGACTCCGAGAAAAACACGTGGTCGAGGTCGCCCGGCAACAACGCGGCGAGGCGCGCCGCGAGCGTCGTGGCGGGCGCGTGCGCGAGGCCTCCGAGCATCACGTGCGGCATGCGCTCGAGCTGAGCCGCCACCGCGGCCCGGATGTGCGGGTGGTTGTAGCCGTGGCACGCGGTCCACCAAGACGCAACGCCGTCGATCAGCACGCGCCCGTCGGCAAGATGGAGCCGGACGCCGTCGGTACGCTCGACGACGTGCGGCGGCGGCGCGGTCTGCATCTGCCGATACGGCAACCAGAGATGGTTCAAGGTCTGCGGGCCCGAGAAACAGTAAGCTGGCATCATTGCACAGTTCGCCCACGCACAAAGTCCACGGTCCTCGAGCAGGTCAACGATGAAAAAGATCACGTGTTTCAAGGCTTACGACGTTCGCGGTCGAGTCCCGGAGGATCTCGATGAGGACATCGCGTATCGGATCGGCCGTGGCTACGCGGCCTTCGTGAAACCGCGCACGGTCGCAGTCGGACGCGACATTCGCGCTTCGAGCCCGGCGCTGACGGCCGCGTTGACGCGAGGCCTCACGGACTCCGGCGTCGATGTCCTCGACATCGGCATCGGCGGCACCGAGCTCGCCTACTTCGCGACGTTCAGCCGGAAGCTCGATGGCGGCATCATGGTGACGGCGAGCCACAATCCCCCGAACTACAACGGCATGAAGATGGTCCGCGAGGGGGCGCGGCCGATCAGCGCCGACACAGGGCTCGTGGACATCCGGGCGCTCGCCGAGCGCAACGACTTCGGGCCGCCGACCTCTGCACCCGGCAAGGTCAGGAGCGTCGACGTCAAGCCGCAGTACATCGAGCACCTGTTGTCGTACGTCGACCTGAAGGCGCTGGCGCCGCTCAAGATCGTCGTGAATGCCGGCAACGGCGGCGCCGGCCCGATCGTGGATCTGCTCGAGCCACACCTGCCTTTCAAGTTCGTGAAGGTGTTTCACGAGCCGGACGGTAGCTTCCCGAACGGCGTGCCGAACCCGATGATCATCGAGAACCGCGGCGTCACGATCGATCGCTTGCGCGCCGAGCGCGCGGCTCTAGGGATCGCCTGGGACGGCGATTACGATCGCTGCTTCTTCTTCGACGAGCTCGGCCAGTTCATCGAGGGCTACTACATCGTCGGGCTTGCTCGCGCAAACGTTCCTTGCCAAGTCGCGCGGCGAACGCATCGTCCACGATCCGCGCCTCACGTGGAACACGCTGGACCTCGTCGCGAGCGGCGGCGGCAAGACCGTGCAGAGCAAGTCCGGCCATGCCTTCATCAAGCAGCGCATGCGCGAAGTCGATGCCATCTACGGCGGCGAGATGAGCGCGCATCACTACTTCCGTCAATTTTCGTACGCGGACAGCGGCATGATTCCGTGGCTGCTGATCACGGAGATCATGAGCCGGCGCGGCGCCTCGCTGTCCGCGCTCGTCGGCGAGCGGATGCGCGCGTTTCCCGCGAGCGGCGAGATCAATCGCAAGGTCAGCGACGCGGCCGCCGTGATTGCGCGCGTCGAGACCGCCTATGTTCCGAAGGCCGTCTCGGTCGACCGCACGGACGGGCTCAGCGTCGAGTTCGCCGATTGGCGCTTCAATTTGCGGTCATCGAACACCGAGCCGTTGCTGCGCTTGAATGTCGAGAGCCGGAACAACGACGCGCTGATGCAGGCGAAGACTGCCGAGCTGCTCGCTCTGCTCGGCGGCGAGCCGGGCTAGAAGCGGCGTGGCGGGCAGGCGCGCACCTGGATCGCGTCGCCCCGCCAAGCCCGCGCTCGTCACCGCGCTCGCCGATCCGCGGTGCTACGGTAGCGCCGTCAAGACGGTTGACGTCGTAGAGACCCACATCTCGTGGGTGTTCCTGACCGGACGCTACGCGTACAAGGTCAAGAAGCCGCTGAAGCTGCCGTTCCTCGATTTCAGCACGCTGAAACGCCGCCGGCATTTCTGCGTCGAGGAGCTGCGCCTGAACCGACGCCTGGCGCCGGAGCTGTATCTCGACGTCGTGCCGATCGGCGGGTCCGCGAAGTCGCCGCGCATCGGGAAGAAGCCGGCGTTCGAGTATGCGGTCAAGATGCGCGAGTTCGATGCGGACGCGCGGCTCGACCGGCAACTCCGAGCCGATTCCGTGTCACGCGCCGCGATCGCGGCGTTCGCGGAGCGTCTCGCGGACTTTCATCGCAAGCTTGCGCCGATCCGCGGCAGCGCCATCGCGGGCATCGCGGCCGAGAGCGCGCTCCGCAACGTCGAGGATCTCGGGACCGAGCTCCGGCGCGGCCGGAAACGCGAGCTGCAGAAGCTCCGAGCCTGGACGCAGCGCGAGTGCACACGCCTGGCCGGAGCTTTCGGGCGGCGCGTAGTTGCGGGCGCTCACCGCGAATGCCATGGCGACCTGCACCTCGAGAATTTGCTGCTGCGCGACGACACGATCGTCGCGTTCGATGCGCTCGAGTTCGACGCGAGGCTGCGCGAGATCGACGTGATCAGCGAGGCCGGGTTCCTGGCGATGGATCTGATCGCGCATCGCAGAACGGATCTCGCGTTCGCATTCCTGAACCGCTATCTCGAGATCGACGGCGATTACACGAGCGTCGACGTGCTGCGCTTCTATCTCGTCTATCGCGCCTTGGTCAGGGCGAAAGTCAACGCGATCAAGCGCAAGCAAAACGCCGGCCCCGAAGCGGGCCGCGATCCGTATCTTCGCACCGCGCTCGAGCTGACGAAGGTGCGCCGCCCACTGCTCTTGATCACGCACGGGCTTTCGGGCAGCGGCAAGACGCACGTCACGGACGAGCTGGTTTGGCGCCTGCCCTCGTTACGGATTCGGTCGGATCTCGAGCGCAAGCGCCTGCACGGCGTCGCCGCGCTCGCGCGAACGGGCTCGGCCGTGGGCCGCGGCCTTTATGGCCAGAAAGAGCACGACCGCACCTACGCGACATTGGGCTCGATCGCGGATCGATTGTTGCGGCACGGGCACAGCGCGATCGTCGACGCGACGTTCCTGCGGCGCGCCGATCGACGGGCGTTTCGCGACATCGCGGCCGCAAACGGCGCGCGGTTCGCGATCCTCGACTGCACGGCGAGCGACGCGGAGCTCAGGCGCCGGATCGTGGCTCGCGGCCGCGGTGGCCGCGACGCCTCGGAAGCCACGCTGGCCGTGCTCGAGGCGCAACTGCGCGAGCGCGACCCGCTCGACCGCGTCCGAACGCCGGTCCGTCGTCGAAGTCGATACCGAGCGCTCGATCTCCTACGCGAAGATTGCCGCGACGCTGACAGCCCGTTAGCTCTGGCACAGCCATGCTCTCGACAACTCCGTGCCTTGAACGGCGCGGGGTGCGGCCTCAGATAGCCTACCCAGCCACTAGCCGTCGAGGGCCCCTATGTACGACCAGGACCAGCTTCCGCAAGTCAGCCAGGACCAGGGTCCCGTGACCCTACCCGCGGACGTCCTGTTGATCGTCCCGGTCCGCAACGTCGTGATGTTCCCGGGCGCGGTCACCCAGGTCGCGTTGACGCGCGAGTTCTCGATGCGGGCCGCGCAGGAAGCGGTGCAGCACGGTTACAAGCTCGGCCTGGTGCTGCAGAAGGAGCCGAGCGTCGACGCGCCCGGCCCCGACGATCTGCACCGGATCGGCACCACTGTCACGGTCGTGCGCTACATCAAGGCGCCGAACGGCGTTCATCACCTGATCTGCCAGGGTGAGCAGCGTTTCCGCACGCTCGACTATCTGCACGGCTTGCCGTTCCTCGCCGCGCGCTTCGACCTGATTCCCGACACCATATCGACGGACGCGAACGTCGAGGCCCGCGCAACGCTGTTGAAGCAAAAGGCCATCGAGGCGATCGAGCTCCTGCCGCAGGTCCCCCCCGAGCTCGCGCCGGCGCTGCACAACATGGACTCGCCGGGCGCGCTCGCCGACATGGTCGCGGGGCTGATCGACCTGAAGCCGTCCGAGAAGCAGACGGTCCTCGAAACGTTGCGGATCCGCGACCGGCTCGACCGCGTGATCGAGCTTCTGACGCACCGCATCGAAGTATTGAAGCTCTCGCGCGAGATCGGCGAGCAGACGCAAGGCAAGCTCGACGAGCGCCAGCGCGAATATGTGCTGCGCGAGCAGATGAAGACGATCAAGAAGGAGCTCGGCGAGGACGAGACGCAGACCGGAGCTCGACGAGCTGCGGAAGGCGATCGCCGACGCGAAGATGCCCGAGGAGGTCGAGAAGCAGGCGACCAAGGAGCTGCACCGGCTCGAGAGCATGCCGGATTCGTCGATGGAGCACTCGATGGTGCGGACGTACCTCGATTGGCTCGTCGCGCTGCCCTGGTCCAAGCTCGACTCGGAATCGATCGACATCGCGAAGGCACGCGAGATCTTGGACGCCGATCACTACGGCCTCACCAAGGTCAAGCGCCGGATTCTCGAGTATCTCGCCGTGCGCAAGCTGAACGCGGCGGGCCGCAGCCCGATTCTGTGCTTCGTCGGCCCGCCCGGCGTCGGCAAGACCTCGCTCGGCCAGAGCATCGCTCGCGCGCTGAACCTGAAGTTCGTGCGTGCGAGCTTGGGCGGCGTGCACGACGAGGCCGAGATCCGCGGCCACCGTCGCACGTACATCGGCTCGTTGCCGGGCACGATCATGCAGCGCATGCGCAAGGCCGGCACTCGCAATCCCGTGTTCATGCTCGACGAGATGGACAAGCTCGGCGTGGGCTTTCACGGCGATCCGTCGGCCGCGTTGCTCGAGGTGCTCGACCCCGAGCAGAACTCGACCTTCGCCGACCATTATCTCGACGTGCCGTTCGACCTGAGCAAGGTGCTGTTCGTGGCGACCGCGAACGTGCTCGAGCACGATTCCGGGGCCGCTTACGGGACCGCATGGAGATCATCGAGCTGCCGGGGTACACGCAGGACGAGAAGCTCGCGATCGCGACTCGCTACCTCGTGCAGCGGCAGCACAAGGCCAACGGCCTGTCGGCCGAGCAGGCGACGATCACCGAGGCGGCGCTGACGCGCCGTGATCGACGGCTATACGCGCGAGGCGGGCGTGCGCAATCTCGAGCGCGAGATCGGCGCGCTGCTGCGCCACGCGGCCATGCGCATCGCGGAAGGCACGGCGGAGCGCGTCGTCATCGACGCAGCCGACGTGCCCGCGATTCTCGGGGCGCGCCACTTCGAGAACGAGGTGAAGTTGCGCACGAGCGTGCCGGGTGTGGCCACGGGCCTCGCCTGGACGCCGGTCGGCGGCGACATCCTGTTCATCGAGGCGACTCTGGTGCCGGGTAAGGGGCAGCTGATCCTGACCGGCCAGCTCGGCGAGGTAATGAAGGAGAGCGCCCAAGCCGCCGTGAGCCTCGCGAAGATGCGAATCGACAAGCTCGGCGTGCAGCGCTCCGTGCTCGAGACCAACGACCTGCACATCCACCTGCCGGCCGGCGCGATCCCGAAGGACGGGCCGAGCGCCGGCGTGGCGATGTTCCTCGCGGTCGCATCGTTGCTGTCGGGCCGGACCGTGCGCAACGACATCGCGATGACGGGCGAGATCAGTCTGCGCGGGCTCGTGCTGCCGATCGGCGGCGTCAAGGAGAAGACTCTGGCCGCGCTGCGCGCCGGCATCGACACGGTGCTGCTGCCGAAGCGCAACGAGAAGGACCTCGAGGAGATCCCGGAGTCGGCGCGCAAGCAGCTCAAGTTCGTGTGGCTCGAGAACATCGACGACGCGCTCGCGGCGGCGTTCGACCCGCCGCCGCCGGCGGCAGCCAAGGTCGAGACGCAAGCGGCCTGAGCGGCCGAGCACGATTCCACTGCGATCTGCCCAGATTCTCGTGTTGTCTTGCGAGCAGTGGCAGGTGCGTAATACAGTGCCCGCATGAAAACCCTGACCGTGCGGTTGCCGGAGTCCGTCGTGGCCGAAATCGACGCTGAATCCCGTAAGCGCAAGGTGTCGAAGTCCGACATCGTGCGCGAGCGCCTGCAAGCCGGTCCGAGACGCGGTCAACCGCATTCGGCGCTACTCGACAGCATCGCAGACCTGATCGGGTCCGTTGATGGACCACCGAAGGACTTGAGCGCCCGCGTGAAGCACTATCTCAAGAGCACCGGTTATGGACGAAAACGTCCTCGTTGATACCGGCTTCCTCGTTGCGCTCCTCAAGCGTCCGGACACCCATCATCGGTGGGCGGTAGCCGCTGCCGCGCGATTTCCGCCACCATGGAAAACGTGCGAAGCGGTGCTGTCGGAAGCACTTCACCTCCTCGGCGCGAGCGGCGCCCCAGCGCTGCGGGCACTGCTCGAACGCGGCGCGGTCGTGCTGGCCTTCGATCTCGGTGACAACCTGGAGCCGGTGCTCAAGCTACTCACGAAATACGCGGATCGGCCAACCAGTCTCGCGGACGTCTGCCTCGTGCGCATGAGCGAGACGTTCGCCGCACCGATGGTGCTAACGACGGATGATGACTTCCGCGTCTACCGACGGCACGGACGCCAGGTCGTGCCTTGTCTGACACCGTCGTAACGGCGTCGGTCGATCGATGACGCGCTTGACCTAGTCGCCGGTCAGCTCGCGCACGCACGGCGGCGAACTCGGGCTGCTCGAGCACCGGGTCCCCGCGTGTAGTTCATGCGAATGTTCATCAGGCTGAAGAAGCCCTGATCGAGCACCTTGTCGCGCGCGCGCTCTGCGCCCAGGCGCAACTGCTCGAGCGCTCGCGCTTGATCGCCGATGCCGAGATACGCGAGCGCCCAGCCGCCGGCACCGATGTCCTGGCCCGCCGTCAGCGACTGGATCTCCGCGAACAACCGCTCGGCGTCGGCGCGGCGACCCACCCGGCCGTAGCCGTAAAGAATGTCCACGAGGCTGATGATCGAGCGGTTGTTGCCGAGCAGCTGCTCGGCGTCCTCGAGCGCCCGGGATGCCTCGTCCAGGTTGCCGCGGCCGATCTCGGCCATCGCGAGCCAGCTGTGCTGCAGCGATAGCGCGGGTGCAAGCTCGATACCGCGCCGGAAATCACCAACGGCGGCATCGTAGTCGCCCGCGTACGATCGAACGATGCCAAGCCCCCAATGAGAATCCCATACTAGGGGGCTCAGGGCCACGCCGCGTTCAGCGCCAACAACGGCCTCTGCTTCACGGCCGCTCCAAGCGCTGAACCAAGAAGAGTACGCACCCACACGCCCACTCCGAAGAGCGCGCTCGTACTGTTGCCGGGCCTCGGCCCAACGCCAGGTGAAGACGTCGATGATCGCCACCGCCGACAAGCCGCCCGGCGTCGTCGGGTCGAGCTCCAGCGCGCGCTCGGCATTCGTGCGGGCGAGCGCCTCGGTTTGTGCGCGATCGCCGGCAGCCCCGAAGGTCGTGTTGATCAGCAGATTGGCGTACGTGGTCGCCTTCAATCCATACGGCAGCGCGAATTGCGGGTTCGTCGCGATCATTTGATCGAGCATCGCGAGCATGCGCGGGGATTGGTTGCCGGTGCCCGCGAGGTCGAGGTACTGAAGGAACAGCGCGTAGGTCTCCGGGGAAGTGTTCGGTACCCGCTCGATCTGCCGCTGCTCCTCGGGCGTGAACGTCGCGTTCAGCGCGTTCGCCACGTTCATCGCGATGTCGGCCTGAATCGCGAAGATGTCCTCGAAGTCGCGCTCGTAGGCTTCCGACCACAGGTGCGTGCCCGTCGCGGGGTCGATCAGCTGCATCGTCACGCGCACGCGATCGTTCGCATAGCGCACGCTGCCTTCCATCACGGTCTTGACGTTGAGCTCTTCCGCGATTGTCTTGATCGATTTGTCGGTGTTCGCGTAGCGAACCATCGAGGTGCGCGCAATCACGTTCAGCGACTTGAGCTTGACGAGGTAGTTGAGTATTTCCTCGTGAATGCCGGCCGCGAAGTACGCGTCGCTCTCGTTCGGGCTCAGGTTGTCGAGCGGCAACACCGCCACCGAGTTCGGCAGCACCTCGCGCGGCTGGGGCGCGGGAACCGGCGCAGGCGCCGTCGTGACCGGAGCCGGCGCAGCCTCGGCGGCGTTATCCGACGGGCCCATGAACAGGTAGTTGTCGGCCGCCATCACGACGACCGCCACGACGAGCAAGCCCGTCACGATGTAGTTGAGCTTCTGCCCCGTGAGGTGGCGAATGCTCCTTCGGCACTTCATCCGTGCGTTTGATGCCGTCGGGTGTAACCTCGAAGACCCAGGCGAGCACGAGCGCCAGCGGCAACCCGAGCAACAGCAGCACAATCACGAACGAGCTGGTCCACTCGGGTAGGTGCAACGCCGGGAATACGGTGGCGACCACCTGAGTCAGCAACCACGCGACGATGCCGTAGGCCGCGCCCACCTTGACGACATTGCGTCGTCGGAACTCTCCCCAGAAGGACATGTGTCGACCCCCGGCTATCGGTGCACGCCGGATTCTAACCACAAGGCCGCGCAAACGCTTGCGGCGTCGGGAAGTAGGCCAGCGCGGCGCCGGGGCTGACGTGCCTTGGAAGCGCGCAGCGTGTCGGTGAGAATGCGGCCATGCCCCACCGACCGGCACGACCTTGACCGACCCACTGACCACCAGCGACGGACCCCGCTCGCTCGACGATGTCGCGCTCGACAAGCTCGAGGCGCTCGAGCGCCGGCAGTTGCGGCGGCGACTGGCAGTCACGGATCGCACCGATGCCGTGCGCGCCACGCGCGCCGGCGCCGAGCTCGTCTCGTTCTCGTGCAACGACTACCTCGGTCTCTCGCATCACCGCCGACGTCGTCGCCGCGGCGATCGACGCGACGCGCCGCTACGGTGCGGGTGCGGGATCGGCACGGCTCGTGAACGGTAACCATCCGCTGTACGCCGAGCTCGAGCGCAAGCTCGCGGCGCTCAAGGGCACCGAGGATGCCGTCGTCTTCGGCAGCGGCTACCTGACGAACATCGGCGTGATCCCGGCGTTGGTCGGTCGCTCCGATCTGATTCTCATGGACGAGCTCTGTCACAGCTGCTTGCTCGCGGGCGCGGATTTGAGTGGCAGCCGCGTGCTCGAGTTCAAGCACAACGACACGGCGCACCTGTCCGAGCTGCTGCGCGCGAGCGCCCGCAGCACCGTCATTGCCTCGTGCTCACGGACGGCGTGTTCAGCATGGAAGGCGACCTCGCTCCGTTGCTCGAGCTCGCAACGCTGACCGAAGAGCATGACGCGTGGCTGATGACCGACGACGCGCACGGCCTCGGCGTGGTCGGCGACGGCCGCGGCTCGAGCTTCGTGACCACGCCGCCGGTCGTGGTGCCGTTGCAGATGGGCACGCTGTCGAAGGCGGTCGGCAGCTACGGCGGTTATCTGTGCGCGAGCCGCGCGGTCGCCGAGCTCGTCCGCAATCGCGCTCGCAGCTTCGTCTATTCGACCGGGCTGCCTCCCGGCGTCGTCGCCGCCGCGAGCCGCGCGCTCGATCTGATCGCGGCCGACAAGGACCTCGTGTGCCGGCCTCTCACGCTCGCGCGGCAATTCACGTCTGCGCTGGGCCTACCTGCCGCGATGAGCCCGATCGTTTCGCTCGTTCAAGGCGGCGCTGCAGCGGCGCTCGCGGCCGCCGACGCTCTGCGGGCTGCCGGATTTTTGGTCGCGGCGATCCGGCCGCCGACCGTGCCGGCGGGCACGTCGCGCCTGCGCGTGACGTTCTCGGCCGACCACACGGCCGAGCAGGTTGGCGCCTTGGCCGCAGCGGTGCGGCCGTTCGTCGCCGCGCGATGACGACGATCTTCGTCACGTCATCGGGCACGGACATCGGCAAGACGTTCGTCACGCTGCAGCTGATCGCGGAGCTCAAGTCGCTCGGCAAGCGTGTACGTGCGCTGAAACCGGTCGCATCGGGCTTCGATGCCGCGGCCGCGGACTCGAGCGACAGCGGCCTGTTGCTGCGCGCACAGCACCTCGACGTCACGCCCGCAACCCTCGACATCGTGAGCCCGTTTCGCTTCGCGGCCCCGCTGTCGCCCGACATGGCCGCGGCACGCGAGCGCCGCACGATCTCTTGGCCCGCGCTGTTGAGTGCCTGCCGTGCACCGACCGGCGCCGACGTCACGCTGATCGAGGGCATTGGCGGCGTCATGGTCCCGCTCGATTCGAAGCACACGGTTCTCGATTGGATCGCGGCGCTCGAAGCCCCGGTGTTGCTCGTCGTCGGCAGCTATCTCGGAACATTCAGCCACAGCCTCACCGCAGCTGCGGCGCTGCGTTCGCGTGCGATGCGGCTCGCGGGCGTAATCGTCAGCGAATCCCCGCAACAACCGGTGCCGCTCGAGGAAACGGTCGCCGCGCTCGCGCGTTTCCTCGACCCGATTCCGGTGCAGCCATTACCGCGCGGGGTGTTCACTCCGCTCGCGCCGCTCGTCGCGCCATTGCTGTCTTGATCGCCGGAACGGGGTGTGGCCGGGAGCTACCGCCTCGCTCCACGGCGGCAACTCCCGGCCACTCGGGGGGACACGTTTCAGTCGATCACGACGTCGGCCACACGGCTCTCGCCGTCGAGGTCGACGACGTCGAGCGCGACTCGCCGCTCGAGCGCCATTCCGTCGGCATCCTGCTCGGGCGCCACGGAGCCGGCTTCGCCAGCTGCCATCACGATCACGCGATCGGCCGGCATACCGCCGCGAACGAGCGCATCGCGCACGGCCTCGGCCCGCGTCGTCGACAACGTCGTGTTGAACGACTCGGTGCCACGCGCATCGGCATGGCCCTCGAGGCGGATCGTCGCGCCGTCCATGGGGCCGATCAGCGCGGCTAGCTTCGCGAGCCGCTCCTCGGTGTCGCCGCCGATGCCGCTGTCCTCGGTCCGGAAGAAGACCTCGACGGACAGAGCCTCCTCGAGGTTGCGGCGGTGCAGGGCGCGCTCGCTGTATAGCTGCGCGTCTTTCTCGGCGACGGCATGCTCGCTCGCCGTCAGCAACTGCTCGAGCGAGCCGGCGTGCTCGCTGGCCGCGGCGGCGCGCTCGTCGGCCGTGCGCCGCGCGCCGCGCTCCTGATGGAAACGATCGCCGAGCCAGCCGCCGAATGCGGCGCCGATGATCGCGCCGACGGGTCCGCCGGCCAACGCGCCGATCGCAACGCCGCTGCCGACGCCGATCGCTTCTTCCTTCGGGGCACGATTCTTCGGGCCGGCGTAGCTCGACGTCGCGAGCAAGCTCCCGACCAAAACTGCGATGACTCTCTTGTTCATGGTTCGCTCCTCAAGCGCAAGTGGTGGACACGGCGCTATTGAAGCGAACGCGGCTGGCGACCGCGTGGCGAATTGCGGCAGCGCACTGCCGCACCAATGACGAATTATGGCGCCCCGTCGAAGCGGGCAAGGACGCGTCAGTCGTTATGGAGCTTGCTGATCAGCTCTTCCTCGGCGTAGTTCTCGACGTCGAGCACGAGACGCTCCTGCGCGAGCTGAATCTCGTGCAGCATGTACATGAGCACGATGCTCAAGGACAACGCGACCAACGTGGAATTGAACGAGATACCGAGGCCGCCGGTGACGGCCGACGTGTCGCCCTGCACCGCGAGCTCCGCGCCTTGCAACGCGAGACCGATACCGCGCACGGTACCGACGAACCCGAGCGCGGGCGTGACCCACACGCTGAACCTGAGAATCGCGAGCTCGGAATCGAGCCGACTGTTCTCGCTCTCGGCGACGTTGTGCACGGCTTGCGATGCATCCTGCACGTTGCCGGTGGCGCCGAAGCGCTTCAAGGCCGCGGCCAACACGCGCGGCAAAACGGAGTCGCGCTGCGCGGGCGGCAGCTGCTCGAACGTGCGCAGGTACTCGCGAGCGTCGCTCGGCAAGATCACGGTGCCGACCTCCTTGTTCAGGTATCCGGCCGTCAGGAGGTCGCGCTGTGCGTTGATCTCGCGGAAGCGCAGGAACGTCAGGAGCATGGCCCAGATCGAAACGATGATCGTCATCTCCTGCTCGGGGTCTTGGATGATAACCACGAGCGAACGCGCGGGCGTGTAACCCGGCGTGGTCGCGGCGATTTGGCGCTGCTCCGCGAGCCATTCCTCGGCCGTCGGCCGAACGTACGCGGTGTAAAAAATCTGGACGACTACCGCGATGACTACGAGCACGACGAGCTTGCCGACTCGGTCACGCACATAGCTTGAATTACCCGCCATTCAGACAGCCTCCAAGAAAGAAAATGACTCAGCGCCGATTCAACAGCGGCAGTGCGACGAACGTGCCGCCGTTGCGTTGACAGATGATCCGCATCAGCGTCGCGAAGTCCGCGGCCGTATAGAGCTCACCGACCGCGGAATAGATCGCCGGGAACGCCACGGCATGGATGCGCACGCGGCGTTTTCCGGACGCGTCGGCCTGATTGCGTCGATCGATCTCGCGGACGACGGGATTGATCGAGCCCTGCAGAAAGTCGTCGCTGTAGACGTAGAGCGAAATCTTCTTGTTGGGGTCGGCGAACCGATCGATGGCCGCGAGAATGCCTTCGCGCGGATTCGAGTTCGAGAACGGAGCCCAGTTCTTCAAGGTCTCGATAATGACCTCCCGGCGGCTCGGCGTATCGGGGATCCACTCGTCCCGATAGCTCTTGAACATGTACTCGCCCTCGTCGTTCATGACTTGGATGCCCTTGACCGTGGGGTAGACCTCGAGCGTCTCGCGCATTTGTTGCTGCACTCGGTCCCACATGTACTGCTGCATGCTGCCCGACGTGTCGATCAGGAAGATGATGTACTCGCTGTCGACGGGAATGCCGCCGACCTTGTATTCGCCGATCGGCGGGCGATAGTCGGCGAGCAACCGCTCCATCTCGTCCGTCAGGCTCTGCTTCGCGGACGCGAGCTCATTCTGCTGGGCAGCCAACGTCGGATCTTCGCTAGCTAGAAGCTGGTCGCGAATGCGCTGGAGCTGGGTCTGCATCTCTTCGATGGTGCGGCGGTCGGTTCGCAGGTCGCTCGAGGTCGTGGCCTCCTGGCGTTGCACGCGCTCGGTCTCGCCGACGATCTCGTTCAGCTCCTTCTCGTACTGTGCGATCAGCCCCGAGAGATCTCGCTCGGTTTCCTCGAGCCTGTCGGGCTCGCTCGTGCGCGACACGATCATCAGAAGGATGATGGCGCCGAACCCGCAGCAGATCGCGTCGAGAAACGACATGCTGAAGACCTCGAACTCGCGACGTCGCTTTCTCATGGCCAGTCCTCCGACGGCGCCAGCAGCGAGCCGCCCGTGCGCAGCGCCAGCAGCCAGTACGCCGGCGCGGCTGCGGGATCGCCTTCCATCGCAAACAGGATCACGTTGATCGGCACGCCGATCGGCGCCTGGCGCACGGCGCGCTGGAAGTGATCCAGCCGCTCGCGAGCGGTGACGCCCTGCCGCGTCGGAATCACGTCCCCCATCGTCGGCAGGCCGTCGGTGAGCAAGTAGAGGTTGTCGGGCTTGGGGTCGAGGCCTTTCAGCGCGTTGAACGCCGCGTGCAGGCTCGTCCCGCCTTGCGGGTAGCTCGCACGCAGCGTGTCGACCGGAGTGTCGAACTCGCTGCCGTCGGTGACCGTGACCCATTTGCCTTCCGAGCCCGGAATCAGCCACGTCGCTGTTTCGTTGAAGCCGATGATCTGAACATTCGTGCCGGCCGGGATCTGCGTCGAGAGCCAGTCGACCGTGTTCACGACCTGCTGCCACTTCGGCGCGCGCCGCTTTTGATCGGGCGTCATGTTGCGGCGGCGGATGATGTTCACGAGCGTGCGATCCAGCATGCTCGTGGACGTGTCGACGAGAATCGCGACGTTGTTGCCGCCCATCCGGAGGCCCGTCAGATACTGCCGGTTACCCTCGCCCTGGAACGAACGCAGGCTCGTGCCATCCTCGGCCGGCTCCTGCGACGCCGCGAGCTCCTGGGTCTGCGTGCTCAACGTCGCGAGCTCCGCGCGCAATCGGTCGATTGCGGCGCGCCGAGCCTCGGAATCCTGGGTCAGCGTCGCAAGCTTGACCGTCGTGTCCTCGACCTCGCTGACGAGGTTGTCGCGCAAGGACAGCAACGCGGTCCATTCGCGCAGCTGCGCCTCGAGCCGCTCCTTCAGCGTCACGAGATTCTTCTGGCCCGTCAGCACCCGCAGCTCCCAGCGGCGCGCCTCGGCCTCGCGATCCGCGACGGCCTCGCGCGGCTTGATCAGCGCCTGCTGGCTCACGAGCATGAACAGCAACACGACCGCGCCGAACCCGGCCGTGATCGCGTCGAGGAATGACATCGAGAAGACACTGAACTCGCGGGACCGCTTCCTCATTCGCCCTCCACGCCAACCACGTGCAGCTCGACTCCCGGCGATCCGACGCGAATCACGTCCGCGCGTTGCAGCGTGATCTCACCCGCGACTTTTTTCTCGTTCACGAACGTCCCGAAGCTCGAGAAGTCGCGCAACCTGAGCTCGCCGTCGCGCATCACGATCTCGCAATGCAGGCGCGAGATGCCAGCTGACGCCTTCAGCCACGAGCAGCGTGCGGCGCTTCGGATCCGCTTCGCGGCCGATCGCGAGGCCTGCGCTGCCGACGTTGTACGCCAAGCCGCCGTACACGACGTGCGTCGGCGGCTGGGTTCGCGCAACGACCGGTGCGGCGGGCGCCGCGCGCGGGCGCTCCTCGATGGAGGCTTCGCTCGGTGCTGCGCGAAAAGCGAGCCGCTTCAACAGCTTTACCTGGCCCGTCGTCTGCGTCGCCGCGGGAACGAGCAGCGCGCTGCGGGCCGCATGCCCTTGACCGAAGCACACGGCCTCCGCGTCGTCGAGACGAGCGAGCTCGCCCAGGAACCAGGGCAGCGACGCGATTCGATCCGAAATCTGCACGACCAGGCCCTTACCGGCCTCGCGCTGCTGCGAGACGAGCTGCATCCCCGCGCGATAGAAGCCGCGCGCAACCGCGACCAGCGCGTCGCGCTCGGCCACCACACGAAACTCCTCGTTCCGGTACGACAACGACAGCTCGACGCGTTCCTCGCGCTGCAACGCTTCGAGCCAGGCAGGCTGACGGTCGTACAACAGCTGCTCCGTCTCTGCATGCGCGAACGGATCGAACCGCGTGGCACGCACGAACAGCTCCGCGAACCGCTTCGCGAACGCATCCGCGAGGCCGGCGAGCCCTTGCGCGAGCGAGTGCTCGGCTTGCACCGCGGCCTCGCCGTTCTGCTCGATCAGCGTCACCGATACGCGGTACAAGCTCGCGTCGACATAGACGAGCTGTCGGCCGGGGTATTGCCGCACGCTCGCGGCTGCGGCCGCATCGACGAGCGCGCGAACCGGCATCCCGCATTCCTGCGCGAGCCCCAGGAGCAACCCGAGCTGCTCGGCGCGATAGGCTCCGGGCACCACTAGCACGACATCGGTCGCACCCGACCCGAGTCTCTTCCACAGCGCCTCGAGCTGCGCGTAGGCGATCTCCGCGGCGCTCTTCGCGATCCCCGCGCCCGCCGAGCCGGGGTCCATGCTGAGCCCGCTCCAGAAACGGCTGCTGGTCTGGCGCGGTTTCAGGCGTGCTTGGGCGCGAGCCAGCTCGCCCGTCACGATCTTGGCTGCCATCGACGAACGCGAAACCGGGCTCGGTCGCGAGCACTTCCGCCTCGTTGGCGACCAAGATGCCGGTGTCGTTGATCTCGATGGCGACGGCGCCCATTCGCGAGCCCTTGGCTCAGATGTTGACGGGGAACGTGATGGCCGCGTCCGGGTTCAGCTCTTCCGTCGGAACGAACTCGCGTTCGTCGGCGTTGCCGGCGCGCTCACGCGGCGGCGTCGGCGCCTCCTCTCGCTCCGCGGCCGGCGGCGGCGCCGGCGCCTCTGCGCGGGGCTCGGGCGGTCGGGCTCGGAGGCGCGCCCTGTTGCTGGCCGAGCGAGACGGCCGACCACGCCAGCAGCGCCAGGACCCCAAGGACGTTCTTGTATACGCGCATATCAGCCTCGAATCGACGCACGGAGTATAGACCGCCCGCACGTGCCAACATTCCGTGGACGGGCGCTCATTGGAGGTTCCGGGCCAGCCGAAACCCGAGGTCCGAGCGAGGATCGACCCCCGAGGCGCGTGCGGCCACGCGCAAGTCGCGGACCGTCGAGCTGCGCCAGCTCGAGCCGCGAATCACGTGAGCGCGCCCGGTGTCCGGGCCGAGCGGGTCGTCGACCCGCTGGGTGGCTTCGACGGCATCCGCGACGTAGAAATCTTGAATCCACTCGGCGACGTTGCCGCCGAGATCGAAGATGCCGTAGGCGTTCGCCGGATAGCTGCCCACTGCGGCGCTCACGGCTTCGCCGTCGTTGTACGTGACGAGCGTGCTCGGCACGATGCCTGCGGCGGTCACGTCGCCGTAATTGCCCGACCGATCGGGCGGCGGCAGATCGGTGCCCCACGGGAACAGCAACGCCGAGTCGCGGCCCGCGAATCGCGCGGCCCATTCCCATTCGGCCTCGGTCGGCAAGCGGTAACCGTTGCGCAGCGGCCGCACCGGGACCCACACCCCGGAGCGCTCCTCGTAAACCGGCTGCAAGCCGTTCTGAATGCTGAGCCAGTTCAAATATTGCGCGGCATCTTCCCAAGTCACGTTGGCAACGGGCTGATCGTCGCGGTTCAGCGATTGGCCGCCGGCCTGCCCGGAATCGTGGCTCGGTCGGAACGCGCGAAACTCCGCGTTCGTGACCTCTCGTTCGCCGAGGTAAAACGCGCGCGTGACGCGCACCGGCCGCAGCACCTCGTTCGCGCCGCGCCCGATTTCGCGCCGCGACGAACCCATCGTGAACTGCCCTGCGGGCATCAGCTTGAGCTCCTGCCCCGAGCGCGTTCGCAGGGCCGGCGCGAAACCGCCGCCCGAGGACACATCGAGCGCCACGAGCTCGCGCTCGAGCTTCTGCGGGAAACCGGGTTGCGCCGTGATGCTCGCGCGCTCGGGCGCGTAGCCTTCGAGGCGAATCTCGATCGCGTGACTGATCGCCGTGAGGTCGAGCGTCAACGGCGTCGATCCGCGCCGCTCGCCGTCGATCCAAACCTCGGCATTCGCCGGCTGGCTCGCGACGGAGACTTCGCCGAACTCGGGCGTGAGCTCGATCTCGAGACGCCTGCCGCTGTCGGCTGCGACGGACAGCTCGCGGGTCGCCGTCGCGTGACCCGGCTTCGTGACCGTGAGCCGATGCGAGCGTCCCGGCGACAACCGCAGCGACAGCGGCGTGCGGCCGCGGAACTCGCCGTCGACGCTGACGTTCGCTTCGCTCGGGATGCTCGCGATCTCTAGGCGTCCGTCGGCCTGGGTCAGGCGCACCTCCGGCAGCTGCTGGGCTTGGTTCGCCGCGACCAGGAGCTTGCTCGCCCAGGCGTTGTAGCCCGTCAGACGCAACTCGATGTCGTGATCGCCCGAGGCGATCTCCACGTCCGCCGGCGTCAGACCGGCCTCTTGCCCGTCGACGAGCACGGTGGCTCCGGCGGGCGCGGTGCTGATCGACACGATGGCCCAATCCGGCGTCAGCGCGGTCGCGAGCGCCTGGCGTTCGCCGGCGCCCTGGACCTCGAGCTCGCGGGTGGCCGCAACGTAACGCTCGGCCGTGAACTCGAGTTGATGAGTCCCCGGCGTCAGCTCGACGTCGACGAGCGGCGTGGTGCCGAGCGGCGTGCCGTCCACGACGACCTGCGCGCCAATCTCCGGATCCGTCGTCAGCGTTACGAGGCCGGGCAGCTTTTTCATCGCCAACGTGATCGTCTGGTCGCCCGCGGCGCCGACCTCGACCTCGGTATCGAGCGGGTAATAGCCCGGCAGCTCCGCGACGACGCGATGCGTGCCTCTTCGCAGCAGGACGCGGTCGCCGAGCTCGAGCTTGAACAACGTGCGCGGAAGGTCGACCTCCGCGGGCGGCGGCTCGATGTCGAACGCGACGGACTTCGCCGTGAATGCGAACCAGACGACCGTCGCAAGCACCGCAAATCCGGCGCCGAGCACGACGGTCGCGCGGCTCGGGCCGCGACTGCCGGCCGCGCTCGCAGCCCTGGGCTTGAACGCGATCGGCGTGATAGCGAGATCGTCGCCGCGGCCGCTCTTGCGTGCGAGCTCGTCGAGATCGGGGGGCGCCGTATCGCCTGCCGTGACGACGCGGTCGATGCGGATCGCGAGCGCGCTCGGCGAGAGCCGACACTCGAGCCGAACGCGATCGAATGCGATCACGTCGCCGTCGCCGAGCTCGCGCGTGCCCTTGAGCAATTCGCCCGCGACGCGCAGATTCCGCGCGCCTCTGCCCGCTTGGACGACAAACACGTCCTTGAAACGACTTATCTGGACGCTGCCCGAAACGCCCTCGAGCACGATATCGGCATCGGAGCCCGAGCCGAGCGTGACCGGTAAGTCGTCGGCGCCGAATTCACGTTGCCGGCCTCGATCCTCGATCGTGACGATCGCGCCTCGTGCGTTCCCTGCCGGTGTCTCGGTCATTGGAGTTGTTCCTGGCGGCTAGATGGGCTCGACGCAGACGACGCTGATCGCGGGCAGATCTCTGCCGGGCCGAACCGTGAAGGTCTGGCGCACGTCGCGATAGCCGTCCCGACTCCCGACGACCGTGTAGGTGCCCGGGCGCAACTCGACCTGCTTCGACGCGAACACGCCGAGCACACCGATGCGGTACAGCGTGACGTTCGTGATCTGATCCGATTGGAGCTGCACGGAGATCGGCGTGGCGGCGAGCTCGACGAGCCGACCGAGCTGCGCGATCTGCTCCGTGAGGCGCGGGCCTGCCTCGGGCACTGCCTTCGGCATCCTCGACCAGCTTGCGCGCATCGGAGAGCACGGTGTCGCCGAACAGCAGTGTCGGGTTGTCGATCAAGTGCTGGAGCTTGGCGTCGAGGCCGGCGCGGATCTCCGCGCGCTCGAGACCCGTCTGCGCGAACAACAGGGTCTCGTCCGTCGCGAGCACGCCGGTGTAGAGCTCGATCGCTTGCTCCCACAGCTCGCGGCGCTCGAACGCGAGCGCGCGCACCTCGATCAGCGAGATCTGCTCGAGCTTCGCGCTCTGCTCCGCCTGCGCGAGTCCGTCAGCCGCTTCGCGCGAATTCGGCCGCATCGCCGAGCGCCGCCGTAAACTCTTCCTTCGCGGCCGCGAAGTCCTCGTCGCCGAGCCGCGCCAAGCCCGCCGACATGCGCCGATCGAACTCGCTGTCGCGCTGCCGGCGATTCACCTCGGCGACGCCGGCGCTCGCCGGCGCCCAACTCGAGTCGATCGCGAGCGCTTCGCGGTAGCTCGCGAGCGCCGTGTCGAGCTCGCCGCGCGCGAGCTCGACGTCGGCGCGCTGCACGATCGAGAGCACCTCGGGCAAGCGCTCGGCCCGTGCTCGGCCCGCCAGCGCTGCCGCGTAGGTGGGCTCGACCGCGAGCACCACGTCGTATTGCTCCAGCGCGCGCTTCACGTCGCCAGCATCGACGGCCGCGTCGGCTGCCGCGAGCGAGTCCGTGATCGTCGTCGCGGCGCGCGCGACGATCGCTTGACCAAGCGCCTTTGCGTCCGAGTAGCTCTGCGCGGACGTCGCAAAATCCTGCGCCAGAAACGCGTTGTCCCCCGCGTCCGACAGTTGCTCGTAGCGCTGCCAATCCTCGGCGGCCCAAACCGCCGCGTTCAAGGTCGTGAGGTGGTCCTGCAGCGTCAACAACTCTGCGAGCAAGTCCTCGGACTGCTCGCGCAGCACCGCTTCCTGCTCCGGCGAAAGCACCGGTCTTAAAGGCCCGGCCACTTCGGCTTCGCGCGGCTCGGCGGCCGGAACCGCCGCGGCGCGCTCCTGCTCTCGTTGCGCCGGAAACCAGAAGAACGCGGCGCCGATCGCGACCAGCAACGCGACGCCTCCGGCCCAACCGAGCCCGGAGCGCAGGCGCGCCCAGAGGCCCATCGCCGGCGGCGGTTGGTCCGACGCCGCGCCGGACGCCAAGCCGCGGCCTGACCGGAACGATCGTGTCGTCGTGTTGTGGGAGGTTCGTCGTCAAACGTCTGCTCGAAATCAACCGGTTACGTCGTAGGCAGATTCTATGACATCGAGAAAGTACGCAGGGCTCCCGACCCGACCCGCAGCTCGCAGCGCCGCGACGGCCGCGGCCAGCAACGGCGCCGCGCGCGGGTCGCAGGCCGCCGCCGCGGCCGGCAAATCCGCGACGTCGTTGGGGCCGGCCGGGCCGTACGGCAGGCGCCCCGTCGCAAGCTCGAACAGCAGCACCGCCAAAGCGAAGCAATCCGCGTCACGCGCGGATGGCAGAAGGCCCGCGGGAAGGTTATAGGCCGCCGTGGAAGCCGCCGCCGGCGATTCGAGCGGGCGCGCGGACGAGAAATCGACGAGCCGCGCTCCACCGTCGGCCGCGAACAGCACGTTCCTGGCCTTCACGTCGCCATGAGCCCAACCGCGACGATGTGCCTCGAGCAATGCCGCGGCGACGCCGCGAAACGCCGGCAACCAGTGCTCGGACGCCGCGCCGAGCAGCGGCACGAGGTCGCCGTGAGGTAGGTACTCGAGCACGAGCGCGGGCACGGAATCGTGCTCGACGAGCTCGTACACCTCGACCACATGTTTGCTCGCCACGGCGCGCAGCACTTCGTGCTCGCGCCGGATCGCGAGCGCCGCGCCGGGGTGGCGACGCGACTCCGACGCGCGGCACCTTGAGCGCCGCTTGACGCCCGTCCGCTGCGATGACGCGCCACACCTCGGCGGTGCCGCCGCGGCCGATCAGCTCGACGAGTGTCCAGCCGTGAGAAGAGATCCCGGTGTGGGGCGGCAAGCCAACGAGGTTACGGATCGCGCCTCGGTCAGGCTCCGTCGCTGGCGCTGGCTGTCGCATCGGTACCTTCCGTCGTGGCCTCGGTGGCCGCGGCGGGCGCAGTTTCGTCCGCGGGCGCTACCTCGGCCGGAACAACCTCCGGCACGGCCGGCAGCTCTACGGGCGCCTCGATCTCGGGCTCGGCGTAGAACGTCACGTCTTCGGGCACGAGGCCGGACTCGGCAACGAAAATCTGCTGCAGCAGGTCGCGCCATTCTTGGTACTGCGCATCGGCGGTGCCCGTGAGGCGATGCTGCGTGCCCTGAATCTCGACGACGAGCGGCTGGACCTCGTCGTCGAAGCCCTCGGAAAGCTCCTCGAGCGCAGCCACGTGGAGTTGCTTCTCTTGCTTGCGGACTTGGCTGCTGCGAATCATGTCGACGCCGACGTACATCAGCGCGTCGCGAATCACACGCTCCGAGAACTCGCCGCCGCTTTGGCTGCCGTACACGATCGATGCGACGATCGTTGCGATACCCATGCCGGTGCGCCAACGGCTCGACTTCGTGAGCTCGCGAACCGCGATCGCTTCCTCGCGCGAATATTCGCGCCAGCTGTCGTACGACTCCATCGCCTCGCTCGAGAACTGCGAGTAGTGCTGGTCGAGCGTGTCGAGGAACAACCGTTCCCGCTGCCGGACGCGTTGGGTGCGATCGAACATCGGATCGTCGACGGCGGGCAAGCGGTTCAGCTCGTAGCGACCGTCTTTGGCTTCGACGACGTAGCCGCTGAACGCGTCGGGGCTCACGTCCGCGGCGTAGCGCACGTCGGTGACGGAGCGAACGTCGCGTCGGTCCTTGCTGCTCAACTCCGCAGCGGCCGCGGCGAGATCGTTTGCGATCGAGTTGAAGACGTCTTGATAGGGGTCGAGCTCCGGGAACCGTTGCCGGTTGAACGCGCCCGCTGCCGTGGACATCTCGTACGGCTCTTTGTCGAGCCAGACGCGTCCGGTCGAATCTTTCGCAGTGACTTGGAGCTGCAGGATGTCGCCGTCCGAATGAATGATCTGCGCGGACACGCTGACGTCGGCCGCGGTGGTCTCTTTCGGCGTGATCCACACCGAGCCCCAGTTGCCGGCCTTCTGCAGCGTGTCGCGCAGCAAGACGGACATGTACACGGACTCGGAACGCCGGATGTGGACGAACGTGCCTTCTTTCAGCAGCTCTTCGAGAACTTCCTTGTCGACCTCGCCCGCGGGAACGCCGGGATCGAACACGGAGATGCCAACGTCGAGCAAATCTTCTTCCGCGACGGTCTCGTCGCTGGTCGTGAGCGCTACGTTGTGCGCGACCACGACCTCGGACGGGTACAGCCGGCGACCCACCAAGCCGCCAGCAACAACACCGCGAGACGCCGCATGGCTTCCCCCGCAGCGCTAGTCGCGCGCAATGAGTTTCTTGTACTCGTTGTACTCGTCCCAGAGCGCGCCGCGCAAGAACGGATCCTGTTCCTGCGTCGCCGCTTCGCAAAGTTGGCGAGCTACCCGGTCCTGGTCGTTGCAGCCTTGAACCGTGGCCACCGTCGCGGTGTCCGGACCGAGATCGCGAACCCCGGAGCCGCCGCCGGACTCCCCGGACTCCGCCGCTCCTCCGACTTCGGCCACGCCGCCAGAGCCCTCTCCGCCTGTCCGCGAGACGGTCGAATCGGCAGCCGGACCGCCGCCCTCGGTCGCGATCTTCTCGCGCTCCTCGTCCATCGCACGGTCGAAGTCGCCGAGCGATTCGTCGAATTCCTCGTCACCGCCCTGGCCGGTGCCGTCCTCGGTGCCGAACGGGTCGTCGCCGCTGCCGTCGCCACCGCCACCCGCGGTGCGGCTGTCGCCGCCCTGCCCGTCGCCACCGCCTTGGCCTTCGCCCTCCGCGCCACTGCCTTGGCCACCGCCACCGCCGCGGCCGCCGCCAGCGGTCTGACTGCCGCCAGCACCCTGGCCGTCGCCCTGTTGGCTCCCGCCGCCGCTGCCGTTACCGCCACCCGCGGTCGTACCGCCGTTCGCGCCGCCGCCCTCGCCACCGGATCCCGCGCCGGCCGAGCGCCCGTCGCCGGACCCGGATCCACCCGGCATTCCCGCGCTGCTCGGTGTACCGGCGGCGCCCGATCCGCCGCCGCTGTTGGAACCGCCGCTCGACGAGCCATCACCCGAGCCGCTACCGCTGCTAGAGCCGCCGCTCGATGAGCCGCCACCAGGCATGCCGGCGCTGCTCGGCGTGCCCGCGCCCGAGGAGCCGCCGCCGGACGAGCCGCTACCGGATGAACCGCCACCCGACGAGCCGCCGGGCATCCCGGCGCTGCTCGGCGTGCCGGCACCCGATGAGCCGCCGCCGGACGAACCACCGCCCGAAGAACTGCCACCCGATTGGCCGCCGCCCGATTGGCCACCGCCCGAGGAACCGCCACCCGATGAGCCGCCGCCGGAGCTGCCGGGCATCCCGGCGCTGCTCGGCGTTCCGCCGCCCGAGGAACCGCCGCCCGACGAGCCACCGCCGCTGGAACCACCGCCGCTAGAGCCGCCACCGCTGGAGCCGCCACCTGATTGGCCGCCACCGGACTGCCCGCCGCTCTGTCCGCCGCTCTGTCCGCCGCCACCGCTCTGTCCGCCGCTTTGCCCGCCGCCACCGCTTTGTTGGCCGCCGCTCGGCATCGGGATGCTCATACCGCCACCGGAGGAGCCGCCACTCTGCTGCTGGCTGCTGCACGCGACGACACTCACGACGAGCCCGATCACAGCCAGATTTCGTAGGAGTGGATGATCCATGCGTCACCTCAACGTTCAGAGCGTGCAATCACGAGTGCGATGCACCTTAGTTACTGGCCCCGAGGGCGAAGTTCACTATAAGCCGGAGCGCGGTAATGTGCCGAGGACATTGCATAACGCGCGCGACAACGCACGAGCCTCGATCGCGTTGACAGCCAGGTGGTCCTGGTAAACTGCCGCTCGCCCATCCGATCCAAAAACTTCAACGACGCTCAAGCGGGGACGATTCAATGCTCAAGATAACACCGTTCTGCGGCCTCCTCCTATTGGCATTGCCGCTGGTCAGCCAGCCGCAGGAAAACGCGGCACCGCTGCCGCGCACGGCCGCTCCCGAAGGCGCGCTCGCGTACTTCTTGTCACCCGCAAGCGGCGCGACGGTCACATCACCTTTCGTGGTTCGCTTCGGGCTGCGTGGCATGGGCGTCGCGCCGGCCGGCGTGACGAATCCGAACACGGGCCATCATCATCTATTGATCGACGTCGCGACTCTACCGCCCGATAACCTGCCGATCCCGAACGACGCGAACCATCGCCACTTCGGCCTCGGCCAGACCGAGGTCGAGCTCACGCTGCCGCCGGGACAACACACGCTGCAGCTCGTGCTCGGCGACGCGCTGCACATTCCGCATCAACCACCGGTGCGCTCCGAGAAGATCACGATCACCGTCAGTCAGTAGCACCAGATCGGTCGATGGACACCTGCAACGACTTCGTCGCCGCAGTCGGCAACACGCCGTTGATCAAGTTGCGCCAGGCGTCCGAGCTCACGGGCTGCACGATCTTGGGCAAAGCCGAGTTCATGAATCCCGGCGGCTCGGTGAAAGACCGCGCCGCGAAGTACATGGTGCTCGACGGCGAGCGGCGCGGTGTCATCGAGCGCGGCGGCCTGATCGTCGAGGGCACCGCCGGCAACACCGGCATAGGCCTCGCGTTGGTGGGCAAGTCGCGCGGCTACCGGACGTTGATTCTGATGCCGAACACGCAGTCGCAAGAGAAGAAGGACGCGCTGCGACTCTGCGGAGCCGAGCTTCGCGAGGTGCCCGCGGTTCCGTACAAGGATCCGAACAACTACGTGCACATCGCGGCTCGCACGGCCAAGGAGCTCGAGGCGACTGAGCCGCATGGAGTGCTGTATGCGAATCAGTGGGACAACCACGCGAACCGCGACGGGCACGCCGACAGCACGGGTCCCGAAATCTGGCAGCAGACCGGCGGCCATGTCGACGGATTCATCTGTGCCGTCGGCACCGGCGGCACGCTCGCGGGAGTCAGCGCGTACTTGAAGCAGAAGAACCCGCAAGTCGTCACGGCGGCCGCCGACCCGATGGGCGCCGCGATCTACAGCTGGATCAAGACCGGCGAATTGAAGTCTCAGGGCAGCTCGGTCAGCGAGGGCATCGGTCAAGGCCGCGTGACCGGGAATATCGACGGCGCGCGGATCGACGATGCGTTCCAGATTCCCGACAGCGAGATGCTGCCGGTGCTCTACGATCTATTACAGAATGAGGGCTTGCTGCTCGGCGGCTCGACCGGGATCAACGTCGCGGGCGCGATCCGGCTCGCACGGCAGCTCGGCCCCGGCAAGACGATCGTGACGATCCTCGCCGATTCCGGATCCCGCTATCAGTCGAAGATCTTCAACCCCGAGTTCCTGCGAGCCAAGAACCTGCCATTGCCGCCCTGGCTCGTTGCCTAGTCGCGCCGCGCGACCGACAACCGTCTCGGTTCCGTGAGCTGTCGCCGCGACGCGCGGTGGCTTCGCAGTCAGAATCTCGCCCGCGCTTTCAGGGACGATTCAGCTTCGGCGGGCTAGCCTGTCACCATGCTCCGACTTTTCGGCAACCGGTTCTGGCTACCCCTCGTGCTCGGCCTCGCGGCGCTCGCAGCCGGTTGCTCGGGCGTCTCGCAACGTCCGGCCGCCAGCGCGCCGCAAGTCACGGTCGAGCCGCGCGTCGCCGATAGCATCGTGGGTGATGCGATCGCAGACCTCGCGATGGGCATGGTCGGGACACGTTACCGCTACGGCGGCACCGACCCTGTCGAGGGATTCGACTGCAGCGGGCTCGTGTTCTACACCTATACCCAAGCCGGCTACGAAGTGCCACGCACCTCGCGCGAGCTGTTCCGCGCTACGCGCAAGATTGCCGTAGGCGACGCGGATCCCGGCGATCTGATGTTCTTCCAGGATGAAACCAAGCTCTCGCACGTCGGCATTTACATCGGCGAGGGCCGATTCGTTCACGCGCCCGCAAGCGGCCAGAGAGTCGCGATCGCGAATCTCGACTCTCCTTACTATCTAGAGCATCTGGTCGCCGTCGGCCGCCTGCTTCCCGACTGATTGGATCATGAAGCCGGCAGCAAACGTGCGGCTGCTTGGGCCGCGCGCTCGCACGTAGGAACGCTGCGGGCGTTCGTGGCGCTGCGTTTCAAGCCGAGGCCCTCGCCGTCGCGGCGCGCCGTGGCGAGCTCGTTCACGCCGGCACAGGCGGTCAGCAACGACTGCTCGGCTTCCATGAGATCGGCGCGGCCAGCCGCGTCGCCCTCGAGCGCAAACGCCAGCGCGTCCGCGATCCGATTCTGCTCGCGGAAGACGCGTTCGACATAACTCGCAAACTCTGCCGATGCCAACCCGAGGCGTTGACCGTCGACGGTCGTGACCGTCGCGCAGCCCTGGCAAACGACCGTCGCTGCCAGCAACACGGCGCGCCTGACGAGCATGCTCAACCATCCTCACGGTCCCGCGACGCGGCATGCTCGGCGATTCACTCCGACCGCGCAAGACAACGTGGGGTGCCCGCAACATCCCGAGTCTCCCCGCGCCGTACCTTGGCGTCTGGCGGCATTGCCAGGAGCTACTCTCGACCGTTCCGCCTGGCTTGACCATTAAAACAGAACGAGTATTCTGATTTGCGTTTTAACAACGCTCGGCCGTGCGGTCCATTCGGGGGCAACGACTACGGCATGGGCTCGATGAAGAACACTTCGATTTGGGGGGGAGAAATCAATGAGAGAGAAACTCGCGTCGACCGCGTTCGGTCGCAAATCACGTTTGGCCGTTGCAGTCATGGTCGCGTTGGGTGCACCACAGGCCGTGCTGTTTGCACAGGACCAAGCGGCCCAGGGTGACGACCTCGAAGAAATCGTGATCACCGGCAGCCGTCTCCGTACGACCGGCGTCGACCTGCCGAACCCAGTGATGGTGGTGACGCGCGAAGAAATGAAGGTCATCGCGCCGACGAATTTGATCGAGGGGTTGGCGGAGCTACCGCAGTTCTACCAATCGAACACGACGCAGAATCCAGGCAACTTCTTCGTCACAACGGGCGCAGGATCGCTGAACCTGCGCGGTCTTCAGAGCAAGCGCTCGCTGCAGCTCTTGGACGGCCGCCGCGTCGTGATGTCGACGATCTTCGGCGGACCCGACATCAACCTGTTTCCGGAGAACCATGATCCGGACCGTCGAGACCGTCACCGGCGGCGCGACGGCCGCCTATGGCACCGACGCGGTCGCCGGTGTCGTGAACTTCATCCTCGATACCGACTTCGAAGGATTCAGGGCCAATATCTCGGGCGGCGAGAACGACGCGGGGGACAACGCGCATTACGAGACGTCTTTCGGCGCCGGATTCGCTCTCGGCGCCGAAGACCGCACGCACCTGCTCATCTCGCTCGAGAAGAGCGCCCAGGATCCGATCTGGGGCGAGGACGTTCTCGAGTACGACTGGTACAAGGCGCGCGGGTTGATCGAAAACACTGCGCCAGGTGCCGGCCAGAGCCAGGACAACCCGTTCTACCTCGCCGTGGATCGGATCAGCAGCTCGGCTTTGTCGACGGACGGCATCCTCTACATGCCGACCGCGGCGGGTGGCACGCAGATTTTCGATGCGAACGGCAACTACTCGCCGTACGTGCCGGGCAGCCCCTGTAACACCCATGGTTGTTCCACGGTCAATGGCGGCTCCGGTGAGGACAGCAATATCCCGACCCTGACGATCAGCCCCGACTCGAGCCGGGAGAACGCGTTTGTCTATGTCGAGCACGAGTTCGGCGAAGGCCTCAACGGTCTTCGGTCAGTTCATGTCCGGCGAGGCGGAGTTCACGCAGAAGGGCAACCTCGGCCTGTTCGGCAATCCGCCGGCGAGCGGCCAACGACAGGGCGTTCACGATCTACCCCGGTAACCCGTTCGTGCCGGCGGCACTGCGAAGTGGGATCCCGGCGACCGGCGTGCTGTTCGGCCGTGTCGGCGCGCTAGAAGACCTCGCACGCGACGCCTACTCCGCGCAGACGACGGAGATCGATTCTGCGACGGCGGGGTTCGAGTATGACTTCGCGGGAGGCCGGTTCTTCGACGGATGGCGGCTCAAAGGCTACTACCAAACGGGCGAAACCGACGTGGCCGCCGTCCAGGGCGGCGGCATCCGGCTCGACCGCATCTATCTCGCGGCGGACGTGGTCACCGATCCTCTGAACGGTCAGCCGATTTGCAACGTCACGTTGACCACGCGCAATACCGCCAACCCGCTCTATCCCGACTGCGTGCCGTTGAACCTGTTCGGTCGCGGCGCCCCCTCACCGCAAGCGCTCGATTGGGTGATCGGTTTCGAGCCGGGCGTGCAGATGAACGCGCAAGGGTTTCTGTCGGCCACCGAGTCGATGCCGCACAGCTACGTCTCCAGCGAAAACAAGCAGAGGATCATCGATATCCAGCAGGACGTCTGGGAAGTCTCGATGGACGGCCAGCTCGCGGAAGGCTGGGCCGGCCCGGTGACCATGGCGTTCGGCTATGGCTATCGAGAGGAGTCGTTCACTCAGGTCTGTCGAAGTCGGACCCGGAGGCAACGTCAACGCCAACCCGACCTATCGCCCGGTCATGGCGAACAACGCAGCCTTGGGCATTCGCGGCGTTCCGGGCGGTGCTTTGGCCTCCGGAAACTCCGTCGAAATCCAGTTCTCGAACGTCCCGTTCGCGCGCGGTGAGCAGGACGTGACCGAAGCGTTCACCGAGTTGCTGGTCCCGCTCGTGTCCGGCGTCAAGGGCGTGCAGCAACTGAATCTGTCCGCCGCCGTCCGCTGGGCCGACTACTCGGGCGCCGGCGAGCACAACTCCTGGAAGGGCGGATTGGACTGGGCGATCATCGACTCCTTTCGCCTGCGAACCACGATCTCGCAAGACGTTCGTGCCGCCAACGATGGGCGAGAAGTTCGACCGCACGGGCGGCTTCGCCACCGTGATCGACTATGCCTTGAATCCGCCTACCGGTGTCTCGACCTCCGTCACGCAGTTCACGAACGGGTCGCCCGACATATTGCCCGAGGACGGCAGAACCAAGACCATCGGCATCGTGTTCCAGCCGGCGAAGATCAGCGGCCTCAGTGTCGCGGTGGATTGGTACTCCGTCGACATCACGAACAACATCAACCAGATCACCGCCGCCCAGGTGGTCGAGGACTGCCAGACGAGGAACGACCAGTACCTCTGTACGTTTGATCACGCGCGGCGGCCCGCCGGCAGCGCAAGACCCCACGATAAACACCATCTCGCTGGTCGGCGTTCCGTATTACAACCAGGGCGCGGTCGAGGCCGAGGGCATCGACTACGAGGTCAACTACCGCAAGAACGTGGACTGGTTCGGCGGCGGCGAGCTGATCGGTGTCCGCTTCCTCGGCAGCTATCTCAACGAGCGCAACAACGTCGATCGCGCCGGTCAGGTGACCAGGATCGTCGGCAACTTCGGTCTTCCGGAGTGGTCGTACTTGCTCTCGGGAACGTACAACCGGGGCAACTTCGGTGTAACGCTGTCGACCCGCTACACGGATTCGCAGCTGGTGAACCGGCTGTGGAACTTCAACGGCCCGAGCACCCGGTGGGATGTCGCCGACAACGAGGTCGCGTCCGAAACGATCGTGGACGCACGGTTCAGCTATCGCTTCGATATGGCGAACGGCAGCCTCAACTTGTTCGCGAACATCAACAACCTGACGGATACGGGGCCGGAGGAGTATCTGTTCGCCGCGTTCAACTCGAACCAGGCGGCGGGAACCGGCCCGGCGTGACGGGTGAGACTCGAGGTCGCCGCTACTCGGTCGGAGTCAGCATGGACTTTGGCGGGAACTAGCAGAGCTCGACGAGCGCAATCTTCCGTTCTGCGAGAGAGCCCGATCAGCAATGATCGGGCTCTTTTTTTGGGCCCCAGGGCCGGCGCCGGCGACTGTGCGATAATGCGCCGCCGACCAACCGATTCAGGGAGTTATGGCAGTTTCCGCGCCCCGCGCGCTCGACGCCCCCGCCAAGCAGCTCGACCATGCGATCGCTCAGGCGATCGGCTGGCTCGACCGCGACCAGACGCCGGACGGCTTCTGGGTGGGCATGCTGGAGTCGAACTACTGCATGGAGGCCGAATGGCTTCTGGCCATGCATTTCCTTGGATATCAGCATCCGCGGCAACAAGACCTGATCGCGACGCTGCTGAACGCACAGCGGCCCGACGGCTCGTGGGAGGCCTACTACCAGGCGCCGCAGGGCGACATCAACGGCACGGTCGAATGCTACGCGGCACTGCGCAGTGTCGGCATGAGCACCGACGCGGAGCCGCTCGTGCGCGCGCGCCGCTGGATATTCGAGCACGGCGGGCTCTCGCGGCATTCGCGTGTTCACACGTTACTGGCTCGCGCTGATCGGCGAGTGGCCGTGGAAAGCCACGCCGAATTTACCGCCGGAGGTCATCGCGAACCCGCGCTTGGTGGTTCAACATCTACAACTTCGCGAGCTGGGCGCGCGCGACGCTGTTGCCGCTCGCGGTGCTGTCGGCGCGCCGCGCAGTGCGGCCGCTGCCGCCGGAGCGGCGACTCGACGAGCTGTTCCCGAACGGCCGCGACAAGATGGACTACCGGCTGCCGCGACGGAGTTGGTGGTTGTCGTGGCGCCGGCTATTCCTCGTGTCCGACCGTTTCCTGCATTGTACCTGCAACTCGGCTTCACGCCCGGCCGCGAGATGGCGATCAACGCGTGCTTGGGCTGGATCGTGCGCCACCAGGACGCGGACGGCGCGTGGGGTGGCATTCAGCCGCCGTGGATCTACAGCCTGATGGCGCTGAACGTCGAGGGCTACACGCTGCAGCATCCGGTCGTGTCGAAGGGGCTCGCGGCGCTCGACAGCCATTGGTCGTACGAGCGCGGCGGCACGCTGCACATTCAGGCCAGCGAGTCGCCGGTGTGGGACACGCTGCTGTCGCTGCTCGCGATGCAAGACTGCGACCGCGAGTTCACGCCGCAGATGGAGCGCGCGCTCGAATGGGTGCTCGCGAACGAGGTCCGTTACTACGGCGACTGGTCGAAGAAGGTGCGCGGCGTCGAGCCGAGCGGCTGGGCGTTCGAGCGCGCGAACCTGAACTACCCCGACATCGACGACACGGCCGTCGCGCTGATCGTGCTCGCGCGGTTGCCGCGCACGCTGCTCGACCAGCCGCGCATCCGCGCCGTGATCGACCGCGCGCTCGGCTGGACGCTCGCGATGCAGTCGAGCAACGGCGGATGGGCCGCGTTCGACAAGGACAACGATCAGCCAGATCATCACGAAGATCCCGTTCTGCGATTTCGGCGAGGCGCTCGATCCGCCGTCGGCCGACGTCACGGCGCATATGCTCGAAGCGCTCGGCCTGCTCGGCTTCGACCGCCAACATCCGGCCGTCGCGCGCGGCTATCGAGTTCATCCGCAAGGAGCAGGAAACCGACGGCAGCTGGTTCGGACGCTGGGGCGTCAATCACATCTACGGCACCGGCGGCCGTTCTGCCCGCGCTCGCCGCAATCGGCGAGGACATGACGCAGCCGTACGTGCGCGCCGCCGCAGACTGGCTCGTCGCGCATCAGAACGCAGACGGCGGTTGGGGCGAGACCTGCGCGTCGTACATGGACGACTCGTTGCGCGGCCGCGGCCCGAGCACGGCGTCGCAGACCGGGTGGGCGCTGCTCGCGCTCGTCGCGACCGGTAGTCGCGACTACGAGCGCGCCCTTCGCCGCGGCGTCGGCTTCCTCGTCGGCACGCAGCGCGAAGACGGCACCTGGAACGAGCCCTACTACACCGGCACGGGATTCCCGGGCTACGGGTTCGGCGCCCGCATGGACTTTCGCGACAAGAAAACCCGCGAGCGCATCGCGCAAGGCACGGAGCTGCAGCGCGGGTTCATGCTGAACTACAACCTCTACCGCCACTACTTCCCGCTGATGGCGTTGGGCCGCGCGCGCAAATTTCTCGCCGCCTAGCGCTCGTGCCGCGCTGGCTCTAGCCGAACGTCTTGCGCAGCGCTTGATCGATGTCGGCGATCAAGTCGTCGACGTGCTCGATTCCGACGGCCAAGCGCACCGTTCCTTCCTGGATCTGCGCCTGCGCGCGTTCCTCGGCCGAGAGGTCGCTGCCGAGGTACAGCTTCACGGGGCTCACGAGCGATTCCGTCGAGCCCAGGCTCGCCGTGGTCGTGAATAGCTCGAGCGCATCGATGAAGGTCCATGCGCGCTTCTCGTCGGAGTCGAGATCGAACGTGACGACGCCGCCGAAATCCTCCATCTGCTTGCGCGCGAGCGTGTGGCCCGGATCGCTCGGCAACCCGGGATAGAACACGCGGGTGACCTCTTTGCGCTTCGCGAGATATTCGGCGATCGCGAGCGCGTTCGCGGACTGGCGCTCGTAGCGCAAGTAGTAGGTCTTGAGCCCGCGCGAGATCAGGAACGCGACGCCGGGGTCGAGCACGGCGCCCATGTTCACGGCGAGCGGCTTGATCGCGCGAATCCGTTTCTTGTCGCCGATCACGATGCCGCCCATTGCATCGCCGTGACCGTTCGCGTACTTCGTCAGGCTGTGCACGAAGTAATCGATCTCGAAGCGCCCATGGTTGTGCAGACCGGCGAACGTGTTGTCGAGCACGGTCACGACGTCGTGGCGTTTCGCGAGCTTCACGATCGCATCGAGATCCGGCACCTGCAGCATCGGGTTCGTCGGCGCCTCGAACAGCACGAGCTTCGTGTCGTCTGCGGCGAACGCGGCCTCGATGCCTTTCAGATCGTGCACGCTCAGCATCGTGAACGAGCACCCAAGCTTCGGCAGGAACCGCCGCACTGCGACCCGGTTCGGCCGATACGACTCGACGAAAATCACGACGCGGTCGCCGGCCGTGAGATTCCCGAGCAAGCTGAGCCAGATCGCGGCCATGCCGGTGCCTGTCGCGATCGCGTCGTCGCGATCCTGGATCTCGGCCGCCAGGAGCTCGAGCTCGCGCGTCGTCGGATTGCTGTCGCGCGTGTAGTCGAAGCCGTGCTCCTTGGCCTCGGCCGATAGCGAATCCGCGATCGTCGGATACGTGAACTTGACCGACCGATGCACGGCCGACGCGACGGGCTCGTTGCCCTCGAGCAGCTTGATCGGCTTCGGGTGGTTGACCCGGGTTGGCTTCTTCATGGCGGCACGGCGGTCAGAGCTTGCCGAGCGCCTCGCGCAGATCGGCGATCAAGTCCTCGACGTCCTCGACACCCACGGACAAACGCACGAGCCCATCGGTGATGCCGACGCGCAGTCTTTCTTCCGGCGCCATGATCGCATGCGTCATCGTCACGGGGTGGGTGATCAGCGTCTCGACCGAGCCCAGGTTCTCCGCGAGCGTGCAGAGCTTCACGGAATCCATGAGCTTCTTGCCGGCCTTCACGCCGCCCTCGACCTCGAACCACAGCATCGCGCCGAAGCCGGTCGCCTGCTCCTTCGCGAGCGCGTGCTGCGGGAAGCTCGTAAGCCCGGGGTAGCGCACCTCGGTGACCTTCGGATGCTTCTCGAGGAACTGCGCGATGATCAGCGCGTTCTCGGATTGGCGTTCGATCCGCAGCGACAACGTCTTCGTGCCCTGCAGCGTCAGCCACGCCACGAACGGCGACATGATCACGCCCGTCGCGTTCTGATGAAAGCGCATCTTCTGATCGAGCTCCGCGCTGTCGCAGATCACGGCGCCGCCCGTGGTCGCGTTGTGCCCGTCGAAATACTTCGTCGTGCTGTGCACCGACACGTGAGCGCCGAGATCGAGCGGCCGCTGGTAATACGGCGTCAGGAACGTGTTGTCGACGGCGTGGACGATGCCGCGCTCGCGTGCGATCTTCGAGATCGCAGCGATCGGCGTCAGCTTCAGCGTCGGGTTCGCCGGTGTTTCGGTGAAGATCAGTTTCGTGTTGTTGCGAACCGCCTTGCGCACGGCGTCGGGATTCGCCGTATCGACGAACGTGAACTCCACGCCGTAGCGCGAGTAGATCTTCGTGGCGAGCCGATACGTGCCGCCGTAGGCGACATCGGACACGATCGCGTGGTCACCGGCCGACAACGTCGCCTGGAAAACGACCTGCTCCGCCGCCATGCCCGTCGAATAGCACGTGCACGCGACACCGTTCTCGAGCACGGCAATCTTCTGCTCGAGCGCCGTGACGGTCGGGTTACCGCTGCGCGAGTACGAGTAACCCTTCGACAGGTACTGGTCGACCGATTCCTGCACGAAGGTCGTGGACTGATAGATCGGCGTGAGGATCGCGCCCGTCGCGGGGTCGGGCGTGACGCCGGCATGCACTTGCTTGGTCGTGAAGCCCATCGGCTTGCTCCGCTCTTCGGGACACTTGATTAATGAGGCGGGGATGATACCGGAAAGCCCGCCCACGGGCATGGCGGGCAGCGCCGAGTACAATGCCTCGAACTCGGAAGGGGGAACGTCATGCCAATCGCTCGTCACACCGCCGTCATCGCCGCTCACTGCTCTGCTCGCGAGCGCGACGCACGCGCAGCTGTCGACGCCGAACGCCGCCGGCGTCGCGATGGGACACCTGCACTACGTCGTCCGCGACGTCACGGCCAACAAGGCGTTCTGGGTCGCACTCGGCGGCCGCTCGATCCTGTTCAACGGCACGACGGAAGGCATCGTGTTCCCCGACGTCGTCGTACTGTTGCGCCAAGGCGAGTCGAGCGGCGGCACGGAAGGTTCCGTCGTCAATCACGTAGCGTTTCGCGTGAAATCGATCGCCGCGCTCGAACGCGCCGGCTTCGCAGTCGAGTACGTGCGTGAAGTGCCCGGCGTCGGCTCCGTGCACACGCCCGAAGGCGAACGCGTCGAGCTGTTCGACGACGAGATCGCGACGAACCTCGGCTTCACGATCGATGATGGCGGCAGCGACGCAGCGGCCGCGCGCCACAACCGGAAGATCGACGTGCCGATCATTGCGCACCACATCCATTTGAACGTGCCACCCGATCAAGTCGGGGCCGCAAAGGACTGGTACGCGACGCACTTCGGCGGCGTGCGCGGCAAACGCTGGCGTTACGACGCGGTCGACTTACCCGGCATCAACATCAACATCTCGGGCGTCGACAACGCTCAGGCGCCGACGCGCGGGCGCATGCTCGATCACATCGGCTTCGAGATGACGAACCTCGAAGCGTTCTGCAAGCAACTCGAAGCTGCGGGCATCAAGTTCGATCGGCCGTACGGCAAGTTGCCCTCGGGATTCGGTCTCGCGTTTCTGACCGATCCCTGGGGCACGTACATCGAGCTCACGGAAGGCCTACGCGATCTCTGACCGGGAATACGCACTTCGACGGCGCGCGACACTCGGCGGGCCGTCGTCGGACTTGACGATCGCGCGAGGGAAACTCTACGCGCTGGCCCGTTTAGGGCCGTGCGTCGGCCGAGCCGGCCGACGCGACGAGGCGCATCAGCTCGCGACGAATCTCAGGGCGCGGGCTCGGAGCGCTCGTACCAGAGATCGCGATCGAGCAGCCAGCCGCCGTTCGGCGCGGCCGTCCAGATGTGCGCGAACCGCCCGAGCCCGACCTTCGTGCCGTCCGTGCGATCGACGACCTCGTAGTTGCCGTGCACGAGCACCATGTCGACGCCTGTCGAGCGCGTGCGTCACTTTGAGCAGCGTCAGCGGGTTGCTCTCGCCGAAGTCCTGCGCCCAGAACTCGCCGATCGCGGCGCGGCCGGCGATCGTCGGCGCGCCGTGCATCAGCAAGCGCGCGTCGTTCGTGTAGAGCGCCTGGAGCGCCGTGCGGTCGTGCTGGTTGTAGGCCGCTCGTCCAGCGAGCCGCGAGCATCCTGCACGTCGTCGGCCGTCGCCACTTCGCCGGCCGTGTACGGATCGAACGGCTCGTTCCAAAGATCGCGGTCGAGACGCCACTCGCCGTCGCGGGCGTCGCGCGTCCAGAGGTGCGCGAAGCGCGCCGCCGCCGAGCTCGCTGCCGTCCGTGCGGCTGACGACCTCGTAGTCGCCGTGCACGAGCACCATGTCGCTGCCGGTCACGGAATTCGTGACCTTGAGCAACGTGAGTGGATCGCGGCCTCGAAATCGCCGGCCCAGAATGTCCTCGATCGCCTTGCGGCCCGGCGATCGTCGTCGCGCCGTGCATCATGAGCCGTGCGTCGTCGGTGTAAACGCCGCCGAGCGCCGCCCGATCGTGTTTGTTGTAAGCACTCGCCCAGCGATCGGCGAGCTCTTGGACGTCGGCCTGTGAGGCGCGCTGTGCGGTCGCCGCGAACGCGCCGAACGCGGCGACCGCACACGCGAGCGTGACTCCACTACGAAGGATGCGAACGGAATTTCATTGGCGGGCCTCCCCAAGAGTGACTCGATGAGTCGATCCTGCGGCCGCGAGGGTTGGCGGCGACATAGCAATACGTACTCTTAGAAGGCCACAA
>CAVUHM010000012.1:0-84620 GCA_963741255.1 uncultured Gammaproteobacteria bacterium | reverse complement strand
AAAGAACCGTCTGACCCAACCGACTCATCGGCGCCGCCGGCAGCCTGCTCGCAGCGTGGGTCAGACTCAACCGTGGCCCATGCAACTGTGCGGCGGCACATCGGCCTCGCCATCATCCGCGCGAACGCCTTCACGCAGCGACGTCGAGCGTGCCCCAGATTGTGCGAAGCACGCTAGACGTGAAGCACTGTGGTAGTCGTCGACGAAGCCGTTCTCCAGGCGTTCTTCGACGAGGTTGCACTAGAGCACGGATTGCGCTGCTTCGTGTGCGATTCGCTCGGCGAGGGTCGAGTGTACTCGCGCGACTACTCGCTCGAGGAGGCCCGAGCGACTTGACCGTGAACCTGGATGCCGAGCGGCGGCAGGTGTTCTACGTGACCTCCGATCGTGGACGGCGAGCGCGAGAGAACGTCCTCACGCTGTCGGAGGACATCCGCGCCGGCATGCAGCAGCGGTTCCCGGGCGTTACGGCGATCGAATTCTCGGAAGAGCGCGACTTTTTGGAGGAGAGCAGCACCCTGTTCACGATCGAGCTGACGACGGAAGGCGCTCTGTCCGTCGAGACTGCCGAGCAGGCCAAGCGCACTCTGTCTTGAGATTGTCGAGGAGGTCGTGCGGACACACGGGTTGCACGCGGACGACGAAGCGCTGGTTTACTACGCGGGCAGACGCTTCGGAAGAAGCGCCTACGAGCGCGACCTGATGCTCACATCCGCCTCGGTAACCAATGCGAGGTTGCGTGTGCGTGTGGCACGCCAAACGGCAAACTATGCCGCGCTCTACTCCGCCATCACCGAAGACCTCGCGGCTCGACTCGCCGCGGCGTTCGGTTCGACGGCCGTTAAACGCGAAGACTTCGAACCGAACTGAGCAGGTAGCTACTTCCCGCGCCGTGCGTTCCAGCGCTGTCGCGCGCGACGCAACGTGATGATCTGCCACGGCACGCGCACGGCGCGCGCGATCCGCTCGAGCAGCAGCGGTCGGTAGATCGCGGCATCCGAATCCGACAACACGCCGGGCTCGGACCCGGGATCGACTCGCCGCCCGTACTTGAGCTTGACCCACGCGTTCAAGTCCATTTGCACGGCGCGAGCGAACACGAGCCGGTTCCAGAGCGCGCTCGTCGCGTTGCGGCGCACGGCGATGCCGAAGTCGAGCAGGTAGGGCCGCTCGCCGGAACCGACCACGATGTTGTCCTTACGTTTCAAATCGCTGTGCGCGACGCCGGCGGCATGCATCGCATCGAGTGTCCCGCGGAGCTTCGCGAAGAAGGCCTCGCGGTCGGCGATCTTCGCTTCGTGCTCGCGCAGCGACGGTCCCGCGATGTGCTCGAGCACCAGGCCGTCGCCGACGAGGCCGAACGAACGCGGGATACCGGCGATGCCGCGTAGCCGCGCGTAGACAGCCGCTTCGCGTCGCAGCAACGAACGCCACAGCGGTCCCAATGGCCCGCCGCCGTGCGGTTGCTTGACGACGACCGCGCCGGCCGAAGTCTCGTACAGCTGCACCGACGCCTGATAGCCGCTGCCGAGCTTGCGGCCGCGCTGCGCCGCGATCGCCGGGCCGAGCTCGGCCGCGAGCCGCGCGTCGGGGTCCTCAGCCACGGCCCTTGCGAACGATCAGAAGAATGCTTCCCAAGCGACCCAAGCGCCGCACGCGAGCTCGAACACCACGAACAAGATCTCGCCGTGCGTGTTGCTGACCGCGAGCGACCAGCGCCGGTCACCGGGCGTCGCGGCCGCGGCGCCGCCGGGGCGCGGCACGAGCGCCGGGGTTCGGGCCGACCATTGTTCCCACGCCGTGCCGAAGATCCGCTGCAGTTTCCGGTCCTCGTACTCGATCGCGGTCGGGTAGTAGAACCAGAAGAACAGCAGCGCGAGCGGGATTCCCCACCAGAGCGAGCCCGCGAGCGCGAAGCCGACGACGAGCAGGATGTTGCCCGTGTACAGCGGATGGCGGACGAACCGATACGCGCCGTCGGTCGCGAGCTCCTGGTTCTTCACGATGAACCCGCTCGCATAGAGACGCACGATAGCGCCGACGGTTGCGATAGGCAGCCCGATCGCGGCGAGCAAGGGCCACGGCGCGGCCGTGACCGCGTACAGCAAGATCAACACGACGGCGAGCCCTTGCCGTGCGCCCTCGTGATAGCGCAGCTCGCGGATCAGGTGCGGGAGCCCCGTCAGCGGCGGTAGGTCCTCGGTGCGGTGTGACATGGTGTTCTTTTCCTAGGCTCGATCAGCTGCGCCCGCCGCTGCGTCCCGCGGCCGCGGCAAACGCCTCGCGCGTCAGGTTGCGGTGGCCGTCCGCGGTGACCTCGACATTATCTTCGATGCGGATGCCGCCAAAAGGCAGCAACCGTTCGATCATGCTGCGATTCAGCTTGGCCTCGTGCTTGGCGAGCAGAGCGCGCAGCAGTGAGGGTATGAAATACAGGCCCGGCTCGATCGTGACGACGACGCCGGGTTGGAGCGTGCGGGTCAGCCGCAGATACGGGTCTTGGGTCGGCGGCTCGCGTTTGCGCCCCGAGTGGTCGGCGAGCCGGCCGCCCGCGTCGTGAACCTGCAGGCCGAGCAGATGCCCGAGGCCATGCGGCAAGAAAGCGCGCGTGATGCCGGTCGCGACGGCTTCGTCCGCGCTGCACGTCACGATCTGGTGGTCGCGGAGCACCGTCGCGAGCTGCCGGTGCGTGAACGCGTGCAGCACGACGAAATCGACGTCGGGTTTCACCTCGCCGCAAATCCGTTGCTGCAACTCGTCGAGCGAATGGATCAACGCCGCAAAGTCGTCGGTTCCCGATGCCGAGTACGTACGCGTGATGTCGGCCGCATAGCCGTTGAACTCGGCGCCGGCATCGATCAGCAGCGAGCGCGTAACGGTCGGCGCCTCGGCGCGCATCCGCATGTAGTGCAGCGTCGCCGCGTGCTCGTTCAGTGCGATGATGTTGCCGTAAGGCAGCTCGGTCTCACGTTGGCCGCTCGCCGCGAGATACGCCTGGTGCAGGTCCATCTCGGTGGCACCGGGCTTGAATCCCGCGGCGACCGCCATGTGGCCACGCACGGCCATCGCTTGCGCGGCGCGCATGCAGATCAGCTCATAGGCTGTCTTGGTCGCGCGCGTGAAGTCGAGATGGTTCAGGAAGCGCGGGTCGTTGACGGTGGGCTGCGCCGTGTGCCCGCCGCGCTGCACGGCCCGTTCGGCGGCGGAGCCGATCGCAACCCAGCGGGCGCCGCTGCCCGAGAGCTTGCGCGTCTCGGCGTCGCTCTTCGCGATCCGGATGTCGAAGTGCTGTGTCCAGTAGCCCTTCGGATCGCTCGGTGGCTCGTGCCAGTAGTCGTCGACCTGCTTGAAGACCAGCATCGGCCGTTGCCCGGGCACGAGCCGCAGGAACGAGCCCGGTGCCTGCGTCAGCGGCACCCAGGCCTTGAAGTAGGGCTCGACGCGGAACGGGTAGGTCTGGTCGTCGCGGTGCACCAGGCGCTCGTCGCCGGCGAACACGACGGCGCCGTCGAAGCCCGTGGCCCGCAGCGCGTCGTCGAGACGCTGGTCGAGAATGGCGAGATGAGCGCCATATTCGCCCGCGAGGCGGCCCTCGAGCTCCTCGCGGGAGGCGAACGCGGCGTCGAGATTCGAGGGGCTGATCGTCAGAGTCGTGCTCAAAGTGCGCTCGCCGCGGCCTCGGGGGTTTCCAGACCGGGAATCATAGACGCCCGCCGGGCCCCGCCCAAGCGGCCTCTAGGCCGGCCGGCGCTTGACCCTCGCGGGGGTGCCACGGAGACTGCCGACTCCGATCGCGAGGAGCCGCCATGAACGCCGCCGTGGATACGCTGCTGACCCAGTACGAGTCGGGCCGCATGAGCCGGCGCGAGCTCGTTGTGCTGCTCGGCGCGCTGGCTGCCGTTCCGCTGCCGAGTGCCGCCCAACCTTCGGCACTGAAAGCCGCAACGCTGAACCACGCGAGCCTGATCGTCTCGGACCTCGACCGTTCCGTGGCCTTCTACCGAAGCGTGTTCGACCTGCCCGTGAAGAGCACGCAACAGGGCGGCGTGAATCTGGCCGTCGGCGATGCTTTTTTGGGCATCTACCAAGGCGGAGCCAGCGCGACGCCGCACATCAATCACTTTTGCTTCGGCTTGCGCGACTTCGATGCCGCGCGCACGGTCGCTGCGCTTCAGGCGCAGGGGCGGAAGGCCGAGTCGCGCGAGCGTGACGGCGTCACGCAGGTGTACACCGAGGACCCCGACAATCTGCGGATTCAATTGCAGGACGTGAGCTTCTGCGGCGGTTTGGGAGCGCTCGGCAACGAGTGCAAGGCATAGCGGGCGGCGGAAATTCAGTCATGGAAGTGGTTCTGACCGGCATCAAGCCGACCGGCACTCTGCACATCGGCAACTACGTCGGCGCGATCAAGCCGGCCGTCACCGCGAGCACGAACCCGAACGTGCACTCGTATTTCTTCATGGCCGACTACCATGCGATCGGCGGCGACGCGGATACGGTTGCGCGCACGACGCTCGAGATCGCGGCGAGCTGGCTCGCCGTGGGCTTGAACCCCGAGAAGGTCGTGTTCTACCGCCAGTCCGATGTGCCGGAGATCCTCGAGCTCACGTGGATTCTGCACACCGTGACCGCGAAGGGGCTCATGAATCGCGCCCACGCGTACAAGGCGGCCGTCGCCGAAAACGAGGCGACTCCGGGCCGCGATCCCGATCAGGCCGTGATGATGAATCTGTATTCGTATCCGATCCTGATGTCGGCCGACATCCTGATGTTCAAAGCCGCGAAGGTGCCGGTCGGCCGCGACCAGAAGCAGCACGTCGAGATGGCGCGCGACATCGCGCAGCGCTTCAACCACAACTTCGGCGAAACGTTCGTGCTGCCCGAGGCCGTGATCGGCGACAACGTCGCGCTGCTGCCGGGCTTGGACGGCCGCAAGATGAGCAAGAGCTACGGCAACGTGATCCCGATGTTCACGTCCGAGAAAGAGCTCCGCAAGCTGATCATGAAGATCAAGACGAACTCGCTCGAGCCCGGCGTGCCGAAGGACACCGCGGACAGCGCGCTGTACGACATTTTCCGCGCCTTCGCGAGCGATGCGGAGACCGCGGACGTGCGCAAGCGCTACGCCGCCGGCATCGGCTGGGGCGAGATGAAGCAGTTCCTGTTCGAGCGCATCAATTTGGAGCTTGCGCCGACGCGCGCCGAGTACGAGCGACTGATGGCGAACCCGCGCGAGGTCGAGCAGCACTTGAAACGCGGCGCCGAGAAAGCGCGCGCCGTGAGCCGGCCGTTCCTGGCCGAGATTCGCGAGCGCGTCGGTATTCGATCGTTCGCGCGCTGAAGCTTTTCAGGCCAGCGGCGGCCGCCGCCGGCCGACGTTCGTCGCGCGCTCGAATGCGTTGCCGAGCTGCAGCACGCCGAAGTCGTCGCGATAGCGGCCGACGATCTGGATGCCGACGGGCAGACCCTCGGGCGTGAAGCCGGCCGGCACCGAGATCGCGGGCCTGAACGTGGCCGTGATCCAGGAGCAGATCTTCTGCCACGCGATGTAGTGCTCCATTCGCACGCCGGCGATCTCTTTCGGCCAATCGATTTTCGCGTCGAACGGGGGCACCTGGTTCACGGCGCACAGCGTGAACGCATAGCGTTCCTCGAACCTACGCATGCGGTCTAGCAGTTGCCCGTGCCGCACCATCGCTTGCGCGACCGCGGCCGTGGTCAGCGCCTGGCCTTGCTCGACCTCGGCGATCGCTTCCGGCTTCAGCAGGTCGCGGTACTGCGCGAGCAGCGGGCCATAATTCGCTGCCGAGCGGAACGCGCGGATCGTCATGAAGATCGATTCGGCTTCGCTCAGGTCGGGCGCAGCCTCTTCGACGATGCAGCCCAAATCCTCGAACGTCTTGCGCTGCGCGTCGAGCACCGTCCGCACGCTCGCCTCGAGCGGCAAACCGCCGAGGTCCGGACACCACGCGACGCGCACGCCGCGGAAGTCGCGCTCGAGCGGCGCACGAAACGCGGCGGGATCGACCGGCAGCAACGACGGATCGCGTGAATCGACCCCGACCATCGCGCTCATCAGCAACGCGATGTCGGGGACCGTTCGCGCGAGCGGGCCGTTCACGGAGAAGCCGAGCAGCGGAAACGAGGTGGGCCACGTCGGCGTCATACCGACGCTCGGGCGGAAGCCGACGATATTGTTGAAGTTGCCGGGGTTACGCAGCGAACCGGCCAGGTCGCTGCCATCGGCGATCGGCATCAAGCCCGCCGCGAGCGCGGCGCCGGCGCCGCCGCTCGATCCACCCGCGCTCTTCGTGAGGTCGTAGGGGTTCACGGTCGTGCCGTACACCTTGTTGAAGGTGTGCGAGCCCATGCCGAACTCGGGCACGTTGGTCTTGCCGATCGCAATGACGCCGGCGCGCCGCAGCCGGTCGACGAACACGGAGTCCTCGGTCGGCATCGCGTCCTTGTAGATCGGCGAGCCGCGCGTGTACGGAAAGCCGACGGCCGACTGCAGGTCCTTGAACGCGGTCGGCAGGCCGTGCAGCGGCGGCAGCGGCTCGCCACTCGCAGTCCTGCGATCGGCTGCGTCCGCCAGCGCCAGGCACTGCTCGTCGTCGAGCTTCGCGACGATCGCGTTCAAACGCGGATTGAAGCGTTCGATCCGGGACAGGTGCGCGGCCATGACCTCCCGCGCGGAGACCTCGCGGGAGCGGATCATGCGGGCCAAATCCACGGCGCTCGAGTAGCAGAGCTCGTCCGCCGTTGCCGCACTGGCCCCAAGCGTGACCGTGCCCGCCAGCGCGGCCGTCGCTGCGGCCGCGCCGATGAACTCACGGCGATCGTAAGGCTCGTCTTGCACGTCGGCCCTCCAGGATGGTTCTTAGGGTTGTCCGGACCCAAGGGCGGCTTAGAATAGCCCGAAGCCGGACGATTGGGGGGGACCTATGAGCGGTAGTCGTGGCATCCATGCGTTCGCGGGGGCGGGTGCGCTGCTCGCGTTGATAGCGGCGAACGCCGCGTTTGCTCAAGCACCGGCGGCGCCGGCGCCGCTGCCGGACGGCTACATGCGGGCCCCGCCGGTACCGGTCGGCAAAGCGCCGCAGATGCGCATCACGGAAACCACCGCGACGGCGCACGTGTTCGACGCGATCTTCAGCCCCGGCGATGAGATCCTGTCGGGCCTCACGGATCTCGCGATCAAGCACAAGGTCACGTCGGGATACGTCACTGGGCTCGGCGGTCTGTCCGGCGCTCTGCTCGGTTTCGGCGATCCCGAGCTCGGCGCGTTCGCGAAGGTCGACGTCGACGAGAAGTGCGAGCTCGTGTCGTTGACGGGGCACATTCAAATGCGCGACGGGGCGCCGTACGTGCACCTGCACGCGATCGTCGCGCTCAAGGACGGCAGCACGAAGGCGGGCCACGTGTTCGAGCTGCGCGTCGCGCCGATCGCCGAGATCTCGCTCGTCGCGACTTCGATCGGCGGTGCGCAGTGAACGGGCGCGTTATCGTGCGTGCGCTCGCGGCGCTCGGGTTCTTGCTCGCGGCCGTTGCGCAGATCGCATCGGCGCAGGGCGGCGATCGTGCTGCCGACGAGGCTGCGATTCGCGGCGTGATCCAAGCATTCCTCGACACGCGCGAGGCCAATGATCCGGCTGCGCTCGGCGCTCTGCTGACGGCAGACGTCGACCAGCAGCAGACGTCGGGCAACGTCCGGCGCGGCCGCGAGGCCGTCGTGACGGGATCGCTCACGACGCAGCAGTCGACGGGCGGGCGGCGAACGATCACGGTCGACTCGCTGCGCTTCGTCAGCGCCGACGTCGCGATCGCCGATGGTCGGTACGACAGCGTCGGCCGCGCCGATGGCACCGACCAGCGCATGCTGACGTCGATGGTGCTGCGGCGCGAAGGCAGCGCGTGGAAGATCGCGGCGATCCGCAACATGTTGCCGACGGCGCCGCAGCGCTAGCAACGCCAAGGTTTTGCTTTTCGGCGCGCGCGTCGGCCATGATCGGCTATGCGCGTGCTCGTCCTGTTCGCCCATCCGCGCCTGCGCCAATCCGTCGTGCAGCGCGCGATGTTGTCCGCGATCGCGAGCCTCGACGGCGTGACGATTCGCGACCTGTACGCCGAATACCCCGATCTCCTGATCGATGCCAAGCGCGAGCAAGACACGCTGCTCGAGCACGACGTGATCGTCCTGCAGCATCCGCTCTACTGGTACTCGGCGCCCGCGATCGTGAAGGAGTGGCTCGACATCGTGCTCGAGGAGGGCTGGGCGTACGGCGCAGGCGGCAGGCAATTGCGCGGCAAGTATCTGCTGAACGCGATCTCGACGGGCGGCCCGCAGGAGGCTTACCACGGCCAGGGTCGTAATCGCTTCCCCGTGCGCACTCTGCTCGCGCCGTTCGATCAGACCGCGTACCTGTGCGGCATGGGCTGGCTCGAGCCGTTCGTGATTCACGCGGGCCGCAAGCTCGAGCCGCAACGCGCTGTCGAGCCGCACCGAGCGATATCGAGACCTGCTCGTCGGGCTCCGCGACGATCGGCTCGATCCGCGTCAACACTTGGCCGAGGGTTATCCGTTGCCGGCGGGCTTCCGCTCGGCAGCCGAGCGTGTCGATGCATCTTGACCAGTTCTTGACCGGCGCGTTCGTGTATCTCGCGGCCGCCGTCGTCGCGACGCCGCTGTTCGCGCGCCTCGGGCTGGGATCCGTGCTCGGCTACTTGATTGCCGGAGTCGTGATCGGGCCGAGCGTGCTCGGGCTCACGACTCGCGGAGCCGACGACGAGGTCATGGACTTCGCCGAGTTCGGCGTGATCGTGATGTTGTTCTTGGTCGGCCTCGAGCTCCAGCCTTCGAAGCTGTGGGAGCTCCGCAAGCCGATCATCGGACTCGGCTCGTCGCAAGTCGTGCTGACGGCCGCCGCGATCGGCGGTGCGGCATTGCTGCTCGGCTACACGCCGTCGACGGCGCTCGTCGCGGGCTTGGCGCTCGCGATGTCGTCGACCGCGATCGTGCTGCAGAGCTTGGGAGAGCGCGGCTTGCTGAAGACTTCGGCGGGCCGCTCGAGCTTCGCGGTGCTGCTGTTCCAGGACGTCTCCGTGATTCCGATGCTGGCGCTGCTGCCGCTGATTGCCACGCAACCGGCCGTGACGGCCGAGGGCGCCGCCCTCGCGGCGTTGCCGGCGTGGGCTCAGACGCTGGCTGTGCTCGGCGCCGTGGTCGCGATCGTGGTCGCAGGCCGGTACGTGATGCCGCCCGCGTTTCGCTGGGTCGCAGGAACCGGAATCCGCGAGATTTTCGTCGCGTTCGCGCTGCTGATCGTAGTCGGCATCACGTTGTTGATGGACTACGTCGGCTTGTCGGCCGCGCTCGGCACGTTTCTCGCCGGCGTGGTGCTGGCCGAGAGCGAGTATCGCCACGAGCTCGAGAGAGACCTCGAGCCGTTCAAGGGTCTGCTGCTCGGCGTGTTCTTCATGGCCGTGGGGTCGCGGATCGACTTCGCGCTGCTCGGCACCATGCCGGTCGTGCTCTTGGGATTAGTGCTCGGGTTCGTGGCGATCAAGCTCGCGGTGTTGTGGCTACTCGGCGCGGCGTTCCGGATGTCGCGTGCCGACGCGTCGCGATTCTCGTTCTCGCTCGCGCAGGGCGGCGAGTTCGCGTTCGTGCTGATCGCGTTCGCGCTTGGGATAGGCCTACTTGCGCCAACCGAGTCGGGGTTGCTGATCGCGGTCGTCGCGCTGTCGATGGCACTGGCTCCGCTGTTGATGCTCGTCGACGACAAGCTCCTGCAACCGCGTTTGCTGCCGACCGCGGGCACGCGCCCGGCCGATGCGATCGACGAGCGCGACGCCGAGGTCATCATCGCGGGCCACGGCCGCTTCGGCATGACGGTGGGGCGTGTGCTGCAGGCGAATCGTTGCCGCACCGTGGTCCTCGACCACGATGCCGAGCAGATCGAGGCGCTGCGCAGATACGGCTTCCGTGTGTTCTACGGCGACGCGTCGCGGCTCGACCTGCTCGAAGCGGCTGGCGCGAAGGAAGCGAAGGTGTTCGTGCTCGCGATCGACGATCGTGAGAAGGCGCTCGAGCTCGCCGCCGCCGTGCGCAAGCACTTCCCGCACTTGCGTCTGCTCGCGCGCGCATTCGATCGCGTGCACGCGTACGAGCTCATTGACGCCGGCGCCCACGCCGTGTATCGCGAGGTGTTCGGAACTTCCGTGGATCTCGCGCGCGATGCGCTGACGGCGCTCGGCCGGCATCCATTCGAAGCGCAACGCGCGGCGCTGCTGTTCAAGGCCCACGACGAGCGTCTCGTGCGCGAGTCCGCAGAGCATCGCCATGACCAGGGCAAGCTGATCGACATCTCGCGGACCGCGCGTGCCGAGATCGCCAAAGTGCTCGCACGGGACACCGGCGACGTGGCTCGCGACAGCGATCCCGCGTGGAGCGCGCCGGAGCGCGACGAGGCGTAGGGCGGGGCTTGACGCCCTGAATGCCTAGTCTTATAGTTATTTCAGAAATCACAGAAATAACGGAAATGCAGCTGACACCGCTAATGGAACGCTTCGTGCTGCACTGGGGCGAGATGGGCACCCGGTGGGGCGTGAATCGCACGGTCGCGCAAATTCATGCGCTGCTGTATCTCGCGCCCGGACCCTTGGCCGCGGACGAAATCGCCGAGACGCTGAACGTGGCGCGTTCGAACGTCAGCACGAGCCTGAAGGAGCTACAGGGGTGGGGCCTCGTGACCGTGGCCCACGTCATGAGCGACCGCCGCGATCACTTTTCCACGCGCTCCGACCCTTGGTACATGCTCGTGACGATCATGGAGCAGCGCAAACGGCGCGAAATCGAGCCCACGCTGGAGTTCTTGAGCACCTGCGCGCGCGAGCTCGAGAGCGATCGCGAGACGCCGAGAGAGGCCAAGGTCCGGATCGAGAACATGCTCGAATTTCTCACGAACGTCTCGACCTGGTTCGATCAGATGATGAAGCTGCCTCGGGCGACCGTCATGACGCTGATGAAGCTCGGGTCGAAGATCGCGAATTTCGTGCCGAAGTAACCGCGGCATTTTTTTGCCCACGTGTTTCTGAGTTGACAGAAAAGACTGTAAACAAGTGCAAGGAGAGACATCATGATCATCGAAACCACCTATGCCAGCTATCTCGTCATCAGCATCGCGTTGACGGTTTGGGTCGCGCGGACGCTGAGCAAGAACGGCCGCGTGTTCTTGGTCAACAGCTTCGAAAGCGACGAACGCCTCGCCGACTCGATCAATCACTTGCTCGTCGTCGGGTTCTACCTGATCAACATGGGCTACGTGACGCTCGCGTTGAAGCTCGGCGACAAGCCGACGTCGACGCAGGAAGCGATCGAGTTCTTGAGCACGAAGGTCGGGCTCGTGTTGCTCGTGCTGGGTGCGATGCACTTCTTCAACGTGTTCGTGATCGCGAAGTGGGGCAAGCGTGCCGCGCACGCGATTCGCGCGTAGCGCCGGGAGGGTGTCATGGGAACACATTTGATCGATCGCCTTACCGGCACACTCGGGTTTCGCGTGCTGTTCGTCGTGTCGGCGGTGCTCGTATTGCCGGTGCTCGCGCTCGGGTTGTTCGTCACGTCCGGATTTCTGAATGGCGATGACGACCTGGCAACGCGAGGCCCTCATCGAGTTCTTGGGTCCATTGAGCTTGTCGCTCGGAGGGGCGATCGGAATCATCGGTTGGGTGTTCTCGCTAGTCGCAGCGCGCAATCCGGAGCGCTACAACCTCCCCGCGATTCTCATATGCCTAGCCGTCGGCGTCGTGACCGCACTCGCGATCACGACCTATTCGATCGGCCAGCTGGTCGCGGAGCTCGGTAGTCGCTACAGCTCGGGTCTTTCGGCGCCGGCGTTCGGCGTTGTTCGCGCATTGCGACGACGATCTGGGTGCTGGACGGGATCGGCCGGATGCAGGTGCTCTTTCGACGTTACCGGGAGCGCACCGGCCATGTGTTCGATGGCCTACCGGTCGCTGCTGCTGTTCGTCGCGCTCGCGCTCGCGACGCAGCCGGCTACGACGCTGCCACGGCCAGCGACGCTCAGGTGCACGCCGGCGAAGGGAGCCCGAATGACCCGAGTGTCCAGCACTGTTGCTTTGGATCGAAGCGGTTGTCTGCTTCGGGCCCCTCGCGTCGGTTCTGTTGCTGGGGGTTCTCATCTTTCCGGTCTGGATCGGAATGCTTGGCGCTCGCTCTGAGCGCCACGCTATTGCGCGTTCCGGTGATCGTAACGATGCGGAGTCTTCGATTTGGCATGTCTTGGCTACCCATGACGCTGGTCGTCGCCGGTGGTCTCTCGGCTTAGCCGGGCTCTTTCGCGTTCTGCTCGCGTTATCGCAGAACGAGCATCCGGCTCGACCATCGCCGGGGACCGCGATCATGGTCCTGGTCGGGCTAGTCGCGGCTCGTGGCGTTGAATCTTTACGACCGTCCCTCGAACGCTGGCTGCATTTCTCGTCTACACCTTGTTGCCCGGGATCTGCACTCTTCATCGTGCTCTACCTTGCGCGCGCGCTCCTGGTGCCGAGTCGGCGTCGCTGACACGCGGGGCTAGGCGGCTTCCTGCTCGGAGTCGACGCTGGTGACCGTCCCGACCCATGCCGACACCGACGCGGCGGCTGCCGCGATCGTCGCGGCCGTCGGCCGCCATTCGAGCAGCGACAGCTCGCCCGCATTGTCCTCGACGAGCGCCGTGCAGCTCTCGACCCAATCGCCGTCGTTGCAATACGTGAGGCCGTCGATCGTCGTGAGATCGGCGCGATGAATGTGCCCGCAGACGACGCCGTCGACTTTCGCCTCACGCGCGGCCGCGAGCGTGGCGCGCTGAAATCGCTCGATGTAGCCCTGCGCAGCCGGGAAGTTCGCTTTCACGTGCTGCGCGAGCGACCAGTACGGGCGATCGAGCAGATCGTGGAGCCAGTGCACGAAACGATTCAGTGTCAGCAATCGGCGGCATGCGAAGCCCCCGAGGCGCACTCCGAGCGACCGTCGGCCCACGACCGCGTCGAACTGATCGCCGTGAACCACGAGCAACCGTCGGCCATCGCGGGTCGTGTGCACGGCATGGTTCGCGATCTCGATGTTGCCGAACCGGACGCCGGCGAAGGAATGCAGCTCGTGATCGTGGTTGCCGGGAATGTAGACGATCCGCGTGCCTTCCTGGCTCTTCGCGAGCAAGCAGACGCAGCACTTCGGTGTGACTCGCGGGCCAATAGAAGTTCGTGCGCAGGTGCTCGAGGTCGATGATGTCGCCGACGAGGTAGATCTGCTCGCAGTGCGTGTGGCGCAGGAAATCGAGCAGCAGGTTCACGCGGCACTCGCGCGAGCCCAAATGGATATCCGATAGCCAGACGGTCCGTAGCGACCGCTGGCGCGTCCCTGGGAACAACCGCATCTCCTCCGTGAGAGGTCGCAGTCTGCCGGATCGGAGCCCCTCCCGCGGCGAAGTGCATCGCAGAACGGCGTCCGGCCGAGGCCTGCCACCACTCGTTTCTGCGAACTCTGTCCCGTCCGGCTGGCCTTCCGCCTCTACCGCTTCAGAAAACCGGGGATTCGGTGTGGTTCACGGGCTTGCGTCCGGGCGCTAGGATTCGTGCTCGACCTTTGGCTTACCTCCGAGGACACCCTCAAATGAAGAACAAACCGCTGTGTCTGATCGCGCTTGGGCTCTCGTTCGCGGCGCCACTCGCGGCGCAAGACCTCACGATCACGAACGCGCACATCGTCGTCGGCAACGGCACCGTGATCGAGCGCGGCTCGATCGTCGTGCGCGGCGGCAGGATCGTATCGGTCGCGGCGGGTGCTCCGGCCAGCACGAGCGGCCAGGTCATCGACGCGGGCGGCATGAGCGCGATGGCGGGCTTCATCGACGCGCATCGGCACGTGAACACGGGGCCCGAGGAGAAGGCGCAGATGCAGCGCCAGCTCGAGGCCGGATACACGACGATTCTGTCGGGCGGCGGCCCCGGCGACGGCAATCTCACGCTGCGCGAGCACATCGAGAACGGCACGATCAACGGGCCGCGCATCATTCCGTCGGAGCGGCTGCGGCTCGACGGGCTTACGCCTGAAGCCGGCCGCGAAGCCGTGCGCAAGATGAAAGCGATGGGCATCGACTACACGGGTGAGATCTCGTTGACGCCAGTGCCCGGCCCGAGCGCACAAGAGCTCGAGACGCTGCGCGCCGTGCTCGACGAAGGCAAGAAGGTCGGTGTGCAACGTGCAGGTGCACGCGGTCAGCTCGCCGGCGATGAACGCGGCCGTCGAGATGGGCATCCCGTTGCTCGTCCACTTGCCGAATAAGGACTGGGTCAGCAAGGCCGACGCCGAGAAGCTCGCCGCCGCGGGCACGAAGATCCTGATGACGATTGGTTTCGGCGCGCCGACGATCGACGTGTTCGCGAAGGACAACACGCCGCGCTTCCGCGACGGCAAGCCGTGGCCGGACGGCATCGTCAACGGTGTCGGCGGCGGCGTCGAGGCCGGTTACGCGATGGTCAACGCGCGCACGATCTTCGACGCGGGCGGCATCCTCGGCTACTGCACGGACACGCAGTACGACGCGCTGGCGGGGCTCGAGCACGAGCTGAAGTCCATGAACGTGGTTTTCTCACCGGCCGACATGGTCAAGATCATGGGCCCGAACACGGCTTCGTATCTCGGCATGGAAAAGGACTTGGGCACGCTCGAGGCCGGCAAGATCGCCGACATCCTTCTGCTCGACGGCGATCCGCTCGAGGGCTATTGGAACTGGCTCAAGACGAAGGTCACGATCAAGCAAGGCAAGATCGTCGTCGACAAGCGCTGAGCGCGGCGCGAAGATCGGCGGCATGGCGCCCCTGGCCCCGTTGCCCTATCAGCGGTTCGCTTACACGAGCGAGCTCGGCTCATGGGAGTTCCTGCTCGCGCCGCCGCCGCCCGACCTCGTCGGCATCGTCGAGGCGTTTTGGATCTCGCGCGGCCGGATCGCGATGCTGTACGAAAAGATCCTGCCGCAGAACAACATCGAGCTGATGTTCAATCTCGAGCGGCCGTTCGGTGTGCCGAATCGTCCCGGGAACGGCTCGTTCCGCCGCGCTTGGCTCGCCGGCATGCAGCAGGAATGGCTGCTCGTGACGCCGCAGTACGAGCCAACCGAGCCCTCCTATCTGCTCAGCGTCCGTATGCCCCCGTTGGGCGCGTATCGAGTGCTCGATCTGCCGCTCGGTGAGATCGCGCACGCAGTCATCGAGCTCGATGCTGCGTTCGGCGACGAGGTCAACCGCGTGCACGAGCGCATCGGCAACACTTGGGACGCGGGATTGCAGTTCGCGATCTTGTGCGACTTCGTGAGACAGCGGCTCGCGCGCAGCGGCACGCGACTGCACGCGGACGCGCGCATTGCGATCGATGCGTTGGCGCAGTCGCATGGCGCAGCGCGGATCGAAGACCTCTGCCGCGGGCTCGGTGTCAGCCGCAAACACCTTGCGAGCTTGTTCCATGCGCACGTCGGGCTCACGCCGAAGGTCCATGCGCGGATGTTCCGTTTTCGACGTGCCGTCGACCTCGTGCAAAAGGGGAGGCGGCCCGATTGGGCGCGCCTCGCGATGGCCTGCGGCTATTACGACCAGGCGCACTTCAACCGCGAGTTCCGCGAGTTCGCGGGCATGAGCCCCGGCGAGTTCGCGAACGCGAACTGCAACGACGGGCTCTCCGTCGTCGTCGGCGGTTGAGTCGGTAACGTTTGTACAAGAGCCGCGCCAGCGGCTGAGATAGCATCTTTCCGACGCTGCGATCGACAGCGACAGGGGAGCTTGCACGATGCTCGAGCAAATCAACATTTGGGCCGTGCTCGCGGCCGGTGCGTCGAGTCTGGTGCTCGGCGCCGTGTGGTACTCGGCGCTGTTCGCGCGCGCGTGGATGCGCGAGTCGGGCGTCAGCGAAGAAAAGGCAAAAGCCGCAAACCCGGCGAAGACGCTCGGCCTCACGTTCGTGCTCGCAGTGATCGGCGCGGCCGTGTTCGCGCTATTTCTCGGGCCGAACCCGGCGCCGGCATTCGGCGCGGCAACCGGTTTGTCCGCGGGACTCTGCTGGGTCGCCGGCTCGTTCGGTATCAATTATCTGTTCGAGCAGCGCTCGCTGAAGCTGTTTCTCATCAATGGCGGGTACCACACATTGCAGTACACGTTGATCGGCCTGATCCTGGGACTGTGGCCCTGAGCGTCGAGGTTCGAGCATGAAGACCGTTCTCGCAGGACTGCCCGCTCTGTTGCTGAGCGGCGTCGTGCTCGGTGCCGATGCGCCGCTCGCGCCGTTGGCGCGTCTCGAAGGTCATTGCTGGAAGGGCGAGTTCGCGGAGGGCGGCAGCTGGGACGAGCACTGCTTCGCGTGGGCCTACGACGGCCAGTTTCTACGCGACACTCACGTCGTCACCGGCAAGCGTGGGCCGTACGGCGGAGAGACGCTGTACCGTTTCGATGCGGCGAAGCAGCGGATCGTCTATCACTACTTCGATGCGACCGGCGGCTATAGCGAGGGATCGGTCGAGCCGGCGGACGGCGAGCTGAAGTTCCCCGACGAACGTTACCAAGACGGCAACCAGGTCCGCGTGCTGCGCACGACCTGGCGTTTCGACGGCGACGATCGCTACGCCGCGGTGACCGAGGAGCAGCGCGACGGACGCTGGGTCGAGGCCTGGCGCGTCGTGTACGAGAAGCAACCGCCGTAGCGTCGAGTCAGCCCGCTTCGTCGTCGCGCTTCACGAGGCTCGTGGACTGCGGGCTCTCCGCGGTGGACGTTTCCGGGGTCTGCAGCTGCTCGGTAATGCGCAGCCGTCGGACCACGAGCTCGTCGATTTCGATTCTACGAATTCGCGCGCGACCGATCACGAGCCGGCCGATTGCCACGGCGCCAATCGCCAACGCTCCGATTGCGAGTGCGCCAAGTACCAGGGTCCCTATAGCTTCCGCCCCGGTGGCCGACGCCCCGGTTGCGTGTGCACCCGTCTTTTCCGACTGAATGTTGCGATGACCGGCACCCGCCGCCTCGGAGAGGGGCTTTGCTCGGTCGCTGGTAAGTTTACGTTTGTGGTGCAGCATCAAGCTGGCCGACCCGTCGTGCGTGCCGTACTCATGCCGGCCAGACTACACCATCGATCGGCGAGGCCGGGGCACCTTGAAGCGGTAGGCCATCGGTCGCAGAATCGGCCGACAAACCTGAGCGCGCAACGCGCCGCCACCGCCGGGAGAGCCCATGGCCTACACGCTGATCGGTCACGATTTCACGCCGCCCGATCTCGCGGCGAAGGTTACCGGCAAGGCCAAGTACGCCGAGGATTTCCGCGCCGAGGGCATGCTGTTCTGCCGCCTGCTCACGAGCACGATGCCGCACGCGCGCGTGCGCATCGACGCGACCGAGGCGCTCGCAATGGAAGGCGTCGTCGCCGTGCTCACGGCCGATGACGTCCCGCCCGCGACCGCGCCGGCGGAGCCGATCCTCACGAACGAGCCGCTCTACGTCGGCGATCGCATTTGCGCGGTCGCGGCGCGCAGCGAGGAGCTCGCGCAGGAGGCCATCGATCGCATCAAGGTCGAGTACGAGCCGTTGCCGTACGTGATCGATCCGCTCTCGAGCTTGTTCCCGGCCGGCCCCGATGCGCGCAGTGACGGCAACGTCGTCACGCAGCAGGGCGTCAAGTCGATCAAGTGGACGGCCGCCGACTTTGCGTCGGCCGGCGACGCGCTGCCGGCGGGTGCGCCGGGCGTCGAGTGGTCGTTCGGCGACATCGATGCCGGCTTCGCGGCGGCGAAGTACGTGCTCGACGAGTCGTTCGTGACGGCCGCGTTGTCGCATCACTGCCTCGAGCCGCGCAGCTGCATGGCGTACTGGCAAGGCGAAAAGGTGTTCATCTACGGCTCGACGCAGAGCCAAACCGCCGTGATGCCGAATCTCGCGCGCCTGGCCGGCGTCGAGCCCGACAACCTCGTCTACATCGCGGAATTTTGCGGCGGCGGCTTCGGCTCGAAGATCAATCCGTATCCGTCGATGGGCGTGCCGATCTACATGGCGAAGAAAACCGGCATGCCTGTGCTGATGCGCGTGAGCCGCGCCGAGGAGGCGTTGTTCGGGTCGTCGCGGCCCGCGTTCCAAGGCCGAATCAAGATGGGCTTTCGCGCGGACGGCCGCGTCACGGCCGTCGATCTTTACATCGTTCAGCAAAACGGCCCGTACAACGGCGGCGGCGATCTCGGCGGCGCGGCCGGCGCCGTGTCGCTCGTGTACCAGCCGATTGCGATGCGCTATCGCGGCGTCCAGGTCAGCACGAATACGACGCCGACCGGCGCGCAACGCGGCCCGGGCCAGAACCAAATCGCGGCGGCGCTCGAGCCGTTGATCGACAAGGCGGCAAAAGCGCTGAGCCTGGATCGACTCGCGATCCGCCGCATCAACGCCGCGGGCAACGACGCGAAGTACGACTCGCAGCAAGGCCCGGTCACGAGCGCGTATCAACGCGAAGCGCTCGAGCGAGGCGCGGCCGCCTTCGACTGGGAGAACCGCAAGCAGCGCAGCGGCCAGGCGCGCGGCTCGAAGGTTACCGGCATCGGAATCGGGCAGGCGTTTCACGCCGCGGGCCGCGGAGGCCTAGACGGCATCGTGCGTCTGACGACCGAGGGCAAGCTGCACATCCATTGCGGCGTCGGCAACCTGGGCACGTTCTCGTACGCGGCGACGTCGCGCGTCGCGGCCGAGGTGCTGAAGATGAGCTGGGACAATTGCGTGATCGTGCGCGGCGATTCGCGGTTGGGATTGCCGTTCTCGTCGCCGCAGTCGGGCAGCAACACGTCGTTCACGATGACGCGCGCGACGTATGCCGGCGCGATGGACGCGCTCGCGAAGCTCAAGGAAATCGCGGCGCAGACGCTCGGCGGAGCCGCCGACGACTACGACGTCGGCGATGAGACCGTGTTCGCGAAAGCCGATCGCACCAAGAGCATGACGTATGCCGCGGCTGCGCAACGCGCCGTCGAGCTCGGTGGGCGTTTCAGCGGCCAAGAGGTGCCGGAGGACATCAACGCCGTGACGAAATCCGGCGTAACCGCGATCGCGGGCACCGGGCTTGATCGGCGTCGCGAAGGACAACATCGCGGTCACGGGCATGGTGCCGGCGATCGCGATCGGCTTCGTCGAGATCGAGCTCGACAGGGAGACCGGTAGAGTCGATATCGTCGACTATCTCGGCGTAGCGGATTGCGGCACGGTTCTGCATCCGATGGGCTTGAGCGCGCAGATCCGTAGCGGCGCCGTGATGGGCTTCGGCATGGGCATGAGCGAGCGGCACATCTACGACCCGCAAAACGGCCTGCCCGGCAACGTCGGGTTGATTCAAGCGAAGCCGCCGTCGTACCTCGACGTGCCGTCGCACATGCAGACGCTCGCCGTCGACATTCAGGATCCGCAGAACCCCGTCGGCTCGAAGGGCATCGGCGAGCCCGTGCAAGGCTGCGCGACGGCCGCCGTGCTCGCGGCGGTCTCCGATGCGCTCGGCGGTCATTACTTCAACCGCACGCCCGTGCTGCCGGACATGATCGTGAACGCGGCCGCCGGGCGCGAGCAGTCGCACAAGCCGCTTCAGGTCAGCACCGCCTAAAGAGCACGAGCCCATCCCGCAACGCGCGCCGAGCAAGCTCGCCGACGTTACGTAACTCGATCCCGCGCTGCGACAGGATGAGGGCCTAAGTTCGTCGAGTAGCCCGCGGCCCAACATGCCGCGCGTCGGCAGCCCGCTCGATCGAACGAGGGGCCGGTACGTCAGTCGCTGCGCGCGACTCCGCTGCGGATGTGCAGCGCCGCGAGTAGCGGATCGCGCGTGCTGCGGACCGCCGAATCCACGGCGTTCGTCACGCAGCCCTCGACCCAACCGACCGGAGCCCAGCGACGCGTCGACCGATAGTGGTCGCGCGCTTCTCGCTCGCATACCCGCTGTGCCGCGCTGTGCATGCGGTCGTACAGCGTTTGCACGTCTTGAGGCTTGGTGAGATCGAGATCCCATGCCCGCACGATCGTGGAGGCGCCGGCGGCGTCGCTCTCTGCAGCGGCGCTCGGTAACGAAATCAGGGAGACGGCAGCCATCGCCGCCAAGGAAGAAATCCATTTGCTGGAGGGGGTCATGCGGGCGGCGCGGGGTCGCCGCGCCGCCCGGTTTGTTACGGGCCGATGATCATTGGCTCTCGAACGTGAAACCCTTCGTGGCGGCCACGTCGCGGATGCCATCGAGGATCGCAGCATCGAGGCCTTGGTCCGCGCCGCCTGCGGCGCGCTTTTGCTCCTCGATGTACTGGCCGCGCTCGGCGGCCAACTCGCCGATCTGCCGCTGCAGATCCGCGCGCTGCTCGGTTTTCTCGCGCACGTAGGTTTCGCGCTCCACTGCGGGCAGCGCTTGAAGCTCCGCCGGAAGCTCATCGACCGGAATTTCCGCGAGTGCTTTGCCCGATTGCACCGCTTCGACGAGGTCCCACTCCGAGCGATACAGCGCACCGCCCTTCGCGACGGTGCGGCTCGCAGCTGCCGCCGGGCTCATCGAGGCCGCGTTGCGGTCCTGCTGCACGAGGTTCTCTCGTGCGCGCTCGCCTTCGCTGCCGAGCGCGATATAGGTTTCGTTGAGCTTGTCGTTCAATGCCGCGAGCGGCGCGTCGAACGGCGTCGCCACGTTCGCGACGGCGGCCGCGTTCTGGTCGATGCTCGCATACAGGCCGTTCGTGTTCGTCGCGAGTTTCTGCCACGCGCGTGAGTCGGCATCGCCGTCGGTGCCGCAGTAGATCGCGTTGACGACGACGCCGCGGCGTGCGGCGGCGCCCGTTGCGCTCGCGATCGTGATCCGCGGATCTTGCTCGGCGGATTCGTTGCCGGCGACGAACACGATCTTCAGCGCGTCGGTGTCTTGGCTCCACTGGAGCCTGTCGAGCGACGTTTGGATCGCGCGCGACACGTACTCGTCGCCGCCATCCGTCTGGAACGCGAACAGCGTCGCGCTGACGGCGTCGAGGTCCGCCGTGAACGGCAGGTCGAGATGCACGAAGCCGGTTTGCTCTCCGTAGCTCGGGCTACCGTAGCTCAAGATCGCGACGCGCAAGTTCGGCGTTGGCCGCGCCTGCGCGAGCTCGTTCGTGATGTCCCAGAGGCGTTGTTTCGCGGAATCGATCAAGCCCTCCATCGAGCCGCTCACATCGAGAGCGATCACGAGGTCGACGTCGCGGCGTGAGTCGACGGGCGCGAAGGTGTCTGCTGCGGCGTTCGTGGCGGTCGCGCCGAGCGCAGCGAGCACGGCGATACGAAGCGGGCGGATGGCGGTAAGCATCTCAAGTCTCCTGGTCCGGTTGACGATGGAGGAGATGCTGCCCGCGTCTGGGCCGAGACTTAAGACACGCGGTCGTAAAATCTGGCGGTGCGGGTTTACCTGCGCTTTACAACAAGTCCACGCCGGGTGGAATCGTGAAATCGTAGCCCTTCGTGAAACCGATCCAGCGGCCGAGCAGAACGACGGCCGCCCAGAGCAGTATCGAGAGCAATCCCGCGATTCGGGCCGCGTGCGGAGTCGCCGAGCCTAAATCCCAGGCGGCGATGCCCCGCCCGGTCGTGAGCTGAAACAGCGCCATGTTCAGGCCTGCGGCAAGCAGCGCGAGAGCTTTGAGCCGAAACGCGGGATTCGCGAAATACGTTTCCGCGCTGGTCGTGAACATCAGCGAGCCCGTGACCACGGCGATCGCGAACGCTACCCAGGTGAGCGGCAGCGTCTCGCGGCTGATCCTTGTGAAGCCGCGCGATGAGTCGGCGAGCCCGAGCAGGCGCAGATCCACGATCAGCACCGTGCCGAGCACGACGACGGCCGCGAGCACGTGCGTCGCCTCGACGACTTGCATCGCAGGCAGAGTGTCGCGCATCCACTCGGCGAGCGCGGATGTCTGAATGCCATCGAGAACGGATGCGATGCTCATGTGCGCAGCGACAGATCGCCCCAAATCGCGAGGTCGTAGCCGATCATGCGGCCGAGCAGCACGATCGCGAGCCAGAACACGATCAGCGCGGCTGCAAACAGCTTCGCGGACGAACGCAAACCGGCCGTCGGCGACGCACGCAGCGAACGCGCGAGCCACAACGTGCCCGCAATCGAGATCAGCACGAGAGCCAGCTTGACCCAGTAGGAGGTTGCCGTGAATTCGCGGACCGGGTCGCCGAGTGTCTGCGCGATTCCGGTCGCAACCATCACGGCCATGCTCCACTTGAGCCACGGCGCGAAGCGTTGCCACACCACGGCGAATGGCTGATCCGCGCGGTGCCACTCGAGCGCGCGAAGCGCGATCATGATCCCGGAAACGCACGCGACGCCGGCCGTCACGAGGTGCGTCGCCTGGAGCAGGCGAATGAACCAGAACGTCGATTGGATCGCGACGCTCACGTAGGTTCCGGACAGCCATTCGGCGAAGGCGCGCACGCGAGTGCGATCCTAATGGATGGCGACGGTCGGCGCCGCTGTTTCGCGCCTGCTAACGCGAGTCCCGGCGCGGACGCGCCTCAGTCTTGGCCCGGGAACTCCACGACCTTCCAGTAGTTCTCGACGAGCGAGATCGCGCGCGTGAAGCTCGTGCCCATGTCGGACTTCAGCATGTATCCGGCGACGTTCAAGTTGTACGCGTCGATCTTGTCTTGCTCGTCGTTCGACGTCGTCAGCATGAACACGATCGAGTCGCGGTACTCCGGGCTCTGCCGGATCTTGCGCAGCAGCTCGATGCCGTTCATGCGCGGCATGTTGATGTCGGAGATGATCAGGTACGGCCGCGGCAGAGTCGCCAGCATGTCATAGGCTTCGACGCCGTCGCGCGCAATCACGAGTGGGTTCGCGATCTTCAGCTTGTCGAACGCCCATTTCAGCGCTTTGCAGTCGATCTCGTCATCTTCGACGAGCAGGATCGTTACGATCTTGCTGCTTCGCATGCTTGCGTCTCCACCTTCACGGCCACCGGTTGTTGTTTCTTCCACTGGAACTTGAACACGGTGCCTCGGCCGCCCGGCGCCGGCTCGAACCACACCCGGCCGCCTTGCCATTGCACGATTCGGCTCACGATCGCGAGCCCCATGCCGCTGCCTTCGACCTGATCGCGCGGCTTCAGCGTCTGGAACATCTCGAACACACGCTGCGCGTACTGCATCGGTATGCCTTCGCCGTCGTCCGTGACGGCGAAGACGTAGAACTCGCCCTGGTCCGCGCACGAGATGACGACGCGCCCCTCCGGGCCCGGGTGATGCTTGACCGCGTTGCTGATCAGATTGCGCATCACCTGCTCGAGCGGTATCGGATGTGTCTTGAATTTCGGCAGCTGGCCTTCGACCGTGACCGTGAAGCCCGGAGGCGGATTCAACATCTGTGCGATGTCGAGCACGATCGCGTGGCTGTCGGTGTCGCGATGGGCGCCGACCTTGCGTCCCGCTCGCGAGTACGCGAGCAAGTCGTCGAGCAGCCGGTTCAGGCGTTGCGTGCGTTTCCTGAGCAGCCCGAGATTCTCTTGGACGTTGTTCGCGTCGTACCCGGCCAAGCCTTCTGTGATCCACTGCACTAGCAACTCGACCGCGCGCAGCGGGGCTTTCAGGTCGTGCGACGCGACGTATGCAAACTGCTCGAGGTCCTTGTTCGAGCGCAGCAGCTCGGCCTGCTTGGCTTCGAGCTCGAGCTCGACCTTCCGCCGCTCCGAGATGTCCGTGGCCATCGAGAAGATGCCGCGTACCTTGCCCTCGGCGTCCAGGCTCGGGCGATAGGAGAAGCGGAAGTAGCCGCTCTCGTTTCCGGCCGCGCCCGTCGACTCGTAGCTGACCGTTTCGCCGGCCAGCGCACGCTCGTAGTTGGGCTGTCGCTCGATGAAGCGCTCGACCCCGACGATTTCGGAGATGTGGCGGCCGACGGCTTTCTCCACGGACCAGCCGGCGGCCTCCAGAAACACGTCGTTCGCGAACAGAATCCGCAAGTCGCGATCCAGGAACAGCAGATGGTTCGGCACGCCCTCGGCGAGCATGCGAAAGCGCTCCTCGCTGCGTTGCACGCTTTCGCTGAGGCGTCTGATACCGGTGTCGTCGGCTTGGGTTGCGCGCAGCTTGGCTTCGGCTTCGTCCAAGGCTCGCAATGCGGCGTCGAGCGTTTTCGGTCGGGTCGGAGCGGCGTCGGCCATGCGTACCTCTCAACCGGTCTTCGCGACGTGCCGGCGCGTCACTCGGCGTCGCCGAGTGGATTGCCCGCCGCTTTGGACCATCAGCGCGGCGATCTTGTCGGCTTCTACGGCCAAGCTGAAGTAGTGCCCTTGACCGTATTGGCAGTCGTTTCTCGTCAAGAACGAAAGCTGCTTCTCCGTCTCGATGCCCTCTGCAATCGCGTCGAGCGACAAGCGGTGGGCGAGCGACAGGATCGCGCTGCAGATGACCTGCGAATCGATGCTCGTGTCCAGGTCGGAAACGAATGAACGGTCGATTTTCAGCACGTCGAGCGGGAACTGGCGCAGGTAGCTCAAGCACGAGTAGCCGGCGCCGAAGTCGTCGATCGCGAGCCGCACCCCGATGTGCTTCAACGCTTTCAGGCACGCGCGCGTGCCGTCGGTGTCTTCCATCAATGAGTTTTCGGTCAACTCGAGCTCGATGAGCCCGGGGTCGACCGAATGCGACTCGAGGACGGCGCGGACCACGTCATGAAATCCGGGCTGGCGGAATTGCACCGCGGAGACGTTGATCGCGACTCGCGGCAGCGGCACGCCCGCGCTGTCCCAGCGCTGCAGCTGCCGGCAGACTTCCTCGATGACCCAGAGGCCCAAGGGGACGATGTGTCCGCTTTCCTCGGCTACGGAGATGAACTCGCTGGGGTTCAGGCGTCCCCGCTCCGGGTGCTTCCAGCGCAACAACGCCTCCACGGCATCGATGCGGTGATCGGCGAGACGCAGCTGCGGCTGATACAGCAGCTCGAACTGGCCACGTGTGATCGCATTCTTGAGATCCGCTTCCAGGCGATGGTGGGCCAGAATCTGCTCGTGCATGCTCGGCGTGAAGAACTTGAACGTGTTGCGTCCCTCTTCCTTCGCCTGATACATCGCGATGTCGGCGTTGTTCAGCAATGCAACCGAGTCGGTGCCGTCGGCCGGGCATACCGTGATGCCGACGCTCACGGTCACGGAGATCTGTCGTCCCGCTACGTAGAACGGCTCTTGGAGACAGTCGTTGATGCTGCGCGCCACCGCCTCGACCTCGCGTAGGTCCTCGATGTCTTCGAGCAGCACGGCGAACTCGTCGCCGCCGAGTCGAGCCAGCACGTCGCCCTCACGAATGCTCTTGCCGAGACGTTGCACGGTCTCCTTCAGCAGCATGTCCCCAGCTTCGTGGCCGAGAGTCTCGTTCACGGTCTTGAAGCGATCGAGATCGAGCAGCAGCAGCGCCATCGTTCGGCCGCGGCGAACCGCGCGCGTCGTCGCTTGGTCGAGCTGGTCGCGGAGATATTGCCGGTTCGGAATCGCGGTCAGCGAGTCGTAACGCGCGAGATAGTTGAGCTTGAGCTCCGCGCGCTTGCGCTCGATCGCGTAGCGGATCGCGCGCAGGATGATGCGGCCGTCGCCTTCCCACTTCACGAGGTAGTCTTGGACGCCGCGGTTCAGAATCTCGACGGCGTAATCTTCGTCGCCGTGGCCGCTGAGCACGACGATCGGCATCAGGTTGTCGGCCGCCTGGATCTTCTCGACGCACTCGGCTCCCGACGCATCCGGCAGGTGCAGATCCAACAGCACGACGTCGAACTCGTCGCTGTCGAGCTTCGCCACGGCATCGCTGACGCGTGCCGTGCGCGTGATGTAGACGGAGCCGTTGTGCTGCGCCAGGGAGACGCGCAGGAAATCGGCATCGTCGGCGTCGTCTTCGACGAGCAGGATTTTCATGAATAAAAACCGCGAGCTGCGGGTCCCCCCCACTGATTCGCGGTAGCAGAAAAACTAGCAGACGGGCTTTGCACGCCTCAGTGCGCGCATCACAGAAAGCGCTTCCGTGGCTTGTAGGACTTGTAGGACTGGCCGTTTCGGGACCGGGCTCAGCCGCGTTCGGCGCCGCAGTCCCAGGGCCGGATCTCGGCGCCCTCGCGGTAGATGAACGAGCCGCCCCAAGCCCAAGGCTCACGCAGCATCACGGGGTCGGTGACCGTGATCTCGTAATCGAGCGCGAGGCCGTCGGCGGACAACCTGAAACGTTCGACGACGTGACTCTGGTTGCTTTGCGCGGGGCCGAGGTCGCCATAGCTGTGGTAGTCGATGCCGCTGGTCTCGACGATGAGCTCGTCGCCCGAGAACCGCGCGACCGACATACCGAGCGGCGACGGTGGTGGCGCGGTCGCCGGCGTCGCGCGCAGGACGGTGCGCGTGAGGTCGTACGCCTCGCCCCGAATCAAAAGCCGCTCGCCTTGCTCGACGATCTCGATCGGATACGGGCTCATCATCGCGTACGGCATACCGGGGACCTCGCAGTCGCCGACGGCTTGCTCGCCACTTTTGTAGCGCGCCTGTGCACGCTGGCCTTCGTCGGTCAGCGCCGGAGCTCCGCGCGGCCGCGGAAACGCGGAAATCAGCGGCGACCAGGTGCGGAAGAACGAGCGTGGGCTGCCGTCCGGCAGCTTGAGGTCGCCCGCCACGAAGAACGACGACGCGTCGCCGATCGTCGTCGACGTCCAGTGTTGCCGAGCGCCCGGCGCAGCCAGCAGCTCGGTGTTATTTGCCAGCAGGATGTTCGAGACCCAGAGCGCGTGCGGGTCGCGTCTGCCGGGATTGCCGCGCACGCGAATCGCTTCGCCGACCTTGATCATGTCCTTCTCGATGCCCATCCGCGACAGCAGATTCACGGGGCCGGCTTCGACTTCCCATCTCTGCCCGGCGCTGTCCGTGACGTAGATGAAGATGTGCGGATTGATCCATCGGACCTCGGTCACCCGTCCCTCGACCTCGGCCACCGTGTCCATCTGAAACACTGCGGCAAACGAATGGTGCGCCGCGGCGGTGGAAACCAACGAGAGTCCAACTAGGGCCAAGGCGGCCGAAGCGAGTCGCAGCATGTTCATCGTCGAAAGTGTGATCCAAGGCGACGGGCGCGGCAACGAGTACAATAACGCGCCGCTTCCATGCTCGTGCTTCCCCTTGAGATGACAACGATCCGCCACTTTCGCCAAGTCGTGTTCTGGCCGCTGCAGTTGATGCCGCTGAAGCCGGGCGCACCCGTGCAGCGGCATTGGCAGGCGCTCGACCAAGCAGGTGCGGGCCACCCGTGGCGCGAGCTGCGCGATGAGCTGAATGCCGAATCTCGCGAGATCCGCGAGCGGTACTACAAGGAGTTCGTGACCTTTCTGCCGTACGTGCAGCGGTTCATCTACGGCTCCAGCGCGGGCCAAGAGGCCGCGGGCCGCGCCGAGGAACGCAGCCTGCGAGTGTTTCGGCGCGACGACGTCGTTCGCGTTCGCGTCACGTTCGCCGAGGGCGATGCGGTGTCGTTCGACGTCGAAGAGGTCGCGCTCTATTTCTTCCTGGATGCCGACGTCGCGATCCTGACGGTGGAGCTCTGCGCCAACAATATTCCGCTCGATCGGGCTCAGGACATGGTGTTCCGCTTCGGTCGAGCGTACCCGGCGTGGTGGACGAGCACGGGCGAGGGCGGCAATTGCCCGCGCCTCGTGGAATGGCTAGACGCCGCGGGCACCGTGCTCGCGACGTCCGACTACGAGCAGAAGCCGAGTTTCCTGAGCTATGTGGCCAAGCACCGGACGCCCTACTTGGCTTCGCATTGGCAGTTCCTGCTGAAGCCTTTGGGCCTCGAGCACCCGGGGCAAACTGCCGCGTTGCGCTATCGCCAGCTCGAGCACTACCGAATGCCGTTGATGGTGTACATGGCGCTCGACGATCCGACCGTGCTCTCGCGCGCGGACTTCGTGCGCCTCGGCCTCTTGACGCGGCCCGGCACGAGCGAGTCGTTGCCGTACTCGACTCGCTCTCTCGAGCAATTCGAGAACGAGTTCTGCGACGACCGCTTCTGGGGGCGCGACGGCGAGCACTTCTCCGGCGATGCGCGCTTGATCTGCACCGGCCTCTTGCTGGCCGTGGTCGGGCGGCACGGCGACATGTTCTTCGATGGCCGCGAGACGGGCATGCTCGGGCAGTTCAAGCATCAGTACTTCCTATTGTTCCTGATCGCACACTTTCACAAGGCTGCGCTGCTCTCGATGTCCGACGAGCTCGCGGTCGCGATGAATCGCCTCGACGTCGGCGAGACCGAGTCCGTGCGCCATTTCAAACGCACGATTCGGCAATCGATGGAGGTGTTTCTGCGCTTCACGCATCGCTACTGGTTCCACGAGGTCTCGAACCAGGACCTGGCGCGCACGATCTTCAGTCGACTGAGCCGGCATCTCGGCAACGACGCTCTCTACAACGAGGTTCGGAGCGAGGTCGCCGATATGAACGAGTACCTCGACACCGACAGCGCGCGACGCCAGGCGCAAACGATTCTGCGCCTCACGGTCGTCACGATCTGCGGCTTGATCGGCACAGTCGCGACCGGTTTCCTCGGCATGAATGTGCTCGCGGAAGCCGACACGCCGCTGCTCTGGCGCGTGTTCCTGTTCCTGGTGGTCCTCGTGACGACCGGCGCGATCACGATCTACACGGTCGTGAAATCGAAAGTGCTGGCCGACTTCCTCGATGCGCTTTCGGACCAACGCGTGACCTGGCGCGAGAAATGGCGCGTGCTCCGGCACTCGCGCCACCTCTGATCCGGCTCGTCGCGATGATCTCGGCGACCGAGGGGCGCACTGAGGGGCGGTCCTACCGCGCTGTGGTAAATGTGATGTCCACGATTCCACCGAGGCGAACCTCGTCGACGACATCGACGAGCACACCGGTCGGTGCACGCTCGTGCGCGACCACCACGACGCCACCCTCGCTCGTGGCGCGATGCTGCTCGACGTGAGCACGCAGTGCGCGAATGTCGACGGCTTTTGCGTCGACCGAAATCTCGCCTCGTTCGTCGATGAGGATGGACTTCGAAATCTTTTCGATTCCCGACGAGACGTCGGGACGGCTGACCGTAACGCCGGCCTGTTTCACGAAGACGGCCGTGATGATGAAAAAGATCAGGAGATTGACCACAAAATCGAGCATCGGTGCGAGATCGATGCCGTGCGACTCCACACCTGCACGCGTGCCAGACGGAATACGCATTCTCTAACCCCTATACATACCCGTTAAAGGCATCGTAACGGCGCAGTTCGAAACGCGCAGTCCGGTTCCAACGGCACCCCTACGTCGGAAATGCACAGTGCGCTGCGGATTCAGCTGGGCTGCTGCGCGAGCCGCGAGTCGGCCTATACTCCGCGGATAATCCAAGAGCCGAAGAGGCCGAGCATGATCCGACGGGGAACCCTTGTCTTGGCCGGCGTTGCCGGCATGGTGGTGGCGGTCAGCGCGCACGCCCAGCGCGGCGCCGTGGGCGGCGAGTGGACCACCTACGGCGGCGATCTCGGCCACACGCGCTACGCGCCGCTCGAGCAAATCGACGCGAGCAATTTCAATCGGCTCGAGATCGCATGGCGCTTCAAGACGGATAGCCTCGGGCCGAACCGCGAGTTCAATTTCCAATCCACGCCGCTCATGATCGACGGCGTGATCTACTCGACGGCCGGTTCACGCCGCGCCGTCGTCGCGCTCGACGCCGCGACCGGCGAGCTCCTGTGGATCCATCGTTTGGACGAAGGGCAGCGCGGCCAAGTCGCGCCGCGCCAGCTCTCGGGCCGCGGGCTCGCGTATTGGGAGAGCGGTGACGACAAGCGCATCGTCTACGTAACGCCGGGCTATCAAATGATCGCGCTCGACGCGCGCACCGGCGACCGCGTCGCCGGGTTCGGCGTCGACGGCATCGTCGATCTCAAGCTCAACGACGACCAAACGATCGACGCGTTGAACGGCGAGATCGGCCTGCACGCGACGCCGATCGTCGCGAAGAACGTGATCGTCGTCGGCGCCGCGCACCCGACCGGCGCGAACCCCACGAGCGCGCGCATGACGAAGGGCTACGTGCGCGGCTACGACGCGCGAACCGGCGAGCGCCTGTGGATCTTTCACACCGTGCCGATGCGCGGCGAGTTCGGCACCGAGAGCTGGCTCAAGGCGTCGAACGAGTACACCGGCAACACGGGCGTGTGGGGCCAGATCTCGGTCGACCCCGAGCTCGAGACCGTGTATCTGCCCGTCGAGGAAGCGACCGGCGACTACTACGGCGGCGAGCGGCCCGGCGACAACCTCTATAGCGAGACGCTGCTCGCAGTCGATCTGAACACGGGCGAGCGCAAGTGGCACTTCCAGCTCGTGCACCACGGCATCTGGGACATGGATATCCCGTGCGCGCCGATCCTGTTCGACACCGTGATCGACGGCAGGACCGTGAAAGCCGTCGCGCAGCCGACGAAGCAGGCGTTCCTGTACGTGTTCGATCGCGTGACGGGTCGGCCGCTGTGGCCGATCGAGGAGCGGCCCGTGCCGCAGGGCGACGTGCCGGGCGAATGGTATTCGCCGACGCAGCCGCATCCCGACCAAGCCGCCGGCGTACGACCGCCAGGGCATCACCGAGAACGACCTGATCGACTTCACGCCGGCGCTGCGGCGCGAGGCGCTCGACGTCGTCGCGTGGCACAAGATGGGTCCGCTGTTCACGCCGCCGGTCGTCAGCCACATCGACGGGCCGCTCGGCACGCTGATGGTGCCGAGCCAAGACGGCGGCACGAACTGGCAGGGCGGCTCGTTCGATCCCGAGACGAACATCCTCTACGTGGCTTCCGGCACCACGGTCATCAGCAAGGCCGTCGTGCCGCCGTATCCGGGCCAGTCCGAGATGGCGTATATCGAAGGCAATGCCGTCACGGGGCCGCGCACGACGGGCGGCTCGGGCTCGGCCGCGGGTGGAGGGCGCAGCGAGTTCCAACCGACGGAACGGCGAGCCGCGACGCCGAGCGATCCATCGCGCGGGCCGCCGAAGCTCGCGCTCGCGCGTGCAGGGCTTGCCGCTCTTGAAGCCGCCGTACGGCCGCATCAGTGCGATCGACATGACGCGCGGCGAGATGCTCTGGCAAGTCGCGCACGGCGAGACGCCCGACGACATCAAGAGCCATCCGCTGCTGCAAGGGCTCTCGATTCCACGCACCGGGCAAGCCGGCTCACCGGGCACGCTCGTGACGAAGACGCTGCTGATTGCCGGCGAACGCTTGAATACGACGACGCCCGAAGGCGTCGGCGCGATGCTGCGCGCGTACGACAAGGCGACGGGCCGCGAGGTCGGCGCGGTCTACATGCCGGCGCCGCAGAGCGGCTCGCCGATGACGTACCTGCTGAACGGCGAGCAGTATCTCGTCGTCGCGGTCAGCGGTGCGCAATACGCCGGTGAGTTGCTGGCGTTCAAGTTGCCGCGCCGCTGAGGCCCGTGCGCGCATGTACGGCCCCGCTGCACGAGGGCTAAGATACGCCCCCGGGGGCGCGGCGCTTCGACGCGCGCTGGGGATCGGCTGAGCGGAGAACAACAATGAATAAGTTGCTCGCGGAATTTTTCGGCACGTTTTGGTTGGTCCTCGGCGGGTGCGGCAGTGCGGTGTTAGCTGCGGCTTTCCCCGACGTCGGCATCGGGCTCGTCGGCGTCTCGCTCGCGTTCGGCCTCACGGTGCTCACGATGGCGTACGCCGTCGGGCACGTGTCGGGCGGTCATTTCAATCCGGCCGTGTCGCTCGGCTTGACGGTCGCGGGCCGGTTCGCGGCAAAGGATCTTGCGCCGTACATCGTGGCTCAGGTGCTCGGCGGCATCGTGGCGGGTGGCGTGCTGTACGTCATTGCGAGCGGCCAGGCCGGCTTCGACGTCGCCGCGGGCTTCGCGTCGAACGGCTTCGGCGAGCACTCGCCGGGGCAATACTCACTGCTCGCGGCGCTCGTGACCGAGATCGTGATGACCGCGATGTTTCTCGTGATCATTCTCGGCGCGACGGATGGGCGCGCTCCGGCAGGCTTCGCGCCGATCGCGATCGGTTTGGCGCTTGACGCTGATCCACCTGATCAGCATTCCCGTGACCAACACGTCCGTGAATCCCGCGCGCAGCACGGGCGTCGCCGTGTACGTCGGTGGCTGGGCGGTCACCCAGCTCTGGCTGTTTTGGCTGGCGCCGCTCGTGGGCGGAGCTCTCGGCGCTCTGATCTATCGCGCGATCGGTGGCCGCGGCAAGTGAATTGACGGCCCGTCGTGCACGGTAAGCAAGGCGCCGATCTTTGAGGAGGCGACGATGAAGTTTCGATTTTTGGCAATCGGTTCGGCGTTGTTCTTTTTGCCAACGCCCGTCGTTGACGACGTTCGCGCGCCGACCGCAATTTTGGCGTCCTTGCGGCGTTCGCGCTGCCGACCGCCGCGCAAGTCACGGCGGAGCAGCTCGCGGCCGCCGAGATCCGCACCGAGAAAGTCGGTGAGAATCTCTACGTGCTGTTCGGCCTCGGCGGCAATATCGCCGTCTCCATAGGCACCGACGGCGTACTGGCCGTCGACACACAGTTCCCCGAGCTCGTGCCGCGCTACCTCGCGGCGATCCGCGAGGTCGGCGGCGGCGACGTCGACTTCGCGATCAACACGCACTGGCACTACGACCACGCCGACGGAAACCTGGTGCTCGGCCCGACGGGCACGTGGATCGTTGCACACGCGAACTCGCGCGCGATGCTGCTGCACGACAACGTGATCAACACCGTCGTGCGGCCGCCTTTCCCGCAGAAGACATATCCCGCCGGCGCACTGCCGATGGCGACGTTCACGGACCGGATGCAGCTCCATTTCAACGGTGAGACCATCGATTTGATCCACATCGGGCCGGCGCACACGACCGGTGACGCGGCCGTGATCTTCCGCAACCACAACGCCGTGCATCTCGGCGACGTGTTCAACAACGCGGGCTATCCGTTCATCGACACCGACAACGGCGGCGACCTCGACGGCACGATCGCGTTCTGCGAGGCCGTGCTGAAGGAGCTGCAACCCGGCGCGATCGTGATCCCAGGTCACGGAGCCGTCGCGAAGTACGCAGACCTCGAAGCCTACATCGCGATGCTGAAAGGCGTGCGCGCGAAGCTTTCGGATCTGATTCGCAGCGGCGCGACGCTCGAGCAGGCAATCGCAGCGAAGCCGACGGCCGAGTGGGACGCGCGCTACGGCGACCCGACTCGCATGGTCAATCGCGGCTACGCGGCGTTGTCGCGGCAGAACGCGAGCCAGCCGCGCCGCTGACGGCGTGCGACCATGAGCCTCATCCCGCCCGTTCTGGCGTTGATCGGCTGGACGTTCGTGATGTGGGTGTGGCTGTACGCAACGCGGATCCCGGCGATGAAGGCTGCGCGTGTCGATCTCGTCCAGGTGTCGCGCACGGGCGCGAAGCTCGAGCTGCCGCCCGAAGTCTCGCGCGTCGCCGACAACTACAATCATCTGCACGAGCAGCCGACGATTTTCTATGCGCTGGCGCTCGCGACGCAGCTCGCGAACGCGGTCGACATCTGTGCCGTCGTGCTCGCGTGGACCTACGTCGGGCTGCGCGTGGTTCATTCGCTCGTTCAGGCGACGCGCAACGTGATCATGATTCGGTTCTGCGTGTTCGCGGCGGCGTCGCTCGTGCTGTTGCTGCTGCTCGCGAACACGACGTGGTTGTTGCTCGAGCGCTCATGACGCAGGTCGTCGCCAATCCCGCGCGCCGCGAGCTGCTGCGTCAGGCCGCGGCGCTCGCGTGCGTGGCGCTTGGCGGCACGCTCGCGTGGCCGCGACCCGCGCGTGCACAGTTCGCGGAGCTCGGCGTCTTGCGGCTTTCCGACGCGATGGCGCTCGTGATGGGCCCGAATGCGAACGTGCTGTGCGCGGACAGCAGCGACGGCGTCGTGATGGTCGACGGCGGAGACCACGCGTGGGCCGCCGAGATGCGCGACACCGTCGAGCAGATTTTTCCCGGCAGGCCGATGCGCGCGCTGTTCAACACGCATTGGCACGAGGAGCAGACGGGCTCGAATGCCGCGCTCGGCGGGCGCGGCGTCGAGATCGTCGCGCACGAAAACACGGCGCTGTGGCTCGGCACCGACGTTTGGGTGCGCTGGTCCGATCGAGAAACACCCGCGTTGCCCGCCGACGGCACGGCCGACAACGACCGTCTACGACCCCGGCACGCGCACGATCGGCGGCCGGCGCATCGACTACGGCTGGGCGCGCGATGCGCACACGGACGGCGACCTGTTCGTGTTCTTCCCCGACGAGAACGTGCTCGTCGCCGGCGGTTTCGTCTCGAACACGACCTGGCCGATCATCGACTGGTGGACCGGTGGGTGGACGGTGGGGATGCTGAACGGCTTCGATCGCTTGCTCGAGGTCGCGAACGAACGCACGCGGATCGTGCCGGCCGTCGGGCCCGATCATGTCGTTCGCGGAGCTGAACGCGCAGCACACGATGTACCTCACGGTGTTCGAGCGGATCCACGCGATGCTGATCAAGGCGCTCGCGGTCGACGAGGTGCTGGCCGCGAAGCCGACGGCCGAGTTCGACGCGAAGTTCGGCGATCCGACGCAGTTCGTGACGCTGGCGTTCGCAGAGCACCTGGGGCACACCTGCGGGACGCGCATGACACGCGGTTGCGCAACATCGCTTAGCGCGCGGCGCGCTGCGGCCGCGTGCGCCGTCGCGCTCGCGCTCGCGGGTTGCGGCGGCGCGCCGTCGCCCGAGGATCTGCGCGCCGAAACCGGCGAGCGTTGGCCGTTCGTCGAGCAACTACTGCTACGAGTGCCACAACGACACCGATCTCACGGCCGACATCGACTTCGACGCGCTTGAAGCCGCGACGACGATCGGCGCGCACGCGGAAGTCTGGGAGCGCGCCGTGCGCAAGCTGCGCGGCCGCATGATGCCGCCGCCGGGCGGAGTGAAGCCCGACAACGCGGAGGTCGATGCGTTCGTCGCGTGGCTCGAGGCGAGCCTCGACGCGGCAGCGCCGACGCCGGAGCCCGGCTACGTCACGCCGCACAGCATGAATCGCACGGAGTACGCGAATGCGATTCGCGATCTGCTGGCGCTCGAGGTCGATCCCGCGACGCTGTTGCCGGTCGACGGCTCGGCCGCAGGCTTCGACAACATCGCGAGCGCGCTCACGGTATCGCCCGTCGTTCATCGATCAGTTCTTGAGCGCCGCCCGCAATCTGAGCGCGCAAGCGGTCGGCAACGCTGCACCGCGCGCGGTCGGCGTGCCGTACACGATCGGCAACGCGCGCGCGCAGCAGTTTCACGTCGAGGGTCTGCCGCTCGGCACGCGCGGCGGCGCGCTGATCGAGCACCACTTTCCGGCCGACGGCGAGTACCGGCTCAACATCGGCGATCTCGTGACGGGACTCTGGGGCTTCAACCAAGAGCACAAGGCCACCGTGATCGCGGTGCTCGACGGCCGCAGATTCTTCGAGCTCGACATCGGCGGCGGTGAAGATTTGAAGGAGCTCGATCAGATCGGCGCGCCGGCCGTCGACAAGATCAACGCGCGCCTGAAGAACATTCCGTTCACCGCGACCGCGGGCGTGCACCGGCTCGGCGTGACGTTCCTGCACCGCTCGTTCGCGGAATCCGATCGGCAGCTCTACGCGCTCGTGCCCGGCGGCGGCCAGGACACCGTGCTCACGCTGAACTCGGTCGAGGTGTTCGGTCCCGTCGCGCGCCACGGGTTTGAGCGAGACGCCGAGCCGCACGAAGATCTTCGCGTGCCGCCCCGAGGTCGCCGCAGAGGACGCGGGCAGGGATGCCCGCGGTAGAGCAACGCAGGAGCGTTGCCGAACGACCCTGCGCGGAGCGGATCGTCGCCGCGCTCGCGAGCGAGGCGTTCCGCGGCGCATTCACGGCCGACGATCTGCCGCGCCTGATGCGGCTGTACGACTCGGGTCACGAGGCCGGCGGTTTCGAGGAGGGCGTCAAGTACGCGCTCGTCGGGCGTGCTCGCGCACCCGAAGTTCCTGTATCGCTTCGAGCCGGCGCCCGGAAGGCACGGCGCCCGGTGCGACGCTACTCCCTGAGCGGCGTCGAGCTCGCGTCGCGGCTCTCATTCTTCTTATGGAGCTCGATCCCGGACGCCGAGCTGCTCGAGCTCGCGGCCGCGCGGCGAGCTGCAGGACCCGACCGTGCTCTTGCGCCAAGTCGAGCGCATGCTCGCCGACCCGCGTGCCGAGACGCTCGCGACGAACTTCGCGTACCAGTGGCTGAACTTGGGCGAGCTCGACGGCCTCGCGCCCGATCCGTCCGTGTTCGCCGACGTCGACCGGCAGATCCGCGCAGCACTTCGTCACGGAGCTCACGCTGTTCGTCGACAGCGTCTTTCGCTCCGACGCAGTCCGTGCTCGATCTCTTGACGGCGAGCTACACGTTCGCGAACGAGACGCTCGCGCGCCACTACGGCGTCGACGACGTGCGCGGCACGCGCTTCCGCCGCGTCGAGCTCGCCGACGCAGAACCGCTTCGGGCTGCTCGGCAAGGGCGGCGTGCTGCTCGCGTCGTCGTATCCGAACCGCACGTCGCCCGTGCTGCGCGGCCAGTGGCTGCTCGAGAACGTGCTTGGGGTCCCGCCGGAGTCGCCGCCGCCGAACGTCGAGGCGCTCGTCGAGACCGTCGAAGGCCAGGCCGCGAGCACGGTGCGCGCGCGGCTCGAGGCGCACCGCACGAATCCGTCGTGCAACGCGTGCCACGGCGTCATCGATCCGCTCGGCTTCGCGCTCGAAAACTTCGATGCGGTCGGCCGTTGGCGAGTCGTCGACCGCGAGGCCCGCGCCCCGATCGACGCGTCGGGCGTGCTGATCGACGGCACGGTCGTGACCGGTCCCGTCGAGCTGCGGCGCGCGCTGCTCGCGCGGCCCGACCAGTTCGTTCAGACATTGACCGAAAAATTAATGACTTACGCGCTCGGCCGCACGCTTGGGCCCGCCGACATGCCGACGGTGCGCGGCATCGTGCGCGCGGCCGCGGAGGACGACTACCGGTTTTCGGCGCTGGTTTGGGGTATCGTCGAGAGCGCGCAGTTTCAGATGAAAGGCGCCTCGCAACCGGCCGATGAGCTCACGGCCGTTGCGGTCGGCGACTGAGTTGCCGGGGGCATCGCGCATGTTCGTCAGCAAGAAACACCTGTCGCGTCGTACCGTGCTTCGCGGGCTCGGCGTGTCCATGTCGCTGCCGTTGCTCGACGCGATGATTCCGGCGGGTACGGCGCTCGCGCAGACGGCCGCCGCGCCGAAACCGAAGCTCGGCTTTTTCTACCTGCCGCACGGCGCGGTCATGGATCGTTGGCGTCCCGTGGCGACCGGCCGCGCGTTCGACCTGCCGCAGATTCTTGAGCCGTTCGCGCCGTTCAAAGCCGACATGACGATCGTGAGCGGCCTGCGCAACCAGGCGGCCGAGGGCGCCGGCGTGCACAGCGTGAATCCCGGCACGTGGCTGTCGTGCTCGTCGCCGCTGTGGCCGAAGACCGACGACCCCGAGCGCGGCATCTCGGCCGATCAAATCGCGGCGCGCACGATCGGCGCCGACGCGCCGTTCCCGTCGCTCGAGCTCTGCACCGAGGTGAAGCCCGGCAGCGGCCAGGCGTGCAGCCCCGAGTTCGGCTGCGGCTTCGGCTCGACGATCTCGTTCCGCGCGGCGCGTCAGCCGCTGCCGATGGAGCACAACCCGCGCAAGCTGTTCTATCGCTTGTTCGGCCAAGGCGACACGGCCGCCGAGCGCGAAGCGATCGCCGCGCAAACCGACAGCTTGCTCGACCTCGTGAACGACGAAGCGTCGTCGTTGCGCGGCAAGCTCGGCCCCGCCGATCAAGCGCGGATGGCCGAGTATCTTGGACTCGGTCCGCGAGATCGAGCGTCAGGCGCTGAAGATGGCGGACCAGGATTTCTCGAAGCTCGATCTGCCCGACGCGCCGGCCGGCGTGCCGCAGGAATTCGACGAGCACATCAACCTGATGTTCGATCTCGCCGCGCTCGCGTATCAGGCCGGGCTCACGCGGATCGTGTCACGTTCATGATGGCGGCCGAGATCAGCATGCTCACGTACAACCAGGTGGGGATCTCGGAGGCGTTCCATCCGCTGTCGCACCACCAGAACAATCCGGACAAGCTGGCGCGGCTCGCGGTCGTGCAGACGTATCACTCGACGGTGTTCGCGCGGTTCCTCGAGAAGCTTCAACGCACGCCCGACGGCGACGGCTCGCTGCTCGATCACGCGATCCTGCTCTACGGCAGCAACATGAGCGACTCGAACCTGCACAACGCGAATCCGCTGCCGTCGGTCGTGTTCGGGCGCGGCTACGGCGCATTGGCCGGTGGCCAGCACCTCGAGTTTGCAGCCGACACGCCGCACGCGAACCTGATCCTCACGCTGCTCGCGCGCGCGGGCGTGCCGGTCGAATCGCTCGGCAACAGCACCGGTGATCTCGCGGCCGTTTGATTTGGCCGTGCATCGCGGGCGGTGGCCGCACCTCGAGGGCCCTTCGCGAGACACGCCGGAAGACCATCCCTGGGGCTCGTCGGCGCACATCCCTGTGCGCCGACGGTCTCGCGAAGGGCCCTCGAGATGCAGCCACCGCCATCACCCGCAGCGATTCTCCGCCGCTCGGGCGGTAGGTTCCACCTCCGGCTCGGGCGGCGAGTGCATCGCGAATACTGCTCCCGAGACCGTGTGCGCACAGGGATGTGCGCACACGAGCCCCAGGGACGGTCTTCCGGCGTGTCTCGGGAGCAGTATTCGCGGTGCGCTCGCCGCACTCGCGATGATGCTCAGCGCAGCGGCTCTTGGTGCGGAATCACTGCCGGAGCTCGTCGAGCTCGGGAAGCGCGACGCGGCGATCGCGCTGATCGAGCAGGGCGCGGAGGTCGATGCGCGCGGGGCGGATGGCGCGACCGCGTTGATTTGGGCGGCGCATCAGCGGCGACGTCGAGCTCGTCGCAAGCGCTGATTGCGCGCGGGGCCGATACGAACGCCGTCAACGACTACGGCGTGACGGCGCTCGCGGCCGCGGCGGTCGAGGCGGACCCCGCGATCGTGAAGGCGCTGCTCGAGGCCGGCGCCGACGTCGAGTCGCCGAACCCGGAAGGCCAGACCGCGCTGATGGTCGTCGCGCGAACGGGCCGCGTCGACACCGCGAAGCTGCTGCTCGAGCGCGGCGCGAACGTGAACGCGCGCGAGACTTTCGGCGGCCAGACCGCGCTGATGTGGGCCGCGGCGCAGAAACATCCCGCGATGATTCGCTTGCTGATCGCGCACGGCGCCGAGGTCGACGCGCGCGGGCTCGACGCACGACTGGGAGCGGCGCGTGACGGCCGAGCCGCGCATCAAGATCATGCAGACCGGCGGCTTCACGCCGCTGCTGTACGCCGCGCGCGAGGGCTGCGCCGCGTGCGTCGAGCCGCTCGTCGCGGGCGGTGCCGACGTCGATCTTGTCCGATCCGTTCGGCATGACGCCGCTCGTGCTCGCGCTGTACAACCGCCAGTTCGACACGGCCGCAACGTTGATCGAGCACGGTGCCGACGTGAACCAGTGGGACTGGTGGGGCAGGAGCCCGCTGTACCTCGCGATCGAGCTGAACCGGATTCCGGACAGCCGGCGCGGCGATCTGCCATCGCTCGACTCGAACACGGGGCTCGACGTCGCGCGGCAACTGATCGAGCGGGGCGCGAACGTGAACATGCGCTTGAAGCACCAGCCGCTGCTGCGGAACGATCCCGGCGACCGCGGCTTCACGGACGGCAGCCCCGACGTGCTCGTCGTGAGCCCTGGCGCGACGGCGCTGCACGTGGCCGCGAAGGCCAGCGACGACGAGGCCGTGACGCTCTTGCTCGAGCACGGCGCGAACGTCAATGCCGCGAACGTGTTCGGCATCACGCCGTTCATGGCGGCGGCGGGAGTGGGGCACTGGTACGGGGTGTTCCGCGAGTTCCCGACCATCGGCCGCTACAAGACCGGCGCGGACGCCGTCGCGACGATGAAGCTGCTGGTTGCCGCCGGTGCAAGCATCGACGGCCGCACGACCGAGCTTTCGATCGGTTTCCAGCGCGCGCGCGTGGCCGGCCTCACGCCCGCGCACGGCGCGGCGTTTCAAGGCTGGAACGAAGTCATCGAGTACTTGCACGACCAAGGCGCGCCGCTCGACTCGAAACAAACGAGCAAGGACGGCGCGACGCCGCGCGACGTCGCGCTCGCGGAAGGGAACCCCGAGACGGCGGCCCTGATCGAACGGCTGTCAGCGGAGTAGGGCGATGAAGCGTTGCGGTGTCTGGTTCGTGCTCGCTGCAGTGTTTGCTTTGCCGGGGCTCGCGCAGGAGCCCGTCGCGGCGGTCGCGGATCCCGAGGCGTTGTTCGCCGACGAGGATCCGGCGCTGCGCGCGAACAAGCAGCTCGCGCTGCACTTCATGCGCGAGCTCTTGCAATGCAACCACTGGGAACGCGCGCCCGAGTGGTTGAGCGAGCGCTACATCCAGCACAACCCGAACGGTCGCTCCGGCCGCGACGGCATCATCGCGTTCTTCACGCGCACGCGCCCGCGCACGGAAGTTTGCGGCAAGCTCACGACGCCGCTCGTGGCCGTGCTCGCCGACGGTGATCTCGTCACGGTCGTGCTGCAACGCGAGTACGACCATCCGGTGCGAGCGGGCGAGAAATACACGAGCACGTGGTTCTATCTGTGGCGCGTCGTCGACGGCAAGCTCGACGAGCACTGGGCGCCCGCGACGATCGCGGCGCCCTGAGCGTGCTCGTGTCGGTCGCGTTGCGCGAGAACTAGCGCGGCGCGGGCGGCGTCAGCAAAGCGGCTTTGTTCGCCTCGAACAGCTGCTTCAAGCTCGTCGGTTTGCGGCCCGTGACCTGCTCGAAATGATCCGTCGTGAACGCCATCGCGGGCCGGCCGAAACCGGGCCGCGCGTCGGCGCCACCCTGCACGACCTCGATCGGCTTGCCCGTCACCGCGGACGCGATCGCGGCGGCGTCGCGCACGCCGATCAGCTCGGGCCCCGTGATGTCGTAAGCCTTACCTTCGTGGCCCGGCGTGCTGAGCACGGCCGCGGCCGCGAGCGCGCAGTCCTCGCGCGAGATGTAACCGATCGGGCTCTCGTTCGGCGGGATCACCGCGCGGCCGTCCGCGACCCAGCGCGCGGCCTGAGCGATTTGGCCGTGCATGTAGATCGAGTTCCGGAGCATCGTCCAAGCCACGCCGCTCGCTTTCAGCGCGTCCTCGGTCGCCTGATGATCGGCGGCGCGGCCGGCCGTATCCCCGCGCGTGAGACCGACGTACGACGTGTAGGCGATGTGCTTGACGCCGGCCGCCTTGGCCGCGTCGATCGCGCGCGTCAGCAACGCAGCCGCAGTGACCTCGCCGCTGCCGCCGACACTGATCAGCAGCATCCGGCTGCCGCCGGCATACGCGGTGGGCAACGACTCGGGTTTGGTGAAATCGCCGAAGCGCACGCTCGCGCCGCGGTCCGCATACTGCTTCAGCTCGTCCGGCGTGCGGCTCACGAGAATCAAGCGGCTGGCCGGAACGCCGCGCGCCAATAGGGCCTCGACCGTGAGCCCGCCCAAGTTACCCGAGGCGCCGGAAACGACGATCCTTTCCTCGGCGCTTTGGGCGCGCGCGGAGATGGCAGGCAGTGCCAGCACCAGCGCGCCCGCCACTGCGAACATAGTCCGGGCGGCCCGGCGCAAAAACGAGGCTTGCAAGAGGTTGTGCATGATGGGGTTTCCGGTTTTTCGAGAAGCCACGATACTTTACAGAACCCGCGGCACGCTTCGGAATACCGCAAGGGATTCTTAAGTCGAACCAACTCGCGTGCCGTGGGGCTTTCAAACTAAACTGACTCGCCAGTCGGTTTTGGGGGAATCATGAGGTTTCGCGTTCGGCACTGGGTCGCGCTCGCGGCTGCGACGCTCGTGGCAGGCTCCATCGCTGCCCAGCAGGTCGCGGAGCCTGGCTTCAAGAGCGTCGGCCGCGCGTGGCCGCTCGCCGCCGATCTGCGCGACTACGAGATCACGGGTCCGGCGATCCCGATCAGCTTCGCGAATGGCGCCGTGTCGCGCGGCAGCTGGGACCAGTTCATCGGCGCGGCCCACCACGGCGCGAAGCCGAAAGGCATCGAGCCGCTGCCCGTCGACATGTTCACCTCGAAGGACTTCTACCAAGACCGCGAGCTCTGGACCGATCCACGTTACTTCCGCTGCAACAGCCCGGCCGGCATCGAGGAGCAGTGGGGCGCGAACACCACGGCCACGATCGGCGACAACGGGCCGACGTCGGCGGCCTGGGGTCATTGCGACCGCGACTATCCGCGCGAAGCGATCGTGAGCCCGTATCCGTTCAAGACCGCGCAAGAGCACTACGCGGCATTGCTGGCCGAGACGAAGTCGCGCGGCGCGAAGACGCCGAGCGCGGAGCAGCTCGGCGAATGGACCGGCCGCTACATGCATCCCGGCAACACGCCCGACTCGCTCGCGGATTGGACCGGCAAGGACAAAGACAGCACGCCGCAGTCGTACTGGTATCGCTCGCGGCACAACCAGATGACGACGCTGCTGTCGCTGTTGACGCCCGAGTATCAGACGCGAATGGTCCAGGAGGCGTACCACGCCGGCAACACGAATGCGCCGCAGTGGCCGTCGCAGTACTGCTGGCCCGAGGGCTTCATGCGCCGCTGGCACGAGTTCGCGACCTGGGAATGGCACGTGATCGCGGCGCCGTCGGTCGTTCAGATCGTCACGGGCGTCGCGCGGAATTTCATCACCACGATCCACGTCGGTCGCGAGTTCAAGATGGACGGCTCGGCGCCGCGGCTCGGTCAGGACGTGCCGCGTTGGTACGGCGAGACGATCGGTTTCTGGGACGGCGACACGATGATCACGTGGACGTCGAACATCCAGGGTTGGAAGGTGCATAGCTCGTTCGAGTATTCGAACAAGATGCAGACGATCGAGATCTACACGCCGAACCGCGACCCGTCCGGCAAGTTCATGGGGCTGAACCACGAGGCGATCTTTTACGATCCCGAGGCGCTCGTGGAGCCCGTGCGAATCGTTCGCAACTACGTCAAGACCAGCGGATACGAAGAAGGCGACCCCTACGTCTTCATCGACTGTGTCCAGACGATTTTCCCGGTCGAAGGCCACTCGACGCCGATCTCACCGGGCGCGGAGATTCAATACGAAGTTCCCGATATGTATGGCCGGCCCTGGGCCCATCTATGGGAGAAGTACTTCGAGCAGGGGATGGAGAAACCCGAAGGCAGAAGACATCTTCAGCTTCGATTAAGCTACACCTAGTAGAATTCCGGATAATTAGAGACAAAGGAGTCTCTCGATGACCAACAAGCGCATCCTCGGCGGCCTCGCAGCCGCTACGCTCACGGCGGCTGCCGCCGTGCCCGTTTACGCGCACCACTCGTTCTCCATTTTCGACGCGTCGCAGACGAAGACCTTCACGGGTGTCGTGACGCGCGTGAATCCGGACGCGAATCACCTGCAGATCTTCTTTGCGCCGATGAACGAAGAGCGCAAGAACGTCGAGCGCGGCGCTGACGGCAAGCCGATCGTGTGGGCCGTCGAAATGGCCGGCTCGGCCGCGTCCGCTCAGGCCGGCATCTCGGTCAGCGCGTTCCCGGCTGGAACGATCTTCACGGTCTCGCTGCACCCGTTGCGCAGTGGTGAGCCCGCGGGCGCCCGCGAAGGCGCGTTGTACAAGTGCCCGGTGAAGACGCCGCCGGCTGCCGGCAAGCACTGCGACACCGTCGAAGGCAACGTGGCGATCGGCGCCGGCTTCATCGACCCTGCTCAGCAGCAAAGGCCCGCTGGCTCGAACTAGCCTCTAACCGGGAACACGCCGTGTTCGAGTTCGCGGAGTGGCTCGGCACAACGCCATTCAGCGTGGCGATTCAGTCCACCTTGTGGCTGACGCCGCTGCTGCAGTCGATCCACATCCTGATGATCGGCGTGGTGTTCACGATCGTGCTCGTGCTCGCGCTGCGCGTGCTCGGCCGCGTGTGCGCGGATGACTCGCTCGCCGAGATTCACGATCGATTCCGGCCGTGGTTCTGGTCCGCGCTCGTCGTGATGCTCGTGACGGGCATCGTGCTCGCGATCGCTGAGCCGGTTCGCGAGACGCGTGCGCTGTCGTTCTGGATCAAGATGAGCCTGATCGTGGTCGGCGTCGTGATCTCGTTGACTTTCACCCGCCGCATGCGTGCCGCCGCGGTCGCGGGCGGTGAGGTGTACTCGTCGCGCGCACGCGCATTCGCGGTCGGCACCGTGTGCATGTGGTTGTTCATCATCTTTCTGGGGCGCGCGATCGCGTACGACGTCGAAGTGTGGGGCTCGTGGCATCTCGGCTAGCCGAGCGCGGTCCGAATAAAGGAAAAAGATGGATCTGAGCGCGATCTTCGAGGCGATGCAGAACTCGTCAGTGAGCGAGTACTTGCGACTGTCCTTGAAGGCCATGCCGATCGTCGAAGCGATCCACGTGATGGCGATCGCGACCGTATTCGGCACGATCGCGCTGGTCGACCTGCGGTTGCTGGGTTGGCCGAACGTGCAGCGCTCGTTCACGCAAGCTGCACCACGATCTGTTGCGCTGGACGTGGATCGCCTTCGGCGCCTCCGTGATCACGGGCGTGCTGCTGTTGATCGTCAATGCGGTCACGTATTACCGCAACACGGCGTTCTGGCTGAAGATGGGCGTGATCGTGCTGGCCGGCATCAACATGCTCGTGTTCGAGCTCGTCACGGCGAAGACCGCTCCGGCCTGGGACAAAGGCGTGAAGCCGCCGAGCGCCGCGCGCTTAGCCGGCGCCTTGTCGCTGTTGCTGTGGATCACCGTGATTTTCCTCGGCCGCTGGATCGGCTTCACGAAGGGCTACGACTTCTCGATTCCCGAGGACGTGCAGTTCGATTTCTCGGCCCCCTGAGGCGTCCGCAGGATAATTGACTCGCGAGTCAGCAACGGCCGATCATTCCACTTTCTCCGATAACAACGAGGGGACTCCCGTATGAAGCTTCGTATGACACTTTTGGCCTTGGGTGCTGCGCTACCGCTCGGCGGATCGATCGCGCAAGAGCCCGTCGTCGGCAAGCCCGACGAATCGCTGTTCACCGACACCGATCCCGTGCTGCATCGCAACAAGCAGGCGACGCTGCACATCATGCGCGAGCTGTTGCAGTGCGGTCAGTGGGATCGCTCCGGCGAATGGCTCACGGATGCGTACCACCAGCACAACCCGAATGCCGCCTCGGGGCGAGAGGGCGTCGTGGTCTTCTTTACGCAGGTCATGAAACAGCCCCGCATTGCGAGTTGCGACAAGCTCACGACCGAGATCGTGGCCGTGACGGCCGAGGACGACCTCGTGACGGTGCTCTGGCCGCGCAGCTACAAGGACCCGCGCAATCCGGGTAAGTGCTATAGCACGACGTGGTTCGACACCTGGCGCTTCGTGAACGGCAAGGCCGACGAGCACTGGGATCCGGCGACGATCGCTCCGCCCCCGACTCCCGAGCGCTGCTGATCCAGATGGTGCCGGTGTTACGGTTCGGTTGAACCGAAACACCGGCACTTCGGTTCGACCGAACCGCAACACCGGCACCTGTTACGTTAGGCCGGTAGCGGCTCGCCGTTGACCAACGCGATCAAGCCGCGCACGTGGCGATAGATGTACCAGAGCCACGCGAGGAACAGGATCACCCAACCGATCACGAGCACGATCGTGATCAGGCCGATCACGATCCACAGCAGGCCCCACCAGAACGACGCGATCATCCAGCGGTGATGGCTATCGATGATGTCATCCGTGTGACCGCGCTGCGCGTAGTTCAAGATCAGGCCGACGATGCTGGTGACGCCGGCGATCGCGCCGACGAGGTGCAGCACGTACGCCAAGAACACTAGCGTCCGGTCCGCTTGTGCGCTCGTCTCCGCAGTAGTCATGATCGAAAACCCTCCCGTCGCCCTAAGAACGCCCCCACGTTGCAGCTTGCGTGCCAAGGTGGCCGCCGCTCTGCGACGCGCGGATTTCCTGCCTACGCGGCGCAGGTGTGCGCGATGCGTGTTGCGCCGTTTCACCAAGCCGTGGTGGCGCGGCGCAAGTCTTGGCGAAAACCCAAGAATCTTGAGCTAGCGAAGTTGCCACCTCGAAGCGGTGCCCCGTAGGCTCCGAAGCATCGGACCACGATCGGGAGATTTCGGCAGATGACGATTACGCGACGACAGGCACTCGAGGCCGGAGCGGTGCTCGGTGCGGCAACAGTCTTCGGCACGGGCGCTGGGCTTCGCGCAATCACGCGAGCTGATTCAGAAAACGATTCCGAAGAGCGGCGAGAAGCTACCGCCGATCGGCATCGGCACGAATCGCTATGGCGTCGGCACGGGCGAGGAAGAGCGCGCACCGTTGCGCGACACGATGGCGCGGTTCGTCGAGGTCGGCGGCAAGGTCATGGACACGGCGATGATCTACGGCACGTCGGAAGTCGTGATCGGCGATCTCGCACAGAGCCTCGGCATTCGCGACCAATTGTTCCTCGCGACGAAGACCGACATCCGCGGCCAAGTGCGGGCGAGACCGGCCTGCAGAACGCGTTGACGCGTCTCAAGACCGACGTGATCGACGCGATGCTCGTGCACAACCTCGTGAACGCGGAGACTGAGCTGCCGGTGATGCGCGAGTGGCAGCGGCAAGGGAAGTTTCGATACCTCGGCGCCTCGATCTCGACGCACAACCAGTTCGACCAGATGGAAGCGTTCATGCGGAACAACGACGTCGAGATCGTGCAGTTCAACTACTCGCTCGGCGACCGCCTCGCCGCGGAGCGGTTGCTACCGACCGCGATCGATCGCGGCATCGCGGTCATGATCAACGTGCCGTTCGGCGGTGGACAGTCGTCGCACATCGACGTGGTCGGCGATCGTCCGTTGCCGGAATGGGCTGCCGAGTTCGATGCCACGAGCTGGCCGCAGTTCTTCTTGAAGTACATCATTTCGCACCCGGGCGTCACGTGTGCGATTCCCGGCACGCGGCGCGTCCAGTACGTGGACGACAACTTCGGTGCCGCGCTCGGGCGATTACCCGACGCCGCGCAGCGGCGGCGTCAGGAAGAGTTCTTCGACAGCATCACCTAAGAGGTGCCGGCGTTACGGTTCGGTTGAACCGAAACCGTAACACCGGCACCAAGGCTTGTGCCTAGCCGCTGGGTAGCGCGAACACGACGTACGAGCGCGTCGAGCGGCGGTAGCTCGGCGCCGGGTTCAGGCGCGGCGCGAACAAGCCCGCGCCGGCTGCCACCGGTACCGCGAGGTACTGCCGGCCGCCAAGCTCGTAGGTGGTCGGGAATGCCTTCCGACCCGCCCGGCAGCGTGTACGACCACAGCACTTTGCCGTTGTCGCGATCGTAAGCGCGCAGCTGGCGGTCTTGCGCAGTGGCGACGAACAGCAGGCCGCCGGCCGTCACGAGCGGTGCGCCGCGCGGGAAATGCGCGCCGACGTCGGCACCGATGCCCGCCGTGCCGCCGTTCGGCACGCGCCACTTGATCTCGCCGGTGTTCAAGTCGTAGGCGGTCAGATGCGAGAACGGCGGCCCCATCGGACTCATTCCGTTCGTCGGGCTCAGCATGAAGTCGTACGGCGCCTGGTAGCGCACCGGGCCTTGCGCGGCGGCGGCCTGCGCGGCCGCGCGCGCCGCGGCGGCTTCCTCGCGCGAGACGACGGGCCCCTGGACCGTGCGCGCCGACGGCTCCTCGTTCGTGAGCTCCATGCGCAGCATCACGGGCAGGTTCTTCGACACGATATAGAACTCGCCGTTGATCGGATCGACGGCCGAGCCGGCCCAGTTCGCTCCGCCGTTGTGACCCGGCATGCCGATCGAGCCCTCGAAGCTCGGCGGCGTGAACAAGCCCGTCGTTGCGCGAGGTGCGGAGCTTCTGCCGGAGGATCTCCTGCTCGGCCGCGGGCAGGTGCGGATTGATGTCGCGCTCCGTGAACGTCTGCGTCGCGAACGGCGCCGGTTTCGTCGGGTACGGCTGCGTCGGCGAGGTGTGCTCACCGGGCACGTCCGATTGCGGCACGGGACGCTCCTCGATCGGCCAGATCGGCTCGCCGGTCTTGCGATCGAACACGAACACGAAGCCGTGCTTCGTCGCTTGTGCGACGACGTCGCGCGCGCGGCCGTCCTGCCTAATCGTCAGCAGCTTCGGCGCCTGCGGTAGATCGTAGTCCCACAGGTCGTGGTGCACGAGCTGCTGATGCCAGAGCCGCTTGCCGGTCCGCGCGTCGAGCGCGACGAGCGAGTTCGCGATAGAGGTTGTTGCCGGCGCGATCGCCGCCGTAGAAGTCGTAACGCGCGGTGCCGAACGGAATGAATGCGATGCCGTTCGCCTCGTCGACCGTGAACTCGGCCCAGTTGTGCACGCCGCCGGCAGTCTTGTACGCGTCCTTCGGCCACGTGTCGTAGCCGAACTCGCCGGGGTGCGGAATCACGTGGAACGTCCAGACGTGCTTGCCCGTGACGACGTCGTAGGCCTGCACGTTGCCGGGCGTCGACGCGTATCCGGCGCCTTGCGCCGGCAACGACACGATCATCAGGTTGTCGTAGATGCGGCCCGGGTTGCTGTTGCCGAGCGGCCGCACGTTCGTGATGTCCCAGCCGCTCGCGGCGAGTGCGGTGCGAAGATCGACGCGGCCGTTGTCGCCGAAGCTCGCGATCGTTTCGCCCGTGCGCGCATTCAGGGCCGTCACGAAGCCGGAATTCAGGTACACGAGCCGGCGATCGCTGCCGTCGCGGCTCTGCCAGTAGTTGATGCCGCGTCCGTTCACGCCGCCCTCGTGAGGGTGCGACCATTTCTCGGCGCCGGTCGCGGCGTCGAGCGCCACGATCTCGTTCTCGCGCGCCAGCACGTACATCGTGTCGTCGACGACGATCGGATTGAACACGAAGCTGCGCTCGCCGACCGGGAACTCCCACACGACCGTAAGCTTCGCGACATTCGACTTGTCGACCTGATCGAGCGCCGAGTACTGCGAGGAGTGAGGGCCGCCGCCGTAGCTGCGCCAGGTCGTGTACGGACGCTCGGGTCCGCTCGGCTGCGCACCGGCTTGATTCGCCGCTGCAACGCCGAGCCCGGCGCAAAACACCAGCGCTCGCGCCAGCGCGATTGTTCGAATCGTCGTTTGCATACGCCCCCCAGCGTCGATGCAGGGAGTCTACGCGTAAGTGTCCGGTGGTTGACAGATTGGCGCCGCGAGCTCTGTTAGGTTGATCGACGAACAGGCGCCGGATCTACAACAACGACGACTCCGGCGCCTGCGCCCAAGCGATGGGAGATGCCCATGGCCTTCGGCAAGGTTCCTCTACAGCGTGGAGACAAAGGCGCGGCGGTCGTCGAGCTGCAACTGCGGCTGGCCGGATTCCGCGGCACGCTGTGGGACGGAAAGTTCGGTCCCGGCACCGAGCTCCAAGTCGTCTGCTTTCAGCGCGACTACATGCGCTTGCCGAGTCCCACCGGTCGGGTCGACCGACCGACGCTCGACGCGCTGCTGCGGTTCGAGGCGGAGTTTCCGATCGCGGTCGACAAACTGCGCTGCCCGTGCGGCAGCTGCGAAGGGTTCGGCCGCAAGCGTTTCAAAGGCCAGTACATGCCCGGTAACGAGACCGAGCAGAACTACCGGTACGAGTATCCCGGCATGCACAAGGCGATCTTGCACAGCTTTCGAGCGGCGGCCTTTCATCTACAGCGCGCCGGTTTTCCGGCGCCGCTGGTTTCGAGCGGCTACCGCTGCTCAACGAGCAACGAGCAGAAGGGCCGCACGTCCACGAACCACATGGGCAAGGCCATCGACGCCGATTTTCCGCTGGCGGCGGGAGAGGATAAGCGCGACGATGCGCTTCGCTGCGAGAGGGCGCGCGGCGTGCTCGTCGAGCTCGCGAATTTCCAGATCGGCTGGACCGCGAGCAATCGCAAGGCGCTCGAGCCCAAGGACATCGCGCCGACCTGGATTCACATGGACGTACGCAACTACGATCGCCGCTATCTCGCGGAGCGCTTTTTCGTGAAGCCGCGCCGCGGCGCCGCGACGCTGTGAGGTGAATCGCTCCGCCATGGCCGACGAAACGACGAACCGCGATCTGACCAAGACGTTCAAGGACGAAGCCGCGCGCGTCGCGAAGCGGCGCGAGACGCTCGACACCGTCGACGACGTAGCGCCCACGTTCGGTCTCGCACTGTCGGGTGGCGGCATTCGCAGCGCGACGTTCGCGCTCGGCGCGTTGCAAGGCATGGCGAACGCAGCGGCACCCGACACCGGTGCCGCGACTCCCGATGAGATACGCAGAGAACCGCACAAGTCGCTGCTCGGTCGATTCGATTACTTGTCCACCGTGAGCGGCGGCGGCTACATCGGCGCGTTTCTGTGCAGCTTGTTCGTGCCGAGCCGGCTTTGGAAGGGCACCGACGAGCGTGCGGCAGCCGAGGACGCGTATCGCGTGCTGCAGCAGGATCCGCCAGGGCGCATCCGCATGCCGGACGTGCTCGACCGCCCGCATGTGCGGAGATCCGCGCTTGCGTGGTTGCGCGAGAACGGCCGCTATCTGGCGCCCACGAGCGCCGGCGACATGAACTACGCGATCGCGCTCGCGATCCGGAATTGGTTCTCGCTGCAATACGTGCTCGGAACGTTCATCGCGGCCGCGTTCGCGTTGATCCTGTTCCTGCGCTTCGCGGTCGCAGCTACGTGGCCCGGGTACGCGGGTTTCGAGCAATGGTTGCTCGGCGACGCGACCGCCGCCGGTGGCGTGACCGTGTGGTGGAGCCCCATCTTCGCCGCGCCATTGCTCGTGCTCGTGGTCTGGCTCGCGCCGCTCAGCATCGCGTATTGGCTCACGCATCCCAAGCGAAGCAAGGACGACTCGAGCCCGGCGCGCATTTTCTCGGAGGCCGCGCTCGCCGCGCTCGCGATCGTCGCGATCTCCGTCGGCGTCGGCCTCGCCGCGGCCGCTCGCACGGCGCCGCTGCCGCACGTCGTCGTGCCGTTCGCGGCCGCCGCGCTGACCGCGCTCGGTTTCGCGTGGCACGTGCTGACGTGCTCGTCGGGACGGACCGTGTCGTATCACCGCGTGGTCCTGACGCGCCATCTCGCGACGGGCCTGCAGCTGCTGATTGCCCTCTCCGTGCTCGCGCTCGTCGACACGTCGAGCCAGTCGCTGTATCTCGCGTGGTCGCGCGACCCGGATCTTTCCACGATCGTGTCCCCGGCGGCGTTGGCCGGCGGCGGTGTCTGGCTATTCCGCTCGCTGGCGCGGCTCGCGGACCGCGATGCGGTGCCGAGCCTGCTCGCGAAGATTCCGATCGGCCTGATCGCCGGCATCGCGGGCTTCTTGTTGTTCCTCGTGATCGCCACGCTGTGGGGCCTCGGCTTTCACGCGTTGATCTGGTTCGGCGAGGTGCCTCGGCCAGAGCTGTTCGACGTGGCTCGGCCCTCAGGTGGAGCTGCTCGCGATCGCACTCGCAGCCATGCTGCTGCTCGCGTTCGTGTCCGGCCGGTTCTCGGGATTCCTGAATCTGTCGAGCCTGCAATCGCTGTACAGCGCGCGTTTGACGCGCGCGTACCTGGGAGCCACGAACGGTGAACGCTTCAAGCCGATCGAGAAAGAAAGCGATCGCAAGCGCTTGAGCGCCGCGGAGCCGGTTAGCGGCGATCAGCTCACGCGCGACAAGTACTACGCCACGCTCGCGCCGTTGCACATCGTCAACGTCACCGTGAACCAAACCATCGATCCGGCCGAGCAGCTCGTACAGCGTGACCGCAAGGGCCGGCCGATGGCGATCTTGCCGACGGGGTTCTCGATCGACCGCTGGCACTACGACTTTCGTGACCAGCTGGACAAGGGCATCGGCGGCGGGCTCGGCAGCCAAAAACTCTCGATCGGCCAATGGATCGGCACCTCGGGCGCCGCGTTCACGACGGGTTTGGGGCGCAGCACGAGCCTCGGGGTCTCGATCGCGCTCGGCCTCGCGAACGTGCGGCTCGGCACGTGGTGGTCGTCGGGCTATGGCAACGACGGCTCGGGCTGGTTCGAGCGGGCGCTCAAGGGCTTGTTCAAGACGCAGGTATTCCTGTTCTACGAGCTCATGGCGAAATTCCACGGCTTGTATCGCGAGTGGCAGTACTTGTCCGACGGCGGGCACTTCGAGAACACAGGGCTCTACGAGCTGCTTCGGCGCGGCCGGAACATCAAGTTGATCGTCGTCTGCGATGACGGCTGCGACCTCGAGTACAAGTTCGAGGACCTCGCGAACCTCGTGCGCTTGGCGCGGATCGACCACGACGTCGAGGTCGAGGTCGACGACGACATCGTGAAGGACACGGAGCTCGGCAAAGTTTTCGCGACGCCGGAGCTGCTCGCCGCGAGGGCCGCGAGCGGTGATCCAATGCGCCGCGACGACAAGTGCGCAGTGCTGCTGAACGTGTACGCCGCAGGCGACGTCGAGCATGCGACGCGCCTTTGTCGCATCGTCGTCTTGAAGCCGCGCGTGATCGCGTCCGCACCGGCCGACGTGCACGAGTACGCCGCGACGCATCCGGCATTTCCGCAGGAGCCGACCACGGATCAGTTTTTCGATCAGGCCCAGTGGGAAAGCTATCGCAGCTTGGGATTGGCCGTCGCGCGGCGCGTGTTCGGCGAGAACACGGATGTCCACGACGGCGCCGGCCGCGCGCTCTGGGACTATCTATCTCGAACCTGACCGCTGCCGCGAGCGGACCGGCACGGTATCCTTGGCCTATGCAATCGACACAGACCCGCCGCGATTTCCTCGCGCTTACAGCTCTGGCGACCCTGGCGACGACAGCCACGCGCGGCAGCGTCGCCCAACCGCGCGCAATGCCGGTGCGCACGATCCCCGGCACGAGCGAGACGCTGCCGATCGTGGGCTTGGGCTCGACGCGCCCCGTCACCGCGATCGCGGAGCGTGGGCCGGAGCCCGTCGCTGCCGTGATCCGCACGCTCGTCGAGCACGGCGGCCGCGTGATCGACACGTGGCCGCGCAGCGATACGAACGATGCCGCGTTCGGCGAGATCATCAGCGCGCCGAACCTGCGCGAACGCTTGTTCGTCACGATCAACTTGGAGCAGCAAGGCGCGGAGGCCGGGCGCGCGCATTTCGAGCGCACGCTGCGCCTGTATCGACGCGAGACGATCGATCTCGTGAACGTCGGCAGCCTGATCGACCTCGATGCGCAGTGGCCGAATCTGCGCGCGTTCAAGGACGACGGGCGCGCGCGCTATATCGGCGTGACGGCAGCGCAGGCCGCGCTGTACGACAGACTCGAGGCGTTCGTGCAGCGCGAGCGACCGGATTTCGTCGAGATCAACTACTCGGTCACGGAGCGCGAGGCGGAGCGACGCTTGCTGCCGCTCTGCGCCGACCGTGGCATCGCAGTGCTGATCAGCCGGCCATTCATGAACGGCGCGTACTTCGAGCGCCTCGAGAACGTGCCGCTGCCGGACTGGGCAGCGGAATTCGAGTGCACGAGCTGGGCTCAATTCTCGCTGCAGTACATCTTCACGAACTTAAGCATCACGTGCGTGCTGACCGAGACCACGAGCGCGGAGCACATGGCCGAAAACGCGCTTGCCGCGTTCGCGCCGGTGCCGGATAGGACCGCGCGCAGACGCATGCGGGCGTTCATCGACGCGGCGTAGCGCCGCGGATCCTAACCGGCGGCTGCCTTGGGCCTGCCGCGCCGTCGGTGCCGCGACACCGGAACGTGCCGCGCCGCGTAGCTCGCGCGAGTTTCCTCGATGCGTTCCGCGAACGGGTTGCGTACCGTGACGGAGCCGCACGTCCAGCCGTGTTGCAGATCTTCCGACAGCAATACCGCGCAGTCCTGGATCTGCGCGGCCGCAACGATCATCGAGTCCCACCACGACAGCGAGTGGAGCCGCTCGATCTCCCGTGCACGCACGATCACGGCACGATCGGTCGCCTGCGGTTCCCATGCGAACAACGCGTTGACGTCGTCCCACGCAGCGTCGGCCGCGAGGCCCGGCCGCAGCTTGCGAGTGACGGTCGTGTAGTACTCCGTCAGCACCTGAATGCTCGTGCGGCCGCGCTGCTCGACCCAGAGCTCTTGAAGCCATTCCGCAGCGATGCGTTGCTTCACCGGCTCGCCGGCGTCACGTGCATACACCAGCACGTTCGTGTCAACGAAGATCGTCGCGGTCATGCAGCTCTTCGCGACGCGGATATTGCGCGCCTTGCTCGTTCAGAACGGTCGGTTGGCGCGCGAGGAAAGACTGCATCGCCGTGCGGTACTCACGAGACTCGCGCATCGTGGTCTCGAGCAACTCACCGATGAAACGGGACAGGCTCACGTCGCGCTCGGCTGCGCGGTGACGAGCCCAAGCCGCGATCTTCTCGTCGAGCGTGATCGTGATGTTTCGCATGGCCGGATATTACACTGGGCCTGTGTAATAAAGCCCCCCGCGAGCCCGGTGAGAACTGGTTCACGGCTTTTGGCGCGGCCGCCGGCCTATACTTGTCGAAAATCAGCGTGTTTTTCGACATATAGCGGCGACGTGTCGATTCGATCGACCCGACAGGCCAGACATGTCGAAAAATCACGCAGATTTTCGACATGTAGCATCTATCTGTCGATTGCCTCGACACATCCCCTCGATGTGTCGAAGAACCGAGGAGTTTCGTACCTATGGCCTTCGACGCGTCGATTCCTTTCAACGACCTCCCGCCACTGCCGCCGTCGCTCGACCGGATCGAGACGGCGCCGATCCTGAAGAAGTGCATCAGCGCGCGGGTTGCGCTCGCGGAGCTGAAGCAAGCCGCGGAGCTGATCCCGAACGCGGCCGTGCTCGCGAATGCGCTGCCGCTGCTCGAAGCGCAGGCGAGCTCCGAGATCGAAAACATCGTCACGACCACGGACAAGCTGCTCGAGTACGTCGATGCCCCGGAGGCGCGCGCGGCGGATCCCGCGACGAAGGAAGCGCTGCGTTATCGCCGCGCATTATTCGAAGGCGTGCGCAAGGTGCAGCACGGCAAGCTCACGGTCGACGTCGCGATCGACGTGTGCCGCACGATCAAGGACGAGAAGCTCGATCTGCGCGCGAAGCCCGGCACGACGTTACGCAGCACGGCGACCGGCGGCGTGATCTACACGCCGCCGGTCGGCAAGGACGTGATTCGCGACAAGCTCGCGAACTGGGAGCATTTCCTGACTGCGCACGGTGACTTGGATCCGTTGATCCGTTGCGCGGTGCAGCACTACCAATTCGAAGCGATCCATCCGTTCGCGGACGGCAACGGCCGTACCGGTCGCGTGCTGAACATTCTGTATCTCGTGCAACAAGGGCTGCTCGATACGCCGATCCTGTATTTGAGCCGCTACATCATCCGCAACAAGGCCGACTACTACCGCTTGCTGCTCGAGGTCACGACGAAGCAGGCGTGGGCGCCGTGGATCACGTATATGCTCGACAGCATCGAGAACACATCGTGGTGGACGACGGAAAAGATCAAAGCGATCCGCGACCTGATGCGCCACACCGGCGAGTTCATCCATCGCCGCTTGCCGAAGATTTACACGTGGGAGCTCGTCGAGCTGTTGTTCAAGCAGCCGTATTGCCGAATCTCGAACATCGTCGATGCGGGGCTCGTGAAGCGGCAAACGGCATCGGTGTACTTGAAGTCGCTCGTCGAGATCGGGGTGCTGCGCGAAATCAACGCGGGTCGCGAGTCGCTGTTCGTGCACCCGAAGTACATCGAGCTGCTCACCGGCGACGAAAACGTTTGGGTGTTCTACGCGGGTGTCGAGACCGACACCGCGCTCGACATCGACGAGTCTTGAAGCATGCCCCGAGGGACCGCGTGCGCGGCCCCCCGGGGATGCCCACGGCGGGGGAGGGTTTAGGTCGCGCCGTGATTACCGTTTTGGTTCAACTGCGCCTGCTCGGCGGCGTCGATCGCGTGGTACAGCGACGCGAACGCGCTGCTGACCCACATGATTGCGAACACGAGGCCGACGATCAGCAGGCAGAAGCCGACCACGCAGGAACACGAACGCCAGCACGTACATGCCGAAGATCCGCCAGCCGTGACCGCGCGTCATGAACCAGCTCTTCTCGATCGCCGCGACCGGGTCGAGACCCTTGTCCATGACGAGATACGGCACGAACGCGAGGCGGCACGCGAAGATGATCCCGGGGATGATCAGCAGCAAGAAGCCGATGCCGCAGATCGCGAACACGAGCAAGTTCGCCAGGATGATGTTCAGGTACTTCGTCTTGAAGCCACTGAACAGGTCCGCGACGTTCGCCCGCTCATCGCGCATGAACCTCAGGTACATCCAGTTTCCGCCGTAGTTGATCACGGGCAGAACCAGGATCCAGTAGGCCGCGATCAGCACGTTCAACATGACGAAGCCCGCCGAGTCGAACGCCGGACCGCCGTACATGCCCTGTGCCGGCGCGTTGGCCACCGCGCACACGAGGAAGATCAGGAACAGGTGCAGGAAGTACTTCCAGAGCTGCTGCCAGCCGTAGCCGTAGCTGCCGAAAGCCGTTGCCTTGGGGGTCTTCATAGTCTTTTTCGTCTCCGAGTAATCGTCCAAAAAATGTTGTGGGGACGATTGCAATCTAGGCCTCGGAGCACGGGCCAGCGTCCAACTTTCGTAGTGATTTCCGCCCCTACCTGCAAAACACTACTTAGGTAGGGCCAAGGATTGGCGCGGGTTTGCGGGGCGTGGAGGCGGGAAGGGCGTCCGCCGGCGAAGGGCGGCCCCCCACGAGAGGCTGGGCTCAAGTAACCGAAGTGCCGGTGTTACGGTTCAACCGAAACCGAAACACCGGCACCAATCAGTCGTCGTCGTTGATCACGACCTCGATCCGCGCGACCGACTCGCGGCCGGAGCTCGTGTCGTCGCCGGGCGCGATGTGCACGTAGAACGTCTCCGGCCCTTCGACGTTGCGGTCGCCGACGATCGGGACGCGCAGCGTGCGGTTCTGCTCGCCGACCGCGAAGCGCTCCACGCGCCGGTCGAAGCTGACGTAGTCACTGCCGGCTCTCGCGGTGTCGTCGGTCGTCCACCAAGTGATAGCCGATACGCCGCGCCGGCCGCCTTCGCGCACGACGAGCACGGCCGCGCTCGCGTCGGCCTCGGAGACGTTCATTCGAGTCAGCAGGCCGAAGCCGAAGAGCTCGGGTCCGGCCGGCGGCTCTTCGACCGGGGGCGGCGGCGGTTCAGGCGCTGCGCGCTCCGGCGTCTCGCCCGAGGGCGCGGGCGGCGGCGTTGCCGCGGCGACCGTCTCACGCTGCAGCGGATCCGGTTGCGGCCGATTCGACTGTGGTTGGCGCTGCGGCCGCGGTCTCGGGCTCGTTCGGTTCGCCGTCGATACTCGAAGGCAGCCCGACGCCGGCGACGCCGGCCCCCTCGACGACCTCGGTTTCGAGCTCGCCGTCGGCAGCGGGGCTGCCCGGCGCGGCCGGCGCGCCCTTGAACAAGCCCGTCAGCTCCGAGAAATCGAGCCGGATCTGCATCAACGTCTCGTAATTCCAAACCGCGGCGAAAACACCTGCGACCACCAGCAGGATCGCGGCGTAGCGCAAGAACTTCGCGAACGGCCCGACGCGCTTCGCCTCCTGTTGGCGGCGCGCGTAAAGACGCGCATCGCCGGGGTCCACGCGCAGCGCATCGGGGGCGACGGACTTCGGAACTGGTTTCTGGGGTTTCTGAGGCATGTCTTGATCTAGTTCGAGAATACTGTTCAATCCCGTGCCAGCCAAGCCGGCCGGCGCCCTTGTCCGGCCCGCAGCGCGGGCTTACGCTGCCCCTCCGCGTCTTAGGAACGCCATGGCAGAGGACCTCGATAGCGATACCGGCAGGTCGCCGAGCACTGCATCGGCGCCCGCGACGAGCACCGTGCCCGGTCGCACGACCACGGTCCGCGGCGCGTGCCCGCACGACTGCCCCGACACCTGCGCGATGCTCGTGACGGTCGAGGAGCGCGCGGGCAAGCGCGTCGCGACGAAGATTGCCGGCGACCCCGACCATCCGACCACGCACGGCGCGCTGTGCACGAAAGTCGCGCGCTATCTCGAGCGCGTGTACCACAAAGATCGCCTGCGGCATCCGCTCAAGCGCGTCGGACGGAAGGGCAAGGGACAGTTCGAGCAAGTCGGGTGGGACGAAGCGCTCGACGACATCGCGCGGCGCCTCGAGGGCGTAGCCGCGAAGGACCCGCAGCGCATCGTACCGTACTCGTACGCGGGCACGATGGGTCTCGTGCAGGGCGAGTCGATGGCGGGCCGATTCTTTCACAAGCTCGGCGCGAGCCGGCTCGATCGTACGATCTGCGCGCAAGCGGGCGCCGAAGCCACGAACTACACGATCGGCACTCGCACCGGTCCCGCGATGGAGGCGTTCGCCGATTCGAAGCTGATCGTGTTCTGGGGCACGAACGCGATCGCCTCGAACCTGCATCTGTGGACGTTCGCTCAAGCTGCGAAGCGCAACGGCGCGAAGCTGATCGCGATCGATCCGTACCGCTCGCTCACGGCCGAGAAATGCCACGAGCACATCGCGCTCTTGCCCGGCACGGACGGCGCGCTCGCGCTCGGCCTCATGCACGTGTTGATCCGCGAGGGGTGGCTCGATCGCGACTACATCGAGAAATACACGGTCGGGTTCGACGGGCTCGCCGCGCTCGCGACGGAAAAATACTCGCCGGAGCGCGCGGCCGCGCTGACGGGCCTCGACGCGGGTGAGATCGAACGCCTCGCGCACGACTATTGGCATATACGCCCGGCCGCGATTCGCCTGAACTACGGCATGCAGCGCGCGCACGGCGGCGGCAATGCGGTTCGCGCGATCAACTGCCTGCCAGCGCTCGCGGGCCACTGGCGCAGCCATGCCGGCGGCGTGCTGCTCTCGACGAGCGGCATGTTCAACAAGGACAACGATGCGCTGCAGCGGCCGGACCTGCTCGCGGGCCGCGATCCGCGCACGATCAACATGAGCACGATCGGTCGCGACCTGCACGAGGCCGATCCGCCGATCGAGGCGCTGATCGTCTACAACAGCAACCCCGTGGCCGTTGCGCCGGACTCGAGGAGCGTCGCGGCGGGCTTCGCGCGCGAGGATCTGTTCACGGTCGTGCTCGAGCAATTTCAGACCGACACGGCCGACTATGCCGACTACGTGCTGCCCGCGACGACGCAGCTCGAGCACGTCGACGTGCACTCGACCTACGGGCACCTGTACGTGCTCGCGAACAACCCGTCGATCGCGCCGCAGGGCGACGCGCTGCCGAACACCGAGATTTTCCGGCGCCTCGCGGCGCGGATGGGCTTCACGGAAGACTGCTTTCGCGACAGCGACGACGACATCGCGGCCGTCGCGTTCAAGAAAAGTGGCACGACGGCTGCCGTCGAATGGTCGAGCCTGAAGACAAAAGGCTGGCAGCGGCTCGACTTGCCGACGCCGTACGCGCCGTTCGCGAACGGCGGTTTCCCGACGCCGTCCGGCAAGTGCGAGCTCTACAGCGAGACGCTGAAAGGCATGGGCCTGAATCCATTGCCGGATTTCATCCCGCCCTACGAGAGCCCGCTCGACGGCTCCACGCTGGCGCAGCGGTATCCGCTCGCGATGATTTCGCCGCCGGCGCGGAATTTCTTGAACAGCACGTTCGTGAACGTCGCGAGCCTGCGCCCGGTCGAAGGCGAGCCGACGCTCGAGATCCATCCGACGGATGCGGCCCCACGCGGCATCGCGGACGGCGGCCGCGTGCGCGTGTTCAACGACCGCGGCAGCCTCGAGCTCGCCGTGTGCGTGACGGACCGCGCGCGGCCCGGCGTCGTCGTGGCGCTCTCGGTCTGGTGGAAGAAGCTCGCGCGCGACGGCAAGAACGCGAACGAGCTCACGCACCAGCGCCTGACCGACATCGGGCGAGCGCCGAGCTTTTACGATTGCTTGGTCGAAGTGGCGCCGCTGCGCGCGTCCGCTGCGCGCGGCGTCGGCGGAGGAGGCGACGCATGACATCGAAGCGTTTCGTTTTCTCGATGCCGCGGCGCGCGCCGCGGCTCGACATCGACGTCGGTCGGCGCCGCTTGCTCGCAGCGGGGACCGCATCCGCCGCGGCACTCGTGCTGCCCGATGCGTTTGCGCAGGCCTTAAGCTGCGTCGTCACGCCGGACTCCGGCGAAGGCCCGTTCTATTTCGATCCCAGCCTCGTGCGCTCCGACGTCACGAGCGGGCGGCATGGGCGCGCCGCTCGACGTCGCCGTGCAGATCACGCGCGTGCGCGACTGCGCGCCGCTGCGCCGGCGTGCGCTTCGATCTCTGGCAGGCCGACGCGCTCGGCCTCTACTCGGGCTATCGCGACCAGCCCGGCGTCGGCGGCGTCGACGCCGCGGCGCACCGCCGGCGCCACGTTCCTGCGCGGCACGCAGCTCACCGACAGGGACGGCTGGGTCCGCTTCAAGACCGTGTACCCGAGCTGGTACGGCGGCCGCACGCCGCACCTGCACTTCAAGGTGTTCGTCGACTGCGAAGGAAGTGATCGCGACGCCAGATCTTCTTCGACGACGAGGTCAACGCCGAGATCTTCAACAACTGGGATCCGTATCGCGAGCACGTCGCGCAAGCGCACGTCGTTCAACAACAACGATACGTTCCTCGACCGCGACAACGACGGCCGCATCGACGGATTGTTCTGCGAGGTCGAGAAGTACGACCGCGCGGCGGCGTCACGGCGAAAGCCGTCGTGACGGTCGACGCCTAGCGCTATCAAGATCCCGCGGCGAAGACGAGTTCGCATGTAGACTCCCCGCACCTCCAAATCTCGGGTGCGGTGTGTCCGCAGGGCTCGAAAACCGGTACGTCGAGAGTTTCACCTTCATCGCATTCGCAGGCCTGTGGCTGTTGTCGTGTACCGCTGTTGCCCAGCCGCCCGGCGAGGCCAGGGTCGTGAAGTCGGTGCAGATCCCACAGTTGGCGGATCGACCCACCATCGACGGCGTGCTGGACGAAGCTCTGTGGTCACAGGCGGCCCTCATCGAGGACCTTCACCAGGTATTCCCTGAGGAATACGCAACCCCAACCCAGCCAACCCGCGTGAGCGTCTTCTACACACAGGATGCGCTGTACGTAGGGGCTCGGATGGTCGAGGCCGACGCCGAACAAATAACCGGCAGAGTCTTACGACAAGGGCAATCGCTCGACGCCGACGACGTGTTCGCCGTGATCCTCGATCCGTATCTGGATCGCCGCAACGGCTACCGATTCGAAGTCAATCCGAACGGTGTGCGCTGGGAGGGGTTGTTTCAGAACATCATCGAAGTCGAGAGCAACTGGGACGGCATCTGGGAAGCCAAGGCCCAGAAGAACGCAGACGGTTGGGTAGCGGAGATCCGTATTCCCTTCCAAACCTTGTCGTTCAATCCCGATTCCGCATCCTGGGGAGTCAACTTCAACCGCATCCGGCGCATCAACAACGAGAACATCGCCTGGACGTCCAACAATCGGGAGCTCAACCCCAGCACCGCCGGCACCGGTACCGGCTTCGAGGGGCTTCGCCAGGGTCTCGGGCTCGACGTCGTACCGTCGATGACGCTGCGTCGCAATCGCACGTACGGTCCTGACGGCTCTCACCGAGAATGACAACGACCCGCAGCTCGATGTGTTCTACAAGATCACGCCGCAGCTCAATGCGTCGTTGACCTTGAACACGGACTTCTCGGCCACCGAAGTCGATGACCGTCAGGTCAACTTGACCCGGTTCAATCTGTTCTTTCCTGAGAAACGCGACTTCTTCCTGCGCGACGTCGACATCTTCGAGTTCGGACAAATCGGTTCGGGCGGGTTCAACAACCAGTCCGGCACCGGATCGGCGGCAATCACGACCCCCGCCCGGCAGAATGCGCGGCCGTTTTTTTCACGCAGCATCGGCCTGGCCGCAGACGGTGAGACCATCGACCTCGACGGTGGCGCCAAGGTTAGCGGCAGGGTCGGGAACTGGAATCTGGGCACGCTGGCGATCCGACAGGGCGAAACTGACAACCTCGACGCCCAGGATGTCTTCGTGGGCCGAACGGTACGGAATGTCGGCTCGCGCACGCAGGTCGGCGCCATCGTGACCGACGGCAACCCGCAGGGCGATCTCGACAACAGCCTGGTCGGTGCCGACATCCGTTATCGCAACACGGCCTTTCACGGCAACACCGTCGAGCTCTCCGGGTACTACGAAGAAACGGAGACCGAGGGCCTCGCCGACGAGCAAAACGCGTCCTACGGCGTCAACTTCTTTCTGCCCAACTCCCAGCGGTGGCAGGCCCTATACCAGTACAAGCGCGTGGAGGAGAACTTTTTTCCGGCCTTGGGCTATGTCAACGTCAATGACATAGAAGACCATCACATGAACGTCGGGTACCGCCACTTCATGGCACCCGACGACTTCTTTCGCTCCGCTGCGCTGATTCTCGAAGGTTACAGGGCCGAGAACCTAGGTGACGGGACCCTCAACAATCAAAACGTGGGCCTGCGCCTGACGTCCTTCACGAATACCAACGACTCGTACTGGACACGCTACGTCAACTACAAGGAGGTTCTGACAGAGCCGTTCACGATCTACAGGGCATCCGACGGTTCAAGGACGATCACGATTCCTGCCGGCGCCTATTCCTGGAGCGAAGGTTTCGTCGGAATGAGTTGGGGTGGGCAACGCCGGATTTCCGGTGGGCTCAATTTCTGGAGCGGCGATTACTACGACGGAGAGCACTTCCAGGCCAACGGCAATCTAACCTGGCGCCCGAACGAGCACTTCGCGTTCACGTTGACGAGCTTGTCGAATCGCATCGAGCTGCCGGACGGCAGCTTCACTTTGCGCTTGTACGGATTGAATGTTCAGTATGCTTTTTCGTCGACGCTTTCCTGGAGCAACCTGATCCAATACGACAACGTCTCGGAATTTGCGGGGTTCAACAGCCGGCTGCACTGGATCCCCAGGGCCGGGCGGCAAGCCTTCCTCGTGTTGAACAAAGGCTTGAGCGACGCGGACAAGGACAACCACTTCGAACCGACCTTCGCCGACGTGTCGCTGAAATTCAGCTACACATTCAGATTCTAGGGGCGGCGTCCTTGTTCGTCGCGTAGGCGCGCGCGACAGCCGCTGCCGGTGTAGCTCCCTCAGGCGGCTGTCGCGAGATTGACCGTGTTCGCTCGTATCGGCTGGGTCGCTGGGACTTCGTGCCTGCGGTCCGCGCGCTCGGCGCGCAGCGCCTCCGCGAAACGCTCCTGGCCAGCGCGTGCCGCGGCCTCGATCAGCGTGAGATCGATCAGATCGCGCTGCGCGTGGCTGCCGCCGTAGCGGTGGGAGTAGCTGCGGATCGGCCGCAGCAATTCGACGGAACGGGCGTAATCCCCGTCGCCGAAAGCCTTGATCGCCCGCGCGGCGGAATAGCCGACCTCGTGCGTGAACTCCACGTTGTCGCCCGCGCCCTCCATGGCGGCGCGCTGGGCCTCCAGCACCGCTTCGGCAGCGCGGGTTCGGCCGGCACCCACGAATGCCATCACGGCGTGCACGTCGTTGAACGCGTAGTTGCCTGCGGTCGCAACCGGAGCCCACCGGTCAGCCAGCGCATCCCAGCGGTTGCCCACGTCGATGCCACGCAGGTGCAGGCGCCACAGTAACGCCGAGGCATCGACCATCTCGAGGATGACGGTCGAGCGCTGGCCGTTGAGGGGGCCGTCGTAGAGCGACAAGACTTCGTCGATCTCGCCGAGCCCGAGGTGGAACAGCGCAACGTGCCACCAGTTGTGCACGGAAAAAAAGCTTCCGGGTGACCACCCATCGACATTGTCGCGCATCCAAGAGATGCCCTCGCGGCGGCGGTCCTGCATTTCCATCACATGCGCGACGGCATGCTGGCCCCAACCGTCGCGTGGCTCGAGCTCGACGCTCAGCCGGCCCGCGGCTTCGGCGCGGGCGTAGTCGCCCGTCTCCTCGAGGCCGAACGCATACATGCCGAGCACCGCGTGATACCCAGTGACATCCCGCCCCCATGACGGCAACGCGCGCGCGATGCGGTCGCGCAGCATGCGCGAGTCGCCAGTGAAGAAGTCGATCTGATGGCCGACCTGCAGCGCGAGAGCATCGCGCGGATACTCCACGCTCAAGTCCTCGAGCGCCCGACCAGCCGCGCGCCAGTGTCCCTCGGTCAGGAGCCGGATCGCCTCGAGGTGACGGCGCTCGCGGTCATTGGCGGCAACCGCCTGTGCCGCCCGATGCGCGGCGCGCGCAACGGGCAGCGCTACCGGTTCCGTTCCCAACAGGTGCAGGTACGCCTTCAGGACGTGCCCCATCGCCAGCTCCGGGCTCGCCGCCAACGCGCGCTCGACCGAGGCGACCGGGTCGCCGATGTAACAACGCAGCTCGTGCAGGCCCTGTTCCAGGGCGTCCAGGCTTTGCGCGCTCGCCCCGCTGACTTCATATCCGACCGAGTCCTTCATCGCATTTCTCCAGTAGGCGATCGTGTGAAGGAGGCGAACTTTAGCGAAGCGAGCTCGCGCCGCACATGACCGACCCGCCAGGAAACTTGTCCGATCCGCCGGAATTAGGTCACGCGCGATGGTGGCGAAGGCCTGTCGTGACCGTGGACGCCTAGCGCATCAAGATCCCGCCGTCGGCGATCAGCGTTTCGCCGTGCACGAACTCCGCGGCCGGCGAGATCAGCCACGCACAGCATTCCGCGATCTGCTCCGCCGTGCCGACCTTGCCGACGGCCGACACGACTTCTTGGCGGCGCTTCGGATCGCTCATCGCGGACGCGACGAACGGTGTGTCGATGAACCCCGGCGCGACCGCGTTCACGGCGATGCCGCGCGGTGCGAGCTCGCGTGCGCAGCTCTTCATCATCGTCAGCACGGCGCCTTTGCTCGTCGCGTAAGCGCCGCGCGCGACGTAGCCGCCGCCCGTATAGCTCGAGATGCTCGCGACCATGCAGATCCGTCCGCCGCGCTGCATGTACTTCGCGCTCTCGCGCACGCTCAAGAATGAGCCGATCACGTTGATCTCGAACAGCTGGCGAAACTCGGCGACCGTCGTGTCGAAGAACGCCGACGTGTTGATGATGCCGGCGGCCGTCACGAGCGCATCGAGGCCTTCCAAGGCTTCGGCGGCCTGCGCGAACGCGCGGACGACCGACGCTTCGTCGGCCACGTCGAGCTGAATCGCCACGCCGGTTGCGCCGGCCGCGGCCTCGGCGCCTGCGAGGTTGCGATCGAGGCACGCCACGTGCCAACCCTGGGATTGAAGCAGGTGCGCGGTCGCCGCGCCGATGCCGCTGGCCGCGCCCGTGACTGCGACACGCTTGCGGGGACTGGTCTCGCTCGCGGGGGTGGTGCTCATCGGTGCGGTCCTTTGCGTCGCAGCTGCCTTGCGCCCGACGAGCGTCCAGCGGTGCCGGTGTTACGGTTCGGTTCAGCCGAAGCACCGGCACTTCGGTTGAACCGAACCGTAACACCGGCACCTCTTGCCTCGCCCTGAACCGTTCGTTGTCGATTTGGCGCAGGGTCGTTCGACTATGGTTCGATACGACACTAGAAACCCAGGAGGGTCACCATGCGCTTCATCAGTATTTTCACGCACGAGCCCAGCAACCGCGCCCCGACCGAGGCCGAGATGGCCGCGATGGGCAAGCTCATCGAGGACGGGATGAAGGCCGGGTGGCTCATCGCGACCGAGGGCGTGAGCTTCGGGTCCACCGGCTTCCGCGTGCAGAAAAAGGCCGGCGGTAAGCCCACGGTCACCGACGGCCCATTCACGGAGTCCAAGGAGGTCCTCGGCGGCTACGCGCTGACGCAGGCCGCCTCGAAGGCCGAGATCATCGAGCTCACGAAGAAGTTCTTGACCGTCGCCGGTCAGGGCACGTGCGAGATCTACGAGCTCTACGAGCCGCCGGCCGAACCGGCGAAGAGCGATCCGCTCGTGTGCGCGGGAGTGCCCGCCGCCGCCTAGGGCAGGCGTCCGTTCGGCACTGCAAATGCCGTGTCGGACCAATACCCAATCCTATCCAGCAAGGGATGGCCGACGCGGTACTCGAGCGGTGCGCCCTCGAATCCAGCGGCGCAGCTCGGCACCGGCGCGTATTGCGCGGTGCTGCCCGGGCCGATCGAGAACCGGTAGTAGTCCGAAACCTCGCCGACCGTGAGCAACGGGCACGCGTGCCAGGCGTCTTGGTTGTCTTGCAGCACGCGCGCCAACGCAACGGTCAGCCACTCGGATGTCGTGTTCATGACCCGAACGCTGCTCCCGTCGTCGGAGACCTCGAGCATCGGCGGCATGACGCCGGGAGGCCCGTGCGCGTTCGGATCCTGCTGCAGCGCCGCGATCCACCGCTCGCGAGCGGCTGCTTCGTTGCGCGCGGCTGTTTCGGCCGCTGCAGCGTGCGTGGCCGCTGCACGGTGCTCTTGCCACGCGAGCGAGCCATAAGTGACCGCCGCGACCGCTGCAACCACCGCGTCCAGCGTGTACCGCACGCGGGTCCGGCCCGCGAGGCCGAGCGTCAACGCCAACACCCAGTACCCGGCGGCGCTGAGTATCCCCACGACGACCCCGGTGACCACGAACACCAGCCCGCCCGCGCTATCGCAGATCGCGGGGGCGAGCCGGCACGAGAACGCGGTCGTGCCCCAGAACGCGGCGAAGCCGAAGCCGGCCGCGATCGCGAGCTCAGGGACGGACAGGGCGAGTTGGATCAGGACCGCCTGCCGTGCGCGGGCGGCGAGCGGTGGCGACGTCGGACGCGCCGGTCACATGATTTGATTGATCACGACCTGGGTCAGCATCAGCCGGCCGTCGAAATTCTCGACGGTCGCTCGCTCGCGAGATTTCGTCGCGATTTGCTGCCCTTGGATGACCACGTTCTCGGCGATATCCGCCGTGATCGTGGCTTGACGGCCGTCGACGGAGATCTTCTCGTTGGTCCGGTGGTACTCGTAGCTCGAGGCCGCGCCCCACGCTTGCGTCAGCATCTCGCGGTATTGCGCCTTGTTCACGCGGAACGTGTGCGTCTGCCCGAGCACGAGCACGGTGCCGGAAATCACGGCGTGCTCCGCGATGCGGCCGACGATCGTGTCGATGTCGCGCCGCGAGATCGCGTCGTCGATCGTCATGCTGAATGCTTTCACGTCGCTTGCGCTGAGCTCTTGTGCCAGCGAAGGCGAGGAGCAAGCGAACGCGAAAGCCAGAGCGAGGACGCGCGCGATGGGGCGCATGAACGAACCTCCGTGTGGAAAAGACGGCCGCGCTTCCGAGCACGCCGAGGTTGGAGGCACGTTACGCGACGGGCGCGCAGAAGTCGGTGATTCAGGTCACGAGCGCGTCCGACGCCGGCCCTAAGCCGGCGTAACTTAATGTGGCCGCGTCGTCGGGCTCAGCGCCTGACGAGGCCCCCTGAGAGGATCTGCTCGACCGGAGGTGTTTCAGCCGGCGCGGCTCGAGTGCCGACGTTCGCGGCTTCTTTCGTCGAGATGCTGCCCTGAAAGCGCGCGCCGTTCTCGAGCGAGACCCGCGGCGACGTTACGTTACCGATGACTTGCGCGGAGGCGCTGATGTGCACGCCTTCGTCACCGTGCAAGTCGCCTTGGATGCTGCCGTGCACCGTGATGAGCCGAGCCCGGACGTCGGCTTTGACTTTGCCTTGCTTGCCGATGGTCAGGTGGTGATTGTGATGGGCGATCTTGCCCTCGACCGTGCCCTCGATGATGAGGTCTTCGTCCGAGGAGAGCTCGCCGCCTTTGAAAGTCAGCGTCGGGCCCAGCACCGAAACCCCTTTCGAAGCGCGCGGCGTGTCGGACTCCATTCGGAACGCCGCGGGTGGCGAGGATTCGTTCGACTTCTTGAACATGAATACGGACTCCTATGTGTGAGGAGCGCCGGGATTCATTCGCCGGCGTTACTTGGAATCATGAGCGCCACACGGTGCGAGCGACCGCGACGCATCTCACACTTAGGCGCCCGGTCGTTTCCGACCCGTTTCGGCGTATGATCCTGCGGCGCCCGGCGAAGGCGTCCGGGACATAATCGGAACCCTTCCAGGAGAACAACACATGCGACGAGCGATAACGGCGGCATTGGGGATCATCGCGGCGGCTTCCGTCACGCTGGCTCAGGCCGATACCACGGTGATGGCGGTTCGAATCGGCGCGACGGACGTTACGGCGCTCGCGAAGTTCTACGACACTGTGTTCGGCCTGAAGCAGATCGACGCCGTCGGAACACCGCCGACGGAGATCATCATGCGATACGGGGCCACCGCCGCCGCAGCGAAGGCCGGCACCTCGCCGGAGTTTCTGCTCCAGAAACGCGAGGGCGCGCATGGCGATGCAATGGCGCATGCGATCTTCCGCGTGACGGACATCGCCGCGAGCGTCGCGGCCGCCAAAGCAGCCGGCGCCAAGGTCGCGGCCGACACCGTCGAGGTTCCGATCGGCGGCGTTCCGGTCAAGGTCGCGATGTTGAACGACCCGGACGGCAACGTGATCGAGCTGATGGAGCTGCCGAAGGAGCTCGCAGCCCTCAAGCACCCGTAACGCGTAGGTGCCGGTGTTACGGTTTCGGTTCAACCGAAACACCGGCACTTCGGTTGCGTTGCAACCGTCCCCCTCCGACCGTATCCCATGACCTATCGGTAACGGTGCAGGGATCAACCATGCTCAACGATCTGCGATTCGCGCTGCGTGTGCTGTGGAAGAACCGCGCGTTCACGGCGGTCATCGTGGTCACGATGGCGCTCGGCATCGGCGTGAACACGGCGATCTTCACGATCGTGAATGCCGTCGTGTTCAAGGGCATGCCGTTCGACAACCCTGAAGAGCTCGCCTTCGTCTCGTCGAATCGCGGCGCGATCTCGTATCCCGACTTCATCGACCTCCGCGAGCAGAGCCGGTCGTTCAAAGGGCTCGGCGCATTCACGGGACATGCGGCGCGGACCTGAGCGACGGGGATGCCGCCGCCGAGCGCGTGACCGGCAATCGGATCACCGCCAACACGTTTTCGCTGCTAGGAGCCACGCCGCTGATCGGCAGAGACTTCTCGCCGGCAGGACGAGCAGCGCGGCGCCACCGCCGGTGGTGCTGTTGAGTTACGGCCTATGGCAAGCGCGCTACAACGGCGACGGCAGACATCCTCGGTAAGACGATCCGGATCAACCTCGTCGAGCACACCGTGATCGGCGTGATGCGGCCCGGCGAAGCGCTTTCCGAACGACACGCGCCTCTGGGTTCCGTACATTCCGGACGAGGCCGCGGAACGTCGCGACGCTCGCGGGCTCGTCGTGTTCGGCCGTCTCGCCGACGGCGCCACGTTCGAGACTGCGGGCGCGGACCTGGCGACGATGGCGGGTGCGCTGGCGCAAGCGTTATCCCGAGACCAACAAAGAGATCGAAGCCACGCGTCGCGCCGTACACGGACCGCGGGACGACCGGGCCGATCCGCGTGATCCTGTACTCGCTGCTCGGCGCCGTCGGCTTCGTCCTGCTGATCGCGTGCGCGAACGTCGCGAACCTGCTGCTGTCGCGCGCGATTCAACGCACGCGCGAGACGTCGATCCGCGCGCGCGCTCGGCGCGAGCCGCTGGCGCGTCGTGCGGCAACTGCTGGTCGAGAGCGTGATGCTGAGCGTGCTCGGCGGAATTCTCGGGCTCGGTATAGGCCTGCTCGGAGTGGCCTGGATCGACGCCGCGACGCAGCCCACGGGCAGGCCGTACTGGCTCGAGTTCACGATGGACTTCCGTGTATTCGGCGCCTTCGCGGCGGCCTCGATCCTCACCGGCATCCTGTTCGGCCTCGCGCCGGCGCTGCAGATCTCGAAGGCGAACGTCACCGAGAACTTGAAGGAAGGCGGCCGCAGCGGCACCGCCGGCCGGCGCGCGGGGCGGATGACGGATGCGCTGCTCGTCGGTCAGATCGCGCTGACGATCGTGCTGCTTGGTCGGCGCCGGCTTGATGATCCGAAGTTTCCTGATCACCCAGCAGTTCGACATCGGCGTGGATACGCAGAACCTCGTGACCGTGCAGGTCACGCTGCCGAACACCCGTTATCCGCAACCTGCGGATCGTCTGGCATTTCAGGAGCGTATGACCGAGCGGCTCGAGAACGTGCCCGGCGTCGACTCGTTGACGATCGCGTCGATTCCGCCGGCCGCCGGCGCCCAGATGCGGACGTTGAAGATCGAAGGTCGCGACATGGTCGACGCGAACAACCGTCTGCCGAACGTCGCTCGGATCACCGTCGTTCCGGAGTATTTCGCGGCGCTCGATCTAAACGTGAGGCTTGGTCGCGGGTTCACCGAAACGGATGGCGCCGCGGGCGCCGAGACCGTGATCGTGAACGAGGTGTTCGTCGCGCGGTATTTTCCGGACACGGATCCGCTCGGGGCTCGCCTGCGCCTCGGTGGCGACCTGGACCGCGGCGCCGAAGATCTCACGCGCGCCGTGGCTCACGATCATCGGCGTGAGCCCGCCCGTATTTCAGCAGAGCCAGAACCAGGATCTTGAGCGTCCAGCCGACGGTGTATACGCCATTCCGCCAGGAGCCGCCGGTCGCCTTCACGGTGCTCGCACGCACGCGGATGGCCGGAGACGCCGTCGTTACCGGAATTCGCAACGAGATGCGGCAGCTCGATGCGGACCTGCCGCTGTACAACATTCGCACGATGGACGAGATCCTCGCCCAGCGAAACTGGCCGTATCGAATTTTCGGAACGTTGTTCGCGACGTTCGCCGTGATCGCGCTGCTGATCTCGTCGGTCGGCATCTACGCCTCGACCGCGCACGGCGTCGGCCAGCGAACGCAGGAGCTCGGCGTGCGCATGGCGCTCGGCGCGGGACGGCGCGACATCCTTTGGCTCGTCTTGCGGCAAGGCATCACGCGGATCTGTATTGGCCTCGTGCTGGGCCTGCTCGCGGCTTTCGGCGTGAGCCGCGTGCTCGTGTCCGTGCTCGTGAACACGACCGCGACCGACCCCACGACGTTCATCTCGATTGGTCTCTTGCTGACCTTCGTGACGTTGCTGGCCTGTTACGTCCCGGCCCGCCGCGCGACGCGGCTGGACCCGGTCGACGCACTGCGCACGGAGTAACGATCGGCCCGTCGACGGATCAGGAGCTCCGGCCGTCGACGTGCTTGGCCTTCAGCGTGCGCGGCTCGACGCCCTCGAGACAGTTGACGTTGATGGCTGCGATCGGCGTGCCGTCCGGCATCTTTCCGTAAGCGAAGCTCTCGATTCCGCAGACCTTGCAGAAGAGATGCTGAATCTTCTTCTTGTTGAACAGAAACTCGGTCACATCGCCCTCGCCGGATTTCAGCGAGAAATTCTTCCGCGGCGTGAACGCGAGCACGGAGCCGAGCTTCTGACATCGCGAGCAGTTGCACGTGATCGCGCCGTCGATATCGACGTCTACTTCGTAAGAAACCGCGCCGCATTGACATCCGCCGCTGTAATGTTTGACCGCCATGTTCCTTCCTCCTGCGTTTGAGTCCGACTATAGCTGACCAATCAATCGCGCCCGACGGCCGAGATGTGGCCGGTTTCCTCGAGCACGGCGAGGCGTACGTCGTCGACGCGCTCGTAGCCAAGCTTGCGCAGGCCGGCCAGCAACTCGGCCTGCGTGATTCCTTCGAGCGTGAGCGCTTGCTCGACGACCTGCCCATCGCGGACGAGTGTGCGCGGCTTACCCCGGAGTAGGTGACGAACTGCGCTCGAGCGCGTGCAGAGCCATGCGTTCAACAGGTGCAACGCGAACACGGTGACGACGAAGGCTGCGGCATTGCCGGCGCCTTCGGCGAGTGCGGCTTCCTGCATCACGACGCCGAGCGTGATCAGCACCAGCAGGTCGAACGTCGTCGTCTGTCCAGCCAGGCGTTTGCCGGCCATGCGCACGAGGACGATCAGCGCGACGTAGTAGCCCGCGGCTTTCACGGCTTGAATCAGGAGGTCATCGAACGGTTCCATCCCCATCGACGAGCAACGTTCGTGCCAGCGCCGCTCCGGGACGGTCCGTGTGTGTAGGACTCTCCCCGGGGCTCGTGACAACCAACTTGTCAAAACCGCCGGGTCTGACAAGTTACTTGTCACGCCTGCGCGAGGGACATATCGAGCAGCGGGTCCTTCCGGGTTACGCTTCGACATCGCCGCGTCGGGCCGGCGGGCAGCCACGATCACGACCCGATGAGTTGGGGGGAATCTCGATGCGTCACGCTCTGATCCGCTGTGCAGGTACGGCCGCTGTACGTCATTCTTTGATTCGCTGCGCCGCCGCGGCCGCCGTGCTCGCGTTTACGATCGCGGTCGGGCACGCGCAGCCGCCGTCGGTGTGGCCGCTCGATCCCGCCAAGGTGCCCGGTGCGATCACCGGCATTCCGCCCGGCACCGGTTGGCCGTCGCCGCCGCTCGGCGCCGGGCCGTTCCTCGTCGAGTCCGTGCGACCGGAGCATCGCAACCTGCGCGTCGTGGTCGTCGCGCGCGGTCTCGAGCAACCGTGGTCGATCGCGTTTCTGCCGGGCGGCGACATGCTCGTCACCGAGCGGCCCGGCCGGCTGCGGCTGATCAAGAACGGCGTGTTCCAGCAGGATCCGGTCCAAGGCGTGCCGACGGTGCGCACGGGCGGATTGCAGGGACTCATGGACGTCGTGCTGCACCCGAGTTTCGCGGACAACAGCTTCGTGTATTTGTCGTATCACCGGCCGGCCGGCGAGAACATGGGCGAAACGATGATCGCGCGCGGTCGCTGGGAGAACGATGCGCTCGTCGACGTGCGCGACATCTTCACGAGCGGCACGACCGGCACGGAAGGCTCGCGGATCGGTTTCGCGGCGGACGGCATGCTGCACATGACGATCAGCGCGCCGGGTGTCGGGCCCGACGTCGTGCGCTCGCAGGATCCGAAGGACTACGCCGGAAAAACAATTCGCTTGCGCGACGACGGCACCGTTCCGAACGACAACCCGTTCGTGAACGACTCGCGCTACTTGCCCGCGATCTGGACGCTCGGGCATCGCAACGGTCATTCGATGGTGCTGAATCCGTGGACCGGCGAGCTGTGGGCGACGGAGCAGGGCCCGAACGGCGGCGACGAGATCAACATCTTGCAGAAGGGCGGCAACTACGGCTGGCCGCTCGTCAGCTACGGGCGCGTGTACAACGGACCGCGTGTGTCGCCGAACCCGACGCTCGAAGGCACGGTGCAGCCGCTCGTGTTTTGGGTGCCGTCGATCGCGGTCACGGGCATGACGTTCTATCAGGGCGACGTGTTCACGGGCTGGCGCCGCAATGCGTTCGTCGGCGGGCTCCGCGAAGGCGAGGTGCCGCGCACGGGCCAGCTGCAGCGCATCGAGTTCAACGACCGTTGGGAAGAGATCCGCCGCGAGACGCTGCTGCGCGAGCTGAATCAGCGCATCCGCGACGTGCGCGAGGGACCCGACGGTTTGCTGTACGTGCTGACCGCGGAAGTCGAGGGCGCGGTGCTGCGGATCGAGCCCGCGAACTGAGCGCCGTCAGATCCAAAGGCTCCCAAGCTCTAGCTCGATCGCGTCGAATGGCGCCGCGCGGACGTTGTCACGACCCTCGAGCACGCCAAGCGGAGCCCATCGCTTGCGCTCGTCGAGCGCGAGCACCTCGAGCGTTTGCCGCAACGGGTCGATGAGCCACGCGTACGCGACTCCTTCGCGCGCGTAGATCCGGAGCTTCGCGCCTCGATCGATTTTCTCGGTGGATGCCGACAACACCTCGCACACCCAATCCGGCGCGAGCGTGAGATACGCATCCGCCGGCACCGCCGGCAGGCGCGTGCGGCGCCAGCCCGCGAGATCCGGCACGAGCACGTCGTCGCCGAAGTGCAGCTCCGGCTCGTCCAAGATCACCCAGCCGCCGGGGCCGTTGCGGCCCTGATCGAATGGACCCATCAGCATTCCGCCGAGCACGCTTGCGGCGCGTGCGTGCGGAAGCGCCGGCCGTGGGAATGCGTACAAGTCGCCGCTGAACATTTCGGCGACGAAATGGTCCGGCACTTCGCGCAGGTCGTCGTAAGTCGCGTTCTTCTTCAGCGGTTTCATGTCACGAGTCTAGCGCCCTGTGCTTTTGGCAGGTCAAGAGCGAATCGGCGCCGTTCCGACTGGCCAGGGCGAGGGGAGGGGTCGTATACTAGTTTGTCACACAAATCGTCATACGAACCGTCATGCCGCTTGTAAGCATCCGTTTGCCAGACGACGTAGAGGCGCGACTTGCCCGCGAGGCCGATCGCCTGGAGCTTCCCAAGTCGGAGCTCGCGCGAGACGCGATCATCGATTACCTCGAGCGCCTCGAGCGCGAGCGCTTCCACGGCGAGATCGCGAGGGCCGCGAGAGCGCGCGGCGACGAGGAGGCGCTCGCCGTCGCGAAGGAAGCCCTGAGCACGGACAACGAGGCGTTAGCGCTGGGTGAAAATCTCGGCGTCCAAGAACGCAAGGCGTCGTACCGGACGACGCGCAAGCGGAAGCCGCGTCGATGAGACGCGGCGAGATCTGGCTCGGCAATCTCAACCCGAATCGCGGCGCGGAGATCGGCAAGGTGCGGCCCGTGCTGATCATGCAGGCGGATTTCCTGATCGCACAGCGAGAGCCGACGATCGTCGTTCTGCCTCTCACCACTCAAGTGCGGCCGTCGAAGGAGCCGCTGCACGTGACGATCCCGCAACGGGACGACCTCGAGCAGCCGTGTCAGGTCATGACGGAGCAACCGCGAACGCTGGATCGGCAACGGCTCATCAAGGGGCCGCTGACTCGCCTCACGGCGGACGAGATGCAGCGGGTCGAGCGCAGCTTCAAAGCCGTCGTCGGCTTGTACGAGCCGGCGAGCTAAGCGCGACGGCGGAATCGCTGCATTGAGCCCAGTTTCGCGTCTCGCCTTCGGGGCGCGGCGGACCGTTACGGTGAATCCCCGTTCACTCGCACTCCGCCACGGCCTATAGTGAAACCATGTCGCACGCCGCTGCAGATCTGCCCCGTCGCCATCGCCTCACCGTGGCCGATTACTACCGCATGGCGGAAGTCGGCATCCTTGCGCCCGATGCTCCCGTCGAGCTGATCGACGGCGACATCATCGACATGGCGCCGCCCGGGAGCTTGCACGCCGCCACCGTGGATCGCCTGATCGATGCGCTCGCGCGCGTGGTGGATGAAAGAGCCTCAGTCCGTGTCCAGAATCCCGTGCGCTTGAGCGAGATCTCCGAGCCGCAGCCCGACCTCGCGCTACTGCGGCGTCGCGAAGACTTCTACAGCGAGCACCACCCGCGGTCCGCCGATGTCCTGCTCATCATCGAGGTTGCCGACACGTCGCTGCGGTTCGACCGGGACACGAAGGTGTCTCTCTACGCACTTCACGGAATCCCAGAAATGTGGCTCGTGGACCTTCGTGGCCGGCGGCTCGTCCGTCATCGCGCTCCGCAGCAGGGTTCGTACACGCTCGTCGATGAGCCCGATCTCAGCGCAGAGCTCGACGTATCCGCGCTCTCCGGAGTAGCCGTCGACCTGCACCGCCTGTTCGGCTGAGGCCGCCGGCTTCGCGCCGAGCGCTATCGCGGCGGCGGTGCTCCCGGGCCGCCTTGGGCCGCCGGCTGACCGCCGACACCGAGGCCGCCCTGCACGGGCCGGCGCTCGCGAATGATTCCCTTCGCTCGATCCGCCGCGAGCGCTCGGTCCTCGGCGCGCTCTGCGCCGAGCGACAGCGCGAGCGCGTAGTTGCCCTCGTGGCAGTCGTAGGGCAGCAGCTCTCCTCCGTCGAGCGGCGTGAGCGGATACGACATCGTGAACGGCCGCGCGTAGGTGACGGGATCGTCCACGGTCATCTGGTACTGCACCATGTCGTCGGCCACGCGCTTGAAGCGTTCGGTGAGTTTCATCTGCGCGCTGTGACGATTGCCGTTGCCGTTCACGCCGATGGCGGTCCGGTCCGTCAGGTTCGTGGTCTCGACCACGAGCTCGTCGCCTTCCCAATGCGCGCGCGAGTCGCCGAGATACTGGCGTATCGCTTGGTTGATGTGCGGCCGACCGTCCGTGTAGAGGAGGCGAGTGTCGTGAATCATTTCGTACGTGATCGCCACCACGCCGGGCGCCTTGCACGATGCGCGTGCCGTTGCCGTAGATCACGCGCAGCGCCGAGCCGGCGATACCGCGCGTGATGCAGCGCTCGTAGCCCGAGAAGTCGGTGTAGCTATCGAGCGGCCCGTTGCCGTACGTGCCGCGCGGCATCGGCCGCTTCACGCCCTCCTCGGTGAATGCCGGCAGCTTGCCGTCGGGCGGGTCGACGATCAACGACGTCTGCGGAAGCGCGCGGCGCGCAAAGTCACCGCGGAAGCTGCTGGTCGCCTCGTTCTCCGCCTGCTGGACGCCGCGTGCCACTCGTTCGTCCCGCTCCGCCTGCTCCTGCTCGGTTCGGTACAGCCGATCGCCGAACTGGTCCGGCCGCGACATCGGAATGCCTGCGTTGTCGTCGCTGGACCAGACGCCCTGCAAGTCGGGGTCGCCCCATGATGTGCGGGGCGTGACGTACGCAGGCGCGGCTTTGTCGCCGAACGCGGTGATCACGAGTGGTGGAGCGGCCGCCTGCTCCTGACTTGCGGCGGGATGCGGCACGAGAACGGCCGCGCTGATGAGCACTGCGAGAGTGCTGAGGGAACCGAGCAGTCGGGTTGCCATCGTGGGGCTCCTGGTCGGTGCGTCGGTAGGAATGATAGCCCCATCGCGCGCGGTTCAAGCAAGCCACTACGGAACTAATTAGTCCGCGAATCGCGGAGATTCGAGGCTCGGCCCGCCGACGCCAGCGAGCCACGCTGCGGCCGTGACTACGCGGTACGAGCCCACCGGTCCCCAGACCGAATTCGAGCCCGGCTCACGTGGTCGAGTGCTTCGCAATCGACTCGGTATTCGCTCGATTCGCGAGATGGAGCGTCGTGAGTCCGCGGCGCTGTTGCGCACCACGGAACGTATGATCGATGCCACGCGTCCGGATCAGCGTTTCAGCGCAAACGATATCCGTGCGATGCACAGAGTCTGGCTCGGTGACATCTACGAATGGGCGGGCGAGTATCGCCACGTGAACGTCGCCAAGGGCGGCTTCATGTTCGCAGCGGCCAACCGCGTGCCCAGTCTCATGAGGGATTTCTCGGCGGGTCCATTGAGGGAGTACACGCCCTGCAACTTCTCGAGCGTCGAGATGCAAGTGCGTGCGCTGGCCGTTGTCCACGCCGAGCTGGTTCTCGTCCATCCGTTTCGCGATGGCAACGGACGTTGCGCGCGCCTTCTGTCGACGCTGATGGGGCTGCAAGCCGGGTTGCGCACGCTCGACCTCAGTGGCATTCGTGGGATCGAGAGGCGCCGCTACGTAGCAGCCGTTCACGCGGCCTTCGGTAAGGACTACGCGCCCATGGAAAGCGTCTTTCGTCGCGTGATCGAGCGCAACCTCAGGCGCTAGGGTTTTGTTGAGCGCTTAGCGGCGCGCTTGCCAGACTTGTTGAGCCAATTTCTTGAACGGGTGATGGATGCCTTCGATGGCCGAGGACCCAGCCACGGACCGAAGAATATCGCGAGCGCGCTGGACGGGATCGCGAAGATAGGGATTGGTGTCGGTCAGTTTTTTCGAGTCCATGCGAGCAGTATACCGGCGCGCCCCGATCCCAGCCTAGCTAGAACACGTGCTCGCGGCCTAATCCTAAACCGACGCGCGATCTCTGCCTCCGCCTGCGCGAAGGTGACGTAATGACGTCCCGCACCTTCATCCGCGGACGTTGGCAGCGCGGTGCGCGGTTACGATTCATCAATCGGCCCGGAGTGAGCAGATTTGCACGCTACGACGCGTGCTAATGGCGCGGTCGCTTGGGCTCGAGACGGGCGCGCGCCGCGGCGATCTCGCCGGCCGGCGAGAGCACGTACTGACGCAGACGCCAGCCGATGTAGAAGCTGCCCGTCTCGCTCGGGTTTTCGGTCACGTTGATTTCCTCGGGCCTCACGTTCTCTTTCACGTGATCCTCGAGAAGCTCCGCGATGGTGCGCTTTTCGGCTGCGTAGATGACGTCCATGTGCCCCTCCAAATCCTGGTGAGCTTGGGCGCAGTTTGGGCGGCCGCGGCTTAACGATGGCTGAAGGCCAAAAGGCCGCGCGCCCAAAGGAATGCCGGCCGTTGGACGTCTTATGTCCTACGCGCCGCGGGCCTATAGTGAAACCATGCACGACACGACAGACACGCGTCGTCACCGGCTCACGGTCGACGACTACTACCGCATGGCGGACGTCGGCATCCTCGATCCCGAGGCGCGCGTCGAGCTGATCGACGGCGAGATCATCGACATGGTGCCGCCGAGCCGCCGCGCACGCCGGCACGGTCACGTACCTCACCGAGGTTTTCATCCGCGCGGTCGAAGACAAGGCCAACGTGATCGTGCAGAACCCCGTGCGGCTCAGCCGATACTCCGAGCCGCAGCCAGACCTCGCGCTCGTGCGGAGACGCGACGACTTCTACCGCGAGCGCCACCCGCAACCGGACGACGTGCTGCTGATCGTCGAGGTTGCCGCCTCGTCGCTGCGCTTCGACCGAAGGAAGAAGGTGCCTCTCTACGAACGCCACGGAATCCCGGAGGTATGGCTGGTGGACCTTGGCGGCCGACGGTTCGTCCGTTACCGCGCTCCGCAGCAGGGCGTGTACACGCTCGTCGACGAGCCCGATCTCCGTACGCCCGTCGAGCTACCGGCGCTCGCGGGTGTCACGGTCGACTTGGGGCGCTTGTTCGGCTAGCCGGCCGCCCCGCGACCGGCCTCAGGGGCCCGTACTAAGTAAAGATACGTCAAGCCCGCCCCACTATCCGGGCGAGGAAAGCGCGCAAACGCGCTCCTTTGAATACAATCCTCCTTCTATGGGGACCAGACGACTCGGGGCCATCGCGCTCGCCGGCATGCTTGTGTCGGGCTGCGGGCTGGTCGGCAACGACAGCGAGCGGCAGGCGGCCGTCATTCGCGGCGAATTGCTTCGACTGCCATAACGCGGACGAGGAAGTCGGGGACCTGAACCTCGAGGCGCTCGCGCTCGACGACGTGGCCGCGCACGCCGAGACCTGGGAGAAGGTCATCCGCAAGCTTCGCGCCGGGCTGATGCCGCCCGCGGACGGCGGCCCGACGCTCGACCGTGAAGCGCGCGACGAGCTCGTGGCCTGGCTCGAGGACCAGATCGACGAGAACGCCGAGCCGCATCTGCCGGCCCCGGGCCTGCACCGGCTGAACCGCACCGAATACACGAACGCGATCCGCGACCTGCTCGCGCTGAACATCGACGCCACGACGTTCCTGCCGCCCGACGATTCGAGCCACGGGTTCGACAACATGGCCGGCACGCTGACGACGTCGCCCGCGCTGATGGAGGCGTACCTGTCGGCGGCCGGCAAGATCAGCCGTCTGGCCGTCGGCACCGAGACCGCGCCGACGCTGGCCGTGTTCGACGCGCCGCACGACACCTCGCAGAACGGTTACATCGAAGGGCTGCCGTTCGGCACGCGCGGCGGCATGCTGATCGAGCACGAGTTCCCGGCCGACGGCAACTACGTGTTCACGGTGAAGGGCATGACCGGCTACTTCACGGCCGTGCTCGGCAACGTGAAGGGCGAGCAGCTCGAGGTCACGGTCGACGGCGCACGCGTGTACCTGTTCGACTGGGACAAAGAGATCGGCGCCGAACGAAGGCAACGGCGGCCGCACGCCGGAGATCCCGATCAAAGCCGGCTTCCACAGAATCGGCGTCACGTTCATCGCGACGAGCGACCTGCCCGACACCGGCCTGAACCGGTCGTTCGTTCGCACGATGAACTCGCCGGGCTCGATCTCCGGCTACACGTTCTATCCGCACGTCGGCCAGGTCTTCATCGAAGGCCCGTTCAACGGCAGCGCCGCGACGAGCACGCAGAGTCGCGACAAGATCTTCGAGTGCTACCCCGCCGAGAGCAGCCAGGAAGCGGGGTGCGCGACCACGATCATCTCCTCGCTGACGAGCAAAGCCTTCCGCCGCCCCGCGACCGAGGCCGACGTCGCGGAGATCATGGGCTTCTTCGACAGCCGGGCGTGAGGAAGGCGGCAACTTCGATTACGGCATCGAGGCCGTCGTGCAGCGCGTCCTCGCGGACCCGGAGTTCATCTACCGGCGCGAGCTCGAGCCCGCCGGCGTTGCGCCCGGAACGACGTTCGCGATCGGCGATCTCGAGCTGGCCTCGCGCCTCTCGTTCTTCCTCTGGAGCAGCATTCCGGACGAAGAGCTGCTCGAGCTCGCGGCGCAGGGGCGCCTACACGAGGCGGCGGTCCTACAGCAACAAGTCGAGCGCATGATCGCCGACCCGCGCTCGGACGCGTTCATCGAGAACTTCACGGGGCAATGGCTCAACGTTCGCGGCATGCAGGCCAGCGAGCCCGTCGTGGATTTGTTTCCGGATTTCGACAGCACGCTTCGCCAAGCCTTCCGCCGTGAGATCGAGCTGTTCTTCGGCAGCATCATTCACGAGGACCGCAGCATCCTCGATCTGCTGACGGCCGATTACACGTTCGTGAACGAACGGCTCGCGAAGCATTACGGGATCCCGGACGTTTACGGCGCGCAGTTCCGCCGCGTGACGCTCGGGCCCGAGCTCGACATGCGGCGCGGGCTGCTCGGCAAGGGCGCGCTGCTGACGATCACGTCGGACGCGGCCCGCTCCTCGCCGGTGAAGCGCGGCAAGTGGTTCCTCGAAACGTTCTTGGACATCAGCCCGCCCGATCCGCCGCCCGGCGTCGAAACGGACCTGAAGCTCGTCGAGGGCGAGGCGCCGAAAACGCTGCGCGCGCGGCTCGAGGCGCATCGTGCGAATCCGAGCTGTTCCGCGTGCCACGCGAGCTTCGAGCCGATGGGCCTCGCGATGGAGAACTTCGACGCCGTCGGCGCGTGGCGGACTTTGGATGCCGGCCAACCGATCGATCCCGCCGGCGTCACGAACGACGGCACGCGGCTCACGGACCTCGCGAGCCTGCGCGAATTCACGGTCGCGAACGGCGAGGTGTTTGCACAGTCCGTGACCGAGAAATTGCTGACGTATGCGATCGGCCGCGGTTTGGAGTACGAGGACATGCCGCTCGTCCGGTCGATCACGCACGACGCTGCCGAGGACGACTACAAGTTCTCGTCGCTGCTGATGGGAGTGATCCGTAGCCCCGCCTTCACGATGAACGTGAAAACTGCGGCGAATGTGGAGTAGAGCCATGTTCATCACGAAGAAACACCTTTCGCGACGGACGCTGCTCAGGGGCGCGGGCGTAGCGCTGGGGCTTCCGTTGCTCGATTCGATGTTTCCGGCCGCGACGGCGCTCGCGCAAGCGGCCGCCGCGCCGCCGCGTAGATTCTTCGCGGGCTTCGTGCCGCATGGCGCAGCGCCGGGTTACTGGGTTCCCGAGAAAGAAGGCGCGCTGCCCGCGCAGTTGCCGTTCATCTGGCAGCCGCTCGCGCCGTACCGCGACAGCCTCACGATCCTGACCGGCCTGCACGCGACCTCGTCGGAGCCGCCGCCCGGCGAAACGGGCGCCGACCATTGGGTCGCCGCCGCGTTCCTGTGCGCGGACAAGCCGAAGAAGACCGCGGGCGCCGACGTGCGCGCGGGCCAAACGATCGACCAGATCATCGCGCAGAAGATCGGCGCCGAGACGCTGCTGCCTTCGATCGAGATGTCGGTCGAGGACCCGGGCTCGGGCTCGAGCAACTGCGGCGAGGGCTACAGCTGCGTGTACACGAACACGATCGCGTGGGCTTCGCCGACCACGCCGTTGCCGATGGAGTTGAACCCGCAGGTCGTGTTCGAGCGTCTGTTCGGCAGCGGCAGCACGCCCGAGCAACGCGTCGCGCGCCGCGAGCGCAACCAGAGCATCCTCGACTCGATCAACGGCAAGATCGCCGGCCTTCGCACGGAGATCAGCGCTCCGGACCGCTCGCGCCTCGACAGCTTCACCGAGAACGTCCGCGAGATCGAGCGGCGCCTGGCGATCGCGGCCAAGGCCACGACCGCGGCGCCCGAGGACTTCGCGGTGCCTCCCGGCATTCCGCAGTCGTTCGACGAGCACATCAAGCTGATGTTCGACCTGCTCGCGCTCGCGTACCAAGCCGACCTCACGCGCGTGGGCACGCTCTTGTTCGCGCGCGATCTCACGGGGCGCCGCTACCCGGAAAGCGAAGCGCCGGATTCGGGCTTCCACGGCGTGTCGCATCACGGCGAGGACCCGGCGCTGATCAAGACGCTGTCGAAGATCAACCAGTACCACGTCGAGACGCTCGCATACTTCGCCGACAAGCTCGCGAAGACCGAGGACGGCGACGGCACGCTGCTCGATCATTCGCTGCTCTTGTACGGCAGCAACATGGGGAATCCGAATCAGCACTTGCATTACGACGCGCCGCACGTGCTGATCGGCAAGAACCATGGCGCGATGAAGGGCGGGCGGCACCTCGCGTACCCCACGAAGACCGTATCCACCGGTAACTTGCTGCTGAGCCTGCTCGATCAGTTCGACATTCAGCGCGACAGCATCGGCGACAGCACGGGGCCGCTGACGAATCTATGACGCGGAGATCAGGCCAACTTCGCAGCGCTCGCGCTCGCGCTGATGCTCGGGCACGCGAGCTCCGCGCTCGCGCAGACGGAGGTCGCGGATGCCGCGATGCGGCGCGATACCGCGAAGGTGCAGAGCCTCGTGCAGGGCGGCGCCGACGTGAAAGCCGCAGCAAGCCGACGGCGCCACGGCGCTGCACTGGGCGGCTTATCACGGCGACGTGAGCTTGGCAGCGCTGTTGCTCGAGGCCGGCGCCGATGTTGCGGCGACGAACCGCAACGGCTCGACTCCGCTGTGGCTCGCCGCGAGCCAAGGCGATGCGCCGATGATCGACGCGCTGCTGAAGGGCGGCGCGGATGCGAACGAGCCGCTGCCGCTCGGCCGTAGGCCGCTGATGCTGGCCGCGCGCTCCGGGCGGGTCGACGCAGTCCGCGCGCTGCTCGACCGGCGGCGCAGACCCGAACGCCAAAGAAGACGCTCGCGGCACGACCGCGTTGATGCAAGCCGCCGATCAAGGGCATGCCGACGTCGTCGCCGTGTTGATCGAGCACGGCGCCGATATCGCCGCCACGTCCAAGCCGGTCGTGCGCGACGGCCGTACCGCGGCGCTCGGCAAGTCCGGCGATCCGCGTAACGCGGTGCGACAGCAAGTGATCGCGATCATTTGCGACCAGGAGTCTCGCGATCTCAGCAAGCTCGCGGAGCTCGTCGCCGAAACCACCGAAGACGCCGTGCTCGCGGAAGCCGGCGAGGTGCCGTCGGTGAAGAACGGCGACCCGTGCAACATCCAACGCGACGGCTTGGGCTTCGTCTTCACGAGCGGCAGGCCGAACCGGCAGCCTCGGGAAGCCGACGGCGGCGAGCTGACGGCGCTCGTGTACGCGGCCCGCGCCGGCAGCATCGACGCAGCGCGCGTGCTGCTGGACGCCGGCGCCGACGTGAACCAGGTGACTCGCTACGGCTGGAGCCCGCTGCTCGCAGCCACGCAGAACCGCAACTATCAGTTCGGCAAGTTCCTGATCGAGCACGGCGCCGACGTGAATATCGCCAACAAGGGCGGTTGGACGCCGCTGTACCTCGCGACCGACAACCGCAACCTCGAAGGCGGCGACTACCCGACGCGCACGCCCGACATGAACGATCTCGAGTTCATCACGCTGCTGCTCGACAAGGGCGCCAATCCGAACGCCCAGCTGGTCGAGAGCACCGAGACGCGCACCGTGTTCACGAATCAATGGCTCGACGAAGAAGGCGCGACCGCGTTCCTGCGCGCGTCCCAGTCCGGCGACGTCGAGCTGATGCGGCTGCTGCTCGCGCGCGGCGCCGATCCGAAGATCAACACGAAGCTCGGCGTGACGCCGCTGGCCGCTGCGGCCGGCATCGGCTGGGTCGAGGGCGTCACGAGCGAGCGCTCGCCTGCGCAGACGGTCGAAGCCATCAAGCTGTTGCTCGAGCTAGGGATCGATCCGAACGCCCAAGCCGACACGGGCCGCACGGCTCTGCACGGCGCCGCGCACAAAGGCGCGACCGAGGTCGTGCGCGTGCTCGTCGCGGCCGGTGCTCGCACGGACATCCGCGACTTCGGCAACACCGACAACCGCGGCAGCGCCGAGCTGGCCGCCCACACCTGGCTGCCGATCGACTACGCGGACGGTCTCGTGCGCGTCGGAGTGCAGTCCGCGATTGCACATCCCGAAACGGCGCAGGTGCTGCGCGAGCTGATGATTCAGGCGGGCGTCGATGTCCCTCCGGAAGGGCGCACGCTGGAATCGATCTGCATCGTCGAAGTCTGCTCGCCGGATTACGACCCGATCGACCACAAC
>CAVUHM010000011.1:0-35469 GCA_963741255.1 uncultured Gammaproteobacteria bacterium | reverse complement strand
CGATGTCGATGTTGTCGGACGCCGGCTTCTTCGGCAGACCCGGCATCGTCATGATCTCGCCCGACAGCACGACCATGAACCCGGCGCCGGCATTCAAATAAACGTCGCGCACGTTGAACACGTGGCCCGTCGGCGCGCCGCGCAGCTGCGGGTCCGTCGAGAACGAGTACTGCGTCTTTGCGATGCAGATCGGCAGGTTGCCGAAGCCGTCCTCTTGGAACTTCTCGATCTTCTTGCGCACGGCGGTGTCGGCGACGACTTCGCTCGCGTGATAGATGCTCTTCGCGACCTTGCCGATCTTCTTCCAGAGCTCGTCGGAGTCCTCGTAGACGAACTTCAGCGAGCCGGGCTTCGTGTCGATCAGCTTGACCATCGACTTCGCGAGCTCGGTCGCGCCCTTCGAGCCCTTCGCGAAGTGCTCGCAGACAATGGCTTCGACGCCCTGCTCGCCGAGATGCTTCTTGATCAGCTCGAACTCGCGCTCGGTGTCGCTGCCGAAGCGGTTCAGGGCCACAATCACAGGCAAGCCGTAGTGCTCGCGGATGTTGTTCACGTGGCGATCCATGTTCGCCATGCCCTTCATCAGCGCTTCCGTCTGCTCGCTGTTGACGTCCTCGATCTTGGCGCCGCCCGAGTACTTCAGCGCGCGCGCCGTGCCGACGAGCACCGCGGCGCTCGGGCGCAGGCCCGACTTGCGGCACTTGATGTCGACGAACTTCTCGGCGCCCAGGTCGGCGCCGAAGCCGGCTTCCGTGACGACGTAGTCGGCGAGCTTCAGCGCCGTCTTCGTCGCGATCACGGAGTTGCAACCGTGCGCGATGTTCGCGAACGGGCCGCCGTGCACGAGCGTCGGCGTGTGCTCGAGCGATTGCACGAGGTTCGGCTTGAGCGCTTCCTTCATGAGCACCGTCATCGAGCCCTGCGCGTTCAGCGCCTCGGCACGAATCGGTTTGTTGTCGCGCGTGTAGCCGACGATGATCTGCTTGAAGCGGTTACGCATGTCGTCGAGCGAGGTCGACAAGCAGAGGATCGCCATGACCTCCGATGCCGCAACGATGTCGTAGCCCGTCTCGCGCGGGAAACCATTGGCCGTGCCGCCCAACCCGTTGACGATCGAACGCAGGCTGCGGTCGTTCATGTCGAGCACGCGCCGCCACACGGGCCGGCGGATGTCGAAACCGAGCGTATTGCCGAAGTAGATGTGGTTGTCGACGAGCGCCGCCAGCAAGTTGTGCGCGATGCTGACCGCGTGGAAGTCGCCCGTGAAATGGAGGTTGATGTCCTCCATCGGCGCAACCTGTGAGTGACCGCCGCCGGCGCCGCCACCTTTGACTCCGAAGCACGGGCCGAGCGACGGCTCGCGCACGCAGATCATGGCCTTCTTGCCGATCGCGTTCAGCGCGTCGCCGAGGCCCACGGTCGTCGTGGTCTTGCCTTCGCCCGCGGGTGTCGGCGAGATCGCGGTGACGAGAATCAGCTTGCCGTCCTTGTTCTTCTGCACGCGGGCGATCAACGCGTCCGAGAGCTTCGCCTTGTAGTGGCCGTACGGCTCGAGATCGTCGGCGTCGATGCCGAGACGCTCCTTCGCGAGCTCAACGACTTTGCGCAGCTTCACGCCGCGGGCAATGGCTAGATCGTCTTTCATGGTTGTGTCACCGCGTGCAAATGAGAGGAAGGACACCAGCCGCGCGTCAAAGGGATGCGCGGCCGGGGCTCACTACAATACGACTCAATAACGATAGTGGTCCGTCTTGTACGGGCCGCTGACGGGCACGCCGAGATAGTCGGCCTGCGCCTTCGACAGCTTCTCGAGCTTCACGCCGATCTTCTCGAGGTGCAGGCTCGCGACCTTCTCGTCCAAGTGCTTCGGCAGCACGTAGACGCCGAGCGGATACTTCTTGGTGTTCTGGTACAGCTCGATCTGCGCCAGCGTCTGGTTCGTGAAGCTGTTCGACATCACGAAGCTCGGATGGCCCGTCGCGCAACCCAGGTTCACGAGGCGGCCTTCGGCCAGCAGGATGATGTTCCTGCCCGTCGCCATCTGCATGCTGTGCACCTGCGGCTTGATCTCGTCCCACTTGTACTTCTTGAGCTTCTCGACCTGGATCTCGTTGTCGAAGTGGCCGATGTTGCAGACGATCGCGTTGTGCTTCATCTGCTTCATGTGCTTCTCGGTGATGACGTCGACGCAGCCCGTCGTCGTGACGAACACGTCACCGATCTTGCAGGCCTCGTCCATCGTCATGACCGTGTAGCCTTCCATCGCGGCCTGCAGCGCGCAGATCGGATCGATCTCCGTGACGATCACGCGCGCCGACTGAGCGCGCAGCGACTGCGCCGAGCCCTTGCCGACGTCGCCGTAGCCGGCGACGACCGCGATCTTGCCGGCGAGCATCACGTCCGTCGCGCGATTGATCGCGTCGACGAGCGAGTGACGGCAGCCGTACAGGTTGTCGAACTTCGACTTCGTGACCGAGTCGTTGACGTTGATGGCCGGGAACAGCAGACGTCCCGCCTTGTGCATCTGATACAGACGGTGCACGCCGGTCGTCGTCTCCTCGGAGACGCCGTGGATGTCGCCCGGCATGTTCTTGAAGCGCTTCGGGTCCTTCTTCATGGACTTCTTGAGCTGCGCGAGCAGAATGCGCTCCTCTTCCGAGCCCGGCTTCTTGTCGAGGATCGACGGATCCTTCGTGGCCTCGTAGCCCAGGTGCACGAACAACGTGGCGTCGCCGCCGTCGTCCAGGATCATGTTCGGGCCTTCGCTGTTGCCCCAGTCGAGCGTGCGGTCGATGTAGTCCCAGTACTCCTCGAGCGTCTCGCCCTTGTAGGCGAACACCGGAGTGCCGCGCACGGCGATGGCCGCGGCCGCGTGGTCCTGCGTCGAGAACACGTTGCAGCTCGCCCAACGCACCTTCGCGCCGAGCGCCTGCAGCGTCTCGATCAGCACGGCGGTCTGGATCGTCATGTGCAACGAGCCCGTGATGCGCGCGCCCTTCAGCGGCTGCTTCGGGCCGTATTCCTTGCGCGTCGACATGAGGCCCGGCATCTCGAACTCGGCGAGCTCGATTTCCTTGCGGCCGAACTCCGCGAGCCCGATGTCCTTGACGAGGTAGTCGTTATTCGCCGCGCTCGCGCGCGATTTCTTGACGGCAGCCATCTTTGATCTCCTGTTGCCTTACAGCATTTTGCGGCCGAACGCGGCCTTGAAACGTTTCTTGAAACTTTCGAGAGTGAACTTGTGATTCTGCGGGCCCTGATGCTCGATCTTGATCGAGCCCATCAGGCTCGCGATGCGGCCCGTGGTCTCCCAATCGAGCTTGTTCAGCAAGCCGTACAGCAAGCCGGCGCGATACGCGTCGCCGCAGCCGGTCGGGTCTTGCACCGACTTCGGAGTCGCAGCGGGAATCGTGTACGTCTTGTCCTTCGTGTGAATCTCCGAGCCTTTGCCGCCGAGCGTGATGATCAACGCATCGACGCGGCTCGTGATGTCCTTTTCAGTCCAACCGGTGCGGTCCTTCAGCAGCTCCCACTCGTAGTCGTTCACCGTGACCCAAGTCGCTTCCTCGATGAACTTGCGCAGGTCGTCGCCGCCGAACATCGGCATGCCCTGGCCCGGATCGAAAATGAACGGGATCTTTTTCTTCTTGAACTGCTCGGCGTGCTTGATCATGCCGGTGCGGCCGTCCGGCGACACCATACCGATCTTCACGTTCTTGGCGTCGCTAACCTTGTTCTTCTCGGAGAAGTTCATCGCGCCCGGATGGAACGCGATGATCTGGTTCGACGCCAGGTCCGTCGTGATGAACGCCTGGGCCGTGAACGTGTTGTCGAGCTGGCGGATGTACGTCTGCTTGATGCCGAGCTCTTTGAGGCGCTTGCGATACGGTTCGTAATCCTGGCCGACCGTCGCCATCGGCAGCGGCTCCTCGCCGAGCAGCTTCAGGTTGTACGCGATATTCGTCGCGCAGCCGCCGAACTCGCGCCGCAGCTTCGGCACGAGGAACGCGACGTTCAACATGTGAATCTTGTCGGGGAGGATGTGATTCTTGAACGAATCCTCGAAGACCATGATGTTGTCATAGGCCACGGATCCGCAAATTAACGCCGTCATCCTGTTCTCATCCTCTGTCGATCGAAAGCGGTCGAAACGAACGGCGCCTCGCTCGAGTAGCGAGGCGCCGTCCACAGCTCGAGTTACTTCGCGGCGGCCTTGAAAGCGGCTGCGCGATCGGTCTTCTCCCAGCTGAACCCGTCGCGGCCGAAGTGGCCGTACGAAGCCGTCGGCAGATAGACGGGCTTCAGCAAGTCCAGCATCTTGACGATGCCGTACGGGCGCAGGTCGAAGATCTCGCTGACGGCCGCGATGATCTTCTTCTCCGGCACCTTGTTCGTGCCGAAGGTCTCGACCGTGACCGAGGTCGGCTTCGCGACGCCGATCGCGTACGACACCTGGACCTCGCAGCGATCCGCGAGCCCGGCCGCGACGACGTTCTTCGCGACGTAACGCGCGGCGTAGGCGGCCGAGCGGTCGACCTTCGAAGGATCCTTGCCCGAGAACGCGCCGCCGCCGTGGCGAGCGAAACCGCCGTACGTGTCGACGATGATCTTGCGACCCGTGAGACCGCAGTCGCCCATCGGGCCGCCGATCACGAACCGACCGGTCGGGTTGATGTGGAACTTGGTCTTCTTGTCGATCCACTTCTTCGGCAGCACGGGCTTGATGATCTCTTCCATCACCGCCTCTTGCAGCGCCTTGAGCTTGATCTCCGGCGCGTGCTGCGTCGACAGCACGACGGCCTCGATGCCGACGGGCTTGTCGTCCTCGTAGCGGAACGTGCACTGGCTCTTCGCGTCCGGGCGCAGCCACGGCAGCTTGCCGTTCTTGCGGACCTTCGCCTGACGCTCGACGAGGCGGTGCGAGAAGATGATCGGGGCCGGCATGTAGCTGTCGGTCTCGTTCGTCGCGTAGCCGAACATCAGGCCCTGGTCGCCGGCGCCCTGCTCTTCGGGGGCCTTGCGGTCGACGCCTTGCGCGATGTCCTGCGACTGCTTGCCGAGCGCGTTCAATACGGCGCACGTGTTGCCGTCGAAGCCCTTGTCCGAATGGTCGTAGCCGATGTCGAGAACGACCTTGCGAACGATGTGCTCGACCTCGATCACGGCGTTCGTCGTGATCTCGCCGGCGACGATGACCATGCCGGTCTTCGTCATCGTCTCGCAGGCCACGCGGCTGCGCGGCTCTTGCGCGAGAATCGCATCGAGGATCGCGTCCGAGACTTGATCCGCCATTTTGTCCGGATGGCCTTCGCCCACGGACTCCGACGTGAACAGATATGACTTGCTCATAAGTTCCCTACCTACTTTTCGTGCTTGTCAAAAAAATCAGTTGACGTCTTCAACCCGGAAACCAGTTGCCTGGTTGTTCAAGACGAACCGCCCAGAGATCACAGCATTGGCCCACTTCGCGGTCTTGACGACCCCGCCGAAGGCGAAGAAATGAATCTTCTTGAATCGCGACTGCGGGCTCGCGCCGCGGTGGCGTGCGAGCGCCGTCACCATCTCGTCCGGCGCCTGCGTGCTCAACAGATTGGCCATCGCGCTCGTGCGCGACGTCAGCATTCGCATCGATGCGCCGACGCCGCACAGCATCGCGAACTTCGCGAGCTGCCGCAGCGACGCCGGGCCCGGCATGCCGACATGGATCGGCAAGTGAATGCCCTTCGCGGCCGTCGCGGCTTCCCAGTCGATGAACGGCTGCGGATCGAACCCGAACTGCGTCGCGAAATAGACGTTGAAGCCGGCGGTCTTCGCGAACTCGGCCTTGCCGCGCAGCGCCTGCTCGACGCGCTCCTCGCCGATTGCCTTGCTGCCCTCGGGGTGGCCGGCGATGCCGACCTCGCGGAAGCCGTATTTCTTGAACAAGCCGGTCTGAAGGACTTCGAGGCTGCTGTCGTAGGCCGGCTTGTCGGCCGTGATGTCGCCGGCGACGCACAACGCGTTGTGGATGCCGAGCTCCTGGCAACGCGCGAGCGCGCGCTCGAGCTGGTCGCGGCTCTCGAGCTTGCGCGCGATCACGTGCGGCGTGGCGGTGAGGCCGAGCTTCTGCACTTGCCCGGCCAAAGTCACGATGTCGTCGATCGGCACACCCGGCGGATGCGCGACGTAAACGCACGTGCCCGGCGCGAGCTCCGCGCGGATCGCATCGAGCTTGCCGGTATCGTGCGGCGTGATCTCGATCGAATAGTCGCGAACGAACGCGGCTATTTGCTGCTTCAGGTCGTCGTTGGTCATCGTGCCCCCGCTGCCGCGTCTACTGCTTGCGCGACACGACGAAGCTCTCGTCGTTGAACCAGAGCCCTTTGTGCTTCTTCAGGATCTTCGCAGTGCTCTGCAGGTAGTGCTCGCCCTCGCGCATCGCAGCCTCGATCCGCTCGTCCTCGATCTGTGCCACATAGCTCGCGGCATTCCACGCTGCGAACAGCGTCGACGTACCGATGCTCTGCTGGACCTCGCTCGGCAACGTGTGCATCTCGTAGCGGAAGATCGCTTTCGCGTCGGAGCCGGACACGAAGTTGAAGTCGCGGGCCTCGCGGCCGAGCTCGTCACGCAGCACTTTGATCAGCTCGTGGCGATTGACCTTGAACGGCTCCTCGTCGGGCCAGATCTCGTTGACCATCTCGAGCGCCGGGTCGTTGCCGCACGACTGCACCGCGAGCAACCGGCCCGCGGGCCCGAGGCTGCGGATCAGGGGCGCCAATACCTTCTTCGCCTTGAACTCGGCGCTCATGCGCGCGCGCCAGGGTTGTGAAGCAATCACGAGATCGTAGTTGCCCGCGACCTGGCCCGGCCTCGGGATCACATCGTCGAGCAGGAACGAGTGGTCCTTGCGGTAGATCACGAGCACGGACGGTCGCACGTACATCGGGTTGCCGGTCTTCTCGCTCGCCTTGACCTGCCAGCCGTCGACGAGGAACGAATCGAGCGCACGCAGCTGCTCGTCGTACTCGTAAGAAGAGCCGCCCTCGAGCGCGACTTCGCGCCAGTTAAGCGCGGCGGCCATCTGCACGTCCCGCGGCCGCAGCCACGGCGCCTCGGCGTAGTAGAGGTTCGTGATCACGATGACGCTGGCGGGATGCTCGACGAACCGGTCCGGCAGCTTCTCGAGCGACAAACGCACGTCCTCGAGGCTGATCTCCTTGCCGACGATGAAAAACGGCATGATCGGGAAACGCCGATGCATCGCGCGCATGATGTGCGACAGCACCGTCGCGTCGCCCATGCCGGCATCGAACAGCCGGATCGCGGGCGGATGCGGCTTCAGCAAGGCGAGCTCGCGGCTGGCACGCTCGGCAACCTTCCACTTCTCGTTCGTGGTGTTGACGAACGCCAAATACTTTTGCCGGTTGTCGTAAAAACGAAACGGCCGATCGGACTTGCCGTCGGCCGTTGCGGAAACCTTGGTCGCTTTGCGCTTCGTGGTGCCAGTCATGGTCGTGCCTTTGTTGTTACTCGGCGTCGGCTCAAGCTTGCTCGGCCCCCCGATGAAGCCGCGGATCTTGGCCGCGGTCTCGAGAGTGACATCCTTGCCGTTACGTAAGCGAACGCAGAGCTTGCCGTCGTTTACTGCCTGTCGCCCGAAAGTCGATTCCGCGATGCCGGTGCGGCGACAAAACGCTTCAATTTCCCCAAGCAGGAAGTCCGCCGAGCTCTGGCTCACGTTTGCATGCCCCCGAACGAATGGCTGCTTTCTTGTACTTTGCGAGCGGCCGCAACCATACCCCTCCTGAGAAACCAATGCAACCATTTCTGCCCACTCCGGCTGCCCATAAGAACAGTGGGCAGAATCCCACATGCGCGAAAATGCGATCGCGCGATCGGCGACCTCGCGACACGCCGTTCGGAATCTCGGCACACCGTGCGGTTCGCCTGCGAGCCGGTCACGCGAACACGTTCACGAGTAATCTTTTGACAGCGTCGTCACGACGCCCTGCTCGCACCCGGTGCTCGCTTGCTGGCGGGGTGTTGGCACGGCTACCATGATTTGATGCGAACACACTCTCGTATTGTTGTTGCGGCGACGCTCGTCTCCGCGTTCTGTTGCAGTGCGAATGCGCAGATGGACTTCAGCGGCGAGTGGCCCGTCGTGCAATCGCAAGACAACATCGACAACCCGCATCTCGGCGAGTACGTGGGCTTGCCGTTGAGCCGCGAAGCGATTCGCCGCGCCGAGGTTTGGGACGCGTCCATTCAATCGCTGCCCGAGTGGCAATGCCGGCCGCATTCCGGCGTGTACATCAAGCGCGGCCCTTCGAACCTGCGCATGTGGAAGGAAATCGATCCGGCGTCGCGGCAGATCATCGCGTTCCAAGCCGAATGGCTGCGCTCGACGAACACGCCTATTTATATGGACGGCCGCGCGCACCCGCCGGAATACGCCGCGCACACGTGGGCTGGGTTCTCGACGGGCAACTGGGAAGGCGACCGGCTGCGCGTCAAGACGACGCACATGAAGGAAGACTACTACCGGCGTAACGGCGTACCGCAGAGCGATCTCGCCACGCTGACCGAGTACCTGATGCGGCGCCGGTTCGACAATCAGGATTACCTGACGTGGGTGCTGGTCGCGTATGACCCCGTCTACTTGACCGAGCCGTTGATCCGCAGCACCGAGTACCGCTTGAACCTCGCGCAGCAGGTTCCGCCATATCCGTGCACGATCGTCACGGAGGTCGTGCGCCCCGACGGTTACGTGCCGAACTGGTTGCCCGGCAAGAACGACCAGATTTACAGCTTCTCCGACTATTACGGGCTGCCGCGCTCTCTGTATTTCGACGGCGCGGAGACGATGTATCCCGAGTACCGGCAGAAGCTCGAGCGCGCCGGGCGCACGTCGGCGACCCAGGCGCCCACCCGAGAGTAGCCGATGCCGACGACGGACTCACACGCGACGCGACTCCGCCTGCTTGCCTGCCTGACGGTCGGTCTCGCGTCCTTCGTCGTCGGCGCGACGAGCCCGGCCCTTGCGCAATCGCGCAGCGCGCAGCGCGGCGGCGAAAGCGTCGTGGACCTTCACTGGTGGCCGGTCCGCAAGAACATCTGGATGCTGGTCGGCGCCGGCACGAACATCGCGGCATCGGTCGGTCCGGACGGCGTCATGCTCGTGAATTCCGGCAACACGCAAGCGAGCGAGCGCGTCATCGCGGCCGTCAAGGATCTGCAGACCCAACTCAACGCGTTCGGCTTTCTCGACGTGCAGACGGCCCAGCGCGGCGGCGCCGAAACGCGTTCACGCTTTCCCGTGAACACGCATGCGCCGCCGAAGCCCGTGCGCTTCATCATCAACACGAGCTCGCTTCCGCACAGCATCGGCGGCAACGAGAAGATCGCTGCCAGCGGCGTCACGTACACGGGCGGCAACGTGGCGGGCACGATCGCCGATTCCTCCGAAGGCGCAGCGGTGCTGGCGCACGAGAACGTCTTGAATCGCATGATCGGGCTCGACATGCCCTTCGGCGCGCTGCCGACGGAGACGTTTTTCACGGCCGATTTCAAGATCAGCACGTTCTTCAACGAGGAAGGCGTGCAGATCTTCCACGTGCCGAACGCGGCGACCGACGGCGACAGCTACGTGTTCTTCCGCGCGTCCGACGTCATCGCAGCCGGCGACCTGTTCAACATGGACTCGTTTCCGCTCATCGACGTCGAATCCGGCGGCAGCATCAACGGCGTGATCGCCGGCTTGAACGCGATCTTGAAGCTCGCAATCCCTGAGTTCCGCACCGAAGGCGGCACGATGGTGATTCCGGGGCATGGACGGCTCGGCGACTCCGCCGACGTCGGCTACTATCGCGACATGCTGACGATCATCCGGGATCAGGTGCAGGCTTCGATCGACGAAGGGCGCACGCTCGAGCAGGTGATCGAGAGCCGCCCGACGTTCGGCTACGAGGCGCGCTTCGGCAAAGACACCGGCTCCTGGACCACCGAGATGTTCATCGAGGCCGTGTATCGCAGTTTGAAAAAGGGTTCGTAAGGAGATCTATCGTGAAGGCTAGAACACTCATCCTCGTCGCCGCCGGCGCACTGATGTCGGGCGTATCCGCCTACGCACATCACTCGTTCACGGCCACGTACGACGAGAGCAAGACAGTCAAGATCGAAGGCGAGCTCGTGCAATTCATGTTCCGCAACCCGCACGCGTGGGTGCACGTGATGGCGCCCGACGACAACGGCGTGATGCAGCGCTGGGGCGTGGAATGGGGCGGCGCGGGCGCGCTCACGGGCCAAGGCGTCACGCGCGAGTCGCTGAAACCCGGCGACAAAGTCGTGATCACCGGCAACCCGGGCCGCAATCCGATCGACCACCGCGTGCGCATGCGCAGCTTGTTGCGACCGTCGGACGGCTTCGGCTGGGGCTTCCAGGGCGAGACGTTCGACTGACGAATATGCGGGGGGATCTCACACGGGTCGTTCGGCTCGGCATCGTGCTCGCCGCGAGCATCGGCGCCGTCCACATCGCCTTCGCGCAGGGCCGCGCCGCACCCGCGGCCGGGCCACCGCCCACCGCGCGCGCAGCCGCGCCCATCGACATTACGGGCCATTGGGTCTCGCTGATCACCGATGATTGGGTCTACCGGATGATCACGCCGGCCAAGGGCGACGTGTCTTACGTTCCCTTGAACCCGGAAGGCCGCCGAATCGCCGAGGCATGGGACCCGGCACGCGACGAAGCAGCCGGCGAAGCCTGCAAGGGCTACGCGGCGCCCGCGATCATGCGCTTGCCGAGCCGCGTTCAGATCACCTGGCAAGACGACAACACGTTGAAGCTCGACATCGACACCGGAATGCAGACACGCGTGTTCCACTTCGGCCAACGCGAGCCGCAAGGCGCGCGCAGCTGGCAGGGTTGGTCGTTTGCGGCGTGGGAGCTCTCGGGAACGACCGAGCAGTTTTATGCCGGGCCGACGTCGCTCGGTCAGATCAAACGCGCCGGCACCTTGCGCGTCGACACGAACAACCTGCGTGCCGGCTACTTGCGCAAGAACGGCGTGCCGTTCAGCGAGAACGCGTTCATGACCGAGTACTACAACCTGATCGTCGAGGACGACGGCAACCAATACCTCGTGATCCAGACGTTCGTCGCGGATCCGCGCTATCTGACCGGGCACTTCGTGCGAACGATGCAGTTCAAGCGCGAGCCCGACGGCAGCAAACGCAACCCCGTCGCGTGCTCCGCGACTTGAGCTCGTCGGCGACGGCGCTCCCTTGACCGAAGAACGACGAGCCGGTAACCGGAACAGCGTGAAGGTCGCAGCGCGCGGCGCCGAGCTCGTTCACAACCCGGCCCTGAACAAAGGCACCGGGTTTCCTCCCGCCGAGCGGATGGCTCTCGGGCTCGAAGGCTTGCTACCCGTGCAGGCCAAGGACCAGAACCAGCAGGCCGAGCGGATCTACCAACAGCTCAGCGCGCAACCCGACGATCTCCAGAAGTACGTGATGCTAAATGCGCTGCTGAACCGCAACGTGCATCTGTATTACCGCGTGCTGGCCGATCACCTCGAAGAGCTGATGCCGATCGTCTACACGCCGACCGTCGGCGCTGCGGTGCAGCGATTCAGCCAGGTGTTCCAAGGCAACTGGGGCGGAATCTGGGTTACGCCGGACATGAAAGGCCGGATGCGCGACGTGCTCGCGCGCATCGTCGGCGAACGGGAAATCAGGCTGCTCGTGGTCACCGATAACGAGTCGATTCTCGGCATCGGCGATCAGGGCGCCGGCGGCATGGCCATCTCGCAGGGCAAGCTGGCGTTGTACACGGCGGCGGCCGGCATCGATCCCGCATCGTCCATTCCGATCAGCTTGGACTTCGGCACCGACAACGAAGAGCTGCTTGCCAACAAGCAATACCTGGGTTGGCCGGCGCGCCGCATTCGCGGCAGCGAATACGTCGCGCTCGTCGACGAGTTCGTCGCCGCGGTTCGCAGCGTGATGCCGCGCGCGTTGATCCAGTGGGAGGACTTCCGCAAGGACAACGCTCTGACGATCCTGGATCGGTATTCCGAGGTCGTGCCCTCGTTCAACGACGACATCCAAGGCACCGGGGCCGTCGTCGTGGCCGGGCTGAACAGTGCGCTGAAGATCAAAGGCGAGCGCCTTGTGCAGCAGCGCATCGTGATCTTCGGCGCGGGTGCCGCGGGCCTGGGCGTCACGCGGCAGATCAAGGCGCAGCTCTTGGACGAAGGGCTCGAAGGCGACGACCAAACGGCCGCGATCGCAGTGCTCGATCGCAGCGGCTTGCTCGTCGACGACGGCAAGCGAATGGACGACTACAAACGCGCGCTCGCTTGGCCGGCCGAGCGCGCGCGAGCGCTGGGCCTGCTCGAGCCGAGCGCGCGCAGCTTGGCGAATGTCGTGAAGCAGTATCGGCCGACCGTCCTGATCGGCGTGTCCGGCGTCGCCGGTGCGTTCGACGAGCCGCTCGTCCGCGAGATGGCGAAACACGTCGAACGACCCGTGATCTTCCCGTCCTCGAACCCGAGCACGAATTCCGAGGCGGAGCCCGCGAGTCTGTACGCTTGGACGGACTGCCGGTGCCTGGTCGCGACGGGCAGCCCATTCCGCGACGTCGTTTGCGGCGGGCGCATCTACCGCGTGGGGCAAGGCAACAACGTGTTCGTGTTCCCGGGGCTCGGTCTCGCCGCGATCGCGGCGAACGCATCGAAAGTCACGCCCGGAATGACGAAGGTCGCATCCGAAGCGCTCGCGGCGCAGGTCACCGACGAGGAACGCTCATCCGGGCTGTTGTTCCCGTCGGTGTCGCGCCTGCGCGCCGTGTCGTACGAGATCGCTGTGGCAGTCGTGCGGCAGGCGGTCATCGAACGCGTCGCGAACGTCGAGCTGAACGACATCGAGCGACTGGTCCGCGAGGCGCGCTGGTCGCACGCGTATCGCGACTACGAGCCCGCGCACTAATCGATCGCGTTGCCGGTCCCGACGAGATCCTGATACGTCATTTCCTCGGCCGGGATGCAGTAGATCTGCTCATCGTATCGCTGCGTCTTGCCGCCATTCAAACGGAAACGCTTCGTGTCGCTTCGCCAGGGCTCGCTGTAGTACTCGGGGTCCGTGATCGTGATCACGAGCTCGAGCGTGCTCGCGTCGACCCGCCGGTACCGCTCCTCGACGCGCATGTTCTCGGTGTGCGGATAGCCGAGCTTGTCGAGCCAGCTGCGCGCATCGAAGCCGACCGACTCGACCACGAGCACGTCGCCGTCGTATCGGCCCACGGAAAAGCCGTTCCATTTCGGGTACAGCTCATTTCCCGCCGGCAGCGAACGGCCGTCGAGCCAAATCTCGCGCCAATCGTGCCGATACTCGAAGACCTGCAAGATTCGTGTCGGCGTCTGCACGAGCTCGAACGTCGCGTGCGGCGCCACGATTTCCGCCACCAGGTTGCGCACGAGGCCGAGCGGCTCACAACGGCCCATCGGATCGTTGCGCGCCATCGCGCGGCGCGGCCCGTAACCGGGCTTGTTGGCGTCGAACGCGGCGCGACCCGCCGGCGTGAACGGCGCCTCGCGTGCACCGGGCAGCTCGTTCGCGCGCGTTCCGCCCGGCGTGTTCGCGAACGACTCCACGCTCGAGCTGCGATCCCAATGCCCGGAGAGATCGCGCGGATCGTACGCATTCTGTGCGCGCGTGTGTGCCGCGATCGCGACCGTAGCCGCAAGCGCGAGCGCAATACGCACGGGTAGCCGCGTTCAAAACGACAACGGCAGCGATCGGCCGTTGACCTCGATTGTCTGCATCTGGCCGATCCGCGGCTTCTCGACGTGCGGCAAGTAGGTGACCGTGACCTTGTCCCCGACCTTGATAGAATCGCGGCCCCAGCCATGCTCGCGCAGGATCGTCGGCGTCCAGCGCGTCGTGATCGTCCAGGTCGCCGTCGAGCCGCCCTCCTCAACGTCCATCTCGAAGAACACGTGCGGAAACTGAAACGCGACCTTCGTGGCCGTGCCCGTGATCGGACCGACCGCGGCCTCGGCCCATTCGACGTCGCCGCCGTGATGTGCGGACGCGGCTCCAGCCGCTAACAAGCACACCGCAAGACCCATGAAGCCACTCGATACCCGGTTGTGCATGTCGCCTCCTAGCTTCGGAACCCCCGCAACGACACCCGCCCAAGCCAGATGAACAGACCGAGGATCAGCGCTTGCGTCAGCGCGAATGGCGGTTCCTGCTGCGTCGGCGCCAACTGCTGTAGCGCCGGTGTTTTCGCGAACAGCTGTACGACCAGCACGAACACATTTAGGTATAGCGCCGCGACGGCGGTGATCACGTAGGTCGTACGCCACCGGCCTTGTAGCTTCTGCGGATAGAGCGCAACGAGGCAGACCACGAGCGACACGAGCGAGACCGCGCCCACAATGTGCGCCGGCGAAATGCTCGTGAACGGAAAGAAAAATCCCGTCACGCTCGTGAGAATCGTCGTCGCTAGGAACAATGCGGTCCAGCCACGCAGGTGCGCGCCGGCGATGAATCCACCGACGACCACGAGTCCCGCGATGATTCCTAGGACGCTGATCAGGATATGGATCAGGGTAAACGTCGGCAGATCGAACATGGGCGCCCCTTTTTTCGTCGGTCGTTGGTCGAAACCCCCGCCTCCACTCTAACCTGCGCTAATCTTTGTGCGCCATGCGCGTGCTGCTCCTGACACCGCCGATGACCCAGCTCAACACGCCGTATCCGGCGACGGCGTATCTGACCGGATTCCTGCGCCTGCACGCGGCGGAGCTCGGTGTCACGGTATCGCAAGCAGACGCGTCGCTCGCGTTGTTCCTGCGGCTGTTCTCCGCGCCGGCCGTCGAGCGGATGGCGGGCGTGCTGCGCAACCGGGCGCGCGCGGCACGCAAGGGCACGCCCGTGCCCCCGGCCATCGCGAGCTTCTTGCAGCACGCGCAGAGCTACGCGACAACCGTCGAGCCGACGATCCGTTTCTTGCAGCACCGGGACCCTGGGCTGGCGCTGCGAATCGTGGGACGCGCGTTCCTGCCGGAAGGCCCCCGCTTCGCACATCTCGCGCCGCCGCCGACGGCGGACCACCCTGCCCTGGACGAGCAACTCCTGAACGCGTTCGGCACGCTCGGCACGACCGAGCAAGCGCGCTACTTGGCGAGCTTGTACGTCGACGACCTCGCGGACGCGTGGCGCGACGGCATCGACCCACGGTTCTCGCTCGCACGCTACGGCGAGCGACTCGCCGCCAGCGCACCGACGTTCGAGCCGCTGCGCAACGCGCTCGAGGGCGAGCCGACGCTGATCGACGAGACGCTCGACGACGTCACTCGCGAGTTGGTCGACACGCATCGTCCCGACGTCGTCGGCATGTCCGTGCCGTTCCCCGGCAACGTCTACGGCGCGTTCCGGATGGCGCGCGCGATCCGCGCGGCAATGCCGAACGCCAAGCTCGTGCTCGGCGGCGGCTGGGTCAACACCGAGTTGCGCGCGCTACGCGAGCCACGCGTGTTCGATTACTTCGACTACGTGACGCTCGATGATGGCGAGCGGCCGCTGCTGAACCTGCTTGCGCGGCTGCTTGGCCGACGCGCGCCGCTCGTGCGCACGTACGTGCGCCGCGGCGATGCCGTCGCGTTCGAGACGGATGCGACAGAGCACGACATCCCGCAGCGCGACACAGGCACGCCGACCTACGACGGCCTGCCGCTCCGCGACTACGTCTCCGTGCTCGAGATGCTGAACCCGATGCATCGGCTGTGGTCGGACGGGCGCTGGAACAAGATCACGCTCGCGCACGGCTGCTACTGGAAGAAGTGCAGCTTCTGCGACGTGTCGCTCGACTATATCGGCCGCTACGACCGCGCGACGACCGATCTCGTGCTGCACCGGATCCGCTCGCTGATCGCGGAAACCGGCGAGACCGGCTTTCATCTCGTCGACGAGGCCGCGCCGCCGTCCGGGATGCGCGCGCTCGCGAAGCGCCTGTTGGACGAGAAGCTCAGCATCACGTGGTGGGGCAACATCCGCTTCGAAAAATCGTTCACGCCCGAGCTGTGCCAACTGCTCGCCGATTCTGGCTGCGTCGCGGTCAGCGGCGGGCTCGAGGTCGCGTCCGATCGTCTGCTCGAGCTCATGAAGAAAGGCGTCACCGTCGAGCAGGTCGCGCGCGTGACGCGTGCGTTCACGGACGCCGGCATCATGGTGCACGCGTACCTGATGTACGGGTTCCCGACCGAGACGGTCCAAGACACTGTCGATGCGCTCGAGCGGGTTCGCCAACTGTTCGCGGCCGGGTGCATCCAATCCGCGTACTGGCATCGGTTCGCGGCCACGGCACATTCGCCGATCGGGCTCCATCCCGAGCAATACGGGATCACGTTGCGGCCGCCGCTCGAGATCACGTTCGCGCACAACGACGTTGCGTTCGACGATCCGGTCGGCGCCGATCACGACTTCTTGGGTAACGGCTTGCGCACGGCGCTCTACAACTACATGCACGGCACCGGCATCGAGGCCGACGTGCGCAGCTGGTTCGCACCGAACGCCGCGGGCAAGCGCGGCGACGGCCGGCGGCGACGCCGCCGCACCGCGCCCGTCGTGCCAAAGACTTCGGTCGCGCCCGACCTGATCGAACGTTTTCTCGCGCGCTGACGCCGTGTTGATCGCGCTGAACAAGCCGTTCGGTGTCGCGTGCAAGTTCAGCCCGGAGCCGGACAAGAGAACCCTCGCCGACTACGTGCCGATCAAGGACGTCTACCCTGCCGGACGGCTAGACACGGACAGCGAAGGGTTGCTGCTCCTAACCGACGACGGCGCGCTGCAAGCGCGAATCGCGGACCCACACCACAAGCTCGCGAAGGTCTACTGGGCGCAGGTCGAGGGCGCGCCGAGCGAAACCGCGCTGGCTTCGCTGCGGAAAGGCGTGGACCTCGGCGACTTCGTCACGAAGCCCGCGGGCGCGCGGTTGATCGACGAACCTGCGGGACTCTGGCCGCGTGATCCTCCGATCCGTTATCGCGCGAAGATTCCGACGGCTTGGATCGAGCTCACGCTGCGCGAAGGCAAGAACCGCCAGGTGCGGCGCATGACGGCGCGCGTCGGTTTCCCGACCCTGCGCCTCGTGCGCGCTGCAATCGGCAGCGTCACGATCGAAGGATTGGCGCCCGGCCAATGGCGCGAGATCGACGCAAATGCACCGTGGTGACGGTCGCATTCGGGCTTTCTCGCCGTTCTTCATGGATTCTGCGCTCGCTCTGGCTAGCACGTTGGTTGAATTTGTGGGGTCTCGATGATGCTGCGCAGTGCCAAATGTGCGTTTCGTTTGGAATGCTCGCAAAGCCGCCGCGAACTGGAAAAAACACCGAGTCTCGTTCGAGGAGGCTCGGTCGGCGATCGATGACCCTCATGCCGTAACCGGCTCCGATCCCGATCATTCCATCGGCGAGCTCCGGTGGATTACGTTCGGGGTTTCGACGCGCGGCCGACTGATCGTGGTGTCACACACGGACGAGCGCGATACTATTCGCGTCATCACCGCTAGACTGGCAACCCGCTCCGAACGGAACCTCTATGAAGAAGGCTAGCAAACAGCCTCGCAAGCGAGGACTGCGCCCCGAGTACAGCCGCCATGGATTTTCCCGCGGGATTGATACGCGGCAAGTACGCTTCTCGAATGAGCGACGAGACCCATATCGTGCGCCTCGATCCAGAAATCGCCCAGGCGTTCCCTACTAGCCGAGCGGTCAACAATGCGCTGGCGAAGGTTCTGAAACTGACACGCGCGAGGCGTTTGCCGCTCCGAAGCGCCCGCAGCAAGCAAAAACCACGACCAAGCGACCGACGCTAACTAGCGCATGAAACGGGGAGGCGCTCAGAACGACTTCGGCATGCCGAGCACGTGCGTGCCGATGAACGACAGAATCAGGTTCGTCGACACCGGCGCCACCTGATACAGCCGCGTCTCGCGGAACTTGCGCTCGATGTCGTATTCCTCGGCGAAGCCGTAGCCGCCGTGAGTTTGGATGCAGACGTCGGCGGCCTCTTTCGACGCGTCGGCCGCGAGCATCTTGGCCATGTTCGCCTCGGCGCCGCATTTCTCGCCGGCGTCGAATAACGCGGCCGCCTTCGCGACCATCAGCGCCGCGGCCTCCGTCTGCACGTGCGCGCGCGCGATCGGGAACTGGACGCCCTGATTCTCGCCGATCGGCTTGCCGAACACTTCGCCGCTCGGTCGCATAGGCGGCGGCTTTCGCGACGAACCAGCGCGCGTCGCCGATGCACTCCGAGGCGATCAAGATTCGCTCCGCGTTCATGCTGTCCAGGATGTAGCCGAAGCCTTTGCCCTCGACGCCGATCAAGTTCGCGGCCGGCACCGCGAGGTTGTCGAAGAACAGCTCCGTCGTCGCGTGATTCATCATCGTGACGAGCGGCTTGATCGTGAGCCCGTGGCCGACGGCCTCGCGCAGATCGACGAGCAGCACGGACATGCCGTCGGTCGGTTTCGCGACCTGCTCGCGCGGCGTCGTGCGCACGAGCAGCAACATCAGATCCGAGTGCTCGGTCCGCGAGATGAAAACCTTCTGACCGCTGACGCGATACACGTCGCCGTCGCGCACGGCCGTCGTGCGGATCCGCGTCGTGTCCGTGCCGCTCGTGGGCTCCGTGACGCCGAACGCCTGCAGCCGTAGCGCGCCCGAGGCGATCTGCGGCAGATACGCTCGCTTCTGCGCCTCGCTGCCGTGCTTCAGCAGCGTGCCCATCGTGTACATCTGCGCGTGGCACGCGGCGCCGTTGCAGCCAGCTCGAGTGGATCTCCTCGAGCACTGCGCTCGCGGCACCGATGCCGAGCCCGGAGCCGCCGTACTCCTCTGGGATCAGCACGGCGAGGTAGCCGGCCGCCGACAACGCGTCGACGAATTCCTTCGGATACGTCCGCGCGCGGTCGTGCTCGCGCCAATAGCGGCCCGGGAAATCGGCACAGAGCCGCGCGACCGCTTCGCGAATTTCGCGGATGTCCGCGGTCACTTCGGCCCCGCCCCGCCGACGGCCGTGTACAGGCGCTCGTCGAGCGGGCTCCCGGTCAGCGGCTGCAGTGCGTCTCGGTAACTGCGCGTGTGCGAGGCGCTCACGTGCTCTTCGAGCGCCGCCGCGCTGCGCCATTGCTCGACGACCGTGAAATGGTTGCCGCGCACCGCGTGCTGCACGACGTCGAAACGTAGATTGCCGACCTCCGCGCGACTCGCTTCTGCGAGCTGCGCGAGCAGCGTCGGCGCGACCGAGTTCGGCGCGACGTCGACGTGCGTAATCACGAACACTCCGGTCAGCGCTTCGCCCGCCGTGCCAGGGGGCGCGAGGGCCAGCGGCTTGTACGGCCGCTCGTCGTAGCCGCTGACCCGAATCGGGTCGAGTCCCTCCATCAGCAGGGCTTTATCGGCCGGATCGCGCGCATCGAAGGCCGCCTGATCGCGCCAGGTCTCGAGCACGGCGAAATGGCCGGGCCGGCCGGTTTGCGCGAACAGCTCGACGCCGAGGCACCCCGCCCGCTCGCGAACCGCGTCGCGGTAAAGCTCGAGCGCGGCGCGGCCGGCCGCTGCCGCGGAAGCATCGGTCTCGACGTATGCGACCGCGAATACGCCTCCCGCGGCGGGCGACTGACCGTTTGCGAGGCTCGGGAGCAGCATGAGGGCGGCGAGCAGCGTCCGGAACGGTGTCATCGTGATCGGCCTCTACTTTACGCTTGTCGCGGCGCTGCGCGATGATGCCTCTTGAAACAACGGAAAGCGATCCGGGGGTGTGCCATGCGAACGACTCTTGCGCGCTGCGCGGTTGGACTGATCTCTGCGGTGACGGTGGTCGCGGTTGCGAACGCCGCCACGCCTACTGTTCGGCCCGAAACTGTGGGCTTGTCCAGCGACCGGCTCACCCGAGTGACGGAGCTAATGCAGCGCAACATCGACGCCGGCACGTTCGCGGGCTCGGTCACGCTGATCGCACGCAACGGCCAGGTGGCGCTGCTGACGGCGCAAGGCGAGATGGACCTCGAAGCGCACACGCCGATGAGGACCGACTCGTTGTTCCGAATCATGTCGATGACCAAACCCGTCGTCGCGGTTGCGATCTTGATGTTGGTCGAGGAAGGCAAGGTCCGGTTGACGGACTCTGCCGGTCGATTCATCCCGGAGCTCGAGACGCTGACGGTCGCCGTGCCGAACACGGCCGGCCTGATTGCGCCGGCGCCGTCGGGCGCCGTGGTGGCGCCGCAGCCGTGGCACACCGTGCAGGCCGAGCGGCCGATCATGGTTCGCGATCTGCTCGCGCACACGTCGGGGCTCGCGAGCGGCGGTGCCAGCAACGCGTCGCCGGTCACGATCGGCGCCGGCGAGACGCTCGCACAGGTGCTGCCGCGCTTCAGGAGCGTGCCGCTCGATTTCCAGCCCGGCACTCGCTGGGCCTACAGCGGGCAGTACGGCTTCGACGTGCTCGCGCGGATCGTCGAGGTCGCGTCGGGCATGCCGTTCGATCGCTTCGTGCAGCAGCGGATCTTCGCGCCGCTCGGCATGCAGGATACGTTCTTCTATCGCGACGGCACGGACGCGCGGCGCGCGACGCTGTATCAGCACGTGAACGGCGCCCTCACGAAACAGGCACCCGGCCCGTTCGTGAACGGCGCCTACTTCTCCGGCGGCGGAGGCCTTACGAGCACCGCGGAAGACTACTTGCGCTTCGCGTTGATGCTGATGAACGGCGGCGAGGTCGAAGGCACGCGGCTGTTGAGTCGGCGTACGGTCGAGCTGATGGCCTCGGCGTTCGCGCCGGACACGCTGCCCGGGCGCAACCCGGGCGAGGGCTACGGGCTCGGCGTGCGCGTCGTCACCAATTCCACGGCGCGCAACACGATGTTGTCTGAGGGCAGCTTCGGCTGGGCCGGTGCGTTCAACACGTACTTCTTCATCGACCCGCGCGAAAAGGTCGTCGCGATGTTCCTGACTCAGGTCGCGAACCTTCAATCGCGCGGCGAGATCCGCAACGACTTCGACACCGCGGTCATGCAGGCGATCACCGGCGACTGATCGAGCGGATCGCTCGGTTCAACCTCCGGACGCCGCGGCGACGGGCAGACCGTCGTCGTTCCAGATTTCGACCGGCCCGATCCCGAGCCCCTCGACCTGTGCGCGAATCGCGCTCAGGTCGCCGACGACGACCCACACCAGGCTCGACGGCTGCACGAGATCGTTCGCGGCAGATTGCAGATCCGCGAGCGTCAGCGCTCCGTAGCGCTGCGCGAGCGTCGCGGCGTAATCGAGCGGCCGGCCATACAGCGCCGACGAGATCAGGCTGCCGAGCACGGCGTTCGACGTCTCGAAGCGGCCGGGCAGCTCGCGTGTGTAGCCCGCGATCACGCGCGCCATCTCGGGCTCGGCGATCGGCTTCGTGGTCTTGATTGCGTTCAGCTCGCGCACGAGCTCGGCCAGCGAGTCGCCGGTGCGGTCGGTCTGCACGGGCGCGGACACGAGCATTGGCCTCGGGCCGCGCGCGCCTTGGAGCTGCGTGCGCGCGCCGTACGACCAGCCCTTCTCCTCGCGCAGGTTCATGTTGATGCGCGCGGTGAAGCTACCGCCCAGGACGCCGTTCATGGCGTCGATCGCGAGGTCGCGATCGGTGCCCAGGCCCGGCAGCACGTGGCCCGCGAGAATCAGCGACTGCGGCGAGCCCGGCTTGTCGATCAGGATCACGCGCGGCGCGCGCGGAAGACTCACGTTCGCGACGTTTTTGGTCGGCTTGGCCTCGGCCGGTGCTCGCCAGTCGCGGAATGCGCGCTCGAGCAGCGGCGTGATCTCGGCCAACGTGGTGTCGCCGACGATGAACAGCCGCGCGTTGTCGGGGCGCAACCATTGCTGTTGGAATCGCACGAGATCCTCGCGCGTCAGCGAGCGCAGCGACTCCTCGGTGCCGGAGCCCGTGAACGGCACGCCGTATGCGTGCCCCGGCCCGTACAGCACGGGCGGCAGCAACCGCAGCGCGAGCAGCGCGGGCTCGGCCTTTTCCTGCGCGATGCCCGCGATCCGCTGACGGCGCTGGCGCTCGATCTCCTCGTTGTCGTACGCGGGGTTGCGGATCACGTCCGCCCACAACGCGATCGATTCGGCGAGCTCGCTCTTGATCGCGGACAGCGATACCGACGAAGCATCCAAGGTGGAGCCCGCACCCACGCGCGCGCCGAGCCTTTCCGCTTCGGCCGCGATCTCGAGCGCGGAGCGAGTCCGCGTGCCTTCATCGAGCATCGCGGTCGCGAACGACGCGACGCCGAGCTTGCGGCCCGCGTCGGCCGCATAGCCGGCGTCGAATTGAATCGACATCTCGACGACGGGCACGGCGTGGCGTTCCGCGAGTACGACCTCGATGCCGTTCGACAGCCTCGACGTGTGAATCTCGGGGAACGTCAGCGATGGAGTTTCGGTAGGGATCGGCGGCAGGCCCGTCGAGCGATCCACGCCTGCAGGGGCCGCTTCATAGCTGCCGGCCGGCACGACGTCGACCTGGTGCCAGCCGCGCGTGAGATAGGTGCGCGCGACGTCGCGCACGTCCTCCGGTCCCGCTGCATTGATCCACTCGAGGTACTGCTTTACGAACACCGGATTGCCCGCGTAGAGCTCACCCTCGGCCAACATCACGGCCTTGCCGTTGACCTGCTCGAGCCCGCGGATCACGGCCGCGTTCGTGCCGGTCTTCGCACGCTCGAGCTCTTCGGCGGTCGGGCCGGTCACGAGGAACTCGGCGATGATGCGATCGATCGCTTCGCTCGCGACCGAGGGGGCCTCGCCGGGGTTCAGCACGACCGACAGATCGAACACGCTCGCGAGCTCGAACGGCGTCACGCCGACCGACGCGTCGGTCGCAAGCTGCCGGTTGTAGACGAGGTCGACGTACAGACGCGAATTCCGGCCCTGCCCGATCGCGGCGGCCGCGAGGTCGAGCAATGCGCGTTCGCGCGTGGCGCGGCCCGGTACGACCCAGGCCCGATTCGCAAGCACGGACGGAACCTCGTCGTGCTGAGTCTCGTGCGTATTCGCCGAGCGCACGGGAATCAAGCTCAGCGCTTCGTCGACGTCGGGACCCGCCGGAATGTCGCCGAAATATTTCTCGACCTTCGCGCGCGCGGTTGCGACGTCGATGTCGCCCGCGAGCGAGAGCACGGCGTTGTTCGGGCCGTAGTAGTCACGGAACCATTGATGCACGTCCTCGAGCGAGGCCGCGTTCAAGTCCTCCATCGAACCGATCGTCGAGTGGCGGTACGGATGGCCCGGCGGGAACAAACCTTCGTACAGGTTGTAGTTCACGCGGCCGTACGGCTGGTTGTCGCCCTGGCGCTTCTCGTTCTGGACCACACCGCGTTGGTTGTCGAGCTTCTCCTGCGTGACGGCACCGAGCAGATGCCCCATGCGGTCCGATTCCATCCACAGCGCGAGATCGAGCGCCGGCGTCGGCACGGTTTGAAAATAGTTGGTCCGGTCGAGCCACGTCGTGCCGTTCAGGCCGGTCGCACCGACGCGCTGCATCGGCTCGAACCACTCGCCGTCGTAGTTCTCCGAGCCGTTGAACATCAAATGCTCGAACAGATGCGCGAAGCCAGTCTTGCCCTCGGGCTCGTTCTTCGAGCCGACGTGGTACCAGATGCTGACGGCGACGACGGGCGCTTTGCGGTCCTCGTGGACGATCACGGTCAAGCCGTTCGGTAGCACGAAGCGGTCGTATGCGAGGTTCAGCTCGGGCGCGCTCGAGGCGCCGGCGTCACGCGAGCCTTGCGCCGCAGCACCGACACAAGCGAGCGTGAGTACGGCAGTCGCTGTCGCGGCGAGGGCCATCCTTTGGGCCGAAACCCCGGGTTTCGCGTTCATGCGTGCAGCCTCCTTAAGGGGAGGACCAGTATAAACGCGATGTGCGTGCGGCTACCCGATCAGCCAGGCGGCGAGCGCGGCCCAGAACGCCAAACCGCAGCCGAGGATTCCGAGCCAGGCGAGCAACAGGGGCCACCCCATCAGCCGTTTATCATCCATCGCATGACCTCGCAGCGCTCCGGCTCGACCTTTGAGCCGTGCGCGCAGCCTGCCACGCTAGATTTGACCGGGCTTGTCCCAAACCCGCATTCGTTTGTCCCTATGTGGCGCGCGAATTCGCGATGCTCGTGTATCGTGTGCACGTGATCAAACAGCAGCGCAACGAGTGGGCGGCCGTCGGCGCGATCGTGGTCGCGATCGTGGTGGCCATCGCTGCCGCGGCACCGGCTGCGGCGCAGCGCGAGTTTCGCGTGTACCCGAGCTTCGAGGGCGATGTCGCCGAAGCGCCGTTGCCTCCGGATTACCAAGTGCCGGGCGAGCTCGTCGTCGGCCACTTGATGTTCCCCGACAACAGCTTCGGCCGCGGCGGCGATTGGCGGCGCGGCGGCACGGGTTGGACCGACGATTATCCCAAGGGCGACCGCGCGCTCGTGCAGATGCTGCGGCGCTTCACCTCCACCGACGTCCGGGCAGTGGAGCAACCCGTGAATCTCGAGGACGGCGACGACGCTTTCTATTGGCCGTTTCTCGTCGCCGGCCTCGCCGGCTCCATGGACCTCGACGACGAGCAGGCCGCCAAGCTCCGCGCGCATTTGTTGCGCGGCGGCTTCCTGTTCTGCGACAGCTTTTTCGGCGAGGGCAACTATGCCGTGTTCGTGGAGAGCATGAGACGCGTGTTTCCGGATCGGCCGATCATCAACCTCACCGACGAGCATCCGATCTTTCACTCCTTCTACGACTTGCCCGAGATGACGAAGGTCGTGATTCCGAACGCGAACGAAGTGTTCTGGGGCGGCCGGCGCATGGGTCGCGGACCGCCGCGTTGGCAGGGTATCGAAGACGACGACGGCCGGCTCATGGTGCTGATCGCGTACAACAACGACGTGCAGGATGCATGGCAGTGGGCCGACGACCCACGCTATCCGCACGAGCTCATCAATCTCGCGCTGCGACTCGGCGTCAACGTCGCGATGTACGCGATGACGCACTAGTCGGCATGCCGCTGCCTTTCGGTCAACCACCCGGCTCGCTGTGCGTCGTGCGCCTCTCGGCGATCGGCGACACCTGTCACACCGTACCGGTCGTGCGCGCGATCCAAGACGCGTGGCCGAGCACGGCCCTGACCTGGATCGTCGGCAAGACCGAGCACTCCTTATTAAGGGGGCTCGAAGGCGTCGAATTCATCGTGCTCGACAAGTCGCGTGGCTGGCGCGGCTACGCGGACGTGCGCCGAGCCCTGGGCGGCCGCCGATTCGACGCGCTGCTGCACATGCACGCGTCGACGCGCGCGAATGTCGTCAGCGCGCTCGTGCGCTCGAAGCTTCGCATTGGTTACGACAAAGCGCGTGCGCGCGATCAACAGTGGCTGTTCACGAACACGCGCCTTCCCGCGCGACGTGAGCGCCACGTGATGGACGGTCTGTTCGAGTTCGCGGAGCTGATCGGCGTGCCGCAACCGAAACAGCCGCGCTGGGACATTCCGATCGGCGCCGACGACCGCGCCGCGATCGCGCAGTGGTTCACAAGCGGCAAGCCGACGCTCGTGATCAGCCCGTGCACGGGTCAACGCTTCCGCAACTACAGGAATTGGCGAGCGGACTGGTACGCCGAGGTCGCGGATTACGCCGCGCGGCGCTACGGAGCCCAGGTGCTGTTGACGGGTGGAACGACCGCGATCGAGCAGACGTATGGCCGCGACATCGTCGCAGCCGCGAACGCGCAGCCGCAGAACCTGATCGGCCGCACGAACCTGAAACAGCTGCTCGCGATCCTGTCACGGGCCAGCGTCGTGCTGTGCCCGGACTCGGGCCCGGCCCACATGTCGACGGCGGTCGGCACGCCGGTTGTGGGGCTGTACGCGACCTCGAACCGTCACCGCACCGGCCCGTACTTCAGCCAGCCTCTCGTCGTCGACAAGTACCCGGAGGCCGTCGCGCTCGAGTTCGGCCGGCCCATCGAGACGCTGCGTTGGGGCCAACGCGTCCGGGACCCGGCCGCCATGAGCCTGATTACGGTTCCCGACGTGATCGGTAAACTAGAGGCCGCGTTCGCACAGCGCGGCGTCGCGCCCGTCACCGAATTGAAGCCGAGCTCGAGTGAACAAGCCATGGATCGATATCCGCTGAAGAGCTTCAACCAGGCGTCCCGCGAGCTGCCGTCGGGAACGGCGTCCCCGCGGGATTGCCGCCGGAAAGCGGAGGGTCCTTGTCGAACAGATTCTCGACACCGACGCGGATCGCGAATCTCTCGTTGAGGTTGTATCGCGCGGAGAGCGCGAACAGATCGTAGCTGCCGGTCACACCGGGTAGGACGGTGTTGGGATTGGTCGCGTAGGAGGCCGAGTTGATCGACGGCCAGTGCTGCCACCGCAGCGATGCCGACCAGTTGCCGCGGAGGTAACTGAATGTGCTGAACACGCGATAGTCGTAGCCCATGCACTGCAGCTGAAGGGCGCAGCCCTGCGTCCCGGCCCAGTCGATTTCGGTCAGACCCTCAGCAACCTGCGTCGTGCTCTCGGTGTTGTAGTTTGCGAGGACGTTCAGATTCAGCCCGCCGGACTGAAGCATGGTCGACCAGTTGAGCTGCAGGTCGAGACCCGAAGTGACCGATCGGCCTTCGTTCGTATAGCTCAAATCGATCGACACGGGATTGCCGGTTTGCGGATCGCGCAGCAGCCCCATGCAGGCCCGCGTTGTCGCGCTGCCGGTGGGGTTGAAAGCCGGATCTAGGCAGCGCTGGTAGACCGCGTCGGCGTCCTCCACGGCGATCATGTCCACGATCTCGATCTCGTAATAGTCCAACGAGACTGTCATGGCGCGCAGGAACGGCAGATCCGAGACAGGGCCGACGACGAGGCCCAAGGTCAAGGTGTCGGCTTCTTCGGACTGGAGGTCCCGATTGCCCGTCGTGTTCGGCAAGCCAGTTCGCGCCCAGCTGCGGCTGGTCGACTATCGGGCGGCCGTAATAGATGCTCGCTCCCGTTGACGTCATGATGGCCGAGCAGAGGGCCTTCGCGAACGCTGCACCGCTGGCACCGTTGACGTTCACGTTCGGGTTGGCGCTATAGGGGCCTTCGAGGCTGTTCTCCGAGCACTGGTCGCCGTAGACGCCGCCGGGATTGCCCACTACTTGGGTACGCGAGAGAAAGAGCTCGCCAAGGTTCGGTGCGCGATTGGCCCGGTTGACACCGCCGCGTAGCCGCACCCACGGCGTGAAGCCCCAGTCGATCAAAGCCTTGTACGTGTCGACTTTGCCAACCGTGCTGTAGTCGGAAGCACGGCCGCCGAGCTCGAGATTGAAATGCTCTACGCCCTTGACGTCGGAAGCCAGCGGGATCAGGAGCTCGCCGTAGATCTCCGTGACGTCGAAGGATCCGGACGTGTTGGTCGTCGGGAACAGTCCGATGCCCGTGGCCGTGAAAGATTCGTTCGTCGTGTAGCTGTCCGTCCGAAAGGCGTACTTCTCTTCACGTTGCGTCGCGCCCAGCGAGTACTGAAGGGCGCCCGCCGGCATTTCGGCCAGATCACCCGTAAGGTTCGCCTCGAGGATGGTCTGATCGAGCTCGGAATTATTCTGGAGATTGGCTCGCAGCGCGGCGATGCAATCGTCAGAAGGCACAAAGTCGCGCGCGATCGGCAGCCCGGTCGTGCACGTGGCCAGCCCACCGGCGAAGCCGCCGCCCAGCGCGTTGCCCTGCCGCAAGAAGCCGACGCCGAAATTCGGCGCCGATACGACCTCGCGCCAACGCTCCCTCGAGGTCATGCCTGTAAAGTTGACGACGTCGTGCGTATTCCCGGTGGAGTAGCTGACGTCCCAACGCGCATCGCCGAATACGTCGCCCTCGAGCCCGAAAACCATTTGATACGTCGTCGTGTCGCCGGAGCTGCCGCGTTGCCCCATGAAATCGAGAAGCCGGTTGACACGGATGTCGTCGTTCGGAGTGGCACGGCTCGCGAGCAGCATCTGGATCTCCGCCGGGAGCGGAAAGGCTTGCGACTGCGTGCAGCCGCCCGTCGGCGGGCAGTTGAGCTGATAGGTGCCACCGGGCCGATACGCAGCCCGCGTAGTGACGCCGTCGGCTTCAAGCGACGGCGCGTAGATGTCGGAGCCGTGCGGGACGACGGCGTTGTTCTGGGCCAGACCCGCGGCCGGAATTCCGAGTAGCGTCTCGGTCGAGACTCGCGAGAAATTCATTTGCGCCGTCGCCGTGATCGAATCGGAGAACTCGTAGCGGCCGCGGCCGAACGCGGAATAGCGGCTGAGCGGAATGGAGGTCCAGCGGTCGAGGGAGTTCTCGACAAGCAAGCCATTGGGTTGGAACTTGCGATAGGTTGCGTCCGGATGATCGGGATCCACGAGCGGGCCTGCGAACCTATAGGAGCCCGCGGCCGCGGCACTCTGCGCGTTGGCCGCGCCCGTGAAGACTGTACCCGTGCCATCCGGTGTCGGATTGAAATGGAGGTCGGCATTTCGGGGGATGGCGCCTGCCGGTAACGCCGTGAAGAGGCTGTTCAGGCAGCTTGGGAAGGCAGATTGCCCGCCGTGTTCGTCGTGATGTAGCTGTTCGAGAAGAATGTGGCGGTGCCAGCGACACGCGGGTTGGCCAGATCCTCACGCTGCCAGTCGCGCGACGTCAGTTCCACGCGCCCGCGTTGCGAGTGCTCTAGTCCCACCATGACGTTGCCGCGGCCGCCGTCGACGTTCGCACCGAACAGGCCCGACACCGTGAACTCTTCGTTGTCGCCTTGCCCTGTTTCGCCGTAGCGCGCTTCGATCGTCGCACCCACGAAGTCGTTCTTGAGGATGAAGTTGACGACGCCGCCGACGGCGTCCGCGCCGTAGACAGCGGAGGCACCTCCTGAAATTACCTCCACGCGCTCGATCGCGGCCGACGGGATCGAGTTTGTGTCGACGACCAGAGCGGCGTTAACGGGCATACCGCGCCGGCCGTCGATCAGCACGAGGTTACGGTTGGGTCCGAGACCGCGGAGGCTGATCGTCGACGCGCCGACAGTGTTCGTTGCCGTGTTCTGAACGTCGGTAGTCGTAAACTGCGTGACCGCAGGCACGAACTGAGGCAGTTGGTTCAGGACTGTTTCGATGCCGATCGTGCTCGTCTGCTCGAAGGTGTCGCTGGTGATTGTCGTGATGGGACTGTTGGCTGTGAAGTCCTGACGCCTGATACGCGAACCCTGTCACGACGACTTCATCTGCCGGCACGCTGGCCGCAGGTGCCTCCTGAGCACGCCCATCGGCGCCGGGCCAGATGGTCAGCAGTCCGGCGGCGAGCACCGTGCTACAGAACTGCTTGGAGGTTGCTGACGCGAGGAGCGGCTGGTGCTTCGTAAAACGCGGTCGTGGTGTCATCGCAGATCCCCCCGGATTCGATGTGCCTCGGATCAAATGGTGACTCGCCTATCCGCTTTTTTCTGCGCCAACATTCACGTACGGACGGCGTCGAATCAGAATCAGGATTCTGTTTCTGCGTCAATGGTGCCGTCACTACCCTTCTCGAAGACAGCGATAGCCGAAATGCGCGCCACGACTGATTAGCGAACGCAAACATGCGCCCGTAGCGCGCGCATCGGACCAGCACTCAGCAGTTCGCGCCAGGGCCTAGAGAGTGCGCCGCGCCACCTCCGGATCGCAGATCTCGTCCGACGGTTCCAGGTTGGGCGGTGATCCCAGGTTGCCCGGAAGGTCGCGGGCTCGGCGACGTAATCCGGGATGTCGAGCGTGAAGACGTACTCGAGATGGCGCCGATCTTCCGCGAGCGTGAGCCGCTCTACGCGATGCGTGCTCGGACGAGACGGTGTTGGATCAGGTCGGGCGATTCCGGAGAGGGTAAAGCCGACCGTGTCGATCAGCGGATAGGTATTTTGAACGACCCTTCTGCGCTGGCGGCAGTGGCAGGTAATGGCGATTGTGTCAAAGGCCCCGTCCGATCGCGACGCCGAATCGGCCTCAGGACGCACTTCGCAGCGCACGTGCAGTGCATCGGCGTGGCCGATCGGGGGCTCTCGCCTCGCCGCACGCAGCACCGCCCCCGCTCGCACTTGAGAACACGAGCCGGTCGACCATCAGAATTAGAACAGCGACCCCTGCGGCGGCGCCCGCGCCCCCAGCGAGGCCGTCGGCGCCGCCTCCTCACCCCGCTCACGCCGGTGCGCGAGAATTCGTTCGATCAGCTCCGGCTCCTCGATGCTCGCGATCACCTTCAGTCGCCCACCGCAGCGCGCGCACTGCTCGATCTCGATCCCGAACACGCGTTTCAGGCGCTGCGCCCAGTTCATACGAATATCTTTCGACGCTGGCCGCTCCAGTGTGGCGACTCGCTTCTGTGCCCCCGTCCCTCTTCCCGCTGGGCGGCTACGATCCCGCCGCGCCGTGAATCTCGGGGAAGACCCGGCGCCGGAATCGACATCGCGCTCGGCGTGACGTCGGCGTTCTTCTTGGCCGCCGCGTTGCTCGCGCTCACGCTGCCCGACAAGAGCGGCCAGCCGCTCGAATAATCGCTGCTTACATCTGGCTCTCGGGGGCAATTTTTTGCACCCAAGCGCTGAATTTGCGGCCACGGCTCGCCAGTGGTTCGCTGGTCTCGATGACTGCCTTGCCATCGATCGTGGCACGCCACAGAATTTTTCCCCGTTCGTCGAGCTCGAGTTTGTAGGCGAACTCCGGTAGGCGTTGCTCGAACCGTTCCGTCAGCAGTTCCGCAAGTGCGGTCGCGTCGATCAGTACGCCCATTTCCGTGTTGATGTCGATGGAGCGCGGATCGAGATTCAGCGAACCGATAAAGGTATAGCGCCCATCGATTGACGCGGCCTTGGTGTGCAACGTCAACGAGTCCGGCGCTTGCTCACTTGTCGCATCGGCCACCGCGTTTGCCCGCACCTCGTACAGATCGACGCCGGCTTGCAGAAGCTCCTTGCGATAACCGGCGTATGCGGAATGCACGGCAACATGATTCGTCGATGCGAGCGAGTTGGTCACGATGGCAACCTTGACGCCGGAGTCGACTACGCTCTTCCAGAACGCCACGCCCTCGTCACCTGGAACGAAGTAGGGCGTCGATACGATCACGCTTTTGGTCGCAGCGGCAACAACCTCGGCCATGCGCGTGATCAGGATCTGTTGATCTCGTGATACTTCGTTCAGCAGTTTGTCCGGATCGTCCGTAATGACTTCAGCGTCGGCCGGAAACAGCGTCGCACTTCGATTCAGCAGGTTCTGTACGAGCGGTGCATCGATTGCCTGGTGGTAGATGGAGTCGCCCGTCGTCTTCATCGCGGCGTTCAGCTGCTCGCGCAGCTCGGGCAGCCCCTCGTCGCTGATCTTGAAGGCGGAAAAGGGAACGGCCAACTGATGATTCCAGAAACGATCGAACGTCGCGGCTACTGCCGGTGCAACCGGTCCGAAGGCGAGGATGTCGAAGTCGAGGAACTCGGCGTCCGCGGTGAGTTGGAAATACTCGTCGGCGATGTTGCGCCCGCCGACAATCGTCGCCTGACTGTCGACCGTAAACGATTTGTTGTGCATGCGCCGGTTCGCCGTCTTGAAGTCCAACAAGAAGTTCAGCGCGGAGCTGCCGCCGCGCGCAATGGGATTGAAGAGGCGAATCTCGATGTTCGGGTGCTCGTCGAGCCGTAACAGGTCTTCGTCCGCGACGGTCGTGAACACATCGTCGAGCAAGAAGCGAACCCGAACGCCGCGATCCGCCGCCTCGACGAGCTTGCCGGCGAAAATCAAGCCGGCGCTGTCGTCCTTGATCAAGAAATACTGTGCGTCGATGCTGCGTTCGGCCTTGTCGATGAGCGCAAGACGTGCGCCGAGCGCGTCCAGCCCGGTGGGCAACGGATAGAATCCGGACTGCTTGTTATTCGCAGCGGTCCAGCGCGAGACCGCCTCTCCCAACGACGTATCCTCGGTGCCCGTCAGCGCCGCGGTTTCGGCCTTTTCGTAATCGGTTGGCAGTGACGCGCAGGCGCTTGTCAGCGTCACCGCCAAAACCGCGCATAGCATTCGACGACGCCTGTGGAGAACGTAACGGTCGCGCGTCGTGGTCATTCGCGGAGTCTACAAGGGAACCCATGAACATTCCGGCGTCCGAGCCCGCAGGCGCAGGTAGAAGCTCGGCGCTCGCGCAATGCGCGTTATGGTCACGTCCGCCGGAGCACACAAAAGGCGGCTCAATGGGACACGCGTTTGACGCTCCTGACCGAAAGGCGATGTTCGAACCAACAGCCTGGTCTAGAATGCGAGTTTCCTGTTTAGGAGAACACTCATGAAATTGCGCGCAATACTGATCGCGGCCGCCATGCTCGCCACGTCGCACATGGCGCTCGCACAAGAAGTCGAAGATCAAACGGAGACGATCAACCTATTCAAAGGCATCGGGCAGGTGGCGCCGTTCTTCCAGAAGGCCTACGGCTACGCGGTCTGGGATCGCATCGGCCGCGGGGGCCTGGGCGTTGGCGGCGCCAGAGGGAAGGGCCAGGTCTACCAGGGCGGCAAGGTCACGGGCATCGCCACCCTTACGGACATCACGTTCGGCGCTCAAGCCGGTGGTCAGGCGTATCGGCAGGTCATCTTCTTCGAGAACAAAGCCGCCTACGACAAGTTCACGAGCGGCGAATTCGAGTTTGACGCCTCTGCGTCGGCCGTCGCCGTGACGGCGAGCGCACAGGCTTCGGCGGGCACGCAAGGTGCGTCTACGACAGCGGGCGCCGGAAACCCGAACACCGGTGCCGCGGCCGGCTTCGTGAGCGGCATGCAGACGTTCACGATGGCGGAAGGCGGCCTCATGTACGCCGCGACGATCGGTGGCCAAAAGTACAAGTTCGACGCTTTGAAGTGAGCAAGGCGGCGGACGCGGGGCACGGCCATGCCGCGCCCGCGCCCGCCGCAGTCGAACAGAACGAGAGCCCCAGCGTCGCGCCGTAGGTGCGCGAATCGCCGAGCCGGCGCATCCGCGACCCGGCCGTCCTGAGCCTGCTTACGGTTCCCGGCGTGATCGGTAAACTAGACGCTGCGTTCGCGGAGCGCGGCATCGCGCCCGTCACCGAATGAAGCCGAGCTCGAGGAACAAGCCATGGACCGATATCCGCTGAAGAGCTTCAACCAGGCGTCCCCGGCCGAGATCCAGGATGCGATGGAGCGGGCCGAGGTCGTGTTCTTCGACCGTTGCCCGGTCGAGCTGCCGGGCGACGCGGATCTCGCCTTCATGCGGGAGGGTTTACCGCGCGAGCTTCAGGTGAAGAACATCTCCTATCACCCTGAATCGGATAGTATTCCCCGCTTCGAAGCCGCACCGAACGTCAAGGACCGGATCGAACAGATCCTGCGCACGCACGGCCAGCGTGTCGAAGCGTTCCTGCGCCGCTCCTGCCCCGACTACGTGCCGGGCTGGACCCTCGGCACGACGAGCTTTCGCTCGATCGAGGAGCTGGGCCGCAACCTTCCGCCGCGCTCGAGCAACGAGCTCGTCCACATCGACGCCGGCGCGTACGGCGCGACGAACGGCGCGCGAATTTTGCGTTTCTTCGTGAACATCCATCCCGCACGCGACCGCGTCTGGGGCACGAAGGGCAGCTTCAACGCGCTGATGAGCCGGCACCGCGAGCTCTGGGACGCGGCGCGCGGCGGCAACGCTCGCGTCTCGGTCGACAAGGGGCCGCTCGACAAGCTTTACAGCGGCATGGTCGGCGCGGTCGGCAAGCTGTACCCGTTGTTGCGCGTGATCGATTCGAGCCCGTACGACCGCTCGATGCGGCGGATTCACAATTTCATGAAGGAAAATCCGGGCTTCCGCGATAGCCGTGAGCACTATCAAGAGATCCACTTTCCGCCGCTCGCGGCCTGGATGGTGTTCACGGACGGGATCAGCCACTCCGTGCTGACGGGCCAACACGCCCTCGTGACGACCGTGCTGATACCGCTCGAGAACTGCCGCGATCCTAAGCTCACCCCGTACCACGTGCTCGGGCGCTCCGCTGCTTAAGACCCGACCGTGGCCAGCCTGCACTTCACGCAGAACCTGACGCGCCATACGGAGTGCCCCACCGCGCAACTGTCCGCGGACACTGTCGGCGAGCTATTCGAGCGCTATTTCGAATCGTGGCCTGCCGTGCGCGACTATGTGCTCGACAACCAGGGCGAGGTGCGCCACCACGTGAAGGTGCTCGTCGACGGCCGCAACCTGCACGATCGGCGAAAGCTCATGGATCGCCTTAACCCTGACAGTGAAGTCTATGTTTTCCAGGCGCTTTCTGGAGGATGACAATGGCACCACGATTGCTGGTCGGCACGCGTAAGGGGCTGTTCCTGATCGGCCGACATCGCGGCGGATGGCGCATCGATCGCGCCGAGCTGCTCGGCGATCCTGTCACGATGACGCTCGCAGAGAGCGACGGCACTTTGCACGCCGCGCAGGACATGGGGCACTTCGGCGTGAAGATGAAGCGCTCGCGCGACGGCGGCGCGACCTGGGAAGAGCGCCCGGTGCCGCAGTACCCGCCGAAGCCCGACGACGTCGTCGATCTCGACCCGATGCGGAACACGCCGATTCCGTGGAACGTGATGAAAGTGTGGTCGCTAGAGGCTGGACGCCCCGGCGAGCTCTGGTGCGGCTCGGTCCCGGGCGGCCTGTTCCACTCGACCGACGGCGGCGACAGTTGGAGCCTCGTCGACAGCCTGTGGAGCCATCCCGATCGGAAGTTCTGGGTGGGCGGCGGCGCAGACTACCCCGGCATCCATTCGATCCTCGTCGATCCGCGCAGCCCGGACGTCGTGCGCCTCGGCGTATCGTGCGGCGGGCTGTGGATGAGCCGCGACGGCGGCAAGACCTGGGACTGCTACGGCCAGGGCCTGCGCGCGGACTACGCGCCGCCGGACCAGGCTTACGAGCGGCGCGGCCAGGACGCGCACCGACTCGCCCAGTGCGCAGCCGAGCCAGATCACATCTGGATTCAGCATCACAACGGAATTTTTTTGAGCACCGACGGCGGCCTCACGTGCAAAGAAATCACGAACGCGAAGCCATCCGTGTTCGGCTTCCCCGTGGCCGTGCATCCCGAGCAGCCGAAGACCGCGTGGTTCGTGCCAGGCAAGAAAGACCAGTGGCGTTACCCGGTCGACGGCGCGCTCGTGGTCTCGCGCACGCGCGACGGCGGCGAAAGCTTCGAGGTCCTGAAGGCCGGCTTGCCGCAGCAGCACGCCTACGACGTCGTGTACCGGCACGGGCTCGACATCGCGGCCGACGGCGACACACTCGCGTTCGGCAGCACGACGGGCAACCTGTTCGTCAGCGAGGATCAGGGCGAGCACTGGCACAATGTCAGCTCGTTCCTGCCGCCGATCTACAGCGTCCGGTTCGCGAATTGAGTTTCTTGGA
>CAVUHM010000010.1:0-242127 GCA_963741255.1 uncultured Gammaproteobacteria bacterium | reverse complement strand
AGACCGACTCGGTGTCGTCCATGTCGTATGCCTCGAGCTCGACGCGAATACCGACGCGCTCGAGATCCATGGCCGCCGAGGACGATCGACACGCCGGTGTCCGTGTCGGAAACGGGGATACTGCGTGGAGGTAACGGGTTGCAACACAAAGTCGCGTCCCAGTCCGCCTTCCAGTAACCAATCCCGGCGAAGAACGCCTTCACGTGGGCCACCCCGCGAGCCTCGAGAAAGTTGTGGTCGGCGGGAACCGTTCCGCTCAGTGTGGCAAATGGGGGAAAGGTCGCTGCAGCGGATCGGGTCAGATCGTCTGTCTGGAGGTAGGAGCCCTCGACGGCCCAGGTGTCGCTGAATCGATAGCCGCCGTAGATCTTGTAAGAGGACGCGAGGTCGTCGGTCGCGAGCGCGCCGTCTCCCTCTCCTGAAAGTCGAACTGGCCGACGGTGCCGCCTAGATAGAGCCCACCTTGTCCTGCGCTAAGACTTCGGTGCTCCACAACGCGAGACAACACACGATTGCCTTGCCGAACATGTGGAATCCTTTGCTTCCATCGAAGGTTGTATCTCAAGGCTAGTCCGTAGGTGCTTGGATCGGCAAGTTATCTGGCCCGGAAATGCAGACTACGCACGCATTCTTGAGCGCTGGTGCGCGCTGGACAGGGTGCGGCGGCGCAGGCTAACTTGCCCGTCCAACTTGAGGAGAACTCCCGTGAGCCACTGGAACACTTTGATCAAGGCCGCAGCCGCGTTGACGATTGCGGCGCCGCTGTTCGCACAACAACAACCGGCCGCGACTCCGACGCCGGTCCCGGGCGCGCGTGCGGTCGCGGCGGGCAGCTCGATCACCACGGTCGCCACCGTAGACGCGATCAATCAGGAGACGCGTGAGGTCACGCTGCGCAAGGAAAACGGCGAGACCGTGACACTCGTCGTCGGTCCCGAGGCGCGCAATCTCGCGCAAGTCGAGAAAGGCGACCGCGTCACCGTCACGTACGAAATCGGCATGCTGGTCGGCATCGGCCCGCCGGGCGCGGCGCCCGCGCGCGTCGAGGAGACGCAAGTCGCTCGCACGCCGGCCGGTGCGCGACCCGGCGGCTCGATCCGTCAGACCACCGCCGTGACCGCGACGGTGCTCGAGATCGACACCGCGGCACGAACGGTCGTGCTGCAAGGGCCGCGCCGGACCGTAGAGGTAGGGGTCGCGTCGGACATCGACCTCACCAAGGTCAAGGTCGGCGAGCGCGTCGGCGTCGTCTATTCGGAATCGTTGGCGTTGACGGTGGCGCCCGCCGCGCAATAGAGAGCTATCACCAGCAGGCGCCCGTCGCGGCTCGTACAGCGACGGAGTCCGAAGTCGATGGCGGGTTACGGGCCGACCGGCGTATTCATGTCGGTGCGATCTCGCTGACCGACAGTGCACGGTTGTAGACCCGCGCATCGTCGATACGTCCCTGGAAGTACTCCCCGTACGGACTGTTACCGCCGATCCACAGCGGCGTGCTCGTGGTCTGCAGCGCACCGGTCCGTGCCAGCGCTGCTCACCAGCACTCCGTTCACATACAGCCGGATCGTCGTTCCGTCGTAGGTCTGCGCCAAATGCGTCCACGTATTGATCGGGATCGCGCTCGGCGCTCCCGTAAACGTTCACCGACACCGCGTACGTTCCGCCCGCCGCCGGTCGCAACGCCCCGCATCACTGCCCGCGTGCAAGAACCACGCGTCGACCTCCTTCTGCAAGATCGCGCGCCAACCACTCTGGTTTGCCGTCGGGTAGACCCACGCTTCCAGCGTCACCCCACTCGTCACGTTCAGGCTGCGTCGAGGCGCCACCGACACTCGATTGCTCGTGCCGTTGAAGGTCAGCGCTCCGCCGTTCTTCCCCTGCGTCGTCCACGCTACCGTCCCCTGGATCGTCCCGGTGTTCACGTTCCCCGAACGATCCAGCAACGTCGTGCCCGCTCCCTCGTCAAACGAGTACGCCGCTACGAGACCAGGGATGGCCGTGACCCCGAGCGTCGTTGCGCTGCTCGTATTCGAGATAGCCCCGAGGTTGCCGCGCCGCATCCAGCCGCCCGCACGCGGTAGCGGTAGGTCGTCGACGCCGTCAGTCCCGTGTCGCTGTAGGTCGTGCCGGTCGGTGTCGCGATCTGAGCGAAGCTCGTGCAGCCCGCTCCCGCGCAACGCTCGACTCGATAGCCCGTCACCGCCGACGTTGTCCGTCGCCGCGCCCCAGCTCAGATTGATCTGGCTCGAGGACGCCGCGCTCGCCGTTAACGTCCCCGGCGCGCTCGGCGGCGTCGTGTCCGCCGCCGCCTGCGTCGTCGCACTGCCCGTGTTCGAGAACGCTCCGAGGTTGCCGGCCGCGTCCGTCGCCCGCACTCGGTAGCTGTACGACGTCGACGCCGTCAGTCCCGGTGTCGCTGTAAGTCGTGCCGGTCGGTGTCGCGATCTGAGCGAAGCTCGTGCAGCCCGCTCCCGCGCAACGCTCCACTCGATAGCCCGTCACCCCGACGTTGTCGGTCGCCGCGCCCCAGCTCAGATTGATCTGGCTCGAGGACGCCGCGCTCGCCGTCAACGTTCCCGGTGCGCTCGGCGGCGTCGTGTCCGCCGCCGCCAGCGTCGTGGCACTGCCGGTGTTGGAGAACGCTCCGAGGTTGCCGGCCGCGTCCGTCGCCCGCACACGGTAGCTGTAGGTCGTCGACGCCGTCAGCCCCGTGTCGCTGTAGGTCGTGCCGGTCGGCGTCGCGATCTGCGCGAAGCTCGTGCAGCCCGCTCCCGCGCAACGCTCCACTCGATAGCCCGTCACCCCGACGTTGTCCGTCGCCGCTCCCCAGCTCAGATTGATCTGGCTCGAGGACACCGCGCTCGCCGTCAACGTGCCCGGCGCGCTCGGCGGCGTCGTGTCCGCCGCCGCCAGTGTCGTCGCACTGCCGGTGTTGGAGAACGCTCCGAGGTTTGCCGGCCGCATCCGTCGCCCGGACACGGTAGCTGTAGGGCGTCGACGCCGTCAGTCCCGGGTCGCTGTAGGTCGTGCCGGTCGGCGTCGCGATCTGAGCGAAGCTCGTGCAGCCCGCTCCCGCGCAACGCTCCACTCGATAGCCCGTCACCCCGACGTTGTCCGTCGCCGCTCCCCAGCTCAGATTGATCTGGCTCGAGGACGCCGCGCTCGCCGTCAATGTCCCCGGCGCGCTCGGCGGTGTCGTATCCGTGCCGCCCGCACCGCCGACGGGCGTACTCATATCGAGTGCGATCTCGCTGACCGACAACGCACGGTTGTACACCCGCGCATCGTCGATACGTCCCTGGAAGTACTCCCCGTACGGACTGTTACCTCCGATCCACAGCGGCGTGCTCGTACTTTGCAGTGCCCCCGTCCGTGCAGCGCTGCTCACCAGCACTCCGTTCACATACAGCCGGATCGTCGTTCCGTCGTAGGTCTGTGCTAAATGCGTCCACGCATTGACCGGGATGGCGCTCGGCGATGCCTGTAAATGCCCCGACACCTGCGTACGTTCCGCCCGCAACCGGCCGCAACGTTCCCGCGTCAGAGCCCGCGTGCAAGAACCACGCATCGACCTCCTTCTGCAGGATCGCGCGCCAGCCACCCTGGCTCGCCGTCGGGTAGACCCACGCTTCCAGCGTTACCCCACTGGTCACGTTCAGGCTGCGTCGAAGCTGGCACCGACACTCGAGTGTTCGTGCCGTTGAAGGTCAGCGCTCCGCCACTCTTCCCTTGCGTCGTCCACGCTACCGTCCCCTGGATTGTCCCGGTGTTCACGTTCCCCGAACGATCCAGCACCGTCGTGCCCGTCCCCTCGTCAAACGAGTACGCCGCTACGAGACCAGGATTGGCTGCTGTGCAATCGGGGGCTGTTACCGCGTCGATCTGCCGAACGTAGGTGGCCAATTGCGCGAGGTCGCTCGCGCTCAAATTGACGCCGGAATGAGCAGAGATGGCGGCGTCGATCGACGCGGCCGAGCCGTCGTGCAAGTACGGCGCGGTTTGCCAGGCGCCGCAAGCGTCGGTGTGTCGAGACCGGTGAGCGGCGCGCCGAGGCGCTTGCCGCTCGACGGTGCTTGATCGTGCCGACGTCCTGCGAGCGCGTTCGTTGCGCTGTTCGTGAACGATGTGCCGCTGTGGCACGACGCGCAGCCGGCGGTGCCGAAAATCGCTCGCCCCGCGGTCGCGTCGGGCGTCAGCGCTCCCGCCGATGTTCGGTACGGGCTCGGCGCGAACGCGCTCAACGAAGCGACGTAGGCCGCCAGCGCATCGAGATCGGCGCTGACGCCGGCCTTCGGATCGCCGAGCGGCTGATTGCGCGTGCCGGTGTTGAAGGCAGCGTCGCTCATGAGGCCCGTGCCGCCCGCGAGCGCGCGGATCTGGCCCTCGAAGTCCTGCACCTCGTCGAAGTTGCCGGTCCAGTGCAGCCGGCCGTGCGCGCGCGCCCGGGCCGCGCAGGTTGATCGTGTTGCGCAGGCCTTCGCCCATGCCCGTGAAATCCCAGACGCGGCCGTCTTGCCCGCCGTCGTTGTGGCAGCTCGCGCAGCTCATGTAGGCGTCGCGCGCGAGTCTCGGGTCCTTCGCGTCGTAGAAGAGCTGCTTGCCGGCGAGCACCTGCGGCGCTGAGCTTCTCGACTGCGACGCTCGGGAGCGACGGCGAGCAGCGGCACGTTCCACTGGCCGGTATTCTTGAGCTCAGCTCAAATCGAACACGCCGACCGAGCGGTCCATGAAGTTGTTGACGTAGAGGCGCGTGCCGTCGGGCGAAATCGACCAGGCCTTGCGGCGCGCGTCCGACTGCGAAACGGAAGAGCTCGACGCCGTCGTGAACGTCGACGACGGCCACCTCGCGGCTCGTCTCGAGCGCGACGAACGCGTAGACGCCGTAAGGATCGTACGCGACCGCGCTCGCGACGCTCGAGTTGTCGTGGTCGATGCGGCGCGCGTAGTCCTCGGTGCCGGTCGCGAGATCGATGCGCGACGTGATCGCGCGCACCGTGTTCTGGAAGTTCAGGTTCGAGCGCGTTGCGCAGCGTGCCGCGGCCGATGTTGTCCTGCTTCGAGGGCACGATCGCCACCGTGCCGTCGGGCGAGATGACGGGTGCGCCGAGATAGTTCGGCACGCCGCCGCCCTGGTTCTCGCAGTCGGTCTTGTCGCTGTGACGCAGCGCGACCGTGCTCGTGACAGACAGGTTCACCGCATCGACGACGACAACCTCGCCGCCCGTGAGCGCCGCCGATTTGGTTCGCGACGGTTGCCGTTTCCTCGCCCGGCTGCCGCGGCGTGATGAAGCGCGAGACGTAGACTTTCGTGCCGTTGCCGTCGATCGAGAGTTGCCGCGGCTCGGGGCCGACGTCGAGCGACGCGATCTCGGCGCCAGTCGATGCGTCGAGCTTGAGCAGGCGTCCCGTGGCCGCGAGCGCCACGAACGCCTGATTCGCGGTCGGCGAGAACACGAGGCCGTACGGTTGCGAAGCGCGCGGGAGCGCGACTGTCTGCACGACGGCGAGCGTGGCTTGGGTTGATGATGCTGATGGTCGCGGGGTCGCGGTTCACGACCCAGATGCGGCCGTCGGGCGCGATCGCGACGCTGCGTGGTGCGGCGCCGACGGCGATCTCGGCCGACTTCGTGTTCGTGACGGCGTCGAAGACGCTGACGGTGTCGTTGTCCTGGTTGACGACCCAGACGCGCGAGTTCGCGCCGCTGCGCGTCTCGTAGGCGATGTTCGCCGAATTGCGCGGCGGCGTCGGCGTGAGCGGCAGATGAATCGTGCTGCACGAACGACTGGATCGACGGCACGCCGAGGTCGTCGTTGACCGTCAGCGTCACGAAGTAGATGCCGGGCAGCGTGAACGGTATGCGTAACGGTGCGGTGACGACGAGTACGACGTCTCGGGCGTGCCGTCGTCGAAGTGCCACTTGTACCGGACATTGGTGCCGCCGGACGCGCTCGCGGTGTAGCTGACCGGCGTCGCCGCGAGCCGCGGCGGTTGCGGCGGCATCGGTGCCACGCGTGAGCAGCGCGTTGCCCGTGATCGTCCAATTGAACGCGGCGAGCCCGGTCTGCGTGCCGTCGCTGACCGTCACGATCGCTTGCGTCGTTCCCGGCGTCGTCGGCACGCCCGTGATGTGGCCCGTCGTCGGCGTTGATCGCGAGCCCGGCGGGCAGGCCCGACGCGCTGAACGTCAGCGGATCGATGTCGCCGTCGCTCGCCTGGATCGCGAGATCGACCGGCGATGCCGGTGACGCTGGTTTGCGCGCCCGGGTTCACGACGACCGGCGTCGAGTTCGTGCTGATCGGCGTGATCGACCGCCGGGCGGCACAGAGCACCGAAGCTATCGATCTGCGCGCCCGAGCGGCCGTAGAGCGCGTAGACCGGGTTCTCGGTGCCGCAGGCTCTGCAGCGGTTGCGCCGTGCCGCCCGTGCCGCCGTCGGCGCCGAGCAACGTGCCCGTGCCCGTGAGGCCGCCGGTCGGCTGTCAGCGCGCGGCACTCGAGCTCGAGCTGATTGACGGTCGTGCCGGACCGGCCGCGGAAACCGCTCATCGCGAAGTCGCGCGGGCAGACCTTGTTGAACGCCGTGCCCGTCGTCGTCGTGCCCGTGACGGGACGTTGCACGGGGTTGCCGATCCAACGGCCGAACTGATCGACCCGCACGCACTGCGGGCCGATCTGGTTGACGACCGTCTGCGTAGCGGCCGTAGACGCCGACGAGCGTCTCGTCCGACGGCGCACGAGAGCTGGTAGGCGGTGCCGCCGGTTCCGCCGATCGTCGGCGTGAAGTCCACGGCCGTGTTCGGTGTCGTATCGATGTTGATCTGCAGCAGCTTCGAGCGCGACGGCACGCCCGCCGAGTTGATGACGAACACGTGATAGATGCCGGGCGGCGTATCCGTCGCGCGCGCCGGCAGCGTCGCCGTGACGAGCGTGCTCGACTTCGTGAACGGCAGCTCGACGAAGCGCTGATCCATGTTCACGCTGTGCGTGACGGAGCCCGTCTTGACGAGCGTCACGCGGCTGATGTCGGTCGTGTTGACCTCGATGTTCAGCGCGGTGCCGACGTCGGCCGAGCTCGGCGCAGTGACGATCTGCGGCCGCACGGCCGGACTGCCGGACGAGTTGAAGAGATACGGCGGCGAGTAGATCTCCGCGTTCGGTTGTTGAGCGGCCCGGGCGCGCCGCCGCCCGCGACGAGCACGGTGCCGTCCTGCATCAGCAATGCGTTCGAGTGGTAGAGACGCGCGACGGCACCTGCCGTGCCTGGGTGCCACTGTCCCGTCGCGGGGTCCCAGATCTCGGCGATGTTGTTCACGTCGACGAGCTCGTTGTCGACGCGGCTGCCGCCCGTTGCGAGCACCTTGCCGTCGGGCAGCACCGTGCCCGTCACCCAGAAACGCTGCGACGACATCGACTGCGTGTCCGTGACGACGGGCTGCGGCCCGTTGATGTCGATGACGATCGTCGCCGTTCGAGTTGCCGCCGAATTGCAGAATCTTGCCCGGGCGGAACATCGCGGCGCCCGAGCCCGAGCCCGCGTTCGCCGACGAGAACTGGTCTATGTGGCGACAACGTGCCCGTGCCGCTCGTGTTCACGTAGTACATCCGCCCGGCGCCGTCGAAGCCGAAGATGCGGCCGTCCGGTGCGACCCAATTGTGCGGAAAGAGTGGCGGTGTAGGCGTTCGTGTTGGCGCTCGCTAGCAGCCGGAACGACGCCGTTTTGCTGCCGAACTTCCGGAATATCGCCGCCGCCGTTGCCGCCTTGAATGTAGATCTCGCCGTTGACCAGCACCGTGGCCGAGGAGTACCAGCGCTGCGCGGTTCAAGTTCGACGACGCGTGTCAGCGTGTTGCTCGCCGGGGTCGAAGATGTTGGTGTTGTTGTTGCCGGTGTTTGTCGTGCGCGTGCCGGTCCAGTTGTCGCCGCCCGCGATCAAGATGTCGCCGTTCTGCGGCATGATGACCTGCGAGCTGCAGAAGATGTCCGTCGCGTGAGGTTGTTGAACGTCAGGTGCCCGCCGCCCACGCCTGCGCTCGGATCCCAAACGTCGTAGACGAAGAAGCCGGTCTGCGTGCCGTCGGTCTTGGTGCCGTACGTCAGCACGCGTCCGTCCGGTGTCATGACGGCATGAACCGCGATCGGGGCCAATTCGCGAGCGGACCACACGCCGTCGACGTTCGGCTGCGCCGAGGCTGCGGTGATCGCAAGAGCCGTTATCGCGGCGCCAATCAAGCGAAGCGCACGACCGAGAGGCGGAGAGCGTATTCACGGTCAGAGATACCTCGACAGCCTGCGTAGCAGAAAACGTTCCTTGTTCTGCTCGCCTACGATCTCGCGACCGGTTTACTCACGTCTTGCGCTATGCGTGTGCGATGTCGACTAGGATCACGTGGCTATGCAAGAACAAAACCAGTGAGACAAGTTGTTTTTTTTCAAATACTTAGGCGGCATTAAATCAGCGCCTGGATGACCGTTGAAGAGTCTTCGACGGCGAGCGCGCCATTACCGTCGTTCCGGCCGAAAGCTCCAACGCCTTATCCGCAGCAGGTTCCCCATTTCGCCTCTCCCACAAGCGCACGCGCCACGCCGGCCATCGCGTCGAGCGATGCGCCGTACACTTCTGCGCGAACGCGTCCGGCTGGGTCGAGCACGAAGATCTGCGGCGAGTGCGCAACGTCGTAGCCGCCGTCGTGCCCGTGGCGGCTGCCTTTGAAAAACGATGCCGAGAACTGCTGCGCGACGGGCTTACGCCGTCCGGATCCGCGGTGAGGCCGATGAACTCGCTGGAGTACTTCGCGAGGAACGCCTTCATCGCGGCCGGCGTATCGCGTTCGCCGTCGACGCTGATCATGACGTACGCGACGTTGGCGTCGCGAGGCACCAGAGTCGTGCAGCTCGCGTAGCCGCTCCATTGCGACCGGGCACACGTCCGGGCAGTTCGTGAAGCCGAACAGAACGAACGCGACGCGATCCCGAAGGTTACTGAGCTGAAATCCGCGTCCCGCCGATCAGTCAACCGCGCGTCATCGATCTGTCGCGCGCTCTCGAGAACGCGAATGCGCTCATAGCTCGGCAGCTGCGCGTGCGCTGGCGGCGCCATCAGTGGTGCGCTCGCCAGCAGCACCAAGAGGAGCGCACGTCGCTTGCTCCCCCCAGCTGCCCGAACACTCTTTAATGAGTCCATCGTCATGTTTTGGAATACGCCTGCTTTACCGCTGTGCGATCCGCAAGATGTGCTATGCTGGAATCGCGAGTTAGTGGCGGTGCCCCGAATTGGTACGTCTGAAGCAAGCTGCGTGCCGCTTTTCTGCAACATGTGATGAATCGAGCACTTGCGGAAAGTAGCTAGGAGCTAGTGCGACCGGGCAAGGCGGCGGCCGTAAAGAGTGTCGACGGTGTCATTCCACAGGCATTTCATGGGGCACTAACAGGCCGAGAGCCCGCGGAGCATTTTTTCGATCGCGACGCAGTCGTCACCGGGACGTTGCGGAAGGGCTCGCACATGGTCGGCGCAATTGCGAGCGCTAACCGCCAAGCGCCGCGGGTCGTGCTGCGCGCCTGCCGGCGATGTAGTCCCGCCACCGTGGTGCGTTCCACTCCGTCGACACCTTCACGCGACGCGCCCGATCCGGTTGACCCCGTTTCAGGCCGTCCCTAGACTGCCGAGCCGTCGTCGCACGGGGGCCATAGCTCAGCTGGGAGAGCGCTACAATGGCATTGTAGAGGTCGCCGGTTCGATCCCGGCTGGCTCCACCAACCTCCTACTGCCGTGCGCACATCGCAACGCGTCCCCATCGTCTAGAGGCCTAGGACATCGCCCTTTCACGGCGGTAACGGGGGTTCGAATCCCCCTGGGGACAGCGGCATACGCTTTTGACGAGGGTGCCGGAACCACTGCGCTCGACGCGTCCGGGAAGTCGGTACGACGGCAACTCTCACCAACGGCCGACATGGGTCACCGGCGGTACGGAAGCGCGGTGCGTCTCGATGGAGGCAACGACTCCTGAACCTGGGGAACCCAAGCGCACTACAGCTGACCGGGAGCATGACGATCAGCGCGTGGATCAACTCCAGCTCGTTCCCATCCAATGATGCGGCGATCGTCTCAAAGCGGGCCAGTGGATTCAGCGGTTACCAGTTGGACACCACGATCGATCGAGGACCCCGCACCGTCGGGTTCAAACTGACGGCGAGCTCCGGATCGAACATGAGGCGTTATGGGGCGACGGCCCTCCAGGCCAACACGTGGTACTACGTAACCGGTGTCTATAACGCCACCGCGCAGACAATGGATGTCTATCTCAACGGGCAGTTGGATAACGGTGTATTGGATGGCGGCGTAACCGCTACCCAGCAGAATTCCACTCAACCCGTCCACATAGGCCAGCGACCCGGAAGCCCGGGCAGTTTCAATTTCGCGGGCACTATCGACGAGGTGCGGATCGGCTACGCTCGCGCGCTGACGCAGGCCGAGATACTGGCGGACATGGGTGTGCCGGTCGGGTCCGCTCCAGACGCCCAGTCGCCGACCGCACCGAGCAATTCGGTGACCACCGCGATCAGCGCAACTCAGGTCGGCCTGAGCTGGACGGCTTCGACGGACAACACCGGCGTGACCGGCTACCTGATCGAGCGGTGCGCGGCTGCGGGCTGCGCGACCTTCGTCAGATCGCGGCCACGGCGGGAACAGGCACCACGTACAGCAACACCGGACTGACGCCTGCCACGAGCTACAGCTACCGTGTGCGCGCAACCGACGCGCTGAATAACTTGAGCGCCTATGCGGCTGTCGCCAGTGTCGTCACGCCGCCCGGCGGCTCGGCCACCACACCTCCAGTTGTTTCGATCTCGGCCCCGGCCAACAACGCCGTCGTGGCCGGTGCGGCCGTGGCGGTCAGCGCCACGGCTTCCGATGGCGGAGGAATCGCGGGAGTTCAGTTCCTCCTCGATGGGGCGAATCTCGGCGCAGAAGACACGGCCGCGCCCTACTCGTCTGTGTGGAATAGCCACGACTGCGACCAACGCATCTCGATGCGCTCTCGGCTCGGTGCGCGTGACCTCGCAGGGGATATCGCCACGGCGGCTGCAGTGAATGTCACCGCCGACAATCAAGCGCCAACCGGCAGTATCGTCATCAATGCGGGGGCTTCACTCACCGCATCCACATCGGTGGTGCTGACTCTTTCGGCCGCTGACAACGGTGGAACCGTTTCGGAGATGCGCTTCTCGACACCGGGACGAGTTTCTCGACAGCCGAGCCCTATGCCACGAGCAAGAGCTGGACGTTGACCACGGGCTCGGGAACGAAGACCGTCTCACGTGCGATTCAAGGACGCGATCGGCAATTGGTCGTCTTCCTTTCTCGAGCACCATCGTTCTCGACACCGCCGCACCAACGATCTCTGCGGTCGGCACATCGAGTGTCACGAGCAGCTCGGCCACCATCACCTGGACCACGAATGAGGCGGCCACGTCGCAGGTGGAGTACGGGACGACGACTGCTTACGGCACGCTCACGCCCGTCGACATCAGCTTGGCGACCTCGCACAGCACCGTCATCACCGGTCTGGCCGCGCAAACGACCTACACCTATCGTGCGCGGTCGAGGGACGCTGCGGGCAACGAAGGGTTGGGATTCAGCAATACATTCACGACCTCGAGCGGCTCTGGCAGCGGCGCTGGCGCATTTCAAAACGAGATTCTGATCTCGGGCATGAATTTGCCGACCGCGCTCCAGTTTTTGCCGGATGGCGACCTGCTGATCCTGGAGCTCGGCGGAAAGATCTGGGCTGTCCCGGCGGGTACCACCCAGGTCAGTCCGACACCGTTCCTCTCCCTCACCAACATCGGCAGCCTCAATGGGCAGCAGGGGCTGATGGGCATGGTGCTGGATCCGGACTTCGCCAACAATCACTACTACTACGTCTTCTACACTCAGGGCACGCCGAACCGCGACCGCGTTTCTCGGTTCACTGCGACAGCGGACCACTCGAGCACGGTGCCTTCGAGCGAATTCGTAATCTATCAAGATCCCCAGAACGCCCATGCGGAGCATCACGGGGGCGCGCTGAACTTTGGCGGTGACGGCAAGCTGTACATCACGACCGGCGAGCACTTCGATCCGCAAGCGGCGCAGAGTTTGACGAGTCCGCACGGCAAGATTCTGAGAGTCAACAAGGACGGCACGGTCCCCACCGACAACCCGTTCTACGATGGCGCCGGTCCCAACCGAGACGACGTCTGGGCGCGAGGCTTGCGGAATCCATTCCGTGCGTTCTACGACAACGCTAGCGGGAGGCTGTACGTCGCCGACGTCGGTGGCAACGATTACGCCGTCGCGCGCGAGGAAGTGAATGTCGCTGTGGTTGGAGCCAACTACGGCTGGCCCAGCTGTGAAGGCTCGTCGTGTGGCAGCAATCCCGCGTATACCAGCCCGATCTATTCCTACGGGCACAACAACCGTGACGCCTCCATCACCGGCGGATTCATCTACCGCGGCAGCCAGTTCCCGGCACAGTACTACGGCAACTACTTCTTCGGCGATTACACGCAGAACTGGATCCGCAGGCTGACGTTCGATGCCAGCGGTAATGTCAACGGTAAGTTCAACTTCGAACCTGCAAATGGTTCAGTGGATGGCCCGTACGGCGACATCGTCTATCTGACCGAAGGCCCTGACGGGGCGCTGTACTACGTGGATCTGGGATACTCGGACACGACGGGGCAGACGGGCGTCAGCAAGATCCGGCGCATTCGATTCATTCCCGATAATCTGCCGCCGACGGCGCTTTCGACGGCTTCGCCCACTGCGGGTCCAGCACCCCTGACCGTGACGTTCTCCAGCGCCGGCTCGGCGGATCCAGAGGGGCGGCCCCTCACGTATCTCTGGACCTTTGGTGACGGTGCCGTTTCCACCCAGCCGAATCCCGTTCACACCTATACCCAGGCTGGCCAGTTTTCAGCCCGTGTGACCGTGTCGGACGGTGAGGTGGAGACCTCTTCCGCCGCGCTGGTGATCGCCGCCGGAAGCCGACCCGTTCCGCGTATTCTCACTCCGACGGACGGCGCCCTCTTTCGCGGCAGCGACGTGATCTTCATTAGCGGAGATGCCACGGACGTCGAAGACGGTAATCTGCAAGCCAGCGCGTTCAGCTGGGCTGTCGATTTCCTCCACGCCGGCCACGTCCATCCGGCCTTGCCGACCGTGGGGGCGAAGTCCTTCACATTCGCGATTCCCGCGGCGGGCCACGACTTCAGCGGCGACACGCGTTATCGAATCACGCTCACCGTCACGGATTCCGATGGCTTGCAGGCGACGGAGGTCGTGGTCATCAATCCGGACAAGGTCACGCTGAGTTTCGCCTCGGTGCCGAGCGGCCTCACCATCAATCTCGATGGCCTGCCGCGCGTGACTCCGTTTACCCACGACACGCTCATCAACTTTGGGCACACGATCGAGGCGCCGAATCAGTCGCTCGGGCAAACCTCGCATACCTTCGCGGCATGGTCCGATGGAGGCGCTCAGCAGCACGTGATCACCGTGCCTTCTGCGTCGCAGTCCTACACGGCCAATTACACCGTTGGCACGGTCCTCTTCCCGGCGGGCCTCGTCGCCGGCTACAGATTGAACGAAGTGGCCGGCACGACTGCAGCAGACATTTCTGGCAACAACACGAACGGAACGTTGGTCAATTCGCCGACCTGGACGACTGGCGCATACGGCAACGCCTTGAGCTTTGGCGGAGCGAACTATGTCGATCTCGGCAATCCGGCTCTCGCTGAGGTTTACGGGCAGCATGACGTTGAGCGCGTGGATCAACATCAGCGTGAATCCTTGGGATGACGGTGGGATCGTGGCGAAGCTCGGAGCAGGCGGCTGGCAATTGAAGACCCAGTCCCGATACAGGCGTGCGCACCGCAGCGGTCCAGATCAGCTCGAACGGATCGAATTGCGATCCAGCGCTACAGCGCGACGGTGCTGACCAAACACCTGGTATCACATCGCCGGTGTGTACGACGCGGCTGCGCGAGCTCTCAATGTTTACGTCAATGGCACTCTCGATAACGGCGTGCTCTCGGGAACCGTTCCGGCTGCCCAGTTCGATGCGCCTTTAAACGTGAATATCGCGCAGCGAACAGGATATCCGGGGACCTTCAACTTCCAGGGCCGAATCGACGAGGTTCATATTTTCAACCGTGCGTTGAACGCAACGGAGATTCGCAACGACATGAGCCTCCCGAGGTAGTCGCCACGGGGAGCTACTCGCTCAACGAAGCCCGCACGCTCTTCAGCTCCTCCGCATACGCATCCATCGGATTGCCGCCATCTCTCGGCGGCAACCCCAACCCGCTTCAACGCCGGAAACTTCGCCCCATCCATCTCCCCCCGCGCCACCAGCTTCGCCGCAATCAACACATCCGTCATCGTCACATCGCCGTCGAAAGCAGTGTCGAACTCATCCTGATGCTCGACCGCATGCTGAAGCTCTTCCGGTAACCCCCAACTCTCGCAAATCGCCTTGCCGATCGACGCATGCCAGCTGTCGATGATCTGCCGCATCTCGATATCGCTGAGCTCGGCCATGTCCTTCGCACGCATGATGATGTAGAGCCGGCCGAGCACGTGCAGCAAACCCGTCAACAGCGCCTGATCCGGATTCAATCGCGTGAACCGCTTCGCGATCACGAAACACGCGGCCGACGCATTCAGGCTGTCTTCCCACGCCTGCTCGAGCTGCAGCTGCGCGGTCGGCGTGTACGTATCCTTCTTGCGCAGCTGGCGCATCGCGAACGCGACCGCGACGCTGCGAACCATGTTGAACCCCATCCGCGCGACGGCTTTCCGCAAGTCCGTGATGTTCTGGTCCACGCGCCGGAACTCGGCCGAGTTCGCCATCCGCAGTAAACGGGCGGCGAGGGCGGGCTCGGAGCTCAAGATCCGGACGACGTCGTCGGTGCTCGTGTCCGGCGATTGCAGGGCCCGCTGAATCCGGATCACGGCTTCGGGGAAGGCCGGGAGCTCGAGGCGTTCGTCACGCAGGTCCTTAGCCAGCTTCTCGACGAAGCTGAAGCCGACGGCATGGGCCGTTGTTGACATAAACGATGTCTCCGCACGGGGTTTCGCAACTACCTTTATCGGCCGCCGTTCGGCTACCTTGATGCGGGAATGTCGGGCGTCTGCCCCACACGCTCGTCCTACACGGCTCCGGCCAGAACGCCCTTACCTTATGTAAGGCGACACAGCTCTCAGACCCACTCCCGCCGAGCCGCTAGAGTCGCGCCGACCGTAAGACATGCCCCGTTCGAAAAGGGGTATAAAGGCTGAAGCGAGAGCAGGGATGGCCGCGAAGCTCGAAAACACGCCGGTGCGCAACGGTGGAACGGCATTGCCCGACCCCGACGTGGAGCTTCGCGCCACGACCGCGGACACGATCCCGCCGACATCGCTGAAACAGTTGTTCGCCGCCGCCGGCGCCAGCATCTTCGTGCTGTCGACAGACGCCGAGCTCGTCGACGTCGTTCGACGCGCGGGCGGTCAGCACTATCCCGTGACCGAAGTATCGGAGTGGAGCGAGCTCGAGCTTGGCGTCCAAACGCAACGCTGCGGCATCGCAGTGCTGGACGCGGATCTGCTCGGCGCTGCATTGATCGCGCGCATCAACGTGCTTTCGTCGCACTCGCGCCGCCTCGTCGTCCTCGTCGCAGCGGAGCGTGCAGTCGCTCAAACGCTGATGAGCCTATTGTCGGATCGCAAGATCCATCGTTTGCTGATCAAGCCACCTGCACTCGGCATCACCAGGCTGTTGGTCGAGTCGGCCGTGAATCGTTGGCTGCAGCTGCGCGAGCTTGCGAACGCCGCGGGCGACACCGAGCTTTTCGACTCGAGCGCCGCAGCGCGCCGCGGCCGGCGTGCGCCGGTCTGGTTGTTCGCAACGGCGGGCGCCGCGTTGGTCGCGGTGGTCTTGGGCGTTGTGATGCTGCCGTCATGGTGGCGTTCGGAAGACCCGGAGGTCACGAGCACCGCGCCGACCGCGACCACGACAGCCGACACGATCGCAGCGCCGGAAGGCATCGAGACAACTGCGCCCGAAAACCCGCCGACCGCGGAGGCGCCGCGTTTCGCGGACCTGCTTGCGCGCGCCGAGCTGGCATTCGGCGCCGGGCAGCTCGCGACGCCGACCGGCGACAACGCGCTCGACTACTACCTCGTGATTCTCGCGGCCGAGCCCGCAGAGCCGGCCGCGCGCGCGGGACTCAGTCGCGTGATCGAAGCATTGTTCATGCAAGCCGAAGAAGCATTGCTGCGCGACGCGCCCGATGCGGCGGCCGCCGCGCTCGAGCACGTGCGGCGCGCGGATCCCGCGAGTAGCCGGCTCGCATTTCTCGACGCGCAACTCGAGCGCGCGCGCGCGTCCGTCGCCGCGGCGGGAAATCCGCCGTCGAGCTCGGGAGCGCGGCAGACGACGGCCGCGTCGCCGCCGGCGACCGGCGTAGAAGCGCCGGCCGAGAACACGCCGAGCGTCGGCACGGAGCTCGTCGCTTCGGCGCGCCAGAAGCTCGCGAGCGCGGACATCGACACGGCCGCAGTGCTCGCAGCCGAGGCGTCACGACTCGGCGCGTCGCGCCAGGAGGTCGCGTCGCTGAACGCGGCAATCACGTCGGCACGCACGGCGCAAGCGTCGGAGCGCCATGCGGAATGGCTCGAGCTGGCCGAGGGTAGGCTGGACAGCGGTTCGCTCGTCACGCCCGACGACGACAGCGCGTTTCACTATCTCACGCAGCTGCAGAACGAGGCGCCGGAGCTCGACGGCCTCGCCGCGGCCTGGAATCGCTGGCGCACTGCGATCGTCGCAGACGCCGAGCGTGCGCTCGCGGCTCGCAACTGGACCGTCGCCGAAACCGCGCTCGCCGCGCTCGAGCGAGCGCCGCAGGGCGGTCGCGCAGCCGAGCCGTTGCGCGCGGAGGTCGCGTACGGCCGGCGTCAGGAGGAATACCTGGCGACACCGGTACCGGCAACGGAGATGGCGCTGATCGAGCGCGTGCCGGTCGTCTATCCACCGCAGTTGCTGCAACGTGGGGTCGACGGTTGGGTCGAGATCGAATTTACCGTCGATACGGAAGGGCGAACGCGCGATCTCAGCGTGATCGCCTCGGAGCCGCGAGGGCAGTTCGACGACGCCGCGGTGGCCGCTCTGCGCAGGTATCGTTACCGGCCGTTCGAGCTCGACGGCAGGGTCTACGAGCGGCGTCTGCGGCTGCGCACCCGGTTCGCAGGCCCAGTAGGCATAACTGCCTAAATACGCTCAATATTCCGTTCGCCCTTGGCGGCATCGGTGTGGGCCGGTATCCTGCAAGTCACGAGAACATCCGGGCCACCCACCCGTTGGTCTTGAGGGCGCGCTGTCAGGCCAAACGGCTGATGGAAGCCATGGGTAGTCCCGCTGTCGGCGGCGGTTTCCTAAGGCGCTGAGCATGGCAGCGTCGCCCTCATCTTCTCCTCGACGCGATTCGCGACGTGCGTTTGGTTGGCATCGGCTGTTTATGGCAGCATCCCGGCCGTGACCGAAAGCGCCCGCAAGCTCCTGATCGTCGAGGACGACCCCGGCATCCAAAGCCAGCTCCGCTGGTGCTTCGAGGATTACGAGGTGATCGCCGCGACCGATCGCGAGACCGCGATCGTCGAGCTGCGGCGCCACGAGCCCGCGGTCGTGCTCCAGGACTTGGGGCTTCCGCCCGACGACAGCGGCGTCAGCGAGGGCTTCGCGACGCTGCGCGAGATCCTGAAGCTCGCGCCGTTCACGAAGGTCGTCGTGGTCACGGGCCATGGCGATCAGGGCAACGCGGTGAAGGCCGTCGGGCTCGGCGCCTACGACTTCTACCAAAAACCCGTCGACGTCGACACGCTGCAGCTGATCGTGCAGCGCGCGTATCGAATCCACTCGCTCGAGGCCGAGAATCGCCAGCTCGCGGAAGCGTTGGGCACGTCGCCGCTCGACGGCGTGATCGCCGCGAGCGAGTCGATGCTGAAGGTGTGCCGCACGATCGAGAAAGTGGCGCCGACGAACGCGACGACGCTGCTGCAAGGCGAGAGCGGCACCGGCAAGGAAGTGCTCGCACGCGCGATGCACACGTTGTCGACGCGGCGCAAAGGGCCGTTCGTCGCGATCAATTGCGCCGCGATTCCGGAGACGCTGCTCGAGTCCGAGCTGTTCGGCTTCGAGAAGGGCGCGTTCACGGGCGCCGTGAAGCAGACGCCCGGCAAGATCGAGGTCGCGAGCGGCGGCACCCTGTTCCTCGACGAGATCGGCGACATGCCGGGGTCGCTGCAGGCGAAGCTGCTGCGGTTCCTGCAGGAACGCACGATCGAGCGCATCGGCGGCCGCGCCGAGATTCCCGTCGACGTGCGCGTGCTGTGCGCGACGAACAAGAACCTGCGCACGGCGATGGCGACCGGCGCGTTCCGCGAGGACCTGTACTACCGGATCAGCGAGATCACGATCGACATCCCGCCGTTGCGCGAGCGCGAGGGCGGGCGGCTGCTGCTCGCGCAGTACCTGTTGAACAAGTTCTCGAAGCAGCAAGGCCGCGTGATCAAGGGGTTCACCGACGACGCTCACGACGCGATCGAAGCGTATGCCTGGCCCGGCAACGTGCGCGAGATGGAGAACAAGATCAAAGCCGCCGTGATCATGGCCGAAGGCAAGTTCGTGACGGCCGTCGACCTGGGATTGAGCGTGACGGTGAGCCCGCCGAGTCTGAACCTCCGCGTCGTGCGGCAGAACGCCGAGACGCACGCGATTCGTCAGGCGCTCGTGCGCGCGGGCGGCAACATCTCGCGGACCGCGGAGCTGCTCGGCGTCACGCGCCCGACGCTCTACGACCTGATGTCGAAATACGCTATCCGCGCAGAGGATGCCGAGCCGCCCGTCCCGGAGCAGCCCGCCGCCGCGCCGTAGCCGAGAGCGGTGAGGTGCCGGTGTTGCGGTTTCGGTTCAACCGAAGCACCGGCACTTCGGTTGAACCGAAACCGTAACACCGGCACCTTAGCGCCCGTCCTTGAACTGCTCGGCATTCAGCTGATGCCGCCCGAGCAGCTTGTAGAAATCCGTGCGATTGCGCTTCGCGAGCCGCGCGGCCTGGCTCACGTTGCCGCCGGTGATCTGCAGCAGCTGCGAGAGGTAATTGCGCGTGAACTCGTCGCGCGCTTCCGAGAACGACGGCAGCGCGTTCGCTTGCTCGCCGAGCGCGCTGCGCACCTGCTCCGTCGAGATCACGCGCGTCGGCGACAGCGCGACGTTCTGCCGCACGACGTTGTAGAGCTGGCGAATGTTGCCGGGCCACTGGCTCGCGACGAGCAGCTCGACGGCCTCCGGCGCGTACACCTTGCGCTCCTGGCTGCCCTCGCTCGAGATCTGCCGCAGGAAATGCTCGATCAGCAGCGGAATGTCCTCGCGCCGCTCGCGCAGCGCCGGCAGCTGGATGTTCACGACGTTGAGCCGGTAGTACAGGTCCTCGCGGAACGTGCCCTTGGCGATCAGGTCCTTGAGATCCTGATGCGTGGCCGAGATCACGCGCGTGTCGACCTTGATCGGCTCCGTCGCGCCGACCGGCCGGACCTGCTCCTCTTGGAGCACGCGCAGCAGCTTCACCTGCAGGCGCATCGGCATGTCGCCGATCTCGTCGAGCAGCAGCGTGCCGCCGTGCGCGGCCTGGAACAAACCCTTGTGCGTGCGGTCGGCGCCCGTGAACGCGCCTTTCACGTGGCCGAACAGCTCGGACTCGAGCAGGTTCTCGGCCATCGCGCTGCAGTTGATCGCGACGAACGGCTGATCCTTGCGCGCGCTCGCGCGGTGAATCGCGCGCGCCAGCAGCTCCTTGCCGGTGCCGGACTCGCCCGTGATCAGCACGCGCGTATCCGTGTTCGCGACCATGCGCGCCTGCTGGAGGCAAGCCTCCATCGCGGGGCTGCGCGTGATGATCTCGGCGCTCCACTCGTCGCTGCTCTTCGGCGTGCCCGAAACCTTCATCGCGCGCTCGACGTACTCGAGCAGCTGCTGCTTGTCGACGGGCTTCGTCAGGAAGCCGAACGCGCCGCTCTGCGTCGCCTCGACGGCATCGGGGATCGTGCCGTGCGCGGTCAGCAACAGCACGCAGAGCCCGGGCCGCTGGCGCTGAATCTCCTTCAGCAGCGCGATGCCGTCCATGTTCTCCATGCGCAGGTCGGTCACGACGAGATCCGGCCGAAACCGCGACAGTGCCGCGAGCGCTTCGGCCGCGCTCTCGACGGCTTCGACGTCGTAGTGCTCGGCCCGCAAGCGGATGCTTAGGAGGCGCAGCAATCCCGGGTCGTCGTCGACGAGCAGGATGCGTCCGCGCGGGGGTTCCTGGATCGCTGGCTTACTACTGTGGATCTGAATCATTTTCTCGTTCCCTGATCGATCGCTCGATATTGGTAATGGCGTCGAGCTTGGCGCGGGCCTCGTCCAATGCCAATCGCAGCTGTCGGTTCTCCTCGAGTGCCGCTTGGAGCTGCTGCGTGCTGCGGTCGTTGCGTTGCGCGGCAGCCGCGGCGGCGGCCTGTTGCAGCCGGGTCGCCTCGGCGTCGAGGATCAACCTTTGTTCCACATCCTTCAAGTGAATCAGTGCCAGAACTTGCTCTTCGGGCAGCAGCGCGTCGCCGCTCGCGAGCAGCTCGCTCAAGAGCCGCTGCGCTTCCGCCGTGTTCGTGCCCGGGTGCGCCGGGGTCGCGAGCGCGAGCGCGAAGCGCAGACGGTTCGTCGTCGTCGGCGCCGCATCGGCCGCCGCAGCAATGCCGCGGAACACATCGGCTTGCGTCACCGCGTCGCCTTCGAGCAGCGTCCTGCAGCGGGTCCAGGTACACGGCCAGCGCATCGGAGCGCGGTCGATGGCGTCGTCGCGGGCGCGTTCGCAGCCGCCGTGGAACGGTCGTCGGCGGCGCGATCCGTGGAGGCGCATCCGACGAGCACCGCAGCGAGCAGCAGTAGGTTGCGATTAGCCATTCGCCACCGCCCGCAAGTGCTTGTCGGCGGCGCGCCGCAACGGCAGCCGCACCCGGAAGTGCGCGCCGGGATCGTCCTCGCGCAGCAGCTGCACGGACCCGCCGTGCGCCTGCACGCACTCGGCGACGACCGACAAGCCGATGCCGGTGCCGCCGACGGGGCCACCTTGCGGGCGGCGGCCTTGGTAGAACGCCTCGAAGATCCGATCGCCGTCGTCGGGGTGCACGCCGGGACCGCTGTCGCTGCACGTCGATGACGAGATCGTCGTCTTGCATGCCGGCGCCGACGTGTATCGTGCCGCCGCTCGGCGTGAACTTGATCGCGTTGCTCAGCAGGTTCTCGAGCACGAGCTTGAGCTTGCCCTCGTCGGCGCGCACCGTGATCGGGCTGACCGCGATCTTGAGCTTGATCTTCTTGTTCGAGATCACGAGCCGATGCTGGGCGAGCACGCCGAACACCATCGGCTTCAACTCGAACTCCGTGAGCTCGAGCGCCGCCGTGTGCGTTTGCCAAGCGCTGAACGTCAACAGGTTCTCGATGAGCTTCTGCAGCTTGATGCCGTTGTCGCGGAGGATGCCCGTGACTTCTTGCTGTTGATATGTCGAGCTCGCCGACGGAGCCGTCGAGCAAGAGCTCGGTTCCTTCGCGAATGTTCGCGAGAGGCGTCTTGAGCTCGTGCGACATGTGGCGCAGGAACTTGTTCTTCTCGTCCGTCGACTCCTTGAGCCGGTGGCGCAGCCACTCGAGCTGGCGGCCCAGCGTCTCGATGTCGTTCGGGCCGCTCACCGCGATAGGACTGCTGAAATCGCCTTCGCCGAGCTCGCGAATCGCTCGGTCGATCTGCCGCATCGGCCGACCGACGACGCAGCAGGAACAAGCCGATCAGCACGAGCGTGCCGGGGATCAACGCGGCCGCGAGCCACCCGAGCTCCTGCTGCGCCGAGCGCGTGTCCTCTTGCAGCATTGCGAAGCGGTCGCTGATTTTCGCGCGCATGCCGTCGGCGACCGCGCGCGTCGTCTCGGTCAGCGTGCTGAAACCCACGAGCATCTTGTCGAGCGCTGCCTGCGTCGGACCACCGCGCAGCGTGCGGTGCACGTCTCTCGATACCGTCGTCAGGCGCGCGAGCTGCTCGCCGATCGCGGCGTCGTTCGGCAGCGAACGCAGCGCCGAGACGCTCATCTCGAACGCGGCCTGGTCGTTGTCGTAGAACGTCAGGAGGTCGCCGGCCTGAATCTCGTAGTACTGGCGCGCGCTACGCTCCATGCGATTCAGCAGGTTCGCGAGCCGGCCGTTCTCGAGCGTCGCGGTGGCGCTGTCCGCGAGCACGAGCTCGCTTTCCTTGGCGAGCTGGCCGAGCTCCAGCATCGCATTGCCGACCGCGATCAACAGAGGCACGGTGACGAACGCGAGGCCCATCAGCACCATGCCGAGCAGCGTTCGCGGCCGCCGCAGCTTCATGCGGTGAGCTCCACGGGTCTCACGAGCCCCAATGCCCTTGCGCGAGTTTTCGTTCCCATTCCAGCGATGTCGCTACGATTTTGGTGAGGTCGTCGTGCCGCGGCTGCCAGCCGAGCGTGGCTCGAATTCTCGAAGCCCGGGCGACCAACGTAGGAGGATCGCCGGCGCGCCGGGGCTCCTCTCTCTTGGCTATGCGGTGTCCCGCGACTCGCTCGACGGTGTCGAGCAACTCCCGGACGCTATAGCCGCGGCCGTAGCCGCAGTTCAATGTCGGTGGATTCGCCGCTCTTGCGCAAGTAGGCCAGGGCTTTCAGGTGGGCGTCGGCGAGGTCCTCGACGTGAATGTAGTCGCGGACACCGGTGCCATCCGGCGTCGGATAGTCCGTGCCGAAGATCGAAACATACGGGCGTTTTCCGACCGCGACTTCGCACGCGACCTTCGTCAAAAGCGTCGCCTTCGGCGTCGATTGGCCGATGCGGCCGCCGGGATCGGATCCGGCCACGTTGAAGTATCGCAGCGCGACGTAGCGCAGTGGATTGACGGCGGCCACGTCGCGCAGCATCCATTCCGTCATCAGCTTCGACGTCCCGTACGCGTTGATCGGTTGCGTCGGCGTGTCCTCGGAGGCTTCGCCGTCGCGCGGGATCCCGTAGACGGCGGCCGTCGACGAGAACACCACGTGCTTCACGCCGGCGCGCAGCGAATGTTCGAGCAGCGTGCGGCTCGCGCAGGTGTTGTTGCCGTAGTACTTCAAAGGGTTAGCGACGGATTCCGGCACGACGGTGTGAGCAGCGAAGTGCATGACGGTGTCGATGTCGTGCTGCCCGAAAAGCTTCGCGAGACAGGTCGGATCGCCCGTATTGCCGACGACGAGCTCGCCGTGCAGCACGGCCTGGCGAAATCCCGTGGATAAATCGTCGAGCACCACGACCTTCTCACCGGCCTCGCCGAGCTGCCGCACGACGTGCGAGCCGATGTAGCCCGCGCCGCCGGTGACGAGAATTGTTTTTCCAGTCATAGGGTTAACAGGGCGACATAATCTCGACCCAAGAGTTTAGCAGTTCCCCTAGGGGTGACCCGGACTGAAGTCGCACTTTGGCGACTTCCGGCTCGTTAGCAGGGCTAAGCCGTCGGCCTCGCCGAGTAACGTGCCGTCGTGAGACTGAGACACTGTTTAGCGGTGGGCGCCCGCGGTTAGGATCGCCCCCATGCTTCGCGTCGGCAGCCTTCTGGTCCTATCACTTGCGCTCGCGGCGTGCGGCGGCAGCAGCAGCGGCGATAGCGATCCCGCGCCGTCGACCGTGGTCTTGAGCGGCCAAATCACTTTCGACTGGGTTCCGGTCGTGCCAGGCCGCGGGTTGAGCTATACGGCCACCGTGTCGCGCGGCCCGCGCGCGGCGTGACCGTCGAGCTGCTGCGCAACGGCGCGCGTCGCCGCGAGCGTCGACGACGGACGCGCAGGGCAATTACTCGTTCACGGTCGATCAGAACATCGAAGTGTCACTGCGCGTGCGCGCCGAGATGATCAGGGTCGGGGCGCCGAGCTGGGATTTCCGCGTCGTCGACAACGTGAACGGCAACGCGCTGTATACGCTCGCGGGAACGGCGTTCAACACCGGCGGCGCCGCAGTCACGCGGAACCTGCACGCCGCCTCGGGCTGGGGCGGCACGGCCTACACGGCCACACGCTCCGCGGCCCCGTTCGCGATCTTGGATGTCGTCTACGACGCCGTGCAGCTCGTGATGACGGCGGCCCCGAGCACCGCGTTCCCGGCGCTTGCGCTTCACTGGAGCACGCAGAACGTGCCGGTCGACGGCACCGCGCCCGGCGAAATCGGCTCGACACGGTATCGGCCGGACGCCGGCATTTTCCTGGTCGGCGCCGTGAATCAGGACACGGACGAATACGATCGCCACGTGATCGCGCACGAGTTCGGCCACTATCTCGAGCATCGCTTCTCGCGCTCGGACAGCATCGGCGGGCCGCACACGATCACGGACCAGCTCGACATTCGGCTTGCGTTCGGCGAGGCGTGGGGTAACGCGTTCGCGGCGATGGCGACGGGGCAGCCCGTCTATACCGACGCGTTCGGCTCCGGACAGGGGCAGAGCTTCAGCTTCGATCTCGAGCAGCGGCCGACTCGCGTGAACCCGAACCCGGGCTGGTTCAACGAAGAGTCGCTGCAGTCGTTGCTCTACGATTTCTACGACAGTAACGCCGACACGCTGCCGGCCACCACCGATGTCGACAACTTGGCGCTGGGCTTCGGCCCCCTCTGGGCCGCGCTGACCGGGCCGCATCGCGCGACACGCGCGCAGATCAGCGTGTTCCCGCTCGTGAATGCGCTGCGCCGCACGCGCCCCGCGGACCAGCCGCAGATCGACGTGCTGACGGGAGCGCAACGAATCGCGACCGTGACCGACGACTACGGCACGGGCCAGACGAACTTCGGTGTGCCGACGGGCCGCACGCCACAGCAAGTGCTCGCCGATTTCAACAGCGTGTACAGCTCGCTCACGGTCGGCGGCCCGCCCGTGACCGTGTGCAGCCTCGACGACTACACGAGCGCGTTGTCGGGCGCGGAGAACAAGCTCGCGTCGCGGCGGCTGGTGCAGTTCGCGGTCAGCTCGGCGGGCCAACACGTCGTGACCGCGCGGGCCGTGGCGCCGCTGAACGCACCCGCGGATCCGGACCTGCGGCTGCTGTCGGGCGGCGGCCCCGTCATCATCTCCGAGGAGGCGCGGCCGCCGTTGTGCGCGGTCAATACGCCGCAGGAATGTGTCGAGACCTTCACGCCGACGTTGCAGGTCGGCGACTACGTGCTCGAGGTCTACGAATGGACGAACACGAACGCCTTGGACGATACCGAGCCGCCGATCGGCCGAACCTGTTTCTCCGTCACGGTGACGCGATGAGCGACCGTGCTGTCTTGATCGCCGCAATCTGCATCGGTGTCTGGCCGGCGCTGTCGAGCGCGGCTCCGCGTGAGCTTGCGGAAACGCGTTCGCCCGCGCGCGCGGAGTTCCCCGTAAAGCCGACGGGGCCGATCGCGGTCGAGTACCACCTGGACGCGCAGCCGGCGGTGGGCGTGTCGTTGACGATCACGATTTCGGCACGCGTCTCGGGAAGCACCGACGCGCTGCGGCTCGAGGCCACCGCGAGTCGACCCGACGCGGTGCTGGTGACCGCGCCGACGTTGCTCGCGAGCGGCGACTCCACTTTCACGTGGAGCGTCACGATCGTGCCGCTCGCGGTCGACGCGGGGTATCTGAACGTGACCGTCGCTGGTGACGTCGACGGTCTGCCGCAAGCGCGCAGCGTCGCGATCGCGTTGCGAGGCGCGCCGCCGATCGCCGCCGAGCCGGCCGAGCACGGCAATTCCGAGACGCTGATCGCACTCCCGGTACGCGAGACCCCCTAGCCGGTTCCCAAACGAGAGTTGAGTCACGGCGGCTACTGTGCGGCCGTTCCTATATTAAGTAGTGAATTCGCGAGCCCCTCGCGAATAGGACTCACCATGGCGAAGGATCGCCTCAAGCGCAGAATCGCCGAAGCCCTCGAGGGCCCATCGGTGCGCGACGAGCTGTGGCGGATCCTCACGAGCGATGAGCCGCCGGATCCGCCCGAAACGCCGGTGGTCCTGCACCCGATTCTCGACAACGTCAAGGATCCGATCCTCACGGTCGATCTCGACGGCATCATTGAAGAGGCCAATGCGGCCGCGGCACGCCTGCTCGACACGAAGGTCGAACGGTTGGTGGGGCACGAGATCGGCGAGTTTTTTCCTCAGCTTCAGCCGGCGCGACCGACGCTCGAATCGCTCGCCGATCGTGTCGCCGACACGTTCGTGGACGCCGTGCCGGAGTTGATCGAAGCGCAACCGAGCGACGGGCGCGCGTTGACCGTCGAGGTCACGGTGAGCCGCGCTCACGACCCGCGTGCGTGCTTCGTGCTCTGCATGCGCGACGTGACCGAGCGGCTGCAGGACGAGCAGGCGTTGCGCGAGAGCGAAGCGCGTTATCGCGCGCTCGTCGAGAACGCGCCCGAGGCGATCGTCGTGCTCGACGTCGACCGCAACGTGTTCGTCGATGCCAACGACAATGCCGTGAAGCTGTTCAAGCTGTCGCTCGACGATCTGCTGCGCGTCGGGCCGGCGGCGTTGTCGCCGGATTTCCAAAGCGACGGGCTGCAGTCGAGTGGCCTGCACTTGAGCTACATCGAGCGCACGTTGCGCGGCGCGCGGCCCGTGTTCGAGTGGCTGCATCGCGACGGTCAGGGCCAGGAATTTCCCTGCGAGGTCCGCTTCATTCGGCTGCCGTCGTCGAAGCAACGCTTGATTCGCGCCAGCATCATCGACATCAGCGCGCGGCGTCAGGCGGACACGCTCGCGTACGGCGAGCGGCGCGTGCTCGAGCTCGTCGCAGCGAATGCCCCGCTCGAGAAGACGCTGCTGGCCGTCGTGCGTCTGATCGAGCAGCTGCATCCGACGGTCGCGGCCACGATTCAGTTGCTCGACGCCGGCACGGGCGAGCTCACGCTGGCAGCCGCGGCCGGCCTCGCGACCGCGGTCACGGAGCGTTTGGCGCGCTTGCCGGTAGGGTTGCGCGCCGGGTCGTGCGGAGTCGCGGCGTCGCTCGGGCGCCAGGTCGTCGTGCGCGACATCTCGACGCGATCCGCTGTGGGCCGAGCTCGCCGACATCGCCGAGCCGAACGACATTCGCGCCTGCTGCTCGACGCCGATCATCACTGCGGGAGAGCGCGTGCACGGCACGCTCGCGCTGTATTTCGATGCGGTCCGTAGCCCGAATACGGCCGAGCTGGACCTCGTCACGCGCTTGACTCAGCTCGCCGGCATCGCGATTCGGCGCAAGCAGGACGAGACCGCGGTCCGCGAGAGCGAGAGCCGCTTCCGCGCGCTGTTCGACAACGTCGTCGACGGCGTGTATCAGGCGACGCCGGACGGTCTGTTGCTGTCGGCAAACCCTGCGTTGGCGCAGATGCTCGGCTTCGACGATCCCGCCGAGCTGAACAGGCGCAACGTCGCGGACTTCTTCGTGGATCCGAAGGAGCGCGCGCGTCTGATCAGCGAGCTGAAAAGCTACGGCCGCGTGCGGCATTTCGAGTATCAACTGCGCGCGCGCAACGGCCGCGTCCTCGTCGTGATCGAGAATTCGCGGCTCGTCGTGAGCGGTGACGGGCAGCCGCTGTATTTCGAAGGCACGATCACGGACATCACCCAGCGCAAGGCCGCCGAGCGCGCGCTGTTCAACGAGAAGGAGCGCGCGCAGGTAACGCTGCAGTCGATCGGCGACGCAGTCGTGACCACGGATGCGCGCGGCAACGTCGAATACTTGAACCCGGTTGCCGAGCAGCTCACGGGTTGGGAGGCGCGCGAAGCCGAGGGCATGCCGATCGAGTCGATCATCACGCTGAACGATGAGACGACCGGCGAGGCCGTTGCAAATCCCGTGATGCGCTGCCTGAAGGAAGGGCGCGTCGTGACGTTGACGGACAACGTCGTGCTCGCCGCGCGAGACGGATCCACGATCGCGATCCAGGATTCCGCGGCGCCGATTCAAGATCGCAATGGGCAAGTCGTCGGTGCCGTGATGGTGTTCCACGATGTGCGCCAGGAGCGCCAGCTGCATCGGAGGCTCGCGTACCTCGCGAGCCACGACCCGCTGACCGGCTTCATCAATCGCCGCGAGCTCGAGGAGCGATTGTCGACCGTGCTGGCCGGCGTCAAGGCGGAGCCAGGCAGGCAGGCCGCGCTGATGTATCTCGATCTCGATCAGTTCAAGGTCGTCAACGACACCTGCGGCCACACCGCCGGCGACTTGCTTCTGCGGCAGCTCGGCGAGCTGTTGCGCGCGCGCGTGCCGAAAACGGGGGCGCTCGCCCGCTTGGGCGGCGACGAGTTCGCGGTGCTGCTCGGCAACTGCGACATCAAGGCAGCGAGCGAGCTCGCGGAGTCGCTGCGCGAGGCCATCGCCGCGTTTCGCTTCGCGTGGCGCGACAACGCGCTGCAGATCGGCGTCAGCATCGGCATCGTGCCCGTGGATGCGGCCAGCGAGAGCGTCGGCACCGTGATGAGCGCCGCCGACGTCGCGTGCTACGTCGCGAAGGATCATGGGCGCAACCGCATTCACGTGTACGAGGAAGGCGACGCGGCCGAGCGTCATCAGGAAATGCTGTGGGTCGCGCGTATCAATCGCGCGCTCGAGGAGGAACGCTTCGAGCTGTTCTTTCAGCCGATCGTGCCGATCAGCCCGCAACCGGACCATTGGCCGCATTACGAGCTGCTGCTGCGGATGCGCGACGAACGCGGCGAGATCGTCGCGCCGGACTCGTTCATCCCCGCCGCGGAGCGTTACAACCTGATGCCGGGGCTCGATCGCTGGGTCGTGAGCCACACGTTCGAGACGCTCGCGTATCGCGGTGCGCCGGGAACCACGCCGTATACGTTGGCGATCAACCTGTCGGGCACGACGCTGAACGATGCACGCTTCCTGGACTTCGTGCTCGACGAGCTCACGGGCGCCGGCATCGGACCGGGTGCGATCTGCTTCGAGATCACGGAGACGGCGGCGATCGCGAACCTGGATCGCGTGATCTCGTTCATGCGCGCGCTGAAGTCGCGCGGCTGCCGCTTCTCGCTCGACGATTTCGGCACGGGCTTGTCGTCGCTGACGTATCTGAAAAACTTGCCGGTCGACTATGTGAAGATCGACGGGCAGTTCGTGCGCAACGTGCTGCGCGACGGCGCGGACGAGTGCGTCGTCGAGTCGATTGCGCGCATGGCGCGCGCGTTCAAGATTCAGGCGATCGCGGAACGCGTCGAGAGTCGCGACGTGATGAAGCGGCTCGGCGAGCTCGGCGTGTCGTTCGCGCAGGGCTTCTTCATCGCGGTGCCGCAGTCGGTCTCCGAGCTGCCCGTGCGCGCGTCGAACGTCCGCAAAATCCGAGCCTAGCCCGCGCGTCGGCGCGCTTGCATAATGGGTGCCTTCTCGGCAGCCCTAGACTGTCCAGATGAGTGCCGTCGACGTGTGAGGGCCCTCCCGAGACCGTCTGCGCCCAGGGATCGGCTGCGCAGCCGAGCCCTGTGCGCAGCGCGTCTCGGGAGGGCCCTCACACGGCGGCGGCACTCTGCGACCTACGGTCATGCGGCTGCCGAGAAGGCACCCATTATGCAAACCGTCATTACAACGCATCGACTGTGTGTCGCGCCGATGATGGATCGGACGGACCGGCATTTGCGGTACTTGCTGCGACTGCTGGCGCCGCACGCGCGCCTCTACACCGAGATGATCACGGCGCGCGCGCTCGTGCGCGGCGATGCCGCGCGGCTGCTCGAGTTCGATGCGGCCGAGCATCCCGTCGCGCTGCAGCTCGGCGGCGCGGAGCCCGACGAGCTTGCGGCCGCGGCGCGGCTCGGCGACGCCGCGGGCTACGACGAGATCAACTTGAACGTCGGCTGCCCCAGCGATCGCGTGCAAGCGGGTTGTTTCGGCGCGCGCCTGATGCTCGAGCCGAAGCGCGTGGCCGAGTGCGTCGGCGCGATGCGCGCCGCGGTCGACATCCCCGTCACCGTGAAAACGCGACTCGGCGTCGATGATCACGATTCGTACGAGTTCGTGCGCGATTTCGTCGGCGAGGTCGCGGCGGCCGGCTGCGATACGTTCATCGTGCATGCGCGCAAGGCGTGGCTCAGCGGCTTGAGCCCGAAGCAGAATCGCGAGATTCCGCCGCTCGACTACGGTCGCGTGCAACGGTTGAAGAGAGAGTTTGCTGCACTCACCGTCGTGATCAACGGCGGATTCGTCACGCTCGAAGAGAGCGTCGCGCAACTCGCGCACGTGGATGGCGTGATGATCGGCCGCGCCGCGTACCAAGACTCGTGGTTGCTCGCACGTCTCGATGCGCGGCTCTACGACGGGCGCGTTCCGGCCGAGGGCGACGTGCTGGCGGCGTTCGAGCGCTACGTGGCGCGCGAGCTCGAGGGCGGCGCGCCGCTCAAGGCCATGACGCGTCATTTGCTCGGCATGCGCAGCGGTCGCGCGGGCGGCCGGCGCTGGCGGCGCGAGCTCGGGGAGCTCGCGGAAGGCAGCCGGGGTCTCGACGAGCTGCGCGGACTCATGCGCGCACTAGGTGCCGGTGTTACGGTTTCGGCTTAACCGAACACCGGCACTCGGTTCAACCGCAACCGTCACATCGATTCCATCGAGGAGAAAGACGTGGCAGCGCACGGCGAAGAGCAAACTATCGGCCACGATGGCCGACAAGGCCGACATCCACGATCTGTACGAGCGTTCGGTTCAAGCCGTCGATCTCGAGGTCGAGTTCTTGCGCGACACGTTTCGCGCGTTGCGCGGCCGCGATGCGTCGAGCCTGCGCGAGGATTTTTGCGGCACCGCGAGCCTTGCTTGCGAATGGGTGCGCGGCGGAGCGCGCCGGCACGCGATCGGTGTCGATCTCGATCCAGAAGTGCTCGATTGGGGCCGGCGCAATCGCCTCGCGCGATTGCCGGAAGACGCAAGGGCGCGAGTCAAGCTCAAGAACGCTGACGTGCGCACCGTAGCTACCGACCGCGTGGACATCGTCGGTGCGTTCAACTTCAGTTACTTTTGTTTCAAGACGCGCGACGAGATGCGGAAGTACTTCGCGCGCGTCCGCGAGGCGCTGAACGACGATGGGGTGTTCTTCCTCGACGCATTCGGCGGCCCCGAGGCGTCCGACCTCATGAAGGAGAAGACCAAGATCGACGGCTTCACGTACGTCTGGGAGCAAGCTCAATTCGAGCCCGTCACGAGCCGCATCCTGTGCCACATTCATTTCAAATTTCCCGACGGATCGAAGATCAAGCGCGCGTTCACGTACGACTGGCGACTGTGGACGCTGCCTGAGCTGCGCGAGCTGCTGCTCGAGGCCGGGTTCTCGAGCGTACGCGTGTACTGGGAAGGCGACGACGGCGAGGGCGGCGGCAACGGCGAATTCAAGGAGCATGCGACGGGCGAGGCGGATCTCGCCTGGATCGCGTATCTGGTCGCGGAGAAATAGCCCGGTCCTGGCGTATAATCGCGGCGGCTCCGAGGCGCACTCGAAGGAAGCCATGGGTAAGGATGTAGAGGTCGCAATCCTGTTCGCCGACGTGGTGGGCAGCACGCCCCTATACGAACAGCTCGGCGATGCCAAAGCGCGCCCGATGGTGGCGCGCTGCCTCGAGATCATGCGCGAGGCAACGGAAGCCCATCAGGGCACCGTGATCAAGACGATGGGCGACGAGGTCATGTCGACCTTCCCGACAGCCGACGACGCGATGAATGCCGCGCGCCGGATGCAAGAGCGCATCTCGGCCGATGCGGACCTCGATCACGCGAACGGTCATGTCGCTATCCGGATCGGCTGTCACTTCGGTCCCGTGGTGCAGGAGCAGCGCGACATCTTCGGCTCGGCCGTGCACACGGCGAATCGCATGACGAGCCAAGCGAAGGCCAAGCAGATCATCACGACGCTGGCGACGGTCCAGCGGTTGTCCGGCGACTGGCAAGCCATGACGCGGCAGATCGACATCGCGACCGTGCGCGGCAAGGCGGACGAGGTCATTCTGTTCGAGGTCCTGTGGCAGCCCGAAGAAGCGACGAGCATGCTGCCCACGGTCGGGCAGGGCAGGAGCAGGGCCAGCCGGACGAAGCGCCTGAGCTTGCGTTACCAGGGGCGCGAGGTCACGGTCGGGGAAGGCCGCAAGAGCGCGACACTCGGTCGCGCCGAGGACAACGATGTCGTCGTGAAGGGCAACCTGATCTCGCGCGTCCACGCGCGCGTCGAAGCGAGCCGCGACAAGTTCACGCTCGTCGACGAGAGCACGAACGGCACGTTCGTTCAGACGGCCTCGGGCGAGGAGATCTTCGTCCGCCGCGACAGCACGCCGCTCACGGGCGAAGGCGTGATCGGGCTCGGCCGCGTCGCGCAGCCCGGGACGGCGTTGGCCGTCCACTTCGTCGTCGAAGAGTAGGCGGGGCTCAGCCGAGCTCGCGCACCACTTTCTCGTGCTCGGCTTTCAGTTCCGCCGGTAGGCGATCGCCGAACTCCGCGAAGTATTCGCCGATGCTGGCCATCTCCTTGCGCCACTGGTCGGAGTCGACCGCGAGCAGCTGCGACAGCGTCCCCTCCGACACGTCGCGCGCCCTTGAGATCGAGGTCGCCGGGCTTCGGCAGGAACCCGATCGGCTTCTCGACGGCGTCCACGCGCCCTTCGCAGCGGTCGATGATCCAACGCAGCACGCGCAGGTTCTCGCCGAAGCCCGGCCACAGGAACTTCCCGGCGGCGTCGCGCCGGAACCAGTTCACGTGGAAGATCTTCGGGAGCTTGCTCGAGCGCCGGCCGAACGAGAGCCAGTGCGCCCAGTAGTCGCCGTAGTTGTAGCCGCAAAACGGCTTCATCGCCATCGGATCGCGGCGCACGACGCCGACCTTGCCGGTCGCGGCTGCAGTCGTTTCCGAAGCCACGCTCGCGCCGACGAGCACGCCGTGCCCCCAGCTCTTTGCCTGGTACACGAGCGGCGCCAGCTCGCGGCGCCGGCCGCCGAACACGAGGGCCGAAATCGGCACGCCTTCCGGGGCCTCGGCAAGCTTCGAGTAGCTCGGGTTCTGCTTCGCGGCTACCGTGAAGCGCGCGTTAGGGTGAGCGGCCGGGCCGTTCGCCTTTGCGTACGCGTTGCCTTTCCAATCGATCGCCGGCTCGCCGCTGTTCTTCTCTTCCCACCAAGGGTCGTTGCCGGAAGTTACGCCGACGTTCGTGAAGATCGTGTCCTTGCCGATCATGTCGTACGCGTTGCGGTTCGTCTGCGGGTTCGTGCCCGGCACGACGCCGAAGTAACCGGCTTCCGGGTTGATCGCGCGCAGCTGACCGTTGTCGTCGAGATGCATCCAGGCGATGTCGTCGCCGAGCGTCCACACCTTCCAGCCTTTCTGGCTTGCGGGCGGAATCAACATCGCGAGATTCGTCTTGCCGCACGCCGATGGGAACGCGCACGCGAGATAGTGAACCTCGCCGGCCGGGCTCTCGACTCCGACGATCAGCATGTGCTCGGCGAGCCAGCCTTCGGTGCGCGCCTGGTAGCTCGCGATGCGAAGCGCATGACACTTCTTGCCGAGCAGCGCGTTGCCGCCGTAGCCCGAGCCGTAGCTCATGATCGTGAGCTCCTCGGGGAAGTGCACGATGTAGCGGCGCTGGGGGTCGAGCTCGCCGATCGAGTGCAATCCTTTGACGAAGCTCTTGTCTTTCTCGATACGTTTCAGCGCCGGTTTGCCGATCCGCGTCATCAAGTACATGTTCGCGACGACGTATGCGCTGTCGGTGATCTCGACACCGCAGCGCGCGTACGGAGAGTCGATCGGCCCCATGCAATACGGGATCACGTACATCGTTCGGCCGCGCATCGCGCCCTCGAAGCACGACTTCATCAGGGCTAAAGCTTCGGCCGGCGCTTTCCAGTTGTTGTTCGGGCCCGCGTCGACTTGGTTCTCTGTACAGACGTAAGTCAGGTGCTCGACGCGCGCGACGTCTTCGGGATCGGACCGATGCAGGTAACAACCGGGATATGTGGCTTGATTCAGCTCGAGCAGCGTGCCTTGATCGAGCATTTCATCGAGGAGCTTGCGATACTCCTTCTCGGTGCCGTCGCACCAGTGAATTCGGTCGGGGCTAGTTAATTCGGCTACTTCCGCAACCCAGTCGCGGAGACTCTTGAGACGCGTGGCCATGGATCCTTGGGTACTTCGAGGAATGAAGCGGCATAGTATAGCCTGCGCGCCGTCTCAAAGAGCCAATCGCGCGCAGCTCACTGGCAGAAAAATCCCTGTTATGTCATGGGCTTGCTGAAGTTATGCACAGCCACAACCGGATTGCTTTTTCGGTCGCGCGGCGCCGCGCCGTCGCAGCCGCGTTCGGTGCGGTTTGGGTTGGGGCGTGCGCGTGCGGCGCGGCGGCGCAAGCGCCGTCCGCACCGCCGAACGGGATGATCGTATCGTCGGTGCTCGAGCGCATCGTCGCGAATGTCGAGGCGGACGATCGCCTGACGCTCGAGGTCGCCGCGGGCACCGTCGCATCTCACGCCGGACCAGCTGATCGTGAGCGTGCACTTCACGAACGAGAGCGGCCACATGGTCGATGGCGTGCGCGTGACGAGTCCCGTCCCTCCCGACGTCGCGTACGTCGCGGGCAGCGCGACCGGCTCCGGTAGTCACGTGCTGTATTCGGTGGATCAGGGGCGCACCTTTGGGCAACCCGCAGAGCTCAAGGTCGCCGGCGCGGACGGCTCGCTGCGCGCCGCCACCGCCGCCGACTACACACACGTGCGCTTCATCCTCGACGCTGCGCTCGACGTCGGCGCGTCGGGGGTCGTGCGGTTTCGCGCGGTGCCGCGTTGATCCTCGACGAGGTCTTCGCCGCCGACGGGGCGCTCGCCGAGCGGCTACCCGGCTTCACCTACCGCGCCGCGCAAGAGCAGATGGCCGCGCTCGTCATCGAAGCGTTGACCTCGGGACGCCATGCCGTGATCGAGGCCGGCACCGGCATCGGCAAGACGTTCGCGTATCTGTTGCCGGTGCTGCTGCTCGAGCGTCGCGCAATCATCTCGACGGGCACGCACACGCTCCAGGATCAGCTGTTCAGCCGCGACCTGCCGCTGCTCGGCGCCGTGATCGGCCGGCCGATGCAAGTCGCGGTGCTGAAGGGACGCAGCAACTACTTGTGCTGGCAGCGGCTCGATGCGGCCGAGCACGACGGCACGCGCGACGCGGGTACGCTCGCAGCCCTACGCGCGCTGTCGGCGTGGGGGCAGAGCAGCGACAGCGGTGACCTGACGGAGCTCGAGGATCTCGCGGACGATCAAGCGCTGAAAGCGCAAGTCACGTCCACGGTCGAGAACTGCCTGGGACGGGAGTGCGCGTTTTTCGATCGCTGTTTCGTGGCCGAGGCGCGCCGCCGTGCGCAGGCGGCCGACGTCGTGATCGTGAACCATCATTTGCTGCTCGCGGATCTGTCGCTGAAAGATTCGGGCTTCGGTGAGCTGTTGCCCGGAACGGATGCCGTGATCGTCGATGAAGCGCATCAGCTCCCCGACATCGCGCAGCAATTCTTCGGCTGGTCGATCGGCACGCGCGAGCTCGAGGCGCTCGCGCGCGACGTGTTCGCCGAGGCCCGCAGCGCGGGTGTGCTCGCGCAGCTCGATGGCTCACTGAGCGCGCTCGCGCGCGCGACTGTCGCCGTGCGGTCCGGCGCTGGGCGCGGCGAGCGTGGGCGCACGCCGTGGATCGCCGCGCCCGCGGTTCTGCGCGACGCGTTGCCGGACGCTTCCGCCGCGCTCGAAGCGCTGAGCCGAGATCTCGAACCGCTCGCGGAGGTCAGCGCGGCCTTAAGCAACTGCGCGGAGCGCAGCGGCATGTACGCCGCGCGATTGCGCGAGCTCATCGTCGCCGACACGACCGAAGGCTTGCGCTGGTTCGACCTGGGCAGTAACGCCGTCGCGGCGCATTGGACGCCGCTCGATATAGGCACTGCGCTCGCGGCGCGTATCGAGGCGCAGAGCGGTGTTTGGGTCTTCGCGTCCGCGACGCTTGCGGTCGGCGACGACTTCTCGCACTTCTTGCGCAGGATCGGCCTCAAGAGTGCGCTGAAGGGTGTGTTGCCGAGCCCATTCGACTACGAGCGCAACGCGCGGATCTTCGTGCCGCAGGGGTTGCCGGATCCGGCCGACGATCGCTACGTCGAGAACCTGCTCGCGGCCATCTGGCCGCTCGTCGAGGCGGCGCAGGGCGGGGCGTTCCTGTTGTTCACGAGCTACCGTGCACTGCAGCGCGCGCAGACGTGGATCGCCGGCCACCCTGTGCCGGGCCCCGTGCTCGTGCAGGGCCATGGCTCGCGCAGCGAGCTCCTGAACCAATTTCGCGCGGACGGCAACGCGATTCTGCTCGGCACCGGCAGCTTCTGGCAGGGCGTGGACGTGCGCGGGCGCGCGCTGCGAGTCGTCGTGATCGACAAGCTGCCGTTCGCGGTGCCGAGCGATCCGCTGATCCAGGCGCGAGCCGAAGCGATACGCCGCGAAGGCGGCGATCCGTTCAACGAGCTGTCGCTGCCGCAGGCGGTGCTCGCGTTGAAGCAAGGCGTCGGGCGGCTGATTCGCGATTTCGACGACCGCGGGTTGATCGTGATCGGAGATCCGCGCCTGCGCACCCGCAACTATGGCGCGACGTTTCTGCGCAGCCTGCCCGCGATGCCGGTCCTCGAGGATTTCGACGCGGCGCTCGACTTCGCGCGCAGCCTCGCCGAGCCTGCAGCGGAACCGGCCGCCGCGCGAGCCGTATGAATCTGCTCGGCCTCGAAACCTCGGCTGCAATCGGCTCGGTCGCGCTCGCGACGAACGCCGGCGTGCTCGTGCGCGAGATCGGCTCGCCGCGCGAGCAGACCGACCAATTGATCAAACACACCGACGAGCTACTGGCAGAGGCCGGCCTCGGCCTCGCCGATCTCGCCGGCATCGCGTTCGGCCGCGGGCCGGGATCGTTCACGGGCCTTAGGGTCAGCGCCGCGGTCGCGCAAGGCCTGTCGGCCGTGAACGCTATCCCGGTGCTGCCGGTGTCGAGCCTTCTCTGCCTCGCCGAGCGCGTGTGGCGTGAGCACGGCTGCGAGCGAGCCCTCGTTTGCATCGACGCTCACATGGGCGAGGTCTACTCGGCGGAGACGGAGTGCCGCGCCGGCGTGGTCAGCATCGTCGGCGCGGAACGCTTGTCGCCGCCGCAGGACGTCGCCGTGCCGGAGGGGTCGGGCTGGTGGGCTGTCGGCAACGGCTTTGCGAGCCACGCGGATGCGCTCGCGACGGCAGCGAAGGCCGCCGCGCGCGTGTTGCTCGACCTGACGCCGTCGGCCGTCGACCTGTTTCCGCAAGCGCGGCGTGACTTTAGCGCGGGCCGCGCGGTCGCGGCGTCGGCCGCGCTGCCCGTGTATCTGCGCGGCGAAACGGCCTGGAAGCGCACGTCGTAACCTGGCTGTAATATTGTCGCGGTCCAATGTCGCGAAGCGAACGAGACGGCGAGGCGACGATGACGCAACGGAGAATCCTCGTGGTCGAGGATGAGCGCGCGATCCGCGAGATGGTGTGCTTCAATCTCGGCCGCGCCGGGTATCAAGCGTGTCCCGCCGGGGATGCGCGCGAAGCGCGTGCCGCGATCGCGGATCAGCGCCCCGACCTCGTGCTGATGGATTGGATGTTGCCCGACATCAGCGGGCTCGAGCTGACGCGCCAGCTCAAGCGCGATCCCGAGACCAAGGAAATTCCCGTCATCATGTTGACCGCGCGCGCGGAGGAAGACGATCGCGTCACGGGCCTCGACGGAGGCGCCGACGACTACATCGTGAAGCCGTTCGCGCCGCGCGAGCTGCTCGCGCGAATTCGCGCGGCGTTGCGCCGCGGCGAGGCGGGCGAGGGCGAGGTCGTGACGGCCGGCAGCTTGAAGCTCGACTCCGCGAGCCATCAGGTCAGCGTGAACGGCGCCGAGGTCGCGCTCGGTCCCACGGAGTACCGCTTGCTCGAGTTCTTCCTGCGCCATCCGGATCGTGTCTATAGCCGCGCGCAATTGCTCGATCGCGTTTGGGGCGGCAACGTCTACGTCGAGGAGCGCACCGTCGATGTGCACATTCGCCGGCTGCGCAAGGCGCTCACGCCGCATGGGAACGATCGGTTGATCCGCACCGTGCGCGGCGCGGGTTACCGGCTCTCGTCCGGGCAGTCGTGACGCTGCCGAGTCGCTGGGTCTCCCAACTCGCTGCGCTCGCGGGCCTGCTCGTCGGCGCGCTGCTGATGGGCTGGTGGTTCGGCGGAGCAGGTTGGTGGCTCGCCGGAGCCTTGCTCGTCTACGTGGCCTGGACGCTGCGGCACCTTTACCTGCTCGACCGTGCTTTCGAAGGCCAACACCGCGTGCCGTTGTTCGAGACGCGCGGGCTGTGGGCCGAGATTTTCGCGCGCGTCGGCAAGTTGCGTGCGAAGGCTCGTAACCGCAAGAAGCGCTATCACCGGTTGCTGCGCGAGGTTCGCGAGAGCACGGGCGCGCTGTCCGACGGCGGCATCATCCTGAACTCGGACCACGAGATCATGTGGTTCAATCCCGCGGCCGCGAGGTTGCTCGGTTTGGACCCGACCACGGATATCGGTCATCGCATCGATAACCTGCTGCGCCACCCGGATTTCGTCGCGTATCTGAAGGCGCCGACCGGCGAGGGCATGACCGTCGAATCGCCGCGGCACGAGTCGGGTTGGCTGCACGTGCAGATCATCCCGTACGGCGAGGCGCAGCGTCTCGCAATCATTCGCGACGTGACGCGCGAGAAGAATGTCGAGCGCACGCGCCGCGACTTCGTCGCGAACGCCTCGCACGAGTTGCGCTCGCCGCTCACGGTGATCAGCGGCTACCTCGACACTCTCGCGGATGGTCTCGACATGCCCACCGGGTGGCGCGAGCCCGTGTCCGAGATGCGGCGCCAGGCGGAGCGCATGACTCGGATCCTTCGCGACCTGATCGAGCTCACGCGGCTCGAGTCGGCGGAAGCTGCCGCGCCGCAGGATTTCGTCGACGTTGTCGGCATGCTGAAGCCGATCGTCGGCGAGTTTCAGGGTCGGCCGGGGCCCACCGTGCAGCTCGCGCTCGAAACGGACGCGGCGCTGCTCGGCAAGGAGTCTGAGCTGCACTCGATTTTCTACAACCTCGTCAACAACGCGGTGCGGTTCACGCCGGTGGGCGGCAGCGTGCGCGTAGTGTGGCGCGTGGAGGACTTGGGCGCGGTCTTCGAAGTCATCGACACGGGTATCGGTATCCCCGAGGAGCAGATCCCGCGCGTGACGGAGCGCTTTTACCGCGTCGATCCCGGCCGCTCGCGTGCGAGCGGCGGCACCGGCCTCGGCCTCGCGATCGTGAAGCACGCACTGCAGCGTCACGAGGGTCAGCTGCGGATACGCAGTCGTGAAGGCGAGGGCAGCACGTTCAGTTGCACGTTCCCGAGGGAGCGTGTGGTGGTTCGCGGCACTGCCGTGCAGGCAGTACTATAGTTGCAGCGGAGGACACGCGAGCATGGAAGTCGAAGATCTCGGTCATCACATCTCGAGGCGCTTCAACGAGGACCTCGAGCGCGTCCGTAACTCCGTGCTGTCGATGGGCGGGCTCGTCGAGGAGCAGCTCGACCGCGCGATCAAAGCGCTGTCGGACGCCGACAGTCAGCTCGGTCTCCAGGTTGCGGAGGACGACAAGAAGGTCAATCGCATGGAGGTCAGCATCGACGAGGAGTGCAGCCGCATTCTCGCGACGCGTGCTCCGGCGGCCGGCGACCTGCGCCTCGTCATCGCGATCATCAAGACGATCACGGATCTCGAGCGCATCGGCGACGAAGCCGAGAAAATCGGCGTGATCGCCGCGCGCCTTGCCAGCGTCGAGCGGCCGTCCACGAATTACCGCGAGCTACGCAACCTGGCGCGCCATGTGAAGCAAATGGTGCACGGCGCGCTGAACGCGTTTGCGCGACTCGACACGAAGGGTGCGCTCGAGGTCGTGAAGGCCGACAGCACCGTCGACGAGGAGTACGAGTCGATCTATCGCCAAGGCATCACGTTCATGATGGAAGACCCGCGCACGATCACGCGCGTGATGGACATGACGTGGATGGCGCGCGCGCTCGAGCGCATCGGCGATCACGCAAAGAACATCTGCGAGTACGTGATCTTCATGGTGCACGGTAAGGACGTGCGCCATATCGGCGTCAAGAACATCGAGGCCGAGGTCGAGCAGGGCGTGCGCCGCGTCGAGGGCACGTCTTGATCGAAACGCGGCGCGCGCGCCGCGTGGCGAACGGGCTCGGCGCCGTGGCGGTCGTCGGGCTCATGAGCTACGCGCTCTATGCGCAGCACATCGTCGGGCTCGAAGCCTGTCCGCTCTGCATCCTGCAGCGTGTGGCGATGATCGCGCTCGGGCTCGTGTTTGCGGCCGCAGCGCTGCACGCGCCGGTCGGCGCCGGTGCGCGCGCTTACGCGGTGCTCGGCGCGCTCGCGGCGCTGACGGGGATGGGCATCTCCGGCTGGCACGTCCGCATCCAGAACCTGCCGCCGGCAGAGGTGCCGGCATGCGGGCCCGGCTTCGACTACCTCATGGACGCGTTCGGCTGGCTCGGCGGCCTGCGCATGATCTTCACGGGCTCGGGCGAGTGCGCGGTCGTGAACTGGACGTTCCTCGGCCTCTCGATGCCGGCCTGGGTCTTCATCTGGTTCGTCGCGCTCGGCGCGCTCGTCGTCCGCGCGAACTGGTCACGCGTCGCTCCGTAGAGGTGCCGGTGTTACGGTTTCGGCTCAACCGAAACACCGGCACTTCGGTTCCCGCGGACCACTTCGGTTGAGCCGACGACAGGCACCGCTCTACTTTCGGTTGAGCCGAAACCGTGCACCGGACTGCGCACCGGGCAACGCTCTTACTGGCGTGTCTCGGCAGCGCCCCCTCACGGCGAGCGGTACCCGCGACGGCGCGCACGCGTCGACCGCGTCACTTCTCGAGGAGGAGCAGCTCGGCGACGCGGAAGTAGATTTGCTCGAGGCGCTCGAGATCGCGGATCGAGACGACCTCGTTGACCTTGTGGATCGTCTCGTTGATCGGCCCGAGCTCGACGACGTCGATGCCGTACGGCGCGATGAAGCGCCCGTCCGACGTCCCGCCGCTCGTCGACAGCTCCGGATCGAGCCCCGTCGCTTCGCGAACCGCGGCTTGAATCGCCGTCGTGAGCCGGCCCGGCTTCGTCAGGAACGGGATGCCCGCGACCTTCCACCGCAGCTCACGGTCGATCTTGAGCTCGTCGAGCAGCCCCTCGACGCGCGCCATCAATTTTTCGTGCGTCCAGACGGTCGAGTAGCGGAAATTGAAGCGGCACTTCAGCTCGCCGGGCACGGTGTTGACGGAGCCCGCGTCGGAATGCACGTGCACCATCTGAAACGTCGTCGGCGGAAAGTGCTCGTTGCCCGAATCCATCGGCTCGCGCGTGATCGCGGTGACGAAGCGCGCGAGTGCGTGCATCGGGTTCTCGGCTTGCAGCGGATACGCGACGTGACCTTGCGTGCCGCGGATCGTCATGATCCCTGACAAGCTGCCGCGCCGTCCGATCCTGACCGTGTCGCCCAAGCGCGTCGCGCTCGACGGCTCACCGACGACGCAGTATTGAAACGTTTCGCCGCGCGCGGCCAGCGTCTCCATGACTTTCAACGTGCCGTCGTCCGCGGCGCCTTCCTCGTCGCTGGTGATCAGCAGGCCGATCGAGCCCTTCGCATCCGGATAGCGCGCCGCGAATCGGCGGCACGCGTTGATCATCGCGGCAAGGCTGCCCTTCATGTCGGCGGCACCGCGGCCGATCAAAGTGTCGCCTTCGACCGCGGCTGCGAACGGGTCGACTCGCCACTGCTCGGTGGGTCCCGCCGCCACGACATCGGTGTGGCCCGCGAACACGAGCGCGGGTGCTGTTCGGCCGCGTCGAGCCCAGAGGTTGTCGACGGCGCCGAAGCGCAACCGCTCGGCACTGAAACCGGCCTCGACGAGGAGCCCGGCGATCAGGTCCTGGCATCCCGCATCCGCAGGAGAGACAGAGGGTCGGCGAATCAATTCGCGTGCGAGGCTCAGCGTATCCATCGCGCCTCGCGGTTCCGGCCGGTCGGGTGCAGAGAACGCCTAAGATTCATAGGGTTGCAGGCGATTTACGTGCGGTGTTCGAGCTGTGCCGCAGGGCTCGCTGCAATAAATCCTTAACATTTACTACGTAGTCTAAACGGTGCGTCATGCTACCGCGCGGCCGCCCGAACGCGTCGCGCTCCAGGAGGATTCATGGGGATCAAGGCTCGGCAGTCTCCGCGCACTCGTCAATTCGCATGCATGCTGCTCGCGGCGTGTGGCGCCGCTGCGTCCCAAGTCGGGCACGCGCAGGCCGTGCGAGACTACATCAGCGTCGTCGGTTCATCCACGGTCTACCCGTTCGCCACCGTCGTCGCGGAACAGTTCGGTCGTCGCAACCCGAAGTTCAACACGCCGAAGATCGAATCGACCGGCAGCGGCGGTGGCCTCAAGGCGTTCTGCAGCGGCGTCGGCGTCGAGCATCCGGACATCGCGAATTCCTCCCGCCGCATCACGGCGACCGAAGTCGAGACGTGCGCGAAAAACGGCGTCACTGAAATAGTCGAGATCAAGATCGGTTACGACGGCATCGTGCTGGCGAACGCGAAGTCGGCACCGCAGTACGAGGTCACGTTGCGTGAGATCTATCTCGCGCTCGCCAAAAACGTGCCGGATCCCGCGGGAACGCAGAAGCTGGTCGCGAACCCGTACAAGACGTGGTCGCAAATCAAATCGACACTGCCCAACGTCACGATCGAAGTCCTGGGCCCGCCGCCGACGTCAGGCACACGCGACGCGTTCAACGAGCTCGTCATGGAGGGCGGCTGCAAGTCGTTCGATTGGGTTGCGGCCTTGCCGCGCGACGAGTATCTGGCTGCATGCCACACGCTGCGGTCGGACAACCTGTACGTCGAGATGGGCGAGAACGACAATCTGATCGTGCAGAAGCTCGAGTCGAATCCGCGCGCGCTCGGCGTGTTCGGCTACAGTTTCCTCGAGCAGAACGCCGACAAGGTGCATGGCACGAAGATCGGCGGTGTGGAGCCGGACTTCGACACGATCGCGGAAGGCACATACCCGGTCTCCCGCCCACTCTTCTTCTACGTGAAGACGGCGCATGTCGAGGTCATCCCCGGCATTCGCGAGTATCTGCGCGAGTTCACGAGCGATTCGGCGTGGGGCGATTTCGGCTACCTTTCCGACAAGGGCTTGATCCCGCTGCCCGCCGAGGAGCGGGCGAAAGTTCAGGCCATAGCGCAGAGCCTTGCGCCGTTGCATCTCGGCAGCCACTGACGGCTGCGGGGCGGCCCCGAGTCCATCCACGTAGCGACACGGCGTGCCTTCAACGACACTCTTGATCGCGGTCGTCGGCCTCGCGCTGTTCGCCTACTACCTCGGGCGGCAGCGTGCGGTCGTTGGGGCCCTCGCCGCCGCACCGCGCCGTGTCCATTCTCTGCCGGGCTACCACGGCGGCTACGTGGCGCTCTGGTGCGCGCTGCCCGCGGTCGCGCTGCTCGTGCTCTGGCAGGTGTTCGAGCCGGTGTGGCTGCGCGGTTCCGTGATCGACTCGCTGCCGGAAGCCACGAGAGCATTGCCGGAAGCAGAGCTCGGGCTGATCTACAACGACATACGCAACGTCGTCGAAGGCAACATCGCGAGCACGACGGCGAGCCCGGAGGTCGCGGCGGCCGCCGAGCGTTATTCGTCGTTGCGCACGTCGAGCCGCAGGATGGCAAGTGCGGCCGTGCTCGTGCTCGGTCTCGCGGCTTTGGTGTGGGCGTATCGACGCATTCGCCCCGAGTTCCGCGCACGCAATCGTGTCGAGCGTGTGATCGAGTATCTGTTGATCGCGGGCTCGTCGGTCGCGATTCTGACCACGATCGGCATCTTTCTTTCAGTGTTCTTCGAGGCGTTGCTGTTTTTTCAGCAAGTCTCGCCGATCGAGTTCTTGTTCGGGTTGACGTGGAGCCCGCAGACCGCGATTCGCGCGGACCAGGTCGGCTCGTCGGGCGCGTTCGGCGCCGTGCCGCTGTTCGCGGGAACGCTGCTGATCTCCGGCCTCGCAATGCTCGTTGCGGTGCCGGTGGGGCTCATGTCGGCGATCTATCTGTCCGAGTATGCGAGCCGGCGCTTTCGCGCGTACGCGAAGCCGTTGCTCGAGATCTTGGCCGGCATCCCCACGGTCGTGTACGGCTACTTCGCGGCGTTGACCGTGGCGCCGTTGCTGCGCGGTTTCGGCGAGAGCCTGGGGCTCGAGGTTGCATCGGAGAGTGCGCTCGCGACCGGGCTCGTGATGGGGATCATGATCATTCCATTCGTGTCGTCGCTGTCGGACGACGTGATCACGGCCGTGCCGCAAGCATTGCGCGACGGTTCCTACGGGCTCGGTGCCACGCGCTCCGAGACGATTCGCCTCGTCGTTTTCCCGGCGGCGTTGCCCGGCATCGTGGGCGCGGTGCTGCTCGCGGTGTCGCGCGCGATTGGCGAAACCATGATCGTGGTGATGGCCGCGGGCCTCGCCGCGAATCTCACGGTCAATCCCCTCGAAGCCGTCACGACCGTCACGGTGCAGATCGTGATGTTGCTGACCGGCGATCAGGAGTTCGACAGCGCGAAGACGCTTGCCGCGTTCGCGCTCGGGCTCGTGCTGTTCCTCGTGACACTGACCTTGAACATCGTCGCGCTGCGCGTCGTGCGCCGCTACCGAGAGCAGTATGAGTGACGGCGCCACGCATTCGGTGAAGGAAATCGTGGCGCGCGGCATTCGACGCCGCTATCGCAACGAGCGCGTGTTTCGCACGCTCGGCCTCATGGCCTTATTGATCGGCCTCGGTTTCCTCGCGTTCTTCTTCTATACGCTGATCGGCAACGGCTACACGGCGATCCTGCAGACGCGAATCCAGCTCGACCTCACGCTCGACGCGGCCGTGATCGATCCGGACGGCCAGCGAGATCCATCGACGATCGAAGGCGCCGACTATCAACGGCTCGTGCGCGATGCGTTGCAGCGCGCTTTCCCGGACGTGACGTCGCGCGCCGATCTGCGCGCGCTGTTCGGCCTCGTGAGCCCCGGCGCCGGCATCGAGGTTCAAGCGCTCGTCGCCGACGACCCCTCGGTGATCGGGACGACGCGCACAATGTGGCTGCTGGCCGACGACGACGTCGACGTGCTGATCAAGGGGCATTCACCGCGCGACGTTCCGGAGAGCGATCGGCGGCTCGACGATCGACAGCTCGGCTGGCTCACGGCACTCGAGCAGCAGGGACGAGTGGAGCGGCAATTCAATCGTTACTTTTTCCTGAACGGCGATTCGCGCGACCCCGAGCTCGCCGGCATTTGGGGCGCAACCGTCGGCTCGTTCTTCATGTTGCTCGTGACGCTGGCTTTGTCGTTTCCGCTCGGCGTGGCGACGGCCATCTATCTCGAGGAGTTTGCGCCGCGCAATCGGTGGACGGACTTGGTCGAGGTCAACATCAACAACCTCGCGGCCGTGCCGTCGATCGTGTTCGGGTTGCTCGGCTTGGCGCTGTTCATCAACGCATTCGGGCTGCCGCGCTCCGCGCCCCTGGTCGGCGGCTTGGTCTTGAGCCTCATGACTTTGCCCGTGATCATCATCGCGTCGCGCGCGGCGCTCACCGCGGTGCCGCCGTCGATCCGCGAGGCCGCGCTGGGCGTCGGCGCGTCGAAGATGCAGATGGTGCTGCACCACGTGTTGCCGCTCGCGATGCCGGGCATGTTGACGGGCACGATCATCGGCATGGCACGCGCGCTCGGCGAATCCGCGCCGCTCTTGATGATCGGCATGGTCGCATTCATCGTCGACATTCCGGACTCGCCCGTGAGCCCAGCCACTGCGTTGCCGGTGCAGGTATATCTTTGGGCCGATAGTCCCGAGCGTGCGTTCGTCGAGCGAACATCGGCCGCGATCGTGGTGCTGCTCATGTTCTTGCTCGTCATGAACGCGGCCGCGATCCTGTTGCGAAAACGTTTCGAGCGCCGCTATTGAGCGCGCCGCGAAAGAGAGATGGGTTAGGATGAGCGCAGCGCTAGAAAAAACGAGCAGCTCCGTGCCAGAGGCCGCCACTCCCGCGGCACAGGTTCCGCCTGTGCAGGCGGTGCCCGCGAAACCCGCCGCCGAGGAAGGCTATCGAACGGTCGGCGACTTCACGTCTGCGAAGCCCGTCATGCAGGCGCGACAGGTCGACGTGTTCTACGGCGACAACCACGCGATACAGAAGGTGAACCTCGACATCGGCCGCAACGAGGTCGTCGCACTGATCGGCCCGTCGGGCTGCGGCAAGTCCACGTTCATCCGTTGCTTGAATCGCATGAACGATACGATCGAGTCCGCGCGAGTCACGGGCGAGATCACGCTCGACGGCGAGAACATCTACGGGCGGCAGATGGACGTCGTGATGCTGCGCGCGCGCGTCGGCATGGTGTTTCAGAAGCCGAATCCGTTCCCGAAGTCCGTCTATGACAATGTCGCGTACGGCCCGCGAATTCATGGCTTGGCGCGCGACCGCGGCGTGCTCGACGAGATCGTGCAGACCAGCCTCGAACGCGCCGGGCTCTGGACGGAGGTCAAGGATCGGCTCGAGGAGCCGGGCACGGGTCTATCGGGCGGCCAGCAGCAGCGCCTGTGCATCGCGCGCACGATCGCCGTGAATCCCGACGTGATCCTCATGGACGAGCCGTGCTCGGCGCTCGATCCGATCGCGACCGCGCGCATCGAGGACCTCATCGACGAGCTCAAGCAAAATTACGCGATCGCGATCGTGACGCACTCGATGCAGCAAGCCGCGCGCGTGTCGCAGCGCACGGCGTACTTTCATTTGGGCAAGCTGATCGAAGTCGGCGACACCGACAACATCTTCACGAACCCGCGCCACAAGCTCACGGAAGACTACATCACCGGCCGTTTCGGCTGATTGCGGGGCGCTTTCCACGAAAATCTTCCGCCGTGTGGTACCGAGTCGTCACTTGGACCTTGTGGCCGCTCCTGATCGCGGCTTGGATTGCAACGGCCGTCGTGATGCCGATCTGGGACATCCTCTTCGGTACGTTCGTGGATCCGACGAAGACAGCAGTGTCAGACGTCGGCATGGCGAACGACCCGATCCCGCGTTCGTTCTGGCGCGAGCTGCTCGTGCCGTTCACGTGGCGGCGGCTCGCGCGGGTGCGAGATCGAGCGTCGTCGGGCTGAACGTCGCGCCTCACATCTGCTTGAACAGGTGCAGGAAGCTCCGGCTCACCGGCAGCACGTCGGTGCGCCGTTTCAGGTGAATGTCAGCCGAGGCTTACGGGGTCTTCACCTTTTGAGCTACGTAAGCACGCAAAGCGCGATTGACCGCCGCTGAATCCGGAAACAACGGCCGCAGGTCTGGGTCGATCACGATGACGTTCTGTTGTTCTTGGTAAGTCTTCGCGAATTTTCCGCGCACGCCCGACTTGATGAGGTCGCCGGGATACTCGTCTCTCATCTCATCACCCTTGCGTTTCATAGGCTCTCCGTTCGCGTGGCGTCATCCGTCGCGCCGACACGAGTCTGAACCTGCCACCCCGATCAGTAAATGCGACGACGAGCGGGAGTCCTGCCCGGGTTTCCCCGAAAAGCAAGAACCGTTGCTCCTCGTGCGAGTGGTCCGGATCGGCGACGCATGAGGAATATACGTCGCCGAATAGTTCGCGCGCTTGATCGAAGGACACACCGTGTTTGCGCAGGTTGGCACGTGCCTTGCGCCAGTCCCACTCGAACCGCATGTCGCCATGCTGATGATGGCGGGTCGAATGGGGGACTCACGAAACGGGGCTGAATGCTGACATTCTCGGTCGGTTGCTGCGCCGCCAGCGGTGACACCTCAGTCGCCGGTGCGCAACAGCTCGTTCAGCGATGTCTTCGAGCGCGTCTTCTCGTCGACCTTCTTCACGATCACGGCGCAGTACAGCGAGTACTTCCCGTCCTTCGACGGCAAATTGCCCGCCACGACCACGGACCCCGCCGGCACGCGGCCATAGTGGATCTCGCCCGTCTCGCGGTCGTAGATCCGCGTGCTCTGACCGATGTACACGCCCATGCCGAGAACGCTGCCGCGCTCGACGACGACGCCCTCGACGACCTCGGAGCGTGCGCCGATGAAGCAGTTGTCCTCGATGATCGTCGGCGACGCTTGCAGCGGCTCCAGCACGCCGCCGATGCCGGCGCCGCCCGAAAGATGCACGTGCTTGCCGATCTGCGCGCAGCTGCCGACTGTCGCCCACGTATCGATCATCGTCCCTTGGTCGACGTAGGCGCCGATGTTCACGAACGACGGCATCAGCACGACGTCCGGCGCGATGTAAGCGCCGCGGCGCACGACCGCGTCGGGCACCACGCGCGCGCCGCCGCGGCGGAATTGCGCGTCATCGTACTGCGCGTACTTCAGCGGCACCTTGTCGTAGAACCGCGTGTGGCCCGCGTCGACGACGCGGTTCTCGCTGAGTCGAAAGGACAGCAGCACGGCTTGCTTCAGCCATTGGTTCACAATCCAGCGCCCGTCGCGCGGCTCGGCGACTCGGAGCTGACCTGCGTCGAGCCCGGCCAGGCATTCCTCGACAGCCGCGCGCAGCTCCGGGTCGGCGCGTGTCGGCGAGAGCTCGGTGCGTCGCTCCCAGCCGCGTTCGATGATTTCGTTCAGTGTGCTCACGTTCCAAGGACCTCGCAGCAATCTCAAGTCGGCAACTCGGCGAGGCCCTCGCGCAGCGCCTTGCCGAGACGCTCGGAGCTCGCGTCGTCCAACGGCCGGCGCGCGGGGTTCGTGACGAAGAACACGTCCTCGGCACGCTCGCCCACGGTCATGATCTTGGCATTCTGCAGCGCGACTTGCTCTTGATCGAAGATCTTCGCGATCTGGAACAAGAGCCCGGGGCGGTCGCCGACGACGATCTCGACGATCGTGCGTGCGTTTGCACCGTCTTGCGAGATCGCGACTTGCACCGGCGTCGAGAACATCCGCACCTGGCGCGGCGCGCGGCGCGTGACCTTCAACGCGTGTTGATCGCCGGTCGTCAGCGCCTTCAACAGCCGGTGTTTGATCTCCTCGAGGCGCCGCCGCTCGCTGATCGTGCTGCCATCACTCTCGAGCACGCAGTACGTGTCCAGGCTCGATTTCGGCAGCGGCACGATCCGCGCGTCGACGATCGTGACGCCGAGCTCGTCGAGCACGGCCGTCGCGCGGACGAACGAGCGCGTCTCCTCGGGCGAGTAGACCGCGATCGAAGTGAGTCCCGGCACGACGACGTCGTTGACGTCGACGGTGATAGCGCCCGGGCTGCCGCTTTCGGCCAGCACGCGCGTGTGCCACGCGATCTCCTCGGGCCGATGCCGCAGGAAGTATTCCTCGGTGAAGCCCGCCCAGATTTGCTGATAGCTCGTGCGAGCGAGCCCGGCTTGCGTCAACAGCTGCTCGGCCTGCCCGAGCCGGCCCGTGATGAACTCATCCTTGTCGATCGGGTTCGACACGCCGCGGCGGAGCGCGCGCCGCGTCGATTGATAGAGCGCGGCAAACAGCGAGTCCTTCCAGGAATTCCAGATCTTCGGATTCGTGCCGCGCACGTCGGCCACGGTCAGCACGTATAGGTAATCGAGGTGAGTTTGGTCGCCGACCTTGTTCGCGAACTCGTTGACGATCTTGGGATCGTTCAGATCCTTTTTCTGCGCCGTCAGTGAAAGCAGCAAATGGTTCTGCACGAGCCACGCGACGAGACGCGCGTCGTAACGGCTCATGCCGTGCTCGAGGCAAAACGATTCGGCGTCGACGGCGCCGAGCTCCGAATGGTCGCCGCCCCGGCCCTTCGCGATGTCGTGGAACAAACCGGCCAGATACGCGACTTCCGGCTTCTCGAGCCGCTGCATGACCGTGCTGCACTGCGGGAACTCGTCGTCGAAGCGCGCCAACGAGAAGCGGCGCAGGTTCTCGACGACGAACAGCGTGTGCGCGTCGACGGTGTACGCATGGAACAGGTCGTACTGCATGCGGCCGACCACTCGGCCGAACGCGGGAATGTAAAGGCCGAGCACGCCATACGTGTTCATTCGCTTCAGCGTGCGCGTCACGCCCTGCGGTGCGCGCAAGATGTCGAGGAACAACCGATGGTGGCGCGGGTTTTGACGGAACTCCTCGTCGATTAGCCACAGGTGCTGCTTCACGAGCGCAATCGTGCGCGCGTTGACGCCGCGGAGGTCGAGGTTCTGCTCGAGCAGCAGGAACATCTCGAGCAGTGCGGACGGGTCCCGCGCGAACACTTGGTCGTCGCTGACCTCGAGGTAGCCGTTGCGGCTCTGAAAACGGGGGGAGAGCGGCATCGGCGGCACGTTCTTGTCGAGGAGAATCGCTTCCTCGAACAGCTGGAGCAGCATCTCGTTCAGACGGCTGATCTCCATGACCGTGCGGTAATACCGCTGCATCAGCTGCTCGACGGCCAACGTGAAGCTCGCGTCCTCGTAGCCGAGCATCTGTGCGAGCTTGACCTGATGATCGAACAACAGGCGATCCTCGCGCCGACCCGTCAATAGGTGCAGTCCGAAACGGATTCGCCACAAGAAAGCGCGGCCCGCGGTCAGTATCCGCAGCTGTCCCTCGGTCAAGAATTTGTGCTGGACGAGCTCCGCAAGCGTGCGCGTGCCCAAGTGACGCTGCGCGAGCCAGCCGATCATTTGTATGTCGCGTAGGCCGCCGGGGCTGCCCTTGACGTTCGGCTCGAGGTTGTACGCCGTGTCGTGATAGCGCGCGTGGCGCGCGCGCTGCTCTTCGAGCTTCGCGTGGAAGAACTCGGCGCTGTTCCACATCCGGTCCGATCCGATCCGCACCGGTAGCGGCGCGAACAGTCGGCCCTGTCCGTGCAGCAGTCGAGTCTCCATCAACGTCGTGAGCACGGTGACGTCGGCGCGCGCCTGGGCTTCGCAATCGTCGAGCGTTCTTACGCTATGACCGACCTCGAGGCCGATGTCCCATAGAAAGGTCAGAAACCGCCCGACCGCATCGTCGGTCTTGTTGGACGGGTTCTCGAGCAGAATCAACAAGTCGATATCGGACTGCGGGTGCAGCTCGCCACGGCCGTAGCCGCCGACGGCCACCAGGTCTGCCGAATCGAGCGCGCCCGCCGAGAAGTGGACCCAGCTCGAGAGGATGACCTCGTCGACGACATGGGCGCGCGCAGCAACGAGCTGCTCGATCGGCTCGTTGCGGCGGAAGCGCTCGCCGAGCCGGTCGCCGGCGGCCTTCAGCGCTTCGCGGAACGCGTTGACCGCCTTGACGTCGCCGCGCAGTGCACGCTCGAGCGCGGCACGGTCGATCAAGGCGGAGGACGCGCCCGCCGTTGCTGTGGCGTCGGTCACCACGTCAGCCGCCACGGCTGTCGGCGCCTAAGGTCAGCACTTCGTATCCGGTCTCCGTGACGAGGATCGTGTGCTCCCACTGCGCGGACAAAGAGTGATCTTTCGTGACGACGGTCCAGCCGTCGGATAGCAACTTAACCTCGCGCCTGCCGGCGTTGATCATCGGCTCGACCGTGAACGTCATGCCGGGCACGAGCTCGACTCCGGTGCCGGGCCGGCCGTAGTGCAGGACCTGCGGATCCTCGTGAAACACACGGCCGATGCCGTGGCCGCAATACTCGCGGACCACCGAGAAGCGCTGTTCCTCGACGAAGGTCTGGATCGCATGCCCGATGTCGCCGAGCCGGCTGCCCGGCTGAACCGAGCGGATGCCGCGCCACATGCCCTCGAAGCACACTCGCGTCAACCGTTCGGCCATGATCGACGGCGGGCCGACGAAGAACATGCGGCTCGTATCGCCGTGGTAGCCATCCTTGATGACCGTGACATCGATGTTCACGATGTCGCCGTTGCGAAGTACCCGATCGCTCGGGATGCCGTGGCACACAACGTGGTTGATCGACGTGCAGATCGACTTAGGGTACGGCGTCGCGCCGGCCGAGCCGCGATAGTTCAGCGGCGCCGGAATCGAGCTCAGCTCGTTGACGATGTAGTCATGACAGAGGCGATCGAGCTCGTCGGTCGCGATGCCGGCCTCCACGCGGGGCCCGATCATGTCGAGCACCTGTGCCGCCAAACGCCCGGCCACGCGCATCTTGTCCTGCTCTTCAGGCGTTTTGATCGTAATCATCTTCGAGAGGCTCGGGCTGTGGCCGCCGCGGGGTTTCCGGAAGCTATACCGGCGCCGCACGAGCCGGTTCACGTTGTTTGCGGCCGGTGGGCTATGGTATAAAGCGCGCGCCTCGGAGGCAAACCACCTCTGAGGTAACTACACACACGCGCCAAACACTGCGGGCGGGGTGCCTCGGCAACGGGGTCGTCTGCAGAAACGCGTGGAGGATCAACCCCAAAAGGAGCTTTCCATGGCCGACGTTACCATGCGCCGGATGCTGGAAGCGGGTGTGCACTTCGGGCACCAAACCCGTTTCTGGAATCCCAAAATGGCCGAGTTCATCTTCGGCGAGCGCAACAAGATCCACATCATCAACCTCGAGCAGACGGTGCCGCTCTACAAAGCGGCCAGCGAATTCGTGCGCAAGCTCATTGCGGACGGCGGGACTCTGCTGTTCGTCGGCTCCAAGCGCGCCGCTCGCGAGGCGATCGCGACGGAGGCCATGCGTTGCGGCATGCCGTACGTCACGCAGCGCTGGCTCGGCGGCATGCTCACGAACTTCAAGACGATCCGCCAGTCGATCAAGCGATTGAAGACGCTCGAGGAAATCACCGAGCCCGGCGCACCCGTCAACTTCACCAAGAAAGAATTGCTGAGGTTTGGGCGCGAGAAGGAAAAGCTCGAGAAGACGCTGGGCGGCATCAAAAACATGGACGCTCTGCCGAGCGCCGTGTTCTTGATCGACGTCGGCCATGAGGAGATCGCGGTGCGCGAAGCGCGCAAGCTGAAAATCCCGATCGTGGCGGTGGTCGACACGAATTGCTCACCCGACGGCATCGACTTTCCGGTCCCGGGCAACGACGACGCGATGCGTGCGATTCAGCTCTATGCCGAGGGCATCGCGGACGCCGTCATCGAAGGCAAGTCTTCGATTCCCGAAATGCCCACCGGCGACGACGAGTTCGTCGAGCTCGACGAGAGCGGTAAACCGAAGGTCGAAGCCAAGCCACAGAGGAAGGCGCCGCCGAAGAAACGCGGACGCGTCACCAAAGTTCGCTCGAAGGGGCGGCCTCGCACCGAAGATGCGCCGGCCGAGGGCGCTGAGGAAGAGCCCGAAGCCGAGTAGTCTTTCAGCCGAAGTCAGAACGAGAGTGCTTGCGTCATGGACATCAAACCAGTCTTGGTCAAGGAACTGCGCGAGCGCACCGGCGCCGGCATGATGGAATGCAAGAAGGCGTTGGTCGAGACCAACGGCGACCTCGACCTCGCGGTCGAGCATCTGCGCAAGGCCGGTGCCGCGAAGGCCGATAAGAAGGCTTCGCGCGTCGCGGCCGAGGGCCGCATCGCGATTCGTAGCGAGGCCACGACCGGCCGCCACGTCGTTCTCGAGGTCAACTCGGAAACCGATTTCGTCGCGAAGGACGAAAACTTCCGTGCGTTCGTCGAGCGCGTCGCCGATCTGATCCTCACGCAGCGCCCGGCCAACGTCGAGGCGCTGCTTCGCAGCTCGGTCGACGGCGGGACCGTCGAGGAGCTGCGCTTGGAGCTCGTGACGAAGGTCGGCGAGAACATCTCCGTCCGTCGTTTCGACATCGTCGAAAGTCGCGGGAACGTTGGCGCCTACGTGCACGGCACGCGTATCGGCGTGCTCGTCGAGCTCGAGGGTGGCGACGCGTCGTTCGCGCGCGATATCGCAATGCAGATCGCTTCGCTGGCGCCGCGCTATGTCAGCGGCGATGACGTGCCGAAGGACATCCTCGACAAGGAGCGCGAGATCATCGTCGCGCAGACGGCCGAGGAGAAAAAGCCGCCCGAGATCCTCGCGAAGATGATCGAGGGCAAGCTTCGCAAGGTCGTCGACGAGATGACGCTGACCGGCCAGGTCTTCGTCAAGGACGACAAGAAGCGCGTGCGCGATGTGCTCGCGTCGAACAAAGCGAAGGTCAAGACCTTCCGCCGCTACGAAGTCGGCGAGGGCATCGAGAAAAAAACCACGGACTTCCGCGCGGAAGTCATGGCGCAAGCCTCGCAGACTCGCTAAATTACCCGCGTCCCGGCAGTACCCCTCAGCAGGGTGTCTGCCGGGACGCTCGCGCGCAGGGACGCGCGCGCGCGAGCCTACAGGGACGTACTTGCGGCGTTCCCGGCGGACACCCTCCGAGGGGTGCTGCCGGGACGCCACTACTGGAGTCTTATGGCGCAGGGCTCGCCCGTGTATAAGCGAATACTGCTGAAGTTGAGCGGCGAAGCGCTGCTCGGCAGCCACCAGTACGGCATCGACCCCGTCGTGATCCGCCGCGTCGCCATCGAGGTCTCCGAAGTCCTCGGCCTCGGTGTGCAAGTCGGCCTCGTGATCGGCGGCGGCAACATCTTCCGCGGCGCCGGCCTCGCCGAGGCGGGCATGGATCGCGTCACGGCCGATCAGATGGGCATGCTCGCGACCGTGATCAACTCGCTCGCGATGCAAGACGCCCTCGAGCGTCAAGGCGTGCTCGCACGCGTGATGTCCGCGCTGCAGATCCACGAAGTCTGCGAAGACTACATTCGCCGCCGCGCCGTGCGGCACCTCGAGAAAGGCCGCGTCACGATTTTCGCGGCCGGCACCGGCAATCCATTCTTCACGACGGACACGGCCGCGAGCCTGCGCGCAATCGAGATCGGCGCCGACGTCTTGATCAAGGCGACGAAAGTCGATGGTGTCTACTCGGCGGACCCGGTCAAGGATCCGAAAGCGGTTCGGTATTCGAAGCTGTCGTTCGACCAGGTGCTGTCCGACGAGCTCCGCGTCATGGACGCGACGGCGATCGTGATGTGCCGAGAGAACAATCTGCCGCTCGTCGTGTTCAATCTCAACAATGCCGGCGATCTCGTGCGCGTAGTCAAAGGCGAGGCCGTCGGCACTTCGGTTATGAACCACCTGCCGCGCACGGGGACCGGCAAATGATCAACGACGTCAAGAAAGAAGCCGAGCAGCGGATGCAGAAAGGCATCGAGGCGTTCAAGGACGACATGCGGAAGCTGCGCACCGGCCGCGCGCATGCCGGGCTGCTCGAGACCGTGATGGTCGAATACTACGGCACGAACGTTCCCATCAAGCAGACCGCCAACATCTCCGTCGAGGATGCGCGCACGCTCGTCGTGACGCCGTGGGAAAAGGGCATCGTGTCGGCCGTGGAAAAAGCGATCATCAACTCGGGTCTCGGGCTGAATCCCGTGACGGCGGGCATCGTGATCCGGGTGCCGTTGCCGCCCATGACCGAGGAGCGCCGCCGCGATCTCGTGAAGGTCGTGCGGTCGCACGCGGAGACCGCGCGCGTCTCGCTCCGGAACGTGCGCCGCGAAGCGCTAGGCGACTTGAAGGACCTGCTCAAGGAAAAAGTGATCGCCGAGGACGACGAGCGCCGCGGTCAAGACGAGATCCAAAAGCTGACGGACCGCTACGTAGCGCAGATCGATGCGCTGTTAAAAGACAAAGAAGCCGAAATCATGGAGTTCTGAGCGCGGTTCCCGCGTTCCTTTCATGCTAGCCGCGCGGATCATCACCGCCGCCGTGTTCGGTATTGCGATCACAGCGGCCATCCTCCTCGCGCCGCCGATCGTCACGGCAGCGGTTCTCGGCTTGCTGTGGCTGGCGGGCGCTTGGGAATGGGGCGGCCTGGCTCGGCTCGACGGCATGCCGCGTTTCGCGTACGCCGCGGCGTTGGTAATCGCGATGGTGGTCGCTTGGCGTTGGCTCGATGCCGGCGGTGCGTTGCTGCTACTCGGCGTCGCGCTCGTGTGGTGGGGCGCTGCGCTCGTGCTCGTGCTCAAGTTTCCGCGCAGCTTCGACCCGAAGTTCGTGGCGGCCGCCGGCGTGCTGGTGCTCGTGCCGTCGTGGACGCTGCTGTTGCGGCTGCACGGCGCGGGCGAGCTCGGCCCCAAGCTCGTGCTCGTGGTGCTGCTGATCGTATGGGCCGCTGACGTCGGGGCGTTCGTATTCGGCCGCTGGCTCGGACGCACGAAGCTCGCGCCCGCGGTGAGCCCGGGAAAGACCTGGGAGGGCGTGGGGGGCGGGGTCCTGGCTGCCGGCGCCACGGCCGGTGTGGCCGCAGCGGTGTTGGGCTTGCCGCTCGGCTCGTTTGTCGCGCTCGGGGTCGCAACCGCGGTCATCTCGGTGCTCGGCGATCTGACCCAGAGCATGTTCAAGCGCAACGTCGGGGTGAAGGACAGCGGCCGGCTCCTGCCCGGGCACGGCGGTGTACTGGACCGCATCGATAGCCTCACGGCGGCGGTGCCGTTGTTCGCGCTCGGTCTTGTCATATTCGGCGTCGTGAGCTAGCGGGGAACCGCCGCCCTCTGGCGGCGGTCTGTAGGCGCATGGGAGAAAGCCCTGGCTGCGACGGCCGAGCGGATAACCGTGCCCCGGGACTGGCTCGCCGGGCTAGAATACGGGCCCTCGTAGTCCGGTCGCCAAGGGATCGGCGGTAGCCGTCGCAATGGACTTTACATTCCTCGAGTACGTGCTTTGGTTCGTCGTCGCGATCAGCGTGCTGGTCGCGGCGCACGAGTTCGGCCATTACTACGTCGCCCGGCGGCTCGGCTTCAAAGTGCTGCGCTTCTCGATCGGGTTCGGACGGCCGCTCCTGAAGTGGCGCGGCGGGCCGCCGGACCACGTCGAGTACTGGCTGTCGATGATTCCGCTCGGCGGCTACGTGAAGATGCTCGACGAGCACGAGGGACCGGTCCCCGAGCGCGATCGGCCGCGCGCGTTCCATCAACGGCCGGTGTGGCAGCGAGTCGCGGTGTTGCTGGCCGGGCCGGTGTTCAACTTCTTGTTCGCAATCCTCGCCTATTGGCTGATGTTCGTGACCGGCGTGGAAGCTACGAAGCCGATCATCGGCGCCGTCGACGCGGATTCCGTCGCCGCGCGCGCGGGCCTTAAAGCCGGCGACGAGATCGCGAGCATCGCCGGGCGGCCCGTGGCCACCTGGGAGGACGCGACGCTCGAGATTCTCGCCGAGCTGCTCGGTGACGGGCGCATCGAAGTCACGGCCCGGACTCCGTCCGGGGGCATTCGCGACGTGGACCTGGACGTGCAGGGCCGCTCCGCGGAATTGACCGAGCCGACTGCGCTATTCCAAGGTCTGGGCCTCTATCCCGGCATTCCCGCGGTCGCGGCGGTCGTCGCACCGGACAGTCCCGCCGAGCGAGCGGGCCTTGCGGTCGGCGACCTCGTGGTGCGCGCCAACGGAGAGCCAATTCGAGGCTGGGGAGAATGGGTCGCCTTCTTGCAGCAACGGCCCGGTGAGACCGTCGAGCTGACCGTGATGCGCGGCGACCGCGAGGTCGCCTTGACGGCGACACTCGACTCGATCGCCGAGGACGGCAAGACGATCGGCCGGATCGGCGTCGACCGACGCCGCGACGTCACCACCGAGCAGCGCTACGGCATCGTCGAGTCGCTGCCGCGAGGCGTCGTGAAAACCTGGGACACGATGGTGTTCACCGTGACGATGGTCGGCCACATGGTGACCGGTGAAGTGTCGCTGAAGAACATGTCGGGACCGCTGTCCATCGCGGACATCGCCGGTAGCACCGCGAACGCCGGGTTCGTGTACTTCTTGAATTTCCTCGCCGTCGTGAGCGTCAGCCTCGGCATCTTGAACCTGTTTCCGATACCGGTGCTCGACGGCGGGCAGATCGTCTATCAGCTCGCGGAGTGGGTAAAAGGTTCGCCGCTCTCCGAGCGTACGATGTTGATCGGTCACCAGATCGGAATATTTTTCATCATCGCTTTGACCAGCTTCGCGTTCTACAACGACATCGTCAGGATCTTCGGCTCATGATGCCTTTCCGTCTCGCGCCGTGGATCGTGGCCGGCGCCGCTGTCTCGTCTACGACTCCCGCATTCGCGGCGTTCGAGCCATTCGTCGTCCGCAACTTCCGAGTAGAAGGTGCCCAGCGCATCGCGCAAGGCACCATCTATAACTATCTGCCGATCAACATCGGCGACACGGTCGACGAAGCGCTGCTGCGCGAAGCGGGCCGCGCAGTTTTTCAGACCGGATTCTTCCAGGATTTCGAGTTTCGCCAAGACGGCGACACGCTCGTGATCGTCGTGCTCGAGCGGCCGTCGATTCTCGAGTTCACGTTCGACGGCAACAAAGACATCAAGGACGAGGATCTCGAGAAAGTCCTCACGGAGAATGGGCTCTCGGCCGGCAAGACCTTCGACCGGTCTACGCTCGATCAGCTCACGCAGTCGTTGACCGACGAGTACTACGGGCGCGGCAAGTATGGCGCGAGAGTGATACCGACGGTGGAGCCGCTCGACGACAACCGCGTGCGCGTGTCGATTCAGATCGAGGAGGGGGATCGCGCCAAGATCCGCCAGGTCAACATCGTCGGCAACACGCAGTTCGAAGAGCAGGACATCATCGCGGACTTCGAGCTCACGACCGGCAACATGCTGTCGTTCATCAGGAAGAACGATCGTTACTCGAAGGAAGCCCTCGAGGGCGATCTCGAGAAACTTCGCTCCTATTACATGGACCGCGGGTTCGCGGACTTTCGCGCCGACGACGTGCAGGTTGCGATCTCGCCGGACAAGACCGACATCTTCGTCACGATCAGCATCACCGAGGGCGAACGCTACACGATTTCCGAGGTCAAGCTCGCCGGCGACATGGTCATCCCGGAGAGCGACTTGCAGGGCCTGATTCTGGCCCAGCCTGGGCAGATATTCTCGCAGTCGTTGCTGACGTCGACCGAAGAGCTGATGGGCTTGCGGCTCGGCCAGGACGGCTACGCGTTTGCAGAGATTCGCGCGGTGCCCGAGCTGAACGAGGAGACGAAGGAAGCGTCCATCACGTTCTTCGTTGATCCGCGCAATCGCGTCTACGTTCGCCGCATCAATTTCAACGGTGCGGATAACGTGAACGACGAGGTGTTTCGGCGCGAGATGCGGCAGATGGAGGGCGGTTATCTATCCAACACGCTCGTGGATCAGTCGAAGCTGTTCGTGCAGCGCTTGCCGTACGTCGAGTCCGTCGAGAGCGAGACGACTCCAGTGCCGGGCAGCGCGGATCTCGTGGACGTCGATTTCGCAATCGAGGAAGGCTTGCCGGGACAGTTCGGCGGCAGCCTCGGCTACTCCGAGACCTACGGCCTGACGCTCGGCGGCAATTTCATTCACTCGAATTTCATGGGCACCGGCCGGCGCGTCGCGATGGAGCTCTCCGGCGGCGAGTACCAGAAGGTCTACAGCATCAATTTCACGGATCCGTATCGCACGATCGACGGCGTCGGGCGAACGATCTCGCTGTCTTATCAAGACTTCACGCAGTTCACGTCGGCGACGTCGGACTTTTCGACCACGACGTTCACGGCCGGCATGAACTGGGGTTATCCGATCGCGAATTTCATGCGCCTGAACTTCGGTTTCGCGTATCAAGACGCCGAGCTGCTGACGAGCTCTTACAGCTCGTTGCAGGCCATCCAGTGGGTCTTGATGAATGGCGACCCGTTCGACGCGCCTAGCGGTCTGGTCGGCACGAAGGTCAAGAGCCTCGAGCTCTCGGCCGGGTGGTCCTACGACACGCGTAATGCATCGCTGTTTCCGACGAATGGCACGCGCCTCAACTTGGGCGTCAATGCGTCCGTGCCTGGCAGCGAGGTCGAGTACTACGTTGCGAGCCTGAATTTTACAAAGTATGTGAACCTGCCGGGTCGCTGGATGTTCAGGCTCAACAGCGACTTGTCGTACGGCGATGCTTTCGGCGAAACGACCGCGTTGCCACCGTTTCGTAACCGTTACGCGGGCGGACCGGGATCCGTGCGCGGTTTCAAAGAGAGCTACCTCGGCCCGAGGGACTCGCTCGGCAATCCTTACGGCGGCAACATGTTGTTCGTGAATCAATTCGAGCTCGTGATCCCGACCCCGGAAAAGATCTCGGGCTCGACGCGAATGGCGTTGTTTTACGACGTCGGGAACGTGTTTTCGACCGGGGGCGTGCCGTTCTTCGACAGGCTCGGCGACCCCATGTCGTACGATTTCGACTATGATAACTTGAAGAAATCCGTGGGCATCGGTGTGGAATGGCTGGCCCCGCTCGGGTTATTGCGGTTCAGCTACGCAATGCCATTGAACGACGATGAGTTAACGGATCGGTACTACGGCGATGAGACGGAGGGCTTCCAGTTCTCCATCGGCAACGCCTTCTAACGGTTGTAAGGAATAGCTTCATGATTCGTTCGAAATTGCCCTTGGTCGCGGCGTTCTTGGGCGCGACGATCGCCTCCGGCACAGTGCTAGCGCAGGCCCCGGTGAAGATCGGCGTCGTCAACGTCGCGCGCTTGATCCAGGAGTCTTCGGGCGCCGCTGCTGTCCAGGCGAAGCTCCAAGAGGAGTTCGGGCCACGGCAGAGGGACATCACTGCAATGGAACAGAAGCTCAGGACCCAGAGCGAGACATTCCAGCGGGATGCGCCGGTCATGGGTGAAGCGGAGCGTGCGACCCTCGAGCGACAGATTCGCGACGGGAGCCGCGAGCTCGAGCGCACCAAGAATGAGTATCTCGAGGACTTGAACCTGCGTCAGAACGAGGCGCTCGGCGCGCTGCAGCGCGAGGTCTTGGAAAAGGCCCAGGCGTACGCGCGCGCGCAGCAGTTCGATCTGCTGCTGGCCGATCCCAACGTTATCTTTGCCAGCACTGCCGTGGACATCACGCCGGCCGTGCTCGCGACGATGAAACCGGCGACCCCCGCGCCTGCGGCGCCGGCGCCTTCCCGCTAACCGCGCGCAGTCAACTAGCGCTGTTCGATGGCCGCGACCTTAGGTGAGCTCGCGGCCCGCTTCGGCTGCGAGCTCGTCGGCGACCCGGCGTTGGTCATTCGGCGCGTTGGAACGCTCACAAGCGCTTCCGGCGACGCGATCACGTTCCTCGCGAACTCGCAGTACAAGAACCAGCTGAAAAGCACGCAAGCGGGCGCCGTAATTCTCGCGCCCGCGGATCGCGCGGCGTGCCCCGTCGCGTGCCTCGTGCATCGTGAGCCCTACCTGATCTACGCGCGCATTGCGACGTCGCTGCATCCGGAGCCCGTCGCGTCGCCCGGCGTGCACACGACCGCCGTGGTCGCGGCGAGCGCGCGCATCGCGCCGACTGCGGAGGTGGATGCGCATGCAGTCATAGGCGGCGACTGCAACGTCGGCGATGGCGCCGTGATCGGCGCCGGCACGGTGCTCGGCGCCGGTGTGACCGTGGGCGCGGCCACGCGGATCGGTCCTAAGGTCACGCTGTTGCATGGAGTGCGGATCGGCGCGCGTTGCATCGTGCATCCGGGCGTGGTCGTCGGCGCCGACGGTTTCGGTTTCGCGCCCGATCATGGCGCGTGGCAGAAGATTCCCCAGGTCGGCGGGGTCGTGATCGGCGACGACGTCGAGATCGGTGCGAACACGACAATCGATCGCGGCACGATCGAGGACACGGTGATCGAAGACGGGGTCAAGCTCGACAATCTCGTGCAGGTCGCGCATAACGCGCGCCTCGGTGCGCACACGATCATGGCCGCGATGTCGGGTGTCGCGGGCAGCACCAAGGTTGGGAAGCGCTGTATGATCGGCGGCGGCACCGTGATGACCAACTCGCTGACGATCTGCGACGACGTGACGTTCACGTTTCGCAGCGTCGTTACACGGTCGGTCGACGAGCCCGGCACCTACTCGGGCCACCTGCCGGCCGAGGAAACCGCCAAGTGGCGCAAGAATGCCGTGCGATTCCGGAATCTCGACGAGATGGCGGAGCGTTTGGCGAAGGTGGAGCGCGAGCTCGCGAAGCTTACGGAAGCGTTGAAGGACCCCGATGACCGAACCTAAGTCGATCGATATTCGCGGGATCCAGGCGCGCCTGCCGCATCGCTATCCGTTCTTGATGGTCGATCGAGTTCTCGATGTCGTCGCGGGCAAGTCGATCGTGGCCGTGAAAAACGTGACCGTGAACGAGGCGTACTTCCAGGGCCATTTTCCCGGTCACCCCGTGATGCCGGGCGTGCTGATCATCGAAGCGCTGGCGCAAGCCGGAGGCGTGCTCGCATACGAGACGGCCATCGGCGAGTCGGATCTCTGGATCCTGTATCTCGTCGGTATCGAGGAAACGCGCTTCAAGCAGACCGTGCGCCCCGGCGATCAGTTGACGCTGCGCGTCGAGCTCGTGAAGCGGCGCCGCAACCTGTGGCGCTTCAACGCCATCGCGGAGGTCGGCGGCAGCTTGGTCGCCGAGGCGCAGATTCTCATGGCGGACGGACCAAAGCCTTGATCGACGCGCGAGCGGTTGTCGATTCGTCGGCGAAGATCGGCGCCGACGTGCACATCGGCCCCTACGCGATCATCGGCGCGGACGTCGAGATCGGGCGCGGCACGCGCATCGAGCCGCACGCCGTGATCAAGGGCCCGACCGTGATCGGCGCCGACAACCACATCTTCCAGTTCGCGTCGATCGGCGACGAGCCGCAGGACAAGAAGTACAACGGCGAGCCGACACGGCTCGTGATCGGCGATCGCAACAAAATTCGCGAGGCCTGCACGATCAATCGCGGCACCGTGCAGGACCTCGGCGTCACGACGATCGGCAACGACAACTGGATCATGGCCTACTGCCACATCGCGCACGACTGCGTGGTCGGCGACAACACGATCTTCGCGAATAACGCGTCGATCGCGGGGCACGTTCGCGTCGGGGACCATGCGATTCTCGGCGGGTTCACCGGCGTGCATCAGTTTTGCGCGATCGGGGCGCACTCGTTTTGCAGCATGTTCACGTCCGTGACGAAGGACGTGCTCGCGTACGTCACGGTCTCGGGAATGCCGGCCGAGGCGCGTGGCATCAACAGCGAGGGACTCAAACGGCGCGGCTTCACCGCGGATCAGGTTCGCAACATCCGCGAAGCGTATCGCGTGACTTTCCGGCAAGGGCTCACGGTGGAGGAAGCGTTGGCGGAGCTCACGCCGCGCCTCGCCGAGCAGCCCGAGCTCAAACTGTTCCTGGACTCTCTGCGCGAAAGCAACCGCGGCATCGCCCGGTGACGCCGGGCTGGCACCGACGTGCGGCGGATCCCTGCTGACAGCGCGTGGGCCGACGTCTCGAGCAGTCCTTTCGAGACACGCCGGAAGACCGTCCCTGGGGCTCGTCTGCGCACATCCCTGTGCGCAGACGGTCTCGAGAAGGTCCGCTCGAGACGTCGGCGCGAGCCCCTCGTGATGGTCTTTCGGCGTGTCTCGAAAGGCCCCCTCGACACGTCAGCCCCTGCGGTGAACCTCAATGACACGTCCTCTTCGATTCGCGCTGGTGGCGGGGGAGGCGTCGGGGGACACGCTGGGCGCTGGGCTGATCGAGGCGCTGCGCGCGCAAGTGCCGGACGCGACGTTCGTCGGCATGGCGGGGCCGCGCATGATCGCCGCGGGCTGCGAGCCCTGGTATCGCGCCGAAGAGATCGCAGTCATGGGCTTTTTCGAGGTGTTGCCGCACCTGCCGCGGATCCTGCGGCTGCGCCGCGACCTCGTCGAGCGGATCAAGCGCAGCGACGTCGACGTCTTCATCGGCATCGACGCGCAAGAGTTCAACCGTGGCGTCACGCGGGCGCTCAAACGCGCCGGCATCGCGACCGTGCAGTACGTGAGCCCGCAGGTATGGGCGTGGCGGCAATCGCGTGCCGCGACGATTCGCGAGGCCGTGGATCTCGTCCTCTGTGTCCTGCCGTTCGAGCCGAAGTTCTACGCGCAGTACGGCGTCAACGCGAAGTTCGTCGGGCATCCGCTGGCCGACATGATTCCGCTCGACGTCGACAAGGCCGCGGCTCGCGCGAGCCTCGGTTTGCCGAAGGACGGGCCGATCCTTGCCGTCTTGCCCGGGAGCCGGCGCAGCGAGGTCACGCGTCTCGGCGCGCCGTTCATGGCGACCGCGGAGTGGGTCACGAAGCGCCGGCCCGACGTCACGGTCGCGGTCGCGCTCGCGAGCGACGCTTCGGCGGCGCTGTTCCGCGAAACGGCAGCCGGCATGGACTTGAGCCGCGTGCGATTCTCGACGCAACGTGCGCGCGAGGTCATGGCGGCGTCGGACGTCGTCCTCGTCGCGTCCGGCACCGCGACCCTGGAGGCGTTGCTGATCCGCCGGCCGATGGTCGTCGCGTACAAGATGGTGCCGCTGACGCATTGGCTCGTTCGCCGCCTCGGCGTCGCGAAGCTCGCGCACTTCTCGTTGCCGAACCTGCTCGCGGGCCGAGAGCTGGTGCCCGAGTTCATACAGGAGCAAGTGCGCCCCGACGTCTTGGGCCCCGCCGTGCTCGGCGTGCTCGACGGCACGCGGCTCGCGGCCGGCTGGTATGATGCGTTCACCGAAATCCATCGACAGTTGCGCTGCGATGCGAGCGCCTCCGCCGCACGCGAGGTGCTCGCGCTGGCACGGGGAAACCGGTGATCGTTGGGCAGTCTCAATCGTTCACCTTCGTTGCGGAGGACGCCGATGTCTGCGGCGTCGACGAGGCAGGGCGCGGCCCGCTCGCGGGTCCGGTCGTTGCCGCCGCCGTCGTGCTCGACCCGGCCCGCCCGATCGACGGGCTCCGCGATTCGAAGCTGCTCACGGAGTTGCAGCGCGTGCGCTTGGCCGCGGAGATTCGGCGCAACGCGAAGGCGTTCGCGGTCGCATTCGCGAGCCATGACGAGATCGACGGCATCAACATCCTCCAGGCCTCGCTGCTCGCGATGGAGCGCGCGGTGCTGCGCTTGCGGCTCGTGCCGGAGCTGATCCGCGTCGACGGCCGGCAGATCCCGTCGTTCCACCAGCACGCGCGGTTGTATCGAGCGGAGCCCGTGATCGATGGCGACAATCTCGTGCCGGTGATCAGCGCCGCGTCGATCCTGGCAAAGGTGTGCCGCGACCGGCTCATGCGCCGGCTACATCGGCGCTACCCGCAGTACGGGTTCGACGAGAACAAGGGCTACGGCACCGCAGCGCACTTGCGCGCGCTCGCGGAGTTCGGGCCCTGCGCGATTCACCGCACCACGTTTGCACCCGTGCGCGAGCTCGGCGCCGAGCACGCGCAATGTTGAGCTTCGTCCACCTTCGCGTTCACACCGAGTATTCCCTCGTCGACAGCTTGGTGCGAGTCGATTCCCTCGTGGATGCAGTGGTCGAGCAGCGCATGCCGGCCTGCGCGATCACGGATCAAGGCAACGTCTCGGCGCTCGTCAAGTTCTATAAGCCGGCGCTCGGCCGCGGCGTGAAGCCGATCATCGGCGCCGACCTTTGGATCGCCGAGTCGCGCGAGGATCGTGAGCCCTCGCGGCTGACGCTGCTGTGTCAAGGGCGCATCGGGTTCAAACGCTTGAGCGCGCTGCTGACCAAGAGCGCGCGGCAGGGTCCCGTGGCGGGCCGCAGCGTGCTGTTCAAGGATTGGCTCGACCCCGCGGTACTCGAGGGGCTGATCGGCTTGTCCGGCGGCCAGCAAGGCGAGGTCGGACGAGCGTTGGTCGCGGGCCGCGGCGCGCGCGGCGCCGAGGCGCTCGACTACTGGCAGAAGCTCATGCCGGGGCGGTTCTACGTCGAGTTGCAGCGGCTCGGCCGCGCCGGCGAGCGCGAGTACGTCGCGCGCGCGGTGGAGGCCGCGGCCGCGCGTTCCGTGCCGGTCGTCGCGACGAACGACGTCTGCTTTCTGAACCGCGACGATTTCGAGGCGCACGAAACGCGGGTCTGCATCGCACAGGGCGTCACGCTGGACGACCCGACGCGCGCGCGCACCTACACCGAGCAGCAGTACTTGCGTTCGCCGGCCGAGATGGCCGCGCTGTTCGCGGATCTGCCCGAGGCGATCGAGAACACGGTCGAGATCGCGAAGCGGTGCTCGCTCGAGGTCGATATCGGCCGCGTGTTCCTGCCCGATTTCGTGGCCGACGACCAGACACCGCCGCGCGAATACCTGGAACGGCGCGCCCAGAGCGGTCTCGATCAACGCCTTGCCGAGCTCGGAATAGCGGCCGACGCCGAGCCGCGGTATCGCGAACGGCTCGCGCGCGAGATCGACGTGATCTCAAAGATGGGCTTCGAAGGCTATTTCTTGATCGTCGCGGACTTCATTGCCTGGGCCCGCGCGAACTCGATTCCGGTGGGCCCCGGACGCGGCTCGGGCGTCGGCTCGTTGGTCGCCTATGCGCTCGGCATCACGAACCTCGATCCGCTGGCCCACGATCTACTGTTCGAGCGGTTCTTGAACCCCGAGCGCGTGTCGTTGCCGGACTTCGACATCGACTTCTGCATCGACGGGCGCGATCGCGTGATCGACTACGTCGGTCAGCGTTATGGACGCGAGCGCGTCGCACAGATCGCGACCTACGGCACGATGGCCGCGCGCGCCGTCGTCCGCGACGTGGGCCGCGCGCTCGGGATGCCCTACGGCTACGTCGACCGGATCGCGAAGCTGATCCCGTTCGAGATCGGCATCACGCTCGACAAGGCCATCGCCGACGACGAAGAGCTGCGCAGCGTCTACGAGAAGGAAGACGAGGTCCGCGGGCTCGTCGATCTCGCGAAGCGGCTCGAGGGCCTCGCGCGCAACGTCGGCACGCATGCGGGCGGTGTCGTGATCGCGCCGCAGCCGATCACCGAATACATGCCGCTGTACGCCGACGCCGACGGCGCGTTGCTGACGCAGCTCGACAAGGACGATCTCGAGGCGATCGGCCTGATCAAGTTCGATTTCCTGGGGTTAAAGACGCTCACGATCATCGACAAGGCGGTCGCCACGATCAATGGCGAGCGCGCGGCTCGCGGCGAGCCGCCGCTGAACGTCGACGCGATTCCCGTCGACGACGCGAAGACGTACGAGCTACTGCGGCAATGCCGCACGACCGCCGTGTTCCAGTTGGAATCGCTCGGCATGCGCGATCTGATCAAGCGCTTGCAGCCCGACCGGTTCGACGACCTTACCGCCATCGTGGCGTTGTTCCGGCCGGGGCCGATGCAGATGGCCGACGAGTTCATCGCGCGCAAGCATCGCCGCGATGGCGTGCCACCCGACTATCTGCACCCGCGGCTCGAAGCGACGCTGAAGCCGACCTACGGCGTGATCCTGTACCAAGAGCAGGTCATGCAAATCGCGCAGGTCCTCGCCGGCTATTCGCTCGGCGGTGCCGACTTGTTGCGGCGCGCGATGGGCAAGAAGAAGCCCGAGGAGATGGCCGAGCAGCGCGCCGTGTTCTTGAAAGGAGCGACCGAACGCGGCGTCGAGCCGGGGCGTGCGAATCACATCTTCGATCAAATGGAGACGTTCGCGGGCTACGGCTTCAACAAGTCGCACGCGGCCGCGTACGCGTTGCTCGCGTATCAGACGGCGTGGCTCAAGACGCACTATCCCGAGGCCTACATGGCCGCCGTGCTCACGGCCGACCTCGACAACACCGATCGCCTCGTCGTGCTGAAGGACGACCTGAAACGCTTGGGGATGGCGCTCGAGCCGCCGGACGTGAATCGCTCCGTGTTCGCGTTCACGGCGGTGGGGCCGAAGCGGATCAGCTACGGTCTCGGTGCGTTGAAGGGAGTCGGGCCGGGCGCGGTCGAAGCGATCGTCGCTGAGCGCGATGCGCATGGTCCCTACGTGAGCCTCGTCGATCTGTGCCGGCGAGTCGATCTCACGAAGATCAATCGACGCGTGCTCGAAGCCCTCGCGCGCTCGGGAGCGCTGGACTCGTTCGGGCTTGAATCGCGCGACGCTGATGCACGGCATTCCGCAGGCATTGAGCGCGGCGGAGCGGTCGGTCCATGCGCAGGCGGCCGGCCAGACGGCGCTGTTCGGCGGCGGCGGACGAGATCAGAGCCTCGACGTCGTCGTGACGCCGGTGCGGGAATGGAGCAAGCGCGAGCGCCTCGAGGCCGAGCGCGAGAGTCTCGGGTTGTACCTGACCGGCCATCCGTTCGACGACTTCGCCGAGCATTGCCGGCACTTCACGAACGGTGCGATCGCGAAGGTGCTCGGTCGGCCTGCCGAGCTCGGCGTTGCCGTATCACGTTCGCAAGGAAGCGATACTCGCGGGAGTCGTCGTGGACGTGCGGCGGCGCGGCAATCGCGTGTCGATCATCCTCGACGACGACACCGAGCGCATCGAGGTCACGATGTTCGACGAGGTGTTCGCGCAAGCGAAGCACGTGATCGCGAAGCATGCCGTGCTGATCACCGAGGGCCAGCTCAAGTTCGACGACTTCATCAACGGTTGGCGGCTCACGGCGAAGCGCGTGCGGTCCGCCGACGATGCGATCGAGGAGTACGCGCGGCGGCTCACGGTTCGTGGCCGCGCGAGAATCCGGGTCCGGAGCTCGTGCGCGAGCTGCAGCGCGTGTTGAAGCCGTTCACGCGCGGCCGGTGCGAGGTCTGCATCAAGTACCAGACGCCGGGCGCGGAAGCGGCGCTCACGCTCGGCGAAGCGTGGTCCGTGCGCGTGACGCGCGAGCTGCGCGATCAGCTCACGCGCCTCCTCGGCGACGACAGCTACCTGATCCACTACCCCAAGCACTTCGTCTGAGCGCGGCGGGTTCGCGCCTGGCGCACTTCGTCAGATGCGGCGGAGGCGCGCTGCGCGTACGGCCTCTCGCGAGACACGCCGGAATACCATCCCTGGGGCTCGTGTGCGCACGTCCCTGTGCGCACACGGTCTCGCGAGAGGCCGTACGCACATCGCGCCTCCGCTTTCTTTTGAGCGAGGTAACGAGTGCGCCCACAGAGGCGAGGGACGAGCGCGGGCGTGCACGCAGAGGGCCCGTCCCGAGACCGTCTGCGCACAGGGATGTGCGCAGCCGAGCCGCAGGGACGGTCTTCCGGCGTGTCTCGGGACGGGCCCTCTGCGTGCACGCCCGCGCCGCTACGCCAAAAGCGCGCTGCTTGCCCCACTGTCAGGGGGTCGGGTAAGGTGCAGGCGTCGCGGTCGCCCGGTTCGCTATGGACCTGAAATTCCTGGAGTTTGAACAACCGATCGCCGAGCTCGAGGCGCGCATCGACGCACTGAAATTCGTCGGCGAGGACTCCGAGCTCAACATCAGCGAAGAGATCTCGCGCCTCAAGAACAAGAGCGAGTCGCTCACGCGCAGCATCTTCTCCAGCTTGAACGCGTGGCAGATCGCTCAGCTCGCGCGTCACCCCCAACGGCCGTACACGCTCGACTACGTCGAGAAATGCTTCACCGACTTCCAGGAGCTGCACGGCGACCGCATGTATGCCGACGATCACTCGCTCGTGGGCGGGCTCGCGCGCCTCGACGACGAAGCCGTCGTCGTCATCGGCCACCAGAAAGGGCGCGACACCGAAAGAGCGCGTCTGGCGCAACTACGGCATGGCGAGGCCCGAGGGCTATCGCAAGGGGCTGCGCCTGATGCACCTCGCCGAGCGATTCGGTCTGCCGCTGATCACGATGATCGACACGCCCGGCGCGTATCCCGGCATCGGCGCCGAGGAACGCGGCCAGAGCGAGGCGATCGCTCGCAATCTGTTCGTGATGTCGACGCTGAAGGTGCCGATCATCAGCGTCGTGATCGGCGAGGGCGGTTCCGGCGGCGCGCTCGCGATCGGCGTTGCGGACCGCGTGCTGATGCTGCAGTACAGCATCTACTCCGTGATCTCGCCGGAAGGCTGCGCGAGCATCCTGTGGAAGAGTGCCGATAAAGCCGAGATCGCGGCCGAGGCGATGGGCATCACGGCCGAGCGCCTGTTGAGGCTCAAGCTCGTCGACGAAGTGATCCCGGAGCCGCTCGGCGGCGCGCATCGCGACCCGCAGGTCATGGCCGACGCGCTGAAGCAGACGCTCGTGCAGAACCTTGCGGCGCTCCAGGACGTGCCAATCGAAGCGCTGCTCGTGCAGCGGCGCAAGCGCCTGGCCGGCTACGGGGTCTTCAAAGAGGGTTGATCTCCTCGTGTTGCCGTTCCTGACCAAGCTGCGTGCGGTGCTCGACGGCTGGCTCGCGGACGCGCCGCCCCCGCGCATGACGGTCGCCTTCAGCGGCGGTCTCGACTCGACCGTGTTGCTCTCCGCGCTGCGGCGCCTCGATCTCGGCCCGCGCTTGCGTGCCGCGCATGTCGATCACGGGTTGCATCCGGATTCCGCGCACTGGAGCGAGCGGTGCGCGGAGGCCGCTGCCGCGCTCGGCGTCGAGTACGTCGGCTTGCGCGTTACGGTGGATCGCGCGAGCGGCCAAGGCCTGGAAGCCGCGGCGCGCGATGTGCGCTACGGCGCGCTGCGGGGCCTGCTCGAGCCAGCGGAATGGTTGCTGACCGCTCATCACGCCGACGATCAGCTCGAGACGCTGTTGCTGCGGATGGTGCGTGGCACCGGGGTCCGCGGCTTGCGCGGCATCATCGCGTTCGGGGAGTTCGGGCCCGGGGTCCTCGCGCGGCCGCTGTTGACGTTCACGCGCGCGGAGCTCGCGGCGCGAGGCGCGCACCACGGGACTCGAGTGGCTCGAGGATCCGTCGAACCGCGAGGCTCGGCAGGACCGCAACCACCTGCGGCTGAATGTGGTGCCGCGACTGCTCGAGCGCTGGCCGGCCGCGGCGGCGAACGCCGAGCGGCTCGCCGCGCAAATGCACGAGGCCGAGAGCATTCTCGAGACGGTTGCGAGCGAAGACGCACGGTCGCTGCCGGCGCCGTGGTGCGTGCCGCGCGCGGTGCTCGCGACCCTCGATGTTGCCCGCCAGCGCAACCTGCTGCGCTATCTCGTGCGCCGTGCGGGGCTCGGCGTGCCGAGCGCGCACAAGATCGACGAGCTTCGCGCCGGCGCTGCTGACGTCACACGGGGAGTCTCACCCGCTCGTGCGCTGGGTTGGCGGCGAGGGTCGGGTGTTTCGCCAGAATCTACATTTGCTGGCCGCGCTACCTTCGGCGTCGGCGCGAGACTACTCCGCGCGAGCTTCCGCGCGGCGGCTGGTCGGGGCCCGAAGGCGTCGTGGCGTTCGCGCCCGCGTCAGGCTCGGCCGGTCTGCCCGAGTCGTGGGTCGATCGAGGGTTGACGCTGCGCTTTCGCGGCGGCGGCGAGCAATTCCAGCCGCGCGGCCGCGACCATCGTCAGCTCCTTGAAGCACTTGTTTCAGGAAGCCGGCGTCGTGCCGTGGATGCGGAGCCGGATTCCGCTGCTGTATCGCGGCGACTCGCTCGTCGCGATCGGCGACCTGTGGCTCACGGCGGACACGGATGCGGTGCCCGTCGACGAGCCGCGCTGGCGCGTCGAGTGGACCGAGCATCCGCCCGCCGCCGCGCCGGAACCGCGTTAGTCGTGCGGCGCGCCTCGCGGGGCTGGTGACGCAGAGACAAGTTTGGTAGTTTGCAATCCCGTCACCGATGCACCTAACACTCTACTTCGAGGGTCGGACGAATGTTTCCGTTAGGAAACGGCGTTCGACCCTCCCGGTTTTGGCATGACACGATTCATCTTCATCACCGGCGGGGTCGTTTCCTCGCTCGGCAAAGGCATTACCTCGGCCTGCCTGGGGGCGATTCTCGAAGCCCGCGGGCTCAAGGTCCGCCTGATGAAGCTGGATCCGTACATCAACGTCGACCCCGGCACGATGAGCCCGTTCCAGCACGGCGAGGTCTACGTCACGGACGACGGCACGGAGACGGATCTCGACCTCGGCCACTACGAGCGGTTCGTGCACACGCGCACGAATCGCATGAGCAACTTCACGACCGGCAAGATCTACTCGAACGTGATCGCGAAGGAGCGGCGCGGCGAGTATCTCGGCGCCACTGTCCAGGTCATTCCGCACATCACGGACGAGATCAAGCGCAACGTGCTCGCGGGCGCCGGCGACGCGGACGTCTGCATGGTCGAGATCGGCGGCACGGTCGGTGACATCGAGTCGTTGCCGTTCCTCGAAGCGATCCGCCAGATGGGCGTCGAGCTTGGCCGCGACCGGGCGCTGTACATCCATTTGACGCTGGTGCCGTTCATGGCGGCGTCGGCCGAGATCAAGACCAAGCCCACGCAGCACTCGGTCAAGGAGCTGCGCTCGATCGGCATTCAGCCCGACGTGCTCGTGTGCCGGTCCGAGCACGCGTTGCCGCGCGAGCAGCGCGCCAAGATCGCGTTGTTCACGAACGTCGAAGAGCGCGCCGTCATCTCGGCCGTGGACGTCGACGACATCTACAAGATCCCGATGCTGCTCGCGGAGCAAGGACTCGACAGCTACGTCGTGGACAAGCTGAAGCTCGATGTGCGGCCGGCAGACCTATCCGAGTGGCAGGCCGTCGTGCACGCGAAGGCGAACCCCGAGGCCGAGGTCACGGTCGCGATGGTCGGCAAGTACGTCGACCTGCGCGATTCGTACATGTCGCTGACCGAAGCGCTGCGCCACGCCGGTATTCGCACGCGTACGCGCGTCAAGATCCAGTACATGGAGTCCGAGGACATCCAGACCGAGGGCACGTCGTGCCTGAACGATGTGGACGCGATCCTGGTGCCGGGCGGCTTCGGCGAGCGTGGCATCGAGGGCAAGATCGCGGCCGTCCGGTTCGCCCGCGAGAAGAAAGTGCCGTATCTCGGCATCTGCCTCGGGCTGCAAGTCGCGGTCATCGAGTACGCGCGCAACGTCGTGGGCCTCGCCGGCGCGCATTCGACGGAGCTGAACCCGCAGACGCCACACCCCGTGATCGCGTTGATCACGGAATGGCAGGACCGCGACGGCACCGTGAAGGAGCGCACTACGGCATCCGACATGGGCGGCACGATGCGGCTCGGCGCGCAAACCTGCCTGGTCAAGGACGGCACGCTCGCGAAGGCGATCTACGGCGCCGACGAGGTCTCCGAGCGGCACCGCCATCGCTACGAGTTCAACAACCGCTATCTCGAGCAGCTGGCGAAGGCCGGGCTCGGGTTCTCGGGATTCTCGCGCGATGGTCTGGTCGAGCTCATCGAGCTGCCGCCGGCGGTGCATCCCTGGTTCTTCGCGACGCAGTTCCACCCCGAGTTCACATCGAACCCGCGCGACGGCCATCCGCTGTTCACGAGCTTCATCACGGCGGCACGCTCCTGCCAAGGCCTCAAGTTGCCGCGAGTTGCGAGCGCATGAGGCTGGCCGGGTTCGAGGTCGGCGTCGAGACACCCCTGTTCCTGATCGCCGGTCCTTGCGTGATCGAGAGCGAAGCTCTCGTGATGTCGACGGCGGAGCGCCTGAAGGACATCACGACGAAGCTCGACGTGTCGCTGGTGTTCAAAGCCTCGTTCGACAAGGCGAATCGCAGCTCGATCGGCGGTTTTCGCGGGTTAGGCCTAGAGCGCGGCTTGCGCGTGCTCGAGCGCGTGCGGCGCGAGCTCGGAGTTCCGGTTCTCACGGACGTTCACGAGGACTCGCCGCTCGACGAGGTCGCCGCGGTCGTCGACGTGCTGCAGACGCCGGCGCTGCTGTGTCGGCAAACCGATTTCATCGTCGCGGTGGCGAGCCAGGGCAAGCCCGTGAACCTGAAAAAGGGCCAGTTCCTCGCTCCGTGGGAGATGGGCAACGTCGTCGACAAGGCGCGCTCGACCGGCAACGACGCGCTGCTCGTGTGCGAGCGCGGCGTCTCGTTCGGCTACAACAATCTCGTCGTCGACATGCGCTCGCTCGCGATCTTGAGAGCCACGCGCTGCCCGGTCGTGTTCGACGCTACGCACGCGGTGCAGCTGCCCGGCGAGCGTGGCGCGTCGTCGGGCGGAGAGCGCGAGCACGTGCCGGTGCTCGCGCGTGCAGCGGTCGCCGCCGGTGTCGCGGGGTTGTTCATGGAAACGCATCCCGACCCCGACGCCGCGCTATCCGACGGCCCGAACGCGTGGCCGCTCGAGCTGGTCGCGACGCTGCTCGAGCAGCTCAAGGAGATCGACGCGGTCGTCAAAGCCCGGCCGTTTCTCGAAACCGAATTTCGTACCGTGCACTAGCGTTCAGGAGCCTTCATGAGTGCGATCAAGGACGTGGTTGGCCTCGAGATCATCGATTCGCGGGGCAACCCGACGGTCGAGGCCGAGGTGGTGCTCGCCAGCGGCGCGCGCGGCAGGGCGGCCGTGCCGTCGGGTGCGTCGACGGGCTCGCGCGAGGCGCACGAGCTTCGCGACGGCGACAAGAAACGCTATCTCGGCAAAGGCGTCGGGCAAGGCCGTTGCGAACGTGAACGGCGAGATTCGCAAGGCGGTCGTCGGCCTTGAGTCGGCGGGGCAAGCCGAGCTCGACCGCCGGATGATCGAGCTCGACGGTACGCCGAACAAAGCGCGCCTCGGCGCGAACGCGGTATTGGCCGTGTCGCTCGCGAACGCGAAAGCGGAAGCCGCCGAGCGCGGCATCGCGCTCTACGAGCTGCTAGGCGAGGGCAAGCGCGAATACACGCTGCCGTTGCCGATGATGAACATCATCAACGGCGGCGCGCATGCCGACAACAGCGTCGACATACAGGAGTTCATGATCCTGCCGGTCGGCGCGCCGACGTTCGGCGAGTGCCTGCGTTACGGCGTCGAGGTATTTCACGCGCTGAAGGCCGTGCTGAAGGCGAAGGGAATGAGCACCGCCGTCGGCGACGAAGGCGGTTTTGCTCCGGACTTGGGCTCCAACGAGGAGGCTTTGCAGACGATCGCCGAAGCGGTCGAGAAAGCCGGCTACAAGCTCGGCCGCGACGTGGTCTTGGGCCTCGACGTCGCGAGCTCGGAGTTCTTCGCGGGCGGGTCGTACACGCTCGAGTCGGAGGACCGGAAGTTCTCGTCGGCCGAGTTCGTGGACTTCCTCGCGGAGCTCGTCGGCCGCTATCCGATCGTCTCGATCGAGGACGGCATGGCCGAGAACGACTGGGACGGGTGGGCGCTGTTGAGCCGTCGCCTGCGGCGACAAGGTGCAGCTCGTCGGCGACGATTTGTTCGTCACGAACACGGCGATCCTGAAGCAGGGCATCGACAAGAAAATCGCGAACAGCATCCTGATCAAGCCGAATCAGATCGGGACGCTGACCGAGACGCTGGCCGCGATCACGATGGCCTCCGAGGCCGGGTACTCGTCCGTCGTCTCGCACCGCTCCGGCGAGACCGAGGATGCGACGATCGCCGACATCGCGGTCGCGACCGCCGCAACTCAGATCAAGACCGGCTCTTTATGCCGGTCCGACCGACTCGCCAAATATAATCAGCTGCTTAGGATTGAAACTTCACTGGGTGTTAAGGCAAAGTTCGCTGGCGCGAAAGCGTTCCCCGCGGGGCTGAAGTGAGACGGCCGGGCGGGAAGCGTCGGTCCTTAAGACGCGCAGGGGACTAGATGCGCTTGTTGATGGTCGTGTTGGCGCTCGTGTTCGTGCTGCTACAGGCGCGCCTGTGGGTATCGAACGGTGGCCTGCGCGAGGTGTGGCGGCTCGAAGCCGAGGTCGCGCGCCGCTCCGAGGACAACAGCCGCTTGGCGACACGTAACGCGTCGCTCGAAGCCGAGGTCCGCGATCTCAAGCAGGGAACCGCCGCCGCCGAGGAGCGCGCGCGGACAGAGCTCGGCATGATCCACACCGACGAAACCTTCTACCAGATCGCTCCGGAAACCCCTCCCGCGGAGCGATGATAGGCGAGCTCGACGGCACGACGCCCGTCGCGATCCAAGGAACGGCAAGTGCGCATTCTGCTTTCGAACGACGACGGCTATCAGGCGCGTGGCCTACGCACGCTCGCCGAGCATTTGAAGCCGCTCGCCGACGTCGTGATCGTTGCACCCGACCGCAACCGCAGCGGCGCGAGTAACTCGTTGACGCTCGAGACGCCGCTGCGAGTCGAGCGCGTGGACAAGGATCTGTACTACGTGAACGGCACGCCGACGGACTGCGTGCACATCGCGATCACGGGCCTGCTCGAGCAAGAGCCCGACGTGCTGATCTCCGGCATCAACAACGGCGCGAACTTGGGCGACGACGTGCTGTACTCGGGCACGGTCGCCGCGGCGATGGAAGGCCGATTCCTCGGCATCCCGTCGATCGCGGTATCGCTCGTGCTGAACGGCAATGAGCACTACGCGACTGCTGCGAAGCTCGTGAGCAAGCTCGTCGAGCGCAACGTCACGGACCCGCTGCCGACCGACGTGATCCTGAACATCAACGTTCCCGACCTACCGTTCGAGGAGCTGAAGGGCGTGCGCGCGACGCGTCTCGGGTTCCGGCACAAGTCCGAGCCCGCCGTGAAAGCGCTCGACCCGCACAACCGCCCGATCTACTGGATCGGCCCGGCCGGCGCCGGGCAGGACACCGGGCCCGGCACGGATTTTCATGCGATCGCCGAAGGCTACGTATCCGTTTCACCGATCAAGGTCGATCTCACCGCTCACGCCTCGATCGAGAAAGTCGCGACTTGGTTCGAACGGTTCCGATGAACGGCATCGAGCGCAAAGGAATCGGGATGACGTCCGCGCGCACGCGCGAGCGCCTGATCGACCGGCTCAAGTCCGAAGGCATCAGGAACCCGGCCGTGCTCGAGCGCGTCCGAGCCGTGCCGCGACATCTGTTCGTCGACGAGGCGCTCGCGAGCCGCGCGTACGAGGACACGGCGCTGCCGATCGGCTTCGGCCAAACGATCTCGCAACCGTACATCGTCGCGGCGATGACCGAAGCGCTGATCGAGGGCACCGAGGGCAAGAAGCTCACGCGCGTGCTCGAGATCGGCACGGGGTGCGGCTACCAGACGGCCGTGCTCGCGCCACTCGTGCAGCACGTGTACAGCGTCGAACGAATCGCCGCGCTGCAGCAGCGTGCGCGAATCGTGCTGGCCGACCTGCGGATCACGAACGTGAGCTTGCGGCACGCGGACGGTTGGCACGGCTGGCTGAGCCAAGCGCCGTTCCAAGGCATCATCGTCGCCGCGGCGCCGGAGCACGTGCCGCCCGAGCTGTACGAGCAGCTCGACGAGGGCGGGCGCATGGTGATTCCGATCGGCACCAAAGGGCGGCAGACACTGCTGCGAGTCACACGCGTCGGCACCGAGTTCCGGCGCGAGGAGCTGCTACCCGTGAGCTTCGTGCCGTTCGTAGAGGGCACGGAGGCGTGAGCCGCGCCCGCCATTCATGGCGGTCAGCGGCGGTGCGGTGGTGTGCCTGGGTGTTGCTCCCGCTTTGCGTGGCGTGCTCGAGCACGAGCTCGGTGCAGACCGGCCGCGCCGCGGTGCCCGTGCACGTCGTACAGTCCGGCGAGACGCTCGCGAAGATCGCGTGGCAGCATCGCGTCGATCAACGCGACCTCGTGGCCTGGAACGGGCTCCCAGATCCCGACAAGCTCCGCGTCGGGCAGCGGCTGCGCCTCGTGCCGCCGCCGGGTTTCAAGACAGCGGCCGCTCGCGCGCCGGCGCAGTCGCCACCGTCGTCGACTCCGCGCGCGTCGTCATCGACCCCGCAACCGACCCCTACGCGCAACACAACCCCGCGCCCCACGACCACGAGTCCTACGAATTCGGCTCCGCCGCGTACGCCGGCTCCAGCGGCGGTCGCGCTCACATGGGCGTGGCCGACCGACGGCCGCATCGTCGCGGCGTTCGGCGCGACCAACGGCATCTCGTCCGGCGTCGCGATCGCAGGCCGGGAGGGTCAGCCGGTGCGCGCGGCGGCCGCCGGCCGAGTCGTGTACGCGGGCGGCGGGCTGATCGGCTACGGCCAGCTCGTGATCATCAAGCACAGCGAGACTTTCTTGAGCGCCTACGGCTACAACAGCAACCTGCTCGTCACGCAAGGCCAGGACGTGCCGCGCGGCGCGACGATTGCGCTGATGGGGCAGGGGCCGGAGCGCCAGCCGCGCCTGCACTTCGAGATCCGCCGCAACGGCGTGCCCGTGGATCCGCTGTTGTTCGTAAAGGCGCCGCGCTAGCTCGCCACTGCACCACGACGCCGCGGTGAGGTCATCCACCCCGACAGCGCGATCGTCGCGCCGCGTTAGCGAGTGAACGAACCGCTCAAGCTGAGGTGAGCGCCGCGCGCAGCGCGCGCACGGCCGAGGTCTGATCGGGCTCCTGCATGCACTTGAGCAGAGTATCCATCGGCAGCTCGGGCAGAATCTCGCTGCGCGCGATCTCGCGGTAGACGTCATCAGCTTCGCGGCGCAGCGCGAAGAAACGCAGCTTGCCACGTTCGTAGAACCAGACCTCGCGCACGCCGAGCTTGCGATACACCTCGAGCTTGTTGATGCCGCCCGAAGTCCAGATAACTTCGATGGCAATGTCGGGCCGGTCGTCATCGCTCTTCGCGACGCGGCGCACCGTGTAGCACTCGTCGGCTTCGGCGCCGCGCTCCTGGGCCTCTTCTTTGAGCGTCCACGAGCCGTAGCCTTCGAGGGGCACGCCCGCCACTTCGGACCACGTCTCGAGCAGGCGCGCGAAGCGCTTCTTGTCGATCTCGTGGTAACGCGACGGCGACATGAGCTCGGCGAGTCCCTTGAGGTAGGTAATGCGCGGCACCGAGCTCTCGCCTCGCATGGCGAGGAGCTGCTCGTAGCCTTGCCAGTCGACGTGCAGATAGACGAAGTGGTCCATCGTGCTCGGGTCGACTGGCGCCGGGAGCGGCTGGGCGGCACTCATGCGATCAGGCTAGCACGGGCCAAAGCGGGGTGGGAGCTTCGAATCTCGCCTCTTCGGCGAGTTTCATTCGACGAGCGTTCAGTAAGCCGACTCGTCACGTAATTTGTGCAGAAGGCTCGCGCGAACGAGTGATAACGCGACGCCAGGGCCGTGGAGTTCGTTCATTGAGGGTCGCGACAACACGAGCGGGTCGAGCTTCATACGCACGGCCGTAGAGGACATCGAGCTTTCGGGTGCAACAACGGCAGATCAGGATTTCATTGCACATGCACGCCAGGACGTGACGATCTTGATAGTGTCTATTCGAGCCCAGACTAGCGGTTGAACAGCGCAGCGACGACGCGCCGGTGTTCCTGCAACAGCACGTTGAACGTTCGACACGCGGCCGGTGTCGTCATGATCTCGAGCCCGACCGAGCGTGCGCCGAGCTCGGCCATCAACTCGACGTCCGGCAGCAGCGGCTCGGGCCCCGTGCCGAGGATCACGATCGTCGGCGACAGCGCGAGCGCGGGCTCGAGGTCCGCGACAGTCAGCGCGCTCGGTGCGATCGCGGTCCAGTCCTCGATGATCCGTTCGGCACCGACGATCACGTTGCCCGTGATCCAACGGTCGGCGATCCACACGCGCCCGGGCTCGCAGGCGCGAATGTAGTGGACGGGATTGGCGTCGCGGCTCAATTGCATGGCGGCGTCATCATACAAGACGCCTGGCGGAAGCCTCAGCCCGCGTACCCGCGTGGTAGTATCTGCGCCGCCAAAGTTGCGACCCGAATCATGGAACCGAATCAGATCGCCCCCGCCATCGTCGCGCTCAAAGAGCGTTCCGCCGCGCTGCGGAGGTATCTTTGACTACGACGCAAAGCGCGAGCGCCTCGAAGAGGTCAACCGCGAGCTCGAAGACCCATCGGTCTGGTCGAATCCCGAGCGCGCCCAGAATCTAGGCCGCGAGCGCTCCGAGCTCGAGGCTATCGTCGCCACGCTGAATCGCGTCGAGAAGTCGCTCGACGAGGCCGGCGAGCTGAATGAGCTCGCGCGCGAGGAGCAGGACGAGAGCACGCTCGGCGACGTGATCGGTCAGGTCCAGGGCGTGACCAAAGAGCTCGAGCTGCTCGAGTTCCGCCGCATGTTCGCGGGCAAGATGGACTCGCACAACGCGTTTCTCGACATCCAGGCCGGCGCCGGCGGCACCGAGGCGCAGGACTGGGCCGCGATGTTGCAGCGGATGTACCTGCGTTGGACCGAGCGGCACGGTTACGCGGTCGACGTGCTCGAGACCTCGGCCGGCGAGGTTGCTGGGATCAAGAGCGCGACGCTGCACGTGCGCGGCGAGTACGCGTTCGGCTGGCTGCGGACCGAGACCGGTGTACACCGGCTCGTGCGCAAGTCGCCGTTCGATTCTGGACAGAGGCGCCACACGTCATTCGCGGCCGTGTTCGTCTCTCCGGAGATCGATGACGACATCGAGGTCGAGCTGAATCCCGCCGACCTGCGCGTAGACGTGTTCCGAGCGAGCGGCGCGGGCGGTCAGCACGTGAACAAGACCGAGTCGGCGATTCGCATCACGCATATCCCGACCGGTATCGTCGTGCAGTGCCAGAACGAGCGCTCGCAGCACAAGAACCGCGCGACCGCGATGAACCAAATGCGCGCGAAGCTCTACGAGCTCGAGGAGCAGAAGCGCAGGGACCAGGCGCAGATCGTCGAGGACAGCAAGGCCGACATCGGCTGGGGCAACCAGATTCGCTCCTACGTGCTCGATCAATCGCGCGTGAAGGATCTGCGCACGAATATCGAAAGCGGACAACCGCAGGCGATCCTCGACGGCGACCTCGACGACTTTTTGCAAGAGAGCTTGAAACAGGGTCTGTAAGATACGAGCCATGGCGAACGACGACGAACCGGAAAACAGGCTCATCGCCGAGCGGCGTGCGAAGCTCACGCGCCTGCGCGAGACCGGCACTGCGTATCCGAACGATTTTCGGCGCGATGTGCTTGCCGACGAGCTGCTCGCGGCCTACGAGTCGCACAGCGCCGAGTCGCTGGCCGCGAGCCCGATCACCGTGAGCGTGGCCGGCAGGCTCATGGTCAAGCGCGTGATGGGCGGCACGAGCTTCGTGAAGCTCCAGGATCGCTCGGGACAGATCCAACTCATGGTCAAGCGCGACCGGCTCACGGAGCCCGTCTACGCCGAGTTCAAGAAGTGGGACATCGGCGACATCGCGGCCGCGCGCGGCGAGGTGATCAAGACGAAGACCGGCGAGCTGTCGATCGACGTCGCCGAGATCCGGTTGCTCGCGAAGTCGCTGCGGCCGTTGCCGGAGAAGTGGCACGGCATCGCCGATGCCGAGACGAAGCTGCGTCAACGCTATCTCGACTTGATCATGAGCGACGAGACGCGCGAGGTGTTTCGCCGGCGCACCGCGTTGATGCGTTTCATCCGGAGCTATCTCGACGCGCTCGACTTCGCGGAAGTCGAGACGCCGATGATGCAGCCGATCCCCGGCGGTGCCGCGGCGCGGCCGTTCGTGACGCATCACAATGCGCTCGATGCGCGGCTGTATCTGCGCATCGCGCCGGAGCTGTATCTGAAGCGCCTGCTGGTCGGCGGCTTCGAGCGCGTCTACGAGCTGAACCGCGTGTTCCGCAACGAAGGCTTGTCGACGCGGCACAACCCCGAGTTCACGATGCTCGAGCTGTACCAGGCGTACGCGAGCTACCGCGACGTGATGACGCTGACCGAGAACTTGCTCCGCGGCGCCGCGCAGGCGCTGACGGGCAGCACGACCGTCGAGTACCAGGGCGAGAGCTACGACCTCGCGCCGAAGTTCGCCGAGGTCACGCTCGAGGCCGCGATCGAAAACGCGAATCCGTCGCTCGCGGGCGGGCGCGTGCGTGACCGCGCGGCGCTCGTCGCCGCGCTCGCGGCGCAAGGCGTTCAAGCGCATCCGGACGCGGGCCCCGGCAAGCTGCAATTCGAGCTGTTCGAGAAGACCGTCGAAGCGACGCTGCGCGGCCCCGTGTTCGTGACGCAGCATCCGGCCGAGGTTTCGCCGCTCGCTCGCTGCAACGATGCCGATCCGTTTCTGACGGACCGGTTCGAGCTGTTCATCGGCGGTCGCGAGCTCGCGAACGGGTTCTCGGAGCTGAACGACCCCGAGGATCAGGCCGCGCGGTTCAAGGCCCAGGCCGAAGCGAAGGCGGGCGGCGACGAGGAGGCGATGTTCTTCGACGCCGATTACGTTCGTGCGCTCGAGTACGGCATGCCGCCGGCCGCGGGCTTAGGCGTTGGGATCGATCGGCTCGCGATGTTGCTGACGAACTCGCCGTCGATCCGCGACGTGCTGCTGTTCCCGCAGCTGAAGCCCGAGACCTAATCGCGCGGCACGTCGAACGGCAGCGGTAGCGCCCGCAGCTGCGCGCCGGTGCTCGTCGCGAGCGCCGCGCCGGCCGCCGCATGGTCGACGACGGCCAGCACCTCCGAGTCCACGCCATTCGGCGCGCTGCGCACGACCTCGCCGACGGCCGCGCCGTCCGCGGCCACGATCGCGGTTTTGAGCTCGGCCGCCGCCCCCGCAGCCCCGTAACGTCGAACACGACGTTTGACGCCCCCGAGGTTGTGGACGCGCGCGATGATCTCCTGACCCGGGTAGCAACCCTTGTCGAACGACACGGCGCCGAGCTCGTCGAGGTTCAGCATTTGCGCGACGAAACGTTCCGCGAGGGCCGTCGTGATCGACGGCAGACCCAAGCGAATCTCCGCGAGCGCCGCGGCGCCGGGCGGCGCGGCCTTCAGCGATCCAGTCAGCTGTGCGAGCGCACCGGGATCGCCGAGCGCCTGCCAGTACGTCGGCCCAACGCGCACGAGGTGGACGCCGCGATGCTCGACCGCGCGATTCGGTTCCGTGTCGGGCGGGATGCCGGCGGCAGTGAGCCAGGCATCGTCGGCGTCGATCACCGCTGCGATCGCGATGTCGTTCGCCACCGAGAGCGTGACGGCGGCGCGCAACACGAACATCCGGAGCTTGTTCACGAGTAGCTCCGAGCCGTCGCGCGGCCCGACCAGCAGCCATCGGTCGGGCAATCTCACCACGCGCACCAACGCCCGGACTCGGCCCTTGGCATCGTGCCAGGCCGCGAGTGGCGCCCGCGTCGAATCGAGATCCGCAACAACCTGGCTCAGCTGGCCGTGCAGAAACGCGCCGGCGTCGCGGCCGCGCACCTCGACGCAGACGAGATCAGTCAGGATGGCGTATTGCGGTGCCGTCGTCATGGAAAGGTGGCATCGTCATCGAAGGTGGCATCGTCGTCGAACGTGGATGCTCGTGCTCGGATCGCCGCGGAATGTGGCGTTTTGCCGCTGCCTGGCGTAGTGCGGAGTCTAGGGCTTTCTGGCAAACTTTGCCGATGCCTGATGAGAGCGGTCAACGGCCGGTCGCCGACGCGGCACCGGCATCGCGGCTTCGTGCCGATGATCCGCAACCGCCATCGCCCCCAGGTAGCCAGAATCGCGAGGTCGGCGGTCCGAAAGGGCCCGAGCCGACGCGATACGGTGACTGGGAGCGCGCAGGCCGCTGTATCGATTTTTAGACAGGGAGTGAGGCGAACAATGCACGGGGCTCAGCGGCCGTTGTCGCCGTACTGGATTTATCGCTGGCAGATCACGATGTGGCTGTCGAGCCTGCATCGAATCACGGGCTTGCTGCTGTCGGCCGGTGCGATCGCGCTCGGTATCTGGCTCGTCGCGCTCGCGAGCGGTCCGGACGCTTACGCGGCGGTGCAGGACGTTGCGGCATCGGGTCCGTTCAAGGTCTTGCTGATCGGCTGGACGTTCGCGTTCTTCTTTCATCTTTGTAACGGGATCCGGCACCTGTTCTGGGATTTGGGCTTGGGCTACGACAAGGCGCACATCCGAACGAGCGGTTGGGCCGTCGTGCTCGTCACCGTTGTCGCGACCGCGGCCTTCAGCCTCGCGGCCATCGTCTAAAGGATATCGGCGATGAGCCTGATGAGTCCGCTGAATCGTGTCTTGGGCCTCGGCACCGGCAAGGGTGCGGCCGAGCATTGGTGGTGGCAACGAATGACGGCCGTGGCGTTGCTGCCGCTCGGCCTCTGGTTCGCGTGGTCGCTGCTGGCGTTGCCCGGGTTCGACTATGCCTCGGTCGTCGCATGGGTGCAGCGACCCGTCACGAGCATCCTGTTGCTGCTGACCGTGTCCTCCATCGGTTATCACTCGTATCTCGGCGTGCAAGTCGTGATCGAGGACTACGTTCCGAGCAAGGGTCTCAGGGTCGCGGCCGTGGTGGCCTCGACGCTGGCGCATTTCGGTATCGCGATCGCGGCGATCTTCGCCGTCCTGAAAATCGCGTTTGGATCCTAGGTCATGAGCAAAGACTACGAATTCATCGATCACAGCTACGACGTGGTCGTCGTAGGGGCCGGCGGCGCGGGCTTGCGTGCCACTCTCGGCCTGGCGGAGCAAGGGCTGACCACCGCCTGCATTAGCAAAGTGTTTCCGACGCGGAGCCACACGGTCGCGGCGCAGGGCGGCATCAGCGCCGCGCTCGGCAACATGGGCCCCGACGATTGGCGCTGGCACATGTACGACACCGTCAAGGGCGCGGACTGGCTCGGCGACCAAGACGCGATCGAGTACATGTGCAAAGAGGCGCCGGCCTCCGTCATCGAGCTCGAGCATTACGGCGTGCCGTTCTCGCGCACCGAGGACGGCCGCATCTATCAGCGGCCGTTCGGCGGCATGACTACAGAGTTCGGTAAAGGCATCGCGCAGCGCACTGCCGCGGCCGCGGACCGCACGGGTCACGCGATGCTTCACACGCTTTATCAGCAGTCGCTGAAGCACTCGGCCGAGTTCTTCATCGAGTACTTTGCTATCGACCTGATCATGGAGAACGGCGCGTGCCGCGGCGTCGTCGCGCTCGACATGGCGACTGGTCGGTTGCATCGCTATCGCGCGCACATGGTGATCCTTGCGACGGGTGGCTACGGCCGCGCGTATTTCTCGTGCACGTCGGCACACATCTGCACCGGCGACGGCAACGCGATGGCATTGCGCGCTGGGTTGCCGCTCGAGGATCTCGAGTTCGTGCAGTTTCACCCGACCGGCATCTACGGCGCCGGCTGCCTGATCACCGAAGGCTCGCGCGGCGAAGGCGGTTACCTCACGAACTCGGCAGGCGAACGCTTCATGGAGCGTTACGCGCCGAACGCGAAGGACCTCGCGTCACGCGACGTCGTGAGCCGTTCGATCACAATGGAGATCCGCGGCGGCCGCGGCGTCGGCAAGCACAAGGATCACGTGCACTTGCATCTCGAGCATCTCGGCCGCGACGTCATCGACGAGCGGCTGCCGGGCATTCGCGAGACTGCGAAGATTTTCGCCGGCGTCGACGTGTTGAAGGCGCCGATCCCCGTGCTGCCCACGGTGCACTACAACATGGGCGGCGTCCCGACGAACTATCACGGCGAAGTGCTGACGCTCGACACCAACGGCAAGGATCAACTCGTGCCGGGGCTGATGGCGATCGGCGAAGCCGCGTGCGTGTCCGTGCACGGCGCGAACCGGCTCGGCTCGAACTCGTTGATCGACCTCGTCGTGTTCGGTCGCGCCGCGGCGCAGCGCTGCGGTGCAGTGATCGAGCGCGGCGTGCGGCCGAAATCGTTCGCGCCGGGTGCTGGCGAGGAATCGATCGCGCGCCTCGACCGGCTGCGCAACGCCAAGGGCAAGACGCCGACTGCGAAGATCAGGCTCGACATGCAGCGTGTGATGCAAGATCACGCGGCGGTGTTCCGCACCGGCGAGTCGCTGCAGGAAGGTATCGCGAAGCTCGAGCAGGTCTTTGCGTCGTTCGCCGACGTCGGTGTCACCGACCGCACGCTGATCTGGAACACCGATCTCGTCGAAACCCTCGAGCTCGACAATCTGCTGCTGCAGGCGATGGGCACGATCAAGTCGGCGGCGAATCGCACCGAGAGCCGGGGCGCGCAGGCGCGCGAAGACTATCCCGAGCGCGACGACGTGAACTGGATGAAGCACACGCTCGCGTGGGTCGACGCAAACGGGGCCGTGCGATTCGCGTATCGGCCCGTCACGATGACCACGTTGACGGACGAGGTCAAACCGATCCCGCCGAAGGCGCGCACGTACTAGCGAAAGTTCTGGATTGAAGGAATCACGATGGCGCAGTTCACGTTACCGGCCAACTCGAAGGTCAAGCCCGGCAAGAACCATGGCGGGGCTGCAGGCGCGACGAACGTCAAGCAGTTCAAGATCTATCGCTACGACCCGACGTCGGGCGAGAACCCGCGCCTCGACACGTACGAAGTCGACATGGACAACTGCGCGCCGATGGTGCTCGACGCACTGATCAAGATCAAAAACGAGATCGACGCGTCGCTGACGTTCCGCCGCTCGTGCCGTGAGGGCATCTGCGGGTCGTGCGCGATGAACATCGACGGCATGAACACGCTCGCGTGCCTGAAGCCGATCGAGGAATGCAAAGGCGCGGTCAAGATCTATCCGCTGCCGCACATGCCGGTCGTCAAGGATCTCGTGCCCGATCTCACGACGTTCTACGCGCAGTACGCGGCCGTCAAGCCGTGGCTCGAGTCGCAGACGCCGCCGCCGCCCGATCGCGAGCGGCTGCAGTCGAAGGACGACCAAGAGAAGATCAACACACCGTCCGCCTGCATTCTGTGCGCGTGCTGCTCGACTTCGTGCCCGAGCTATTGGTGGAACGATCGCTATCTCGGCCCCGCGGCGTTGTTGCAGGCCTATCGGTGGATCGTCGACAGTCGCGACGAGATGAAGGGCGAACGCCTCGATCAGCTCGAGGACGCGTTCCGCCTCTATCGCTGCCACACGATCCTGAACTGCACGCAGGCATGTCCGAAGGACTTGAACCCGGGTAAGGCGATCGGCGAGATCAAGAAGATGATCGCCGAGCGGCGTCTCTAGCGTCGGGCATCGACTCGTGGATCCGAGGTTGGCCAGGTTGCGGTGGCGATGCCGGCGCGGCATGCGCGAGCTCGACACCATGCTGCAAGGGTTCGTCGAGTCGAAAGCGGGCGCGCTCACGCCGGATGAAATCGAGTGTTTCGAGGCGATTCTCGATCTCCCCGATCCGACGCTGCACGCTTATCTTTTAGGCAGCAGTGTCCCACCCGAGCCCGCCATTGCCGCTCTCGTCGAGCACATTCGCGCCGGTCATCGTCCTTCGGCCTAAGCCCTCGCGCGTCCTGTCGCTGTGGTGGCTCGGGCTCCACCTGCTGTTGGCGGCGACGGTATTCCTGATCGGTTGGTCAGCTGTTGCCGAAAATCGGCGCGATCGCCGCGGTCGTGGCTCATGCGCTATGGCGGCGGCCACTCGCGGCGAGCGAGGTGATCGAGGTCGGCGCGGACGGCGCTTGTAGGATCGCTAGTCAAGGCTCGGAGGCATTCGCGCCCGGTCCGCGAACCCGGCTCACACCCTTTTCGGTCCGAATCGTGGCGCGCACCAAACGTGACTTAGTCGACATATTGCTGCTGGCCGATCAGCTCGATCGCGAGGACTGGCGGCGATTGACCGCGATCCTGCGCCGCGCCACCGCGCGATAGGCCTTGGCCCGCGCGGTAATCGGGCCGTCTCGAGCTCAAATCTGCGATAGAATTCAAGGAACTTAGGTAGCGCGCACGCGTCTTAAAGCCCTGCGAACTTTTGGTGCAGCATGGGGTCTACCGAGCAGCGTTTGACAGAGCAGGTTGATCGACATCCTCCAGGTAGCGGAGCCGCAGACCTCGCTCTGATCCGACGGGTTCAACAGGGCGACAGGTCGGCGTTCGATCTGTTGGTCGTCAAGTACCAGCACAAGATCGTCAAGCTCATCATGCGTTACGTTCGCGATCCGTCGGAGGCATTGGACGTCGCCCAAGAGGCGTTCCTGAAGGCTTACCGCGCGGCGCCCTCGTTTCGCGGCGACAGCGCGTTCTATACCTGGCTGTATCGGATCTCGATCAACACGGCGAAGAATCATCTCGTCGCGTTGGGCCGCAAGCCGATGACGTTCGATATCGACACTCAAGATCCCGAGCAGTCGGTCATCCTCAACGAGCTTCGCGAGATCGACACGCCGGAAGCGTTGGTCGAATCGGATGAGGTTCGCGACACCATCAACCGTGCCATTCATGCGTTGCCGGAAGAGCTGCGCACCGCGATCCTGCTGCGCGAGATCGAAGGCATGAGCTACGAAGAGATCGCCGCGACCATGGAATGCCCGGTCGGGACCGTGCGTTCGCGGATCTTTCGCGCCCGCGAAGCGATCGACAAAGCGCTCGCGCCACTGATGTAACGCCTCGAGACTTAAGAGCCGACATACTCCCCATGACAGAACAGATCAACGACCAAATCTCGGCGTTCATAGACAATGAGCTGTCCGCCGACGAGAGCGCGCTGCTCGTCCGACGGTTCGAGCGCGATCCGGAAGCGCGCGCGCGAGCCATGCGCTACACGCTGATCGGCGCTGCGTTGCGCGGCGAATTGCTGGATCCGCATCCGACGGTGCTGCGCCAGCGCGTAGCAGCGGCGCTGGCCGGCGCCGCGCCAAGCACGGCCCGCGTCCGCGCCGGTTGGTCCGAACGACTCGCGCGCCCGCTGCTCGGCCTCGGTATCGCAGCGGCCGTGGCGATCGTGGCGATCGGCGCGCTGCGGGTCTTGAACGACGCGTCGTTCGCGCCGGGTGGTGTCGTGGCCGACACCGCGCCGCTGCAAGCCAATGAGCCGGTTCCGGAGCCGAGCTATGTCGTGCCGCAGGATGTCGACGAGACGCGCGTCGTGACGCCGCCGACGATGCTGACCAACTACCTGATCGTGCACGGCGAATACGCCTCGGGGCTGACCAGGACCACGGTCAACTCGAACGTTGTCGGCGCCAATATCGAAAACGCGGCGCGCGAGACTGCCGTCGGCAAGCCGCTTCCGGTCGAGCAAGAGGGCTTGGAGTAACGATGGGGATGGCCCGCGCCGTCGCATCTAGGGCCCTGCTGCTGCTCGCGTTCGCGGGCGGACAAGCGCCGGCACAAGAGGCGCGCGATTGGCTCGAGCGCATGAACACCGCAGTCGAGCGAGCTGAACTACCGCGGCACCTTCGTGCACGAGCTCGGCGGCGCTCCCGAGACGCTGCAGATCGTGCACCGGAACGCGGACGGCGAGAGCGGCGAGCGGATTCTGTCGCTCGACGGTGCGGGTCGAGAGATCGTGCGTCAAGGCGATCGTGTGCAAGGTATTCTGCCGGATCAACGAATCGTGTTGCTCGAGTCGCGCCGGGACGTGAGTCCGCTAGTCGCGAGGCTGCCGAGCAGCTCCGAGGAGCTCGAGTCGCATTACGAGCTCACGCTGCGCGGCAGCGCCCGCGTTGCGGATCGAGCCGTGCAGGTGCTCGAGATCAAGCCCCGCGACGAGTTTCGCTACGGCTATACGTTGTGGCTCGATGAGATCACCGCGATGCCGCTTCGGTCGCAGCTGATCGACGAACGAGGGCGGGTCGTCGAGCAGATTCTATTCACCGACATCGAGGTGCCCGCCGATATCCCGGCGGCGGCTCTCGAAGCGACGATCGACACGACGGGTTTTACGACGCTGCGCGCGCCCGAGTCCGCGCCATCGACCGGCGCCAACATTTCGTGGCGAGCGGTAACCGTGCCCGGTGGGTTCAAGCTATCGGTGGCAACGCACAGTCAAATGGCGGGCTCGGATACGCCCGTCGAGCATCTCGTCTATTCCGACGGGCTCGCGACGGTGTCCGTGTTCATCGAAGCGCGTGAGACCAAGGTCGACGTCGGCGAAGGGCCCTCGAATTTCGGCAGCACGAACGCATTCTCGCTGACGTTGCGCGGGCGCAAGGTCACGGCGATGGGCGAGGTGCCGCCGCAGACGGTTCGCACGATCGCGACGTCGCTCGTCGACGAGTAGCGGAGTCGAGTCATTTCCTTGCACGGTTGCACGGCCACCGGCATCGTTCGGGCATTCGAGCCCGGGTTCGTCGACGTCGAGGTGGCGCCGCCGCCGCGCTGCGAAGGCTGCAACGGCGCCTGTCTTTGGTATCGCGTGCCGCGTCATGAGCGCCTGACGCTGGCGGCCGACGATGCGTTTGAGGTGGGCGCCGCGGTGACCGTGACGCTGCCCGATCGCTACCTGCTGCTCGGCGCTCTGCTCGTATACGGCGTGCCGCTCTCGGCCTTGCTCGCGGGAGGCGTTCTCGGCAGCGTGTTGCTCGGCTCCGACCTCGGGGCCGCGGTCGGCGCCGGCGCGGCGCTTGCGCTCGCGCTGCTCGTTGCTCCGGTCCTGCGCCGGCGGATCGAGCGGAACACGGTCCGCAAGCTGGCCGTCCGTCCGGTCGAGTTAGCTCGCGTGGTCACGCTGACGCTGTACAGCCGGCCCGAGTGCCATCTCTGTGAGTCGTTGCTCGCGGAGCTCGTGCCGCTGCTCCCGGCGGATGTCGTCGTCGAGACCGTCGATGTCGATAGCAGCGTGGCGCTCGAGCGCCGCTATGGCCTTAGGATCCCGGTCCTGACCTCCGGCGAGATCGAATTGTCGGGTTACCCGCTCGATCGCGACCGCGTCCTGCGGTTTCTCGAGGCGCTGGCGGCAAAAGCCTAGCCGCGCGGCGGCGGCGATACCGCTATAATCCGCGCCGCCGCCAGGGGCGGCGAATCCTACAACCATGGACCGGATCCGAAATTTCTCGATTATTGCTCATGTCGATCACGGCAAGTCCACGCTCGCCGATCGGCTGATTCAGCTGTGCGGCGGGCTCGCGGCGCGCGACATGGAAGATCAAGTCTTAGACTCCATGGATCTCGAGCGCGAGCGTGGCATCACGATCAAGGCGCAGACCGTCGCGTTGCAGTACCGGGCTCGCGACGGGCTCGATTACAAACTCAACCTGATCGATACGCCGGGCCACGTGGACTTCTCCTACGAGGTATCGCGCTCGCTCGCCGCATGCGACGGGGCATTGCTCGTCGTCGACGCGGGCCAAGGCGTCGAGGCGCAGAGCGTTGCGAACTGTTACACGGCCATCGAGCAGGGCCTCGAGGTGCTGCCGGTGATCAACAAGATCGACCTGCCGACGGCCGATCCGGAGCGCGTGATCAGCCAGATCGAGGACATCATCGGCATCGCCGCAAAGGACGCCGTGCTCATCAGCGCCAAGACTGGGCTCGGCGTCGACGAGTTGCTCGAGCGGATCGTGGAGCGCATACCGGCGCCGAAAGGCAGCGAGGACGCGCCGCTACAAGCGCTGATCATCGACTCGTGGTTCGACAGCTACGCGGGCGTCGTCTCGCTCGTGCGTGTCATGAACGGCGTGATCCGCAAGGACGCGCGTATCGTCGTGCATTCGACACAGCGCAAGTACACGGTCGAGAAGGTCGGCGTGTTCACGCCGCGCACGGCCGAGCGTCAGGAGCTCAAGGCCGGCGAGGTAGGGTTCTTGATCGCGGCCATTCGCGAGATCAACGCGGCTCCCGTCGGCGACACGATCGTCGATGCCGGTGTGCCGAACGTTGCGGCGCTGCCGGGGTTCAAGAAGATCCAGCCGAGGGTGTTCGCCGGCCTATTTCCGCTCGTGTCCGAGGACTACGAGAAGTTCCGTGAGGCCCTGCAGAAGCTTGCGCTGAACGATTCATCGCTCTCGTTCGAGCCCGAGGTCAGCGCATCGCTCGGCTTCGGCATGCGGTGCGGTTTCTTGGGCCTGCTGCACATGGAGATCATTCAGGAGCGGCTCGAGCGCGAGCACGATCTCTCGTTGATCTCGACGGCGCCGACCGTCGTGTACGAGGTCGAGACGACGACCGACGAGGTCATCAAAGTAGAGAATCCGGCCAACTTGCCGGAGCCGAGCAAGACTCGCGAGATCCGCGAGCCGATCATTCTCGCGAGCATACTCGTGCCGCAGGAGTATCTCGGCGCGATCATTCAGTTGTGCATCGAGAAGCGCGGCGTGCAGAAGCGCATGCTGTACTCGGGCAGGCAAGTGCAAATCGAGTTCGAATTGCCATTGGCCGAGGTGGTGCTCGACTTCTTCGACCGCCTCAAGTCCGTGAGCCGAGGCTATGCGTCGTTCGATTACGAGTTCCTGCGCTTCGAGGCGGCGCCGCTCGTCAAGCTCGACATCCTGATCAACGGCGAGAAAGTGGATGCGATGGCATTCATCGCGCATCGCGACGGCATCGAGCGCAAAGGGCGCAAGATCGTCGAGACGTTGAAGGAAGTCATTCCGCGGCAGCAGTTCGAGGTGGCCGTGCAGGCTGCGATCGGCTCGCAGATCATCGCTCGGTCGACGGTCAAGGCGTATCGCAAAGACGTGACCGCGAAACTCTATGGCGGCGACGTGACGCGAAAGCGCAAACTGCTCGAGAAACAGAAGGCCGGCAAGAAGCGCATGAAGCAAGTCGGCTCCGTCGAGATCCCGCAGGAGGCGTTTCTCGCCGTGCTGCAGGTCGACAAGAAGTGACCCACACCGAAAGCGAAGGTGCCTGACGTGGATTTCGCATTGATACTCGTGGTGCTGACGGCGGTGGCCGGTGTGATCTGGGCGATCGACGCGGCGTTCCTGGCCAGGCCGCGTGTCACCGCGGCGGCCGGAGGAAAAACGGTCAAAGAACCGATCGTCGTCGAGTACGCGAAGTCGTTCTTTCCGGTCTTGCTGCTCGTGTTGGTGATCCGGTCGTTCCTGTTCGAGCCGTTTCGGATCCCTTCCGGCTCGATGGAGCCGACGTTGCTGACGGGCGATTTCATTTTTGTGAACAAGTTCGCGTATGGCTTACGCCTACCGGTTCTAAATACCAAGATCGTCGAGATCGGCGAGCCCGAACGCGGCGATGTGATCGTGTTCAGGTTGCCGACCGATCCGAGCGTGAACTACGTCAAGCGCGTGGTCGGATTGCCCGGCGACGTCGTGGAGTACGACACCGGCAACAAGCGGATTGCGATCAACGGTGAGACGGTGCCGATCGAGCCTGTCGGGCCGTATGATGGAAGCCCCGACATCGAGATGGGTCGGGAGCAGTTGGGCGAGCACAATCACCGCGTGCTGTTGACACGCGGCGCGCGGCCCAGCGAGGGTGGCACCTACGAGGTGCCGGCGGGGCACTATTTCGTGATGGGCGATCATCGAGACAACAGTCAGGATGGTCGTTACAGGCAACTGGTCGGGTTCGTTCCGGAAGGCAACGTGGTCGGGCGTGCAACCGGCGTGTGGATGAACTGGCGGTGGCCGTCTCAAGGAGGACCGCAATGGAATCGTATCGGCGAAGGCATCGAATGACACTGTCGACGCGGCAATCGCAAGCCGGAATGACGGCGCTCGGGTTCTTGATCATTGCGGTACTGGTCGGCGTCGTCGGCCTCGCGGCGCTGAAGGTCACGCCGATGTACATCAAGAACATGCGGATGTCGACGATCATGGCCGACGTCGAGACGGAGCTGAGCGGACAGAGCCCGACGCCGGTCACGATCCGTCAAGAGCTGGCCAAGCGCTTCTCCGTCGAGGACATCAACCTCGACGTCAACTCTTTGAAGATCACCCAGAGCAAGAACGGCTTCACGCTGCGGGTCGCCTACGAAGACCGCGCCCCGTACATCGCGGACATCTACCTGCTCGTGGCCTTCGACAAACAGGTCGAGATTCGGCGGTGACCGCTCGCGGCCGCTGGGCCGAGGCGCAGCTCCGCTACGCGTTCAAAGATTCGTCACTGCTCGATCTTGCGCTGACGCACCGCAGCGCATCCAAAGCCAACAACGAGCGCCTCGAGTACCTCGGCGACTCGTTCCTGAACTTCGCGATAGCACGCCGCCTGTTCGACTTGCGGCGCGACGACACCGAAGGCGACTTGAGCCGCGCGCGCGCGGCGCTCGTCAAGGAGCCGACGCTCGCGGCGATCGGTCAGCGGCTCGGTATCGACGTGCACTTGACCTTGGGACCGGGGGAGCTGCGCTCGGGCGGCGCGCAGCGCGCGGCGATCCTCGCCGACGCCGTGGAAGCGTTGATCGGCGCAGTCTTGCTTGACGGCGGACCGACCGCAGCGGAAGCTGTCGTCGACCTCGTGTTTGCCGCAGAGTTCGAGAGCTTGCCCGACGCGGCGACGCTCAAGGATCCGAAGACCCGGCTGCAAGAGTGGCTGCAGGGCAGGGGGCTGCCGCTGCCGTCGTACGCCGTGAAGCAGGTGCAAGGGCGCGATCACGAACAGACTTTTTTCGTCGAATGCGAAGTGGCAGAGAAGAATGCGCAGACTACCGGTCGAGGACAGAGCCGCCGACGAGCGGAGCAAGACGCCGCGCAAGCGATGCTGGCGGTGCTGACCGGTGAGCGAGGCAGAGACACCTGAGGGCCGCTGCGGCTTCGTCGCGATCGTCGGCCGGCCCAACGTCGGCAAGTCCACGCTGCTGAACGCGCTCGTCGGCGAGAAGCTCAGCATCGTCACCGACAAGCCGCACACGACGCGGCAGCGCGTGCTCGGCGTGCTGAACCGCGGCGCCGATCAGGCCGTGTTCATCGACACACCCGGGCACGCGCGGCGCACGAAACGTGCGCTGCATCGGCTCATGGCGCGGCAAATCCATCAGGCTCTCGAGGACTGCGACGTCGCGTTGCTGGTCGTCGAAGCCGACAAGCTCACGTCGCAGGATCGCACGCTGATCGAGATGCTCGCGGGGAAGCTCGAGCGCACGTTTCTCGTGCTGAACAAGATCGACACTGTCGCTGCGAAGACCGCGATGCTTCCGACGCTCGACAGGCTCGCGAAGCAACCGTTCGCCGGATTCGTGCCGATCTCTGCGGCAACGGGCGACAACCTCGATCGCTTGGTCGCGTTGATCTTCGAGCGCTTGCCAGTGGGTCCCAAGCAGTTTCCGGACGGGATGATCACGGACCGCGATCTCGCGTTTCGAATTGGCGAGATCATCCGCGAGAAGCTCATGACGCTCGTGCACAAGGAAGTCCCGTACGGCCTGACCGTCGAGGTCGAGCATCTCGGCACGAACGAGCAGGGGCAGCGGCTCGTGCACGCGCTGATCTGGCTCGAGCGCGAGAGTCAGAAGAGCATCGTGATCGGCAAGGCCGGTGGCGTGCTGAAGGAGGCCGGAACCCGCGCGCGGGAGGAGTTGCGCGAGCTTCTCGGCGAACGCGTGCATCTCGAGCTTTGGGTCAAGGTGCGCGAGCACTGGGCGGACAGCGAGCGCGAGCTCCAGCGGCTCGGCTTCGAGGTGTAATGGCCGAGCGCGAACAGGTGCTGCTCGAGCACGGCTTCGTGTTGCACCAGCGGCCTTATCGCGAGTCGAGTCAGCTGCTCGAATGCGTGACGGTCGCGCATGGCCGCATCGGTCTCGTCGCGCGAGGCTCACGGCGGGCCGGCAACCGGCAACGCGCACTGCTGCAGCCGTTCATGCCGCTGCGCTTCTCGTGGATTCGGCGCGGAGACCTGGGGCGGTTGATCCATGTCGAGCCCGAGGCGGCGAGCTACGTTCTCGAGGGTCAACGATTGCTGGCCGGCTTCTATGCGAACGAGCTCGTGCTGCGTTTGACGGCGCGCGGCGATCCGAATCACGAGGTTTTTTCCTGTTATAGTCGCTGCCTCGCGGAGCTAGCCGGCGTTACAACTCTCGCTCGAACGTTGCGAATTTTCGAGCTCGATCTTCTCGGTGCGCTCGGGTACGGACTCGAGCTGACCGGCGATTCGGCCACCGGCGAGCCGCTGCGAGAGGACACGCGTTACGTGTATGAGCTCGAGCGGGGCTTCCGGCGCGTCGAGAACGCAGACGCCGACACGGATAGCTATTCCGGCCGCGACTTGTTCTCGTTGCGGGATCGCATACTCGACGACGAGAACAGCGTGCGCACGGCCCAGCGTTTGCTCGGCCGCGTGCTGCGAGTGCATCTCGGGGACCGGCCGTTGCAAAGCCGCCTCGTGCTGCAGGACATAGTGAGTCGCGGACTGTAGTTGCATGGAACCGATCCATCTCGGCGTCAACGTCGATCATGTCGCCACGCTGCGGCAAGTGCGCGGTACGCGCTATCCGGATCCTGTAACGGCCGCGCTGCTCGCCGAGCAAGCCGGGGCCGACAGCATCACCGTGCACCTGCGTGAGGATCGCCGCCACATACAGTCGCGCGACGTGGAAGTACTACTACGCACCGTGCAGACGCGCGTGAACCTCGAGATGGCCGTCACGGACGCGATGCTCGAGCTCGCCGTGCGTCACCGGCCTTCGGATTGCTGCTTGGTGCCGGAGAAACGCGAGGAGCTCACGACCGAAGGTGGTCTCGACGTCGCGGGCCAGGTGCCCAAGGTTGCGGCCGCGTGCCGCCGGCTCGCCGAGCATGGCATTCGCGTGGCGCTGTTCATCGACCCGGATCCCGAGCAGATCGACGCGAGCGTCGCGGCTGGCGCGCCGGTCGTCGAGCTGCACACGGGCGCCTACGCGGAAGCCGAGGGCGCGACCGCCGCGCGCGAGCTCGAGCGAATTCGCTCGAGTGCCGAGCGTGCGCACGCGGCCGGGCTCACCGTCCATGCGGGGCACGGGTTGAATTACCACAACGTCGCGCCCGTGGCCGCTATTCCAACGATCGTCGAGCTGAACATCGGCCACGCGATCGTCGCGCAAGCGGTGTTCGACGGCATGGGCCCCGCGGTCGCCAAGATGAAGGCCTTGATGGCCGCCGCGCGCACGTGATCTTCGGAATCGGCACGGACGTCCTGCAAGCCGCGCGCGTCGAGAAGACGTGGCAGCGCTTCGGCGAGCATTTCGCGCGGCGCGTGTTGCTCGACGAGGAGCTCGAGCTGTTCGCGCGCGCGAAACGCCCGGTGCGCTTTCTCGCAATGCGGTTTGCGGCCAAGGAAGCCATCGTCAAGGCGCTCGGCACGGGATTCGCGAACGGCATCTGGGTCCGCGACGTCGGCATGGTGCCGAACAAGCTCGGGCAGCCGCAGGTCATTTATTCGGAGCGCGGACGCGCGCTGTGCCGCAAGCTCGGCGTCGGCGAAGGCCATCTGACGCTCAGCGACGAAGCCGGGCTGATCGTCGCAGTTGCGGTGTTGATGCGTGCTTCGGAAGGCAAATCATGAACACCTTGGTATTCGACATCGAGTGCGTTCCCGACGTCGAGCTCGGTCGGCGGCTCTACGATCTCGGTGATCTGTCGGACGCCGACGTCGCGAAGGCGATGGCCGCGAAGCAGAAGCAAGCGCGCCAAACCGACTTCCTGCCGCCGCCGCAGCAACGCGTGGTCGCGATCTCGGTTCTGCTGCGGAGCCGTGACGGCCTCAAGCTCTCCAGCTTGGGCGACGAGCAATCTTCGGAGCGTGAGCTCGTGCAGCGTTTCTACGACGGGCTCGAGCGGTACATGCCGACGCTCGTGTCGTGGAACGGCTCCGGGTTCGACTTGCCCGTGCTGGCCTATCGCGCGCTGCGTCACGGCGTGAACGCGGGCCGCTATTGGGAGGTCGGCGAGGGGGATCGCGAGTTTCGCTACAACAACTACCTGAGCCGCTACCACTGGCGGCACATCGATCTCATGGACGTCTTGTCCGGCTACGGCGCGAGTGGCCGCTCGTCGCTCGAAACCGTCGCGCAGCTGATCGGCTTACCAGGCAAGCTCGGTGTCGGGGGTGCGCACGTGTGGTCCGCGTATCAACGCGGCGAGCTCGCGGCGATCCGCGACTACTGCGAGACGGACGTGCTGAACACGTACCTGATCTATCTCCGCTTTCAGCTCACGCGCGGCGAGCTCGATCCGATCGCCTATCAAAAGGAGATCGAGCTCGTCGAGGCGAAGCTCGCGGAGTCCGGCCGGCCGCATCTGACCGAGTACCTAGAGCTCTGGAAGACGACAAGGCATGCGCGCTGAGAGCGCGCCCGTCATCGCCACGATCGTCGATCTCACGCACGAAGGTGTTGGGATTGCCGATCTCGATGGGCAGCGCGTGTTCGTGGCGGACGCGCTGCCCGGCGAGCGCGTCGAGATGGTGCTGCGCAAGCGCCGGCGCAAGCTTCGGGAAGCCGATCTCAAACAAGTGCTCGAGCCGTCCGCGTCGCGCGTCGCGCCCGGCTGCGAATACTTCGGCCGGTGCGGCGGCTGCGCACTGCAACATCTCGCACATCCGGCGCAAGTCGAGTTCAAGCAAAGAGTCGTCGCAGAGACGTTGAAGCGCATCGGTCGCGTCGAGCCCGAGGAATGGCTGCCGGCCGCCGAGAGCGCGCCGTGGCACTATCGCCGCCGCGCGCGGCTCGGCGCCAAGTACGTCACGGGCAAGGATCGCGTGCTCGTCGGCTTTCGCGAGCGCGCGGGGCCCTACATCACCGACATGCAGCGCTGCCCCGTGCTCGCGCCCCCGCTCGATGGCTTGCTCGGCGAGCTTGCGGCGTTGATCGAGCGCAGCAGCATCAAGGACCAGATACCGCAGATCGAAGCTGCCGTTGCCGACGAAGCGAGTGCTCTCGTGCTGCGCGTGCTCGCGCCGCCGAGCTCGGCGGACGAACTTGCGTTCCTCGAGTTCGGTGCGCGGCACGGCATCGACCTGTATCTGCAGCCGGGCGGGCCGGGCACCGTGAGGCCGCTTGGCGAGGTTCGTGCGCTGCGCTATCGACTCGCGGAGTTCGGGCTCACGTTCGAGTTCCTGCCCATGGACTTCGTGCAGGTCAACGCCGGCATCAACGCGCAGCTCGTCTCGACGGCCGTGCGGTTGGCGGGAATTCAGCCGGCGGACCGCGTGCTCGACCTCTATTGCGGGCTCGGCAACTTCAGCTTGCCGCTTGCGCAGCGCGCCGGCGAGCTCGTCGGTGTCGAGGGCGAGGCGGGGCTCATCGCGCGTGCGGTGCGCAACGCGGCGGCCAACGGCATCGGCAACGCACGGTTCGTGACCGCCGATCTCGCGGCACCGGATTGGAGCTTCTATCGCGAGCATTGGGATGTCGTCGTGCTCGACCCGCCGCGCACAGGCGCCGAGACGCCGATCGCGGAGATGCATCGCAGCCTGCCGCGACGCATCGTCTACGTGTCCTGTCACCCAGCCACGCTCGCGCGCGACGCGCAGGTGCTCGTCGGCCAGCTCGGCTACCGCTTGACGAAGGCGCGCGTGTTCGACATGTTCCCGCATACACATCACATCGAGGCGCTGGCGTTGTTCGAGCGCCCATAGGGCGGGGGTCCATCGCAGCATGCCGCGCGAGATCGAGCGCAAGTTCCTCGTGACCAGCGACGACTGGAGGGCGCTAGCGCACCGCCGCCGGCGCATGAGCCAGGGCTACCTCGCGAGCAACGAGCGGATCTCGGTGCGCGTGCGAATCGCAGACACGGAGGCATGGCTCAACATCAAGTCCGGCGGCTTGGTCGCGTCGCGGCTCGAGTACGAGTATTCGATACCGGTCGTCGAGGCTCGCGAGCTCCTGACGCTGGCAGAGGGTCCGATCATCGACAAGACGCGCCACTTCGTCAGCCACGGCGATCTCGAGTGGGAGGTCGACGAGTTCCACGGCGCGAACTTAGGACTCGTCGTTGCGGAAATCGAGCTCGATCGTGAGGATCAGGAGTTTTCTCGTCCGTCGTGGACCGGCGTCGAGGTCACGCATCTGAAGCGCTATTACAATGTGTGCCTCGTGGACCACCCCTACACCGCATGGACCGACGCGGAACGGAACACTTGAGCGTGCGCGTATCGATCGCCGCGCAAACACTCGAGCTTTGGCGAGAGGGCCGGCTCGTGAAGACGTACCCTGTGTCGACGTCGAAGCACGGCGCAGGCGAAGTGCAGGGCAGCCATAGAACGCCGCGCGGTCGCCATGTGGTGCGAGCCAAGATCGGCGCCGGCGAGCCCGAGAACGCGGTGTTTCGAGGGCGCAGGCCGACGGGCGAGATCTACTCGGCCGCGCTCGCAAAGGCGCATCCGGAGCGCGATTGGATCCTGACGCGAATCCTGTGGCTGTCGGGCACCGAGGTCGGCAAGAACCGCCTCGAGCAGGTCGATACAATGCGCCGCTACATTTATATCCACGGTACGCCGGATACGGAGCCGGTCGGCGCTCCGGGCTCGATCGGGTGCATTCGAATGCGCAATCGCGACATCGTCGAGCTGTTCGGTCTCGTGCCCGCGGGCACGCCCGTGGACATCGCGTAACGGACGCTGGAGACGCAGTTGTCGCTCGGCCCACTCATGATCGATCTGCGCGGCACGGAGCTCGCGCCCGACGAGCGTCGGTGGCTCGAATCTCCGCTCGTCGGCGGCGTGATCTTGTTCACGCGCAACTTCTCGAGCGTGGATCAGCTCCGCGCGCTGTGCGCCGAGCTGCACGCGGTTCGTCAGCCGCCGCTGCTCGTGACGGTCGATCACGAGGGCGGTCGCGTGCAACGGTTCCGCGAGCCGTTCTTCCGGTTGCCGCCGATGCGCTCGCTCGGCCGCCTGTATGACGAGGATCGCGATCTCGCGTTGAAGTCCGCCGCCGCGTGCGGCTGGCTCATGGCCGCGGAGCTGCGGTCGATCGGCGTGGACATGAGCTTCGCACCGTGCGTAGACCTCGATCTCGGGCTCGCGGACGTGATCGGCGACCGCGCCCTGCATCGAGATGCGCGCGTCGTCGGCACGCTCGCGCGGCGTTTTGCGGCTGGCGCGAAGAAAGCCGGCATGGTTGCGACCGCCAAGCATTTTCCGACGCATGCGGGTGCGCACAGCGACTCGCACACGGAGTTTGCCGTCGACAATCGTGCGTTGGCCGATCTCGAGGAGGATCTGAAGCCGTACCGCGACCTGATGGCGAATGGGCTCGCCGCCGTGATGGTGTCGCACGTGAGTTTCCCGGGTATCGATCCGCGTCCCGCGAGCTTGTCGAGCTACTGGATCAAGAGCTACTTGCGCGGCGAGCTCGCGTTCAAAGGCGCTGTGATCTCGGACGATCTCAGCATGGTCGGCGCGGCCGTGGTCGGTCCGGTCGAGACGCGTGTGCGCCTCGCGCTCGAAGCGGGCTGCGATCTCGTGCTGCTCTGCAACGCGCCGGAGAAAGTGCCGCCGGTGCTCGAGTCGTTGAAAGGCTACGTGAATCCCGCGGCCCAGTTGCGATTGACGCGACTGCACGGGCGCGGCGATCTCGACTGGGAGGGATTGCATGCCTCGGCCGAATGGCGCAAAGCGAGCACGCTCGTCGCGCCGCTCTGTGACCGCCCGAAGCTCAAGCTCGAAGGCTGAGGCGGCGGAGGCGGTAACGGCCGCGCGGGCAGTGCGGCGTGCCGCGAGGCGCGTGTTCACGGCGCGCGACGTCAAGCGCGCGCTCGACCGCATGGCGGCCGAGCTGGTCCCGCGCCTCGAGCACGCAAACCCCGTCGTGCTGGCCGTGATGCTCGGCGGCGCATACACGGCGCTCGAGCTGTCCAAGCGTTTCAGGTTTCCACACGAGCTCGACTACGTGCATGCGACGCGCTATCGCGGCGGAGTGCAGGGCGGCGCGCTCGAATGGCGTGTTCGGCCGAGCCGCGCTCTCGCGGGCCGCACGGTGCTCGTTGTCGACGACATTCTGGATAGAGGCATGACCCTGCGTGCGCTCGATGCGGAGCTGCGTCGTGCGGGCGTGGCGGCGCGGCTCACGGCCGTGCTCGTCGCGAAGCGAATCGCGCGCCGGCATCGGCCGCGAGTCGACGCGATCGGTCTCACGATCGACGACGTCTACGTGTTCGGCAGCGGCATGGATTATCGCGGCTATTGGCGTGAGCTCCGCGGCATCTATGCCGCGCCGGACGGAATCGCATGAGCACGTTCGCACTGATCGCCGGCAGCGGCTTTGCGCAGCTCGGTTTCGAAGTCGTGACTCGCAGTCCGACCAAGACGCCGTATGGCGAGCCGAGCAGCGCGGTGCTGACGGTGAAGATCGGCGACGCGCGAGTCGCGTGCATCGTCCGGCACGGCGAGGAGCACACGCTGGCCCCGCACGAGATCAATTACCGCGCCAATCTCTGGGCGCTACATCAGCGCGGAGTGCGCGCTTGCATCGGACTCAACACGGTGGGAGCGATTGCGCGCGCGTTGCTGCCCGGAGATCTCGCGGTACCAGAGCAGCTGATCGATTACACGCATTCTCGTGACGCGACGTTCGGCGGTGCCGGCAGTCCGGTGCGGCACGTGGATTTCACGCAGCCGTTCGCGCCGGTTTTGCGCGGGCGAATCGCAGCGGGCGTTGCGGAGTGTGGATTCAACATGTGTTCGGGCACGTACGGTGTGACACAGGGTCCTCGGCTCGAGACCGCCGCCGAGATCGACCGTCTCGCGCGCGATGGCTGTGCCATGGTCGGCATGACAGCGATGCCGGAAGCCGCGCTCGCGCGCGAGCTCGACATCGATTACGCGTTGTTAGCCATTGCAGTCAATTATGCTGCGGGGCGTGCGCCGGATGCGGCGCCGATCGATGCGCAGATCGCGCGCTACACCGTTATGGGCCTCCAAAAATGCGCGGCCGTGCTCGAGCGCCTCGCCCAGATGTGATGTGCTTCATAGACGTTTCACGAGCGCTTCATCGAACATAATTCGATGCAGAACGGCAGGGACGCTAACGGCATAAAAACCCTGACGCGCCACATCCTCGAGCAGATCGTCGTCGGCATGCCGGCGCCCGTGCTCGTCGCGGATGCGGTGTGTCCAGAGCTGCCCGTCGTTTATGTAAACCCGGCGTACGAGAGGCTCACGGGCTTGGCGCTCGAGGACGTCGTGGGGCGCGCGTGGGCGCTGCTCGCGCGTGCGACGGACGGTGACGAGCAGCTCATGCGCCTGAAGGCTGCCGTCGGTCGCGGCGAGGCGTGCACGATCACGATTCAGGAATCGTGCAAGGACGGCTCGCAATTGACGAGCGCGATCCATGTAACGCCGTTGCACAACTCGCGCGGCGAGCTCAAGTATTTCTTGTGCAGCCATCAACCGGTCGACGAAGAGGTGTCCGCCGCCGAAACATCGAGCGCCGTTCCGGCCGTGGTCGAGGCCACCGGCGAGCTCCCGCTGCTGCAGCGCGAGCTTGGGCGCGCTCGACCGAAGAATGCGTCGCTGGATCGTATCGATGCGGCGACGGGGTTGATGAGGTTCGGGCACTTTCAAGAATTGCTGCGGCGCGACCTCGCGATCTCGCGCCGCGAGCATCGCGCCGTCACGCTGGTGGCATTCGAGATCGTCGAGTTCGACGCGTATCGGCAGACGTTCGGCACCAAGGCCGCGGATTCCTGTCAGCGCATGATCGGCGCGCAGATCATGCGCGCGTTGCGGCGCGCGGGCGATCTCTGCGCGCGCTACGACGATACGACGCTGATCGCGTCGGTGCTGGGCCAGGAGCCCGACGAGATCCGGCCGCTTGCGGAGCAAATCGCCGAGAACATCCGCAAGCTCGGCCTGCACAACCCGCGTGCCAAGGCGAACCGTTACGTCACGGTGCGGCCGATCGTGATCGGTTGTGCGACGGCGGAGCACGACGACCCTGCGCCGATCATCGCGCAAGCGCTCGCGGACTCGCGCGGCAAACCGGGCCGCGCGCGCGCCGTTCCGGCCTAGCTTCGCAGGATCAGGCCGCGGGCTGACGGCCCGGCTGAGACGCGTCTTGCGTCGGCAGCGGCGTCACTCGCACGAGCACTCCAAACGCCGGATGATCGAAATAGTGCAGCTCGCCGCTGCGGACGCTGCGGGTAGCCGTGAGGCGATAGCGTGGCGTCAGCGTGAGCTCGTTCAATCCGTCGCCGAGCGGTAGCGCCGCCGCCTGACTCGGCGCATTCGACTCGGCACCCGGCCGCTCGAGCGTCAAGTCCAGCGTGATGTGCAGGAACCGGCTCAAGTGCACTCGCACGGTGCCGCGTGGGTTCATGGCGCCGAGCAGGGCCAGGTCGAACGGTTGCGCCTCCGTGTCCGGCAGCCCGGGCTGGATCCAACCGCCGTGTAACAGCGTCTCGTAGGCCGAAATCCCCTTCAAGCGGCTATAGGTGCTGCCGAGTTCTAGCTCCTCCGGTCTCAAAGGGCGGACACGCAACGCTTCGGCCAGAGGGTCTACACCCAAGCCCTGGCCGTTCAGCGGTGACGCCTGCGGAAGCGTCGAGTTGCCCGAGAGCGGGCCAAAATTCGAGTCGTCGAATACCGGCACTTCGCGCAGCGTCGTAAGCTCGCTGCCGAGGCCGTTCAGGCTCTGCGTGAAACGTTCCTCGTTCGGATCGAAATCTCGATACGCGAACACCAGCACTTCGACCTCGTACTGCGGCGGTAGCTCGAGCGCCGGGGGTGGCGGCGGAGCTTGGGCGATGCCGGCTTCGGCGGCGAGCAGCACGCCGGCCGCGAGAGCCAGGAAATGCGATGGCCTCAGCCTTGGTTTCCATAGGCGTCAGTATAAACGCGCAGCGCTCACGCCGCCGCCGCGGCCGACGCCGTGGGGGAGAGGCGCCGCAACAGCTTGTCCAACGCGGCGATTCGCCGCTCGGCGTTGTCGAGCTTCCAGAAGAATTTCAGCTTGTATGGGCCATCCAGACGGTAGTGCGCGGAGTCGCCTTCGATCAATTTCAACAAGCGCAGCGGGTCGACCTTGGAGCGCTCGGCGAACTTGAGATGGCCGCCTTCCGCGGCCGCCTGAATCTTGGCGATGCCGAGCTCGCTGGCGACCAGCTTCAGGGCCGTGATCGCGAACAGCGTCTTCGTCGGCGGCGGCAGCAAGCCGAAGCGATCGATCAGCTCGATCTGCAGCTCGTCGAGCTCGCCGGTCGAGCGCGCGTTCGCGATGCGCTTGTAGTGCACGAGGCGCATGTGGACGTCCGGCATGTAGTCCTCGGGAATCAACGCCGCGAGCCCGATCTCGATCTCGGGGCCGTGCGTGAACGGATCCTCGAGGTCGGGCTCGCGCCCTTCGCGCAGCGCGGTGACCGCCCTGCCCAACAGCTCGTTGTAGAGCGTGAAGCCGATCGACTGGATCTGGCCGCTCTGGCCCTCGCCGAGCAACTCGCCCGCGCCGCGGATCTCGAGGTCGTGCGTCGCCAGCGTGAAGCCGGAGCCGAGCTCCTCTAGCGACTCGATCGCCTCGAGGCGCTTCAGCGCGTCCGGGGTCAGCGCGTTGCGCGGCGGCGCGACCAGGTACGCATATGCCTGATGGTGCGAGCGCCCGACACGACCGCGCAGCTGATGCAGCTGCGCCAAGCCGAGCCGGTCCGCTCGATTGATGATGATTGTATTTGCCGTCGGAATGTCGATGCCGCTCTCGATGATCGTCGTGCACACGAGCACGTTGAACTCGCGGTGATAGAAGTCGAGCATCACGCGTTCGAGGTCGCGCTCCGACATCTGCCCGTGGCCTACGCGGACTGAAGCTTCGGGCAGCAACTTGCGTAGGTCTTCGGCGATCGCCTCGATGTTCTCGACGCGGTTATGGACGAAGTAGATCTGGCCACCGCGGCGAATTTCGCGCAGCACGGCCTCGCGGATCTGCTGGTTGCGCCACTCGCCGACGAACGTCTTGACCGCCAATCGCTCCGCCGGTGGTGTCGCGATGATCGACAGATCGCGGAGCCCGCCGAGCGTCATGTTCAGCGTGCGCGGGATGGGTGTCGCCGTCAGCGTGAGCATGTCGACCTCGGCACGCAGGCGTTTCAGGCGCTCCTTGTCCTTGACGCCGAATCGGTGCTCCTCGTCGACGATCACGAGCCCGAGTCGTTTGAAGCGAACGTCGCCATTGAGCAGCTTGTGCGTGCCGATCACGATGTCCACGGTGCCGTCGGTGAGCCCTTTCACCGTCGCCGCGGCGCCGCTCGTGCCACGAAATCGCGACAGCAGCTCGATTCGCACCGGCCAGTCCGCGAAGCGGTCCAGGAAGGTCCGGTGGTGCTGCTCGGCGAGCAGCGTCGTAGGTACGAGCACGGCGACCTGGTACCCGGCCTGCACCGTGACGAAAGCCGCGCGCAGCGCGACCTCGGTCTTGCCGAAGCCGACGTCGCCGCACACGAGGCGGTCCATCGGCCGCGTGTTCTCGAGGTCCTGCACCACGCGGTCGATCGCGGCTTGCTGATCCTCGGTTTCCTCGAACGGGAACTGCAGCACGAAACGCTGATAGCTCGCGTGGTCGAACGCGAGCGCGGTGCCGGTGCGTGCGGCTCGCTGCGCGTACAGGTTCAACAGCTCGGCGGCCGTGTCGCGCGCTTGCTGCGCGGCCTTCTTCTTGGCTTTGTCCCATTGATCCGTGCCAAGCCGATGCAGCGGCGCCTCCTCGGGAGAGGCACCGCTGTAGCGCGTGACCAAGTGCAGGCTCAACACCGGCACGTAGAGCTTGTCGCCGCCCGCGTACTCGAGTAGCAAGAATTCCGTGGCCAGACCTTCCACGTCGAGCGTAACGAGCCCGCGATAGCGGCCGACGCCATAGTCCTCGTGCACGACCGGGGCGCCGACCTGCAGATCCGTGAGCTCGCGGATGATCGCCTCGGGGTCGCGCGCGCGGCGCTTGCGCTGGCGTTGGCGCAGCCGCTCCATGCCGAGATCGGTCGCGGTGATCACGCGGAGCTTGCGCGCCGCGATGCGGAGGCCGTCGTGAATCTCGCCGACGGTGATGCCTAGGCCGGCGTCGCCGGCCAAAAACTCTTGCCACCCGCTGTACACCTGTGGGTCGTAGCCGCGGTTGCGCAGCAGCTCGAGCAGCATCTCGCGGTGGCCCGGCGAAGACGTCACGAGCAACGTGCGCTCGTCGGCAGCGACCTTGAGCCAGCGGTCGATGCGGTCGTCCGTCGGCGCGATGCCGCCTCCGAGCGGGTGCGTGACGCCGGCATTGCACTCGCTCTGGTCCGGCGAAGCGTGCGACACGAGGTTCAACGACGGCCGGTCCGCGAGCCGCGCGCGCAGCTCGTCCGGAGGGACGAACGCCTGCTGTGGTGCCAGGATCGGCCGTTCGACGTCGCCGTGCAGTTGCTCGTAGCGCGCACCGATCAGCTGCCAGGCCGTGTCGAGCCCCGCGAGCGCGCTTTCGACCGTCACGAACAGTGTGTCGGGGGGGAGGTAGTCGAGCAGCGACGCCGTCGCCTGGAAGAACAGCGGCAGGTAGTACTCGATACCGGCCGGCAGCTGCGCGTCCGAGATCGTGCGATAGACCGGGCAGCGGCCCGGCTCGACCGGAAAAACGTCGCGGAACCGCTCGCGAAAGTGCTTGATCGCGGCTTCGTCGAACGGGAACTCGCGCGCCGGCAGGATCTCGATTTTGTCCGTCTGGCCGGCCGACAGCTGCGTCTGCGCATCGAACGTGCGCAGCGTCTCGATCTCGTCGTCGAACAGATCGATCCGGACCGGCATCGGGCTGCCGGTTGGAAACACGTCGAACACCGAGCCTCGCACCGCGAACTCGCCGGGTTCCGCGACCTGCTCGACGCGCAGATAGCCGTGCGCGGACAGGCGCTTCGTCATCTCGATCGGCTCGAATCGATCGCCTTTGGCTGAGGTACAACGAGCGCGACACGATGAACTCCGGCGGCGGCAGCCGGCTCAGTAGCGCGCCGGCCTCGACGATCAGCGCGTCCGGCTCGCCGCGGGCGAGTCGATACAGGCACAGCAAGCGATCGGCGAGCAGATCCTGCGGGGCCGAGATCGGCTCGTACGGCAACGTCTCGTAGTCGGGGAAACGGCGAACCGGCCGCCGGCCGAAGAAGGCCATCTCGCGCTCGAGCTTGTCCGCTTCGGCCGCCGACGCCGCGATCACGCACACGGTTCCCGTGTGCCGCGCGGCCGCCTCGGCCGCCGCCAGGCTTTGCGCCCCGCCGTGGAGCTCCGCCCACGTCCGGACGCGGTCGCCGGAGCGCGGCAAAGGCAGCTCTGTTAGCAATAGGTCAAATGGCATCTGCTTCGGATCGGCGCCGAAAAGGGCGCGAATTATCCCATAGCGACGCGGTATTGCAGGCGGTGAGACACCGTTGCCGAGAACGGTGGCTTTCCGAACCGGCCGCCGGTGTGCTATCTAGTGATCCCATGATCGTGTCACCGGCCCGGTATTACTTTTGGTTTTACGGGTATCCGAAGCCGCAGGCGGAGGAAGGGTCGCGATCGATTTAAGCAAATAGGAATCGAGAGAACACCCGGAAGCCGCCAGCGAACCTGGCGGCTTTTTTTGCGCGCCAGGGATGGCGGGCATGCAGCAAACGCAGGAGCAATTTGCTGCGGCCGTCGGGATACGCGGGACCGACGGGGCACGGAAGTTGGAGACTTGAGATGCCGCCCTATACCGATGACTTACGGATTCGCAGCTTCGCGCACTTGAGCACGCCCGCGGAGCTCAACCACGAGCTGCCATGCACCGACGCGATGTCGAACACCGTCGCCGGCGCGCGCCGCGCATTGCACCGGATCTTGCACGGCGAGGACGACCGGCTCGCGGTCGTGATCGGCCCGTGCTCGATCCACGACACGAAAGCCGCGATCGAGTACGCGAATCGCCTACGGCCGCTGCGCGACACGCTCGGGGACGCGCTCGAGATCGTGATGCGCGTGTATTTCGAGAAGCCGCGGACGACGATTGGCTGGAAGGGCCTGATCAACGATCCCGATCTCGACGGCAGCTTCAACATCAACAAGGGACTGCGGCTCGGGCGCGGCTTGCTGTGCGAGATCAACGCGCTCGGCCTGCCGGCCGGCGTCGAATACCTCGACACGATCTCGCCGCAGTACATCTCCGACCTCGTGGCGTGGGGCGCAATCGGCGCGCGCACGACCGAGAGCCAGGTTCATCGCGAGCTCGCGTCCGGGTTGTCGTGCCCGGTCGGGTTCAAGAACGGCACGGACGGCAACGTGAAGATTGCGGTCGATGCCGTGGGCGCCGCGTCGCATCCGCATCATTTCCTGGCCGTGACCAAGGAAGGTCAGGCAACGGTGGCCGCCACGGCCGGTAATCCCGACGGGCACGTGATCCTGCGCGGCGGCAAAGCGCCGAACTACGGGGCCGAGCACGTGGACGCTACGTGCAAGCTGCTCGACCAGGCCGGCCTGCCGGCACGGTTGATGGTCGACGCGAGCCACGCGAACAGCTCGAAGCGTCCCGAGAATCAGCCCAAGGTCGTCGACGACGTCGCGGCGCAGCTCGAGGGCGGGGAGCGGCGGCTGGTCGGCGTGATGGTCGAGAGCCATCTCGTCGCGGGACGCCAGGAGCTCGTGACGGGCAAGCCCCTGGTCTACGGGCAGAGCATCACGGACGCCTGTATCGACTGGCCGACGTCGGTCGGGGTGCTCGAGCGGCTCGCAGGCGCGGTGCGGCTGCGCCGGGAACGCGCGGCCGCGGCTTAACAGGAGAGCGCCGAGACCGGTAGAATCGACGCCAGGTGCCGGTGTTACGGTTCGGTTGGGCCGAAACCGTAACACCGGCACCATTTGGGAGCTGATCATGCGAATTCGTTGGTCATTGATCCTGTCCACCACTGCGCTGACCGCGCTCGCGGGCGTTGCGGCGGCCCATCACTCGTTCACCGCGACCTACTTCGAGGATCGCACCACGGAGATCGAGGGCAAGCTGCTGCAGTTCATGTTCCGCAACCCGCATTCGTTCGTGCATGTCGAAGCGCCGGACGAGAACGGCCAGCTCCAGCGCTGGGCTGTCGAATGGGGCGGCGCGGGTCAGCTCGCGGGCCAGGGCGTCACGAACCAAACGCTGCGCGTCGGCGACGTCGTCTCGATCACTGGCAATCCCGGCCGCGATCCCGCCGATCACCGCATCCGAATGCAGTATCTGCGCCGCAATTCCGACGGCTTCGAGTGGGGCCGCAAGCCGGGCGAGACCTTCAACTAGGCCGCGCGTGAGAATTGTTCTCTTGAGCGCCGCGTTGCTCGTGGTTGCGGCCGCGCTTCCGGCGCGCGCGCAGATCAACCTCGTCGGCGAGTGGACCGGCCGCTATCACGAGGATCAAGGCGACCGGGTCCCCGGCGACGTGCAGGGCGACTTCACGGGCGTGCCGATGAACGACGCGGCGCGCAAGTATGCCGAGGCGTTCGACGTCACGCGCGTTGCGGTGCTAGAGCACCAGTGCCAGCCGTACAACGTCGCACACATCTACCGCGGGCCGATCCAGTTCAGGTGGTGGGAGGAGAAGGACCCGGCGACGCAGGAGATCATCGCTTACCGCGTGTACAGCGGTACCTACCAGCAGTACCGCACGATCTGGATGGACGGCCGCGCACATCCAGCCGACTACGTGCCCCACACGCACATGGGATTCTCGACCGGCGAGTGGCACGGCGACATCCTCACGGTCTCGACGACGCACATCAAGAAGGAGTTCTACCGGCGTAGCGGTGTGCCGAGCAGCGATCTCACGACGCTCGTAGAGCACTACATCCGGCACGGCAACGTGCTGTCGCACGTGATGATCATCACGGACCCCGTCTACCTCACGGAGCCGTACGTATTGAGCCAGGAGTTCGTGCTCATGGAGCGCGGCAATCAGAACTGGCTCTACAACTGCGAGTACGTGATGGAAGTCCCGATGGACAAGTACGAGGTGCCGTTCTACTTGCCGGGTCAGAACCCGTTCATCGAGGACTACGCGAAGCTCTACGGTGTGCCGTTCGAGGCGGTCTTCGGTGGTGCCCCGTCGACGTACCCAGAGTACGTGCCGACGGTCGAGAGGCTGATGAATCGATGAGCGCGCGCTTCCGAGTAGGGCAGATCGCGACTCTCGCCGCCCTCGGCGGCGTCGCGTCGAGCGCGCTCGCGCAGGGGTCTATCGAGGCCTACCACGTGCAAGGCAACGTGCACATGCTGGCCGGTGCCGGCGCCAACGTGGCCGTCCAGGTCGGCGACGAGGGCGTGCTCGTCGTCGATACCGGCGCGAGCGCATCGCGCGAGGCGTTGCTCGCCGCGGTAAGGCGCCTATCGGACCGGCCGATTCGCTGGATCGTGAACACCAGCGCCGATATCGACCACACGGGGGGTAACGAAACCATCTCGCAAGCCGGCATGACGGTGAACGGCAACCCAGCGGCGATCATCTCGCACGAGAACGTGCTCGCACGCATGACCGCAGCCAATCGGCCCGTGACCGAGATGCCGTTGAATACCTTCTTCGAGGACGCGCGAGATTTCTATTTCAACGGCGAGGCGATCTTTCTGTATCACGTGCCGAACGCGCACAGCGACGGCGACGTCGTCGTGTACTTCCGCGGTTCCGACGTGCTCGTGGCCGGCGATGTCTTCGTGACCACGCAATACCCGTTCATCGACCTCGAGGCCGGCGGCGGCATCGATGGATTCATCGACGGGCTGAACCTGATGCTCCTGATCGCGGTGCCGGCCTACCTGCAAGAGGGCGGTACCTACGTGATCCCGGGGCACGGCCGCGTCGGCGACGAGGCGGACATTCTGACCTTCCGCGACATGCTCGTGATCGTGCGCGCGCGGATCGCAGATCTGATCGCGCAGGGCAAGACGCTGGCGCAGGTGCAGGAGGCCCGGCCCGCCCTCGATTACGACCTGCGCTACGGCAACGACAACTGGACGTCCGCGGATTTCGTCGCTGCCATCTACACGGATCTCAAAGCAAGGGGCGTGCAATGATCCGGGTCTTCGCCGTCGGCGTCGCGCTCGCCGCCGCGCTCGGCACGGTCGATAGGGCCGCTGCTCAGCCACGTGCAGGCGCTACGCCGCAGACGCCGCAGAGCTCCGCTCCGATCGACCTAACGGGCTACTGGGTCGCGGTCGTCAACGAGGACTGGCGGCACAGGATGGCGACCGCGCGCAAGGGCGACTACGAGAGCGTGCCGCTGAATGCCGAGGGCCGGCGCGTCGCCGACACCTGGGACCTCGAAGCAGACAACGCCGCTGGGTTGCAGTGCAAAGCATTCGGTGTCGGCGGCCTGATGCGGCAGCCCGGGCGCTTGCACATCACGTGGGCCGACGACGATACGCTCGAGATCGAGTTCGACGCCGGCACGCAGACGCGGCTGCTCGAGCTATCGCCGACGGCGCGACCGGGACCGGACAGAACCTGGCAGGGATTCTCGCGAGCGGAGTGGCTGCGGCCGCCGGCCGGCAACACGGCTCCGGTGCGCGCGCAGCTCGGCAACAACACGGGGCCGGTCGCACCGGGCGGCGGAGGCCGCGGCCAACGCGGTGGCCCGCCGCCGTCGGGCTCGCTGAGCGAAGGCGGCTCACTGAAAGTCGTGACCACGAATTTCCGCGCCGGATATTTGCGCAAGAACGGCGTGCCGTACAGCGAGAACGCCACGATCACGGAGTACTTCCACCGTCTGCCGGCGGCCCCAGACGGTGACCAGTGGCTGCACGTCCTCACGATCGTCGAGGACCCGCGCCATCTGAACGACGCGTTCTACACGAGCACGCACTTCAAGCGCGAGGCGAACGGCTCGAAGTGGAACCCCACGCAGTGTCGTACCGCGCCGCCCCCGCCCCGCTAACGGCGCGGTCTTTGGGCCCCGTTTCTGTGACCCGCGTCGGGCCCGCCGTGGCCCGAAAACCCTAGTATTGGCGCGGAAATTCCGCGTCTGCGCGAGAGGGGCTCCCCATGCGAAATTTGGTCGTAGCGACGGTCGTGTTCGCCGTGGCCGGCTATTTCGGCGCGAAGTTCTATATTCAGTACAAGGTCGCGCGCGACATCGACACGGCGTTGAACCAAATGCGCCCGTTCGTCGACGTCAGCTACTCCAACGTCGTCGCGACTCTGGACGGACAGCTCAAGATCGAGCGTGTGACGGCTCGGATGGCGCAGTTCGAGGACGAGCTGCACGTCGATTCGATCAACGTGCTGACGCCGGGGTTCTTGTTCCTTCTCGGCTTCGATAACGAGGCCCGCGATTTCGAGTTTCCCGAGCAGCTCGGAGTCGAGCTCAAGGGTGTGCGCGCCGCCGTCGATGCGGATTTCATGGCGGAGCTCGAGAAGGCGCGCGGGCCGCAGGCTGTGACGCGCGAGCTCACGACCGCGGAACACTGCGCGAGCACTTACGGCATGACGGCAGCCGCGTTGAAGAAATACGGCTACTACGAGATGAACGCCGACTTCCGCATGGTGTTCCGGCGCGAGGCCGACAACGTCAAGATGGATCTCGGCGCGCATATCGCGGACATGTATGACTTCGACCTCACGCTCACCTTGAGCGGAATCGCTGATCCCACCGCGCTCGCACGTGGCGCAAGGCCGTTGCTCGTCGACGCGCGCATGGACTACGTCGATCGTTCGTTGAACGACCGGATTCTCGCGCATTGCGCAGAGCAGCAAGTCGGCCCGGACGAGGTGATCGCAGCACAGATCGTCGAAATCGAAACGCTCGCGCGCCAAAGCGGCATGGAGCTCGACGCGATGCTGATCGAGCCGTACACGCAGTTCTTGAGGGGCAAGCAGCGCCTTACGGTCACTTCGCAGCCGAGCAGGCCCGTCGACTTGACCCAGATCGGCTTGTACAAGCCGAGCGATGTCCCGAACTTGCTGAACCTGATGGCCGAGGCGAGCTGACGCCCGGAGCCGCGATCGATTGGCACGCGCTAACACCTGTGCGTTCGGAACGCAGCCGAGCGGGTGTTGGAGCTAGGAAGTTGATTAAAGCGCCATAAATGACGTATTATTGCCGTAACGGCATATAAGTAGTCATAAATGGCGCTTTATGATCATCGATAATTCCCTGACCGACGATGCCGTTCTCCGGGAGCTCGGCCAGCGGCTGGCCGCCGCGCGCCTGGCCCGCAACCTGACCCAGGCCGAGCTCGCAGCCGAAGCCGGCGTCTCGAAGCGTACGCTGGGACGATTGGAGATGGGGCAGGCCGCGACCCAACTATCGGGGTTCGTACGCGTATGCCGCGCCTTGCGGCTGCTCGACCGCCTCGACGCGTTGATCCCCACCTCGACCACTACGAGCCCCCTGGCCGAGCTCGAACGGAAGGGCAAGCGACGCCGACGCGCCTCGGGCACCAAGCCGCAGAAACCGGGTAAGCCCTGGACCTGGGGTGAGCCGTGACCGTGGCCCGCGTCAAGCTTTGGGGGCGGACCATCGGCGCGGTCTCGACCGAGACCGGCCGCGCCCACGCGGCTTTCGAGTACACACCCGAGTTCGCCACGAGCGGCATCGAGGTCGCCCCGCTGATGATGCCGCTCGCGGCGGCGGTCTACGCGTTTCCGGAGCTGCCGCGGAGCTCGTTTCACGGCCTGCCGGGTCTGCTCGCGGACTCGCTGCCCGACCGCTTCGGTCACACGCTGATCGACGCCTGGCTCGCGACGCAAGGTCGCGCGCCGGAGAGCTTCGACGCCGTCGAGCGTCTCTGTTACATCGGCGCGCGCGGCATGGGTGCGCTCGAGTACGAGCCCGTGATCGGGCCGCGGCCGCGAGCGGCGACGAAGATCGACATCGACGCGCTCGTGAAGCTCGCGTCGGAGGTGCTGACACAGCGGACGTCGATCGCCGCGAGCTTCGCGACCAAGAAACGTGAGCGCGCTCTGACCGACATCCTGCGCGTCGGGACGTCGGCCGGCGGCGCGCGAGCGAAGGCCGTGATCGCGTGGAATCCCGCGAGCGACGAAGTCCGCTCCGGACAGATCGCGGCCGGCGACGGCTTCGAGTATTGGTTGCTGAAGTTCGACGGTGTCGCCGGCAACCGCGACAAGGAGCTCGAGGATCCGAGAGGCTACGGCGTGATCGAGTACGCGTATCACCTGATGGCGAAAGCCGCCGGCATCACCATGAGCGATTGCCGGTTGCTCGAGGAGAACGGCCGGCGTCATTTCATGACGCGGCGATTCGATCGGCTCGCGGGCGGAGAAAAGCTGCACATGCAGTCGCTCGCTGCGCTGGCGCATCTCGACTTCAATCAGGCGGGCGCGTACGGATACGAGCAAGCGTTTCTCACGATGCGCAGACTCGAGCTGTCCGCCGCGGCGGCCGAAGAGCAGTTTCGCCGCATGACGTTCAACGTCGTCGCGCGCAATCAGGACGATCACGTGAAGAACATCGCGTTCCTGATGGACAAGCGCGGCGAATGGGCGCTCGCTCCCGCGTTCGACGTCACGTACAGCTACAACCCGACGGGCACGTGGACCGCGACGCATCAAATGACCGTGAACGGCAAGCGCGAAAATTTCGTCGCAGCGGACCTCGAAGCGTGCGGCAAAGCGGCGCTCCTGAAGCGCGGCCGCGCGGCCGCCATTCTCGACGAGGTGACGGCCGCCGTGCGGCGTTGGCCCGAGTTCGCGGCAGCCGCGAGCGTCCCCGAGAGCTGGGCCGAGCAGATCCGCGCCCAGCATCGCGCGCTGACCTAGACGACGCGCGTCCTCAATAACGCCCCTGCCGCCCCGCGAGTCGTTGTCGCAGCTCCTCGAGCTGTGCCGGCCTGCCGGCGAAGCGGTGACCGAGCGCCGGGCCTTGCGCGGTCAGCCGGCTCAAGATCGCGTCGGCGTCGTAGCGGTTCAGCCCGTCACCGGCCAGATACTGCAGACGCAAGTTGCGATCCGTGTTGATCGCGGCGCCTTCGAGCCAGCTCTCGAGCTCCGCGCCGCCGCCGGCGTAGGTGCTGAACAGATCGATCGCCGAGTCGAAGCCGCTTTCGCGCAGCGACGCCGCGACGAGCGCGTAGTCGGAACGATCGAGCAGCCGCTCGATGCGCGTAAGGTCGATCGGCTCGTCCGTCGCGCGGCCGACGAGCACCGCATCGTAGCCGCCGCCTTCGACCGTGTTCGCGAACACGGCGCCGTGCGGAAACACCTCCAGAAACGTCGCGACCTCGGTGCGCACTGCATCCTCGGTGCTTTCGTAGAGCTGCAAGAACACGGTCACGACTCCGCCATCGTTCAGGCGTGAGCGCGCGAGCTGCCAGAACTCGCGCGTGTAGAGCGCCGCCGCTCCTTTGACCCAGGGATCGAGCGGATCGGACGTGATCGCGTCGAAGCGCTCGGCCGTCGTCGCGAGCAGGTGCCGCCCGTCGTCGAACGTGAGCTCGACCTTCGGGTTTTTCGTGACGCCGTGGTTGTGCTCGTGGAAATAGCGGCCCGCGACTTCGGCCGCGAGCGGCTCGATCTCGGCGACGACGACGCGTTGCACGGCCGGGTCGATTGCGACAGCGCCGGCCGTGATTCCGGCGCCGAGGCCGATCACGAGCACGGTCGACGGCTGCTCCGGAATCAGCGTGCTCAGGTGCCCGAGCATGCGCTGCAGACGCAGGTCCTGCGGGTAGGTGCTGGCCTGCGTCTTGCCGGCGTTGTGATACGTGAGAATGCCGGTCGGCTCGCGCGCGACGGCGACCGACGCCGTGAGGCCTTCCCCGACGTAGACGACGTCGACGCCGTCCGCGCGCGTGGGCAAGAAGCGCCCGTAGGCGACGAACGCCGGCGGCAGCCCGGGCACCACGGAAGCGACGGCGAGGGCAGCCACGCCGAGCAGCGCGGCTACGCCGAGACGACGCGTGTCGAGCAGCGGAACGCGGCCCGCCAGCAACACGCACAAGCCCGAGCCGGCCGAGAGCACGATCGCGAGCTGCTGGGTTGGGCGGCTGCCGACGGCGACGACGAGCACGAACGTCGTCGCCAATGCACCGACGATCGCGCCGACCGTGTTCGCACCGTAGATCTCGCCGACGAGCCGTTGCGGAGCTCGTGCCGGCGCCGCCTCGGCCGCCGCCGCGAGCGCAAGCGGCCAGCTCGCGCCCCACAGCAGCGCCGCGGGCAGCACGACCGCGGCGGTGCGGAGCAGGTCGAGCTGCAGCATCACGCTCGCAGTCGCGGGTAGCGTGACGTCGATCGGCCAGTACGGCAGCCAACGCGCGAGTGTGTACGCCGCCGCCGCGATCGCTACGCACAGCGCGAGCTGACACGCCGCGAGCGCGCGCCGCGGGCTCATGTGCCGGCCGGCCCTCGCGCCCACGCCGGCGCCGGCGGCGAGCCCGAACAACAACACGGCGAGAATCAGCGCGAACGTGTAGACCGTGCCGCCGAGCAGCAACGCCAGATGCCGCGTCCACAAGACTTCAGCCGACAGCGCCGTCATGCCGGAGATCGCGGTCGCGACGTAGATCGGCCACGGTGCGCCGGCGAGGCCGTGCGCAGCGGCGGCCGCGGTCGGCGCAGCCGGCGCAGCGTCGTGCGTGCGGCGGGCGAGCAGCAGCGCGAGCGCTGCGACGCCGAAGTTCGAGAGCGCGGCGACACCGACCGCGACGTGCGCGTCGTGCACTCGGAGCAGGTAGAACCCCGCGAGCAGGCTGCCGAGCACCGCGCCGACTGTGTTCGCCGCGTAGCAATAGCCGAGCCATGCCACACCGTCTCGTAGCGTGCCGACCCATTGCGCGATCGCGGGCAACGTTGCACCCATCAGGATCGTGGCCGGCAGCAACGCGATCGCTGCGATCACGACGCGCAGCGCGAGACCCACGCCGCCGGATCCCGCCACGGCCGCGTATACGCCGCCGAGGGCCGGAATCGCGTACAGGCTAACGACGCCGAGTGCGCCCACGATCAGCTCCAACAGCGCGTAACGCCGGAGCGGCGAAGGGTGCGACGCGAATCGGCCATACAACCACGCGCCCAACCCCAAGCCGCCGAGGAACGTTGCGAGCAGCACGCCGAGAGAGACGGCCGAGGAGCCGATCACGAGCGTCAGCTGCTCCAGCCACACGAGCTGATAGATCAGCGCGGCACAGCCGCTGACCGCAAATAGTGCGAGCACCACGGCGCGCGCGGGGATCGAGAACGCGGCTGCGCGGTCGTTCGGCGCTGATCGCGGGAGCTTGAGCACGTGGCGAAGGGTTCGCGGAACGGGTAGCGCATTGCGCCAGCAAGCAGCGTGCATTGCAACCAGCCGCTCTCGTGCTTCGCATTGGTGGCCGCACGGCTACTGGTGCAGAATGCGGCGAAGGGGGTACCTATGCACAACCAGATCGGCTTCGCGAAGACCGTCGGTGCTAGCGTTCTGCTGGCCTTCGCCCTCACTGGATGCGATCAGCCTGCTTCCGACAGCGCGGCGCCCGCGGCAGCTGCGAGCTCGGCGACTCCGGCGGCGAGACCCGCGGGGCGCAACAGCCGTCACGATTGGCCGACCGGCGACTACAACGTCGTCCAAGGTTGGCCGAAGCCGCTGCCGGATACCCGCCATTCGCACGACGGCTGGACCTGGGGTTCGTTCGGTGGCGTCTACGCGGAGAGCCCGGATCGGATTTGGCTCGCGATGCGCGGCGAGTTGCCGTTGCCTGAAGGCGCGGCGCCGTGGACGCCTTACGGCGCACTGAATCCGTCGCGCGGCAACTCGACCGGCAACGGCGACGGCATCACCGCGACGTGTCAGCCGGAGACGCCGCGCGGCTGGGAGCGCCGCTGGGAGCACTCGATCATCATCGTCGACGGCGAAGGCAATCTCGTCGACGAGTGGGAGCATCTCGATCCGATGTTCAGCCAGCTGCCGTGCGGCCGCGGTCCGCATCAGATCAAGATCAGCCCATACGACCCCGAGAAGCACGTCTGGATCATCGACGACCAGCTGCACATGATCTATCGCTTCACGTACGACGGGCAGCTCGAGATGAGCAAGGGCGAGCTCGGTGTGCGCGGGCGCGGGCCGAACACGTTCGACCGGCCGACCGACATCGCGTGGCTGCCCGACGGCACGTACTTCATCACCGACGGCTACGGCGGCACGCGCGTTGCGAAGTTCGGCCCGAACGACGAGTTCATCAAGGACTGGGGCCAGGCACCGAAGGATCCCGCGAACCCGGGGCCGAACGAGTTCAACACCGTGCACAGCATCGCGATCAGCGCGGACCGGCGGTTGTTCGTCGTCGACCGCGGCCATCAGCGCATGCAGGTGTTCGACGTCGACGGCAATTTCCTCGACCTATGGCCGCTGCGCTCGCCGGACTGGCCGGCGGGCACGACGGCGTTCGTCGTGAATCACTTCATCGACGACAAGGGCTTCATCTGGGCCGGGGACGGTCAGACGTTCCGCATCCTGAAGTTCGATCTCGAGGGCAACTTCCTGTACAGCTGGGGCGCGGGCGGACCACAGGCCGGCAGACTCGGTTGCTCGCACGGCATCACGACGGATCAGCTCGGCAACCTGTACCTGGCCGATTGCTTCGCGGGGCGTGTGCAGAAGTTCGCGCCGATCGAGGGCGCCAATCCCGACAGGATCGCGGGGCAGATTCTGCGGACCTGGGATACTTGGAGAGCCAAATGAAGCAGACGCGCCGTGCCTGTCTCGCGGGACTGGCGGGCTCGGCCGCGGCTGCCGTGCTGCCGCGTCGCCTCTCCGCCGCGGCCGGCGACGATATCCCACCCGAGGGTATCGGCCGTGGGATTGCGCATCTGTCCTACAGCGATCAGGGTGGCCGGCCCGATGGCGTGCAGGTCATGCTGCATCGCGGCCACCTCTACGTCGGCCACATGTTCAGCGACGGCGTCACGGTCCTCGACGCGAGCGACCCACGCAATCTCAAGCCGCTGAACTACTTCACGACGGCGCCGAACACGCGCACGCACCATCTGCAAGTGGCCGAAGGGCACATGCTGCTCGCGAACGGCGCCAACCTCGCGCGCGCGCAGGCGTACGACAACTCGCGCGACTATTTCGAGAACACGCTGGCCGACTCGTTGGCAAGCCCGCAGTCGTTCCGCGCCGGGCTCTCGATTTTCGACGTCGACACGAACCCGGCCGAGCCGCGCGAGATCGCATTCCTCGAAATGCCCGGCATCGGCGTCAATCGGCTCTGGTGGACCGGCGGGCGCTACGCGTACGTGTCTGCGCATTTCGACGGTTTCACGGATCACATCCTTTGCATCGTCGATCTTGCCGACGTGACCAGACCTACGATCGTGTCGCGCTGGTGGCTACCCGGCATGCATCGCGCGGGCGGCGAGACGCCGACTGCGCCGCAAGGCAAGCGCTTCGCGCTGCACCACATGATCGTGTCCGGCAACCGCGGCTACGCCGCGTGGCGCGACGGCGGGCTCACGATCCACGACGTCAGCGATGCCGCGAACCCGAAGCTCTTGTCGCACGTGAACTGGTCGCCGCCGCAGGCCGGCGGCACGCACACGGCCTTGCCGTTGCCGCAGCGCCAGCTCATCGTCGTGGCGGACGAGTCGAACGCCGATTTCTGCGCGAAGGGGCCGTTCTACACCTGGATCGTCGACGCCCGGGCCGAGGACAAGCCTCTGCCGATCGCGGTCTTACCCACGCCCACGGATCGCAATTTCTGCGCCATGGGAAACTTCGGCCCACACAACCTGCACGAGAACCGGCCCGGCACTTTCGTCAGCGAGGAGACGATCTTTGCGACCTATCACAACGCCGGCGTGCGCGTGTTCGACATTCGCGATCAGCATGCGCCGAAAGAGATTGCGTCGTGGGTGCCGCCGATGCCGCAGCGCATGATCGATCCGCGGCCGCGGGTTGCGCGCAATGCGCTGACCTGCGACTGCCTCGTGACGACCGATGGCCTGATCTACGCCACGGATTGGAACGCGGGGTTGCACGTGCTCGAGTACGAAGGGTAGGGCTCGGCGCTGGCGTCGGCCGCACCTCGAAGGCCTCTCCCGAGACACGCCGGAAGAGCGTCCCTGCGGCTCGGCTGCGCACATCCCTGTGCGCAGACGGTCTCGGGAGGGGCGTTCGAGGTACGGCCGACGCCGTCACGCGTGAGTGGGCCGTACGACGTGCAGCCCCACGACGCGACGCGGTCACGCGTGGCGCGCTCGCGGCGCGATATGATTGCGCCATGCGCATCGGCACACACGTCATCGATCCGCCGTTGATCTTGGCGCCCATGGCGGGCGTCACGGACAAGGCGTTTCGCCGCCTGTGCAAGCGGCTTGGGGCGGGCTATGCGGTGTCGGAGATGACGACGTCCGACCCGCGGCTGTGGCGGACGCGCAAGAGCCAGAATCGGCTCGATCATGCCGGTGAGCCCGCGCCGATCGGTGTGCAGATCGCCGGCTCCGATCCAACCATGCTGGCCGCGGCGGCGCGCCACGCCGTCGAGCACGGCGCCGAGATCGTCGACATCAACATGGGCTGCCCCGCGAAGAAAGTCTGCAATGCGTGGGCCGGCTCGGCATTGCTCCAAGACGAGGCGCTCGTCGCCCGTATCACGAGCGCGGTCGTCGCGGCCGTCGAAGTGCCGGTCACGTTGAAGATCCGCACCGGCTGGAACAGCGCGAACAAGAACGGCGTGCGCGTCGCGCGGATTGCCGAGGATTGTGGAGTGCAGGCGCTCGCCGTGCACGGGCGCACGCGCGACATGCTGTACATGGGCGACGCGGAGTACGAGACCATTGCCGCAATCAAGCGCAGCGTCCGCATCCCCGTGATCGCGAACGGCGACGTGACGTCGCCCGAAAAGGCGCGTGACGTGCTCGCGTCGACCGGTGCCGATGCGTTGATGATCGGCCGAGCCGCGCAGGGGAGGCCGTGGATCTTCCGCGAGATCGCGCATTTCCTCGCGACCGGCGAACGGTTGCCGCCGCCTGCCGTCGGCGTCGTTCGCGATACGCTGCATCGACCACGTGCGCGCGCTGCACGAGCTCTACGGTGAGACCGCGGGCGTGCGGATCGCGCGCAAGCATCTAGCCTGGTATGCGAAGGACCGACCCGAGAACGTGGCGTTTCGCGCTGTCGTGAATCGCGCCGAAACGGCGGCGGAGCAGCTGCTCCTGACGCGCGATTACTTCGATGCGCTCGAATGCGGCGCTGTCGACCGCGCTTTCGGCGCGGCGGCGTAGGGAAGGTTCTTCGATTCGTCGCGCTGATACACGACGGGAATGTCGCGGCTCGCTGCGAACGACACTGCCCATTCGAGCGCTCCGGTGTGCGTGAGCGGTACCGATTGCCCGAGCGTGACGATGTTCCACCGGATCTTGTCATTCACGAGCATGCTTGCGCAGTGCTCGATCGTGGTTACGGTTTCGCCGTCGTCGCCAAGCGCGGTCTCGACGAGCACGAAAGCCGGTTCCACGTAAGACTCGCCGGGGTCGAGGGCTTTCAGAATTCGGATCTGGCTGGCCTTCATTGTTGTTATCCTGGTTCGGCCGTGCACCAGTATCTCGCAACCCGCTGGTCTACATCGTTTTCTTGGACATAACGCCGGCGAAAGCAGCACGGCCCGCGGGTTTGGCCGGCTGCCGGACGGCTAAAAGCGTTTATTCAGCCTGCGAGTAGCCGGTGGGCGCTGCTGCTTCTTGCCCCAGACCGCCGAAACGGCGATTCCGGCGCGAGAATTCGCGCAGAGCGGCCTCGAGCCCGGCCTCGTCGAAATCGGGCCAGAAGGTGTCGACGAACACGAGCTCCGCGTAAGCGCATTCCCAAAGCATGAAGTCGCTCAACCGCCGCTCCCCGCCGGTGCGGATCAGCAAGTCGACCGGCGCTCCGCCGTCGGCATGCACGGCCACCGCGAGCGCGGCCTCGAACTCGTCGAAGGTGGGTTCTCTGCGCACGATCCTCGCGGCCCGCGTGATCGCGGCGCGTGCGGAGTAGTCCACCGCGAGGCGCAAGTGCAGGTTCCCACCGGATGCAGTGATGCGCTCCGTGTTCTCGATGGTGCGGACGAGATCACGGCTCAATCGATCGCGACGGCCGATCACGCTCAAGCGCACGCCGTTGTCGAGACAACGCGCGGTCTCGCTGACCAAGTACCGTTTCAATAGGCGCATCAAAGCAGAGACTTCTTGCTGGGGACGCGTCCAGTTGTCGGACGAGAACGCGTAGAGGGTCAAGATGTCGATCGGCCCGCGTGTCGCGGCCTCGACGATCCGGCGCACGGCTTTCGCCCCGGCACGATGTCCCGCAGGTCTCGGGAGTCCGCGGCGCTCAGCCCAACGGCCGTTGCCGTCCATGATGATTGCAGTGTGCATGGTGCTCAGGTGCCCTTCGCCGCGTGGATCAGGGCTTCCATGTGCTCGAGGTGGCGCGCGAACATTCGCTTGCCTTTCGCGGTCAAGCTGAACTCGGTCTTCGGCACACGACGCAGGAATTTTTTCTTGCACGCGACGTAGCCGGCGTCTTCGAGCTTGCGCGCGTGGATGCTCAAGTTGCCGTCCGTCGTCTTCAACAAATCTCGGAGCTCGGCGAAGCTCATGCTCGGATTCACGCTGAGCGCGCTCATGATGCCGAGGCGCACGCGTTCGTAGATCAGCCGGTCCGTCTCGCCGGCCTCGGGATCCGCAAAATAACCGGCGACTGCCCGGAGTCGCTGCGCGTCGGGCGCCGATGCTCCCGCTTCTTGCTGTTTCATCAATGTTCTAGCCGCCATGGTGCCTCACGATCGCAATTCCGAGTGCCAGATGGATTCCCCCGAACCCGAGCGCCAGCACGATTTGGGCTGAGCCCGGTGGTAACCAGAGAGTCGCTGCGCCGAGGCCGAGGAATGCGAGGCCGGCCGTGAACACGGCCGGAACCGCGAACAGGCCGCATGCGGCGAGCCCCGTTCCGTACAGCAACAACCACATGCCCGTGATCAGCTCGCGGTCGACGCGGCCCGCTAGCGCCGCGGTCAGGATCGCGCCGGTGAGAAACGCGGGCGCCAACGTCATGAAGAAGCGGCGTGCCACGGCGCGCCGCAAGCTCAAGCCTTGCGCGTGCGCCTTTTGCTCCATGAACCACAGCGCGCTAACGACGGCGACGATCGCGGCGCCGACCCAGATCGCAAGCCAGTGGGGCGCGAGCTGCGGAATCGACTCGAGGCCAATCGCTGCGAGCGCCGTGAGCCCCATCGCGATACAGCCTTTGCCGGGGACCGTCGTGAAAGTGTGCGCAGCCTCGATCGTGCTGCGGATGTATCGCAGGTTGTCGAGCGCCCCGGAATCGATCGGGGTCGGCGGCTCATGCTTCGGGCGGTTCGGTGAGGCGCTCATGGGAGTACTTTACACCATAAAGTACGACGAAACCGTGAGCTGTTTCCACACTCGGTTGTAGGAAACCGCGAAGTCCTTTGCTTGCGCGCCTGCCTACCCGGGGTTCGAACGCGTCATAAGGTGGTGACGACGCGCTGACGGGTCCGCTAGTGGCCGCCGCCCGCCCGGTTTTCCGTGAGGCGATCGGTGATCGCGAACAGCACGCCGGAGACGACGAACGTGATGTGGATCCCGACCTTCCAGGCCAGCTGTTGCCAGGTCAGCTCGCCGACGTTGATGAACGCTTTCAGCAGCTCGACGGCCGAGATCGCCACGATTGCGCCCATGAGCTTGAGCTTGAGATCCGAGAAGCCGACGCGGCCCATCCAGGCCGGGCGGTCCTCGTGGTCGCCGGTGCCGATCTTGGAGACGAAGTTCTCGTAGCCGCTGAAGGCGATGATCAGGAGCAGCGACGCGATCAGCGTCGCGTCGACCAGCGACAGTATCTCCACAATCAACGCTTCTCCCGTGAGGTGAGTCACTGAGAAAGCTAGCGCCCACAGAGCTTTGACGAACTTGATCAGCAGCGCGACGATCGCGAGCAGCAGCCCGATGAAAAAAGGGGCCAACAGCCAACGGCTGCGAAATATCCAATGCTCGAGCGTCGATTCGAATTTGTTCATGGCGGAGGTCTCGCTGTCCGGAAGTGCGCCGGCGATGCCCGTGCGTGCGGGCAATATAATGCATCGGTGCGAGAAGCCGCTATTTGACGGCGAAGACCTTGAAGGCGCCGGTCGGTGTCTCGGAGTCGCCGGCGTCGACGTGCAGCACGCGGTTGCGGCCCAATTGCTTGGCGCGGTAGAGCGCTTCATCCGCGGCTCTGAATCAGGCCCGCGAGACTCCGCTTGCTCTCGGGCGGTGCGATCGCGGAGCCGACGCTGACCGTGATCGTCCCGGCGGCGGCCGAGTTCGCGTGCGGAATACCGAGCGCCATCGTCTCGCGCCGAATCTGCTCGGGTACCGCATTCGGATCGGTGCGCGAAGGAGCGTAGAGCACGAGCACGAATTCCTCTCCGCCGTACCGGGCGCAGAAGTCGAACGGCCGGCGTGCGGCTCGCGCCATGATCGTGGCGACTTGCCGAATGCAACTGTCGCCGGCCTGGTGGCCGTAAAGATCGTTGAACGGCTTGAAGTGGTCGATGTCGACGAGGATCACTTGCAGTGGTTCGCCGGTGCGTTGCGCGTGGAGCCACAACCGGTTCGCGAGGGTGTCGAACATGCGCCGGTTGTAGAGACCGCTCAGGCCATCGCGCTCGGCGATGTCGTTCAGCAACTGAGTCTCGATGAAGCTCGCGCGCACGAGTCGCTCGACGCGCAACGCGGAGAGTCCGCACATCAGCGTCGTCGCGAACATCACGGCAGCGGCGTACGAAAGGTCGGCGGAGGGGACGCCAAGGTACAAGCCGATGCCGACGAACGCCGCGATCAACGATCCCGGTCACGATCAGCACCGCGCGAAACAGCAAGCCGACAAACAGAGTCGCCCAGACCAGTACGAGCACGTCGCCCATCTGGAACTGCGGCGTGCCCGCGGCCGCGGCGATGCCGCTGATCGTCATCACGCTCATGCCGGTCGCGATCACGGACGCACCGGCAATCCATTGGTAGTGGCGTTGCAGGACCGGGTACAACGTCGCGGCGAGCAACAATACGAGCGCCGGGCACGCGACGCCGAGACGCAACAGGTAGATCGGCTCGAGCACCGATTCGGACATCGGAGCCATGCCGCCGCGCATGTTGATCGCAGTGACGACGACGACCAACGCGAGGTAGATCGCGGTGGCCCAGCGCGCGCGGGGCAGGTTGCGGTGCAGGTAATGCGCGCGAAACGCTTCCTCGACCTCGGGACGAAACCGGAGGCGCGCAATCTCTCGTTGCGTTGCAGAATCGGTCGGGCTACCGCCGTCGGGGCCGAGCGGGCTCGATCGCGAACTCTTCACGACGAACTCCTTGAACGAACCGTCGCCGACGGGATAAAGCTAGCACAGCGAAGCAAATCGAATTGTGCTGCGGTGCTCAACTTGCGGTCCGCCACTGAGCAACGGCGCGGGTTTCAGCGGCGCTGAGCCGCAGGCCAGTCACGAATGATACGGGCTGCGGGCGGAACCCTCGCGCGCGAGGAAATCGGACGGTTCGCGGCTAGAATGAGGGATCGAAAAACTGGGGGATCCTCATGCGTCATCTCGCTCTGTCTTGCTGCGTGCTAATGCTCGCGATCACGCCTGCGGCGCGAGCGCAGGAAGCAGCTGCCACGACGCCGCCGTACGTGATTCCGGCCGCGACACCGGCCCACATTCGGCGCGCGATCGAGTCGCCCGAGCGCACCGCCGAGCAACGTGCTCGCGATTACCATCGCAAGCCGGCCGAGATCCTGACCCTGTCCGGCATCGAAGAAGGCGACCGAATCGTCGAGATCGCGGCGTTCGGCCAGTACTTCACGACGATGCTGCTCGCGGCGATCGGGCCTTCCGGTCACGTGGACATGTACGACTTGCCGTACACCGAGCGTTTCGCCGGCCCGGCGTCGCGCGAGTTCGACGCGAAGCATGCGAACGCGGTGTACCACCAAGAAAGCTACAACGACGCGACGCTGCCGCAGAATCTGGACTCGGTTTGGAACGTGCTGTACTACCACGACCTGCAGCCGCAGGGCGTGGACACGGCGGCGTTCAACCGCAAGATCTTCGCGGCGTTGAAGCCCGGCGGAATCTATCTCGTGATCGACCACAAGGCCGAGGACGGCTCGGGTTGGCGCGACGCGGGCACGATCCACCGGATGGGTGTCGACACGATCAAGCAAGAGGTGCTCGCGGCGGGCTTCGAGCTCGAGCTCGAGAGCAACCTCCTCGCGAACCCGGCCGACGATCGCACGAAGATGGTGTTTGCGCCCGGCACACGCGGCACGACGGACCAAGCGTTCTTCATCTTCCGCAAGCCGAACTGAGCGTCGTGCACACGCTCGTGTGCGCAGCGCTCGCCGCGGCGGGGTTGCCCGCCACGGCGGCCGCGCACCACAGCTTCTTCGGCCGCTTCGACACACAGCGGCTCGTCGAGCTCGAAGGCGAGGTGACGGACGTTCTCTGGAAAAATCCGCACGCGTACTTCACCGTGCGCGCCGACGGCGTCGCCTGGGAGATCGAGACGAGCTCGCTGACGGTGCTCAAGCGAATGGGTATCGACGTCGGCACGATTCGCGTCGGCGACCGCATCCGCATCGCGGCCAACCCGCCGGTCGGCGACAAGAAGGAGATGTACGCGCGCCACGTGCTGCTGCCGGATGGACGCGAGCTCCTGCTCAACGTCGGGCTCACGCCGCGTTGGGCCGAGCGCAGCCGCGCCGTCGGCGACGAATCGCTACTGATGGCGCGCACGGGCGATCCGTCGCGGCCGGAGCTCGGCATCTTTCGCGTGTGGAGCCACACTCGCACGATCGCGCGCCTGTTCCCCGAGGTCACGGACCTTGAAGCCGACATCAACGCGTATCCGCTGACGCCGGCGGCGCGTGCACAGCTCGCGACGTTCGACCGCAGCACGGACAACCCCACGGCCAACTGCGTGCCGAAAGGCATGCCGACGATCATGGAAGCGCCGTATCCGATCGAGTTCGTGCGGCAGGAAGGCGGGCACATTCTGCTGAAGCTCGAGGAGTACGACCTCGAGCGGTACATCTACATGGACGGCCCGAGCGTCGCACGCGAGCTGCCGCAGCCGTCGCCGCTCGGGTTTTCGGTCGGGCGGTGGGACGGCGCTGCACTCGTCGTCACGACGACGCGCATCAGCTGGCCGTTCTTCAGCCAGCTCGGCATTCGGCAGAGTCCGGCCGTCTCGATCGTCGAGCGCTTCACGCCGACGGATGGTGGCAGCAAGCTCGACTACGAAATGACCGTCACCGATCCCGCGACGTTCACGCGGCCCGTCGTGCTGGGCCAATACTGGCTCTGGCTGCCGAGCGTGACGCTGCTGCCTTACCAGTGCGCCGTGCGCTAGGGGCGCTTCAAGACCGTGCTCTGGCAATGCCCAGAGACGACGCCGTGGCCGCGCTCGTGCTCGCGCACGGCGCCGGCGCCGGCATGCGGCACAAGAACATGCAGGCGATCGCGGATGCGTTCGGCCGGCACGGCATCGCGACGCTGCGCTTCGACTTTCCGTTCATCGAGGCGGGCCGTAGTCGCGTCGATCCACCCGAGGTCGCCGTCACATCGATTGCCGCCGCGTTCGCGAACGCGCGCGAGCGCACTCTGCTGCCCTTGTGGCTCGGAGGTCACTCGTTCGGCGGACGCATGGCTTCGCATGCGGTGCTCGATCGCGACCTTCCCGACCGCGGGGCTCGTGTTCTGCTCGTTCCCGCTCCACATGCCGGGCAAGCCCGCGATCGCGCGCGCCGCGCACCTCGCCGCGATCGCGAAGCCGATGCTGTTTCTGTCCGGCACGCGTGACGAATTGGCCGAACGCGAGCTACTCGAGCCGCTCGTGCACTCGTTGCCGAATGCGGAGCTGCATTGGCTCGACACGGCCGACCACGGTTACCGCGTGCTGAAACGCACTCGCGCGAGCGCGGAAGGCGTGTTCGACGAGATGGCGCGCGTCGCACGCGCGTTCGTGGACCGCGGTGGCACGATTGCAAGCACTGCATAGCCGGCGGAGAATCGGCGCCTCGAGCGCACCGGACGGAAGTGCCGCGGCGCCGAACCTCAAAGGGGGAACGTCGATGTCGAGATCGCGAGTCGCAAGAGTGTGCTCAGCACTGTCGATCACGATGCTGGCTGCGTGCAACAGCGGACCGAGCCCGGAGGAGATCGCGCGCCTCACGACGTCGGCGCGCATCGAGACGATCGAGCAGCGCAAGTCGCTCGTCGAGGATGCGAACGCGATCGAACAGCTGCAACACGCGTACGGCTACTACTTCGATCGAGGTCTCTGGGATGAGGTCGCGAACCTGTTCGCCGATGACGGCACGATCGAGATCGGTCTCGACGGCGTATATGTCGGCAAGCCGCGCGTTCGCGAGTACTTGTACGCGCTCGGCGGCGGGCAGTTGGGGCTTCCCGCGGGCAGGCTCAACGAGCACTTGCAGGTCATGCCCGTGATCACGGTCGCGCGCGACGGCCTGAGCGCGAAGGCGCGTTGGCGCGCCATCACGTTGACTGGCGAACACGGCGGCGAGGCCTTCTGGGGGGAGGGGCCTTACGAGAACGAATACGTCAAAGACGGCGGCGTCTGGAAGATCAAGTCCGTGCACTGGTATCAGGCGCTGCACGTGCCGTATGAGAAGGGTTGGCAGACGGCGCCGGATCCGACTTCCGGCAAGTACGTGTCCGCGACACTGCCGCCGGATCGACCGCCATCGGTCGACTACAAGACCTGGCCCGAGACCTATGTGCCGCCGTTCAGCTTTTCGAATCCCGTGGGCAAGTACGGCGCGAATGAGCCAACGGCGCTACCCGTGCGTGACACGGACCATCTCGGCTCGGTGACCAATGTAGGGTTCGGCAATCCCATCGTCTCCGCAGAGCCCGATTCGCTCGAGTCGCTGGCCGCGCGCGCGGCCGCACTCGAGCGCGAGATCGGCTTGCTCGAGGACTCGAACGCGATCAAGCGCCTCCAGCGGATCTACGGCTTCTACACCGACAAACAGCTCTGGACGGCGGCCGCGGACTTGTTCGCGGCCGGTGGCACGATCGAGGTGGGCGGTCGCGGTGTGTACGTCGGCCGCGAGCGCGTGCTCGAGTTCTTGCGATCGAACGGGCCCGAGTTCCCGCAGCCGAAGCGCTTGTTCGATCACATGCAGCTTCAGCCGATCGTGACAGTCGCCGCGGACGGGCTCACCGCGAAGGGCCGCTGGCACGTGTTCGCGCAGGAGGCCGTGCACGGCGAGTACGCGAACTGGGGGCTCGGGGTGCTCGAGAACGAGTACGTGAAGGAAGGAGGCACCTGGAAGATCAGCCGTGAGCATTTTTTCACGACGATGTACACGCCGTACGAAGCCGGTTGGGGCAGGCAAGCGATTCCGAACGCGGGTCCTTCCGCCGAGTTGCCGCCGGATCGCCCCCCGAGCGTGGAATACGACGCGTATCCGGCCGCATTTGTCGTACCGTTCCACTACGACAATCCCGTGAGCGGCGCGCGCGCATCAGCGACGCCGCGCCGTCGACGGGCGCCGACGTCGCGACGCTCGAAGCCGGTCTCGCGGACCTCGAACGCCGCGTCGGCTTGCTCGAGGACATCACGCAGCTCGAGCGCATGAACTCGATCTACGGCTACTACTTGGCACACCTGCAATGGGACGACCTCGCCGGCATCTTCGCACCGGACGGCACGATCGAGATCGCGATGCGCGGCGTCTACGCCGGCCAGGCCAGCGTCCGGCGCAACTTGAACCTGTACGGATTGGCGACGGATCCGCAGTTCGGCTTGCAGCACAACCACATGCAGTTCCAGCCGGTCGTCACGCTGGCGCCGGACGGTCAGAGCGCGCTGATGCGCTCGCGTGCGCTCAGCATCATGGGCAACTGGGAGCGCTCCAGTCAGTGGATGGGCGGCGTCTACGAGAACGAGTACGTCAAAGAGAACGGCGTCTGGAAGATCAAGAGCGATCAGGTGTTCAACACCTACTTCGTGCCCTACACGGTCGGCTGGAAAGACGTGCAGCCGCGGCCCCCGCCGGGTATCACGGCGACGAATCCGCCCGATGCGCCGCCGACGCACCCGTTCGAGATGTATCCGAGCGCGTTCCTGCCGCCGTTTCACTACGTAAATCCCGTGACTGGGCAACCGGTTACCGGGGCGCCACACTGACGATGGGCGAGAGTATGATTCGCCAATCACTTATTCGGGCTATTTAGATAATCGCTGGAGAATTCCGATGACTGACCGGCAAAAAGACCTCGACCGTCGCACTTTCATGGCCGGCGCCGTCGGCGCAGCCGCCACGCTCGGCGCGCTCGCCACGGCCGACGCGCAACCTCCGGCCGGTGGGCCGCCGGGCGGGCCGCCCGCACGGTCGAGCGACTCGACCTTGTCGACCTTGCAGCAGCAACAACCGCGCCTGTATCGGCTCGAAGCCGACGTTCACGACTGCGAGGTCACGGGCAAGATTCCGAGCGACCTGAACGGCGCGTTCTACCGCGTCGGTCCCGATGCGCAGTACAAGATGGCGCCGGGCAACATCCCGTTCGACGGCGAAGGCCACGTCAGCATGTTCCGCATCAAGGACGGGCGCGTGAACTACCGCAGCCGCTTCGTTCGCAACGATCGCTATCTCGCGCAGGAGAAAGCGGGCCGCATCCTGTTTCCGATGTACCGCAATCCCGCGATGGACGATCCGAGCGTGAAGGGCCTGTGCCGCAGCACGGCCAACACGCACATCATCAACCACCGGAATTACCTGCTCGCGCTGAAGGAAGACAGCCCGCCGAGCGCGCTGAACCTGCTGACGCTCGAGACGGTCGCGCCGACCTACACCTTCGACGGCCAGCTGCCGAGCAAGACATTTACGGCGCATCCGAAGCTCGATTCGCACACCGGCAACATGGTCGCGTTCGGCTACGAGTCCGAAGGGCTTCGGCAGCAACGTCGTCACGATGTTCGAGTTCACGCCGCAAGGCCGCAAGGTTTGGGACGCGAAGATCCAGGTGCCGTACGTCGGCATGCTCCACGACTTCGCGGTCACCGAGAACTACATCGTGTTCTACGTGATCCCGATGACGATCGATCAAGGCGCAGATGGACCGCGGTGGCATCCACTGGTCGTGGGACGGAACGAAGCCGACGTACTTCGGCTTCGTGCGCCGCGGCGGCGACGGCAAGGACGTGCGCTGGATCGAAGGGCCCGACGCGCAGCGCGACGCACGTGATGGGTGCGTTCGACGACGGCGAGCAGCTCATCGTCGACGTCGAGATGTCGACGTCGAACCCGTTTCCGTTCATGCCGATGCACGACGGCTCGCGTTGGGATCCGATCGCGGGGTCGAGCCACATGACGCGCCTCACGGTGGACCTGTCGAAGCGCCGGCCGTCGGCCTACGGCATCGAGCAGATGTATCCGCACGTCGGCGCGCTGCCGCGCCAGGACGATCGCTACAACACCGTGCCGTATCGCTACGGGTTCCTGCGGTGCCCGGATCCCACGGCGCGGCCGGGCACGGGCGGTGCCTGCTACGCGCGCTTCGATAACCAAAATCGCACGTATACCTTATTCAATGCCGGTACCGAGACATCGCTGGCCGAGAACTGCTTCGCTCCGAGAGCCAAGGACGCGCCCGAGGGCGCGGGCTATCTGATGGGGCTCGCCACGCGTAACACCGAGGGTGGGCGCAGCGACCTCGTGATCCTCGACGCCGAGCATCTCGCGGACGGCCCCGTGGCCACGGTGCATCTGCCGATGCGCGCACCGGGCCAGGTGCACGGCTGGTGGGTGCCGGAGTGGCAGATGCCGACGGCGTGATCGCGCGCGAGCTGTTCGCGGCGTGCGACGAAGGTGAGATCGCGCGCTGTGAATTGGCGCCTGGCGCTACGCTATTGCGCCGCTTCGCTCTTCCCCTCGAAGCAGAGCTCGAGCGCGCCATCGGGCGCGTGGCGGCTGCGGCGCCGTTCCGCCGCATGAAGACGCCCGGCGGCTTCACGATGTCCGTGGCGATGACGAATTGCGGCGAGCTCGGGTGGGTTTCGAGCGAAGCGGGTTATCGTTACGCCGCGCTCGATCCCGAGAGCGGGCTGCAATGGCCGGCGTTACCGCAGGTCGTCGTTGGGCTAGCCACGCGCGCCGCGGCGGCGGCAGGCTTCACGGGTTTCGTTCCCGACGCGTGTCTCCTGAACCGTTACGAGCCCAGTGCGCGGCTGACGCTGCACCAAGACAAAGACGAGCGGGATTTCACGCAGCCGATCGTCTCCGTCTCGCTCGGTGTCCCGGCCACGTTCCTGTTCGGTGGGCTGAAGCGAAACGAGCGCGTGGTGCGTGTCGCGGTCGAGCACGGCGACGTAGTCGTATGGGGCGGACCGAGCCGTCTGCGCTACCACGGTGTCGCGTCGTTGAAGGCCGCGCAGCACCCGTTCGCGGACCAGGCTCGTATCAACCTCACTCTGCGCCGCGCAAGCTAGGTAGGCGCGGGCGCGAGACGGCGCCGAGGTATGCCGAGCTGTGCTTTCGCGCGATCCGTGAGCTAGTCGGCCACTGCCACGGGATTGCCGGCTTCCGCGAGCGCCTCGGCACACTGGTCGCCTTCGGCCGTCATGCGATCCGACATGCCTCTCAGAAGCAACGACATACCGCCGGTCAGCACCGCCGCGCCGCCCTCCAGTAGCGCGCCGGACGCGTTCATGCTGATGCCGGGTTCCACGAATGTGCCGCCGAGCTTCACGAACGGCGTCACGAACATGTCGGCCGTGATGCCGACACCGGAACGCGGCTTCGTATTGAACGCGATGTCCAGCTGCTCGGCGTCGAGATCCACCGTCCCCTTGCCGACGATCAAGAGTTTCTCGGTTTGCGCCACGGCGGTGTTGATCTCACCGAGGCCGTCGGTGAGGTCGACCCCCATGACCGTGCATTCCCAGTTCGTAAACTCCTCTTCCTTGGCGAACGGATTCAGCGCGCCGAACAGCTGCGCAATGATGTCGCCGGAGAAGACGCCGACCGCGCTGTTCCTGATCTGCCCGGGTCCCTGGGTCACCAGGACACGACCGGTCGCACCTGCAGCCAGCGTTCGCGGCGATGTGCCCGTGGCCCGTACCTTGGCCGCCAAGCCGAGACGCGGGCTTTGAACTTCGTCGTCGAGCTTGCCCGACACGATCGCCACGCGTAGCTCGCGCGCTTCGACGTCGATGTCGAGGTTGGCGGTGTTGTTCGTCGTCGTCAGCACGACCTTGCCCTCGCCGGAGCCACCGTCCGTATCGGCGAAGCTCGCCGCCAACTCGAACGTACCGCCTGCGCCCTTCAGCGCCAGCTCGACGTTTTCCGCTCGAATGTCGCTCCCTTTCAACTCGGCGATCTTGAGCTCGACATCGACCGAGTAAGAGGGCAGGAGATCGAGCGGCAGCGCCTCCTCGCCGAAGACCCACCGCTTCTTCGGGTCCGCCGGTTCCGCCGGGGCGGTCTGCGCCGGGCCAGCCTCGATGCCCGCCGGCGCGGGCCGTTCGAGCTCGGTGAGATCGATGAGCTTGGATTCCCCCCTTGCGGTCAGCTTCACACTGTCGCCCAACTCGGCAGTCAGCGAGCCGGCGAGATCGCTTCCGCCGAGCTCGATGCGGAGTGGGTCGAGCTCGATCTTGTCGGCGGAGACGCTCGCGGTGGCCGCAGCCGTAAACGCGATCGTCGGCAGCTCGGGGCGGCGTTCGGCGAGATTCGGCACCGCCACGGACAGATCGAATTTGCTCGGCGTCTCGGAGTCGCGGCTGATCACGCCATCGACGTGAGCCTCCACGCCGGCCAGTTTCACGACCGTCTCGGTCAGCTCGAAGCCGTCGGCGAGAATCGTCAACGTTCCGTCCAGCTGCAGGTCTCCGGGCGGCACGCCGCTCAGACCGAACGCGGCAGCGAGCGGTGCGAGGGACGCCACCGTTCCGTCGAACTCGATCTGTTGCCCGGCGACGATCGCGCTTCCCCGCACGGTCGTCTCGCCGAGCGACGCGTCGATGCCGACGCGTGTCGCGCCGCCGGCGGCGCTCGCGAGCTCGAGATCGAGCGTGAGCGGAAGCGTTCCGACCTGACCCGTTCCGGCAGCTTTGGCGACACCGCTCGCGTCCTGGCTGAAGTCGAGCGCGGTCAGCACGGCTGTGAAGTCGTCTGTCGCGGGCCTCTTACGCAGCACGTTTACGTTGCGGATCGAGGCGAGCTCGATGATCGCCGGAAGTCCTCCACGGCCCGAGCTGTTCGCCGTTTCCGGCTCAGAGTCCGCCGTCATGACCCAATTGGCTTGTCCTGCTGCATTCTGCTCGAGCAGCACGTCGACGTCTTCGAGCTCGATGTTCGTGATCCGGATCGGCCCAACGAGCAGCGACCACAGGTTGACCTCGACCGAGAGGCGCCCGACCGAAACCATCGGCGCTTGCGTGCCCCAGCTCGCGTTGGCGAGCGTGACGCCCTCGGCCACCAGCGACGGCTGCGGCAATACCCTTGGCTCGAACTCTCCCGGCGATGCGGAGCTCGCGGCCAATCGCGTTCGTGACGAGCGTCTCGACCTGCGTCCGATAGCCGCTCAAGTCCCCGAACGTGAGATACAGGACGGCGGCAGCCACGGCAATGAGCAAGAGCCCACTGACGGCCATGAGCGTGCGAGCCATGGAGTTCACCCGTCGTTGTTGTTTCCCGTCGAGCTTACTCCCGACCCACCGGGTCTGCCACGCGACGCCAACGGCCGCGCCACCCGAGTCAGCGCGCGGAGCGCCTGCGTTGTCGTTCGCGGCTGCGTTCGAGGATCGCCGCCTTGCGCTCGTCGCTCGCCGTGCCCCAGGCCACGATCTCCTCGAGTGAGCGGCCGCAGCCCATGCAGATGTTGGCGTCGTCGAGACAGCAGTTGCGCACGCATGGCGAAGCGAGCGGATCGGGCGGCCGATTCATGCGCGCCATCATATGGCAGGAAGCTATGACGTTACGCTGAAGTGAGCTTGCGGCCGCCGCGAGCGCTGGTGTTAGATGACCGCCCCCTTTCGTCCGCCATTCGCTCGAGGTCCGCACATGAAGCTTTTCGAACCGTATTCCTTGGGGCAGCTCCGCTTGCAAAACCGCGTCGTCATGGCGCCGATGACGCGCAGTCGCGCGATCGGCAACGTGCCGAACGACCTGATGGCGGACTATTACGGGCAGCGTTCCAGCGCCGGCCTGATCGTGACCGAAGGCACCGCGCCATCGCCGAACGGCCTCGGCTACTCGCGGATCCCGGGCGCCTTTTCGGCCGAGCAGACCGAGGGTTGGAAGAAGGTCACGGCCGCGGCTCATCGCGGCGGCGCGAAGATCTTCTTGCAGCAGATGCACACGGGCCGGATCTCGCATTCGCTGAACCTGCCGCCGGGCGCCGAGATCGTCGCGCCGTCGACCGTCGAAGGCCGCGGGGCAGATGTGGACGGATCAATCCGCGATGCAGGATCTGCCAGTGCCGCGCGCGCTCGCGACGGCCGAGATCGCCGCAGTCATCGCCGAGCACGTGAATGCTTCGAAGAACGCGATCGCGGCAGGCTTCGACGGCATCGAGCTGCACGGCGCGAACGGCTACCTGATCGAGCAGTTTCTGCTGCCTGGCTCGAACCGGCGCACGGATTCGTACGGCGGCTCGATCGAGAACCGCAATCGCTTTGCCGTGGAGCTCGCGTCGGCCGTGGCGCAAGCGATCGGTCCGGAACGGACCGGCATGCGCTTGTCGCCGTTCAATACCTACAACGACATGGCCGTGTTCGAAGAGCTGCCGCAGCAGTACGAAGCGCTCGCGCGCTCGCTAGGCGCGTTGAAGCTCGCGTACTTGCACATCGTCGCTTACGAGAAGGTCGGCGAGCTGTTGCCGAAGATCAAGAAGGCGTTCGGCGGCGCGATCATCGTGAATGGCGGCCTCGACAAGTCGAAAGCCGAGGCAGCGTTCGCGACGGGCAATGCCGATCTCGCCTCGTTCGGCGCGTCGTTCCTTGCGAACCCCGATCTACCGCAGCGATTGAAGGCCGACCTCGTGCTGAACGCTCCGCGTCCCGACCTGTTTTTCGCGGGCGGCTCTCAGGGCTATACCGACTACGCGGTGGCCGGCTAAGGTAACCCGATGAACGCGGTGCTCCACTATATTTACGACCCGCTATGCGGCTGGTGCTATGGCGCGGAGCCGCTCGTGTGGGCGGCCACGAAGGTCACGGGTCTCAAGCTCGAGATGCATGCGGGCGGCCTTTGGCCGCAACCGACGCGGTTACCGGAGCACACTCGTCGCTACATTCAGCAGGCGGACGCACGCGTCGGGCAGATGAGCGGCCAGCCGTATGGCGAGCCGTACTTGAACGGCCTGTTGCTCGACCCCGATCTCGTGCTCGAATCGCGTCCCGTGATCGCGGCCGTGCTCGCGGCACAGACGCTCGATCCGACCAAAGCCTTGTCCATGCTGCGCGGCATCCAGCACGCGCATTACGAGCACGGGCTGCACGTCGTGCGCGAGGACGTTCTGCGCGATGTCGCCGTCTCGATTGGTCTCGACGCGGAGGCTTTCGCGAAAGCTATGAAGGACGTGCCCGTCGAGGTTCACATCGCGGCGTCGCAGCAGCTCATGAACAACGTCGGCGCGCAAGGATTCCCGACGTTCGTGCTACAGATCGGCAACGATTGGTTCGCCGTGCCGCACAGCCGTTTCGCCTCGACGGCCGACAAGTTCGGCGAGTGGCTCGACGCTCAGTTGCGCGCGCACTCGCGCACGCACTGACGCGACTGGCGCCACGCCGCGATGGCCGCGTTCGGCAACCGCTCCCTGCGTTACTCTACCGCGGGCATCCATGCCCGCGTGTCGATTCTCGATCTCGCGTTTGTGCCCGAAGGCGCTACGCCGGCCGACGCGCTGCATCGGTCGCTCGAGCTCGCGCAGCACGCCGAGCGCCTCGGCTACGAACGCTTCTGGCTTGCCGAGCACCACAACATGGCCGGTGTCGCGAGCGCCGCGACTTCGATCGTGATCGGCTACATCGCCTCGGGCACACGCACGATTCGGGTCGGGGCGGGCGGCATCATGCTGCCGAACCACTCGCCGCTCGTGGTCGCGGAGCAATTCGGCACGCTCGAGTCCTTGTATCCGGGCCGTATCGATTTAGGTCTCGGACGCGCGCCGGGCACGGACCAACGTACGCTGCGCGCGTTGCGCCGCGACGCGATGAGCGCGGAGACGTTTCCGCAAGACGTGGTCGAGCTGCGAGCGCTGTTCGGCCCGAAGCAACCCGGCCAGGTCGTCGAGGCGGTGCCAGGCACGGGCCTCGGTGTGCCGCTGTGGATCCTGGGCTCGAGCCTATACGGCGCGCAGCTCGCGGCCGCGCTTGGCTTGCCGTACGCGTTCGCGTCGCATTTCGCGCCGGCGGACCTTGTCGCGGCGCTCGCCACGTACCGCGCCGGCTTCCGGCCGTCGTCGCAGCTCGACAAGCCGTACGCGATGATCGGGGCGAACGTCATCGTCGCCGACACGGACGCAGAAGCGCTGCGGCTGTTCACGTCGATTCAGCAAGGTGTCACGAACTTGCTGCGTGGCGCGCGCGGGCAGCTTCAGCCCCCGATCGACGACATCGAGACCTTTTGGACGCCGATCGAGAAGGCGCAGGCGTCGCGAATGCTCGCGTGCTCGTTCGTCGGCGCGCCGGGCACGGTGCGCGCGGGGCTCGCGCGATTGCTTGCCGAAACGCGCGCCGACGAGATCATCGTCGCGGCCGGCATCTTCGATCAGGCCGCGCGCCTGAAGTCCTACGAGCTACTGGCGGACCTCATGCGCTGAGGGGGGCGGCTACGCGGCGACGGAGCGATAGACGGCCAAGGTCTGCTCGGCCGTGCGCTTCCACGTGAAAGTGCGCGCGTAACTCACCGCCGAAGCCAGGGTTTCTGGAGAGATCGCGGCGAGTCGATCGATGCCCGCCGCGATCGACTCGGGCGCTTCCGGCTCCACCAAAATCGCGTGCCCGCCGGCGATCTCCTCGGTCCCGGCGCGCGCGCTCGTGAGCACCGGTGCGCCGCACGCCATGGCCTCGAGGATCGGCAAGCCGAACCCCTCGAGCAGGCTCGGAAACAGCAGGCCGGCGGAGCCCGCGTACAGCTCGGCGATGCCGGCCTCGTCGAGGTTGCCGGCGTCGTGGACTCGATCTTCGAGGCGCGATTGGCGGACGGCTTCGCGATCCTGCGCATCGAGTGCGCCGAGCACGCGCAGGTCCGCGGTGTCGCGAAACGAGCTCAGACCAAGACCTAAGATGACTCGGCTCAGATTCTTGCGCGGGTTACCGCCGAACGCGACGAAGTACGGGCGCGACGCTGCTCCGAACCGCGTCGTCGTCGCAGTCGTCGTGTGCGCCAAGAACACGGGGCTGACGCCCAAGTGGGTGACCACGACGTTCTGCTCGGGGTAGTCGTAGTAGTGGAGAAAGTCGGCGCGCGTGGCGTGGCTGATCGCGATGACTCGATCCGCGTGACTCGCCGCGTGCTGGAATCGCTGCAACGTCTTTCGCAAGCTTCGCTCGGAGCCGTACCGCGGCAGCGACAACGGCGACAGGTCGAAGAACGTCGAGATGCGCGCGGTCCGGTGCGGTGTGCGAGGCAGCCGCAGGCTCACACCGTGCAGCACGTCGCAGAGCGGCATTGCCGGCCACGGGCCGGAGCAATACCAACGCACGGGCCACGGAAAGACCGGTGCCAGCTTCCGCTTACGAAAGTTCGCGATGGGCAGCAGCATTTGGCACTCGAGGTCCGCTGTGCCGAGCTCCGCCAATGCACGCGAGAGCTCGAGGATGTAGCGCTGCAATCCCGTGAACCGGTGAGCGAGACTGCCGGTCGCTTCCAACGCAACACGCATTCGTCGGTCTCGGCTATTCGGTTTTCACGACACGCAAGTGCGTGTGCATGTTCTTCGCCGGCGAACGGAACGAGCGCCACCGTTCCCATCGATTCACGCCGCGGTAGCGAACCAGCAAGCGCGTCAAGATGTTGCCGAATTTGCGCGGGAACTCGACGTCGACGGAAACGAACTCGAACTGCGGCAGCTGCGCGGTCAGATAGCCGCCGCAGAACGTCTCGTGCCATCGCGATCCCAAGTGCCAGCGGTGCGTGGGGTCTTGCCACGAGTCGCTGCAGGTGTAATGCGGAGTCGAGATCTCGACGATCGCGCCGGGTCGCCCTAGTCGGTGCAGCTCGCGCATGAAGCTCGGTATCGACGCAACGTGCTCGATGACGTGGCTCGCCACGATCTTGTCGAACGAGCTCGTCTCGAGAGGCCACGGCGTGACGTCCAAGTCGCAGACGACGTCGACGCCGGGATATGGGTAGTGATCCACGCCGAAGGCGTCCGGAGTCTTATTGGGGCCGCAGCCGACATCGAGTATTCGCAAGCCTCACCACCGCGCTCTAGCGCCCTTCGGACGACCGGCGTGAGAGTACCAGAGACCAGCCCGTGTGGCGGCCCGCGTGGCGACCGCGGGGTTGGCTCCCGCTACGCGCCGACGCCGAGCGCGCGGACGCGACGATGTCACGCCGCGCTGCTGCGGGCATGGACCGAGCGGCTGCAAGGATACCCGGCAGCAGTGCTCCGCGCACGTTGTGCCCGTGCGTTTGCGGCTTCAGACTCGCCGTACGAGAAGGGTTCCGTTGAAGGAGAGCTTCCTCGCCGACAAGACTTACAAGGGTCGTTGTTTCTGTGGTGAGGTGCGAGTTCGAGGTCACCGGTGCGCCCGCTGCGATGGGCTACTGTCACTGCGCGTCGTGCCGCCACTGGTCCGCGGGCCCCGTAAACGCGTTCACTCTGTGGGCGCCGTCCGCGCTGAAAGTCACGCGTGGCAGCGGCGACATCGGCTCGTTCGCGAAGACTCCGCAGAGTGTGAGGAAGTGGTCGCGAAGTGCGGCGGACATCTGTTCACGGATCATCCGCATTGGAAGCTCGTCGACGTCTATGCGGCGTTACTACCGGAGCTCGAGTTCGAGCCCAGCGTGCGCGTCCACTACCAAGCGACGGTGCTGCGAATGCACGACGGCAAGCCGAAGCTCAAGGACGTACCGGCCGAGATGGGCGGATCCGGAGCTGCGCTGCCGGAGTGAGTCTCGGGCGCGGCGGTCGGCCCGCCGTGCATTGCTCGCGGGGTGTCCCCGTTTGCCGGTACTATCGGCCGGGGCGCCTCTGACCGACGCCTGCTCGACGCGCGGATTGTGAGCAGATGACAAAACCACGGACATCGCGCATAGGCCCCTACGAGATTCGCGCGTTGATCGGCGTGGGCGGCATGGGCGAGGTTTACCGCGCGCATGACTCGCGGCTCGGACGCGAGGTCGCGATCAAAGTCCTGCCCGAGGATTTCACGGCGGACGCCGACCGCCGCGCGCGCTTCGAGCGCGAGGCGCGCACGCTCGCGAGCCTGAATCATCCGAACATCGCCGCGATCTACGGGCTCGAGGAGTCCGCCGACGGAACGCGCGGCCTAGTGCTCGAGCTCGTCGAAGGGCCGACACTGGCGGAGCTCGTCGCGCGCGGCCCGCTTGGCGACGCCCGACGCGCTGAAGATCGCGAAGCAGATCGCCGATGCTCTCGCCGCGGCGCACGAGGTCGGCATCGTGCATCGCGACTTGAAGCCGCACAACATCAAGGTGCGACCCGACGGCAGCGTCAAGGTGCTCGATTTCGGTCTCGCGAAGACGCTCGCGCGCGATACGCAGCCCGGTAGTCGAGGTGACTTCGCTGCCGACGGCGATGAGCGGCGGCGTCACGCGCGCGGGCTCGGTGCTCGGCACGCCGGCGTACATGAGCCCAGAGCAGACGCGCGGACGCGAGGTCGACCAGCGCAGCGACGTTTGGGCGTTCGGTTGCGTGGTCTACGAGACGCTTGACGGGTCGGCGCGCGTTCGAAGGCGAAGAGATCGCCGACGTCAGCGCGGCCGTGCTGCGCGGCGAGCCCGATTGGAGCCAACTGCCTGCCGATCTGCCGCCGGCCGTCGACATGTTGCTACGCCGCTGCCTCGAGAAAGACCCGGCACGCAGGCTCCGTTCGATCGGCGACGTGCGGTTTCTGATCGAGGACTCGGCCGCGCGAAGCCTGCCGCCGGCCGCTCGTGCGCAGAGCCAGCCGCCGAGTCCGCCGCCGAGCACGCGGCGTCGTGTGCCGGGCTTGGGTTTGGTGATCGTGATCGCGGGTACGCTGATCGCAGTGACCGGCATCGTGTTCGATCGAGGGCGGCAGCCGACGCCTAGCTCGCAAGACGCGCTGCCGCGGCCGACGGCGCCTGTGGCGTCGCCCGCGATTCCCGCCGCACGCTCCGAGCTGTTGTCGAGCTCGATCGCGGTGTTGCCGTTCGACACCTTGAGCGCGGGACCCGAGGACGCCTCGTTCGTGACCGGGTTGCACATGGAGGTGCTGAATCAGCTCGGGAAGCTCAGGAGCCTGACCGTGATCTCGCGCTCGTCCGTGCTGCGCTACGCGGACGCCGCGACGCGGCCGTCCATGTCTGAGATCGCGGCCGACCTCGGCGTCTCGGCGATCATGGAGACCACCGTGGTGTACTCGGGCAATCAGCTTAGGGTCAACGCAGAGCTGATCGACGCGGACACGAATGAGTCCCGGTGGACCGGCGCGTTCCGCGCCGAGCGCGGCAACCTCGATGAGGTATTTGCGATCCAGACCGACATTGCGACCGCGATCGCGAGCGCGCTGGGAGCAGAGATCACGGCGGAGGATCGACGCCGCGTCGACCGCGTGCCGACCGAGTCCATCGCCGCCTATCAGCGCTATCTGGCGGCGCTGGATCACACATCGAGCGGGATGTTCGTGGATGCTGTGCGCGAGCTCGACTCGGCCATCGCAGAGGATTCGCGTTTCGCCGAGGCGTACGCGCATCGCGCCTACATCTACGCGTACGCGCAGATCACATCGGCGGCGCGGAGTCAGTTCATGAGAGACGGGCGGCTCCGCGGCGCCGACTTTCAGGCTCTGGCGCTCGCGGATGCAGAGCGCGCGCTCGATCTGTACGACGGAGCCGGCGTCGCGTGGCTCGCGCGAGCCCTCACGCACAGTTTTCACCTGAGATATCGATCCGCCGACGAAGCGTTCGAACGCGCTCTCGCCCTGGCGCCGAACGATCCGAACGTATTACAGGAGCACGCGCTCTATCGCCTGAATCGAGGGGATACGCAGGCCGCGCTGGAGGGGATGGATCGGGCGACGCAATTCGATCCGAACGGTGCGTTGACGCTCGTCGGCGCAGCCACTGTCTTCAACGCGGTGGGGCGCACCGACGAGGGGCGAGCTGCGGTCGAGAGGGCGCTACTCCTCGCACCCGACAACCTCGCCGTCAACGTGTTTGGCGCAGTTCTCGCAAGCGACGCGGCGACCGCCGAGCGGTTCGTGCGCAAAGTGGAAGAGCTCGCGCCCGAGCAAGGTGTCTGGGGTCTCATGGCGGCTGCCGGGGTTTATCGCGTGCGCGGCAAGGAAGTTGAAGCGAATGCCGCCCTCGATCGTTACGCGCAGCTCGCCGATGCGCAAGGTGTCGGTGATGCGGACTGGGCGCTGTACTACCTCTTTGGGCGCAACGATCTCGAGGCGGCCTATGAGCGGCTCGAGAAGACGGTCGTGAAGTACGAACGCGGCGCGGCCGATCCCGGCTACTTGACGCTGGTGTCGCGATTCTTGAACCCGGCGTCGCTCGGTGTGTCGCCCGATCCGCGGCTGGCCGAGCCGCGTTTCCAGCGCCTGTTCGAGCGCCTAGCGGTACTCACGGACCGCTAGATGGCACACGAATTTCGCGCACGGTTGAAACGCGGCGAGCCGCTGCTCGGCACGATGGTCACGCTCGCGAGCGCGGCGTCGGCCGAGGTGCTCGCGAGCATCGGCTTCGATTGGCTGTTCATCGACGGCGAGCACGGCCCGCTCGAAACGCGCGAGCTCGCGCGAGATTCTGCAAGCCGTCGGCCACAAGACCGCGTGCATCGTGCGCGTGCCGGAGGTGGCCGAGGTGCCGATCAAGCGCGCGCTCGACCTCGGCGCGCACGGCATCATCGTGCCGCAAGTCAACACCGCTGCGCAGGCCGCGGACGTCGTGCGCTGGTCGCGGTATGCGCCCGACGGCGAACGCGGCGTGGGTCTCGCGCGCGCGCACGGATACGGCCAGACCTTTCGCGAGTACTTGCGCTCCGCGAACGACGAGATCGCGGTGATCGTTCAGGCCGAGCACGCGCGCGCGGTCGACAACATCGAAGCGATCGTGAAAGTGCCCGGCGTCGATGCAGTGCTGCTCGGACCGTACGACTTGTCGGCGAGTCTTAAGAAGATGGGGCAGATCGACGATCCCGTCGTCGTCGCGGCGATTCGCCGCGTCACGGAAGTGTGCCGCGCCGCGCGCATGCCGCTCGGCTACTTCGGCGTCACGGCCGCGGCCGTGCAGCCGTACGTCGCGCAGGGCTACACGTTGATCGTGGCCGGCGTCGACACGCTTGTATCTGGGGCAGGGCGCGAAGGCGCTGCTCGGCGAGCTGCAAGGGCTTCGCCGAACCGGGCGCGTCAGCAGCAGCGCCAGCACGAAGTTCGTAACGACGCCGAGCGCGACCGGCGCGCCGATCGCGCGCAGCACCGGCAGCTCCGCAGCGGCCAGCAACGCGAACACCATCAACGTCGCCGTCGCGCACACGAGCACCGCGTGCAGCGTGCGCGCGTGCTCGGCAGTGTCGTCGGCCGCGTGCTCGAAGAACAACGCGTAGTCGAGGCCGAGCCCCGCGGCCAGGATCAGCGAGATCAGGTGGAAGACATTCAGCGACACGCCCGCGAGCTGCAGCGCCGCGATCACGACGAATGTCGTCAACGTCAGCGGAGCCAACACGCGGGTCGTACGCGTCGCGTCGCGTAGCGCGACCGCCACGACGCCGATCAGCAACAAGAAGCCCACGGCCAGGCTCGCGAGCATTCGCGTGCGCTGCGCGACGACGAGCGCTTGCGAGGCCGCTTGGATGTCGAGCAGCGTCGCGCCCGGGTGTTGCGCGGCGACAGCCGCGACGGCCGCGAAGTCTCGAACGCCGGAGAACGTCACGAGCGCGGCGTACGTCCCGGCTTGATCGCACGATCAGCGCGTCGAGCTGCGCGCCGAACGCGGGGAACGCGCGAGCTTGCGTCGAACGTCAGCGGCGGCGCGCTGCGTGCGCGCTCGACGTCGGCGAGGAACGGTGCGAACGCATCGGGCCGAAACGGCGTGCCGAGCGAGCGCGGCGTCGAGCTCGGATCGTAGTGCCGCTGCGCTCGGCAGCTCGGCTTGCCGCGCGCGTTGCGCGTCTACCGACGGCACGTAGCGCGCCGCGTGATCGAACGCTGCGATCGCGCCCGAGCGCACGAGCCGCTCGAGGTCCGCATCCAGAGCCTCGAGCCGGCCCGAGGCTGCGTCGACGGTCGGTGCTTCGACGACGAGCAGGTGGCGCGTATCCGCGGTGCCAAGCTCGGCGCGCACGCTTCGATCGCGTTCCAACAGATCTCGCGGCACGGGTGTCAGAGCGCTGAGGTCGTTCTCCCAAAACGGCTGCGGAGCGAGCACGACGGCGCCGACGCAGGCAGCGATCAGCAAGGGTGGCGCCCAGCGCGGTCGCGGCAGCGCTGCGATCGCGCTCCCGATGCGCAACGAGCGGGGCGGAATCGCCGTAGTCGCGATCTCCTGCCGACATCATTGGCGGTAGCAGCCAGCGTGTGGTGGCGCCGGCTACGGCGAGCCCCGTCACCGTGAAGCACGCGAGTTGCTGAAGGCCCGTGACGCCGCTGAACCAGAACGTCAGGTACGCGATCGAAGTGCTCGCGATGCCGGTTGCGAGCGGCGGCCAGAGCTTGCGCGCGACGTCGGCCGGCGCGACCCCGGGCCGCCGGTGGCTCAGTAGGTGCAACGGATAGTCTTGCGCGACGCCGAGCAGCGTGAAGCCGAACGCGAGCGTGATGCCGTGCACGGTGCCGAACACGGCGCTCACGGCCGCGAGCCCCGCGACGGCCGCGCTCGCGAGCGGCAGAGCGCTCAACACCAATGCGCCGACGCGCCGATAAGCCGCGAACAACACGACCAACATGCCGAATCGTCGCGGTGCGTGCAAGCCGCTCCGCCGTCGCGCGCGTGCGGTCTTCCATCAGCACCGAGAACTGGCCCGTGCCGCTCACGGTCATTGCCAGCGCCGGATCCGCGTCGCGGAGCGCGGCGTCGCAGCGCATCGAGCGCGTCGCGCTGGCCCTGCGGATCGAACGCGGCGCCTTCGTCTCCGCGACCAGCAACGCGCGCGTCGCCGGCACGCGTCGAACCACACGTCGAATTCCCGCCGCGGCTCCTGCGCGGGCTGCCAGCGCTCGAGCAGCTCCGGGACCACGAACGTCGGATCGCGTGCGATCAGCGGCTCGAGCGCGAATCCTCCGGGCGACGCCAAGTCGCGGAGCGCGAGTCTCGAGCGCGGCGTGCAAGCGATCGCGATCGAACGATCGCGAGTCGGCATCGTCGCGACGAGGTAGCGATACGGGCAGCCAAGTCTTCGGGCATGCGAGTCGGCCGGCGTGTCGCCGTTCGCGACGAAACGAAAGCGCTCGTCGCCGCGAAGCGCGTCGACGAGCGCACGCGATGCGTCGCGAGCTTCTCGGGCTCGGCCCCTTCCAGCGTGATCACGAGCAGCCGCGATGCGGGGCCTTCGCCGATCGCGTCGAGCAGCAAGCGCTGCTCCGGCGTCGTGGGCGAGGGCAGGAACAACCGCAGGTCCGAATCGATCGTGAGCTGTCGCGCGACGAACAACGCCGCCGACCGCGAGGGCCGCGACCCAAAGCGCCAGCAGCGACAGGGCCGTGAGGCTGCGTTTCATTCCGCGCTACACGAGGCGAGCAGCTCGGCGAGTGCGACCGGTTGCGGTAGCGGTCGAGCGGCCGCCGCACCGAGCAGCATCACGCTCGCGCCGTCTTGCGTGTCGCGGAGCACGAAGCACCGTGGCTCGTCGCCGATGCCGGTGACAGTGATCGCGCGCAAGCGTTGCCGTACTCGATCGTCAGTCGGTGCGAGCTCGAGGCGCCAGGCGTTCGTCATCGCCGGCTGTCGCGATCGCGAAATTCTCGCTCAAGGACGCGGCTGTCGCCGCCGAGGAGGCCAAGCATGCCCGTCAGCAATCCGCGCAGCTCCGGCGCGCGGCGCAACGCGAACGTGCGCGAGCTCGCCGTCGCGCTCGACGCGCACGGTCTCGCCGCTGATCGTCGTCGTTTCGCGATACGGTGTCTCGACGCGGCGGCGCAGCGTCGTGCTGCTCTCGTAGTCGAGCTCGCCGCTTACGACGAGCGGCTCGACGAGCAACGACGAGAAACGCACCTCGACGAACGCGATGCTCGAGGGTGCCTCACGCGCGAGTCGCGCGACGAGCTCGGCAGCGTCCGGCGCCGCGACGGTGACCGTCGCGGGAAGCAGCGTGGCCACCAGTGCCGCGGCGATCGTTGAGCGGTGTCGCATGGGTCGCGTTTCGGCCTCGCTCAAATGGGAACCCGGTCATGCGGATGCGTGGCGCAAAGTATATAGTCGGCACCGTTCGTTAGCCTCAACAGCGGAGACAACGATGCGAGTATTAGCAGTGGGTCTCGGTGTCGGCCTCGTGGCGATCGTCAGCCCCGCCCACGCCGCGGATCAGGTCATCAACGCGGCCAGCTGTTGCGCGACGGTGTCGGCCGAGCAGTGGCGCGCGATGGCAGAGTACGCGTTCACGAAGCGCGAGTACAACATCGAGGAAAACACGCCGTCGCTGGTCGTCGGCGAGCTCGAAGACAAGCGTGTCGAAATCGTGATCGAGCCGGGCAAGGTGGTCGATTCGCTGGAAGGAAGGCTACTCGGCGCCGGAACGATCTGTGGATGCGCAACTTGAAGACCGACATGCTGTGGCGAATGGTCGGAGTGACGCGCGTAGAGCTAGCGCGCTTTGCGGCAGTGCAGCAGCGTGTGACCGCGGCCGATGTGGTCGTGCTCGGCGACGACTGTCGAGGCCGGCGTCTCGAATGACGCGCAGTAGATCGTCGGAACGGAACATTCGGCTCACGCCGTTCGCGATGCAGGTGAAGTACAGCGACGTGGCGTTCAGGCTGTAGCTCGCGGCGTCGTAGCGCTGCCGATCGCAGAGCAACTCGAGCACGAACAGCGAGCCGTCGGCGCGCATGGCTGTCGCGGCGCGCCGAAGTATCTGCGTCGCCTGTTGCTCCGAGAAGCAATCGAGGAATTGGCTCAGCCAGATCGACGTCGGCGCCCTCCGGCAGCGCGGCGCTCGGGTCGAGCAGGTCGACGGCGCGGACGTGAATGCGGGCCGCGTGCGGCGTGGTGCGAAGGCGCTCCTTCGTCGAGCCGCGCCTGCTCCGGCAGGTCCACGATCGTGACCTCGACGTGCGGGTCGTGCTCGACGCAGGCCTGTGCCCAAAGCCCCGTGTTGCCGCCGATGTCGAGCAGGTGCCGCGGCTTGGTCGCGAACACGTGCGCGAGCGCGTCGGCGAAACGCATTCGACGAGTAGAAGTGATCGAACGACGAGCCAGCTCGCACGCGCGGCTGCGGCAGATGCGGTGAGGCCTCGTACAGCGTCGGCCAGTCGCCGAAGCGCGCGAGGCCCTTCGGTGTCGACTCGCTCGACGGATTCTTGCAGCGCGCTCATCGCGTCGTAGCAGACGTCGGCGACGAAATCCAAGTTGACGCGCGTCATCGCGTCGTTGAGCAGAAAGTGGCCGACCTTGTCGAGCACGTAACGTCCGTCGCGCTGCCAAACGAGCCCGATGCTGAGTCCCATGTCGAGCAGCACGCGCACGCCGTAGACCGGAAGCTCGAGCTGCTCGGCGACATCCGCGGCGGCTGACGCCGCCGTCTCTGGCGGCTTCCACGGCGTCGCAGGATGCCGAGGCGATTCGAGCGCGACGCTCGCCTGAAACGCGATCGGCGCGAACGCGAGCTTCTGCGCTGCGGAGATCGCTTCGAAGGCCGTGAGGTCGGCGGGCCGGTCGTATCGAATCATCGTGCGTGCCGCAGCATACAATAACGCCGGCCCGATTCGGTGCGTGCACGAGGCCGGCGGTCGATGCAGAGCGGTCTTGAGATCCTGAGCTGGTCGTTCTGGTCGCCGGAGACGCGCGCAGCCGCAGAGTGGCGCGCCGCGGCCGCTCACACGGCGCCGCTGGCGACGACCGCGGTTCCGGATCACGCGATCCCGGCATCGCATCGCCGCCGCATGAGCACGCTCGTCGAAGATGGCCGTTCAGGTGGCGCTCGAGGCGACGGCGAGCGAGCGCGCGGACTTTCTCGTGTTCTGCTCGCAGCACGGCGAGCTCGCGCGCACGCGCGAGCTGCTGGCGGCGATCGTCGCGCGGCGGCGAGCTGTCGCCGACGAGCTTCAGTCAGTCCGTGCACAACGCGAGCGCCGGGCTCTACACGATCATCAAGCAAAGCCAAGCGCCGGCGACGTCGTTGGCGGCCGGCGCGGGCACGTTCGCGTACGGATGGATCGAGGCCGAGGCGTACCTTGCGCGAGCACCCGCGGCAAGCGCGTGTTGCTCGTGAGCTACGACGAGCCGTTGCCGGACGAGTATCGAGCCGTACAGTCGCCAGGAGCAGCGGTCGCACGCGCTCGCGTTGTTGCTCGGCGCCGCGGATAGCGGCGGCCTCACGCTCGAGCTCGAGCCGGCGGCAACGGAGGAGCGCGCTGCCGATCGCGCCGCTGTTCATGGCGTGGGCGCTGTCGGCGGAGCCCGAGCTCGCGATCACGGCCGGCGGTCAGGGCTGGGCGTGGAGGCGCGTTGGGGCGTAGCTGGCGATTCGTTCGCGACCGTCGTGTCGTTCGCGGCATTCGGCGTCGCGCGCGCTCGTCAAGGGCGTGCTGTACTTCGGCGCGCTGCTCGTGCTCGTGCCGCGCGTGCGTCGCGGCAGCGTCTGCGCGCGCGACGGAATACGCGTGAGGCTTCCGGGCGTTCCTGCGCTTCATGGCGCTCGTCGGCGTCGTCAAGCTCGACATCGATCGCGAGGCATGGCGCGCCTCGGCGCGAGCGGCGCCGCGTGATCGTCGCGAATCATCCGACGCTGCTCGACGTCGATGGTGCTGCTCGCTCACGTCGAAGCAGGCGAACTGCGTCGTGAAGCACGCGTGTGGCGGAATCCGTTCCTGTCGGCTGCCGCTTCGTGCGGCGAACTACATTCCGAACAAGGACCTCGGAGCAGCTGCTGCGCGACTGCGCCGCGGCGCTCGCGCGCGGCGAGTCGCTGATCGTGTTTCCCGAAGCCACGCGTTCCGTGCCGGGCGAGCCGCTGCGAGCTCCAACGCGGCGCCGCGACGATCGCGCTCGAGTCGGACGCCGTGCTCGAGATCGTGCATTTCAGCTGCGAGCCCGTGTTGCTGTCCGAAGACTCAAGCCGTGGTATCGCATTCCGGAGCGGCGTCCTTGCCTTGCGGCGAGAGTGGGTGCTAGCGTACGCGCGCGCGACTTCCAGCGGGGCGGTGCGAGCCGCAGCGTCGCTGCGCAGACGCCTCACGGACGCGCTGCAACGAGAGCTGTCGAAGGGAGATCCAGTCAGATGCAAGAGCTGGAGCAGGAGCTCAAACAGCTGCTCATTGAAGTCCTGAATCTCGAGGACGTCAGCGTGGAGCAAATCGACAGCGAGGCGCCGCTGTTCGGCGAGGGTCTGGGGCTCGATTCCATCGACGCGCTCGAGCTCGGCGTCGCCATTCGCAAGAAATACGACGTGCAGATGGACGCCGACTCCGAGGTGACGCGCGAGCACTTCGCCTCGATCGCGAACCTGGCCCGTTTCATCAGCGTCGAGCCATGGTCACGGTTAGCGTCCTGTCGCGCGAGCAGATCTTCGCGCGAGCTGCAGCGCGAGCTCTGCTACGCTGTTCGAGCTCAAGCCCGAGCAAGTCACGCCGAAATCGCGTCTGTACGACGACCTGGACCTCGACAGCATCGACGCCGTCGATCTCGCCGTGCGCCTGCAGGAGCTGACGAAGAAGCGCATCAGGCCCGAGCAGTTCAAAGCCGTTCGCACCGTCGAAGACGTCGTCGATGCCGTCGAGCAGATGCTGCGCGCGTAGCGCGCCGGCGCCGCTACGCGCTCCGACTAGGCGGCGATCGTGTCGCTCGCGCGCCGGTCGCTGCGTCGGTGTCGCGCGTCGTCGTCGCGTTCTCGCGCTGTACCCGGTACTCGTCTACGTCGGCATCGGCCGCTTCGGCGTCGAGCGCCGTCGCGCGTCGTGCTCGCTCGTCGCTGTGCCTGCTGCGGCTGCTCGTGCTTGCGTTTGCGAGCGGCCGGCCGCGTTCGGCGGCCGCGCATGACTCGCTCTGTGCGCCGGCGGCGTGCTGCTCGCCGGCCGTGAGCTTCGTGCTCGAAAGCGCGGAGGCCATGCTGTACTACCCGGTGCTCGTCAACGCGGCGCTGCTGCGTCGTGTTCGCGGCGAGCCTCGCGAGTCCGCCCAGCGTCATCGAGCGCATCGCGCGCCTGCGCGAACCCGAGCTGCCGCCGGCGCGGTCGTGCTACACGCGTCGCGTCACGATCGCGTGGACGGTGTTCTTCGTCGTCAACGGCGGCATCGCGCTCTACACGGCGGTGCTGGACGCCGCTTGCGACCTGGGCGCTCTACAACGGCTTGATCGCCTACTTCTTGATCGGCGCGATGTTCGGCGTCGAGCTCGTCGATGCGCTCCGTCGTGCATGCGGGAAGCGCGCACGATGACGCGCGAGTCGCCTGACTGCATGCTGGCTCGGCGGGCGACCGGACCGCGTCGTCGCTTCGGCCGCGACGGCACGCAGCACCGTTGCGGCGAGCTCGCGCGCCTCGGCCGCCCGCGTCGAGACGCGCCTGCGCGCGCTCGACGGCGAGCGCTGGGCGTTGAACCTCGACGACGCGTTGCAGTTCACGGCCGCGCTGCTCGGCTGTTGGGCCGCCGGGCAGAACGCCCGTGCTCGCGCCGGCGACGATGCTCGCGCGCGGCTCGACCGCCAGGCGCTCGACGGCGTCATCGAGCCGGCGAGCGACGACGACGCGCGGCGCGCGCAGCGCGTCGTGTGGCAGGAGCTCGAGCCGACCTCCGGCGCGCTCGGCCCCGTGCCGCTCACGGCCGCGCTCGTGTTGTACACCTCGGGCTCGACCGGCGTGCCGAAAGCAGTCGGTCGCGCGGCTCGCGAACATCGAGCACGAGCTCGCGGCGTTCGAGGCGGTGTGGGGCGCGACGGTCGGCGCGGGCCGCGTGTACTCGACGGTATCGCACCGTCACGTCTACGGCCTGCTGTTCCGCGTGCTGTGGCCGCTGCTCGGACGCGCGGCCGTTCGCGACGTTCGATCTCGAGTATCCGGAGCAGCTGCTCGGCGACGTCGGTGCAGGGCAACGTGCTCATGTCGAGCCCGGCGCTGCTGAAGCGCATCGGCCATCTGCCGCGGGGCCCGGGCAGCTGGCGCGCGCTTTTCAGCTCCGGCGGCGTGTTGCCGGCCGATGCGGCGGCCGACGTGACCCGCGTGCTCGGCGTCGACGCCGACCGAGATCTTGGGCAGCACGGAGACGAGCGGCGTCGCGTGGCGCACGGCGCACGCGCCGATCTTCGCGGCGCTGCCGTCGCGTCGAGGTGCGCGATCACGGCCGACGAGCTTGCTCGAGGTGCGCTCGCCGTTCTCGGGGCACGATGGTTGGCAGCGCATGGGCGACCGCGTCGCGTTTCGCGGCGACGGCAGCTTCGAGCTGCTTGGGCGCGCCGATCGCGTGGCCAAGATCGAGGACAAGCGCGTCTCGTTGACCGAGATCGAGCGCCGCCTTGCCGAGCACGCGTACGTCAAGGACGCCGTCGCGGTCGCGCTCGAAGACGGCGCGCGGCAGTACATCGGCGCAGTCGTCGAGCTGACGCGATGACGGGCGCGCGGCGCTCGCGAAGCGTGGGCGTGCGCGCCGTGACTGCCGCGCTGCAGCGCGGCGCTGCGCGGCAAGATCGATCCCGTCGCTGTTGCCGCGGCTGTTTCGCTTTCCCGACACGATCTGCCCGTCGACGCGCAGGGCAAGCGCCAGGTCGCGCAGCTCACGCGCGTTGTTCGCGCGCCAGTCATGACGCACGGAGCCGATCGTCGTCGAGCAGCGAGTGAGCGCCGCCGACGCGGAGCTCGAGCTCGATGATTCCGGCCGACCTCGAGTATTTCGACGGGCCACTTTCCCGGTGCGCCGATCGTGGCCGGCGTCGTGCAGGTCAAATGGGCGATCGAGTTCGGCGCGTCGCCATCTCGACGCCGGCGGCGACGTTCGTCGGCATGGACGCGCTGAAGTTCCAGCAGCGTGATGCGTGCCCGGCGCCGTGGCGTCACGCTGACGCTGCGTGGAGCGCCGGCCGACGGCAAGCTGCACTTCTCGTATCGAGCCGACGACGCGCGCTTCAGCAGCGGCCGTCATACGTGTTCCGGCAGCGCGCGTGAAGATCTGCATCGTCGTGCCGGTCTACAACCACGGCGAGCCGCTGCGCGCGACGGCGGCGCGGCTCGCCGAGTTCGGCTTGCCGCTTGTTGATCGTCGACGACGGCAGCGACGCGGCGACGAAAGCCGCGATCGCCGACGGTCGCCGCGCGTTACGCGGCGAGCGTCCTGACGCTCGAGCAGCAACGGCGGCAAGGGTCACGCCGTGATGGCGGGCTGCGCGCGGCGGCGCAAGCAGGGCTTCACGCACGCGGTGCAAGTCGACGCCGACGGCCAGCACGATCTCGACGACTTGCCGAACTGCTCACGGCCGCCGCGACGGGCAACCCCGACGGCGTTGATCTGCGGTGAGCCGCGCTTCGACGAGTCCGTGCCGAAGAGCCGCCTGTACGGGCGCAAGCTGACGGCGTTCTGGGTCGCCGTCGAGACGTTGTCGCTGCAGCATGCCCGACACGATGTGCGGCTTTCGCGTCTATCCGCTCGCGAGCTGCGATCGCGTTGCTCGACTCGGTCGCGCTGGGCCGGCGCATGGACTTCGACATCGAGATCGCCGTGCGCCTCTATTGGCGCAACGTGCCGCTGGTCGCCGGTGCCGACGGCCGTGATCTATCCGCGAAGGCGGCACGTCGAATTTCCGTGCGTCGCGGACAACGCGCTGATCACGAAGCTGCACACGAAGCTCGTGCTTCGGCATGCTGCTGCGTTTGCCGATGCTGCTCGGACGGCGCATCGGCGCGCGGCCTGCACTGGGCCGAGCTCGGCGAGCGCGGCGGCGTGCTCGGGCATGCGCCTCCTGTTCGGCACGTATCGGCTGCTCGGTCGCCCGGCGTTCACGCGTGCTGCTGTATCCCGTGGTGGCGTACTTCTACGTCGCCGCGGGCACGCGCGCCGCGCGTCGCGCGACTATCTCGCAGCCGTGCGCGCGCGGCTCGCCGAGCTCGGCCGCCCCGATCCCGCCGCGGCTTGAGCGTATTTCAGCACGTGCTCGCGTTTGGCAACGCGCGTGCTCGACAAGCTCGCGATGTGGGCCGACGCGCTGCCGCAAGGACGCCATCGCCGTTCGACGGACGCGCAGATGCTCGAGCGCTTTCGCGCGAGCGGCCGCGGCGTCGCTGTTCATCGGCTCGCATCTCGGCAACCTCGAGGTGCTGCGCGCATTCGGCGACAGAGTGCAGGGCATGAAGGTCAACGCGCTCGTCTTCACGCGCCACTCACCGAAGTTCAATCGCGTCATGGCGGCCGTGAGCCCGCAGACGCTCGAGCGCATGATTCAGGTCGACTCGCTCGGCCCGGAGACCGTGATCGCGCTGCGCGAGCAAGCTCGCGGCCGGCGAGCACGTCGCGATCGTCGCGGATCGCGTGTCCGTGCGCCACAAGGAGCGCTCGATCTGCGCGCGCCGTTCCTCGGCCGGCCCGCGCCGTTCCCGGAGGGGCCGTTCGTGCTCGCGAGCTTGCTCGAGTGCCCCGTCTACCTGCTGTTCTGCCTGAAGATCGACGGCCGCTACCGCGTGTTCTTCGAGCCGTTCGCGGACCCGTTCGTGCTGCCGCGTGGCGACCGCCAGCGAGGCGCTCGAGCGCGCCGATCGCGCGTTACGCGGAGCGGCTCGAGGCGCATTGCTTGCTGGCCCCCACGCAATGGTTTAATTTTTTCGACTTCTGGGGGCAAGCCGGCGGCAACTGAGCGGTCGTAGGATGCTCACCGCTTGGGGGGTCGAATTGCTTACGTCGGAAATCGAGGTCGAGGTGCCGTTTCACGACGCCGACCCGATGGGCGTCACGTGGCACGGGAACTACTTCCGCTACCTCGAAACGGCGCGCTCGGCGTTGCTGAACGAGCATCGGCTACAACTTCCGGCAGATGACGGCGTCCGGCTACTCGTGGCCGATCGTCGACGCCCGCGTCAAATACGTGAAGACCACGACGTTCGGGCAACGGCTCACGGTGCGCGCCGACGCTCGAGGAGTACGAGAATCGGCTGAAGATCGACTATACGATCACGGACAGCCGAATCGGGTGAGATCGTGACGAAAGCGACGCACCACGCAGGTGGCCGTGCGATCAGCGAGCGCGGCGAGATGTGCTTCGTATCGCCGCAGGTCTTGCTCGACAAGGTGCGGGCCGCGCTCGCGCCGAGGCGCCGAGCGGTCGCGAGACTTCGTGACGCTGTATCTGAACGACATCGGCGTGATCGGCCCGCTCGGCGCCGGCAAGGCCGAGGTGCTCGCGAGGCTGCTCGCCGGCGACGGCTCCGGCATGGAGCCGTACGACGGCTTGCTGACCGGGCGCACGACGCTGGTCGGGCGCGTGCGCGCCGACCTGCCGGCGCCGCCGGTCGAGCTCGCCGAGCTCGATTGCCGCAACAACCGCTTGCTCGCCCACGCGCTCGATCAGATCGCGGAGCCGGTCGCGCGCTCTGCGCGACACGTTCGGCGCCGATCGCATCGCCGTCGTGCTCGGCACGAGCACCTCGGGAATCGCGGCCGGCGAGGACGCGCTGCGAGGCTCCGCGCGCGAAGGCCGCATGCCGAGCGCGTACCACTACCGGCAGCAGGAGATCGGCACGGCCGCGGAGTTCGCGGCGCGCTATCTCGCGCTGACCGGCCTGCGCTACACGATCTCGACGGCGTGCTCGTCGTCGGCCAAGGCGTTTGCCTCCGCGTGGCGGCTGCTCGACGCCGGTCGCTGCGATGCCGCGATCGTCGGCGGTGTCGACAGCCTCTGCAAGCTGACGCTGAACGGCTTCGACGCGCTCGAGTCGCTGGCGCCGGATCGCTGCAATCCGTTCAGCGCCAATCGGCGCGGCATCAACATCGGCGAAGGCGCGTGCGTGTTCGTCGTGTCGAGGCGGCCCTGCGCCGATCCGGCTCTGCGGCGTCGGCGAGTCGTCCGACGGCTACCATATCTCGGCGCCGGACCCGACGCGGCCGCGGCGCCGAGGCCGCGATCCGCGCCGCGCTCGCGCAGGCCGGCGCGGCGCCGCGCGACGTCGGCTACGTGAATCTGCACGGCACGGCGACGCCGAAGAACGACGAGATGGAGAGCGAGGTCATGGCGCGCGTGTTCGGTCTCGACGTGCCGTGCAGCTCGACGAAATCGCTGATCGGCCACACGCTCGGCGCGGCAGGCGCGCAAGAGCTCGGGTTCTGCTGGCTCGCTGCTCTCGGCGACGCGAACGTCGGCGCGGCGCTTGCCGGCCCACGGTTGGGACGGCGTCGCGATCCCGAAGCTGCCGCCGATCAATCTCGTCGGCGACGACGCGGCATGGGAGCGCGACCTGTTCGTGTCGAACTCGTTCGCGTTCGGCGGCAGCAACGCCGCGATCGTCGTAGGCCGAGCCTGATGGACTGCAGCGCGATTCCGATCGGCGAGCTGCTGCCGCACGGTCCCGAGATGACGCGTGATCGATCGGCTCGTCGAGTACAGCCCGCAGCGCTCCGTCGCCGACGGTGGACGATCGACGCGCGCGCAGCCCGTTTTTCGCAGGCGCCGGAGTGCCGGCGTGGGTCGGCATCGAATACATGGCGCAGACGATCGCCGCGCATGCGGGTTACGAGGCGCGCCTGCGCGGCGAGCCGCCCGCGATCGGTTTCCTGCTCGGCACGCGTGCCTATCGCAGCGAGGTCGCCGAGTTCCCGCTCGGCGCAGCGTTGACGATCACGCGTGGAGCCCGTGGTCGTGGACGCGAAGCTCGGTGCGTTCCAGTGCTCGATCGCGACGGATCGCGTGATCGCGACGGCCGTCGTCAACACCTATCAACCCGCGGCGCACGAGCTCGCGCGTTGCGGCGAGGAGCCGTCATGACGCGCTCGGTGCTCGTGACGGGAGCCAGCAAGGGCCTCGGCGCCGCGATCGCGGCGACGCTCGGGCGCGCAGGGATTCACGATCGTCGTCCACTATCGCAGCGATCGCGCCGGCGCGGAGCGCACGGCCGAGGCCGTGCGCACCGGCGGGCGGCGATTGTCGGCTCGATCGCGTTCGACGTCGGCGACCGCGCCGCCTGCCGCGCGGCCATCGAGGCCGACATCGCGGCGCACGGCGCCTACTACGGCGTCGTCGCAACGCGGGTGTGCATCGCGACAACGCGTTTCCGCTGCTTGACGGATCGAAGATTGGGACGAGGTCATCCGCACCGATCTCGACGGTTTCTACAATGTGCTGCAAGCCGTGCGTCATGCCGATGATCCAGGCGCGGCGCGGCGGGCGGATCGTCACGATGTCGTCGGTCTCGGGCGTGCTCGGCAATCGTGGTCAGGTCAACTACAGCGCCGCGAAGGCCGGCATCATCGGCGCGACGAAAGCGCTCGCGCTCGAGCTCGCGAAGCGCAAGATCACCGTGAATTGCGTCGCGCCCGGTTTGATCGACAATGTCGAGCTCGCTGCAGAGCACAAGGAACGCATCTTGGATCTGATTCCCGTTCGCCGCTTGGGAACGCCCGAGGAGGTGGCCGGCGCTCGTGGCCTATCTGATGTCCGATCTCGCCGCCTACGTGACGCGCCAAGTCATCTCGATCGACGGAGGTCTGTCGTGAGCGGCGCGCGTCGCGGTCACGGGCATGGCCGGGATCACGTCGCTCGGCAACGACTACGCGACCGTGATCGCGGCGATGGACGGAGGCCGCAGCGGTATCCGCCGGATGCAGGAGTGGGCGGCGTTACGAGGGGCTGAACACGCAGCTCGGCGGCCCGATCGCCGATTTCGCGATTCCGGCCGAGTATCCGCGCAAGAAGATCCGCTCGATGGGCCGCGTCGCGTGCCTGGCCGTCGTGTCGACCGAGCGCGCGCTCGCCGAGGCCGGCCTGCTCGATGCCGAGGTCGTCAGCAACGGCGACTGCGGCATCGCGTACGGCTCGTCGTCGGGCAGCCCCGACGCGATCGCGGACTTCGGCGCGATGTTGACCGAGCGCAGCACGCGCGCGATCACGCTCCACGAGCTACATCCGGATGATGAGCCACACGGCGGCCGTCAACACGAGCTTGTTCTTCAACATCCGCGGCCGACTGATTTCGACGAGCACGGCGTGCACGTCGGGCAGCCAGGCCATCGGCTACGCCTACGAAGCCGTGAAGCACGGCGCGCAGCGCGTCATGGTCGCGGGCGGCGCCGACGAGCTGTCGCGCGACGCAGGCGGCGGTGTTCGACACGTTGTTCGCCACGAGCCTGAAGAACGATGCGCCGAGCACGACGCCGCGGCCGTGGGATCGCGATCGCGACGGCCTCGTGATCGGCGAAGGCGCCGCGACGCTGCTGCTCGAGGACTGGGACTCGGCCGTCGGCGCGCGGCGCGAAGATCTTCGCCGAGATCGTCGGCTTCGGCACGAATTGCGATGCGCGCCACGTCACGCAGCCGACGTCGGAGACGATGGAGGAGCGCGATGCGGCGCGCGCTGCGCGACTCGGGCGCTCGCCGCGGACGCGATCGGCTACGTGAGCGGGCACGGCACGGCCACGGAGCTCGGCGACATCGCCGAGAGCCACGCGACACGCGCCGTGTTCGGCGAGCGCATTCCGATCAGCTGCATGAAGAGCTACTTCGGCCACACGCTCGGCGCGTGCGGTGCGCAGGAGGCCTGGCTCGCGATCGAGATGATGAACCGCGACCACTTCGCGCCGACGCTGAATCTCGACAACGTCGATCCGCGCTGCGCGAGCCTCGACTACATCGTCGACGAGCTCGCGCGCGCTGCAAACCGAATACGTGATGAGCAACAACTTCGCGTTCGGCGGCATCAACACGTCGCTGATCTTCCGCCGCGTGCTCGTGACCGGCGCCGCGCGCGCAATTCACGTCTACTACGCCGACCGGCGCACGCTGCCGGAGCGAGATCGTCGACGCCCTCGTGACGGCCGAGGACCGGCAGCGCGTGTCGCGCCGACGATGCACGCGCGGCGGCGCACGGAATATCTCGCGGGCCGCGCGTTGCTGCGCCACGCGCTCGCGCGCGCACACGGGGAAGCACGCGCGCATCGTTCCGACATCCGCGTCACGGCCGACGGCAAGCCCGAATGCGTCGGCGGGCCCGCGATCAGCGTGTCGCACAGCGGCGACCTCGTTCGTCTGTGCGATCGCCGAGCGCCACGGCAGCCATCGGCATCGACGTCGAGATCGGGCAGGCGCGCAGACGCTCGGTCGCGATGCTGCGCGAGCGCTATTTCACGCCCGCCGAAGCGCGCTGGCTCGACGCCGAGCCGGAGCAGCGGTTCCGCATGCTGTGGGTGCTCAAGGAAGCGTACTTGAAGGCGCTCGGCACCGGTCTCGCCGGCGGAATCGGCGCGCTCGAGTGCCGCATCGAGCCGCCGGCGATCGTCGCGCGGGTCGGCTCGCGGCGGCCGCTGCGCCGCGGCTCTCGCTGTGGGCCGGCACCGACTGCCACTCGGCAGTCGCGACGTCGGCGACGCGCCGCTTGCCGAGCTCGCCGTCGAGCGCTGGGCGCTCGGCCGGCGAGCCCGACGCGTTCGGCCCCGCTGCGCCGACGCGTCGCTAGCGACCGCGTGACGCGCCGACGGCGCGACTGCCGCAGTTACCAGCGCGCGTCCTCGTTCGGCTTGGCCGGATCGGCCGTGATGTTCAGCACCGCGCAGTGGTGGTACGAGAAGCCGCCTTCGCGGACGCCGGGATGCTCGAGCATCACCTGAATCACTTGGAGCTGGCAGCCTTCGCACGTGATGTTCGGGAGCGTGATCTCGGTCTCCCAGTTGGCGGCCGGCTTCTCGGTGTGCGGCCACAGCCCGTCGACGAGGATCGGCGGCATCGGCGTCGTCATGATGAACGCCGACTGCGAGCGCAGGCCGCGCTCCGTGTCGTGCATCGTGACGGCGGGATCGAGCGGCAATAGCGTTGCGTCTGCGCGCGAGCGAGATGCGATAGTGGCCGGGGTGAAAGATCGTTTCGTTGACGACGATCTTGAGCTTGCTGCCGCCCGTCACCGCCGTGACCGCCTCGGTCGGCTCGCCGGGATCGGCGAGCGTGCCGCCGCACGGGGCGAGCTTCTGCGGATCGCCGCGGTCGTCCTGCGCGAGCCACGACGCGGGCTCGACGCAGCTTGAAATGTGCGTTGACGGCCGGAGCGACTGCCGCGGCCACGGCGGCGACGGGCAAACCGAGCATCCACTTCTTCAAGGCACACCCCCGCTTGAGATTTGTTGATTGGTCGGCGCCATTCTAGCCGTCGCCGCCGGCTATCGATGCCCTGAAGAATTGTCGCTGCCGCGTGTTCGACGCGCGCGCGGCCCTGTATGCTGGCGGCCGCCGACAGCTCCAGGCCGCAACGGAGTGCAACGCGCATGACCGCGAAGACCATCAAGCGTGCGCATCCCGCGATGCGCGACGACATCGCCGACCTGACGACGCGCCGGCCCGTGCCGGGCCGCGACGTCGAGCAGATCGACCCGTTCCTGTTCCTGAACCACCACGGCCCGCAGGTCTACGCGCCGCACAATCGCGGTTTGCCGTTCGGTCCGCATCCGCACCGCGGTTTCGAGACCGTGACGTTCATCCTCACCGGCGAGCTCGCGCACCTCGACAGCGCGGGGCACGAGAGCGTCATCAAGGAAGGCGGCATTCAATGGATGACGGCCGGCAGCGGCCTCGTGCACGCGGAGATTTCGCCCGAGGAGTTCAAGCGTCAGGGCGGTCCGCTCGAGATCCTGCAGCTCTGGGTCAACTTGCCGCCGCGCCTGAAGATGACGCAGCCGCGTTACGTCGGGTCTGCAGCGCGACGAGATCCCCGCGATTACAGACGCCGGACGGCAAGGGCGTCGTGCATCTCGTCTCCGGCGAGTGGCAGGGCAAGCCGGGCGCGATGCAGCCGCTGCTCGACATCTTCCTCGTCGACCGTCGAGCTCGCGGCCGGCGCGCCGCGTCGTCGTTCCCCGGCGTCGCGCAAGCGCAACGTGTTCCTCTACGTCGTGCGCGGCGTCGATCGAGGTCGCGGGCCAGCCCGTGCCGCACTGGCACTTGATCGAGCTCAACGAGGACGGCGATTCGGTCGAGATCGACGGCGCAGTCCGACGCCGTGCTGCTGTTCGGTCACGCCGAGCCGATCGGCGCGCCCGTCGTCGCGCTACGGCCCGTTCGTCATGAACACGCGCGAAGAGATCATGCAGGCGATCCAGGACTACCAGGCCGGCAAGTTCAACGCGATTCCGGCGGGGCGCGTCGCGTGAGAGGCTTGGCGCGCGTGCGCGTTCGCAACGTGATCTTCGACTTCGGCGGCGTGCTCGTGACGTGGCGGCCGCAAGAGATCATCGAGTCGTTCTATTCCGACCCGCAGCTTCGCGAGGCAGTGCGCGTGCACGCGTTCCAGCACGACGACTGGCTCGACGATGGACCGCGGCACGCTCGACGAGGCGACCGTCGTGCGCCGCTTCGCGGCGCGCATGGGTCGGCCCGAGGCCGAGCTCGCGCGCGTTGTTCGATCACGTGCGCGCCGCGCTCGTGCCGATCGAGTCGACCGTGGCGCTGCTTCGCGAGCTGCACGCCGCGCGGCGTCAAGCTGTACGGCCTGTCGAACATGTCGGAATCGATCTTCGACGTACCTGTACGGACGGCACGAGTTCTTCAAGCTGTTCGACGGCATTGTCGTCTCCGCTGCGGTGAAGCTACTGAAGCCCGAGCCCGCCATCTACGAGCACCTGCGGCGGCGGTTCTCGCTCGATTTCGGCGAATCTGTGTTCATCGACGACCTCGAGCGCAACGTCGCCAGCGCGCGCCGACTCGGTCTTCCCGCGATACGGTTCGAGACGACGGAGCAAGTGCGCGGCGAGCTCGAGCCGCTGCTGTCGGCCGTGTAGCGGCGCGCACGCGCTATACTTCCCGCGGACGTTGAAGGCCCCCCGTCGCGGTGGGCCGAGGGGGATGCCGTGCGCTTCATGCTGCTCGCCGTCACGATGAGCGTAGGGGCCGGTCTCTGCGCGCCGCGGCTCGCGGAGGCGCAAAGCGCATCGCGACCCAACGTCGTGCTGATCATCACCGACGACCTCGGCTGGGCCGATCTCGGCAGCTACGGCGCCACGGACATCCGCACTCCAAACCTCGACAGCCTTGCACGCGACGGCATCAGGCTCACGGACTTCTACTCGAACGGTGTCACGTGCTCGCCGACTCGTGCCGGGCTGATCTCGGGCCGTTACCAACAGCGCTTCGGTATCGAGGCGCCTCTGCCGAGCGCCGGAGCACCGGGCGGTGACCGCGGCCTGCGCGCGGGCGGGCATTCGTTGCCGCAGCTGTTGAAGGACAACGGCTATTTCACGGCGCTGATCGGCAAGTGGCACTTGGGCTACAAGCCGGAGCAGAGCCCGAACGCGCACGGCTTCGATTATTTTTTCGGCTTCAAGAGCGGTTTCCACGATTACTACACGCATAACGGCGGCGACGGTAAGCCGGACCTGTGGGAGAACGAGCGGCCGATCGAACGGCCCGGTTACACGACCGATCTGATCACCGAGCGCGCCGTGCGTTTCATCGAGGAGCGCGCGGGCGAGCCATTCTTCGTCGACATTTCCTACAACGCCCCGCATTGGCCGTATCAGGTTCCAGGCCAGCCGTCGGTCGCTCCGAACAATGCCCGGCATTTTTTGCCGCACGATCCGCTGGCGGGCTCGCGCGCCGACTACGCGGCCATGGTCGAGCACGTCGACCGCGGCGTCGGCGAGGTCCTCGAGGCGCTCGACCGGTTAGGCTTGGCAGACGACACGATCGTGATTTTCACGAACGACAATGGCGGCGAGTGGCTGTCGAGCAATCAGCCGCTCACCGGCCGCAAATGGACGGTGTGGGAAGGCGGTATCCGCGTCCCGGCGCTGGTGCGCTGGCCGAACCGGATTCCGGCCGGCAGCGTGTCGGGACAAGCCGGCATCACGATGGACTTGACTGCGTCGATCCTGGCCGCCACCGGTACGCCGGTGCCGGACGCAGCCAAGCTCGAGGGCCTGAATCTGTTCCCGGTGTGGGAGGGCAAGGCGCCGGAGATAGAGCGCACGTTGTTCTGGCGCGTCCGAGCGCAGACTCGTCAGCAAGCCGCCGTGCGCCGCGGCGACTGGAAGCTCGTCAACGACGCGGGGCACACGTACGTGTTCAATGTTCGCGACGACTCGGGGGAGCGTCACGATCTCGCGAATCGCCGGCAAGACATCGCGCAGGCACTGTGGCCACTGCTTCGAGCGTGGGAGCAAAGCGTCGACGCCGAGGCCGCAGCGACTGCCGTGCCGAGCGGCGGCGGCTGACGCGACGCACGGCTTGCTCTTGGACCGTGCTGCTGGCTCGGTGGCACAGTACCTGTCCATGCGAGCTCGACATTGGTTGTTCATCCTCGTCACCGGCCTCCTCGGAACGCTCGCGAGCGCGCAGTTTCGCCGTGAGGCGCCCGAGGTCCGCGAGCGCGCCGGCCCGCCGGAGGCCGAGTTCCACATGGCGCGACTCGCGTATTTCGCCGTGGGCTGCGCCGGCTCGCGCGGGTGGTGCAACCCGTGGTGGGCGATCGACTATCCGCATGCCGAAGCCCATTTCCTTCCGGCCGTCACGCGCATGACGCGTGTCGAAGTGGCGCCCGACAGCCGTCACGTCACGCTGGCCGACGACAATGTTTTCGATTATCCGTGGTTGTTCCTGCAACAGCCGGCGCAGGGCAACTGGTTTCCGCAGGGCGAGGAGCTCACGCGCCTACGCGAGTACCTCGAGCGTGGCGGATTCCTCGTCGTCGACGACTTTCATGGCGAAGGCGAATGGGCCGCGTTTCGCGAAGCGATCGGCGCCGTTTTGCCGGGGCGCCCGATCGTCGACATTCCCGACGGCGACGCGTTGCACAGCATCCTGTTCAGCTCTGGACAAGCGCACGCAGATCCCAGGCGAGCGGCATCTCGGCTGGCAACAGATGGAAGGCCCGCCGCACTGGCGAGGCATCTACGACGATCGCGGGCGTCTCATGGTCGCCATGAATCACAACATCGACATGGGCGACGCCTGGGAGCACGCCGACGATGCGCACTATCCCGCGCCGATGACGGCCACCGCGTATCGGTTCGGTGTGAACTACGTGATCTACGCGATGACGCATTGAGCGTGGCCGGCACTCTCTACCTCGACGATCTCGCTGTCGGTCAGAAGTACGACGACCGCGACCGTGCGCGTCACGCTCGAAGACGCCACGGCGTTCGCGGCGCGATTCGATCCGCAGCCGTTTCATCTCGACGAGGCTGCCGGGCGCGCGAGCGTATTCGGGCGTCTTGCGGCGAGCGGTTGGCACACGGCTGCGCTCACGATGCGATTGCTGGTCGAAGGCGCCCTCGACATCGCCGGTGGGCTCATCGGGCTCGGCGGCGAGATCACGTGGCCGGGGCCGACCTATCCCGGCGATACGCTACGCGTCGTTTCCGAGGTTCTTGCGATCCGAGTGTCGGCGTCGAAGCCCGACCGCGGCATCGTGACGGTTAGGAACGAGACGCTGAATCAGAACGACGAGGCCGTGCAGGTCTTCATCGTGAAGATGTTGGTGTCGCGTCGGTCTGCCTAGAGATCCCGCGCACGGTTCGCAGCTCTACGCAGCTGCGCTTGGTAGCGGAGAGATCGGTGCGAGGTTCTAGCGTGTCGCGAGCGCGAGCGCGTCGGTATAAACGACGGGGATTTGCTTCCATTCGGCGTAGCTGGTCGCCAGGTCGAGGGCGGCGTCCGGCGACATCGGCTGACGCGCGAGCAGCGTCTTCACGCGTTTCAGCTTCTCGCCGTTCTTCTCGCGGTCCGTCACGCGCTCGATCGTCGCGAGCACGACGGTGTCGTCGAGCGGGTCCGTGTCCGTGTGGACCCGGATGTAGTCGCGCTCGGCGTATTCCGAAGATGGCGGTGCCGTGAGCACACGTACTTCCATGTTCGTTCCTCCGCCCAAGAGCAGTCTCCTTATGCGTGAAGCAGCAAGACGCATGCCACGCACGCAGCGACGCCGATTGCCGCGTGGATGAGGGTGGTTATGTCCAGTGCGACTGACCAGCGACGTCAGTTAGTGCCGAAAAAAAAAGAACGCCACATTGCTGTGGCGTTCTCTGTGCTCGAAACGAGCGGTTATCTTGTCGTGCGGGTCTGGCTTACCAGCGATCGCGTCCGCCGCCACCGCCGCCGTAGCCACCGCCACCGCCGCCGCCGCCGTAGCCACCGCGACCGCCACCACCGCCGCCGCCCGGCGTCTTCGGCTTCGCCTCGTTGACTTTGATCTGGCGGCCGTCGAGCGACGTGCCGTTCAGCTGCTGAATCGCAGCTTGCGCTTCTGCATCGCTCGACATCTCGACGAAGCCGAAGCCTTTGCTTTGACCCGTGTCGCGGTCGCTGATGATGGAAACCGAATCAACCGTGCCGCACTTGCTGAACGCTTCGCGGACGCTTTGATCGGTTGCGGAATACGGCAAGTTGCCGACGTAAAGTTTTCTGCCCATGGTTACCTCGTTCCGGTGGCGCTCGCATCAAGAGCACTTAGGCACCATGCCAAGCAGACTCAGAAGCGATCGACGGACGGCGGGATCATAACGGATTAACGCGGCAGGAAACCAGAGCCCGGCGCTATTTCCAATCGTTTCACGGGGTTATTGGACCGGTTCTATACGCAAAACCGCCCCGTCTTCGTCGTCGACGAGCACATACAGGAGGCCGTCCGGACCTTGGCGGACGTCGCGCATCCGGTGCCGCCAGTCCGTCAACAACGCTTCCCGACGCAGCTCTTCCATGTTCGCGTTGAACAGGATTCGTTGAATCTGTCCCGTGCCGATGATCTCGCCCGTGCGCAAACCGCCGACGAATACGTCGCCTTTCCAGCTGCGGTAATCGGTCGCCGGTGTAGAACGCGAGGCCCGACACCGCGATCGACGGCATCCAATACACGAGCGGATCGATGAAGCCCTCTTGTTGGAATTTCTGCGCGTGCCACGGGCCTTGGTACGTGCGGCCGAGGCTCACCCTGGGCCAGCCGTAATTGCCACCCGGCACGAGCACGTTGATCTCGTCACCGCCGTTCGGTCCATTCTCGGCCTGCCAGATCTGGCCCGTGGCGGGATGCACGGCCAAGCCCAACGTCGTGCGGTGACCGAGCGTGTAGATCTCCGGTCGGAAGCCTGAGCGGCCGACGAACGGATTGTCGCCCGGCACGCTGCCGTCTTCGTTCAGTCGCAAGATCTTGCCGGCGTGCGTGCCGGGATCCTGTGCATCGCCGCCCGCTGTCGACATGTAGATCTTGCCGTCGGGGCCGAAGACCATCCGCGACACCGTGCCCGAGTCGGGCAACGTCACGAACAAGTCGCGCACATCGACCAACGCCTTGCCGTCCCAACGGCCGCGCGCGAGCGCCAGCGCGCCTTTGTCGTCGGGAAGTCCCTTGTGGTAGGTGAGATAGACGTAGGCGTTCGACGCGAAGCTGGGATGCAGCGCGACCTCGAGCAGCCCCGAGCGGCGCAACGGCTTCACCTCGGGCACGCCGGCGACGGGCATGGGGTCGAGAACGCCGTTGCGCACGACGCGCAATCCGCCATGCGTCTGCGTGACGAGCCAGACGTCGTCCGGGAGGAACGCGATGCTCCACGGGTGCGGAGATGCCGCGCGCTACGACCGACACACGGATCGGCATCCCTTCGGCCGTCATGTACTCGACCGGGCCCTCGGGCATTGCCGGGATCGGCATCTCGGGCGCGACGGGAATGCCATTCGCGAACGGCACGGTCTTGCTGCGCGTAACCCGCGGCGGTCGCCGCGAGCGTCACGGCCGCGAACGCGATGCGGCCTGCGGGGTTCATGCGATCAGGTTCTCAGTGCGTGTGCCGGGTAAGTCTACCGAGAGCCTCGCACAATCCCCCGACTGCAACAAGCGCGGAGTCCTAGCGCGCTGAATTCGCGGCTGGCGCGCTGACGGCCGTCAGGATGCCGGCGAGAATGCGAGTTGGGCTCGGCGGGCACCCCGGCACCGCGACGTCGACGGGAATCACATTGCTGACCGCGCCTGCGCTGGCATAGCTGCAGCCGAAGATGCCGCCCGAGCAACCGCAATCGCCGATAGCGACGACGAGCTTGGGGTCCGGCGTAGCGTCGTAGGTGCGTTTCAACGCGAGCGCCATGTTGCGCGAGACGGGCCCCGTCACGAGCAACAGATCGGCATGCCGTGGACTTGCAACGAATCGGATCCCGAGCCCCTCAATGTTGTAGAACGCATTGTTCAGCGCATGGATCTCGAGCTCGCAGCCGTTGCACGAGCCAGCGTCGACTTGCCGTATGCAGAGCGCGCGGCCCAAGGTGGCGAGGATCCGCGCTTGCAGCTGCTCACGCACTCGCAGCTCATCGGCAGTGGAGGGCGGCGCTTCGGTGACGATGCCGACGGTGCCGATCTGTTTCAGAGTCTTCCACATGGGCGTTATAGGTCGTGGCCGCTATAGGAAAGGTTGAACGACTTATTGATCAGCGGAAAATCCGGCACGATGTTGCCGATGATCGCGTGCTCGAGCGCGGGCCAGTTCTGCCAAGAAGGATCGTGCGGATGACAGCGGCGAATGCCGCCGTCCTCGCCAGACGTCAGTGCCACGAGTACGGGGCCGCGCCAGCCTTCCACAGCGCCGACGGCCGTCGCTCCGGCGGGTGGAGTCGCGACGTCGGTCCGGACGCTACCGGGCGGCATGTCCGCTGCAATGCTCGCGACGAGCCGAACCGATTCGGCGAGCTCGTCGAAGCGTACCGCCACGCGAGCCGCGACGTCGCCCTCACTGCGCACGACCTTGCGCACGCCGAGCGCCCCATAGGGCTCGCATGGGAGATCGGCGCGCAAGTCGCGTTGGTTACCGCTTGCGCGTGCGGCGAGCCCCACGAGCCCGAGGTGCGTCGCGAGATCGGACGTCACGATGCCCGTGCCTACGAAGCGATCGCGCACGCCGGCGTGCTCGTCGAAGATGTCGCGCACGGTCTTGACCTCGGCGTCGATGCCTCGTGCCCTGGCGGCGAGCTCTGCGAGGTCTTCGGGCCGCGCGTCCCACGCCACGCCTCCGGGCACGACGAAGTCGAGGAGATAGCGGCCACCGAGCCCCGCCTGCGTCGCGCGCAACCACAGCTCTTTGAGACGCGAGAGCTGTGCGAGCCCGAAAGCGAAGCCAGCGTCGTTGCCGAGCGCGCCGAGGTCGCCCAAATGGTTGGCGATGCGCTCCGCCTCGAGCGCGAGCGCGCGAAGGTATGCAGCTCGCGCGGGAATCTTGCTCGCAGCGAGCCCTTCGAGCGCTTGGCAATACGCCCACGAGTAGGCGACTGCGGAGTCACCCGAGACGCGGGCCGCGAGGCGATGACCCTCGAGCAGCGGCAGGCGCGAAAACAGCCGCTCGATTCCCTTGTGCGCGTAGCCGAGCCGCTCCTCTAGCCGCAGGACCTTTTCGCCGACGACCGAGAAGCGGAAATGCCCGGGTTCGATGATGCCGGCGTGCACCGGCCCGACTGGTATTTCGTGCACGCCATCGCCCGTGACACGTACGAACTCATAATCGTCGGGACGCAGCTCGTCGCCGGAAGGATCGTCCGTGTTGCCCGCAACGAGCGGTAGGAAATCAGACGGCCACGCCGCATGCCGGAGCCAAGGCCGCGTGTCGGGATCGCGCGCGCGCAAGCCGGTGAGATCTGCGGCCGCACGTTGCATGCGGTTGGCCGCCGGAAAGAGATCGGTGAGTCCGGGGTAGCTCGTCTCGGCCGCGCCCAGTGCGAGTGTCACGAACAACAGGAAGTCGTCGCCAGCGTACAAGGCCCGCACGCTAGCGTGCGGGTGACATTCCGTCCACAGCGCTTGGAGTTGTGCACCGCTCACCGCGACGTCGAGCGCAGCTTGTCGCCAGTCGTGCGTGTCGACGTCGACGGCGCGGGTGCCAGGGGCGCCCGGAAGCGGTTGCGATCGATGGAGCCACTTGCGAATCGCCATGGTGCTACTCGCGGTTCATTGGCCCGCAATCAAGTCAGCCGCCATCCGGTACCAGTCGGCCAGGTACGGCGGAATGAAAACGCCAAGCAGCAACACGAGCGCGAGGTGTGCGAAGACGGGGAGCAGTGCCGGCGAATGCGGCAAACGTTTCGCCGTCGTCTCGCCGAAGACCATGGGTTGCACGCGGCGGAAGACGGCTGCGAAGGCGATGCCGAGCGCAAGCAACAGGATCGGCGTGGACCAAGGCTCCTGGCGCATCGCCGTCGTGCAGAATCAAGAATTCGCTCGCGAACACTCCGAAAGGCGGCATGCCGAGAATCGCGAGCGTGCCCATCATAAGCCCCCAGCCGACCGTCGGGCTGACGGTCACCAGCCCACGAATATCGTCGATCATTTGCGTGTTCGTTTTCTGCGCCGCGTGGCCGACCGAATAAAAGATCGCCGACTTCGTGAGCGAGTGCACTGTCATGTGCAGGAGCGCCGCGAAATTGGCGACAGCTCCGCCCATGCCGAAGGCGAACGCAATGATGCCCATGTGTTCGATCGACGAGTAGGCGAACAGGCGCTTGACGTCCTTTTGCCGCCAGAGAAACAGCGCAGCGAGCACGACCGACAATAGACCAAACGCCATGAGCATGCGCGAGGGCAGGTCCGATTCCAGCGAACCTTCGACGAGCACCTTGCAGCGTACGACGGCGTAGATGGCGACGTTGAGCAGCAGACCCGAAAGCACTGCAGAGATCGGCGTGGGGCCTTCGGCGTGGGCGTCGGGCAACCAATTGTGCAGCGGCGCGAGACCTACCTTGGTGCCGTAACCGACGAGTAGAAAGACGAACGCCAGCGTCAGCACCTCCGGCTCGAGCTGTCCCTTCACTTCGTTCAGGTTGGTCCAGAGCAGCGCCGTCATGCCGCTACCGCCGAGGACCTTCTCGGCCGCGAAGTACAGCAAGATCGTGCCGAAAAGAGCCTGGGCGATACCGACGCTGCAGAGAATGAAGTACTTCCAGCCCGCCTCAAGGCTCGCGGGCGTCCGGTACAGCGTCACGAGCAGCACCGTGGAAAGTGTGGCCGCTTCCATCGCGACCCATAGCATCCCCATGTTGTTGCTCGTCAGCGCCAGCAGCATCGCCGCGATGAACAATTGATACATGCTGTGATAGAGGCGCAGTTGCTGCGGCTTGACACGCCCGTGCTCGCTCTCGATACGCATGTATGGGCGGGAGAACAGCGACGTCGTGAAGCTCACGAAAGCGGTCAGCGTCACGAGAAACACGTTGAACGCGTCGATGAAGAACTGCTCGCCGAGAGCCGTGAAGCTGCCGTCGCCGATGACGCGGCTCGTGAGCGCGCAAGCGGCCGCGAACGTCGCGGCGCTGAACCCGACGTTAACCTCCGGTGCCCAGCGCCGTGCGCCGACGGCAGCGAGAACCGCGGCGCCGAGGATGGGGAATACGAGGAGTGCGACGAGCTCCACGCTATCGGTCCTCGCGCAGCGATTCGAGGTGGTGCAGGTCGAGGCTGTCGAACTGTTCGCGGATCTGGAAGAAGAACACTCCCAGCACCAGCATCGCGACGAGCACATCGAGCGCTACGCCGAGCTCGACGATCATCGGCATGCCGTAAGTTGCGCTCATGGCGCCGAAGAACAGGCCGTTCTCCATCGACAGGAAGCCGACGACCTGCGACATCGCCTTGCGGCGCGTGATCATCGTAAGGAACGACAGCAGCACGACGGCGATCGCGATACCGATGCCGCTGCGGGTCGCAGTGCTCGCAAGCGCTACGATCGGCTGCGCGAGGCCGAACGAGAAGATTACGAGTAGCAGGCCGATCAGCATGGTCCCCGAGATCTGCAGCAGTGGCTCGCTATCCCAATAGACCCCGAGACGCTTGATGAGTCGATTGAGGAGCCACGGCAGGAACAGAACCTTGAGCAGCAGTGTGAGCAGGGCCGAGAGATACAGATGCGTCTCGCCGGTGCGCCAGGCCAACAGCAGCGTTGCGGCGCACAGCAGCGCCGCCTGCACGGCGAGCAGCTTCACGAGTGTGACGACACGCCGCTGCGAGAGCATCCCGAATGCGAGCAGCAGGAACAGGGCGGCAATCGCGTTCAAGATTTGCAGGTCGAGCGATAGGTCACTCATGGACTCAGCCTTGGAGTAGCAGATGAACGAGCAGGCCGAGAACGGCCAACAGGAATGCCGTCGCGAGCAGCTCAGGCACCCGGAACACGCGCAGCTTGGCGAACGCGGTCTCGGCCACGGCGAGCACAGCGCCGCAGACGACGAGCTTGAGCCCGAGAATCGGGATGGCTCCGAGCAGTGCCGCGACCGTCGGCGTTTCCGTGGTGGCGGCACCCCACGGGGCAAACAGCGCAAAGCCGACACAGGCGTAGTTGAACAGCTTCAGAGCGGCAGACCACTCCATGAGAGCGAGATGGCGCGCTGAATACTCGAGCAACATCGCCTCGTGAATCATCGTGAGCTCGAGGTGCGTCGCCGGGTTGTCGACGGGGAGCCGTGCGTTCTCGGCGAGCAGCACGAGCGAGAATGCGACGGCCGTGAAAGCGAGGCTCGGGTAGAGCGCGAACGATTCCGTAGCGAGGTGCTCCGCGATCGCAGGCAACGCCGTGCTCTGCGAGATCAACGACGCGACGAAGATGACGATGAGCAGCGCCGGTTCGGCGAGGAACCCCACCATCATCTCGCGGCGTGCACCGAGCGTGCCGAAGGCAGTGCCCACGTCCATGGCCGCGAGCGCCATGAAGACGCGTGCCGTTGCGAGCAGCCCCACGAGTGCGATGGCATCGGCTGCGTCCGAGAACGGCAGGTTCGTGCCCATCGACGGCACGATCGCGGCGGCACAGATCATCGTCCCGAATACGATGTAAGGTGCCGGTGCGGAACAGCGGCGAGGCGTGCTCGGCGAGCACGGCCTCCTTGACGAGCAGCTTGCGAATGTTGCGATACGGAAGCCAGATGCTCGGCGGCGCGCGATTCTGGAGCACAGCTCTGCACTGCGCGATCCAGCCCGCGAACAACGGCGCGGCGAACAGCGCGATCAACACCTCGAGGACCTGAATCGGCCACGTGAGGTCGATCATAGGGTGAACCCCAGCAACACGAGCAGCGTGACCAGGCTGTAGATCAGGTACGTCGAGATGCGACCCTGCTGTAGCTGCACGGCGGCCTGCGCCAGGCGCTGTACGAGCATGGCCGCCGGCACGTAGATACCCGTCCAGATGCGGTCGCTGATCTCGACGCGGTAGTGGGGCGTCGGCATCGGTCGGGCTCGGCAGCTCGCGCCGCATTCCGAAGAACGGCTCGAAGATGTGGCGAATCGGCTGGCCGAAGCCCTCGGCCGTGTCCTGCATTCGCGAGTCGAGCCGTGCGAACCCGCAGTCCCACGGCGCCGCGCGCCGCACGCGGCGCCGATACACGCGGCTCACGACGAAGATCGTGGCGACGACGCAGAGGAGAACGATCGAGAGGAACACGAGCGGGGCGTACGAGGCTTGGCGGCCGGCGACGGGGTCGAGCAGCCACCAGCGACCGAACGTGGCCCCGGGATCGAGCAAGCCAAACTGAGTCGGCACGAGCGCGAAAAACGCGATCACCTGATTCGGCAACAGGCCGAGCAGCACGCAGCCCGCCGCGAGCCAGATCATCCCCAAGCGCTCGCGCCAACCGGCGTCATGCGCATCGGCCAACGTGGCCTCACGCGGTTGGCCGAGGAACACGACGCCGAAGAATTTCACCATCACGTATCCCGCAAGCGCGGCGGCGAGCGCGACGACAGCCGTGCCGAGCGGCAGCAGCATGTTGAGGAACAGCCGCGGCACCTCATGCGCCGACAAGAACGCTTGCAGCAGCAGCCACTCCGAAACGAAACCGTTGAGCGGCGGCAGCCCCGCGATCGCGAGAGCGCCGATCAACGTCGGCCAGGCGACCCACGGCATGCGGTGAATAAGTCCGCCGAGGCGGCCGAGATTGCGCTGGCCCGTGGCGTGCAGCACCGCACCCGTGCCGACGAACAGCAGGCTCTTCATGAACGAATGATTGACGGCGTGATACAGCACCGCGATGAGCGCGAGTGACGCCGGTGCGTTCATGCCCCGCCGCGTGGAAGATCAGCGCGAGCCCAAAGCCCGTGAACAGGAGCCCGATGTTCTCGATCGACGAGAACGCGAGCAGGCGTTTCATGTCGGTCTGCGCTGCCGCGAACACGACGCCGTACAGCGCGGAGAACAGACCGAGCGCCATCGGCGACGAGACCCCACCACCAGGCGGGGTCGTCGAGCAGGTCGAAACGTCACGCGCAGCACGCCGTAGACGGCGGTCTTGAGCATGACGCCGCTCATGAGCGCCGAGACGGGCGAAGGTGCGGCCGGGTGCGCTTCGGGCAGCCAGACGTGCATCGGCACGAGGCCGGCCTTGGCGCCGAAGCCGACCAACGCGAGCAGGAACGCGGCCGACGCCCAGGCCCGGCGACAGCTCGCGCGGTGCGCATGGCGTCGAACGTGAACTGCCAGCTGCCGCCCTGCATGACGCCGAACGAGAGCAGGATGCCGATCGCGCCGAGGTGCGCGATCAGCAAGTACAGGAAGCCGGCGCGGCGAATCTCCGGCAATGCGATGCTGCGTCGTGACGAGAAAGTACGACGTCAGCGCCATCGACTCCCACGACACCATGAACGAGTAGGCGTCGTCGGCCAACAGCACGGCGCCCATCGCGGCGAGGAACAGGTGGTACTGGAGGCAAAGCAGCCCCGGCAGCGTGCCCTCGCCGCGGCGAAAATAGCCGCGCGCCGAACAGCGAGATGCCGGCCGACGCCGCGCCGAGCAGGAACAGGAACACGCTGCGAGAGCGCGTCGCGCCGTAGGTGCACGGGCAGGTCGGGCAGGCCGATGGCGAGGACCCACTGCTCGGTGGGGCTCGTGATGCTCCACGCCGCCGTCACCGCGATCGCGACGCCGACGGCCGCGCCGAGTGGAAACAGGACGTGGGCCACGAGCCGCAGGCTCGTGGGCCGGAGCAGCCCGAGAAAGCCGATGACGACCCAAAGACCGAGCAGGCTTACGAGTAAGCAGCATCGGAGCCGGTGCGGACGCGCGTCACCAAGGGTCTCGCGGGGGTGCCGTAGGAGGCGACCTCAATATTGTGCTTGAATGATAATAGCATTAGCATCTAATGAGAATTCGAGAGGCCGACCCCAGTTGCCCGTCGAAGACCGTTCCGCGACGACTGACGATCCTCATCGATCCACGCAAGAAGGCGTTGTTCGAAGCGCTCTGCGCCGACGAGGACTCGACGCCTTCGCAGGTCGTGCGCCGCCTGATCCGCCTACATCGAGGAGCGAACGGGCAAACCATGGAAGCCGGACGACGCAGCCCGAGAGCCCGGCCAACGATCGAGCGCTAGCTAACCGCCGATCACGAAACGGATCGGCCGGACGCGGCGCACTACTTGCCGGAGAGGACGCACATGAGCACTTACACGCGCGACAACGTCAATGCCCCCAGCACCCTGCGTCACGACGGTCTCGCCGAGTGGGTCGCCGGCGTGGCGAACCTGACGCAGCCCGACCGCGCATCCACTGGGCCGACGGTAGCGATGCCGAGTACGACCGGCTGTGCGCCGAGATGGTCGCGTCGGGCATGTTCATCAAGCTCAATCCGGAGCGCCGGCCGAACTCCTACCTCGCGCGCTCGGATGCGAGCGACGTCGCGCGCGTCGAGGACCGCACGTTCATCTGCTCGCGCCGGCAGGAGGACGCCGGTCCCACCAACAACTGGCAAGACCCGGTCGAGATGCGCGCGACGCTGCGCGGCCTGTTCCAGGGTTCGATGGCGGGACGCACGATGTACGTGATCCCGTTCTCGATGGGTCCGATCGGCGGACCGATCGCGCAGATCGGCGTCGAGATCACCGACAGCCCCTACGTCGTCGTGAACATGCGCATCATGACGCGCATGGGCAGCGCAGTGCTCGACGGAGCTCGGCGCGAACGGATCGTTCGTGCCGTGCGTGCACTCGGTCGGGCGCGCCCTTGCAGCCGGCGAGAAGGATAGCCGCTGGCCGTGCAACCGCAAGACCAAGTACATCGTGCACTTCCCCGAGACGCGCGAGATCTGGTCGTACGGCTCGGGCTACGGCGGCAACGCGCTGCTCGGCAAGAAGTGCCTCGCGCTGCGCATCGCGTCGACGATGGCGCGCGACGAGGGCTGGCTCGCCGAGCACATGCTGATCCTCGGCGTCGAGAACCCGCAAGGGCGAGAAGACCTACGTCGCGGCGGCGTTCCCGTCCGCGTGCGGCAAGACGAACTTCGCCATGCTGATCCCGCCGCGCTCGTTCGACGGCTGGAAGATCACGACGGTCGGCGACGACATCGCGTGGATCAAGCCCGGCGCGGACGGCCGAGCTGTGCGCCATCAACCCCGAGGCCGGCTTCTTCGGCGTCGCGCCCGGCACGTCGGAGAAGACCAATCCGAACGCGATGGCGACGCTGCGCGAGAACGTGATCTTCACCAACGTCGCGCTGACCGACGACGGCGACGTGTGGTGGGAGGGCATGACGAGCGAGCCGCCGGCGCACCTGATCGACTGGACCGGCGCGGACTGGACGCCGGCGTCGGGTAAGCAGACGGGCCGCAAGGCCGCGCACCCGAACGCGCGCTTCACGGTGCCGGCCGCGCAGTGCCCGTCGATCGACGCCGAGTGGCAAAGCCCGCACGGCGTGCCGATCTCGGCGTTCATCTTCGGCGGCCGCCGCGCGACGACCGTGCCGCTCGTGTACGAGGCGTTCAACTGGAACTTCGGCGTCTACCTCGCCGCGACGCTCGGCTCGGAGACGACCGCGGCGGCCGAGGGCGCGCAGGGCGTCGTGCGCCGCGATCCGTTCGCGATGCTGCCGTTCTGCGGCTACCACATCGGCGACTACTTCAACCACTGGTTGCGCATCGGGCGCGCGCTCGAACGACAAGCCGCGAATCTTCTGCGTGAACTGGTTTCGCCTCGACGCCAAGGGCGAGTTCATGTGGCCCGGCTTCGGCGACAACATGCGCGTGCTGAAGTGGATCGTCGACCGCGTCGCGCGGCCGCGCGGCCGGCCGCGAGACGGAGCTCGGCTGGGTGCCGCGCTTCGAGGACATCGACTGGGCGGGCTGCGCCGTGACGCGCGGAGCAGTTCGACGCGCTGATCGCCGTCGACAACGACGCGTGGCAGCGAGAGCTCGTGCAACACGCGGACTGGTTCGAGAAGCTCGGGCCGCGCGTGCCGCAACAGCTCGAGCTCAAACGGGACCTGATCCAGGCGCGGCTCGCACACGCGTCCGCGGCGTAAACAGGAGCCGTATGTTGCTCGGAGCCGAGGCGTCTTGGCGCTCGGCTCCGAGCGTTTTCTTAGGCCAGCGCTCGCTCGAACAACACGAGCATGCGGCTCCACGCGCGCTCGGCTTGGTCCTCGTCGTAGACGCCGGAATCCGGCGGGCACCAGCCGTGCGCGGCCGGGTAGACCTCGATCTCGGCGTCGAGCTTGGCTTTCGCGAACGTATCGCGCAGCACGTTCTTCGCCTCGGGCGCGCGCGCATCATCGTTCTCGGCGATCGCGAACAGGTATTGCACTTTCATCTGCGGCACGAGCAGGTGCGGGCTGTCGGGAGTCGGCGTGACGAGACCGCCGCCGTGGAACGACGCGGCCGCACCGACGCGATCCGGCAGCGCCGCCGCAGTGCGCATCGTGATCGGCCCGCCCATGCAGTAGCCGGTCGTGCCGATCTTGCGGCCTTGTCGACCGAGGGTTGCGCGTCGAGCCAGGCGACGAACGCTTTCGCGTCGGTCACGTGCGTGGTCGCATTCAACGTCCGTGCGAGCGGGATCACGTCCGCGATCGGCGTGCTCGCAGCCGTTCGGCGCCGTCGGGCGCCTTCTGCGTGCGATAGAACGGATTCACGGTGAGCACGCTGTAGCCGGATTCGGCCAACCGCTTGCCCATCGCGCGAAACGACGGGCGCAGCCCGAAGATGTCGGGCCACACGAGCACCGCGGCATGCGCGCCGCTCGCCGGTCGCACGAAGTAGGCGTCGCAGGTGCCGTCCGGTGTCTTGATCTCGACGTCGGCCTCGGTGACGGCCTGCGCGTTCGCTGCACGTGGCAGCATCATCGCAAGGCTCGCGCCCGCGGTCAGCGAGCCGAAGTCGCGGCGCGTCACGCGGCCTTCACGCACGTATTTCTTGAGGTCCTCGTCGAAATGGTCTTGGTCGCACATGCTGGCTGTCCCCCGTCGTTATTCGGATCGCCGAACGTCGGCGTCCCTGATGTAGCCCGACTATACCCATTCTGCGTCACCAACGCAGGCGGGGTCCCCGGGGGCTACGATCGAGCGACGAAGAAGGCCTCGATCTCGTCGGCGAGCAGGTCTGGTCGTTCCTCCGCGATGTAGTGCCCGGTAGGCAACGAGCGGCCCGTGACCTCCGCCCGAGCCTTTTCCTGCCAATCCGCGAGCGGCGTGAACAGCGCGTGGACGACGCCGCGCTCGCCCCAGAGCACGTGCACGGGACACTCGATGCGCCGAGCCGCGTCGGCGCGATCGTGTGCGAGGTCGATCGTCGCCGCAGCGCGGTAGTCCTCGCACATCGCGTGGATCGCGGCGGCGTCGAAGCAGCGCTCGTACTCCGCGAGCGCGCGCTCGTCGAACGGGCGCAAGCCCTCGGAGCCCCAACCGCCGAGCTTCGCGCGCAGATAGAACGAAGGCGCAGCGCCGATCAGCTGCTCCGGCAGCGGCGCCGGTTGAATCAGGAAGAACCAGTGGTAATAGCGGCGCGCGAACTCCATCGTCGTGCGCTCGTACATCGTCAGCGTCGGCGAGATGTCGAGCAGCATCAGCGCGCGCACGCACGTCGGCTCGTCGAGCGCGAGCCGATGCGCGACGCGGCCGCCACGGTCGTGTCCGCAGACGAAGAAGCGCTCGTGACCCAAACCGCGCATCAGCTCGACCATGTCGCGCGCCATCGTGCGCTTGCCATACGCCGAGTGGTCGCTCGGGCCGTCGGGCTTGTCCGAGTCGCCGTAGCCGCGCAAATCCGGCATCACGAGCGCGAAGGTGCGACTCAGGCGCTCGGCGACGCAATGCCACATCGCGTGCGTCTGCGGGAAGCCGTGCAACAGCAGCAATGGCGGCCGATCGCGATCGAGCGTCGCGTCGTAACGGACGTTGATCTCGATGCCGTTCGCGGCGCGCCGCTCGAGACGGAAGTCCGGCGAGAAGAGTGCGGTCATGGTGGGGATATCGGTGGCGTAATCCGCATCCCCGGGACGCCCTTTGCGTGCCGGCGCGGCTCCATCACGTGTCGATCCAGGATAAGCCCGAAACCCGGGCCCCTGCCAACGCCGCTCGTCGGAGCCGCTGGGCGCCCGTGAATCCGCGCGCGCTCCGGCGTCGAACTTACGCGTATCGAAGCCTGCGGAGCTGCCAAGTGCAAGCCAGTTCGTCGTTCGTAGTGCCCGCCCGGCGGCTGTCCCGTCCATGAGTGCAACGAAGCACATGGTCGATTGGGCCGAAAGCGGCGCCGCGCCAGACGCCGCGGTCCGCTTCGGCATCCGCCGGCTCGTTCGGCAGCGGCTCGACGACCTCGAGGCGGCCGATTGCGAGCGTGCGGCGGCCCGGCTCGAGGCGTTCGTCGAGGGCGATGCGCGCGGCGCCCGTGGCGCCGCTGCCGCACCTCGCGAACGAGCAACACTACGAGCTGCCGCCCGAGCTCTTCGCCGCCGCGCTCGGTCCGCACCGCAAGTACAGCTGCTGCTACTGGCCGGCCGGGCGTCACGACGCTGGCCGAGGCCGAGGAGGCCGCGCTCGAGACGACCTGCGCGCGCGCCGAGCTCGCCGACGGCCAGCGCATCCTCGAGCTCGGCTGCGGCTGGGGCTCGCTGACGCTCTACATGGCGCGGCGCTATCCGCATGCCGACGATCGTCGCCGTCACGAACTCGCGCCCGCAGCGCGAGCACATCGCGGCCGTGGCGGCCGAGCGCGGGCTCGCCAACGTGCGGGTCGTCGTCGCCGACATGAACACGTTTACGACGGCCGAGCGCTTCGATCGCGTCGTCTCCGTCGAGATGTTCGAGCACATGCGCAACTACGCGCGTGCTGTTCGAGCGCGTCGCGAGCTGGCTTCGGCCCGCCGGCAAGCTCTTCGTGCACATCTTCTGCCACCGCAGCACGCCCTACGAGTTCGTCGACGACGGGGCCCGCCGACTGGATGAGCCGCCACTTCTTCTCGGGCGGCATGATGCCGAGCGACGATCTGCCGTTGCGTTTCCAACGCCATCTCGAGCTCGAGCAGCGCTGGCGCTGGAGCGGCACGCACTACCGCAAGACGGCCGATGCGTGGCTCGCGAACTTCGACGCGCGTGAGCGCATCGTGCGCCCGATCCTCGCAGCGACCTACGGCGCCGCGCAACGTCGGAGCAGTGGCGAGCAGCGTTGGCGCATGTTCTTCATGGCGTGCGCCGAGCTCTTCGGCTACGCCGGCGGCCAGGAGTGGTACGTGAGCCACTACCTGTTTGCGCGCCGCGGCGCGGCGTGAGCGGCGCGCGGCTCGCGATGAACGTGCTGGCATTTCAAGCGGCCTGGCTCGGCACGGTGGGCGGTGCGGCTGTGGGACGGCTTTGGGTCGGGCCGGTCGCTGCTCTCGTCCTCGTGGCGTGCCACGTGACGATGGCCGCGCGGCGGCGGCGCGAGCTCGTCGCGGTTGTGGCCGTTGCCGCGCTCGGCACCGCGTGGGACATCGTGCCCGCGGCTCTCGGGCTCATCGAGTACCGCGGCGGCGTCGCGTGCACTCGGCGGTGCGCCGTTACTGGATCGCGGCGCTGTGGCTCGCGTTCGCGACGACGCTCAACGTGTCGCTGCGCTGGCTGCGCGCACGGCGCTGGCTCGGCGTCGCGCTCGGCGTCGTCGTCGGCCCGCTCTGCTATGCGGCCGGCGAAGCGCTCGGCGCGCTGCGGCTCGTCGAGCCCGTTGGCCGCGCTCGGCGTGCAAGCAGCCGCGTGGGCCGTGCTGCTGCCCGTGACCGTCGCGCTCGCGGCGCGCTTCGACGGCGTGACGGCGCGAGCCGCGCATGGAGCCGTCACATGTTTGATCTCGATGCGCTATCTGTTCGGTCTCGGCGTGCTGCTCGTGGCGGCCGCGGCCACGTGGCTCGTCAGCGTCGCGAAGCGCGACGTGAGCATCGTCGACAGCCTCTGGGGCGCCGCTTTTCGCGTTCGCCGCGCTTGTCTATGCCTGGCCGTTCGCCGAGCTCACGGCGCGCGGCGCGCTCGTGCTCGCGCTCGTCGGCGTCTGGGCGTTGCGGCTTGCGGTCTACATCACGACGCGCAACGCGGGCGCCGGCGAAGACTACCGCTACCGCGAAATCCGCCGCCGCAACGAGCCCAACTTCGCTTTCAAGAGTCTCTATCTCGTGTTCGGCCTGCAGGCCGTGCTCGCGTGGCTCGTCTCGTTGCCGTTGCTCGCGGCGCAACGCGGCGTCGCGCCGCTCGGCGCGCTCGATGTCGCTCGGCGCTCGCGCTCGCGCTCGGCGGGCTCGCTGTTCGAGAGCGTCGCCGACTGGCAGCTCGCGCGTTTCAAGCGCGACGCCACGAACCGCGGTCGCGTGCTCGATCGCGGGCTTGTGGCGCTACTCGCGTCATCCGAACTATTTCGGCGAGTGCTGCGTGTGGTGGGGGTTCGGCTGCCTCGGCCTCGCTGCGGGCGGCTGGTGGTCGCTCGTCTCGCCGTTGCTGATGACGTGGCTGTTGCTGCGCGTGTCGGGCGTGGCGCTGCTCGAGCAGACGATCGCCGACCGCCGTCCCGCCTATGCCGACTACGTTCGGCGCACGAGCGCGTTCCTGCCGCTGCCGCCGCGCAAGCCGAGCGTGACGCGCGCTCGCGTCGATCTCGGAGGCCTGAACATGGCCGGGAACGACATGATCTCCTCGGTCCGGCCGCAGCGCGTGCGTCGCGCTCGCGGCGTTGCTTGCGAACGGGTGTGCGCGAGCCGCCGATTCCAACCGTCGCGCACGTCGACCTCGATCGCTTCATGGGCCGCTGGTACGTGCAGGCGAGCATTCCGACATTCCTCGAGCGCGGCGCGCACAACGCCGTCGAAACCTATCGACGTGACTGCGGACGGCACGATCGACACGACCTTCACGTTCCGACGCGGCTGCGTTCGACGGCGAGCTCGTCGAGTACCGGCCGCGCGGCTTCGTGAGCGACGCAGTCGCCGGCCGTCTGGGGCATGCAGTTCGTCTGGCCGATCAAGGCCGAGTATCGGATCGTCTATCTAGATCCCGACTATTCGCAGACGGTCATCGGCCGCACGCAAGCGCGACTACGTGTGGCTCATGGCGCGCACGCCCGAGATTCCGGACGGCGGACTACGAGCGATTCCTCGACGCTCATCCGCGAGCTCGGCTACGACGCCACGAAGCGTCAGCACGAGTGCCGCATCGATGGTGAGCGTCGCCGAAACTCGTAGCGCCTGGTGGCGCCAGCTGCTCGCGTGGTTCGACAACTCGGCCGGCGTGGCCGGCGACGAGCCCGAGCGCATCGATTGGCTGCGCGTCGTGCCGTTCGTCGGGCTTGCACGTGGCGTGCGTCGCCGTGCCTGTGGGTGGGCACGAGCGCCGTGGCCGTCGCGACGGCCGTCGCGCTCTACGCGCTGCGCATGTTCGCCGTCACGGCCTTCTATCACCGCTACTTCTCGCATCGCGCGTTCAAGACGTCGCGCGCCGCTGCAGCTCGTGTTCGCGCTGCTCGGTGCGTCGGCCGTGCAGCGCGGGCCGCTGTGGTGGGCCGCGCATCATCGTCACCATCACGCGCACTCGGACCGGCCCGGCGATGCGCACTCGCCGCACCAGCACGGGTTCCTCTGGAGCCACATGGGCTGGTTCCTCGCGCGCGCCAACTTCCCGACCAAGATCGAGCTCGTGCGCGACCTCGCGCGTCTATCGCGAGCTCGCGCTGCTCGATCGCTTCGACGCCGCCGTGCCGGCGCTGCTCGCCGCGGCGTTGTATGCGGCCGGCGCCGCGCTCGAGCGCTTCGCGCCGTCGCTCGGGCACGAACGGGTTGCAGCTCGCTCGTCTGGGGCTTCGCCGTGTCGACGGTGGCCGTGTGGCACGCGACCTTCGCGATCAACTCACTGGCCCACACGCTCGGGAGCCGGCGCGTTCGCCACGCGCGACAACAGCCGCAACAACCTGGTTCTCGCGCTGCTCACGCTCGGCGAGGGCTGGCACAACAACCACCACCGCTTTCCGGCCGCGGCGCGCCAGGGGTTTCGCTGGTGGGAGATCGATCTCACGTACTACGCGTTGCGCGCGCTCGCGCTGACGGGGCTCGTCTGGGAGCTGCGCCCCGTGCCGGCCGCGGTGCTGGCGGCCACGCGGGAGCGCGCACGCGTGAAGATCGCGATCGTCGGCGCCGGCATCGCCGGCAACACCGCCGCCTACCGGCTTCGCGCGCGAGCACGACGTGACGGTGTTCGAGGCCGCGGACTACGTCGGCGGCCACACGCACACCGTCGACGTCGAGCTCATGGGGCAGCGCTACGCCGTCGACACGGGCTTCATCGTGTTCAACGATCGGACCTATCCGGACTTCATCGCGCTGCTCGCCGAGCTCGGCGTCGAGTCGCAGCCGACGTCGATGAGCTTCAGCGTGAGCTCCGAGCGTCACCGGGCTCGAGTACAACGGCACGTCGCTGGCAGGCGCTGTTCGCGGACCGGCGCAATCTCGTGCGGCCGCGCTTCTACCGCATGCTCGCCGACATCGTGCGGTTCGGGCGCGACGCGCACGCGTTTCTCGCGACGGGTAACGACACGGCGACGCTCGGCGGACTTCTCGACCGCGCACCGCTACTCGCGCGAGCTCGTCGACGACTACGTCGTGCCGATGACGGCCGCGATCTGGTCGGCGCCGCCGGGCAGCGTCACGGCGATGCCGGCGCGATTCCTGCTGCGCTTCTTCGCCAACCACGGAATGTTGTCGATCGACGACCGGCCGCAGTGGCGGACGATCCGCGGCGGCTCGGCGCGTTACGTCGACAAGCTCGTCGCCGGGCATCGCGAGCGCGTCCGCACGCGCTGCGCCGTGACGGCGGTCACGCGGCGGGCCGCGCGGTGTCGTCGTGCGCACGCGCGCGGCCGAGCCCGAGCATATTCGATGCCGTGTTCTTCGCCTGCCACAGCGACCAAGCGCTCGGCGCTGCTCACGGACGCGAGCGCCGCCGAGCGCGAGGTGCTCGGCGCGATCCGCTATCAGGAGCAACGAGGCCGTGCTGCACACCGACGAGCGCCTGTTGCCGCGCTGCCGGCGCGCGTGGGCGAGCTGGAACTACCGCGTCGTCGGCGCGCCGAGGCGCCGCCGCTCGTCACCTATCACATGAACACGCTGCAACGGCTCGCGGCGCCCGCCGAGTTGTGCGTCACGCTCAACGACGCGGGACGCGTGGCGCCGGAGCGCGTGCTCGGGCGCTATCGCTACGAGCACCCGCTATTCGACGCGGCAGCGGTCGCCGCGCAGGGGCGCCATGCCGAGATCGACGGCGAGCGCAACACGTATTTCTGCGGCGCGTACTGGCGCAACGGCTTTCACGAGGACGGCGTCGTCAGCGCGCTCGCGGCCGTCGCGCATTTCAACGAACGGGTGAGACATGCAGAGCTGCATCTACGAAGGGCAGGTTAGTCATACGCGCGTCGGCGCCCGTGGCGCACGCGTTTCGCTATCGGCTATTCATGCTCTATCTCGATCTCGCCGAGCTGCCGCGCGTATTCGCCGGGCGGTGGCTGTGGTCGGCGACGCGGCCGGCGCTCGCCTGGTTCCGGCGCGCCGACTACTTGGGCGACCCGCGCGAGCCGCTCGACGAGAGCGTGCGGCGGCTCGTCGCGAGCCGGATCGGTAAGCGACCGGAAGGGCCGATTCGCCTGCTCACGCACCCGCGCTACTTCGGCTACGGCTTCAATCCCGTGAGCTTCTATTACTGCTTCGCCGCGGACGGCGCAGGTGGTCGAGACGATCGTGGCCGAGGTGCGCAACACGCCGTGGGGCGAGCGGCACTGCTACGTGCTCGACGCCGGCGGTGCGGCGGTGCGAGCGTTTCACGACGGAGAAGGCCCTGCACGTCTCGCCGTTCATGCCGATGGACGTGAGCTACGACTGGTCGTTCTCGGCGCCGACGCGGCGCCTCGGCGTCAGCCATGGGCGTGACGCACGATGGGCGGCGCGCTGTTCAACGCCGTGCTCGACCTTCGGCGCCGCGAGCTCACGCGCCGGCGGCTCGCGTGCGTGCTCGTGGTGTACCCGCTCATGACGCTGAAGGTCATTGCCGGCATCTATTGGCAGGCGCTCAAGCTCAAGCTGCGCGGCTGCCGCACCTATGTGCATCCCAGCAAGCGTCCCCGCGAGGTCACGATGAGCGTCAAGAGCATGGTGGTCGAGCGCGCCGACGGCGGCGCGGCACGCACCGAGCTGGCTCGACAGCCTTGGCGCGCCGCGCGGTGCTCGCGCGGCTCGGCCCGCATCGACAGTCGGCAGCCTGCGCGTGATCGCGGGCGACGAGGAGTGGCGCTTCGGCGCGCCCGCGGCGACCGTGCCCGCTGCGACGGTGCGCATCCACGACGCGCGCACGTTCGCCGAGCTCGCGTTCGGCGGCTCGATCGGTGCGGCCGAGGCGTACATGCTGCGGCTACTGGGACGCGGACGATCTCACGAACGTCATACGGGTGCTGGTGCGCAATCGCGCCGTCCTCGACGGCCTCGAGACCGGTGCGGCGCGCGCTCAAGGCACCGCTCGCAGCGCGCTCTGCATTGGCTGAATCGCAACACGCGCGCGGGCAGCCGCCGCAACATCGCCGCGCACTACGATCTCGGCAACGAGTTCTTCGCGATGTGGCTCGATCCGTCGTTGATGTACTCGGCAGCGATTTTCGCGAGCTCCGACGGCGACGCTCGAGGAGGCGTCGGCAGCCAAGAACGAGCTCATCTGCCGCAAGCTTGAAGCTGTCGCCCACGGACCAGCTGCTCGAGATCGGCACGGGCTGGGGCGGCTTCGCGCTGCACGCCGCGCGCAACTTCGGCTGCCGCATCACGTCGGTGACGATCTCGCGCGAGCAGCACGAGCTCGCGTGCCGGCGCGTGCGCGAGGCCGGTCTCGCCGACCGCGTCACCGTGCTGCTCGCGGATTACCGCGAGCTCGATCCGGCCGTGCACGGCACGTTCGACAAGCTCGTCTCGATCGAGATGATCGAGGCCGTCGGTCACGAGTATCAGCCAGCGTATTTCCGCAAGTGCGCCGAGATGCTGCGAGCCCGATGGCGCGATGCTGCTCCAGGCGATCACGATCGACGACCGGCAGCTACGATCGCGCGCGCCGATCCGTCGACTTCATTCAGCGCTACATCTTTCCCGGCAGCTGCCTCACGTCGGTGACGAACATGAGCGCGGTGCTCACGCGTGCCACGGACCTGCGCATCGCGCACCTCGAGGACATCGGCCCGCACTACGCGACGACGCTCGCGCATTGGCGCGAGCGCTTCCGCGACACGCGCCGCCGAGATCCGTGCGCTCGGGTTCCCGGAGACGTTCATGCGCATGTGGGAGTACTACTTCTGCTACTGCGAAGCCGGCTTCCGCGAGCGCGCGATCGGCGACGTGCAGCTGTTGCTCGTGAAGCCCGACTGCAGGATCGACCTGCCGGGCGTGGCGTCGCCCTAGGATGCCCACGGACGTTGCGCGCTCGCTCGTGTGGTTTCGGCGCGATCTACGAACCGACGATCACGCCGCGCTGTCCCACGCGCTGCGCGTCGCACGCGACGTGCGGGCCTTCCCACGGCCGTCATTCACGCCCCATGGCTCGCCGGTCCGCTCGAGATCGCCGCGGCCGGTCTCACGCTCGGCGACAACTATCCGCGCCCGATCGTCGACCACTCTGTAGCGCGCAAGCGCGCGCTTGAACGCTACGCCGCCGCGAGAACCGCTCGCTGAGCAGACGCCGGCCCGCGTTGACTCGCTCGTGTCGCGGCGTCAGGCTGGACGTCGGACCCAAGAGCATTCTGTTCGCGTGACTCAGGCGCTGCTCGAGCGTATCGCTGCCGGCGATTCGGCTGCCGTCAAGGAATGCATGGACGCGTACGGCGGTCTCGTGTGGTCGCTGGCGCGCCGTCTCAGCTATTCGGCTGCCGATGCCGAGGATGCGACCCAGGAAATCTTCCTCGAGATCTGGAAATCCGCCGCGCGCTACGACGCGAAGATGGGTTCCGAAGCCGTGTTCATCACGACCATCGCTCGCCGCCGGCTCATCGACCGCATGCGTGCGCGCAAGCGCCGCCCGCAGACCGAGGAGTTCGACGAGGAGCATCGTTGTCGGTGCGGCTCTCGCGGCACCCGACTCGGGCGCGCTGGCCGTCGAATCGGCCCGCGCGGCGCGCGCGCTCGCGCAGCTCGGCGAGGGTGAGCGGCAGATTCTGCTCTTGGGACTGGTCGAGGGTCTCACGCATGCCGAGATCGCCACCGAGACTGGCAAGCCCCTCGGGACCGTGAAGACGCAGATGCGCCGCGGGCTCATCAAGATTCGTGCGTTGCTGGGCGCCGAAGCGCCTCCCGTGGAGGACGACTGAAATGGCCCGCGACGCGCGCCGACGGCTCGACGATCTCTTGCTCGCACGCGCGACCGAGGGGCTCGACGCCGCGGCCGCGCAGGAGCTCGAGCGCCTGCTCGCGGCTGCAACCGAGGTCGACCCGGACGCCTACGAGCACGCCGCTGCGGCCGTGTGTCTCGCCGCGCTCGGTAGTGGAGGCGTGCTACCGAGCGCCTTGCGCGCGCGCCTCGAGCGCAGCGCCGCTCAGTTCGTGAGGCCGCTGCCCACCGCCGCGCGCTGAGTGCGGTCTATTGCGCTTGCTCGACGAGCGCAGTGCCGATGGCGACGGCCGTATCGATCGTCGCTGCATGGCCATCGGCACCGAGCTGCCGCGACAGATCTGGGACCCCTTCGAACGCGAGTCCGCCGACGAGGATCTTGCGCTGCGGCGCGAGCCGGCGAATCGTCTCGAGTGCTTCGCCGAGCGACTTGAGCTGTGTCGCGAGCGTGGCGTTGAGCACCACGAGCTCGACGTCGAAGGTCTCAGCCGCGCGCGCGATCTCCGCGGCCGGCACGTTGGCGCCGAGGTAGAGACACCGCCAGCCCGCGAGTCGGAACAAATCCGCAACGGCTCGCAAACCGATGTCGTGCGCATTGCCCGCCACCGAGGCCGCGATCAATGAATTGCCGCGAGGGCGTGGCGGCGCGTGCTTCGCGACGATCAACGCCATGAGCTCGCGCGTCGTCTCGCTGACGAGGTGCTCCTCGGCGATGCTCACGTCACCGACGTGCCAGAGCTGGCCGATCTCCTTCTCGGCGGCGAGCAACACCTGCGTGTAGATCACGACTGGCGCTAGGCCGCGATCGAGCTCCGCTAGCACGAGCTCGACGGCTTCGTGCGGTTTGCCCTCAAGACACAGCGCAAGATACTGGAGCGCCAGTCGATCGACCGGCTTCGAGGCGTCGAGCGCAACGGGATCGGCCGCAAGCGCGTCGTCGAATGCGCTGACGGCGAGATCCAGTGCCGGCGTGATCGCAGGCTGAAGATCGTCCGGCATCTCGCGCTGCAAGGCTGTGCGCAACGATACCAATGCGCGCTTCAGATCCTGCTCGCCGGCGCCGCGGGCACGGGCCGCTCGGCGCAGCCAGGCGATGCGCCGCGCAAACAGAACCGGCTGGTCGACGCGCACGGCAGCTGCGAGCTCGAGGACGCGTTGTGCGAAGTGCGTCTTCCACGTGGCTCCGTCGCCACCCGGCGGCGCTGCACCGGTGCCGGGCCGAAGCACTGCCAGCGCCGCGGCGGCATAGCCTGTAGCGCTTGTCTCGAGCACCTCGGCGGCAACGTTGTTCAGCGCATTCATCGAAGATCTCCCGACGCACAGTGTCGCTCGCAGCGTGCCCGCGATGGAAGCGTCCGTCGCTCAGCTATTCGCCGACGCAGAGAGTTCGGATTCGCGTTGCTGCCGGCGTCCGGAGTCGAGATGGCCCGGCCCAATCCTGGGAACCGGGGATCGCCGAGTGCAGCGGATCGCCGGGTCATATCCCGTCTGATCAACGTGTTGCGATAGCGCGCGGTGTTGGCATGCCGGTTGCTTCGAAGCTCAACGGGGAACACATCACGTGAGGACTTGCGATGGGGCAACTCAAGCGCGCGCTGCGCCAGCTCTGCTTACGCCCGCGCTCGCGGCGAGCGCGACAGCGATGCGATCGCCGTTCGTCGCCACGACGGGACGATATACCTTGATCGCGCTGAACGGCCCGCGTTGACCCTGAAACGCACGCGCTCCTAGTATGGAGCGCAATTCGTCCCGGGGGGCTTTCGATGCAAGCTCGTTTCTCGCGCGAGTCGCTGTCGTTGTATCACTCGTTGGCGCTGAAGGCCGTGAATGCGCAAACGGCGGGCGGAGAATGGCCGACCTACGGCGGCGATTTGGGTCACACGCGTTACGCGCCGTTCGACCAGATCGATGCGACGAACTTCGCCGCGCTCGAGATCGCGTGGCGGTTCAGCGTCGCGAACATGGGGCCGACTCCGGAGACGCGCTTCCAGAGCACGCCGCTCGTCATCGATGGCGTTCTCTACACGACGGTGGGACGCGCCGAGCCGTCACGGCCCTCGATGCTGCCACCGGCGAGCAACTCTGGGTCTATGCGTTGAACGAGGGTGCGCGTGGCGCAGAGGCGCCTCGCCAGCTGTCCGGGCGCGGGCTCGCGTTCTGGCGGCGCGGCGACGACAAGCGAGTCGTCTATGTGACACCGGGTTATCAGCTCGTCGCGTTGAATGCGAGCACTGGGCGGCTCGTCGAGAGCTTCGGCGATGCCGGCATCGTCGATCTCAAGGCATCCCTCGATCAGGGCGACGACTGGGATCGAAGTCAGATCGGCACGAACTCCCCGCCGACGATCGCGGGGAACGTCATCATGGTTCCGGCCGCCCACACGCCGCTCGCACCACCCGATCAGGCCAAGAACGTGGTCGGCTACATCCGCGGCTTCGACGTAGTGACCGGCAAGTTGTTGTGGACGTTTCACACCGTGCCGCGGCGCGGCGAGCCTGGCTACGAGACATGGCTGAACGGCTCCGCGGAGGTCGGCGGCGGCAACGCCGGAGTATGGGCCACGATCTCGGCCGACGAGGAGCTCGGGCTCGCCTACCTGCCCGTCGAATCTCCGTACGGCGACATGTACGGGGGCTTAAGGCCCGGTGCGAACCTTTATGGCGAGAGCGTCGTCGCCGTCGAGATCAAGACCGGGAAATATCGCTGGCACTTTCAAACGTCGCATCATCCGCTGTGGGACTACGACATCCCGACCGCGCCGATTCTCGTGGACGCGGTCAAGGACGGGAGGACCGTGAAAGCGCTCGCGCAGGCGACGAAGCAAGGTCTTCTGTTCGTGCTGAATCGCGAGACGGGCGAGCCGGTGTGGCCTATCCCTGAGGTCGCCGTGCCGCAAGGCAACGTGCCGGGCGAATGGTATTCGCCAACGCAGCCCATCCCGACGATCCGTTACGGGCAGCAGGGAATCGAGCGCGACGACCTGATCGATTTCACGCCGGAGCTCCGCGCAGAGGCGGAGAGAATCGTGGCTCCGCATCGAATCGGGTCCGATCTACACGCCCGCAATGCCGTTCAATCCGAACGGGCCTACATCCACCTTGATGGTCATGGGCGGCAGCAACTGGCCTGGCGGCTCATACGACCCCGACAGCCACATTGTTTATGTGACCGCGAGCGTCGGCGTGAACAGCATGACGATCTGTCGATACGACGAGGGGTCCGTGATGCCGCACGGCATCTGTCTCCGGACCCGACGCGGGTGCGTTCGGCGGTGTACGCAACCTGAGCGTGCAGGGGTTGCCGCTGATCAAGCCGCCGTACGGCACGATCGCGGCGATCGATCTCACGAAGGGCGAAGTGCTGTGGGAGATCCCGAACGGCGCGACGCCCGAGAACGTCACGAATCATCCGGCGCTCGCCGGCGTCGAGATCGGCCGCACCGGACGCGCGGGTCAACCGCCCGGAGCGCTCGCGACGAAGACGCTGCTGATTGCGGCAGAGCCGGGCTACGGCCCGACACCGGATGGCACGCGCGGCTCCATGCTTCGAGCGTACGACAAGCGGACCGGACGCGAGCTCGGGGCCGTGCAATTACCGGCGCCACAAAGCGGCTCGCCGATGTCCTACATGCTCGACGGCCGCCAATACCTCGTGATCGCCGTGAGCGGCAACGACTACGCGGGGGAGCTGATCGCGTTCGCGCTGCCTGAGTAAGTGACGGATCAACGGGACCTTCTTAGGTCCCGTTGATCCGCGTCTAACGTTGCTTACTCTTTCTTCTTGGACGCGTCGTACTCTTCACGGCTCAGCATGCCGTCCTGGTTGGCATCCGCGGTGCGGAAGTCCAAGCCTTCGACAGCGGCCGCTTCGGTCGCGCTGATTCGGCCATCGCGGTTCGCATCCACCTGCTCGAACGGCGGCAGCGCCTGGGCGAGTGCGAGGCTCGACAATCCGAGTGCGAGCATTCCTACATACTTGTTCATTGCAGATCCTCCATAAGGGTCGACTCGTGTTCGAGGCGCGGACCATCCGTTCCTCGGGACGGAAGGTTGCAAGACGCGTGCCGGCCCCACGGGCGCAGTTTTGCGTGTGCGTGGCCTTTCGATGTGTCGTCGATCGACAACGTCGATTCGCGGCACCGAGCAACGCCGCGGGGTTGCGGGGATACGGTAAATTAGCGGACGAGCATTGCCGCGGCAGACGTGAAGGCCTGCGAGGTCGTTCGAGCAGCGTTTCGTCGGTGTTGCCCATCCCCGACACCGACTCGGTTATCCGACCTGCAGCGCGGCGACGACGCTCTGGTAGCGTTGCTCGATCGCGGAGGGGTCGGCGGCGGCTCTGCGCAAGAGCCGCGCCAGCGCCGTAATGTCGCCGACGGGGAAGAAACGGTCACGCGGCAGAGGCACGAAAAGGTTCGCGGGAATCGCGCTCGCGAAGATCGGCACTCCGTAGCTGGCCGCCTCGAGCAGCGCGATAGGTTGCCCTTCGGCCGCCGACGGCAGCACGAACAGCCCCGCGTGCGAATACAGCTCGCGCAGCGCCGGGCCTTCCTGGTAGCCGGTTAGCACTATGTCGGGGTTCACGCTCGCGCGGTTTTCGAGCCGGGCCAGGTACTCGTCCTTCGGCGGTGCACTGCCGACGAGTACGAGTTTCCAACCCGAGATGCGCGCGGTCTCGAACGCGTCGATCAGATCGAGCTGTCGTCTGCCCGGGTCGATCCGCCCGACGCACAGCACGTAGCGCCGTTTCGGCAACTCGAAGCGCGCAAGCACGTCGCCTGCACGGCGGTGGCGCGCGTGCGGCGCGCAGTTGGGAATCATCGTGATATCGACACCATGACGCATTTCGATCTCCTCTTTGAGCGTTAATCATCGGCGCGTGGGCCTCGAGATTGGCCCCGGACGGGGGACTTCAGCTGCTCGGCCGGCAGCGGCGAGAGCGCGGCCGGTGTTCGCTCGTCACGTTTTCGAAGCACGTCACGATAGGTCTTCATGACGAGATCGGTCATTGCCGAGTGCGTGCGCTCGCGCTCGACGAACAGTCGGCCGGCTCGACCCATCGCGTCGGCGGCGGCGTGATCCGAGAGCACGTGGACTATCGCGCTCGCGAACGCAGCGTCGTCCCATTCGCACACCAAGCCGCAACCGCTGCTCTCAATGACGGTGGATTGCTCGGGATGCGTGTTCGCGACGACGGCTTTGCCGAGAGCCATGTATTCGACGAGCTTCGTCGGCGACGTCGAGCGTAGGATGTCGGTGGGGTAGTACGGCGACACACAGACGCCCGCGGCGCGCACACGCTCCCACGCTTTGCGCATCGGCAACCAGCCCGTGATCGTGACGGCGCCTTGCAGACCGAGCCGCTCGGTTTCCCGCCACAACAGTGTCTCGTCCTCGGGGTTCTCGCCGCCGCCGACGAACACGAGCTCCGCGTCAGGAATCGTGCGGCGCACGTGGGCGAGCGCGCGCACGAGAATGTCGAGACGCCGCTCGCGCAGCAGCGTGCCCAGCATCACGATGGTTTTCGGCCGCGGCACCGGCGTTGGGTTGGCGAGTGCGGCATCGATCTCGCGCGAGATTCACCGAGCTCGGCACCGCCGTCATCTTCTCCGGGGCAATGCCCCGCGCCGCGATGTCGCGACGCATTTGCTTGCTCTGCACAAAGACGTGATCGCACGAGCGCAGGATTACGCGGTACAGCAACCACTGTTGGATGTGACCGCGCAGCGCGTACAGAAGCGCGTAGCGAGCAACACCTTGCGATGCCGCGTACGTCGATGCCTCGCCGTGCGGGTAGGTGAGCCAGAAGAACACGGGAACGTTGTGAAGCTTCGCGGCGGCGATCGCGATGATCGCTGCGATGTACTTGTCTTTGATCTGCACGAGCGAGTACTGCTGCTCGCGCAGCAGGCGCAAGATCGTCCAATCGTTGCGCAGGTCATACCAGTGTTTGCGCACCCGCGCGAGCCGCGTGCGGCCCGGATTGGTTGGCGCTACGAACGCAACGCCGCTCCGAAAGTGCCGCGCGCCCGCAGAGGTCCGCGTGTCCGCCGCTTGCAAAACCCAATCGACGCCGTGGCCACGAGCCGCGATGCCGTCGGCGACGATCGCCTTCGCCGCAGGTCGAAATGGCGGAAACTTGTCCGAGGTGACGAACAGAATCCGTAGTCGCTTGGCGACGCGTGCGGTGGTGCTGTCGTCACGCGCCCACGCGGCGATCGGGCTTCGCTTCCATACGATTTGTCGCGCCACGCTATATCCCTCAGCGAACCCGCAGATTGCTTTGCAATTCCCATGCCGGGATCTCTGGTGAGCGCCTCGGACCGAACGTGCGCCACAGGCGGCACGAATAGCGCGGAATCTGGGCTGAGCGACGAGCCGCTCGATGTCGCAGGGCGACAACACCTACGAATGCGATTACAACGGGCTCCCGCGCGCTCTCCCCCGCGTCGCCTGGCACATCGCTTGCATCGTTTTCAGTGCCGAAGTGTTTTTTCGGCGCAACGAATTCAGGGTCGGCGCTGTGTATTCGAAGACGGAGACTCAACTGGCGTTTTTCGCGACCGTGCGGATGCTTCTGCCGCCGCTCGTGTCGACCGCGGTACTGGTCGCGTTGACGCAGCTGCTCGGTGTGCGGTTCACGGACAGCTACGTGGCGCTCGCGTTGGTATCCGCGCTGCTCGTGTGGATCGCGATCGGTAGGGATCAACGGCCGCAGCTCGTGTCCACGTCCGGTCCGCTGTCCGTCGTTGGGAAAACAGTCGTCGAATGGGGCGCCGTCGTCGGCACGCTGTTGTTGATCGCCTACGCAACGAAAACCTCTGCGAGCTTCTCGCGACGAGCGTTGCTGTTGTGGTTCACGATCACGCCGCTGGTGATAGTGGCCGCGTTGACGATTGTGAACGCCTGGGGCAGGGCAGTTGCCGCGTCGCCGCGCAACGCGCGCAGGGCCGTGATTGTCGGCAGCAGCTACATGAGCGCGCGGCTCGTGCAGACGGTCAAGAACCGCCCGGAGCTCGGGTTGCACATCGAACGTGCCTTCGAGCTGCAGCACGATGCGCGCGATGCGAAAGCTTTAATCTCGGCCCGGCAAAGCGTTCACGACTACGTAAACCAATTTCGAATCGACGTCGTGTTCTTGGCGCTCCCGATCGAAGCCGATAGCACGCGCGAGCTCCTCGACAGCCTCCGCGACACGACGTCGTCGATCTATCTGATTCCGAATATCGCTCTACAAGACTTGATTCAGGCGCGTAGCGACGAGATCGACGGCGTTCCCGTGATCGCGCTGTGCGAATCACCGCTCCACGGCTCGCACGCGTTTGCGAAACGCGCGACCGACATCGTGTTCGGCTCGTTGCTGCTTCTCTGCGCGCTACCGGTGATGCTCGCGATCGCGGCGGCAATCAAGCTCACGTCGCCGGGCCCCGTGATCTTCAAGCAGCGCCGTTACGGGCTCGACGGCGAGCAATTCGCGGTCCACAAATTTCGCACGATGACCGTGACCGAGAACGATGGACGCATCGTGCAAGCGACTCGCAACGACCCGCGTGTGACGCCGCTTGGGCCGGTTTCTGCGCCGCACGTCGCTCGACGAGCTGCCGCAGCTACTGAACGTGGTGTCGGGAACGATGAGCCTGGTCGGTCCCAGACCCCACGCCGTCGCGCACAACGAGGAGTACCGGAAGCTGATCAACGGCTACATGGTCCGTCACAAAGTGACGCCGGGAATAACCGGGCTCGCGCAGGTCAATGGTTGTCGCGGCGAAACGGCCACGCTCGACGACATGAAGCGGCGTGTCGAGTACGACCTCGAATACATGCGGCATTGGAACTGGTTGCTGGACCTGAAGATCCTCGTGAAAACAGTCGCATTACTCTTTCGGGATGAGCGCGCCTACTGAAGCGAACGCGCGCAGCGAGTTGGACAAGGCGTGAAAAAAATCGCAGCGATGCGTAGGAAATCTCCTACCCGTTTTAGCAAATGTAGGTGATTGGAGACATTTGGCATCGGCAAACGCTCGTGGATTACATTACACAGCAGGGACAGTGATCGAAGGACTGGGCAATGGACACGAACGTTGCTGCTGCCGCCCAACACCGCAAGGTGTTGCTCGTCGACGACGATCAGAGTCTCTTGCGAGTTCTGGCGATTCGTCTGCGACATGAAGGCTACAACGTCGAGGCGACCGACAACGGACGCAGCGCGCTCGCAGCACTACCTTCGTTTCGACCTCACGTCGTCGTGACGGACATGCGAATGGCCGGCATGGACGGCCTCGCATTGTTCGATGCGATTCGCGACCGCGAGCCGACCACGCCGGTGATCGTGCTGACGGCACACGGCAGCATCCCCGATGCCGTCGAAGCCACGCAGCGCGGCGTTTTCGCTTATCTGACTAAACCGTTCGATAGACAAGAGCTCGTGTCGGCGATCGAGCAAGCATCGCGGTTGTTCCGCTGCGAGGCCGAGCTGTCGCTCGACGATGCGGAGTGGCGCAAGGAGATCGTTTCGCACAGCTCGGCGATGGAAGGGCTGCTGCGCGAAGCCTGGAGCGTGGCGCAGACCGATGCGACCGTCCTGATTCGCGGCGAGAGCGGCACGGGCAAGGAGTTGCTCGCGCGCGCGATTCATCGAGCCAGTCGGCGTGCGGCCAAGGCGCTGATCCCGGTCAATTGCACTGCGATCCCGGAAACCCTGTTCGAAGCCGAGCTGTTCGGGCACGAGAAGGGGTCGTTCACGGGAGCCGTGCAGTCGCGCGAGGGTCTGATTAGGGCCGCCCACGAGGGCACACTGTTTCTCGACGAGATCGGCGACATGCCGCTGCAGTTCCAAGCGAAGCTGCTGCGGATGCTGCAAGAGAAGGAGATTCGCGCCGTCGGCGCGGTCAAGCCGGCCCGCGTCGACGTGCGCGTGATTTCCGCGACGCATCAGGACCTCGAAACGGCGGTCGCGGCGAAGGTCTTCCGCCACGATCTTTATTACCGCCTCAACGTCGTCACGCTGACGATCCCACCGCTCGCGGAGCGGCGCGAAGACATCCCGCTGCTCGCCGAGCATTTCTTGAAGAACGCCTGCGCCGAGATCAAGAGCCCGGTCGTCGACGTTCGTGGCTTCTCGAAGAGCGCCAGTGAGGTGTTGATGGCGGCGAGCTGGCCCGGCAACGTGCGACAGTTGCGCAACGTCGTCGACCAATGCGTTGCGCTCGCGACGAGTGCGGTCATTCCGGTGAACCTCGTCGAGCGATCGCTGCGATCGAACGAGAAGGCGTTGTTGTCGTTTGCGGCCGCGCGAGATCGGTTCGAGTTCGGGTATTTGTCGCAGCTACTGGAAATGACCTGCGGCAACGTCGCCCAGGCCGCGCGACTCGCTGAAAGAAACCGTTCCGAGTTCTACAAACTGCTGCACCGGCATGCATTGCTGCCGGAGATGTTTCGGCGCAGCGAGCACGGCGACTCATGATCGCGCCGTAAGAACCGTGTGTTCCGACCAAGATCCATCGCGGCGCTGATCCTGATCGGACTGTCAGTCACTCTGATTCCACTGATCGGTGCCGTAGTCACGGCGGTGATGCAGGTCGATCGACTCGCGGAGCTCGGCCAGGATGCCGTGCGCGAGACCCAACAGGTCACGCAGCAAAGCCGCAGCCTGCTGAACGATCTGATCGAGATGCGCCGACCTTACCTGCAGTACCAGGTGACGGGCGATCAAGACTTCTATTCCATCTATCTCGAACGGCGTGCTGCGTTGATCGAGTCGTTACGAACGCTGGACGACCGACAATTCACACCGCGTGCTCGGGAGCACCTGGCTGATCTCGTCCGACAGGAGCGGATCTTGTTCGAGGCGTTACCCGAGCCGTCGCAGTGGAGCGCGCCGGTGCCGAGCGGCGACGGCGCGCTTGCATGGACGGACGTCAGCAACACCGCGCGAGCACTGCTGTCCGAGAGCGCAGGTCTCATCGACACACGTATCGATGACCTGACCGGCAGAGCCGACGGGGTGCAGCGAACGATGCTGGTGCTGGCGGCAGCCGTAATTCCCGGAACACTATTTTTGGCCGCATTGTTTTTTGGGCTCATCACGCGGCCGATGAAAGAAATCGGCCACGCGATCAGGCGCCTCGGGGCGCAGGATCTCAAGCAACGAATCACCGTGCACGGGCCGCGCGACGTGCAAGAGCTCGGCGAGCTGCTGAATTGGTTGCGGCAGAGAATCCAGCAGCTCGAGCAACAGAAGATGGCGTTCCTGCGGCACATTTCCCACGAGCTCAAGACGCCGCTCACGACCATCCGCTCCGGCTCCGAGCTGCTCGCGGAGGAGCTGAGCGGCACTTCCGACGAGAACGCCGAGGTCGCGCGGATCATTCACGCCAACGGCTTGCAGCTTCAACGTCTGATCGAGGATCTGCTGCGCTTCAGCGAGACCCAGAATGTGGCCACGGATCTCGACATGGTCGACGCTGTGGATCTCGAGTCCATTATCCGAGCGGTGCTGGCGGCCCAGGCGCTGACGTCGACTGCGAAGGGCATCGCCGTTGCGACCGACTTGGACCCGGTCAGGGTTCGAGGCGACCCGAACCGCCTTCGGATCGTCATCGACAACCTGCTCACGAATGCCACGAAGTACACGCCGCAGGGCGGGAACATCCACGTGTCGTTGCGGGCGGCCGGCAGTTGCGCCGTGCTCGACGTCGAGGACAGTGGCCCCGGCGTCGACGAATCCGAGACCGAGCAAATCTTCGAGCCGTTCCAACAGGGAAGCGCGGAGTACCGCGCCAGCGTGAAGGGCACGGGTCTCGGGCTATCGAATAACGCGAAAGGAATATGTGGAGGCTCCACGATGGTCACATCAGAGTCGTCGGTTCGGCGGCCGGGGCGCATTTTCGCGTCAGCGTTCCGATCGGGGGTCCACAAGGGGTACCTCACGTGTCTCGCGATAGGGTCGCTGGCAACGCTCTTGTCGGCGTGTAGCGGCCTTGGCCTCACGAGCGGCACATCGCGGGTGCCACCTCTCGCCGAGATCTTGCGCTTCGGAAATCACGTTCAAACCTTGAGCGAAGGCGAGCCGAGCAGGAATATCAGCGGCTGCACGCGCTGCACGAGGTGTCGCCATCGAGCAGTACCGCCGATTCAGCTGTTCGATGGTGTTGAGCCACCCCGAGGCGGACCCCGACGCGTGCTGGCGCAGGCGCTCGTGCTGCTCACGGACACGCGCAGCGAGCCCGCAGCTCATGCGGACTTAATCTCCATTCTGTATGGGCAGATCAGCGCGCGTTACCTGGCCGCCACAGAGAGCACCACGCTGTCGGGCAGGCTCGTCGGGGAAAGCCTCGGAGTGCTCAGCTTGATCGGAGCTTGCGGTGATACGCGCCACGCTCGCGACCGCAGAACGCCAGCGGATCGCGCTCGGGCAACAGCTGGATGCGCTAAAGGCGATCGAAGAACGGATCAGCCGTGATGCCGGAGTCAATAACTAGAAAAAGAAAAAGGAGCCCGGCTAGCGCCGGGCTCCTCAAGCAGCGATTGAAACGGGGAGTGGGGCGTCGTTCCAACCGCGCTGAGGGGGTAATAAGTTCCCCCTTCTACCTCCGATAGCAAATGTCATGCCGAGCGCCCACCCGGCAAAAATGGCTCTAAAACGGGCCTGACGTCGCGCACGCGCCGGTTGCCGTTTGCAATTTATTCCCCGGCCGATGTGAACTCGGGAATTGGCGCGACCGGCGTGCCGACCTGAATCGTGATCGCACGATGAAAGGGCAGCTGAATGCACGAACCCGCGTGCGCGACGTGATCGGGTTTTCATCGGCCGACTTCCTGGCGTGAGGGCGTCTGGCCGATGCGATGCAAGACGCGGACCAGAACGACGACGATCGCCTACTCGACGAGAGCTGCCCCGCCTTCAAGTGAACGTCGAACCACCGCAGCATGTGCGCCGCCGGCGCATGCGGACCGACTCGCGGGCACCGGTACTGAGTGCCCTTCCCACGGCAACAGCAACAGCTCGGCTTCGCGGCCGTTGCCGCGGATCACTTGATGAACTGCAACGACTGTTGAGGGGAAGTACCCGCGTTGCTGTCCTTCAAGCCGTGCACGAGCAACAGCGGCGCTTCGATGCGATCCGAGAACAGCAACGGCGACATCGCGAGATAGGTCTGCTGTGCTTGCCACAACGTCCGCCGTTCGGTTTGGAAGCCGAAGGGCGTGAGGGTTCGGTTGTAGGCGCCGCTGATCGCGACGCCGGCGCCGAACAGCCGGAGTACAGCAGAATTCGAGACCATGAACGCGCCATAACTGTGGCCTGCGACCCGGACACGTTCACGGTCGACGAACCCGGTCGCGGCCGCCGCCGCGTCGATCGCTGCCGAGGCATTCGCGACGACTTGGTCGACGAACGTGTCGTTCGCGTCGCTCTCGTTGCCGACGATCGGCATCACGTCGTCGAGCACCGCGTAGCCGCGCAGCAGGAAGAACAGCCGGAACGCACGCGCGGACGTCATGGCCGATTCCTCGTTGCTGGCCACGGAAAACGACTCGCCGACGGACACCTGGCGCGGATAGGCCCAAACGATCAACGGGCAAACGCGTGCGGCGGTCATGACCCGGCGGCAAGTAAAGAGGATGCCGACAGATCGAAGCCATCGCTCCGCTCGTAGCTGAGCGGGATCTCGCGGCGCGAGTGCCGCTGGCTCAGCGGCGCGCTCGTAGGCTGAGTGAGCGGCAACGCGCTGCCGGCGGCCGACGTCAAGAAGTAATTCGGAGTGGCCGACGTCTCGCGGCGCGTGAGGACGACTCCGGACTCGGGGCGGAGGACGTCGACCAGCGACTCGTTGCCTTCGCCGCGCGCCTCCCACACGCGATGTCGAACGCCGGTGCCCAGCGCAACCTGGTCGACGAATGCGCGTCGCCGCCCGCCGGCCGTCGACGTGCCGCGCAAGTAGAACCCGTCGTCGCGCATGACGACCGACTCGAAGCCCCACGCGTTCGAGCTCGTGACGAGCAGCTGGCCGCCGCCGAGAGTCGTGACGATTCGCGGGCGCGTGGTGCCCGCAAAATCCACGTGCCAGAGATCCGTGCGCCGTTGCGCCGAGTCGTAATCGCTGACGAGCGCGGCCGAGTCGCCGATCCAACTTAAACCCGCGAACCGATGCGGCAGCACGAACCGCTCGCGTGCCGGCTCCGCGAACGGCGCCGGCAGCGCCACGATCCGGTCGCTTCCTTCACGCTGCTCGACCCAGGTCAGCGTCGCCGGCTGTGAGGCCTGCCATTCGATCGCGCGCGCCGTCGCCGGCAAGCGCGCGACGACGTTGCCGAAGCGATCCCAGACCTCGGTCACACGGTCGGCCAGATCGACGCCCGTCACGAGCGGGTACGGCTTCGTGATGCGGGTGACGAGCAAGCGCTTGGGCCGGCGCCGCGACGACGGACTCGAATGCCATCGGCGCACCGATCGTGCGGCGTCCGCCCGACATCGTGTCGACGATCGTGAGCTGCGTCTCCAGCAATCGCCGCGCTTGCGCTTCGCTCAGCGTCGTCGGTTCGCCGGGCAGGGCTTGCGCGGCCATGCGATCGAAAATCGAGCCGAGCGTCTGCCGCCGGTTTTCGCGGTCGGTCGAGAATCGGCACAGTAGCCGGTGGTTGTCGGGCAACCACGAGCAAGCCGTGCCGCGGGCGCAGTACTCGACTGAACGCGCTGGCGATCCGCGCAGAGCGCGCTCGCGGATTCGCCGACCCAAAGCTCGGTACCGCCGGAGCGCGTCAGCGCGAAGGCGAACCGCGATCCATCCGGCGACCACTTCGGGTAGCCGACTATGGCGTCGTGCGGCAACGCGAGCGGTGTCTCCGCGAGCGTGCTCAAGTCGAGCAGCGTGATGCCGTAGTACGGGATCGGGGCGTGCGCGGCCCCGGTCTGCAGGCTGATCGCATGGCCGGCGAGCTCGACCGCGGGCTCCGCGAGCTCGTCGATCGGCGAGAAGCTGTCGCTCGTGTATCAGCAGCGCGTATCGGCCCGTGGGATCGACGACGATCGGCGGCAGGGGCTCGACGTCCAGGAAGCGCTCGATCTCGGCCGGCAATTGGAACGCCGAGTCGGGCTGAGCGGCCGCCGTGGCGGCAGCGCAGAGCAGGGCGAGCGCCACGAGCGCGCCGCAACCCTGCTGCGCGGTACGTACCGCCAGAGCGCGGCCGGGGGTCTGAAAAACGGTCATCGCACTCCCTTGGTCACCGTTTTACCGAAGGTCCTACCGAAGTGCCGGTGTTACGGCTGAACCGAACCGTAACACCGGCACCTGAGCCGATTCTGGCGAACCCGCGGATGCTGGACCGTGCGCTTGGTCAAATGTTCGCCACTCAAATTATGCCGCCTTACACGCGGCCCCGACAACGCCGTGTCCTACACGCGTTGACCCCCGAAAGGGCCGGCCCCTAGTATTGGGAAGCGAGAGAAGCAGGGGGCGTTGCGATCCGATGAGAGCACTATTCGCAGCGGCCGTTGCGCTCGCGGCGGTCGCGCCGGCCGGCGCGCAGCACGCGACGGCATTCGACGTCGAGGACGGCAAGCGCGTCTACCAAGCCAGTTGCGCGAACTGTCACGGTCCCGACGGGAACCTCATCGCAAACATTGATTTCGGACGCGGCGTGTACCGTCGGCAGTTCTCGAACGACGCGCTCGCGGACCTGATCGTCGCGGGGTTGCCGAACACCCCGATGCCGCCGAACTTCAGGAATGAGCCGCGAGCAGGCGCTGCGAGTCGTCGAATACCTGCGCTCGATGAGCGCGGGCCGCGTCACGGCTGCGACGGCGACGCGGGCCGTGGCCGCGCTGTGTTCGAAGGCAAGGGCGAGTGTCTCGACTGCCATCGCGTCAACGGCGTGGGCTCGCGGGTCGGTCCCGACCTCACCGCGATCGGTCAGCTCCGGCGCGCCGGCGAGATCGAGCGTTCGCTGCTCGAGCCTGAAGCCGAGGTCCAGCCCGAGAACCGCTTCTACAAGGTGACGCCGAAGAATGGCGATGCAGTGGCCGGCCGATTGTTGAATCGCGACACGTTCACGGTGCAGCTGCTCGATCTCGACGAGCGGCTGCGCTCGTTCCGCGTGACGGACCTGCGTGAGCAGGGCTTCACCGACACGCCGATGCCGTCTGCGCGCGACGAGCTGTCGCCGCAGGAGATTGCCGATGTCGTGAGCTTCTTGTCTTCGCTGCGCGGCGGGGTGGTGCCATGAAAGCTAAGTTCCGTCTTGGCGCACTGTTGGCCTTGGTCGCGGGGGCACCGCTCCAGGCGCAAGTCACGTTCGAGCGAATCTTGCACGCGGAGCGCGAGCCGCAGAACTGGTTGAGCTATTCGGGCACTGTCTCGAATCAGCGCTATAGCCTGCTGGATCAGATCGACACGAGCACCGTCGCGAGGCTCGACCTCACGTGGGTGTGGCAAGCGCGCTCGCTCGAAAAGTTCGAGGCGACCGCTCTCGTCGTCGACGGCATTCTCTACACCGTGCAGGCGCCGAACGACGTCGTCGCGCTCGATGCCGCGACGGGCCGCGTGTTCTGGACGTATCACCACGAGAACGCACCCGAGGCGCGCGCCTGCTGCGGCCGCGTGAATCGCGGCCTCGCGATCTTGGGCGACACCTTGTACATGGGCACGATCGACGCCCATCTGCTCGCGATCGACGCGAAGAGCGGCAAGCTGCTCTGGGACAGTGTGGTCGCCGACGCGAAGCAGAACTTCTCGATCACGATGTCGCCGAACGTATTCAAGGATAAGGTCATCGTTGGCACGGCCGGCGGCGACATGGGTATTCGCGGCTACATCGCGGCGTTCGACGCCAAGACCGGCAAGGAAGCCTGGCGCTTCTACACGATCCCGGCGCCTGGCGAGCCGGGCAACGACACGTGGTCCGGCGATTCGTGGCGCACCGGCGGCGCGGCCGTTTGGAATGCGGCGGCTTACGATCCGGAGACGAATCTCGCGTTCTGGGGTACCGGCAACCCCGCGCCGGACTGGGACGGCAGCGTGCGCCTCGGCGACAACCTCTACAGCAACTCCGTCGTCGCGCTCGACGTCGATACCGGCGAGATGAAGTGGCATTACCAGTTCACGCCGCACGATGAGCTCGACTACGACTCGACGCAGGTCCCCGTGCTGGCCGACGTCGAATGGCGCGGCGCGAAGCGCAAGGCGATGCTCTGGGCGAACCGCAACGGCATCCTCTACGTGCTGGATCGCGTCACGGGCGAGTTCCTGTACGGCAAGCCGTACGTGAAGCACAACTGGTTCGGCGGCTTCGACGCGAATGGCCGTGTGCAGCGCTTGCCCGGCATGGACGTCACGAAGGAGCCGAAGTTGTTCCAGCCGCACGTGCATGGCGCGATCAACTGGGCGCCGACGTCGTTCAGCCCGCGCACCGGCCTGTACTACGTCTCGCACTGGGAGAATTCCGGCATCGTGGCGATGGAGGGTTTGTTCCCGCAGCCAGTCGGCGTCAATCGACGTCAAACCGGCATGGGGCAAGTCAATCTCGAGCCGTTCTTCAACAATGACGAGGAAGCCTACGGCGTAATCCGCGCCTATGATCCCGTGACACTCGACCCGAAGTGGGAGCACCGCATGGCGGACATCACCTGGGCCGGCGTGTTGTCGACGGCCGGCGACCTCGTGTTCGGCGGTGGCCGCGAGGGATACTTTCTCGCGCTCGATGCGCGCACCGGAGAGCTGAAGTGGCGCGAGTCGCTCGGCGGCCAAATCAACAGCGCGCCGATGAGCTATGCGATCGACGGCCGGCAGTACATCGCGATCGCGGCCGGCAGTGCGTTGTTTGCGTTCTCACTAGCGGAGGATCAATAAAATGAGAAACCTGATTGCAGTCTTTTGTTGCGCGCTCGTGGCGGCGGTGTCGCTGCCTGCCGCGGCGCAGACCGACGTGCGGGCGATCTTGGCGGATACGAGTCGTCCGCAGGAGCACCGCGATTCCGACGCGGCGCGCAAGCCCGCCGAGGTGCTCGCTTTCTTGAGCGTCGGCAGCGGCGCCCGGGTGGCGGACCTCATGACCGGAAGTGGCTACTGGACGCGGCTGTTGGTGCCGCTCGTGGGACCGACGGGCCGCGTGTATGCCGGCAACAATGCTTTCTACAAGGGCTACTACGGCGAGACGTTCGACGCGCTGTTGAAGGAGCCGAAGTTCGCGAACGTCGTGCGGATCGACGGCCAGGTCGACGCTCTGCCGCTGCCGAAGGACGCTTCGCTCGACGCGGCGCTGATGGTGCTCGCGTATCACGATCTGTTGTTGGGCACAGAGGACCGCGCCGCGATGAATCGCGCGGTATTCGCGGCGTTGAAGCCGGGCGGTGTGTTCGTCGTGATCGATCACGCGGCTGCCGCCGGTGCGCCGACGTCCACCGCGGAATCGTTGCACCGCATCGACGAGGCGGTCGTGGTCCGCGAGATCACGGCCGCGGGGTTTCGTGCTGACGGCAGCGCCCCGTTCCTGCGCAACACGGCCGACAACCACACCGTGTCCGTGTTCGACGCGAGCATGCAGGGCAAGACGGACCGGTTCGTGCTGAAGTTCGTGAAGCCGAACTAGCCTGGACGAGATTCTGTAAAACGCGCGCACTCATTTAATACAGGGACGAGGTTCGATGCGTTCGTTCGCGGCCCTCACGGTGGTCGGCTTGGCGGCGGCGGTCGTCCTGCCGGCCGCGCAGCCGGTCGCGCAGAGCGCAGCGGTTGGCACAGCCGTGGAAGGGCAGGCGCCCGATGAGGTCGTCGTGCGCGGCCGGCGCCTCGGCGAAATCGAGGACGAGCAGCGGAGCGCAGCGCACGAGTTCATCGGCGAGGTCGTGGCGCCGTCGGTCGGGCGCGGCTTCGCGCGCTGGCATCGGCGCGTCTGCATCGGCGTCGCGAACGTCGACAAGACGGCGGCGCAGTACGTCGCCGATCGGATCTCCGCGCTGGCCGTCGAGGTCGGGCTCGAACCGGAGGAGCCGGGCTGCGGCCCCGACGTGATCATCGTGTTCACGACCGATGGCGCCGCATCCGCCGCGCAGATGGTGGAGTCGGAGCCGAGGATGTTCCGGCCCGCCGGGAACGAGGGCGGCACGACGCTCGCCCGCGCGGCGCTAGACGACTTCGTGCAATCCGATCGGGCCGTGCGCTGGTGGCACGTGAGCATGCCGGTCGATGCAAAGACCCACACGCCCGCGATACGCCTGCCCACGAACGAAGGGCCTCCGTTCGTCACGGTCGAAGGGCCTTCGCGTATTCACGATGGCGTCACCGACGACTTGGTGCGCGTGTTGATCGTCGTCGATGCCCGCAAGCTGAACGGCATGACGTGGGAACAGCTCGGCGACTACCTCGCGGTCGTCTCTTTGGCTCAGGTCGATCCCGCCGCGAACCCGAGCGCGTTCGACACGATCCTGAACCTGTTCAGCAATCCGCAAGCGTATTCCGGCCTCACGGACTGGGACCGATCGTTCATGCGGGCTTTGTACGCATACGACCAAGAGCGCGTGCTGGGCCTGCACGACAACGCGGTCGTCGGCGAGATCGTCGAGAGCGAGCGTGGTCGCTAATGGACGTCACGCGGCGCGCCAGGTACTTTAGTCTCTATTCGAGATCTCGCTGACGTACGGGGGAGCGACCATGTACACCATCCAAGTGACGCTGCGGCGCTGCGTGCTGGCGGCGGCCGTAGCTACTGCGCTCCTTGGCACGGCACAGGCTCAACGGAGCAACGACTCCATTCGCGGTGCGCCGAGCGAGGCGAATCATTTCATCGAGACGCCGCGCGGCTGGCAGCATCCGAAGACCCCGTGGGGCGAGCCGGACATCCAGGCTCAACTGAACCAGATGCAGGCCGCGGGTGTTCCGCTCGAGCGCTGCGCGAACAGCTACTCGCGCCGCGTTGCCGCCCGGTGCGGCTCCGCCGCCTGGGCCCGCGGGCGGCGTCGGCGCGCCGGCTCCGGCGTGCGACATGAACAAGAAGTGGCTCACGGACGAGGAATACGCGGCGCGCATGGAGCAGTTCCGCGGCCGCGTCGACGCGAGCCGGCAGTTCGCGGAGCAGGGCAACCTGGGCCGCGCGATGATGACGGGCCTCACGGACCCGAACATTCCGCAGCGCCAGACGAACCTGATCGTCAACCCGCCGAACGGCTTGCTGCCGCCGCTGACGCCCGAAGGTAAACGCCGAGCGACGTTCGCGAAGAGCGACTGGGCTCTACCGGGCGAGACGATTGCGTTCGACGGCCCGGCCGATTTCGACAGCTGGGACCGCTGCATCACGCGCGGCATGCCGTCGTCGATGATGCCGTACCGCTACAACGGCGGCTTCGCGATCCGGCAGGCGCCGGGCTACGTGATCTTCGATCTCGAAATGATCCACGAGTCGCGCGTGATCCCGACCGACGGTCGGCCGCCGCTGTCATCCGAGATCAAGCAGTGGCTGGGCGAATCGCGCGGCCGCTGGGAAGGCAACACGCTCGTCGTCGAGACGACGAACTATCAGGAAGGCCCGCCGCTGATCAACCTCGCGGTCGTCGGCTCGCCGCCCGGCAATCGTTTCCCGCACAGCGACCAAATGAAGACGACCGAGCGCATCGTGCGCTTGAACGACGACACGTGGCTGTACGAGATCACGACCGAAGACCCCGTGATCCTGACCGGACCGTTCACGGTTCGTTATCCCATGCGCAACGACCCGAGCTACTTCGTGCCGGAGTACGCGTGCCACGAGGACAACACGATCGTCCGCAACTACACGAACACGAGCCGGCACGAGCGCGCGAATCCGAACGCCGGAGCCGCCGCAACCGCCGGTGCAGGTCGAGCCCGGCGTCGCGACCGCGCTCGCGGGCCGCTGGGTCGGCCGGCCGCGCATTGCGACGATCGACGTCGACATCGAGCTCGAGTTCACGAGGAACGCGGACGGCACCGTGAACGGCAAGCTGATCGGCACGAATCTGGGGCGGATCGATCGCACGCTGCGCGGGTTCACGGTCGCGGACCGGACCGTGTTCTTCACGCTGCCGAACGTCGACCCATGGCGGTTCTCGGGTGAGCTCGGCAGACGGCACGATGACCGGCGTCGTCGCGAGCTCGCAGGGCGGTGTGCCGGTGACGTTCCGCAAGCAGACAAGCAGGTAATCGAAAATGACGAAGCTCACTCGTGTTCTCGGCAGCGCGCTTGCCCTCGGCGCCGCGTTTTGGATCGGCACCGCGATTCCGCAAGGGGGCAGCCCGGCGCCCGTGCGGCTCGACCCGAACAAGATGGCGGGGCTCGGACTGACCGCGATTCCGCCCGATGCGTATCAGGAGATTCTGGTCGCGGGCCAGCTGAACATGCGCGTCGCGACGTTGTTCGAAGGCAAGGAGCTGCGCGTTTCGATGTTCGAGTCGACGCCGGCCAAGACCGATCACCGCACGCGGCCGACCGACGTCGACGAGTTCGTGTACGTGCTCTCCGGCAAGCTGATCCTGACCGAGCCGAACGGCACCGCGCACGAGTTCTTGCCCGGCGACGCGCTGGTCCTGCCGATCGAGTATCGCGGCACCTGGGAGATGCAGGGCAACTATCGCGAGCTCGTGGTGCTCGCGCAGAAGTAGCTGGCTCGATAACCCGCTCGGCCCGCGTCGGGCAACGCCGACAGCGCGTCCGCGCAGCGCTGCTCGATCTTGATCGAGAGCAGCTCGTCGGCGCGTGTGCGGCCCAAGTTCACGGCCGCAATCGGTTTGCCGGCGCTCGCCATCGCGGCCGCGAATCGGTAGCCCGAGTACACCATCAGCGACGAGCCGACGACCAGCATCGCGTCGGACTCTTCGAGCGCTGCCATCGCGGATCGAACGCGCTCGCTTGGCACGCTCTCCCCGAAAAACACGACGTCGGGCTTCAGCAGTCCGCCGCAGTTTTCACAGGTCGGAACGTCGAATGCGTCGAACGACAGGGTTTCGAGATCGGCGTCGCCGTCCGGCGCTTCCGGTGCGTCGAGCGCCGCGAACTCAGGATTGCGCCGGATCAAGTCCGCTTGCACGGTCTCGCGCGGCACACGGCGGTCGCACGCCATGCAACGCACGACGTCGACACGGCCGTGCAAATCGATCACCTTGCGGCTGCCGGCGGCCTGATGCAGACCGTCCACGTTCTGCGTCACGAGCTGCGTGATCCGGCCGCGGCGTTCGAGGCTTGCGAGAGAGCGATGCGCGGAGTTCGGCCGCGCCGCGCGCATGCGGCGCCAACCAATCAGGCTGCGGGCCCAGTAACGCCGGCGCGCGTGCGCGCTCGTTAAGAAATCTTGAAGCATCACGGGCCGGCCGCGTTTCCACTCGCCGTCCGCATCGCGATAGTCCGGAATACCGGATTCCGTGCTGCAGCCCGCGCCTGTCAACACGAATAGCCGCGGGTGCCGCTCGATGAACCCGATCAGGGCCGTGTCCGCCATCGTGAGCGCGATTATGACAGGCGAAACTCGGTGTGTAGAATCACCCCTTCGGCTCGTGGACCGACAATACCAATTAGGGGGAACGACCGTGATCAAGAAGCTAGGACTGGCAGCAGTCTGCATCGCATTCTTCGGCGGCTACGCGATGGCGCAGGATGCTGCGACCGTGATCGCCAATGCGCGCAGCGCGCTCGGCAACGTGACATCCGTCACTTACTCGGGCTCGGCACGTGACGTCGCGTTCCAGCAGTGCGGCGCCAATGCTACGGCGCTGATCTGCTACGGCACGCACGATCCAATGCGGCCGATCACGAACTACGTTCGCGTGATCGATACCGCGGCGCCGACGTCGCGCCACACGGGCACCACGATGAACTTTGGCGCCGGCGGGTCGACCACGATCACTCCGGGAACGTTTTTCCAACAAGTTACTGCAGAGCAAGCGACCGGCGGCACCGCGCCGTGGGGCCAATCGCTCGAGCTGTACATCACCCCATGGGGATTCTTGAAGGGAGCCGCGGACAACAACGCGACCGTGTCGCGTGGCAAGATTGGCGCCGTCAACTACACGGTGCTCACCTGGAGCCCGCGCGTCAAAGCGCCGTCCGGCGCGAGCTATCAGATCAAGGGCTACATCAGCGGCGCCAATTTGGTAGACCGCGTCGAGACCTGGTTCGGCGAGAACCTGATGGGCGACATGCACATCGTCGCCGACTACTCGGACTACCGTAAGTTCGGCAATGCCACCGTGCCGACGAAGATCGTGCAGACACGAGGCGGCTGGCCGTTCTTCGAGGTCGAGGTCACGAACGCGAGCGGCAATCCGGCCAATCTCGCGGCGCTGGCTCCGGCACCGCCTCCGCCGGCCGGTGGTCCTCCGGGCGGCGGTCCTCCGGGCGGCCAACCGCCTGCGATGACGCTGACTAAAGAGGTGTTGAGCCCATGGCTCACGCGGTACACGACCGGCGCAGGCAGCTACGACTCGATCGTCGCCGAGTTCGACGACTACGTCATGTTGCTCGAGGCGGGTCGGAAACCAAGCGCGTGCGCAGCTCTACATCGACGAGATCAAGCGTTCATTCCCTGGCAAGCCGATCCGCTACGTGTGGAACAGCCATCCGCACGGCGACCACACGCCGGGTATTCCCGCGGTCGTGGCCGAAGGCGCCACCGTGATTGCGCAAGCGAACGCAGTGGAGTTCTTCACGCGTGCGCTGAACACGCCGCGTACGCTGCTCGACGATACGCTGGCGAAGGCTCCGCGCCGCGTGCGCGTCGACTAGCATCGAAGACAAGCGTGTCTACACGGACGGCACGCACACGGTCGAGTTCTATCACATCTACCCGGCGCCGCACTCGAACGCGTTGACGATCGCGTACTTCCCGCAGGAGAGGATCATCTTCCAGGGTGACTTCTCGGTGAACCCGGCGCAGGGCGGCGGCATGCAGCCCGCGAACGATCACGTGCGCGCGCTGGTGCCGGCGCTCGAGAAGCTCGGCCTCAGCAACTACGCGCGTTACATCAACGTCCACGCATCCGCGGCTCCGCAGACGAAGGCGGATGTCGACGGCAGCGATGAGCGCTGCGCGATAGCGATCGGGAGCTGTTACGACACGGGCTCGGTGGCCGACAGCCGCCGAGCCCTTTTTCATAGCTGGACCGGCGCGCGCAGTGCCGAGCTGCTCTTCAAGCGCGCGAAAACGCGGCGTCTCGGCGAGCCGCCGCAGCTGCGGAAAATGCAGGCGTGCCCACATGAATGCGTTGCGCTCGTAGCAAGCGCGTTCGAGCGCCGTGAGCGCCGCATCGTCCTCGCCTAGCCCTGCAAGCACGAGTCGCCCGATCGAATTGCGGCACGTATTCGCGTGTGGAGCTAGCCTCGAGCTCGCGCAACATGCTACGAGCTTCATCCGTTCTTCCGGCCTGTGCGAGCGCGTTCGCGAGCAACGCGGAGTAATAGCTGTAACGGCCACCCGTGACTTCGACCGCCGTGGTGAGCGCTGCAATCGCTGGTTCGTGACGGCCGAGTGCCGAGAGCGCGGTGCCGTGCGACCACAGCGCGAACGGCGATTCGCCGAGAGCGGTGGCCGCGGCGAACTCCGTTGTCGCTTCTTCGTAGCGCCCGATGGCAAGCAGCGGCCAACCGATCGCGGCGCGGTTGTTCGGCGAGTGCGGCTCGAGGCGCACGCCCTCGCGCGCGAACCCCAACGCTTCCTCGAGTCGGCCCGACCACCCGAGGCACAGCGCGAGCCAAAAGTGGACTTCGGCGTTGGTAGGATCACGCGCGAGAGCGAGACGAAAGAAACGCTCCTCATTCGCCGAGTTCCAGCCGTAGTAGTGCTCGAGGATGCCATGACAGAGCGGCACCGCTGCGCTGTCGGGCGCGAGCTCCTCGGCCTGCTCGGCCGCAGCCCGAGCACGTGCCCAGCATTCCCACGTAGAGACGCCGCCGTAGAAGCCCCAGAACGACCACGCCGACGATAGGGCCGTGTGCGCTTCGAAGAACTCCGGATCGCGTTGCACCGTGGCCTCGAACTCGCCGATCGCTTCGTGGAGTCGGCGCCGGTTCATGAAGTAGCGTCCTTTCAGATACCGATCGTAGGCCGCAACGTCGCGAGTCGCGGGCACGGCGAGCTTCGTGGGCTTTTGAACATCATCCGACGAGGGCGTGCTCGAGCCCGGCAAGTGCGCGCGCAGCGTGCGGGAGATCGCGCTCGCGAGCTCCTCCTGCACCGCGAACACGTCGGCCATGTCGCGGTCCCAGCGCTCGGACCACAAGTTGTAGCCGCTCGCGACGTCGATCAGCTGCGCGGTCACGCGCAGCCGTTGACCCGCCTGGCGCACGCTGCCGTCGAGCACGGTCGCGACGCCGAGCTCGCCGCCGATCTTCTTGCACGTCGTCATTCTTGCCGCGAAACGCGAACGACGAAGTGCGCGCGGCCACGCGCAGGCCCGGCACGCTCGACAGCGCCGCGATCACGTCCTCGGTCATGCCCTCCGCGAAGTATTCGCTTTCGGCACTGCCGCCGACCGTCCGAAACAGCATCACGGCGATCGAAGGCTCGGGCGAGCGCGGTGGGACGGGCGACCGGACCTCGGTGTCGATCGACGGCGGTCGCGACAGCGCGCGTTCCACCAGCCGCAGCGCGAACACGAGATCGCGCGCTGCGAAACCGCTCGGCCGGATCTTTTTCCAAGCAATGGCCGATGATCTCTTCGAGCTCGCTCGAAACCTTGCGCCCGGACTCCGATATCGACGGCGGCTCGTCGCGGACGACCGCGGCGATAGTCTCGGCCGAGCTCGGCCTATCGAATGCGCGCTTACCGGTGACGAGCTCGTAGAGCAGGGCGCCGAACGCGAAGATATCTGAACGCTGATCGGCGGGTAATCCGCACGCCTGCTCCGGCGAGAGGTAACCGACGGTGCCGACGATCATGCCGGTCGCGGTGAGGTTCGGTCGTCCTCGTATCGCCGGTCCGGCCTCCACGCGTTGCGCGAGGCCGAAGTCGAGGATCTTCACGACGCCGTCGCGTGTAACGAACACGTTCTCGGGCTTCAGGTCGCGATGCACGATCTCACGCTCGTGCGCGGCGGCCAGGCCCTGAGCGATCTGCAATGCCCAGCTCACGGCGCGCGGCACGCTGACTTCGGCGGCGGCCAAGCGCTCGCGCAATGTCGAGCCTTCGAGCAACTCCATGACGGCGAAGCGCGTTCCTTCGATCTCGCCGACGTCGTGAATCGCGAGCACGTTCGGGTGCGACAGTGTCGCGACGGCGCGCGCTTCCTGCTCGAAACGCGCGAGCGATCTCGCGTCGGAGGAAAGGTGCTCGGGTAGCACCTTGATCGCCACATCGCGCCCGAGCCGCGTGTCGCGAGCGCGATAGACCTCGCCCATGCCGCCCGCGCCGAGCGGAGCGACCACCTCGTACGGACCCAGACGGACGCCTGTCGTGAGCCTCACGCTGATTCGGCCTCGATGATGATCGATGCGGCGGAGCTATCCGCCGTGGAGATAGAAACTATTTCGCGCGCCCCAAATAGCCCTGCGCGATCGTCGGAATCGCGACCAAGCGATTCCGCGCGCTCGGCGTGCCCCAGCCGCCGTAGAACACGATACCGAACAGCGTCTTCTTGTCACGGCCGCCGAACGCAGTGCCGTGTGTTCCTTGCGGTGCCGGGATCGTGCCCAAGAACTCAGCCGTAGGCGAGAACACATCGATGGAGCGGCCCGTGCTCACATATAGGCGGCCCTCGGTGTCGACGGCCGCGCCGTCGCCGCCTTCGCCGCCACGCAGGCGCGCCCACTCACCGCGAGCGTTCGTCAGCGAGCCGTCCGGTTGCACGTCGAATGCGGCCACGAGGGGGCCGCTCGACACATACAGCGTGCGCTCGTCGGGGCTCAAGACCACGCCGTTCGCTCCCGGAATCGAGCCGCCGTAACGCGACACGACGCCTTGCGGGTTCGCGTAGAACACGCCGACGCCGGTCACGGTGAAATACACGCCGCCGCGCGCGTCGGCACTGATGTCGTTCGGCACACCGCCGATGCATTCGAACGGCTCGCCGTTGAACGTGTTCGCGAGCACCTTGCGCTGCGGCTCGAGCTGCAGGATGCCGCCGCCGAGGCCTCCGCGAGAGCACGAACAATGCGCCGTTCTTGCTGCGCGAGACCGCTCCGCCCGTATTCACGTCGTCATGAGCGATTCGAGCGAGACCCGTGGCCGGATCGAGCTCCATGACGTTGCTTGCATCGTTGTTCGCGAACAGCATCTTGCCGTCGTCGCCGGCGATCGGGCCGTCGGCATTGTTGCCTTCCCAGTGCCAGACGACTTTCCACGCCTGGCCCGCGGCGATGACGCCGGGAATCGCCATCGAAGGCGCGGGCGCGGCCGGCTCCGGCGGCGGTTGCAGATCGGCCGGTGACGGCTGGCCGCCGCCGATCCGGAACGCCGGCGGCGGCGTCGCACATTTTGCGACGACCGCGGCGGTGCCCGGGTTCTGCCAGGCTTGCTGACTATTGCCCCGATCGAACGAGGAAGCCGGGCTCTGTGCGGAAGCCGCGGCCGCGGTCGCGAGGCCGAGAAGCGCGCCGAGAGCAGTCGTTGGTCTCATGGTTTTTTCCCCGGAAGCAGTACCCGCATCGTCACCTAGGCGGCCCGGGGGCCGCAAGGTGCGACGGCAACTAGACGGCCAGCGGCAGGCTCACGGCCGCCCCGGACTCGGCGCTACGGTAGATCGCCTCGGTCCACTCCATGTACGCGACGCCGATCTCGAACGTGTTCATGCGCGACGGGCTCGATGCCGCGGATCGCGTTGATGAACTCTTCCTCGACGCGGTGGCGAAACTGGCCCTCGGGCGGATTCGGGTGCTCGGCGAGCTCGCGATCGCCGCGGCGCCCGACGAAGATCCGGTTCGCATTGTCGACGTGGATCGTGCCCTCGCTGCCGAAGATCCACGTGTCGTTGCCGCGCGAGAGCCCCGTCGTCTCGCTGAACTTCATGTGGACCGGCGCGCCGTTCGCGAGCTCGTACAGCACTTCGACGTGATCCGGAATCGTCGCCGCGGGCTCGCTGCCTTGCTCGTCTTGTCGCGTCGGGATTTGGACGCGCGTCTTGGCCATCACGCGGTTGCCGGGACCGAGCCAACGCAGCATCGATTCGTAGATCGCGCCGACGTTCAGCACGTTGATGCCGCTGAACTCCGCGTTGTGGCGCCAGTCGAGCTCGCCGCCGAAGTCTCGCGAACCCGCGTTGCAGCCGCTGCACCTCGACCGACAGTATCTCGCCGAGTAGGTCGCCGCCGAGCAGGCTCAGCAGCGCTCGGTCGATGCTGTAGCCGCTCGAGCTCGGCACGAGCATGGCATACGAGATTCGGATGTCGCCGCGATGCGGCCAGCATCTCGCGCGCCTCGGCCGCGTTGTTGGCCATGCGCGCCTGGCACAGCACATGCCGGCCGCTCTCGAGCGCGGCCAGCGTGATCGTGCGGTGCATGTACGGCCACGTGCCGATCAGCACGGCGTCGATGCCGTCCGCAGCGATCAATTGCTCCCAGTCCGCGTACGCGCGCGGGATGTCGAACTCTTCCGCGGCGCGGCGGCTCGATTCGAGCGACCGATTCGCGACCGCGACGATCTCGACGCCCGGCATCCGGCGCAGTCCCGGGATGTGCGTCGGAGCCGACGATGCCGCCGGCGCCGATGATGCCGACGCGAATGCGATCGGGGGCCGCGTTCGCCGAGCCGGCTTGTTGCCCGAGCACGGCCCGCGGCGCCAGCGCGGCGGCTACGGGCAGAGCGGCCGAGGCCAGGAACTCGCGGCGCTTGATCGTGGATCTCGGTGCTTTCTGCGTTTGGTCGCTCATTGAGGGTCCTCGGTTCAGTTGGAGGCCGGGCCCGCGGTTAACAGTCCGCGTCGATTCTAGAAGCTTGTAATTGTGCACCGAAACTCGGTTCGTTCCTGAACACGCCGTCCTTCAGTTTTGCAAGGAGGCTGAAAGGTGATTTTCGTGCCACCGAAGATCAGAGAGTTGATCACGGAGCTCGAACGCGCTGGGTTCGTAGATCGCGGTGGTCGTGGTAGCCATCGGAACTACGTGCACGCCCGGGTTCGCAAACCGGTTACACTCTCTGGGCGGCCAGGTGACGATGCGCAGCCGTATCAAATCAAGGCTGTGCGGTCGGCAGTGCGGGAGTCGCAGCGATGAAGGACAGCGCCAGATACGTAAAGATCGTCGAATGGTCCGACGAGGATCAGTGCTACGTCGGCAGCGCGCCCGGTCTCATCTACGGCGGCTGTCATGGTCTCGACGAACGTGCGGTCTTCGCCGAGCTTTGCGAGATCGTCGATGAAGCCATCGACCTGTACAACAAGGACGGACGTCCATTGCCGCCGCGAACCTCCGGCCGAAACCTTGCAGACAAGCTACAACACGTCGCGTAGATCCGCTGATATGGTTCGCTTGCCCGCTCTCGATCCTTCGGCCGTGACGCCGCGCACGGGCTCGGCCTATCCCGAGCCGTTCCGTTCGCGCGTGCTGCCGCGCGAGAAGCGCGCGCTCGGCGATGCGACCGGGCTCACGAAGATCGGCATCAACTTGACGACGCTGATGCCGGGCAAAGAGTCCTCGGTGCGGCACTACCATTCGCGCGAGGACGAGTTCGTGTTCGTGCTCGAAGGCGAGGTCGTACTACGGACCGACGAAGGCGAGCAAACGCTGGTCGCGGGCATGTGCGCCGGCTTTCCGGCCGGAACGACGAACGGTCATCAGCTAGTTAATCGAACGACCAAGCCCGCGCGCTACCTCGAGATCAGCAACCGCGATCCCGCCGACACCGCGGAGTATCCCGATGACGACTTGCGCTACTCGAAGGCGCCGGACGGCAGCGCGGTGTTCACGCGGAAGGCGTGACGCCGCCGCAGCTCACTGCGCGTTGCGCGGCTTGCGGTCTTCCTCGATGCAGTCGTAGGGCAGGAACTCGAGCGACGGCTGGTGACGGAACGTCACGTAGTTCTCGTAGGTCACGGGCTCCGTGAATGCGCCGGGATCGGTGGCCGTGAAATCGTATTGCACCGTCGCGCCATCGTCGCGCGGCGTGAAACGCTCGACGATCCGCATCGCGCGTGTTTGCGGCACGCCGACGAGGCCGTACAGCTCGAAGTACGGCCAATCGATGTGCGTGGTCGTGATCACGAGCGCATCGCCGTCCCAGCGCCCAACGGAGTAGCCGAGCGGCGTGTACGGCTGCTGTGCCGGCGGCTCGCGGCCGTCCATGTGGATCAGGCGGTCGATCTCGAACCATTCGTTTTGCTGAACGAGGTCCGTGCCTCGCTCGACGAAGCGAATCGCATAGGGTCCGCTGCGCAGCATCACGCGCGGCATGCCGGGCGTGATGCAGCCGAGCACGGGGTCGTCGACGACTTCGTCGTACGCGGCTTTGCCTTCGCGCGCGGCCGGCGTCAGCGGTGGATTGCGGACCCACTCGGGAGCCTGGCCGTCGCGCGTCGGCACCAGCACCTTGCTGAAAAACTTGCCGCCGGTGGTCGCCGTCGGCGTGGCACGCGCGAACGTCACGTCCGTTCCGACCGCGCTCGCGTTCGGCCAGCGAATCGGCACGTTACCGCGCAACAGGATCTCGCGGCCGTCGGCCACAAGTAGATTTGTGACGTACATGCGTCGCTCGGTGCGTGTCGAAGGATTGCCCGCGAACGATACGACGTCGCCGACCTTCAGCAGATCGCGCGGCAAGCCGGAGCGGTCGAGCCTTGTCAAATCTGCGCTCTCGATGTCCCACGTCTGACCGCTTTCGTCGCGGACCGTGAAGCGGACGTGCGGATTGCGCCAGAGCACGGTGACGACCTCACCGCGCGCTTCGACGTATTGGCTCGCGTCGTACTCGGCCGTGGAGTGATGCGCCGTGACCGGCGCACTGCCGAGGAGACTCACAACGATTGCGGTCATCGTGCCGGCGAGTCGCCGGCCCGTTTCGTGCTTCATCTACGCTTCCCCCGCACGCGTTCGATGCAACGATTCTATACCCGCAGCCAGAAACTCGGTGAATCGCCGACATTGGGCTCGTGACGTGCACGGCTCGTGGCGCGAGGCTTGCAATCGACGCTGAGTCCACCCTTACACTGTTCGTCCCGGAGTACCCGATGGGCACGCTCATGGAAAGCTGGCCGCAGCGGCATCGCATCACGGCGGACGAGTATCACCGCATGGCCGAGGTAGGCCTGCTCGCGCCGGATGCGCGCGTCGAACTGATCGAGGGAGAGATCATCGACATGGCGCCGATCGGCAAGGACCATATGAGCGTCGTCGATCAGCTGAACCGGCTGTTCATCCGAGCGGTCGGGGACGACGCGATCGTTCGCATTCAGGGCTCGGTGCGGTTGAGTCGGATGTCGGAGCCCGAGCCCGACCTCGTGCTGCTGAAGCCGCGGGCGGATTTCTACCGCAGCGAGTTCGCGTCGGCCGCGGACACGCTGCTCGTGATCGAGGTCAGCGAATCGTCGCTACGTTACGATCGCGATGTGAAAGTGCCGTTCTATGCACGGCACGGTGTACCGGAGGTCTGGATCGTGGATCTCCCGAACAACCAACTGCTCGTCTACGGCTCACCGAGCGACGGCGCGTATGCGCGGCAAACGTCGACCGCGCAGCCGGGCGTCCTGCCCGTCACGGCGCTGCCCGGTGTCGCCGTGGATCTGTCGTCGGTGTTCGCTGCGTAGCGCAGCCGAGCTAGGCGTCGCGCAGGCGTTTCGGCCAGATGCCGGATTTGCCCGGCGCCAAGATGCCGTTCGGATCGACGGCGTCCTTCAGCGTTTCGTGGAATCGGCGCATCGCGTGGTCATTGAATGAGTACATTTCGGCGACCTTGTCCATGAACGCGATGTGCGTACGGTATTCGGCCCAGCCGTTCTCGGCCGACACCTCGACGAGCCGCTCGAAGATCTCGCGGCTTTCGCGGTTCTGCGCGGCATCTCGCGAGGTCGGCAAGCCGAACAGCAGCACGAGCGCGCGCGGGTTGTACGACCACGGCAGCGCCGCGAACTGATTGCCGACCGGTAGGCGGAGATCCGAATACAGCCGGCCGAACACGCGTTGTGCTTTGAAGATCGCCTCGCCCGTCATCGGAATGATCGGCGAGAAGCCTAAGTGGCCGCCGCCTTGCAGCAGGCCGAACACGCCGAGCGACGGGATGCCGAGCGCGACCGCCAGCGTTGGATCGTTCGGATCGACTTCGGTAGGGAACACATAGCGGCGGCCGTCTGCAAACGACACGCCGGGAATGGTCCCGAATCGGTCCTTCACGCATTCCCACTGCGCGTCGACGAGCTTCGGCGGCCCCCAGAAGCGAAACTCGGCGCTCCAGTACGGTAAGCTCCGCTCGCGCGCGAGCGCATCGAGCTCCGATGTCGACGGACCGCCCGGCATCTCGAAGAACGAGCCGCCCTGCGACACGTGATAGTTCAGCAGCGGGCTCTCGAGCAGCATCGTGCCGCGCAAGACATCCGAGTTCATCAGATACGCGTAGTGCTGCATGAACGGCACGAGATCGTCGTGCTGCGCGACCGAAACCCGGCCGTCGCGGTAGGCCTCCGGCGCCGGCATCAGCCACAGGCCCATCCGCGTCACGATGCCGAAGTTCGACTGCGAGAACAGGCCGTCGACGATAGGGCCGAAGCCGTACTTGTACTGGTGCCACACTTCCGAGTTCGGCATCGCGCCCATGCCGGTCCGCAACACCTCGCCGTTCGCGAGCACGACCTCTAGGCCGCACACGGCGTTCCAGTGGTCGCGCATCGGCGTGCGCCCGCCGCCGCGCTCGAGCGCGTTGCCGACGGGGCTGCCCCAGCCCGGATCGGCCGGGTCGATCCAGACGTTGAGCTTGCGTTCCTGAATGTAGCGGTACAGGTCGAAGTAGCTGACGCCGGGCTCCACCACGGCGTAATGAGTCTTGTCGTTGACCTCGAGGATCCGGTTCATGCGCTTCAAGTCGACGACGACGCTGCCCGAATACGTCGGCGCCGAGCCGCCGTAGCCCAAGTTGCGTCCGGTCGAGATCGGGGACAGCGGGAGCTTGTAGCGATTCGCGATCCTGACGATCGCTTGGACCTGCTCGACCGTGTCGGGTGCGACGGCCGCCGACGGCACGCGATCTTCGGCCTCGCCGCGGAACGGCGAGTACGCGTCGCGATACAGGTTCAGGTCGTCGTCCGAGGTGAACAGCCACTCGCGGCCGACCGCGTTGCCGAGCTCGTCGAGCGCTCGGCGGAAGTCGCGTTCAGTCAGGCCGGGAGGAACTGCCATGGGCCACCGTTCGCGTGTTGCTGGCCGCGCTTGGGTCGCGCGGTCGGTCGACTATTGCTTGGCGGCTTCGCGCTCCGCCGTGCGTGCACCCGACAGAATGTTCGCCATGCCGTAGTTGCCCTCGGTGCACGCGTATTCGTATAGCAGGCCGTCGAGCGCGGTCAACGGATACACGCCGCCCCACGGCTCGGCCCACGTGTCGGGGTCCGCGACCGTGAACGCATACTCGAGCGTGTCCTCGTCGACGCGCGTGATGCGCTCGGTCACACGCAACTTCTCGCTCGAGTTGCGCCACGCGGTGTCGGGATGAAATCCCGCGGTCTCGATCACGAACGTCTCGCCTTCCCAGCGGCCGACCGAGGTGCCATTCCATTGCGGCAGCAATTTCTCGGGCAGCTTGCGGCCGTCGGTCGGAATCATTCGCGGATCGCCCATCTCGCCCTGGACGATCACGTAGCCCGGGCTCTGGAAGATCTGCAGATTGCTGTTGTAGCCGCGCGGCAAGATCGGCGCGAGCGTGCTGGTCCAGACGATGCAACGCTCGGTCAGCGACCGCGTCTCCGGGCCATCGAACTCGCGGCCTTTGCGTGCCGCCGCGATCGCATCGCGCCGCGCGACCGCGGCCGGCGTCAACGCCGGAATCCGGCCGTTCTTGGGTTGCGTCACGATCGACGTGCGCAGATTCAGCGACGTCACGCCTTCGTTCTCGCTCAGCGCGAACTGGCCCATGCTGTAGTGGACGTCGGCCTGCGTGCCGGGCTCCGTGTCGTCGTCCGCGAATTGCAGCGTCATGCGTTGCTTCGCGAACTCGACGTGCTCTTCGGCCGTGAAGAATTCCTTGTCGCCGTACTTCGGGTCGCGCTCGAGCGGTGCCGTCGTGAACTCGGCGTAGGACCCGGAAATGTCGGGGTCGCCCCACGCGGTTCGGGCGTGCTTCTGTGCTTGCGCGCTCATGGCGACGACGGCTGCAATGGCCGCGGCGATATATCGTGATCTTACGGTTCATCGGCTCGACCCTCCTGCTGGGGGTTCAGTCCCCGGCTTGCGTAGGTGCCCGTAGACTTTCTCTTCCGCATACGGCTCGCACTTGAACTCGAGCATGCGGAAATCCTCGTCGACGATGCGGTACAACGGCATGCGAATCGTCCACGGCCGCGAGTACACGGTCGGATCTTCGATCGTGGCTTCGTACTGCAAGTGGTTCGGGCCGAGCAGCTTGTAGCGCTCCGTGATGCGCGCGTTGCCGCTCGCGTAGTTGCCGGCGCGATCGAGCCACGTCAAGCCGTTGAACCCCGTGACCGTGACGACGAAGGTGTCGCCGTCCCAACGGCCGTTCGACCAGCCCATCCAGCTGTCGAGCGGCGCTTCTTCCTGGCCGCCGACGAAGATGCGCCGAAAACCCGTCGCGAACTGATACACCATCACCACGTCGGTCGGGCCCTGGAAGATCTGGAACGGATACGGCATGTACGTGGAGCGCGGCACGCCGCCCAAGTAGCACTTGCCCTCGGGGTCGTCGGTCAAGCGATTGTCGAAACGATTCTGGCGCTCGGCGAGCGCGTCCGGCAAATACGGGATCGCGCCCCCTTCGACGACGCCTTGACCCGGCGGCACCGCGAACTGCGCGCCAAGCTCGATCACGACGGGATACGCCGAGACGTGCGGCTCGAGATTCCAGTGCGCCGTGTTCAACGCTTGCCACACGCCGCTCAAATCGGGATGCCCGTCGGCCGCCCGCGGAGTCTCCGTGAGCACGTCGGCTTGTGCGGTGAGCGCTACCAGCAGCGCACCTGCGGCCGTTGCGATTCGCTTCATGGCGTCGGCGCCGCTTCGCCGGGCGCTGCGGTGCCGCCGAAGAACAACGCGCGTCCGTCGGCGAACGTCATGTCCCGGCCCACGGCCTTGTTCGAGCCGTCGCGCGTGCCGTAGCCGCGGATCACGAGCTCGGAGCCGACCGGGATCGAATTTTTCGTAATGCCGCGCCGTACCAGCGCGTTCGGGCTGCCGCCTTCGATCATCCACGTGACGGCTTTGCCGTCGTCGCCGACGACCTCGATGTGAATCCACGAATGCGGATTGATCAGCTCGACCTTCGTGACTTTGCCGCGCAGCTCGACCTGGCGGGTCACGTCGAATTCGGTCGCGAACGCATGATGCGCGCGTGCCGGCGTTGCCAGTAGCACGCCTACGAGTATCGGTAGAACCAGTATCGGCTGGCGCATGGCCGGCCCCCCTTCAGTCGTTCGATGCGGTGCACTCGAGATAATGCCTGAACGCCGAGCGCGGCGACTAGTTAGAAATGTCGAGGGCGGCAGTGGCGTATGCTCCGGCTTTCCAACGGGGGGCGTATGGACAACAAGAGACTTGCGGGCATCGTTCTGATCGTGGTCGGTGCTGTGCTGTTGTATTTCGGCTTTCAGGCTTCCGATGCGCCCCTCGAGCAAGCGCGGGAAAGCCTGACCGGAGACTACAGCGACCGGACCATGCTCTATCTGATCGGCGGCGCCGCCGCCGCGGTCGCCGGCGTCGCGCTGCTCGCGCTCGGCCGTCGCCGCTAGTTCAGACAGGCGGGCCCGGGCCAGCCTCGCTAAGCCGAGTGGCGCACGCCGACCGCGATCAAGCGCCTCACGAACAGCGAGTCACGGTGACAGGTCAGCAACAACTGTTGAGTCGCACGCGTCATTGCGACGTACGCGAGTCGCACTTCGTCCGCGTCGGACTCGTGTGCGTTCGGTAGAAACCCGAACCCAGGAATCGCCACGATCGGATACTCGAGCCCCTTGCTCGAGTGAAACGTCACGAGGCTGACGCGGTCGACGGGCAACGGCAACCCGGCGCCCCGCTTCGTCAATGGCGCCGCGGGGATTTCGGCGCGCTCGAAGGCCTCGACGATCTCCTTCTCGATGAACGCGGACCGATACACGACGGCCATGTCCGACCAGCTGAAACCTTCGGCTCGGAGCCGCGCGAACGTTCGCGCAATGAACTCCGCCTCGTGGCCCAAGCTTAAGAATCGCGCGAGCTCGGGCACCGGACCGTGGTGCTCGGCTGCTTTCGGCCGAAGCACCGGAATGCCATCCTCGCCCGCGTCCTCGGATGCGAGCACGTGCTCCGCGAATCGATATGCGACGTTCAGGATCTCCGCGGTATTGCGGTAGTTCAGACGCAGCACGGTCGTTCGGCCCGACGCGTGCACACCGACGCTCGAGAACGAGAATTTGCGCCGGTGGTAGATCGATTGTGCGTCGTCGTACAGCAGCAGCAGCGAGCTCGTTTCGGGCGCGACCATCTCCACTGCGATCTGCAACCATTCGGGCTCGAAGTCGTGGCCCTCGTCGATCAGAACGGCGCCGTATTGGTGGCGCGGCACCCGCCCCGCGTCGATCGATCTACCAAGCTCCGCGACGAGTTGTTTCGAGTACTCGTCGCTATCTCGCGCCGCCGGTATCGAGCAATGGAAGTGAACCAGCTGATCCCTGCACCACGCGTGGAAGCTCCGAACGTGCACTCCATGCGTGACGCCGCCAGCCTTGACCATCGCCGCCAGGCGTTCCGCGAGTGTCTTGTTGTAGCACAGCACCAGGATCGGCTTGGTCATGACCTTCGCGAGGTGGATGCACCGATACACGAGGATCATGGTCTTGCCGGAGCCGGCGACGCCGTGAATCACTCGATGCCCCTCGCCGAGGCTACGCGCGAGCCGCTCCTGCTCGACGTCCATGACCCGCACGACGTCGGGTGCCGATTCTTCCTGCTTGAGTAGCTCCACCTGGTGCGGCGGTGTGATTCGAATCTCGGGGAACAGGTGCCAACGCACGCGCGCGATCTGCGCGGCAGAAAGCGCTTCCGTCGCTTGCCACGGCATCATTCGCCAGAGACGGTCTTGGAACGCGGCCGCCGCCACCGTGTAGGTCATCTCGTCGGCACAGATCACGCGCTGGCCCGGCAGCACATCGCCGAGCTGCGCGTTCTCGAATTGGTGCCGCGTCACGAACGGCAGCGCGACGCCATAGCTCCACGGGAAACACAGCTTGCCGCCGTGGCGGTCATGCCCCGGGCGAACGAGCGCGGGGTCGCCTTGCAGCAGGTCGGCGACGCCCTCGGCCAGCTGCCGGGCCTGCTCGAAAGGGTTCAACGTCCATACGAGGCCGCGTTCCGTCTTCAGCGCGGCCTGCGCGCGATCCATCGATTGGATCTGGTCGACGTGCCAGTCCTTGACCTCGAGCACGAGCACGCCGTGCTGCGGGTGGAACACGATGAAATCGGGATGACGCGCCTTTCGGCCGACCGGCACGTCGTACCAGATCAAGGTATCCGACTCGAGCTTCTGCTCGAGGCGTTCCGCAAAACGCCGCTCGCCGTTCGTCATCCGGCGCTCGCAGGAACCGAGGGAGGGTATCAACGCAGCCAATGGTTCATCCCTTCGCAAGCCCCGGGGGAGGCTGCAATCGCGGCGGGACTCTAGAGAACGCGGGGTTGGCGGGGTTAGGCCGAGGTCGTCAACGTCTTGTCCGTTTGCGGCAACCGGGGCCACCGCAAACAGGACGCAGTGTCCGGCCGTGTTGATGGGCTATGCGTAGCTATGAAGTATTAGTTGACTTCCAATAGTGTGATATGCACAGTACTGGCCCATGGACGATAGTCAGGCCAAGAAATTCCAGAAGGACTTGAACGGCGGCCTCGTCGCGCTCGTGTTGCTCGCGGTGTTCGATGCCTCGACCGAAGACCTGTACGGCTACGAGATCGCGAAGCGCCTCCAGCGAGCGAACGAGGGCGAAGCGCTGTTCAAGGAAGGAACGCTGTACCCGGTGCTGCGCGCGCTGAGCGCAAACGGATATCTCACGAGCCGGATCGTGCCGTCGTACTCGGGGCCGCCGCGGCGTTACTACCGGATCACCGACGAAGGCCGCGCGCTGTTCGCAGAGTGGCGCGGCATCTGGCGCCAGACGCGCGACTTCGTCAATCGGTTCACAGAAGGATCAGCATCATGAGTGGCTCGGCGCCGCGCTCGATCGACGAGTATCTGCAACGGTTGCGGGCCGCGTTGGACGGCGAAGACCCCGCGTTGATTCAGGACGCGCTGTACGACGCGGAGGAATATCTGCGCGCGGAGGTGGCTGCGCACGCCGGGAAGTCCGAGGCCGATGCGCTCGAAGCGATCGTCGGCACGTACGGCACGCCGGACGAAATCGCTGCCGCGTATCGCGCAACCGAGGTCAAGGTGCAAGCGGCGCTCGACACGCCGACGCGTCAGCCGAGTGCCGAGCAACGCGGCTTGCTCGCGAGGTTCTTCTCCGTGTACTCGGATCCTCGAGCCTATTCGTCGTTGTTCTACATGTTGCTGACGTTGGCGACCGGCATCGTGTATTTCACGTTCGCGATTACGGGGCTGTCGTTGTCGTTCGGGTTCGCCATCCTGATCATCGGCATCCCGTTCTTTCTCGTGTTCATCGGCGTTGCGCGTGCAATGTCGCTCGGAGAGGGGCGGTTGCTCGAGGCGATCACGGGGGAGCGCATGCCGCGGCGGCCGGTCCATCCAGGCGCTCCGTCGGGATTCGTCGCGCGCATGAGCGCGATGCTGAGCGACGCGCGCACGTGGACCACGCTCGCGTATTTCATCCTGATGATGCCGCTCGGCACGGCGTATTTCACGATCGCCGTGACCGGTGTGTCGACGGGGCTCGGTCTCGCCGCCGCGCCGTTCATCCGGCTGGCCGCCTGGCTCGGCGATTCGGATTGGCTCGGTCAGATCCACCTCGGTCCGCCCTGGCTCGAGCGCTGGCTCGAGAATCCGGTCGGCTATGTGGCGTGCGGAGTCCTGGGCGTTCTACTGCTGACCGGCATGATGTACCTCGCGCGCTCGCTGGTCCGCTTGCACGCGCGCATGGCGAAAGCGCTGCTCGTGACGCCCGGCGCGTAGCGCGAGCTCGTCTCGAAGGCGGCCTCGAGATCCGAATCAACGCGCGACTAGGCAGGTCATCGGTCGAATAACCCCGTTTGGTGCGCTGGCACGACCTCGGTTTGCGTGAGCAGCCCGGTCGCCGTGATGTGGGACAGGGAGATCTTCCGGTCGCTCGCAAGCCACGCGCCCAACTTCTGGGCCCGATGGCAGCTCGCGGGATTGGCCTCTGAGCACATCAGCGCGACGTGTTGATCGCGGGCGGTGGCGATCAACTCGTCCATCGCCGCGACGAACTCGGGCGAATCCACGCGTGTCGCGCCGCGGCCGCCGAGCACCTCGTACCAGCGGTACGCGATGCCCTCGGCTTCGACCGTCGCGGCCAAGGTCGACCGATTGAACTGCGGGTTGAACCGGGAGAACGGTCGAGATCGCACGTCGGCTAGCACGCCTATGTCGTGAGCCCGTAGCAGGCGAATGAGTTCGGCGGCCGCGTGGTTGCTGTGGCCTATGGAGAACAGGGCCATGCCCCGAATCTTAGGCGAGGTCACGGGGCGGGACATAACGCCGGTAGCTTGTGAGCCTGGCCTCCGCAAGCGAGAATTGACTCGCAGCACATTCAAAAAAACAATGATTTCGCTGTCAATTCGCACCTGGTTGGTTGTCGTTGCGTTCGCAACGCTTGCGGCGTGCAATAGCTCCGGAGGTGCGAGACTCGCAACCCGACAACACCCCCCCGACTGCGCCGACAAGTGTTGGTGCGGCAGCGACCGGTCCGACTACCGTCGCCGTGACTTGGACCGCGGCGACCGACTTTGGCGGCTCGGGGATCAAGGACTATGTCGTCTATCGCGGCGGCGTAGCCGTGGCGACGGTCACGACGACGAGCCACACCGACACCGGGCTCATAGCTAGTACGCTCTACAGCTTCCAGATCTCTGCGCGCGATACCGCAAACAACGAGTCCACCCGGACGGCCGCGGTCACCGCAACGACTCTAGACATGCCGGATACGACCCCGCCGTCCGTGCCTGGGACCTTGGCGGCGGTTGCCGTGTCAGCGAGCCGGATCAATCTGAGCTGGGGCGCCGCGACGGACGACATCGGCGTGACACGCTATCGAGTGGAACGCTGCGCAGGAGCGGGCTGCACGACGTTCGCGCAGATCGCGACGCCGACCGCACCAGCTTCAGCGATACGGGGCTCACGGTCGCGACGTCGTAGCGTTGATCGCCGTCGAGTGCGTGGCGGCGTGCTGATGCTGTTTGCGCTACTGCTGTGTGCGGCCTTGGGCGCCGTGACTGCCACGAGCCCGAGCGGCGCGCCGCGGTCGGCGCCGGCGAGCTCCGCTTGATCGACGGCTCGCGCGACGAGACCTTCACGGAGTCGTCGCCGGCGACCGTCGCGAGCGATGCCTCGCTGCGTGTGTCTGCGTCGCCTGACTGACGCAGTGGCCGATGCGGTCGCACGGCGACTGCGCAGGCGCCGCGCGATTGCATTTCGCGCGGCGATTTCGCGCATCGACACGGTTCGCGCGACGCGACGCGCGGCACTCGACGTCGGCTGGCTCTGGCCGACGCAGTGACGGCTCGGTGGGGGCGTTTCGAACGCACGCGAAACACGACGCGCCGCTCGCGGCCGCGACACTGACAACGAACGCAGCCTCGTCCGCGCAGGTCGACCTCAGTTGGGCGCGGCGACGGACGATGTCGGCGTAGTTGGTTATCCCGGAGCGTGCACCGGAGCTGGCTGCACGAGCTTCGCGCAAATCGCGACGCCAGCCGGCACGAGCTTCAGCGACTCGACGCTGACACCTTCCCCGACGTATGGCTACCGGTCTGCCGTCGATGCCGCCGGCAATCCGGGCGCGTTCTCCAACATGAGCGTTGCGCCGAATCAAGCGTCGCCGAACACGACGCTGCCGAGCGCGCCCAGCACGCTGACAACCAGCGCGGTATCCGCGACTCGATCAATTTGAGCTGGGGGCCGGCGACGGACGATGTCGGCGTGACAGGGTATCGAGCGGAGCGTTGCACCGCGCTGGCTCCGCCAGCTTCGCGCGATCACACGTCGCGCGGCTCGAGCTTCAGCGACTGGCGCTGACGGCTCGACGTCCTATAGCTATCGCGTCCGCGCCGTGGACCAGCGGTTTCTGCTCGACAGTCTGGGCTCGCTGCCGGTCGACTCGCTGCTAGTCGGGCGACTCGATCTCGATCGGATCGGCGTATTCGGAATGTCCTCGGGCGGCACGGCGGCCCACATGACATGCGCTGTCGATCGACGATGCCGGGCCGGACTCAACCTGGACGGATTTCAGCCGCTGCTGATCGACCTGCAGCCGCTCGAGACGCCGTTCATGCACATGAGCCGTGCGAGCGTCGTCACGAACGCGGGCTCACGAACGCGTCGCGGCGGGCGATCGTCGATCGACGAGCTATTCGTGCCGTCGCAGGCGACCCGTGCATCACTGAAGCTTCACCGGACTGACGTGCTGATCCGCTGTGGGCTGAAGCCGCTTCGGCGGAGTCGGCACAACCTGCGAGCCACGACGCACGCGCGCGACGGTCTCGCCGCTGCACGCGTCGCGACGCACGGGCTGAGTGGGCGCAGGACGTGCGACGCTCGTCGGCACGGTTGCGAGCGCTGCGGATCCGAACTGACGAGTCTCGGTCGTCGACGACTACGCGCTCGCGTTCTTCAACGCGAGCCTGCGAGGCCAGCACGATCGCCTATTGGACGGTTCGACGCAGCGCTATTCCGACGCAAATCTCGTGTCGAAAGGGCCTCGACGTCCGGACTGACCGTCAACGGTCGAACAATCCGGTGCGTATCTCGATCGAGCTACGACTCGTCGAGCCCGTGGTCGGAGCTCGTTCGCCGCGCGGCTCACGCCGATGGTGGGACAAGCGAGACTCTCGCGGTCGGTAGCCCGCCGATCGCGAGACCGGCTACTCCGCGCCCAACTTCCGACGGCCCGATGGCGGGCTCAGCGGTCGAGTTGCAGCCTAATCCGCACGGCTTTCTCTACGCCAGCTTCGGCGACGGCGGGTTTGGTGACGACCCGGTCGGAAATTCCCAGGAACCCCGCACCCTGTTCGGCAAGGTCATCCGGATCGACGTCAACGGCACGACGGGCCCGACGCCTTACGCGATACCGGCAAGCAATCCGTACGCAGGCAATGCGACATGCCCAGTCGTGCCTCTGGCCAGAATCTCTCCACGACGTTTCGCTCGCCCGCGGCGTGCCCCGAGATCTACGCGTCTGGCTTCCGAAACCCCTGGCGCTTCTCGTTGGATCGCGGCTCGGCGTCTCCCGACCTTTGGGTCGGCGACGTCGGCGAGAATTCCTACGAAGAGATCAACCGCGTCCAGCTCGGCGCGAATTACGGCTGGGACGTGCGCGAAGGGCCGATCTGCCACGAGCCGTCGAGCGGCTGCGCGAGCGCGGGCCTCACCAACCCGGTCGTCGCGGCGCCGCGATCATCCGGCATGCGTTCGATCATCGGCGGCTTCGTCTACCGCGGCCAGGCGATCCCGAGCCTCGTGGCCGATATCTGTTCACCGACTTCTACGAAAGCGGGATCTTTACGTATGACGGTTCCGCGACGAACGGTTACACGACCGTCCTCGGCAACAGCGGAGTCACCGCCTCGGCCTTCGCGGAAGACAACAACGGTGAGCTCTACTTGGTCGACTATTTCGACGGCAGGCTTTTCCGCATCGAGCCGGGCTCGGGCGGCGGCACGTCGCCGGTGCCCTCGCAGCTGAGCCAGACCGGTTGTGTCGTTCCCGGCAGCTCACAACCTGCTTCCGGTCTGGTGCCATACTCGCCCAATGCGCCGTTCTGGTCGGACGGCGCCGGCAAGGAACGCTGGATGGGCTTGCCGAACAGCACCGTCGCGTCCGTGGCCAGCGACGGCGACTGGCTGCTCCCAAGCGGCACCGTGCTCATGAAGAATTTTCGTCTAGGGAGTGGTCAGCTCATCGAGACGCGGCTGCTGATGCGTCATCCGGACGGGGAATGGGCGGGCTACACCTACCAATGGAACGGTGCTCAAACCGAAGCGACGCGCGTCGTCGGCGGAGCCGTCGTGCCGGTCGGCACGCCGAGTCAAAATTGGATCTATCCCAGCGAGGCGCAGTGCGTGCAATGTCATACGAGCGCGGCGGGGCGCAGCCTGGGTCTCGAGACCTCGCAGCTCAACGGCTCCATCCCGCTCGGTGGCGCATCGGGAGGCTCCTGCGCCGCCAGCATGGCGGACCCCGTAGAGACCCATGTATGTCTCGACCCGCAGGAGGACGATGCGCTTCGCTCGCTCCGCGCTCGCGATGGCGGAGCAAACGTGTTTTCTGCACGCGTTGTGCAGGACCGATCTGAAAGCCAAGGAGGCGATCCAAGCCTACGCGGACGATGGGCTACCCGCCATCTTCGACGCGAGCTCCGTGGCGACGATGCGCTCGTGATCGATCGAACAGCGACAGGATCGGTAGGACCCGGTGTAACGTGGCGGAGAGGGTGGGATTCGAACCCACGGTACGATTACTCGCACACTTGATTTCGAGTCAAGCGCATTCGACCACTCTGCCACCTCTCCGCGGGCGCAGTTTACGGGCAAGCGGCGGCGAGCGGCAAACGAAAAACTCTCACCGATTGAACAGCGCGGCCGCCGCGAAGCCGAGCCAAGTGCCCGCGAGGCAGAGCCCGACTGACAGGGCCACGTTCGCGCCGGCCGCGCCGATCGCGCCGCTGCGAATAAGGTTCAACGTTTCGAGGCTGAACGCCGAGAACGTCGTGAAGCCGCCCAGCACTCCGATCATCGCGAATGCGCGTGCATCGTTGCCGAGCAGCGGTCGGCCGTCGGCGGTCATGAGCGCCGCGAGCAATCCGATCGCGAACGAACCGGACACGTTCACGAACAATGTTCCCCACGGAAATCCGGCGCCGAACCAACGCAGCGCGACCGCGGAACATGCGTAGCGCGCCACGCTGCCGAGCGCGCCGCCGATCGCCACCCAGAGATAAGCCATCGTCGAGCTCCAACACGGAAAGGCCGCGCCATGGTATCGAAAACCCGAGGCGACTATCCTCTGCGGCGGGCCGCTCGGAGAACAACAATGACGATCGAAGACCCGATCACGCGCCGCGACCTTATTGCGACGGCTGCTGCAGGCGCGGCGCTCGCGACGACACGACTCGCGGCGCAAGCGCGCGGCGATGACCTCACGAAGCTCACGATCGCGGAAGCGAGCCGGCGCATCGCCGCGGGCGACCTATCGCCGGTCGAGCTGACACGCGCCTACCTCGACCGCATCGAGCGTGTCGACGAGCGCGTGAACGCGTACATCACCGTGACGGCCGAGCAAGCGCTCGAGCAAGCGCGTGGTCTCGAGCGCGAGCTCGCGGCGGGGCGCTCGCGCGGGCCGTTGCACGGTGTCCCCGTAGCGCTCAAGGACAACATCGACACGGCCGGCATCAAGACGACGGCCGCGAGCGCCGTGTATGCGAATCGCGTGCCGAGCGAGGACGCGCCGGTCGTCACGAAGCTACGCGACGCGGGCGCCGTGTTTCTCGGCAAGCTGAACATGCACGAGTTCGCGTACGGTGGCACGTCGGCGGTCACGCACTTCGGGCCCGTGCACAATCCCTGGAATCTCGACCACCACCCGGGCGGTTCGTCGGGTGGGTCGGCTGCGGCCGTCGCCGCACGCCTGTGTGCGGCTGCGCTCGGCACGGATACCGCGGCCTCGATTCGCTACCCGGCCGCGTGCTGTGGCGTCGTCGGTCTCAAAGCGACGCACGGTCTCGCGAGCATTCGCAACATCGTGCCGCTGTCCGAGTTCCACGATCACGTTGGGCCGATCGCGCGCAGCGTCGCGGACACGGCGCTCGTGATGACGGCGCTCGCCGGCTTCGATCCGCTCGATCCAGTCAGCATTCGCTCGGAGCGCGAGGACCTGCACGCCGCGATCGGCCGCGAGGTTCGCGCGCTCCGCATCGGCATTCCTCGCTCGCCGTTCTTCGAGGGGCTCGATCCCGAGATCGACGCGGCGACGAACCGCGCGATCGAGGTGCTCACGGGCCTCACGGGTCCGGCGCGCGACGTGCAGATTGCGGCGCCGGAGACGTACGCATTGCTCGACGCCGAAACCTACGCCTATCACGCACCGCTGTTGGCCGACCAGGCGAACCATGCCCTCTATCAGCCCCTGACGCTTGCGACGCGTGATGGGCGGGGCGACCGTGACGGCTGGCGTATACATCGAGCAGCGCCGCCGCATGACGATTGCGCGCAACACGATTGCCGACGTGTTCGCGAGCGTCGATATTCTCGTCGCGCCGACGTGCATGGCTTTGCCGGCGACGATCGCCACGGTGCTCGCGAACCCGGCGGCTGAAGGCTCGTTGATCCGCAACACGCTGCCGTTCAACGTCTTCGGTATTCCCGCGATCAGCGTGCCGTGCGGGTTTACGCGCGCCGGATTACCGATCGGTGTTCAGATCATCGGCCCGCGGCTCGGCGAATCGCGCGTGCTCGCGTTGGCGCATGCCTACGAGCAGGCGACGGAGTGGCATCGGCGCGAGCCGTCATTGGCGTAACGGCCGAACCATTGGTCCGCGGCCACGGTCATAGACTTTCGTCGCTGCGTCGCTAGAGCCCATGCGCGAGTTGAGACCCGCGATCCATCCGTTGCTCGAGACAGCACCCGCATACGGTGCGGCCGCAGCCCGCGCGTTGCCGATGTCACGCACGGGGTTGATCACGTCGATCGGCCTGCACCTCGCCGGTGTCTACATGGTCGGGCTCATCGTGTTTCGGGCCGACGATCTTCCAACCGCGATCCCGAGCGCGGACTTCGTTTGGCTCGACGCGCGAATTCTGCCGCCGAGCGCACCACAGGCAGACGAGCCGCGCGTGGTCGAGATACCGGTGCCGCCACCGGACGTCGAGACCGAAACCCGCGAGCCGCCCGCCGAGCTGCTGACTCCACCGACTCGTGTCGTCGAGCAAGCACCGCCGGTCGTGACGCCGATTCCGTTGGAGCCGGTCGTCGAGACGGAATCGCCGAGCGTGCTGGCTCCGAGCGTCGACTTCGAAGCGGAGAGTCGGCGCGCTGCGTCCGAAGTCGTCGAGCAACGCGAGCGCGAAGGCAACTACCTGAGCTTTTCGATCCGCGACGTCGCGCCGGCGCGTGATCGAAGCAAGAACCCGAGCCGCCGAGCATATTTGACGGTGCCGGCGCCGCGGCACCGCGTGGTCCGACGGTGGGGAGGCTCGGTCAATCGCGTACGCGCTTCGGCGCCAAGGTCGCGTCGCTCTGCAACGCAGTGTCGAGTGGTGGCTTCAGCCTGATGGGGTGGGGCAGCTTCTGCGCGGATCCCGACGACGAGCCCTCGGGCCTTTTTCCGGAGGTCATGCCGGAATACCTGACGTTGATGCCGGAGTGCGTCGAGACGCAGTCGAGCGACGTGCCTACGCGAGAACGAAGCCGCCTTTCCGACGACGAAGTGCCGGCTCGTGCATAGAGTCGAGGAGGAGCGCTGGGCTTTCCCTGGCCCACGGCCCGAGCGTCGCGACTCTGTCGACGTCCCGCTTGACTAGGCACATTGTCCTAGTTATAACTAGGACAAATGGATATCACGATACTCGAAACCTCGCCGGAGCCGGTCTACGAGCAGATCGTGCGGCAAATTCAGGACGGGATTGCGTCCGGCGACCTTCCTCCCGGTGCGCCGCTGCCGACCGTGCGGCAGCTCGCCGGCGACCTGCAACTGAACCGTAACACCGTCGCGCGAGCCTACAAGCAACTCGAGGACCGCGGCGTGATCCTCACGGCAGGGCGACGCGGCACGTTCGTGCGCGAGCAGGCGACACGCGAAGTCGAGCGGATCAAGTCTGACCGAGCGGAACGAAAGGTCGAGCAAGTCGTCAGCGCGTTGCTCGGCGAAGGTGTGAGCCGCGACGAGATCGCGGCGCTGTTCAAAGGCGCGCTGCGTGCGCCTCGAGACCGAGTCAAGGAAACAACATCATGAGTGAGTGGATCGACTTCGCCATCTACGCCGTGCAGAGCGTGTTGTTCTGGGTCTTGCTGCCGCGCCAGGGATGGCATTTCGGCGGGCCGATGATCCTGGACCGGAATCCAGGCTGGTTGGCCGCGAATCCCGCGATGAGCCGGTATCTGAAAAACAGCACGCGGTTCTTGCGGATCTGGTACGCGTGGGCGGCGATCAGCATCGCCGTGTTGCTCGCGGTGCGACTCGGTTGGCGGCCGTTCGGTACGACAGCCCCCGCGTGGGAAGCGCTGAGGGGCTGGAACGGCTTGCTGACGACGGTGGGGGCTGTCGGCTGGTTTGCATCCGTAGGGCTGTGGTTCCTATGGCTCAAGCGCAATGTGCCGCTCGCCGATCGGCGCAGCGCGACGCTGCTGCCGAGGACGACCGCCGCGTACGTGTCTCTGTCATGGCGCGTGACGATCGAGACGCTCGCGGTGCTGCATCTCGCGGTGTGGGTCGTCGTCGGCATCGTTCAGCCGGGCCTCATTCCGAACCACTGGGAAAAATTCGCGGGCCTCGCCGCGATGACGGTGTTCTTCGCCGTGCTCGCGTGGCTCATGCCGCGGCGGCGCCCCGGCTATGCCGATCGCCTCTTCGGTGAAGCCTACCGGCGAGTGGAGATGCGAGCGATGTACTTGATTCGCCTCACACCGATCGCCGCGGGCGTGATCGCGTTCAGTGAGGCGCTCACGGGCGAGGATTTCGCACGGGCTGGCCACCTGGTGCTCATGGTTCTCGTGAACGTCCTCATCTCCACGTTCTTGTTCCTGCGCCCGGTCGCGTCTACGAGCGCCTCGCCACGCGGCCCGGGCGGGATGATTGGTTCATCTTTTGGAAGTAATATGCACCGCTCGCCAGGCGCCCTCTAACTCAAAAAACGGAGCTTCCGCATGGCCGACACTTCGAACATGGCTATTGCCACGAACATCTTCACGTCGCCCGGCGAGGCGTTCGCCGCGATCAAAGAGCGCCCGAGGGTGTGGTTTCCGTTGTTGATTCTCGTCGGGGCGTACTGCGTCGTAGCGGTCCTTTACATCTCCAAGGTCGATCTCGCGTGGATGCTCGACAACCAGATGGCGCAGGCCGACTTGACGGAAGAGCAGCGCACGCAGGCCGTGGATGCTGCGATGCAACTTCCGAAGGGCGTCTACATGGCGTTCGGCGTCCTATCGGCGCTGATCTCGTATCCGTTGATTTTCGCGGTCTTCGCCTTGTATTACACCGGTGCGTCCTTCTTCACGAACACGGGCGTCAAGTTCAAGCAGTGGTATTCGTTGCTCGCATGGTGCTGCCTTCCGTTCTTGCTCGGGTTGCTTGCGACGCTCGTCTACATAATCACGGGCGACGTGCGCTTCGTCGGGCAAGAGGGGTTGAACCCGCTGTCGTTCGGCAATCTGCTCGCGATCGACCCCACCGGCGCACCGACGGTCCAACGCGTGTTGTTGGCGCTCGATCCAACGGTGATCTGGGCCGTAGTGTTGTCGGTACTGGGCTATCAGGCGCTCTCGCAACGGTCGATCGTGCACGCCGCGACCGTCGTGCTCGCACCGTATGTCCTGATCGTGCTGCTCGCCGCGGCGCTCGCCAGTCGGTAGGGCTGTAATACTCGCCCGCTGCGGCCGTATATACCTTGTTGGAAAGCTGGCTCTTCGATTCATGAATAAAAAGCTGTTGTTGATCGTCGGCATCGTCGTGCTCGTGGTGGCCGTGCCGCTGATTCAGGCGCGTTGGCGCGGCGGCGCCGTCGTCGAGGTGCAGGCCGAGAAGCTCGACGCCGCGCAGCATCCAGTCGTCGGTGCTGGCGTCGGGCAAGCTCGTGCACGAGCAAGAAGTGAAGCTCACTACGGAGGAGATCGGCCGAGTCACGGCGATCTACGTGGAGGAGGGCGCCGCGGTCACGAAGGGTCAGCTCGTGCTGCAGATCGACGACCAGCGGCATCGCGCGGCCGTCGACCAGAGCTCAGGCGACCGTGCGCGATGCAAGAGATCGCGATCCAGCGCCAGCAACTCAGCGTCGAGAACCTGCGCACGCAATGGGAACGCATGCGCGCCCTGCACGAGCGCAAGCTGATCGACGAGGACAGCTTCGTCACGGCGACGAACAACCTCGAGATTGCCGAGGTCGACATACGCTCGGGCCGTGAGCAGCTCGAGCAGGCGCGCGCGCAGCTCGAGCAACAGCAGGATAGGCTCGCGAAGACGAGCGTCTACTCGCCGATCGACGGCAAAGTCACCACGCTGGACATCAAGGTCGGCGAGACCGCGATCTCGAGCTCGACGAACATTCCGGGCTCGAGCCTGATGACGATCGCGAATCCCGCGAGCATTCACACCGAAGTCAACGTCGACGAGGCCGACATCGCGAACGTGACGATAGGGCAGCATGCGCGCGTCTTTGCGATCGCGTACCCCGATCAGCCGGTCGACGGTGTCGTCGATTCGATCGCGCGTGTCCGCGAAGATCGCCGAAGGTCAGCAGGGTCAGAGCTTCGCGATCAAGATCCGGTTGCTCGATCCCGAGAAGATCACGCTGCGCCCGGGCATGACCTGCCGCGCCGAGATCTTCACGGCCACGAAGACCGACGCGGTCGCCGTGCCGATCCAGGCGATCCTGGTCGAGGAGGACCTCACGGCGGACGAGACGCGTCGCGACGTGTTCGTGGTCCGCGGCGATCGCGCGCACGAAGGTCCCCGTCGAGGTCGGCCTGTCGGACGACACGTATCCAGGAGATCGTGTCGGGGCTCACCGCCGGCGACGAGATCATCACGGGGCCGGACCGAGTGTTGCGCGCGCTCGAGGATGGCGATCGCGTCGTCGTCGAACAACGAAAGGACAACGGCGGCCGGCAGTCGGGTCCTGCAATCGTCGTCGATTGAATTGCCGTGCCGGTCATCGAGCTCTCCGCGATCAGCAAGCACTACGAGATGGGCCAACAGCTCATCAAGGCCGTCGATCGCCTCGATCTCACGATCGACTACAACGAGTACGTCGTGTTCATCGGCTCGTCGGGCTCCGGCAAGTCGACGCTGATGAACATCATCGGTTGCCTCGATACGCCGACGTCGGGCCGCTACGTGCTGAACCAGCGCGACGTGAGCGGGCTCGACGAGAACGAGCTCGCCGACATCCGCAATCAGGAGATCGGCTTCATCTTCCAGAGCTTCAACCTGCTGCCGCGCGCGTCGGCGCTGAAGAACGTCATGCAGCCGCTGATCTACCGCGGCTTGAGCCTCGCGGACCGCAAGGCGGAGGCCGAGCGCGTGCTCGAGCGTGTCGGGCTCGCCGACCGCAGCGATCACCTGCCGAACCAGCTGTCCGGCGGGCAGCGGCAACGCGTCGCGATCGCGCGCGCGCTCGTCACGAACCCGTCGATCCTGCTGGCCGACGAGCCGACCGGCAACCTCGATTCGCAGACCAGCGTCGAGATCCTGGCGCTGTTCGACGAGCTGCACGCCGACGGTCAGACGATCATCGTCGTGACGCACGAGCCCGACGTGGCCGCGCACGGCGCAGCGCGTCGTGCGCCTGAAGGACGGCAAGGTCCTGGAGGACCGGCTCAATGAGCGCCAGCGCGACCAGTCACTGACGCGAAGGCGAACGCCGCCAGAACTTCGCCGGCCGCGTTATCCGTTGTGGTTCGCGGCCACCGAAGGCGCGCGCGCGGCGCTCGGCGTCGATCCGCGCGCACAGCTTCCGCAGCTTCCTGACGACGCTCGGCATCGTGATCGGCGTGGCGTCCGTGATCGCGATGGTGTCGATCATTCAGGGCTTGAGCGTCACGATCGGCCAGCAGTTCCAGGGGCTCGGCAGCAACAGCGTGACGATCGTCGTCGTTCACGTCGCGCGAGAACGCGCTGCAGGGCCGCATCGCGCGGCTCACGCAAGCCGATTACGACCTGATTCGCTACCGCGTCGACGGCCTCGAGTCGATCACGCCGATCATGTAATGCCAGGGGCCAAGTGCGCTCGGGCTCGCAAAGCCACGGTGACGCAGGTCGTCGGCTCGACGTACGTCGTACCAGGCACGTCGGCCAATACTTCGCGGACGCACGGCCGGTTCCTGTCCGACAGCGACAACGAGACGCGGCGCCGCGTCGCCGTCATCGGCGAGCAGGTGCGCGAGGATCTGTCGCTGCCGGAGGATCCGTCGGCGAGTTCATTCAGATCAACGGCGAGTGGCTCAAGATCATCGGCCTGCTCGAGCCGAAGGGCGAGATCTTCGGCCAGAGCCAGGACAACCAGGTGATCATGCCGTTCAGCACGCTGGCGAGCCTGCAGGGCAACCAGCGCGAGCCCGACATGTGGATTCGGTTCACGGTGCGCGACCTGGGCGAGCTCGACAACATCAGCGCGACGATCACGCGCCTGCTGCGCTCGGCGCACAACCTGGGCAAGGACGAGGAGGACGACTTCCGCATCCAGACGGCGCAGCAGCTCCAGGACACGTTCGAGACCATCTTGAACACCGTCACGGTCGTCATGGCCGGCATCGTCGAGCATCTCGCTGCTCGTCGGCGGCATCGGCATCATGAACATCATGCTCGTGTCCGTGACCGAGCGGACGCGCGAGATCGGCATCTGCAAGGCGATCGGCGCGAAGCGCCATCACATCCTGCTGCAATTCCTGCTCGAGGCGCTGGTGCTGTGCCTGCTCGGCGGCTCTCATCGGGCTCGTGATCGGCTACGGGATCGGTGCGCTCGCGGCGTCGCTGATTCCGGAATTTCCGGCGGCGCATACACGCCGTGGTGGGCGGTCGCGCTCGCGATCGGTTTCTCGGCGTTCGTCGGCATCGTGTTCGGCATGCTGCCCGCCGCGAAGGCCGCGAATCTCGATCCGATCAGCTCGCTGCGCTACGAATAAAGCGCCGGTGTTACGCCTCGGTTCAACCGAAACCGTAACACCGGCACCTTGTTAGCCCAGGAAGCCGATGCCGCGCGCCATCATCGACGGCGAGCAGCACGATCACGAGCCAGCAGCGTGAGCTCGAGGTGAAGCAGCATGCGCACCGTGCGGCGCGTGGCGGCATCGAACTGCGGCACGCGTTGCTCGCGTAGCGCCGCGCGCCAGCCCAAGAATTTCATCGTCGGGTAGATCGACAGCAAGCCCACGACGACGAACAGCGCGAGCTTCGCGAGGAACGTGCCGCTCGCGAAGTAGTACGCCGCGCCTTTCTCGGTGTAGAACACGCGCAGCAGTCCCACGACGAGCAGCACGCGTGGCCGCGATGCCGTACACCATGTCCATGCGCAGCACGCTGCGCGCCGACGCGACCGTGAGCTCGTTGCGCAGCAGCACGAGCTCGACCATCAGCGTCGCGAAGACCAGGACGCCGCCAGGTGGTGCAGGAAAGCCAGCGTGATCGTGGCTGTCATCGGCGCACCTCTTCCTGGGAGCTCGCGCCGCAGTGTATCCCGACCGCGCCCGCCGCGAAATTGCGCCGAGTGCCGACATATCGCCGCTATATTCCCGCTTCTCGGTTACCTAGGCTTGCCGGGAGAAGAGAAAGATTTCTCGCCAAGAGCGCCAAGGACGCCAAGAAGACAAAGAGGGAGATGGTGGAGGACGAGATTGGGAAGGAGGTGGTCGATTGCGCCGTGCGGGTGCATCGGGAGCTTGGACACGGTTTGTTGGAGAGCGTCTACGAGGCGGTCCTCGCGCATGAGCTTCGAAAGAGGCCTGGAAGTCGACAGGCAAGTGGTCATTCCGCTCGAGTATCAAGGTCTGAAATTCGAGGAGGGTTTTCGGGCGGACCTCCTTGTCGAAACGAAGGTCATCGTCGAGATAAAATGTGCGGAAAGGCTCACCAACGCCCACAGGAAACAGCTGCTGACCTATCTGCGGCTTGCTGACCTGAGACTCGGCTACCTATTGAACTTCGGAGAAGCGCTGATGAAGGATGGCATCGTCCGCACCGTCCACCATCTTCCCGAATGAGTTCTTTGAATTCTTGGCGTCCTTGGCGCTCTTGGCGAGAAAATCTTGCCTTCTCTTATCCATGGTCGAGGGCTTGGCGGAGCCCGACGACGAGCTGGCGCAGCGTGCCGCCGAGCAGCGCGAGCTCGGCGTCGAGGCGCGCGAGCGGGTCCTCCGCGGCGGTGCCTTCTGCGGCTTCGTCCGCAGCCTCGTCGAGCCCGACGAGCTTCAACTTGCCGAGCGCGCCGTTGGCATCGAGCACGCCGCGCAGTGCGCTATCGAACTCGATCCCGAGATGCGTGAGCTCCATGCCGTCCTTGACGCAGCGGCGCACGTTGGCATGCGTGAGATCGATCTCGCTCCAGCGCACGGAGCCCTTCGCTTCCGCGCGGTCGCGCATGCGGCACTCGCGACCCAGCGCGAACTTCGGCGGCGCTCGCCGGAGAACACGCGTGTCAGAAAGCTCACGACGGGTCGTGCGAACGTCGAGCGGCTCGGTGTCGAGCTTGCCCAACGCCGACGCGCAGCTGCTCGAGGAACCGCTCGGCGCGCGTGTCTCGGACGACGTGCCGATCGCGAGCACGTTCTCGTTCAACAGGAACAGCGCCGTCGTCCGATCGGATTTCAGCAGCGCCTTCGGCAGCAGCTCGTCGCGCGTCTGCTCCTTGAGCTTGCGTTTCGTGCGCCGGCCGGGCTCCTCCTGCATGCGCTTGCGGTATTCGGCGAGCCGCACGTCGAGCGCCTCGTTGACGGCGGCCGTCGGCAGCACGCGCAGCCTGATTGCGCAACCGCAGGAGATCCGCGCCGCCGACGCGGCGTGCGAGCGGCACCCGTCCGTGCCGGTCGGCGGCTCGAAGCCCGAGCTGCGCTCCGTGTACGGTGCCGCACGGTTTGAACGCGGCGTCGCCAGCTTCTCGGACAGGGCTTGCTCGGTGTCGGGCCACACGCTCGTGCAGAATAGAAGCGGACGCTGCGGAGACATCGGCGGGTTCTTCGAAAGGGGCGCGCAGTATCGCGATTCGCCGCGAGTCTGAGACGTCCATGAACAGCTGACCAACCCGAGCGCCCACACGCCGGCGGCAGCGGCTGGGCCTGCGGGCGAACGCGCGGCGGCATGGCGGAGGTTTGCACAGGCAGCGGCGCTGCCGCTAGAGTCGGAATCGGGGCTGGAGACGACGATGGCCGACACGATCACGCTGTACACGAACCCGATGTCGCGCGGTCTCACCGTGCACTGGTTGCTCGAGGAGCTCGGCGTTCCGTATGAGCGCGAAGCTGCTCGATTTCGACAAGCGCGAGCACAAGACGCCGGCGTATCTCGCGATCAATCCGATGGGCAAGGTCCCCGCGATCGTGCATCGCGGTGTCGTCGTCACGGAGGCCGCCGCGATCTGCGTCTATCTCGCCGATGCGTACCCGCAGGCCAAGCTTGCGCCGGCGCTCGACGATCCGCAGCGCGGCACGTACTTGCGCTGGATTCTTCTTCGGCGCCGGCTGCTGTCGAGCCCGCCGTCGTCGACAAGATGTTCGCGCGGCCGCCGGTCGAGCGCTCGGGCGCTATCGGCTACGGCACGTACGACAGCACGCTCACGGCGCTCGAGACCGCGCTCACGCCGGGGCCGTTCATACTCGGCAACCGGTTCAGTGCCGCCGACATCTACGTCGGCTCGCAGATCTACTGGGGGTTACAGGCGAAAGGAATCGAGCCGCGAGCCGTTTTCGAGCAATACGCCGGCCGCTGCACCGCGAGGCCGGCATTCCAACGTGTATTTGGCGGAGTGAAGCTGTGACAGAGGAAGCCATCAACTACGTCGAGCGCGCTAAGCGCGTCGGAGACTTGGCGCGCGAGCACGCGCAACGCAGCGAGGAGCTCGGCCAGCTCGCGCCGCCCGTCGTCGAGGCACTGCATACGGAAGGACTGCTCGGCATGTGGGTGCCGCGCACCTTACGCGGCGGCTTGGAGCTCGATCCCGTGACCTCGCTTAAGGTCATCGAGAACGTGTCGTACGGTGATCCGTCGGCGGGGTGGGTGCTGATGGCCGCGTCGCTCGCGATCGGCACCGGCGCCGCATATCTCGAGGACGACGCGTCAAGGAGCTGTTTTCGGGCGCGCGCTTCCCCGTGATCGCGGGGCAGGGCACGCGGCCCGGCAACGCCGTGCCGACGAACGGCGGATTCAAGCTCACCGGGTCGTGGAGCTTCGCGTCGGGCATCAAGCACGGCACGCACATCCACACACTGGGCATCATCGAGGGCACGAACGAGGCGCGGATCTTCGTGCTGCCGGTCGGCAAGGCGAAGCTGATCGACAACTGGGACGTGATGGGGCTGCGTGCGACCGGCAGCATCGACTACACGACCGACACCGTGTTCGTGCCCGAGGCGTTCACGCACTTGGCGACGACGGAGCAGCCGCTGCGCGGTGGTCACCTGTACAGCTCGGCATCATCGGGTTCGCGGGCCTCTGTCATTCCGGCTGGGCGTGCGGCATCGGCCGGCGCGTGCTCGACGAGCTCGCGGCCGTCGCGCAGGAGAAGGCGGGGCGAGCCGGCACGCTGGCCGACAGCGAGAGCTTCCAAGAGGACTTCGCGGACGCCGAAGGCCGTGTATCGCGTCGGCGCGCGCGTTCGTCTACGAGACGTGGAACGACGTCGAGCGACGCTCGATCGCGGCGACAAGCCCGCCGTGCGTCAGCACTCGCTGGTTCGGCTCGCGCTCGCGCACTCGACGTGGTCCGCGCACGAGGCGGCGACGTTCGCATATCGCGCTGGCACGCAGGCTTGCGGGCCGGGACGCTTCAGCATCTGTTCCGCGACATGCACGCGGGCACGCAGCACATCACGTCGTCGCCGCCGGTGTATGCCGCCGATCGGACGCGAGCTCGCGGGGCTTGCCAAGGGCAAGAAGTGGCTGTTCCTGAATCTCGTGGACGCGTAGCGTCGGCACGCGCCGCGTGCACGCGTCGGCGCGTGCTCCTTGCCGCGGCTGGGTTCGCGGCCGGCATCGCGGCTGCGCCGCGGCCACGCCGGCGCAGTCGGCAGCCGGTGACTCGCTACCGCCGTTGCCGGAGCTCCGGCGGCTCGTGGCCGCGAACCGAATTCTCGCTCACGAGGGCGTCGTCGACGCGTTCGGTCACGTCAGCGTGCGCGATCCGCGCGAGCCCGAGCGATTCGTGTTGTCGCGCTCGCGAAGCCCCGCGCTGGTCGAGCTCGATGACCTCATGGAGTTCGCGCTCGACGGCACGCCCATCGATGCGCGCGGCCGCACGCCGTACGGCGAGCGGATGATTCACGCCGCGATCTATGCGGCCCGTCCCGACGTCATGTCGGTCGTGCACCACCACGCCGAGAGCGTGCTGCCATTCACGATCACGACCGAGCCGCTGCGGCCCGTCGTGCATACCGCGTCCGTGATCGGCGCGACGGATTCCCGGTGTGGGACGTCCGCACGAAGTTCGGCGCCACGGACATGCTCGTGCGCTCGATCGAGCAGGGACGCGATCTCGCGGCGACTCTGGCCGACAACACGTGCCTGCTGATCCGCGGCCATGGCGCCGTCGTCGTCGGCGCGTCGATTCCGCGCGCGGTGCTGACGGCGATCTATCTGCACGGTCAACGCGAACGTGCTG
>CAVUHM010000009.1:195000-349643 GCA_963741255.1 uncultured Gammaproteobacteria bacterium | reverse complement strand
AATTCCTTCCACGAGATGTATTTCGGCAGATCCGATCCATCGAATTGCCGTTTCACCCAGCCGAGCTCGCCGACGCCTTCGGTGAAGTAGGCCGCGAGCCCGAGCCGCTCGCAGATCTTCTGGAAGATCCAGAAATCCGACTTCGATTCGCCGAGCGGCTCGATGCACTTGTGCTGGAAGGTGATGACGCGATGGTTCAGCTGCTGCTCGCCGTGATGCGCGTAGCCGCCGAGCCCCGCCCATTCGCTGATGTCGTAGCGCTCGAAGTTCGTGCAGGCCGGCAGGATGATGTCCGCAAACTCGGTGTCGCCGTGCAGCCAGATGTTCTGGCTCACGAGGAACTCGAGATTCGGATGGCGGAACATGTTGATGTAGCGGCTGCTGTTCGGCATCGACGCGATCAGCGAGCCGCCGTACTTCCAGAGCATGTGCACCGGCGAGAAGCCGGGCTTCGGATACGTGATCTTCTGGAACTGCGCTTCGATGCTCGAGCCGTTCCAGACGTAGCCTTCCGCTTTGCCGTCGATGATGGCTTCGGGCAGCTGCATGCGCGGAATGACCTGCGTGTTCGTGTTGATCGACGGCAATTGCGGCATGCGCTGGTAGAGCGTTACGCCCATCGCGGTGTGGCTGTAGTCGCCCGACATGCCGCCTTCTGCGTATCCCGGGAAATAGAAATTGAAATCGAGCGGCGTGCCCCACTGGAGGTTGCCCATGTTGACACCGGGCTTGCCGAGGCCTTGCATGGCGATCAGGCAGACCATCGTGCGCGCCCACTGAATGCCCGTGGCGTTACGGCACGCGCCGCCGTGGCCGTTGCCCCAGGCGCCCGCGCCGAGATAAGTCTTCTTCCGCGCCCACTCGCGCGCCAGCGCGCGCACGTCGCTCGCCGGCACGCCGGTCTCGGCTTCCTGCCACTCGGGCGACTTCGGAATGCCGTCGTCCTTGCCGAGCACGTAATCGGCCCATTTCTCGAAGCCATGCGTATGCGTTCGAGACGTAGGCTTTGTCGTAGGTCCCCTCGGTGATCCAGACGTACGCGATGGCAATCGCGAGCGCCGGGCTCGATGTCGGACGCGGCGCGATCCACTTGCCGCCGAGCAGCTGGATCGAGTCGTTGAAGTAAGGGTCGATGTGGACGATCTTGATGCCGGCTTCGATGAGCCACTGCCGGCGAATCGTGCCTTCGAGCGCGCCGTACGCGCCGCTGTTCGATTCGGGATTGCTCGACCAGAACACGACCATCTCGGCTTCTTTGAGCAAGTCCTCGACGGTCCCGTAGGTCTCGGATTGTCCGACACGCATCGAGCCTCCCCAGTGATGCGTCGCGCCCCAGTACCAGCCTTCCCAGCTGTCGGGGTTGTGGTGCACCTCGGTCATGCCGACGGCGTTCTCGAATTTGCGCAGCGCGGAGAGGTAGTAGCCGATGTTGCCCCACGCGTGATGCGACGGGTGGCTGCACGCGATCGCGCCGTTGCCGTGCACGGTTTTCTGCCGTGTGATCTCGTTCGCGACGATGTCGAGCGCTTCGTCCCAGCTGATGCGCTCGTAGCCCGAGACGCCGCGGTTCTGTGGGTTCCGCTCGCCGTTCGGGTCGAAGTCGACGCGCTTCATCGGGTACAGGATCCGGTCCGGCGAATAGATCGTCGACTTGACGGTCTGGCCGTGCGGGGCGAGCGAGGTCCTGCGCGGCGGCGTGAACTCCTTGCCTTTCGCTTTGATCGTCCACGGCTGCGGATCGCGGTCGTCGAAGTCGATCGGCGTCATGCGAACGATCTTGCCGTCCTTGACGTAGACGAAGAGAGGCCCGCCGTTCGCCATGTTGACGTAACGCGTCTCGCCGCTGCCGGCGTCGACGCCGTAACGCCAACTGGCCTGCAGCATCGACTCCAGCGTGAACATGAACCAGATGGCTTTGTCCTGCGCTCCGTCGAGCGTCATGCTGAAGCTCTTGGCCGCGTTGATCCTGCCGAGCTGGTCGTCCGGATGCGTGAAAATCTGCAGCCCGAGCCGGGCGCTCTTGACCGTGACGACGACGTCGGGATTCGGGTGGATGCCGTGGCGCGAGCTGATTTTTCCGTTCTGGATGACGTAATAGCGGCCGGTCCCTGCCTTGACGCGGATCTGAGCCGTCAGGTTCTGTTCCTTGAGCCTCGCTCTGAAGGCCGGCTGTCGCCAGGCGGTGTACTTCATCGCCAGTGCGATGCCGTACAGCAACGTCGAGAACGCCAGCGTGCTCAGTATGTCCATTTAACCTTCCCCTGAGGTGCCGTTTGCGATCAACAACATGCGCGTTGCGTTCGCGCTTTCGTGCCTCTTTTCTGTTGCGCCGCAGGCGCTTGGGCGAGGCTTCCGGGCGCTAGGTTACGGTGTTGCCCCACGGCCGTAAAGCTCGGGAACCGGCGTTGCGCGGGCCCCGCAAGGTTCTGATAAGCTCCGGGAATTCGTGCATGGCGATGTTTCGAGCGGGGGCGAGAAAACGATCGTGAGCGCAGTAGAAATTTCAGCTCGGGCCGCAACCGAGGAACCGGGCAACGTCAAGATTCTGAAGAGCGTTTGCCGCAGTTGCCACGGCGGCTGCAGCACGCTGATGCATGTCAAAGACGGCAAGCTCACGAAGGTCGAGGGGGATCCCGAAGGCCCCTTGAATCACGGCTACCTCTGTCCGATCGGCGCCGCGACGACGCAGCTCGTCTATCACCCCGACCGCTTGAAGTACCCGCAGCGCCGTATCGGGCCGCGCGGCTCCGGCAAGTGGGAGCGCATCTCGTGGGACGAGGCGCTCGACGAGATCGCCGAGAAAGTCCTCAAGATCCGCGCCGAGAGCGGGCCCGAGTCGATCGCGATGGGCACGGGCACGGGCCGCCATCACATCCGCTGGGTGTCGCGCTTCGGTAATGCGCTCGGCACGCCGAACTGGTGCGAGCCGGGTTTCGCGCAGTGCTTCCACCCGCGCGTCAACACCTGCATCCAGACGATGGGCGACCTGCCCGTCTGCGATTTCACGGGCGGCACGCCGCCGGCGCTCACCATGTACTGGGGGCACAACCCGCCGCATTCGGGCCCCGACGGCGAGACGCGGTTCAATGTCCGCGAAGCGTTGCTGACGAAACCGCGCCTGATCACGATCGATCCGCGCGAGACGGTCCTCGCCAAGAAGTCCGAGGTCTGGCTGCAGCTCCGGCCCGGCACCGACGACGCGCTCGGGCTCGCATTCCTGAACGTGATCATCGAAGAGGATCTCTACGACCACGACTTCTGCGAGAAGTACACGCACGGCTTCAAAGAGCTCGCCGAGCACGTGCACAAGTTCACGCCGGAGTGGGCCGAGCCGATCACCTGGGTGCCGGCCGACAAGATCCGCGCGGCCGCACGCCTGTTCGCGACCGTCAAGCCCGCGATGCTCGAGTGGGGCTGCGCGATCGAGCACACGCCGAACACGATCCAGACGATCCGCGCGCTGTCGATGATCCCGGCGATCACCGGCAACATCGACGTGCCCGGCGGTTGGATCTTCGGCATGCATGGCGCCGGCCGTTTCCCGAGCCTGATCGAGAATCTCGATCCGGAAGTCGAGAAGAAGCGGCTCGGCTACGAGAAGTACAAGATGCTCTGCGGCGAAGGCGCCGACCTTCCGGCCTGTCACATCCCGACGCTGATCGATGCGATGCTCACCGGAGTGCCGTATCGCGTCAGGGCGTTTCTCGTCTTCGGCAACAACACGCTGACGACGTACGCGAACACGAACATGGTTTACAAGGCGCTCATGAAGCTCGACTTCATGGTCTGCGCCGATCTCTTCATGACGCCGTCGGCCGAGCTCGCCGACATCGTGCTGCCCGCTGCGTCCTGGCCGGAGCTGAACCAGATCTGCGCGCTGCCCACGATTGCGGGCAACGTGGTCATGAGCAACCAGCAAGTCGTGCGCATGGGTGAATGCAAGTCGGACGAGGAGATCTTCGTCGAGCTCGCCCGGCGCATGAAGCTACCGGTCTGCACCGAGCCGGTCGAGGAAGTGCTCGACAAGATGCTCAAGAACGGCGGCCAGAAAGTCGACTTCAAGGGCCTGACCGAACAAGGTTGGATCCACATGAAGCAGGAATACCGGAAGTACGAGAAAAAAGGCTTCAAGACGCCGACCGGCAAGCTCGAGCTGTACTCGACGCGGCTCGAGGCGATGGGTTACGCGCCGCTGCCGTACTACGAGGAACCGCCGGAGAGCCCGGTCTCCACGCCCGGCGTAGCGGCAGACTTCCCGCTCGTACTAACCACCGGTGGACGGATTCCGACCTTCTTCAACTCGGAGCATCGGCAGCTGCCGCTGTGCCGCAAGGGCCACCCCGATCCGCTCTGCGACATCCACCCGGACACGGCCGCCGAGCACGGCATCGAGGACGGCGAATGGATGGTCATCGAGACGCGCCGCGGCCGAATCAAACAGATCGCGAACGTGACGAACAAGATCGATGCGCGCGTGATCCACTGCGAGCACGGCTGGTGGTTCCCGGAGAGGGACGGCCCCGACTACGGAATCTGGGAGTCGAACGCCAACCTGCTGACCGATAATCGCGGGCCGTTCGATCCGCAGATGGGCACGTATCAGCTGCGCGGGCTCTTGTGCCGCGTCGAGAAGCTCACGCCGGAGAACGACCACTTCGGGCCTCCGGAGCTGGAAGCGGCGACGGCTTAGCTCTGGTTCCACTCCACGAGCGGCGCGTTCTTGTCCGTGCGCTCGTAGTACCACTTCAGCCCCGTCGCGGCTTCCTTGCTCAAGACCGTGGTCTTGAAGCTTCGCCACGCCTGGATCTCGAAGTAGTCGAGCGTGCCGCCATGGGCATTGAGCCGATGCGGCACGCCGGGCGGGAAGTAGACGAGAGTGCCGGGCTCGATTTCTTGCGAGGTTTCGCCGACGTCGACTTTGCCGCGGCCCTTGAACGTCATGTAGACGTGATCGGCGCCATCCGGGTTCGCGTCGGTGCCCTTGTGCAGGTGATAGGGCGACGCGCCGCCCTCGTTGTAGTGCATCTCGCCGGCCTGGATCGCATTCGTCGACGTCAGTCGACTGCCGTCCGTGAGCCTCACGCTCGACTCGGCGCAGAAGCGGCGCACGCGGCCGCCGCTCGCGTCGCTCAAGGCACGCAGCTTCTTGCGGTTGAAGAAATAGCCGGGCCCGCCGGGTAGCTCGCCTTCGACGGCGGACGGCGGCGACGGCGTGACCGTGTGCAAGAGCTCGAGATCCGCGCCCGCGGCGTCGAAGCGAGCCGCTTCACCCGGCACGAGCAGCACGCCGGCGCCGTCCTCGGCCGTGTGGGCTTCATTCTTGAAATGCACGCGCCCGCTCGACGAGCCCTTCATGACGTAGACGATGTGGTAGTCCTTGCCCGCATCGATCGCGAACTGCCGACCCTTGAGGATCGTGCGTCGGTACACGGTCAAGTGCTTCGAGCCGCACAGGCTCTCGTTGCAAATCGTCCGCTCGAACCCGGACTCGACGCGTTTGGCCTCGGCGGTGTTCGAGTCGATGATCGAAACGTCGCTGATGGTCGGCATTGTTCTTGCTCCTTACGGGGTCTTCGGGCGCCGTTTGGCCGGTGAATCTTTATCGCTCTTGCGCTTGTGCGTGCCGGCCACGGAGTAGAGCACGGCATTCTTGCGCGTTTTCTGAAATGCCTCGAGCGACTCGCCGCGCATGGCCGCATAGATGTGCTGATTCGTCGTGCCGACGGCCGCGGCGAGCTTCTCCAGAATGAAGAAGATGACGCCGTAGCGAATCAACGCGCGCCAATCGAGCCGTCTCAGCATGTCCTTTTCTTCTTCGTTGAGCTCGCCCCTCACGTACGAGCCTTCCCGATCGTAGAGGAACCGGCCGCGGAGCTCGGGCTGAATGATGCCGTGGAGATACTTGTTGAGCCGGTACGCCCGGCTGCTGCGATCGAGCGTAAACGGGTAAGAGCCTTCGAGCTCGGCGACGCCGTCGTACTCGCGCCGAGCCTGCGCGGCGTAAGCTGCGACACTCTGGGTTTCGTCGGCTAAAGGCTGGTCTTCGTAGATCACGGTCGCAGTCGCCGTCATCGTCGGGATCGCGTACGACTGATGAACCTTGCGCACTGTCGGTGTCAGCGCGCCGCGCATGATCAGCCACATGATGACTTCCGCGCCCTCGATGCCGCCGCGCTTCGCGAAGTCGGCAATCGACAGTTCGGTCAGCTTCTCGGGATCCTTCTCCAGCAGCTCGAGAAACTCCATGTCCCACTCGGTGTTGTTGAAACCCGCGCGCTCGCCGCTGACCTGATGCGAGAGCCCGCCGGAGCCGACGACCACGACCTTGAGATCCTCGGGATAACTCAAGATAGCCTTGCGCAAGGAGCGCCCGAGCGCGAAGCAACGCCGCGCGGTCGGGATCGGAAACTGCAGCACGCCAACCTGCAACGGCACCATGGCCACGGGCCAGCCATTCTCGTGAGGCAGCATGATGGACAGCGGCGAGAAGACGCCGTGGTCGAGCCCCTTCGCCTGAAAGAAGGCGAGGTCGAACTCATCCGCGACGAGCCCGTGCGCGATGTGCTTTGCGAGGGCCGGATGTCCTTTGATGGCCGGCAGCGGCCTCGGCCCGCCGCCTTCGTCCGCCACGGCAAACGTATCCGAGAAGCCCAGCGTGAAGTTCGAATAGTGGTCGAAAAAAAACGACGTAACGTGATCGTTGTAAGCGTAGAACAGCACGTCCGGTTTCTTCTGCTCGAGCCACGCACGTACCGGGGCGAAGCCCTCGAAGACCGGCGCCCAGACGGGACTGTCGGGCGTTTGCGTGTCGACCGCGTAAGCGATCGACGGCGTGTGTGACGAGGCGATTCCGCCGACTATCGTGGCCAAACCTTGGGGCTCCGCTTCAGATCAAGAAGCGCATTATACCTTCGGTGATCAGTCGGCGAGCGCGCGCGCGCCGCGACAGCTGCGTCGCGCCGACAGCCGCGAGCAGCAGCAGCACGCCGAGGAACACCAGGCCCGCGGCGTCGCTGTCCGTGCGATCACGTAGGAAGCCCACGGCGTAAGGCCCGACGAATCCGCCGACCGCGGCGCACGTGTTGATGAGCGCGATGCCGCCGGCCGCGGCGCTACCCGTGAGAAAGCGCGTCGGCAGCGCCCAGAACGGTCCGCGCGTGCCGAGGTCGCCGACGGCCGCGATCGTGAGCGCGATCATGGCGGGCACCGGCGACGTGCAGATACGCGCTCGCCGATGAAGCCGAGCGCCGCGACGGCGCTCGGAATCGCGATATGCAGCAGTCGCTCGCCGCGTGCGATCCGAGCTCGCGCCGATCGCGATCATGCCGACGCGCCGCGGCGAGTACGGAATCGCCGAGATCATGCTGACCGCGAGGTTGCTCGTAGCCCGACAGTCCCTGAACGATCTGCGGAATCCACAGCTCGAGCCCGTAGCTGCCGGTCTGGCAGGCGAAGAGAATCAGGCGCGAGCAGCCACACGGTCGGATGCAGCAGCGCGGCGCGCAAGCCGACGCCGTGGCGCTCCTCCGTCGCGCGGCTGCTCGGCGCGCATGCGCTCGCGTGAGCCACGCGCGCTCCGTCGGCGAGAGCCACTCGGCCTTGTCGGGCGAATCGGTCAGATACGCGAGCACGACGAAACCGAGCACGACGGCCGGCAACCCCTCGAGCAGGAACAGCCACTGCCAGCCTTCGAGACCGTGCCAGCCGTCGAGCTCGAGCAGCAGGCCCGAAAGCGGCCGCCGACGACGGTCGACGAGCGGAATTGCGACCATGAACCACGACACGGCGCGCGCGCGTTCCGCGCCGGGAAACCAGTTGCCGAGGTAGTAGATGATGCCCGGCAGGAAGCCGGCCTCGGCGACGCCGAGCAGGAAGCGCAGCACGTAGAAGCTGGTCGGCCCCTGCACGAACATCATGCGCGACCGACAGAATGCCCCACGTGATCATGATCCGCGCGATCCAGAGCCGCGCGCCGACGCGCGCGAGAATCAGGTTGCTCGGCACCTCGAACAAGCGCGTAGCCCATGAAGAAGATGCCGGCGCCGAAGCCGAAGACGGTGTCGCTGAAACCGAGGTCGGCGCTTCATCTGCAACGCCGCGAAGCCGATGTTGACGCGGTCGATCCAGGCGACGACGTAGAGCAGCAGCAGGAACGGCAGCAGGCGCCAGCCGACTTTCGCGAGCGTCGCGCGGCCGAGGTCGGCCTGCGTATCGGCGGTGGGCTGCACTGCGTGCTCAAGGGACGCGCATCCTAAGGCCGCGACGGCAACGCGACAAGCGAGGCGCGCGCCTCGTGCTAAGGTGAGCCGACGATAGAGACACGAACGCTCGAACCGTGACCGCCGCCGATACCGCCCCTGCGCGCCACTATCGCTACTACGACCTCGTGCTCGCCGGGTTCGTGGCCGTGCTGCTGTGCTCGAACCTGATCGGCACGGCGAAGGTGTCCGAGCTCACGCTGCCGATCGTCGGTGGCGTGTTCGTGTTCGGCGTCGGCAACATCTTCTTCCCGATCAGCTACATCTTCGGCGACGTGCTGACCGAGGTGTACGGCTACGCGCGCGCACGGCGCGTGATCTGGGCCGGGTTCGTCGCGATGGTGTTCGCGAGCGTCATGGCGTGGGTCGTCGTGCACCTGCCGGCCTCGCCGACGGAGCCGTTCAACGCGACGCTGCAGCCGGCGATCGAAGTCGTGTTCGGCAACACGTGGCGCATCGTGGTGGCGTCGATCGTCGGCGTTCTGGGTCGGCGACTTCGTGAACGCGTACGTGCTCGCGCGGATGAAGGTGCTGACGCAGCGGCCGCTGGCTCTGGATGCGAACGATCGGCTCGACGATCGTGGGGCAGGGCGTCGACAGCCTGATCTTCTATCCGCTCGCGTTCGCGGGCATCTGGGAAGGCCGAGACGCTGTTCGCGGTGATCGCGTTCAACTGGTTCTTCAAGGTGATGGTCGAGGTCGTGATGACGCCCGCCACCTATCTCGATCGTCGGCTGGCTGAAGCGGCACGAGCACGAGGACTTCTACGACACCGGCACGAACTTCACGCCGTTCTCGCTGAAGGACTAGCCCCTCGCCGGCTCTGTCGCTGCGCGTGACGGCCTGCTCGCGAGACACGCCGGAAGTGCGTCCCTGCGGCTCGTCGGCGCACGTCCCTGTGCGCCGACGGTCTCGCGACAGGCCGCACGCACATCGACAGAGCCTCCTCGTGTGGTTGCGTGTATGCAGGGGTTCGGGGATGATCGCCGCCCCCATGACCGAGCCCGCCAAAACGATCCCCCCGCGACCTTCGACGGCCTGGGCCTGTCCGAGGCCGTGCTCGCGGCCGTGCGCGAGGTCGGCTACGAGACGCCGTCGCCGATCCAGCTGGCGGCGATCCCGCCGCTGCTCGAGGGCCGCGACCTGCTCGGCCAGGCGCAGACCGGCACCGGCAAGACCGCGGCCTTCGCGCTGCCGCTGCTTGTGCCGGCTCGATCTGAAACGCGCCGAGCCGCAGCTGCTGGTGCTGACGCCGACGCGCGAGCTCGCGATCCAGGTCGCCGAGGCGATGCAGACGTACGCGCGCCACCTGAAGGGGTTTCATGTGCTGCCGATCTACGGCGGCCAGGGCATGGATTTCCAGCTGAAGCAGCTGCGCCGTGGCGTGCACGCGGTCGTCGGCACGCCGGGCCGCATTCAGGATCACCTGCGGCGCAAAACGCTGAAGCTCGGCAAGCTGCAAGCCGTCGTCATCGACGAAGCCGACGAGATGTTGCGAATGGGCTTCATCGAGGACGTCGAAGAGATCTTGAAGCAGATGCCCGAGGAGAAACAGGTCGCGCTGTTCTCGGCCACGCTGCCGGACCGGATTCGCAAGGTGGTCGCGCACCACTTGTCGGATCCCGTCGAGATCAAGATCAAAACGAAGACAGCGACCGTCGCGTCCGTCGACCAGCGGTTCGTCGAGGTCCGCGGCTTCGACAAGCTCGATGCGCTGACTCGGATCCTCGAAGCCGAAGACTTCGACGCGATGCTGATCTTCGTCCGCACACGCCAAGCGACGTCGGAGCTCAGCGAAAAGCTCGAGGCGCGCGGCCTCTCGGCTGCCGCTTTGAGCGGCGAGATGACCCAAGCCATGCGCGAGCGCACGATCGAGCGGCTCAAGAGTGGCAAGCTCGACATCGTCGTGGCAACCGACGTCGCGGCGCGCGGGCTCGACGTCGAGCGCGTGACGCACGTCGTGAACTACGACATCCCACACGACGTCGAGGGCTACATCCATCGGATCGGGCGCACGGGTCGCGCCGGTCGTGCTGGCCACGCGATCCTGTTCGTGATGCCGCGGGAGCGACGCATACTCGTGGCTATCGAGCGTGCGACGCGGCAAAAGGTCGAGCCCATGCATCTGCCGACGCGCGAAGACGTCGCCGATCGGCGCGCGACGCAGTTCAAGGAGACCATTACCGAGACGCTCGGCTCGCAGGATCTCGAGTTCTTCGACCGGCTCGTCGCGAGCTACGCGGAAGAGCATGGCAAGGAGCCCCGCGAGATTGCCGCTGCGCTCGCGTACCTCGCGCAGAAGGACCGGCCGATCAAGCCACCCGCCGCGCCCGAGCGGCGGCCGAAAGATCCGCGCGGCGAGCCTCGCCGCGATACGCGAGGCCACGAACGAACCCGCGAGCACTTCGCCTCGCCCGACGCGCCGCGCGCCGACGCACGCTCGAGGCCGCGCCGCGACGACGCCGGCGCGCCGCACGGCCACGTGCGCTACCGCATCGAGGTGGGGAACGAGCACGGCGTCCAACCCGGCAACATCGTCGGCGCGATCGCGAACGAAGCCGGCATCGACGCCGTGCACATCGGCCGCATCAACATCTTCGACTCGCATTCCACGGTCGACTTGCCGGAGGGCATGCCTCCCGACGTTCAGCACCGGTTGCGCAAGGCGTGGGTGTGCGGACAACAGTTGTCGATCAGTGTAGATTCCGGCGGCGGGGGCGAGGCGCCGAAGCGGCCACCGCCCGGCATCAAAACGAAGAAAAAGCACCGGAAAGGCGGAGCAGCTCATGACTAGCGACTCGATCACGATCGGCGACGACAAGGTCGTCTCGTTTCACTACAAGCTCCGCGACGCCGATGGCACGTTCAACGAAAGCTCCGACGGTATGAGCCCGGTCGTCTACATGCACGGCCACAACAACATCGTGCCCGGTCTCGAAGCGCAGCTCGTGGGCAAGAAGAGCGGCGACAAGTTCACGGCCACCGTCGCGCCGGAGCAAGCCTACGGCCTTCGCAATGAGAGCGCGGTTCAGCGCGTGCCCGTGAAGCACATAGCCACACGCGGTCCGTACACGGTTGGGCAGATGGTCGTGGTGAACACGCGCGAAGGCGGTCGCCAAGCGCGCGTCGTGAAGGTCGGCCACTTCAACGTCGACCTCGACTTGAACCATCCGCTCGCCGGCAAGACGCTCGAGTTCGACATCGAGATCATCGACGTTCGCGACGCGACCGAGGAAGAGCGCGCGCACGGCCACGCGCACGGACCCGACGGGCACGGGCACGACCATTAGACGCCGGAGCCCGAAATGGGCCCGGCAGCGCGCCGCTCAGCGACGCTGACGCAGCTCTTCGAGCGAGGCGTCGTCTGGGATGTCCTCGCCCCATAGCTCTTTGCCGTCGGGCAACACGAGCCGCTGCCAGTGAATCACGTTCGTGCCGTCGCGCGAAGGGTTGCCGATGATCTTGATCGCGTCACCCGGCTTCACCTCTTCCCCGGTCCAACCATTCCGTAGCAGCACCGTGCGTGAGCCGCCTTCGGCCATCCACTCCGCTGCGGAGCCATCGACTGCCTTGACGGTCATGAAGATTCGCGCGTGCGGGTTACCGAGCGTGAAGCGCGTAACGGTGCCCTCGATCGTGACCTGTTGGTCCAAGTGGTAAAGCACGGCGGCCGAGTGGTGCGCGTGCGAAGCGGTGGCGAGCATCAGCGTCGTGCCGACGATCGAACCGAGCAGTAGATGTTTCATTGTGTTTCCTCAGGGAACTTGCCCGGCACATCGCCGCAGCGGTCCTCGACCAGCTGAATCTCCGGCGTCGACAACCAGGTCTTGTGGATCACGTGAGGCTCGAGCAGCGTGACGGGATCGGTCACGGTCATGTCGACCTCGAGTCGGCGCGGGTTGTCGGCCAGCGTGTAGCGCTCGACGACGGTGGCTTGCGCGCTGTGGCCGCCGCCGCTCTGAAAGTCGTAGTACAGGTTCGCTTCGATGCCCTTGGTCTCGACGACGAGCGCGTCGCCGTCGTACCGGCCGACGGAATGGCCGAGGCGAGTCGGCGCGAGATTGGCCGGATGCTCGCGGCCGTCCATGAAGATCGTGCGCGACTGGTTCCACTCCTCGTAGACGATGGTGAGGTGCTCGCCGTCCTTGCGGAACTCGATCGGCAACGGGTTCACGGCCGCGCGAACGAGGCCGTAAGGAACGCAGCGGAAGTTCGGGTCGCTGGCCTCGGTATTGGCCGCTTGGATCGCGAGGCCTTCCGGCGTCGACTTCTTCGCGAGCTCCTCGCGCATGAACACCGTGGCCATGCCCCAGAGCGCCTGCACGGGCATCGCGTCGTTGGCCGGGTTTTCGATCACGCTCGCGTAGTACGCGCGCGCGGCCGGCGTGCAGCCCGGGAAGCACGCCGTCAGATCCTCGAGCTGCCAGAACTCGTTCTTCTGACTCGTGAACGCGCCGCTCCAGACTCCCGTGAAGTCAGGCGCAGCGGCGGTCGGCGCGCTCGGGCCTTCGGCCATACAGGCTGCGAGGGTGGCTGTGCTCGCAGCCAGCGCGATCGTTCGCCACAAGGTTTGGTCGCGCATCGGTGGTCACCGGTGGTTGGGTGGCGTGAGTATAGCGGGCCAGGAAAAAAAAGACGGCCAGGGGATCGCCCTGGCCGTCCTGTCGGTCTGCCCGACTCTTGCGTTAGAAGTTGCGCTTGACCGTCATCGCGAACTCACGCGGCCGCGACGGCTGGCCGTGGATGTAGCCGGCCGCGTTGTCCCAGAGGTCGAACAACGTCACGTAGTAGTACTCGTCCGTGAGGTTCGTGCCCTCGATCGCGACTTCCCAGATGTCGGCTGCCGACCGCCAAGTCAGGCGCGCGTTGCAGACCGTGTAGCCGTCGATGAGGTTCGTCGGCGCGTTGACGGCGCTCGCGTAGACCTGCGTCGGTGTAGGCCGCGTCGAGGCGCGGCGTGAACGTGCCGCCGCCGGACAGTGCGAACGCGTATTGCATGCCGATGCTCGCCTTATTCTCCGGCGTGTACGGCGTGATCATGCCGAGCGTCACGTTCGTCGCGCCCGGATCGATACGTCGAGTACTCGAAGTTCGAGCTTGCTGTACGACGCGTCGATCGAGAGCGCGTCCGTGGGATGCCACTCGGCTTCGAGCTCGACACCCCAGACGTCCGCATCGCCGACGTTGTTCTGGCTCGCGCACGGCGTCTGTTGGCCCGGAGGCGCCCAGAGACACACCGTCGTCGGCAGCTGGATGTCCTGGTAGTCGTTCGAGAACACCGCCGCGTTCAACCGGACGTTGCCGCCGAACGTGGTCTTCACAGCCGAGCTCGATAGCTGTCGAGCGTCTCGGGCTCGAACGCGTTGAGCTGGCTCGGGAAGAACGGCCGCGCATTGTTGCCGCCGGCCTTGTAACCCGTCGAGACCTGTCCGTAGATCATCGATGAGTCGCCGACGTCGTACGGCGAGCGCGACGCGATAGTCCGTGTTGTCGCTGGAATAGGCGACGGACACCAGATCGAAACCGTACACGCCGCAGTTGGGAGGGTTAGCCCGCCTCCCAGAACCAGAACGTCGTGCACGGCTGGGTCGGCGTCAGGTCGGGGTTGCGGCGGCGGAACGTGTAGCTCTTCTCGTCCTCCGAGTAGCGCACGCCGAGCGAGAGGTCCAGGCGGTCGGTCAGATGCAAGGCCGCGTTGCGCGTAGATGGCCTCGTTCGTCGCGGGCACGAGGTCGGGGCCGTGGATGAAGTCGAAGCCGACGTACGGCAGGTCGACGCGCGCGTCCTCGGCGGTGTCCTGGTCGAGATAGAAGGCGCCGAACGTCAGATCGAGCGATTCCTGCCGTCACGTTGAATCGCAGCTCGTGACGTGTCCTGCTCGTGGTCCAGGACTTGGAGCAGCTGTTGCGCGGCGAGCGGCGAACCGTCGGTGTCCTCGGCGAACGAGTTCTTGTACGTCGCGGTAGGACAGGACTGCAGAGCAACGAGACGTTGTCCGTGATCTGCCAATTGAGATTGATCGAGTAGTCCCACGAGTCGAGCGTGTTGACGGGCTCGATCACGTAGGGTTTGAACACCGTGTTGGCGCCCGGCGTGCCGCCTTGGAACAGCGGGCTCGGGGTGCTCCTGCCGTCGTTGATGTAGGTCGCGTAGTTGGTGTACGTGCCGCCGGTCACGAAACGGTTATCGAACGCAACGTCGATTCCCGCCTCATAGGTGCCGTTGCGTTGTTGTCGAAATAGATCGGCACGAACGTCGGCATCGAGTCCGAACGTCGGGTTATTGAACGCCGGATTCGAAGCGATCGGTGGCCCCGCCGGTTGCGACGACCGATCGGAAACTACGATCCCCGAGTGATCTCGTGCCCGCGATCAGCACGCCGGGCTGCGACTCCGAATCGTCGTTCACGATGCTGGCCGCGAGATCGACCGAGAAGACTGTCCGACGGCGTCCCAACGCAGTGCGAGGCGTCCCGATGCGTAGGATTGACCGCCTTCCGTGCCGAGCTCGCAGCCGAAGCGTCGCCTGCGTCAGTAGGTCGGCAGGCCGCCGGGTGTGCCCGGGCCGCGGCAAGTGGTTCGCGCACGCATAGTCGAGGCGCGTCACGTAGCCGTCCATCGACCTTCGCGATGCCCGCGATACGCGCGTAGAGCTTGTCCTCGACGAGCGTGATGCCGGCCGCGCCCTTGATATCCGTGCGGTTGAACTCGCCCTTCGTCATCGAGACGTTGACGTCGTCCTTGCCGTCGGGCTTGCGCGTGAACAGCTTGATCGCGCCGCCGATCGCGTTGCGTCCGGCCAGCGTTCCCTGCGGGCCGCGCAGGACCTCGACGCGGTCGAGGTCCAAGCAGATCGAGCAGGTTGCCCGTGATCGTCGAGTAGTAGACGTCGTCGACGTAGATGCCGACGCCCGGCTCCACCGACGGGTTGAAGTCCGTCTGGCCGATGCCGCGGATGAACGCGACGAGCGCGCTACCGAACGCAGAGCCGGCGGGTCGCAGCGAGACGTTCGGCGCCTGCGCGGTGATCTGCGCGAGGTTGGTCTGGCTGCGCGCGTCGAGCATCTCGGAGTTGACCGCCGTGATCGCGATCGGCGTGTCCTGCACGTTCGCCTCGCGGAACTCCGCCGTGACGATGATCTCTTCGAGACCGCCTTCCTGCGACCACGCGAACTGCGTGACCGCTGCCGCGGAACCCGCAAGCACGGCGACGACTGCCGTGTGTATCGGTGTCTTTCTCATGAGTCCCCCAGGGTGTGTTGAGTTGCAAATTGACCACGTCGGCCAACGGCCCGATTCTGCGACGAAACACCGCGGGAATCCAGGGTACGGCAGAGTCTGCGAACGCGTTGTGGTATGAACGCAACGGATCTTTGACTCGCAGATCAGAATGCGTGCCAAGGCGCCGATCCTTACCAATTTTTAATGTTGGAATCATCTTGGCGAGAGCCCCGCACGCGCACGCTCGGCAAGTCGATCGACAGCCGGAGGGCGTCATGAGCTTGCGAAAATTGGCCATTGCGGTCACGGGCGTGAGCATCGTGATCGGAGTTGCGAACGCGCAAACGCGAACGATGCAGCCGGACAAGGACGGCTTCATTCCCGACATCTCGATCGCGGAGATCATGGAGTCGATCGTGATGCCCGCGGCACAAGCGGTTTGGGACGCGGTCGGCGTCGACGTGACGGAGAAGGGAGAGATCGAGAAGAAGCCCGAGAGTGAAGAACAGTGGGCCGCGTTGCGCGCTGCAGCGGTCACGCTGCTCGAGTCCACGAACAGCCTCACGGTGCCGGGGCGCCACGCAGCGCCGCCCGGCGCGAAAACGGCAAATCCCGATGCGGAGCTCTCGCCCGAGAAGATCGATGCATTGCTCGCGCAGCAGCGGCCGGCGTGGGTCGCTCACGCGCAGGTGCTGCACGCGGCTGCGATTCAGGCACTCGCGGCGGTCGACGCGCGCAATCTAGACGCGATCACCGAAGCGGGCGGCACGATCGACGAAGCGTGCGAGTCGTGCCACCTGCAGTTCTGGTATCCCGACCAGCAGTGATCGCCTAGGAGAAGATCTCCTCGTCGGTCGGCACCTTTTTGTTCGTGATGACCTTGCCGATTCGCGACACGTTCATCAGGTGCTTGTAGTCCAAGTTCTCGGAAATCGAGTTCCCGCCCCACGACCCGCAGCCGAGCGTCGTTGTCGGAGCGAACCCGTTCGTGAGTGAGCCGCCTGCGGTCAGCGAGCTCGCCTGGTTCACGACGAGACGGCTGACCGGCAGCTCGACGCCCGCTTCGCGAATGTTCTTGTCGTCGTTCGAGTGCAATGCGGCGGAGTGGCCCGCTCCTTCGACCAGCAAGTTCGCTTTGGCCTTCGCCACGGCGTCATGGAAAGTCTTGTACGGCAGGATCGCGACGACCGGACACAGCTTTTCCTTCGCGAGCAGATCCGCGGTGCCGGCGCCCTTCGCCGGCAACAGAATGATCCGCGCGCTCGCGGGCACGTCGATGCCGACCAACGCGCCGATCTCGCGTGCCGACTTGCCGACGACGTCTTTATTTAGATGGCCGTCAGGGAACACGAGCTTGCGCAGCTTCTCGATCTGCGCCTCGTCGTCCGTGAACCAGACCTTGCCGGTGTCCTTGAACAGCTTGACGGTCTCGTCGTAGCGCTCCTCGGGCGTCAGCACGAACTGCTCGTGCGAGCAGATGATGCCGTTGTCGAACGCGGCGCCCGTGACGATCTTGCCGACCGCGTCTTTGAAGTCCACGCCCCGATCGATGATCACGGGAACGTTGCCGGCACCGACGCCGTACGACGGCTTGCCGGAAGAATACGCGGACTTCACCATCGCGCCGCCGCCGGTCGCGACGACGACATCGGCGGACTTCATGAGCTCCTGCGTTTTCTCGACCGAGCCCTTCTTGATCGTCTGAATCAAGTTGTCTGGGCCGCCGTGCTTCTTCACGATCTTCATGAACTCGTTCGTCAAGTGGTCGGTACATTTCTGCGCTTTCGGATGCGGCGCGAAGATCACGGCGTTGCCGGTCTTCAGCGCGAACATGCCGTTGCACATCGGAGTCGCGACCGGGTTCGTGACCGGACATACGGACGCGACGACGCCCATCGGTTTCGCGACGAACACGAGATTGTTCTCGGGGTCTTCGCCGATGACGCCGCGCGACTTCTTGCCCTTCAGGCTGTTCCAAATCACGCGGGCCTTGCCCTTCTTCTTCAGGACCTTGTCCTCGTAATTGCCGATGCCGGTCTCGTCGACGGCCATGCGCGCGAGCGCCTCGGCGTTGTCGTAGACGTACTTCGCCATGTCGCGCACGATCGCGTCGACCTGTTCCTGCGAGAATCCCTCGTAGATCGCCTGAGCTTTGCGCGCTTTGGCGACGAGCTCTTGTACTTCGTTATCGGCGACGACGGCGCGTTCCGGTCTGCTCATTTGGGCGGCCTCCTGGCCAGGTCGAGGAAGGGGCTTAAGCCGTCCATTATCCGCGGTTGACTCCGCTTCGGGCAACCCGGCACGATGCGGCGAGACGACCCAAAACGAGGCACGGCGCGGTGCGCAGCGGCTACTGGCAGGACCTCACGACCACCGATTTCGCCCGCGTCGACCCGGAAGCGACCGTCGCGTTGCTGCCCGTGGCCGCGATCGAGCAACACGGCCCGCACCTGCCGCTGTCGACCGATGCCGTCATCAACGAGGGCATAGTGCGCGCGGCACTCGAGCGAATGACTGGGCCGCCGGCGCTCCTGATCTTGCCCGCGCAGAACGTGGGCCTGAGCCCCGAGCACACGAGTTTCGCCGGGACGCTGTCTATCCGCGATACGACGTTGCTCGATGCCTGGACGGATCTCGGGCGCGGCGTTGCGCGCACCGGCGTCCGGAAGTTGATCGTGTTCAACACGCACGGCGGGCAGAAAGCGCTGATCGATCTGCTCGCGGTACGGCTGCGGACCGAGCTCGGCATGCTGATCGTGCGCGGCACGTACTTCGCGTTCGGCGCGGTGCCGGGCTTGTTCGAGGAGACCATTCACGACATTCACGGCGGCGAGGTCGAGACTTCCTTGATGTTGCACATCCGACCCGATCTCGTGCGCACGTCCGCGCTCGCCGATTTCACGGGTTTGCCGCACGAGCTTGCCAAGAAGCAGGGCCTGCTCGGCGCCGAGAAGCCGGTCGGCATCGGCTGGCGCGCCGAGGATTTGAATCCGGCCGGTGCATGCGGCAACGCCGCGCGCGCGGACGGTCGACGCGGTGCGCAGCACCTGTCGTACCTGGGCGAGCGCCTCGCAGCACTCGTCGCAGAGGTCGCGGCCACGCCGCTGACGGTTTTGCGTTGATCGAATTCAGGGGGAGTCATGCAAAGCGTATCGTTGCTACGGGCAGTCGTGGTTTCCGTGTTCGTGCTGGGAGCGGGCGCTGCACAGGCGCAGCCAGCGTCGGCGCGTGATGTGCTCGAGCAGGCCGCTGCCGCCATGGGCGGGCTCTCGAGACTGCAAGGTCTCGACAACCTCGCGATGACGGGCTTCGGCCAATACATCAATCAGCAGGGGGGCAGTGCTCCGTCGCCGGATCCGCGCGCTCCGTACAAGTGGACCGTCGCGCACGATGCGGAACGTTTCTTCGATCTCAAGAGCGGCCGCGCGCTGAATCGCGATCGGCGCGGCTCATTGTTCCCGTTCGCGATCGAGCAGCCGTGGGATCGCATCAGCCGAGTGCAGACCGGTGTAGCCGCGCTCGATCACCCCGTGCCAGCCCTGTTGAAGGCGTTCGACGCCGGGACGCGGCTCGGCCCCGTCAGCGTCGAGGACGGCGCGACGGTCGTTCAGTTCACGACCGCAGAAGGCCCGACGCTGTGGCTCGCGGTCGATCCCGCGACGAAGCTGCCGGCGTGGGTGCGTTCGATCGGGCCGAGCACGACGCTCGGCGATATCACGACCACGACCTACTTCACCGGTTACCTGCCGTTCGGCGATCTGCAGTTGCCGGTTGCGCTGACCGCGGCGATGGATTGGCGCAACGTGACCTCGATGATGTTCCACGTCGACTCGTACAAGATGAACGTCGACGACCCGCCGGAGTTCCCGGCTGCAACGCCGCCCGCGCCGGCCGCGGAACGGCGTGCCAGCGCGACGAAGGTCGCGGACAAGGTGTGGGACGTGCGCATCGGCGGCAACGGCGGCGCCGTGATCGAGTTCGATGACCACCTCGTGATGTTCGAGGCCTACAACAACGAGGCGGACACGTTCGCGCGGCTCGACCTCGCCGACACGCTAGTGCCCGGCAAGAAGGTCACGCACGTGATCGTCTCGCACCATCATTTCGATCACAGCGGCGGCTTGCGCGCGGCCGTGTCGCGAGGCCTCACGATCGTCGCGCGGCGCGGTAACGAGGGCATCTTCCGCGAAATGGTCGCGCGGCCCGGCGCCGAACTTCCCCGATACGCTCGCGCGCAATCCGCAGCCGCTGAAGTTCCTTCCCGTCGACGAGCACCTCGCGCTCGACGACGGCACGATGCGCGTCGACGTCTATCATGCGGTCGGCCACCTGCACATGGCCGAAGCCGTGTTCGCTTACATCCCGGGTCCGCGCATCTTCCTCGAGGGTGACTTCACGACCCATGACTGGGACTGGAATTGGTGGGGCGGCGCGTATCTCGACAATGTCGACCGCTACAAGCTCGATCCCGCCACCAACATCCCCGTGCACGGCATCGTGACGACGTTCGACGAGGCGATCGCCGCGATCGAGCGGCAGGTGAAGAACGCGCGCGAGTATTGCACGCGGCAAGCGAGCTCCGGGATCTATCCCGCGGGTTGCCCGGTCCAGTACTCGCGCGACCGCTAGCTGACGGACTTTTTCTCGGCGAGGTCGAGGTGACCCGCGCGCTCGTGCTTGGCGCGTAGGTAGCGCTCGTTGTGCGTGTTGCTCGTGGTGACGAGCGGCAAGCGGCCGACGACTTCGACGCCGTGCTCGCGCAGCGAGTTGATCTTCTGCGGATTGTTGGTCAGCAGACGAATTCGCGTGAAGCCGAGCTCGCGCAGCAGTGCCGCCGCGACGTCGTACGTGCGCTCGTCGGCGAGGAACCCCAAGTGGCGATCCGCGTCGACGGTGTCGAGGCCCCGATCCTGCAGGACGTATGCGCGCAGCTTGTTCGGCAAGCCGATGCCGCGGCCTTCCTGGTCGAGGTACAGCAGCACACCGCCGCCGAGCGAGCCGATGCGTGCAACGGCCGTGCGCAGCTGCTCGCCGCAGTCGCAGCGCAAGCTGCCCAACAGGTCGCCGGTCAGACACGCGGAGTGCATCCGCACCGGCACGGCGGTCTTCGGATCCGGCTTGCCGATCACGACGGCCACGTGCTCGGCCAAGCTGTGCTCGTCGCGAAACACCGCGATCTCGGAGTCGAGCGCATCGGCGAGCGGCACGCGCGCGCGGCTCAACACTTGCAACGCGTGGTGGCCGAAACGGCGCGCGTGATGCGCGACGTCGCCGAGCTCGATCGCGATCACGCCGGGCAGCGGCGCGCCTCGCGATTCGAAACCGACGAGCGCCGGCACGAGCCGCCCGGCCTTCGCGAGCTGGAGGCCTCCGGCCGCGAGCGCGGCGCCGGGAGGCGCTTGGTCGACGTCGAGTGCGGTGACGCCACTCGATGCGCCGCCCGTCACGCCCGCGAGTGCCTGCAAGCCGTCGACGTCCGTGCCTTCCGGAAAACGTACCGCGACGGGGCCGCTCAGTTGCCGCGACAGCCCGGCCGCGAGCGCGCGCTCGGCCGTCACGAGCATGACGGCACGGCCTTCGCCGGCCGCGATCAGGCGCGCGAACAGCGGCGCTTGCAGCGTCTCGACAGCCGCAACGACGAGGCCACGATCGCCGTCCGTGACTTCAATCGCGCGCCCCCGCCGCAGCTCGTCGACAGCGCGGTCGAATTTCAGAGCAGCGGGATTGCCGTTTATTTCTTGTTCGGGTGGGGATGACATCAAAAGGGCAGTTGTTTCGCTGGTGTTAGGATACCAGCATAACCCGTACGTCCCGCGCGCTGCGGATTCCGTTCAATGCGAACACTGCCGTCTGCGGCCGATCCGGCTGAAGTCGAGGAGCTTGCGGCACGCGCGTGGCGGCTGTTGCGGGCCGCCGCCGAGGCCGCGCGCCGCGGAGTCGCGCTCGAGCACGAGAATGTGTCGTGGTTCGACGACGCTTTTGGCGCGGCGCCCGATGCACCGCCGGTGGTCCGGACGCTGCTGGAGCTTTACGCGCCGGTCTGCGCTGCCGGGCCCAACCGACCTTTCGCGATCGGCCAGCTCGGCCAGAGCTTGGACGGCCACATTGCCACTGCGTCAGGCGATTCCTACTACGTAACAGGACCTGCGAACGTGCGGCATGTTCATCGCTTGCGCGCGCTGTGCTCGGCCGTCGTCGTCGGTGCCGGCACTGTCGCTAGCGACGATCCACGACTCACGGTGCGCCACGTAGAAGGCGCGAATCCCGTGCGCGTCGTGCTCGATCCGAACGCCCGACTCGATCCGCGGCGCCGCGTGTTCGTGGATGGCCTCGCGCGCACGCTCGTCGTTCACGCGCACGATGTGTCGGCGCCGGCGCCGGGCATGGCCGAAGTCGTGCATGTGCCGACCGAGAACGGCCGATTACGGCTCGACGTGCTGCTCCGCGAGCTGCGCGCGCGCGGACTCTGGTCCGTGCTCGTGGAAGGCGGCGGCGCGACCGTGTCGAGCTTCCTCGAGGCGGGGTTGCTGGATCGATTGCATCTCGCGATCGCGCCGCTGATCACCGGCGACGGTCGAGTGGGCCTCACGCTCGCCGCGCGCGACCGCATCGCCGAATGCTTGCGGCCCGCGCACCGCGTGTTCGCGATGGGCGGCGACGTGCTGTTCGATTGCGATCTGCGTGCGCCGTCGCCGGCGGTTTCGCGCGACGAATTGCAGCGCGTGCTCTGAGCGGCACGCCTCAGGGAGCCGGGACGGTCTCCTCGGTGATGCCGAGCGCGCGGAGCTTCTCGAGCAGTGCCTCGGCTTCGGGCGTGAATCGCGGCGCGTCGCCGGTGTTTGCGCGTTGTGGCCGCAGCAACGTGTTCAGCACGAAGGTGGGTACCGGATCGTGCGCGAAACGCGAAGGCACGCTGCGATTCGTGACGGCGGACGGCCGCACCATTCCGCGTCGCGGCTACCGGCTCGAGGACTTCGTCGATGACGACGAAAATCCCTCCGCGGAGGGATTCTGCACTGCGACAGTGCGCTGTCCGCGCGATGAGCGCGATGAAGTTCGTGAACCTGCGGCGGTCTATCGGTTGATGCTGCCGGCGAGGTCGACGTGACCAACGCGCAGCGCTGACCGGCCGGCTGCCACGAGCTCACGACGACGCTGATGCCAAGCCGTCAGCGCCGCGCGCCGCTCGGGCGCGATCTCGACCGCGGCGCCTAGCCAACCGTCGAGCAGCGCGTGCTGCATCGCTTGCGCCGCTGCGCCGATCTGCCAATCGCTCGTCGCCGAGCTCACGGCGTAACCGTGCTGCCGGAACGCGGCCTCGGCGGCGCGCCCAGCATCGGGGCCGAGCGCGGCGCCGAAGCCTTTCTCGCCGCGCTGATGGCGGTTGAACAGCTCGAGCACTACCGCGTCATCGGGATCCGGCGGCGTGCACTCGGTGCGGCCGTCGTACGTCAGCGCGAACAGCACGTGCGCACGCGCGGCCGCGCATCGCGCGACAAGCGTTTCGAGCCATTCCGCCGAGACGAGATCGAGCAGCGCCGCCGCGGTGACGAGCCCGCGCTCGGGCAGCTCGAGCGTCGCAACGTTGCCGAGGTCGCGCTGCTCGCACGCGATCGTGCAAGCAAACTGGACCGCGCGAACGCGCAACGCGTCGCCGCGCAGCTCCGCACGCGCGCCGCGGCTCTCGGCCCACGCGCGCGTCGTCGCGAGCGCGGCGTCGAGCAGCGCGCCGTCATGGTCGACGAGGCGCCAGTGCTGTGTGCCGCCGAGCAGCGGCGCGAGGTAGCGCAGGTTCGAGCCTGCGCCGGCGCCGAGATCGACGACCGAGAGCGGCGCCGCGTGCGAGCCGGCGTCGAGCTGCGATCGCAGCTCGTGCACGAGCGCAGCGCGCGCGCGCGGCCGCGTCGAACGGCTCGCGCAGCGCGAGCCAGTCAGCCGAGAAGCCGCTCACGTCGCCGACGCCGTCGAGCGCGGCCGCGAACTTCTCCGCGGCGTCGGCCCACGTCGGCAGCGATGCGCGCGCCGCGCGCGCGGCCGCGGCGAGCGCGGCACGGCGCGCGGGGTCGTCGATCACGCTCGCGAGCGCTTTCGTGAGCGCGCGTGCATCACCAGGCGGCACGAGCACGCTCGCGCTCGCGGGTACTGTCTCGGGGATCGCGCCCGCCGTCGTGCTGATGACGGGGATGCCGTGCGCGACGGCTTCCGCGAGCGCCATGCCGTAGCCTTCGAGGTACGACGGCAACACGAACAGATCGGCGCGCTCGTACTGCCGCTCGAGCGCCTCGTGGTCGAGATCGCCGAGCAGGCTCACGCGCTTGCGCAGCTGACAGGCGATCGATCTGGTGCTGGATCGCAGCGACCGTCGGCGCGTCGCGCAGCAAGCTGCCGGCGCACGTCAGGTGCCAATGCCGGTCGCGGAGCTCGTTCAACGACTCGAGCAGCAGCGCGTGACCCTTGCGCGGCGTCAACGTCGCGACGCAGAGCAGCTTCAGCGTTTCCGCGGCGCCCGCGTGCGCGGGCGACGGCGCGACTTGCGGGTCCGTGCTGCCGCGGGTCCTGCGTCGATCGACGCCGGGCTCGACGACACGCAGTTGAGAGATCGGGACGCCGTCGACGGCGAGCGTACGTGCGGTCCACTGGCTCGTCGTGATCACACGTTGTGCGAACTTGAGCGCCCGCTGCTCCGCGGCCGCGAACAACCGCGCGTCCTCAGGCTCGAGCCCGGTCTCGAGCGCGACAGGGTGATGCACGAGCGCGACGATCGCGAGCCGCCGCGCTTCATCGGCGAGCACGCGATCGAGGCCCGGCAGCGCGAGGCCGTCGATCACGACGACGCTGCGATCGGCCAGAGCCGCGAACGTGGCGCGAGCCGCTCGCAGCGCTGCGGGCGTCGGCCGCGGGAAACTAGCGTCGAGCGCATGCACGGTCGCGCGCCAGCCGAGCGTCTTCAGGCCGGCCAGTATTTCACGGTCGTAGATGTACCCGCCGGTCGGCGTCTCGATGTCGCCGGGCACGACGAAGTCGAGGCCGCGCACGCGCGCCTTGCTTTTCAACGAGGCAGGGCGCCTTCGTACGCGGCCCATGCGACGTGCGACTCATGCAGCGTGACGCGCAGTCCCGTGAGGCCGTGCGCGTGCGCGCCGAGCTCGCCGGTCCCGGCCTTCGCGGCCATGCGCTCGAAGATCGCGAACGCGAGGAACTCCGTGGTCGTGTTCTTGCCGCGGAATGCGGGCTCGTCGTCGAGGTTGCGGAAGTTCAGTGCCGCGAGCACGTCGCGCAAGCAATCTGTCGCGCGGCCGATGTCGACGACGATGCCGTCGGCGTCGAGCTCGCGACGCTTGAACTCGACGTCGACGACGTAGGTCGCGCCATGCAACTTCTGCGCGGGGCCGAAGACCTTGCCGCTGAAGCTGTGCGCGATCATGAAGTGGTCGCGGACCGAGACGGTGAACATGCGGTTGGCTTTCCGTGAATGGGTGAGCGATCAGTAGACGATGCGATGACAGAGAGTGTAGCCGGGCGTAGCGCTCAGTTGCTCGAGCAGCGTCGGCAGCTCGTCGAACCGGCTCTCGCCGCTGATCAGGCTGTCGAGCGTCGGATCCGCGAGCAGCTTCAGCACGAAATCCATGCGCCGCGCGTGGCTCCAACGTGCGCGCTGCGCATTGGCGACCGTGCCGACCTGCGATGATTTCAGCGTGAGGCGCCGGCTGTGGAACGCACCGCCGAGCGGCACGGCCGGACGCGGTGTCTCCGTACCAGCTGCAGCTCGAGCACGGTCGACTCGAATCCGGCGAGGTCGAGCGCCGTCGCGAGACCGGCTCCGCTGCCGCTCGTGTGAATCGCGATGTCGACGTCGCGAGTGGCCGAGCTCGGCGAGCGGAACACGACGCCGAGCGCGCCTGCCGCGGTCGCCTTGCGGGCATCGACATCGACGAGCTCGACCTCCGCGCCGACGATCCGCGACGCGAGCCAGGCTGCGAGGCAACCTACCGTGCCGGCGCCGATCACGGCCACGCGATCGCCGACTCTCGGGGCCGCGTCCCACAGCGCGTTGACCGCGGTCTCGAGATTCGCGGCGAGCACGGCGCGCGCCGGCGGCACGTCGGCCGGCAGCACGTACAGCGCGTCGACCGGCACCACATAGCGAGTCTGGTGCGGAAACAGGCAGAACACGTGACGCCCGCGCAGCTCCGCGGGCCCGTGCTCGACGATACCGACGTTGCAGTAGCCGTACTTCACGGGAGCCGGAAACTCGCCGGACTGAAACGGCGCGCGCATGCGCTCGTGCTCGCTGCGCGGCACCTTGCCCAAGAACACGAGCGCTTCCGTGCCGCGGCTGATGCCGCTGTAGAGCGTGCGGACGAGTGCCTCGCCATTCGCGGGCTCGCGCAGCGGTTCCGCGCGAATCTCGCCGCGGCCGGCTTCGGCCACCCAGAACGCGCGCGCTTGATAGGTGGGCTCTTTCATTGCGGTGCTGACCGGCCTGCCGCGGCATACTTGCAAACCCATTGCCAACCATGCAAGCGTCACGCGCCATGTCGAGTCCACGCTTCCCCGCCGGGCTTGCGGTCGCGATTGCGGCGGCTGCCGCGATCGGCGGCGCGGTGCTGCTCACGCGCGCGCTCGCGCTCGACGCGCCGGTCGCCGAGCGCACCGGCGTCCTCGTGGTCGCCGGGGGTGGACTCGTGCTGTGGCTCGCGGCGACGCGGCTTTCTTCTGCGCGCTTCGGCGCGGCCAACACGGTGACGCTGGCGCGCGGTGCGCTGACGTTGCTGCTGCTCGCGCTGGTCGGCATCGAGGCAAGCGCGCCACTCGCCTGGACGATCGTGGCGCTTGCGACGGTCGCCGCGATGCTCGATGCCGTCGATGGCCCACTCGCGCGCAGCCGCGCGGAGGCGAGCGCGTTCGGCGCGCGTTTCGACATGGAGGTCGATGCATTGTTGATCCTCGTGCTCGCCGTGCTCGTCTTTGAGCACGGCAAAGCCGGCGCTTGGATCTTGCTCGCCGGCCTGTTGCGCTACGTGTTCGTCGCGGCAAGCTACGTGTGGCCATGGTTCGGTGCGGAGCTGCCTCCATCCACTCGGCGGCAGGCCGTGTGCGTCGTGCAGATCGTGTCGTTGATCGCGGCGCTCGCACCGATCGTCGCGCCGCCGTGGAGCGCCGCGCTCGCGTTCGCGGGGCTTGCGCTCTTGGTCTGGTCGTTCGGCGTCGATGCGGCGTGGCTCGCGCGTCGGGTCGCGGCGTGAGAGCGGCAATGGACGACGCACGGCCGCTTAAGATTCGGAGCTGGCTCGCGTTGGCATTCGCGCTGTTCGTCTTGAACTCGGGCCTCACGCTGCACAACGTCTGGCCGACCGCGTGGGTCAGGTTGCGGCCGGAGCTTTCGATCGAGCTCGCGGTGTTGGTCTTGGCGCTGGTCGCTTGGGCGTCGTTCGTGCGGCCGGTCGGGCGATTCGCGTTGGCGGTTCTGACCGCCGTGATGCTCGTGCTCGTGGTCGGCCGCTACGCCGAGGTCACGGCGCCGGCTTTGTATGGCCGGCCCGTGAATCTGTACTGGGACGCCGAGCACCTGCCGAAGGTCGGAGCCATGCTCGCGGAGGTCGCGCCGCTATGGCTCGTCGCGGTCGGCGCGCTGGGTCTCGTGGCGCTTCTCACGGCGCTCGTCGCGGCGCTCGCGTGGTGTCTTCGTTGCGTGATCGACGGGCTCCGCGCTCGGCCGACGCGGCGCGCGCTCGGCGTGGCGTCCGCGGCAGTCGTCGCGTTATTCGCGGCAAGCTACGCGTTCGATTCGCAGATCGGCTACCGCTTCTCGTTGCCGGTCTCGGAGACGCTATCTGCAGCAAGCGCGGTTCATCCTCGACGCGCGCGCGGCGGAGCAGAACCGCTCGCTCCCGATCGTGCCCTTGCCGCCCACGAAGTTCAGCCGCCTCGAGGGCGACGACGTGCTGCTGATGTTTCTCGAGTCCTATGGCGCCGTGACCTACGACACGCCGGCCATCGCGCGCGTCGTGGCGCCGGCGCGCGACGAGCTCGCGCACGCGGCCGCGGACACCGGGCAGTACGTGGTATCGGGGTTCTTCACGTCGCCGACGTTCGGCGGCGCCTCGTGGCTCGCGCACGCGAGCTTCATGAGCGGGCTCCCGGTCAGCGACACCGGCGATTACATGCTGTTGCTGACACAGCAGCGCGATACGTTGCCGAAGCTGTTCAACGCCGCGGGTTACCGCGCGATCGCTGTGATGCCGGGCATGAAGAGCGAGTGGCCCGAGGGCGCCTACTACGGCTTCGACGCGATTCACGGCGAGCACGCGCTCGGTTACCGCGGCCCGGGTTTTGGCTGGTGGCGGATACCGGATCAGTTCTCGCTCGCGAGCGTCGCGGCGATCGAGGCCAGCAACGACTCGCACGAGCCTTTGTTCACGTTCTTGCCGACGATCAACACGCACATTCCGTTTCTTGCCCGTGCCGCCGTATCAAGCGGACTGGTCGCGCCTGCTGTCGGCGGAGCCGTTCGATGCCGATGCCGTGAACGCGAGCCTCGCGCGCACTCCGGACTGGGAGTCGCTCGGCGAGCCCTACGCCGAGTCGTTCGCGTACACGTTCACGTATCTCGCGGGCTATTTGCGCGAGCGGCCGACGACGGACCAAATCCTGATCCTGATCGGCGATCACCAGCCGGCCGCGAGCGTCGCGGGCTTAGGCGCGCGCTGGGAGGTGCCGGTGCACGTCATAACGCCGCGCGCCGACATCGCCGCGGACCTGGTCGCGGCAGGCTTCGTTTATGGCGTCGCGCTCGCGCCGCGACAACGATCGCTGGGGACGATGCCGGATCTGCTCACGCTGCTGCTGCGCACGTTCGACTGAGGATCACGCGCCGTCGCGGCGCGCGTAGACGTCGCCCGACGAGGCGAGCGGCGGCAACTCTTCGATCCGTGCACGGATTTCCGCGGCGTCGACCCAACGCTCGATCGCGAAGCGATGGCTTTCACCCGGTGACCAGTTGTAGCGATAGAGGCCGAGCGCCGCGAGCCGATCGACACACTCGAGCGCGACGCCGCGCGTTGCCGGCAGATACTCGAACGACAACGCGCGGACCGGGACGTTAAGGCCCGCGAGCACCTCGGCCTCGAAGCCCTCGACGTCGATCTTCACGAACGCGGGCTCGCCGTAACGCTCGATCAGCGACTGTAGCGTCACGACCTCGACGCGCTCGCCGGGCGACCAGCGGACACCCGCGAAACGCGGATCGCGCTGCACGCTGGTCACCCAGTCGCGCGACAGCGTCGTAACGGTCGGCGTGCGCTCGCTGACGTAGAGCTCGGCAGTGCCCGCCTCGCGCCCGACGGCGAGAGGCACGATCTCGACGCCGGAGTCGCGGCCGAACAGCCACGTCAGCAGTCGCACGAAATCGGGCTGCGGCTCGATCGCCACGACGCGCGCGCCGAGCTGGCGCCAGCAACGAACGCGGTTGCCGGCATGCGCGCCGACGTCGAAGCACAACGACCCCCGCGTCACGAACTGCGAGTAGAACCGGCGCAACCGCCGCGCGCGCAGCGGGATGCCGTAGTACATCGCGAGCGAGCGGGCGACACCGAGCATGCGGGCTGCGGTACTCATCGTGCCGATTCTAGCGGAGGCCGAGCGCGCGTCGCCGACGCGGGCTTGTCGCGCGACCTTGTTCACCGGCAAGATCGCGGGCACCGAACCGCTTCGCCGCAAGGAGCCTGCGATGCGTGCTCAACTCGCCCCGTTGCTCGCGCTCGTGCTCATGCAGCCGGTGCCCGTCTCCGCGCAGCCCTCGACGGCGGCGCCTGACGGCGCCGCTTCCGAGCGCGAGGCGCTCGAGGTGCCGTTCCGGCAGTTTCGGCTCGCGAACGGGCTCAACGTGATCCTGCACCGCGACACCACAGTGCCGATCGTGGCCGTGAATCTCTGGTACCACGTCGGCTCCGCGAACGAACGCCCCGGGCGAACCGGCTTCGCGCACCTGTTCGAGCACCTGATGTTCGAAGGCTCGAAGAACGTCGTGGAGGGCGAGTTCGACACGCTGCTCGAGGCGGCCGGCGGCAACAACAACGGCTCGACCGACAACGACCGCACGAACTACATCATCGACGTGCCTGCGAACGCGCTCGAGCTCGCGCTGTTCTTGGAATCCGACCGCATGGGCTATCTGCTCGACACGATGACGCCCGCTCGCGTCGACGGCCAGCGCGACGTCGTGAAGAACGAGCGCCGGCAGAGCTACGAGAACCGGCCCTACGGCCTGGCCTCCCTCGAGCTCGACAAGATGCTGTGGCCCGAGAATCACCCCTACAACTGGCCCGTGATCGGGTACATGGAAGACCTCACGGCCGCGAGCTACGACGACGTCGTCGGGTTCTTCAAGACGTATTACGCGCCGAACAACGCGAGCTTGGTCCTCGCGGGCGACATCGATTTCGACAACGCGCGCTCACTCGTCGAGAAGTGGTTCGGCGAGATTCCGCGCGGTGCGGACGTGGCGCCGATCGCGCCGCCGGCCGCGAGGCTCGCCGAGGTCAAGCGCGCGACGCTGACGGACCGCGTGCGCTTGCCGCGGTTGTATCTCGCATGGCTCACGCCGCGGCGGTTCGCGCCCGGCGATGCGACGCTCGACGTGGTTTCGGCCGTGCTCGCGGACGGCAAGAACTCGCGGCTGTACAAACGCCTCGTCTACGACGAGCAGATCGCGCAGGACGTCTCGGCGTTTCAGTTTTCGGGCCCGCTCGGCAGCTCGTTCCAGATCGTGGCGACGGCGCGTCCCGGGCACACGGCCGCCGAGATGCAGCGCGCGATCGACGAGGAGATCGCGCGTCTCAAGCGCGAGCCGCCCGACGCTCGCGAGGTCGAGCGCGCGCTGAACCAGATCGAGGCTTCGTTCTATCGCAGCATGGAACGCGTCGGAGGCTTCGGCGGCAAGGCGGATCAGCTCAACGACTATTCGGCGCTCGGTGGCGGGCCCGATTTTTTCGCCGAGGATCTCGCGCGTTACTCGACGCTGACGCCGGCCGACGTGCAGGCCGTCGCGCTCGAGTGGCTGCCCGCGGAGCGGCGCGTCGAGCTCGTCGTCGAGCCGCAGGAGGCGCAATGAGAGCCCAACGTTTCGCCGCGTTACTGGTGCTCGTCTCCGCGACGCTCGCCGCTCAGCCGCCGAACCGCTCGCAGCCGCCGCCGCTCGGCCCTCCCGCGCGCTTGACGCTGCCCGAGATTGAGAAGCGCACGCTGCCGAACGGGCTCGACGTATGGATCGTCGAAGCTCACGAGGTGCCGCTCGTGCAAGTGAACCTCGTCGTCCACGCCGGCAGCGGCGACGACAGGCAAGGAGAGTTCGGTCTCGCGAGCCTGACCGCCGCGATGCTGGACGAGGGCGCAGGCGCGCGCAGCGCGCTCGAGATCGCCGATGCCGCGGAGTTCCTCGGCGCCGATTTGAGCACGACGAGCTCTTTCGACGCGTCGGCCGTGCGCCTGAACGTGCCAGCGCTCAGGCTCGAGCAGGCGCTGGCGATCATGGCCGACGTGGCGCTGCGGCCCACGTTTCCGGACGACGAGCTCGAGCGCCTGCGCGAGGAGCGGCTCACGGCGTTGCTGCAGGCCCGCGACGACCCTGCCGCTGTGGTGGGGCCCGCGTTCGCGACCGTCGTGTTCGGCGCCGGCCACCGCTACGGCACCGGCGCGATCGGCACGACCGCGACGCTGACGGCGTTCACGTCGGCGCAGACGCGCGCGTTCCACTCGTCGATGTATCGGCCGAGCAACGCGACGCTGATCGTGGTGGGCGATGTCACCGTGGCCGCGGTGCTGCCGCTGCTCGAGCGCGCGTTCGGCGCGTGGCGGGCCGACGGCGATGCGCGCAAGACGCCGGTGCCGGCGGCGAAGCAGCTCGCAGCGGCGCAGGTCACGATCGTCGACGTGCCGGGCGCCGAGCAGTCGCAGATACGGATCGGTTGGGTCGGCGTCGCGCGCTCGACGCCCGACTATTTCGCGCTGCAAGTGCTGAACACCGTGCTCGGCGGGTCGTTCACGTCGCGGCTGAATCAGAACCTGCGCGAGGAGCACGGCTACACGTATGGCGCGAGCTCGCGCTTCGACATGCGTCTCGCACCGGGCCCGTTCTTCGCCGGCGCCGGCGTGCAGACCGACAAGACGGCCGAGTCGCTGACCGAGTTCTTCAACGAGCTGCGCGCGATCGGCGAGCCGCTCGGCGCCGACGAGCTCGCGAAAGCGAAGAACTATTTGGCGCTCAGCTTTCCCGGCGACTTCGAGACGATCGGCGACCTGGCCGGCCGCCTCGAGGAGCTCGCGATCTACTCTCTGCCGGATCGGTACTTCGCCGACTACACCGCGAACATCGGCGCCGTCACGTCGGCGGCCGTGCAGCAGGCCGCACGCACCTATGTGCAGCCGGACAAGCTCGCGGTCGTGGTCGTCGGTGATCGCGAGGCGATCGAGCCCGGCATTCGGGCCCTCGATCTCGGGCCCGTGACCGTGCGGAGCGTCGACGACGTCCTGCCCTAGCGCGCTTCGCATGTGAACCAGTTCCGCGTCATCGACGCGGCGCCACGCCCCCTGCTCAGGTTGGCGCGGCGCCGGCCGATCTTTCGGCATGGGCGCCGCGCGCGCCGAGGACTCCTCGCATGTGCCGGTTGATGCTGTATCTGGGCCCCGAGACCCGCCTGAGCTCGCTGATCGTCGAGCCCGCGCATTCTTTGATACGCCAGAGCGTGCACAGCCAGGAACGCGAGGAGCCGCTGAACGGCGACGGCTTCGGCATCGGCTGGTACGCGAGCGAGCACGAGCTCCGAGCCCGCGGTGTTCCGCTCGATCACGCCGGCGTGGAACAACCGCAATCTGCAAAACCTCGCGCGCGTCGTCGCGAGCGACTGCGTGCTCGCGCACGTGCGCGCCGCGACGCAGTCGAGCGGCGTCAACGAAGCGAACTGCCATCCGTTCCGCTGGCGTCAATACCTGTGCATGCACAACGGCGACGTCGGCGACTTCCGGCTCGTGCGCCGCAAGCTGCTGGCATCCGTGTGCGACGACGCGTTCGGCAACGTCTACGGCAGCACGGACTCCGAGCATTTCTTCGCGCTGTTCATCGACTCGCTGCTTGGCGCTCGACGAGACGCGATCCCGCGCTGCGAATGGCGCAAGCGCTCGCGCGCGCGATCTCGCGCGCGCTCGAGCTCGTGCCGGACCGCGGGCGCGGGCAGTGACAGCTACCTGAACGTCGCGATCTCGGACGGCGAGCACGCGGTCGTGTCGCGGTTCACGGATGAAGTCGGACGGCGTGCCGGAGTCGCTATACTACTTTTCGGGCCAGCTCTATCCCGACGTTGGGCCGAACGCGCGGCGCAAGGGAACGCAGGCCGTGATCGTGAGCTCGGAGCGGCTGACGGCCGACGTGGGCTGGGTCGAGGTTCCGCCCGGGCAGATCATCATCCTGCGCCGCGATCGCGCGCCGCAGTTCGTCGATGCGCGCACGGCGCGGCCCCTGGCTCCGCCGGCCGGCGCCCGGGCAGCCGGGAAATCCGCGGCATAGGACCTGCTACACGATCGTGCCGAACAGCTGGCCGATCGCGGCCGTGGCGGCCATCGCGAGCGCGCCCCAAAACGTCACGCGCACCACGCCGACGCTGAGCCGCGCGCCGCCAACGCGTGCCGCGAGCGCGCCAAGCAGTGCGAGAAAGACGAGAGTCGTCGCCGGTATCGCGATCAGCGCGGCTTGCGCGGAGACGAACACTGCAACTGCGAGCGGCAGCACGGCGCCGGCGGCAAAGCTCCCGGCCGACGCGGCCGCGGCTTGCAGCGGTCGTGCGATCGACAGGTCCGTGATGCCGAGCTCGTCGCGCGCATGAGCGCCGAGCGCATCGTGCGCCATGAGCTCGTCCGCGACTTGCTTCGCGAGCTCGTGGCTCAAGCCGCGCCCCATGTAGATGCCGGTGAGCTCGCGCCGCTCGCCGGCATCGTCGGTCTCGAGCTCGCGGCGCTCGCGCGCGAGATCGGCTTTCTCCGTGTCGGCCTGCGAGCTCACGGACACGTACTCGCCCGCGGCCATCGACATAGCGCCGGCGACGGCGCCCGCGACGCCGGCCGTCAGCAACGCACCGTGGCTCGCGTCGGCCGCGGCAACGCCGACGAGCAAGCTCGCCGTAGAGACGATGCCGTCGTTCGCGCCGAGCACGGCAGCGCGGAGCCAGCCGGTGCCTCGAATGCGGTGCCTTTCGCGGTGTCGTTGCAGCACTGTGGCGGTAGTCTACAGGCGGAAGCCCGCGAACAACGCGATCGCGGACAGCGCGACGATCACGATCACCGTGTAGCGCACGAAGCCGGCGCCGCGCTTGATCGCGGTGCGCGCCGCGATCCACGCGCCGAGCGCTTGTCCCGCGCCGAGCAGCAACCCGAGCGTCCACACGACTTGGTCGTTCAAGACGAACACGATGAGTGCGGCGCCCGTGAACACGCAGCGCGATCAGATTCTTCATCGCGTTCGCGCCGATGACGTTGTAGCCCGCGCCGAGCACGAGACCCGCGAGCAGGAACAATCCGACGCTAACTTGGATGAAGCCGCCATAGATGCCGATCACGAAGAACAGCGGCACCTCGACGTACCAGCGTGGCTCGCGCCGCGTGGCGTGGTCCGCGATCCAGCGCTCCGGGTTCAGCAGCATCAAGATCAGCAGCACGATCATCAGCGCGCCGATCGTGCGGCGCAGCAGCGCCTCGTCGAGGTCGACTGCGAGCAGCGCACCGACGATCCCGCCGAGCAAGGATGGCAGCACGAGCTTCCACGAGCCCGTGAGGTCGAGCATGCCGCGCCGTCGGAACGTGGCAATGGCCGTCAGATTCTGCAGGAACACGCCGACGCGGTTCGTGCCGTTCGCGACGTTCGCGGGCAGGCCGAGCAGGATCAAGAGCGGTAGCGTCAACAACGACCCGCTGCCGGCCAACGTATTGATGAAGCCCGCGACGAAGCCTGCGACGGGCACGGCGGCCAGGAGCAGATTGCTTTGATCCATAGGTCCGCGACGATGCTACCATTTGCGCCTCGCAGCACTCCGTCTTCGCAGGAGGTATTTCCATGCGTCACCTATTCATTTCGGTCGCCGTCGCCAGTGCCACGCTCGCCGCTTGCGCACCGGAACCCGAGTCCCCGACCGCGACGGCGCCGGCCGCGTCTGCCCCACTCGGCACCGTCATCACGGCCGAGCGCGGCGGATTCATTCCGGAAGGCATCGAGTACGACCAAGCCACCGGCCGCTTCCTGACCGGCTCGCTGGCCGAGGGCTCGATCTTCACGATCGGGCGCGACGGCAGCGTCGTGCCGTTCATCCGCGACGCGGAGCTCGTCTCGTCGGTCGGCATCGAAGCCGACGAGCCACGTGACCGGCTACTCGTGGCGAACTCCGACCGCGCCGCGTTCGGCGGTCCCGCGGCGGGCCACGCGAAGCTCGGCATCTACAACCTCACGACCGGTGAGCGCCTCGCGATGGTCGATCTCGGAGCGACGCTCGGAACGCCCGCGCCGGCGAAGTTCTTCGCGAACGACGTGACCGTCGACAACGACGGCAACGCGTACGTGACCGATACGATGAACGGCGTCTTGTACCGCGTGACGGCCGACCATCAAGCGTCGTTGTTCCATCGCTTCGCGGGCCTTCCCGAGGGTGCGCAGTTGAACGGCATCGTCCATCACGACGGCGGGTATTTGCTCGTCGCGGCCGGCCAATACATCTACAAGGTGCCGGTCGCGAATCCCGCCGGCACGACGCAGGTCAACGTCACGGATCCGGTCGGAGGCCAAGACGGCATCGTGTTGACCGCGGACGGCAGGCTCGTCGCCACCAGCAACAGCGCCGAAGCGCCGGCGCTTGTCGCGTTCCGCAGCAACGACGACTGGGCTACCGCGCAGCGCGTTGGTATCGCGGCGCTCGCGGGCCAGGCGACGACGGCGGCCGTGGTCGGCGACGAGATCTGGGCCGTGCACCCGCATTTCGCCGATGCCGAGGCGCCGACGGTCGAGCAAGGCGTGTTCCGCTAGGCCGCGTTTCGCGGCTACGGGACGAGCACGAACTCCGCGACGGGCTCGCCGGCGAGGAACGGTGTCGGCGTCCCGTCGAGCCAATCTGGCGCGAGATCTCGAAACGTCGGCGACAAGAAGTGGCCGCTCTGGCCGCCGGCCAGCTGCAGCACGCCGCCGGCCGGGTCGGCCGGAGCCACGACCATCCGCAGCACGGCGCCGTAGTCGGGCGCCGCGACGCGCAGCGACACCATCGAGCCCGGCAGTGACGCGCGCGGCAGCCTGAGCCAACTCGCGAACGGCCCGAAGCTGCCCGCGAAAGGATGCTCGACATCGAGCACGTTGATCTCACCCCAGTCCTCGTCGATGGCGCCGTCCCGCGCGACTTGCTCGAGCGTGTCGAGCAAGACCGTGCGCAGGAACGAGCGCCAATCCGCGTGCTCGCGAGTCAGGAGATGCGCGGGACGCTCGTCGAGCAGCCGCCGTAGCGCCTCGTCCGCGAGCGGCCAGCGATACACGAACTTCGGATCGGCCTCGATCGCGGGCGCAAGCAACGGCTCGAGCGTGCGCGCCATCAGCGCGCGGTAGTAAGCATGCACGATCCGGAACGCAGGCTCGCCGACGTCGGCAGTGCCGTTCCATTCGCGCGCGAGCGTAAGTGCGCGCTCGAGCCTCGGGTCGGGCTCGTCGTCGGCGACGACGTCGAGAATCGTCGCGCGGATCTGCTCGTAGCCCTCGGCGCGCGTGTCGAGCTGCATCGCGAGAAAGTCGTGCTCGTCGAACGTGCGTTGCATGGCGAGCAAATCGTCGATTCGCTTCGCTCGCAGCGGCCGCATCCACATGCGGCTCACCGTCGCGGCTTGATCGCGCGCGAGCGTGCGGCTATTGGCAGTGAACAGTGCGCCATCGCGGCCGCCGAGCGCGCCCGGCGGCGGAACCCTGCCTTGCCACGAACGGCTGCCGTCCGCGAGTGATTCGGGCCGCGAGCCGTCGAAGCCGACGCGCCGCGGTATCGGCCCGTTCACGATCCACGCAATGTCGCCGTGGCGGTCGGCGAGGACCCAGTTCAGCGACGGTCCGGACCAGCGCGCGAGAGTCACGCTCGCGGCCGCGACATCGGTCGCTGCCGCGAGACCCACGATGTCGAGGTCGAGCCCTTGCGGCTCCAGCCACGTCGCGTGCAGCGCGAGCGGCCGGCCGCGCCAATCCGTTGCGACCACGGGGCCCCAGCGCGTGCCGCGTGTCTCGATGCGCTCCGCCGCGCGGCCAGCGACCGCGATCTCGGCGACGTTTATCGTGAACGGCTCGGAGCCGTCCGGCGTCAGATAGCGGGCCGGATCGCGCGGATCGACCTCGACGACGACCCAGTCGCTCTGGTCGGCGTTGCTGACCGTCGCGCCCCAAGCGACGTCGTTGCTCGCACCGATCAGCACCCCGGGCAACCCGGGAATGCTGACGCCGCGCAGCGCGCGGTCGGGCCATTCGAGCTCGACGCGATAGAAGATGTTCGGCAGGCGCAGGCTCAGGTGCGGATCGTTCGCGACGATCGCGCGGCCGCTCGCGCTGCGGCTCGAGGCGACGGCCCATTGGTTCGAGGCTGGGCCCGCGAGCGGCGGATCCACGCGGGGCGCTCGGCCCGGCAGCGGCGCGTTTTGGCGGCGCAGGTCGACGATGTCGACGCCCGGAATCGGCAGCGGCGCGTAGCCGCCGGTCGGATCGTTCGGTGTCGCGCCGAGCACGGGCCGGTCGAACCGCGACGTGGACGGCGTCAGGAAGTCGTACACGGCCGGCGGCAGCAGCTCATGCATCACGCCTTGTCCGCGCTCGTACGAGTCGTTGTTCGAAAGCATCGTGTAGAACGTCAGCACGACGAGCAGGCTGTCCTCGGGCAGCCACGGCTTCGGTGCCGCGCCGGCGAGCCAATACTCCGGCGGCCGCGCCCGCAAATCCGCGAGGCCCGCGTTCACGCCTTCCGCGTACGCGTCGAGCCACGCGCTCTGCTCCGCGGGCAACGCCGCGCGTATCCGCTGCGCGTGATCGCGGTACGCGAACGGCCGTTGGCTCATGTCCGCGGCGAGCGCTCGCTCTCCGAACAGCTCGGACAGCTCGCCCGCGGCGGAGCGCCGCAGCAGGTCCATCTGAAAGAAGCGCTCCTGCGCGTGCAGGTAACCCTGGCCGCGCAGCACGTCCTCGAACGTCGCGCCGCGGACGGTCGCGATTGCGTGTGCGTCGAGCGCGACCGCGAGCGGCGCCGTGAGTCCCGGCAGCGCGGCCTCGCCGCCGCGCCGCGGCAGCGACGCCGCAAGCGACGCATAGGCCGCGGCTCCGAGCAGCGCGACGACGGCGATTGCCGCAACCAACCAGCGTCTCATCCGGTCGAAACCCTCGTGCGTTCGGCGTATCTTGGCCGAGCTGAATGACATTGTCGCCGCAAGGTTCGGTGCGGCTCGTCTGGGAGTGGGGCGATGTTGAAGACAGTGGCGCTCGTGATTGCGGGGCTCGCAGCCGGCTTCGCGCTGGCGTTCTGGTTTGCGCCAGGCACTCCGGCCGCGAACGACGTCGTCGCGGACGGAACAGCCACACCGGCGGCGTTCGCGACGCGCGACACCGCGGTCTCGACCGCACGGCTCGCTGCGCTCGAAGAAGCGCTCGCGGCCGAAGTCGACCAACGTATCGCGATCGAGCAGCGACTTGGGAGTCTTGCCGCGGAGCTCGATGCCCTGCGCACGGCGCCACGCGACGAGAGCGGAGCGCGCGCCCGTCCGACGGATACCGAAATCGCCGAGGCGCGCCAACGTTTCGACCCGGCGGCGAGATCGGTCGCGCTGCAGGAATGGCAGACCCAGCAGCTCGTGACCCACGGTTTCTCGCCGCAGCGCGCCGAGTGGATCATGCGGCGTACGCAAGAGCTGCGGATGGAATCGATTCAGGCCGAGCACGACGCCGCGCGCGAGGGTAAGCCCCTCGCGAGCGCCGGGGCCACCGATCGCACGCTTCGCAACGAGCTCGGCGACACCGAGTACGAGCAGTACCTGCGCGCGATGAACCGGCCGACCAGCGTGCCGGTCCTCGAGGTGCTCGCGAGCTCGCCCGGGGAGAGTGCGGGGCTCAAGCCCGGCGACGAGGTCGTCGCCTACGGCGGCGAGCGCGTATTCGACATGCGTGACCTGAACGCGTTGACGCTCGAGGGCACGGCCGGACAGTCCGTCGTCGTCGAAGTGCGGCGCGACGGACAGCAGATTCAGCTCGTGATGCCGCGCGGCCCGCTCGGAATCACGGGAGGCTTCCGCGGCGGCCGGGGCCCTCCGATTCGCTGACCAGGCGCGGGGTTTGTTGCCCGTTCGCGCCGGCCGCGCCTGGCTTGCCATTCGGCCCCTGGCTAGAATGAGCCGCTTTAGCCTTAAGCCCTGCCCAACCTCATGTCGTTACAAGAAAAGTTCGGGAAGCTCGAAGCCCACCTGAAGCGCCTCGTCGTCGGTCAAGAGCGCTTGCTCAATCGGATGCTGGTCGCGCTGCTGTCCGACGGCCATTTGCTCGTCGAAGGCGCGCCGGGTCTCGCGAAGACCCGCGCCATCAAGGTGTTGAGCCACAACGTCGAAGGCGATTTCCACCGCCTGCAGTTCACGCCGGATCTATTGCCGGCCGACCTGACGGGCACGGAGATCTATCGGCCGCAGGACGGCACGTTCGTGTTCCGCGAAGGGCCGCTGTTTCACAACCTCGTGCTCGCGGACGAAGTGAATCGCGCGCCGGCGAAGGTGCAGTCGGCGTTGCTCGAGGCGATGGGCGAACGGCAGATCACGGTGGGCTCGGTCACGTACCCGTTGCCGCCGCTGTTCATGGTCATGGCCACGCAAAATCCGATCGAGCAAGAAGGCACGTATCCGTTGCCGGAAGCGCAGCTCGATCGGTTCTTACTGCACGTGCTCGTGAACTACCCGGATGCGGCCGGCGAGCGCGCGATCCTCGAGCTGAATCGCGGCGAGCAGAAACGGTCCGTGACCGACGAGGAGCTGTTCAAGGCGCCCGAGCGCTTGACCGAGAAAGACGTGCTCGCAGCGCGTCTGCAGGTGCTCGATCAGCATCTGTCGCAACCGCTCGAGGAATACATCGTGCAGATCGTGCTCGCGACGCGTTCGCCGGAGCGCTACGGCGACGATCTCGCTGGCGTGCTGCAGTACGGCGCGAGCCCGCGCGCGACGATCGCGCTCGATCGTTGCTCGCGCGCGCACGCATGGCTTGCGGGCCGCGACTACGTCACGCCCGAAGACATTCAGACGCTCGCGCACGACGTGCTCCGGCATCGAATCCTGCTCGGCTTCGAGGCCGAGGCCGCGGGCCGCACACCGAACGACGTGATCGACACTCTGCTCAAGAGGATCGGAGTGCCCTGATGACGGCCGACGCCGCGCGCGCGCAGAGGTCGCCGGTTCGAGTCACGCTCGGCGATCTCGTGCGCTTGCGCGGTGCCGGCGAGACGCTGCATCTCGCGGCACCGCGCGTTCGTGTCGCGACGGAAGGCGGGCATGTGTCCCCGTACAAGGGTCGCGGCGTCGAGTTCGACGAGTCGCGCCCGTACCAGCCCGGCGACGACCTGCGCACGATCGACTGGCGCGTGACGGCGCGCACGGGCAAGCCGTACACGAAGGTGTTCCGCGAGGAGCGCAATCGGCCCGTGTTCGTGTGGCTCGATCTGCGCCGGCCGATGCTGTTCGCGACGCGCGGCGCGTTCAAAGGCGTGCGCGCGGCCGAGCTCGCGGCCCTCGTCGCGTGGAGTGCGGTCGGCAACGGCGATCGGCTCGGCGGCATCGTGTTCTCCGAGTCCGAGCATCACGAGCTGCGGCCGGCGCTCGGCGCGCGCCCGGCGCTGCGCTTGCTGCAGACGATCTGCACGCCGTCGTTGTGGGAACCGCCGCCTTCGGCCGCTGTACCCGAGGCCAACGCTGCGCATGCGCTGAAGAAGCTCACGCGCGTCGCGCGTCCCGGCAGCCTGATCTTCCTGATCAGCGACTTCCGGCGGCTCGGCTCGGATGCGGAACGCGACCTGCGCGAGCTCGCGGGCCACTGCGACCTGTTGATGGTCCACGTGTACGACGGCGTCGAGGTCGAGCTGCCCCCACCCGGACGCTATCGGATCGAGAGCGCGGGGCGTTCGTTCACGATCGAGACCGGCAACGAGGCGATGCGCCGCCGTTATCACGACCGTTTCGCGGAACGCCGCCGCTGGCTCGAGAGTCTGACTCGCAGGCCCGGCATTCGCCTCGTGGACTGTCCTACGGACGCGGAGCCGCGCAGCGTGCTCGCGCAACAGTTTCGGCAGCGTTGAACCCGATGGATCCGAGCCAAATTCCGCTACGCGACATTCACCTGCCCGGCGCAGTCGGCTGGTGGCCGCCCGCGTTCGGCTGGTGGATCGTCGCAGCGCTCGTGGTCGCGGGCCTCGCGTTGTACGGGCTCCATTGGTTTCGCGCGCGGCACCGGCGCGTCGCGCTGCGCGCCGTCGCGCGCGTGCGCACCGCGCTCGAGCAGGGTGCCGAGCCCGTCGTTTGCTTGCAGATGGTCTCGACGATTCTGCGGCGCTTCGCGATGACGTCCGCCGCCGCTGCGCGCGCGCCGGGCATATCCCTCGACGTGCCGGGCCTGATCGGGGACGCGTGGCTTCGCTACCTCGACAGCCGCTGGAATCGCAACGATTTCGCCTCGGGCGCGGGCCGCGAGCTGCTCGCGGCGCCGTACGTGCGGCCGAACAGCATCGAGCGCATGTCCGCGCTCGAGCTCACGGCGCTGTGCAAGGCCTGGCTCACGGCACAGCCCGTGTATCCACGCGCGCAATCCGCGCAGCCAAGCGGAAGCTGACGCCATGTGGACGCTCGTGTGGTGGTGGATGCTGATCGCGTTGCCGCTGCCGTGGCTCGTGCGCTGGCTCATGCCGGCCGACCCGCTGGATCGCGACGCCGCGCTGAAGGTGCCGGTCGCAGCCGAGTTCAGCGATCTCGCGGGGCTGCGCGCGCCCGACGCCGCGCGGCGTTGGCGGCTCGCCGTGCTGTCGGCGATCTGGGTGCTCGCGGTGGTCGCGGCCGCGCGGCCGCAGTTCGTCGGCGAACCCGTCGCGCTGCCGATGACCGGGCGCGACCTGCTCATGTCGGTCGATCTCTCGGGCAGCATGGAGGAGCAGGACTTTCAGCTGAACGGCCAGTGGGTCGATCGGCTTACGGCGACGAAGGCCGTTGCGACGGAGTTCATCGAGCGGCGTGTCGGCGACCGCGTCGGCCTGATCCTGTTCGGCCGTGAGGCGTATTTGCAGGCGCCGCTGACGTTCGATCGCGCGACGGTCGCCACGCTGCTCGATGAATCCGCGATCGGCCTCGCCGGCAAGGAAACGGCGATCGGCGATTCGATCGGGCTCGCGATTCGCACGCTCGACGACGCGGGAGTCGAGCAAGGCCGCCGCGTGCTGATCCTGCTCACCGACGGCGCGAACACGGCGGGCGAGGTCGAGCCGCGCAAGGCGGCGGAGCTCGCGGCGCAACGCAACCTCGTGATCTACACGATCGGCATCGGCGCGGACGCGCTGACCGTGCGCTCGCTGTTCGGCTTGCGTCAGATCAATCCCTCGGCCGATCTCGACGAAGAGACGATGACGGCGATCGCCGAGATGACGGGAGGCCGCTACTTCCGTGCGCGCGACACGGCCGAGTTCGCCGAGATCTACGCGATCTCGACGAGCTCGAGCCCGCCGAGTCCGACGAGCGCGGGTTTCGGCCCGTGACCGAGCTCTTTCACTGGCCGCTCGGTGCGGCGCTGCTGCTCGCCGTCGCCGCCGCCCTCGTCGGGTTCGCGACGACGCGTTGGCGCTGGTCGCGGACCTCGGCTCGACCCTGGCAGGGTGGGCTCGATCATGGCTGAGTTCCACTTCCTGCGGCCGCTGTGGTTCCTGTTGCTGCCCGTCGGCGCGTGGCTGATTTGGCAGCTGCTGCGCGGCCGCGCCGACGAGGGCGGGTGGCGCCGCGTCGTCGAGGCGAAGCTGCGCGCGCATGTGCTCGTCGAGCCCGAGGTGCTGCGCGACAGCAGGCTCGCGCTGATCGCGGCGCTCGTCGCTTGTTTCATTGCGATCGTCGCGCTCGCGGGTCCCACCTGGGAGCGGCTGCCGGTGCCCGCGTTTCGCTCCGACGAGGCGCTCGTCGTGGCGCTCGACCTGTCGCGCTCGATGGATGCCGCGGACGTCGAGCCGTCGCGGCTCGCGCGCGCGAAGCTGAAGCTGCTCGACCTGCTCGAACGCCGAACCGCGGGGCAGACCGCGCTCGTCGTGTTCTCGACGCACGCGTTCACCGTCACGCCGCTGACGACCGATACGCGGACGATCGCGTCGCTCGCGAACGCCGTGGACACGGACATCATGCCGACGCCGGGCGGCTCGATTGCGGCGGGTCTCGACAAAGCCGCGGCGCTGTTGCGCCAGACCGGCCTCCGCCGCGGCGACATCCTGCTGATCACGGACTCCGAGGTCTCCGACGCCGAGCTCGATCTCGCGCGCGAGCTCGCCGGCGACGGCTTGTTCGTGAGCGTGCTCGCGGTCGGCACCGAGCAAGGCGCGCCGATCCCGCAAGCCGAGGGCGGCTTCGTGAACGACGATTCGGGCCGGGTCGTCGTGCCGCAGGTGGATCCCGGTCGCCTGCAGCGGCTCGCGTCGAGGGGCGGCGGCCGCTTCGCGCGGCTGACGCCGAACGACCGCGACCTGGAGACGTTGTTCCCGTCCACGACCTCGCTGCCGCTCGACGTCGCGCTCGACCCGGACAGCGGCGAATACGAGGCCGACGTGTGGCGCGACCGCGGCGTGTGGCTCGCGGTCGTGTTGCTGCCGTTGCTGGCGCTGTGCTTCCGGCGCGGGTGGATTTCGATTTGGTTGCTCGTGCTCGTGATGCCCTCGCCGCGTGCGGACGCGTTCGAATGGCAAGACCTGTGGAAGCGCGCGGACCAACGCGGCTTCGAGGAGCTGCAGCGCGAGCAACCCGCTCGCGCCGCGGAGCTGTTCGAGAATCCCGAGTGGCGCAGCGCCGCGCAGTATCGTGCCGGCGCGTTCGAGGCGAGCGCCGCGACGCTGGCCGCGATCGACTCGGCCGAAGCGAGCTACAACCGTGGCAACGCGCTCGCGAAATCCGGCGAGCTCCAGGCCGCAATCGGCGCGTACGATCGCGCGCTCGAGCTCGTGCCGGACCATGACGACGCGCGCTACAACCGCGACCTCGTCGAGCAATTCCTGAAGGACAACCCGGACGCGCAGCAGCCGCCGCCGAGTCAGGGCGAGCAGGGGCAGCAGGGCGACTCCGATCAGGCGCAGGGTGAGAGCGGCGATCAGCAGGATGGCGAGCAGTCCGGCCAGGAGCAGCAAGGCGAGCAGGGCGAGCCCGGCGACACTCAGGGCGGCGACGGCTCGCAAGATCCGCAGAACGACGAGGCGCAGGGCGAGCCGCAAGGCGAAGAGCAGACGGAGCAAAACGCGAACGCCGGCGAAGAGGCCACCGACGCGACCGAGAGCGGACCGGCGCCGCAAGACGTCGAGCAATGGGCGTCGGAGCAAGCGGCCGAGCAGTGGCTCCGACGCGTGCCGCAAGACCCCGGCGGTCTGCTGCGCCGCAAGTTCCTGTACCAGTATCAGCGCCTCGGCGTCGACCAAAACGGCAACCGCGTGCTCGACAGCACAGGCGCGGAGCAGAAGCGGTGGTGAATAGAGCTCGCGCGTCGTTGGCGGCCATCGCGCTGCTCTTCGCCGTGGCCGCGGTCCCGGCTGCGCGCGCCCAGGATCCGGTGCAAGCCAGCGTCGACCGAGCCACGGTTCGCGACAACGAGTCGTTCACGCTCGTGCTGCGTGCCGGCGGGGCCGTGCGCGGCGAGCCCGAGCTCGGGCCGCTCGCGGTGCAGTTCGACGTGCTGAGCACCGCGAGCAGCCGCCGAATCGGCATCGCGAACGGCCGTGCGTCCGAGGTGTTCGAGTGGCAGTTTCAGTTGATGCCGAAAGCTGCGGGTGACTTCACGATCCCGTCGTTGCGGGTCGGCGATCGGCAATCCAATCCCGTACCAATACGCGTGCTGGCGCCCGAGCCGGGCTCGACCGCGGCGGCCGACATCTTCATGGAGCTCTCGGCGGAACCGTCGGTCGTGTTTGCGCAATCGCAAGTCGTGTTCACGCTGCGGTTGTTCGTCGGCGTGGCTACCGGTAGGGCGACGCTCACGACGCCCGAGACTACGGGTGTCGAGGCCATCATCGAGAAGCTCGGCGAGGACGGCGAGTATCGGACGCAAAGAGGCGGCCGCGACTTCAACGTGCGCGAACGGCGTTATGCCGTGTTCCCGCAACAGGCCGGTACTCTGACGATAGGGCCCGTGATCTACGAGGCCATGGTGATCCCGGATCGCGGTTTCTCGCGCGTGCAGCGTTTCCGGTCCGACGTGCTCGATCTGGCCGTGCAGCCCGCCGTCGCGCCGCCCGCCGCGCTTGCCGGCGCTGCATGGCTGCCCGCGCAAGAGATCACGTTGAGCGAGGAGTGGAGCGATTCGAGCGACGAGGTCGCCGTCGGCATTCCGCGCACTCGCACGATCGTCGTCGCGGGTCTGGGGCTTCTCGAGACGCAATTGCCCGACGTTCCGATCGCGCAACAGCCCGGCGTACGTCAATACGCGGACCAACCGGAGCTATCGCGCGAGATCACGCCCCAAGGCTTGCTGTCCCGGCGTAAAGTCAGTCTCGCCGTGATCGCGCAAGCGCCGGGCGAGATCGTGCTAGAGGGCGTGCGCTTGCCGTGGTGGAACGTGACGGAGCAGCGCTGGGAGACGGCCGAATTGCCGCCGCGAACTCTGCGCGTTACGCCGAGCATCGAGACCGTCGCGCCCGAGCCGGCTTCCGCACCCGCCGCCGCTGCAACGCCGACGCTCGTGGAGCAGCGCAGTTGGTGGCCGATCTTGAGTGTCGTGTTCGCGCTCGCGTGGCTCGCGACGGCCGCGCTCTGGTGGCGTTCGCGGACCGCGCGGGCGCGTGTCGCAGAGGTGAGCGGAGCGCCCCGCGCGGTCGAGCAACTGCCGACACTGCGCAAGATCCTGCGCGATCTCGAGAGCGCGTGCGCCGTCGGCGATGCCGCCGCAGCGCAGCGCTCGCTGCTTGCGTTCGCGGAAACTCGATTCCCGAACGAGCCGCCGCGGAGCCTCGGCGCGCTCGCCGCTGCGTTGCCCGATATTGCGGCGCGCGAGGTGCTCGCGCTCGAGGCCCACATTTACGGTGCGTCCGCCGGCGCCTGGCGGGGCGATGGTCTCAAAGCCGTGCTCGCGGACATCGAACGGTTCGGAACGGCGCCGGACCGCGCCACGCCTGACCCGCTGCTACCGTTGTATCGCTAGCCCAACGACCTGTTTGTGACCTGGATTTAAGAATTTCCAGGGCCGTTGGCGCATGCTGCGACGTCCGGCAGTGTTGCTGGCGACTATGGATTTACAGAAGCTCGACACCGACAACTACGGCTCGCCGTTCAGCGCGCAACTGAAGCGCGGGTTCCGCGGGCTCAAGTTCGATGGGCTCCTCGAGAAGGAGTTCAGAGACTTCTATATTTCACAAAACCTTCCGCGCGCGCGGCTGTCGGGTCTGATTGCTCTGATCCTGGTCTTGGCCGTCACCTGCATCGACCTGCTGCTCGGCGCTAACACGGGCGGAGCGTTGAACACATTGCGTCTCGGCGTTTTGTGCCCGCTCTTGGTCACGTTCGGTCTCGTGATCTCCGTGCCGGCCGCGCAGCGGTTCTACACCGAGGCGGTGGCCGTCGGCGTCACGCTGATCGGGTTCGTCGTCATCTACATCACGCAAGTCGCATCCTTGTCCGGCTCGTCGTACGTGCTCGCGGGGCTCGTGCTCGTGGTTCTGTATGGCTGCTTGTTCCTGGGCCTCTTGTTCAACGTCGCGATCGCCGTGACGAGTCTCATGATCGCCGCGCACTTCGTCTCGGGAATTTTCGTCGGCCTGCCGTTCAACGAGCTGTACTACAGCACCGCGATCCTGGGCGGCGCGGCCGTGATCGGTAGCGTGTCGACCTACAACCTCGAGCACGCGCTACGTACTAACTTCCTCGAGACGAGGCTCTTAAACGAGCTCGCCGAGCGCGACGGCATGACCGGCCTCTACAATCGCCGCATCTTCGACGACTACATGCAGCGCCTGTGGAGACAGTCGCGCCGCGAAGGCACCGGCGTCGCGATCATTTTCGTCGACATCGACTTTTTCAAGATCTACAACGATCTGTACGGCCACCAGGCCGGCGACGATTGCTTGAAGAGGGTCGCGAAGTGCATCGCGCGCGGAGCGAAGCGGCCGTTCGATTTCGCGGCGCGCTACGGCGGCGAGGAGTTCGTGTTGGTGCTGTACGGGCCTCCGGACGACTACGCGCGCAGCGTGCCGGAGCAGATTCGCCGCGACGTGCTCGAGCTGCAGATTCCGCATGCGGGCTCGCATGCGGGCAAGAACGTCACGGTCAGCGTCGGTTTGTCGTTCGTCACGCCCGAGACGGGGCGCAGCTTGGCCGGCGCGATTCAGACGGCCGACGAGGCGCTGTATCAGGCCAAGCGCGAAGGACGCAATCGCGTCGTGTTCAAGGATTCGGACTCCGACGTCGAGACCGGCAATTTCCGCGTCGTGCAGCGCGACCTGCGCTAACGGCTAACGCCTACCACGCTCCCGTGTTCGGCATCGAGGCCCAGGGCTCGGCCTTCGGCAGCGCGTCGCCTCTTTGCAGCAGCTCGACCGAGATGTTGTCGGGCGATCGGATGAACGCCATCTTGCCGTCGCGCGGCGGGCGGTTGATCGTGACGCCCGAATCCTTCAAGCGCTGGCAAAACGCGTAGATGTCATCGACCTCGTAGGCCACATGGCCGAAGTTGCGCCCGCCGGTGTATTCCTCGGGATCCCAGTTGAACGTGAGCTCGATCGCGCAGTCTTCCTGACCCGATGGCGCGACGAACACGAGTGTGAAGCGCCCTTTGTCGTTGTCGATGCGGCGAATTTCTTTGAGCCCGAGCTTGTTACAGTAGAAGTCGAGCGACTTCTCGAGATTGCTCACGCGAACCATTGTATGCAGATACCGCACGACCTATTCTCCTCGCGAGTCGTTGCCAGCCACGTCTTGAGGACTATACCGCGGCGGTGCGATCGGTCCCAGGCGCCAACGCATCGATGCACCCACGCATCATCTTCATCCCGGGCTTGAACCCGAAGCCACCGGCGGACATCTACGGGCAGCATCTGTTGCGCGTGCTGTTGGCGAACCTTCGCGCAAGACGCCCGCGCTCCGCCGAATGGCTCGCTTCGCACTCGGATGCGTTCGTGCCCGTGGCTTGGACGTACCTGTTCTACGGTGCGCATCGCGACGTCACGATGGACCTGCCGGGAATCGAGCGGTTGCTGACGCAGAGCGGACCGAGCGCGCAAGATCTGACGGAGCTGCGGTCGTGGCGGCGCCGCGTGCTGCGCACCACGCATCTCATTGGCGACGCGTGGCCGTTGCTGGGCCGCCGGCTTGCGCCCGTTCACACGCGCCGGCTCATGCACGAGGCGACTCGTTATCTCAAGAACCGCGACGGCGTCGGCGCGGCCGTGCGCAACGTGCTGCGCGAGATGCTCGAGGCCGCATGGCGCGACGGCGAGCATGTGCTGTTGATCGGCCACAGCCTGGGCTCCGTGATCGCGTACGACACGCTGTGGGAGCTGACCCACGTGCACGGCTCGCGAGGTGAAGTCAGCGCGTTCGTGACGCTCGGGAGCCCGCTCGGGACGCGGTTCGTGCAGCGCTCGCTGCTGTCGACGCGCGCGAGCGGCGCCGCGCGCTTTCCGCACAACATCCGTCACTGGGTGAACATGAGCGCGCGCAGCGACACGACGGCGCTGCAGCCGCGCCTGAAGCCGCTGTTTCACGAGATGCTGGATCTGAAGCTCTGCGACGCGATCGAGGACTTCGGGGATTTCGACAACTACTTCCGAGGCGCAATCGGGCTCAACCCGCACGAAGCCTACGGCTACTTCGCGCAGCCGCTGCTCGGCGAAGTCGTCGGCGACTGGCTCGAACGCTTCTCGTGATTACGTGCTCCGTTCCCGCGATCCGGCGGCCTGCATGAGCCCTTTCGGCACCGCCGCAAGTACGTCCCTGTAGGCTGCGTGGGCGCCGTCCATGGCGCCCACGCTGCCGAAAGGACTCATGCAGGCCGCCGGATCGCTGCCTCAGCGCAGCAGCGAGCGCTTGCACACCGACGCCTCGCTGATAGCGCGCCGCCAGCGCGCGGTGCGATGTGGATCGGCAAGTTCTCGGCGTTCGACTTCGAGGGGGTCTTGCGGGAGCGTGCGCGACAGGACGTCGCGCACGCAGCCTACAGGGACGTATTCACGGCGGTCCCGCAAGACCCCCTCGAAGGCGGGCGCCGAGAACTTCTACGAGCCTGCACGCCGGCACCTCGCCTGCGATGAGCGAACTCGCTTGCGCCGTCTTCGCGCGAGGGGTTATTCGGAGGTGGCGGCTTCGAGCTGCGGCTCGATGATCACGTCGATGCGGCGGTTGCGCTCGCGGCCTTGCTCGGTGTCGTTGTTCGCGATCGGCTGCGTCTCGCCGTAGCCGACCGAGCTGATCCGGAACGCCGGCACACTCAGCTCGCTCGTCAAATATGCGCTGACCGCCTCGGCGCGTCGCCGCGACAGCGCCAGATTGTTCTCGTCGCCGCCGTACGCGTCGGTGTGCCCTTCGACGACGATCTGCGAGCGCGGGAACACGTCCGCGGCCTGGCGCACCTTCTCGAGCAGCGGCCGATAGGCCGGGCGCACGACGTCCTGGCCGCTCTGAAACGTGAGGCCCACGAGCCGGATCACCATGCGATTGCCTTCACGCGAAACGCGGGCCTCGTCGCGCGCGAACATGTTCTCGATCGTCGCGAACTGTTCGCGGATCCGCGTCTCGGCTTCGAGGCGCTGCACGAGTGCGACGCGCTCTTGCGATACGCCGCCCAAACGCTCGTCGAGATCGCGGATCTCTTCTTCGAGCTCCGCGACGCGCGTGCGAGTGTCCGTGAGATCGAGCTCGGCCTGCATGGCTTGCTCGCGCAGCCCTTCGATAAACGTGACTAGCTCCGCGGCGACGGGGTCGATGCCCTTGTCGAGCTGCGCAGCCTTGTCGGCGGCGGCGCTGATGTCGCTCAACGGCTTCTCGTACAGCAGGATCACGTCCTCGAGCGGCTGCTCGCGCAATTGCTCGATCAAGCCTGCGAGATAAATGGCGTGGCGAGCTTCGTAGTTCGCTTGCTGCGCGAGGCTGCGCGGCAGATCCGTGTCGTAACGGTTCTCGTTGAGCTCGCGCTCGGCTTCGGCCAACAACGCGCGCGCCCGCTCGTACGTCTTCGGCGCCAGGCGCGGAACGCGTGCCTGATCGGCTTGGGCTAGCAACGCGCGCGTCTGGCTCAAGTACTGCGCCTTGATCGCGGTGAGCTCCGCATCGCGGAACAATACTTCGGCCTCGTCGGCCCGGGCGCGTGCGCCGCGAATGTCGCCGTCCTCGAGCCGGCGCGCGGCCGAATCGAAGGTCTCGCCGGCCTCGGCCCAGAGCTCCGTGGCAAACGTCGCGGCGTCCGCGTTCGTCGCATCGGCGCGCGTCTTCAAAACCGCAGCGAGCGTGACGCTGGCGATCTCGGCAGCTTCCCTCGCGTCGGTGAAGGCGTCGGTCGCGGAATCGAGAGTGCTCCGAACGCGCTCGACGCTGCGCCCGCGCGTGAGGTCGCTCTCCGCGGTCGCGTACGCTTCGAGTCCACGCGTGAATGCGGTCGGCGCGAGCAGCTCGGCATCGGCGGCCCGTGCGGCCTCGAGCGCTCGATCCACATCGGCGAATAGCGTCGCGCGCAGGTTTCCGCTCGGTTGCTGCGCGGCGACGCCGAACGCTGCGAGCACTCCGGCGAGCAGTACGTAGAACCTATTACCGAACATCAGCACGCTCCGAGACCCAAGCCTTTCTCTATATGCCGCGGCGAAAATATGTCAAGCGCCGCGTGATGCTTAGATTTCAACACGAATCGCCGAGATTTGCTGCGTGCGCGAGCGGCATGCGCGGGGAAAATGTGGAGGCAGTCACAGACGTCCCGCCGGCTCACCTCCTAGACTCAGTTTCCATGGGTATTAAGTACTACACCCACTTCGTGCTGACTGGTGAAGCCGCTGCGGCAGGCTCGGATCAGGAATTCAGTGGAGTGGTGGAGGTCAACCAGGCGACCGAGCAACGGTACGAGACGAAGGAGATCGAGGCCCTATTGGCCCGCAACTTCGATCTACGTTCCAGCGACGTGCGGTTGATCAACTGGGCTCGATTGCAGTAGCCCTCAACGGTTTCCCCCTGTGACTCGCCCGGCTTCGGCCGGGCTTTTTTTGCCCGCCAGGGACGGCGGGCATGCAAGAAATGCAGGAGCAATTTCTTGCGGCGCGGTGAGCTCAACGATACCTCACAGCGGCGAGCTCGTAGTCTCGCTCACCCTCCGGTGTTGACACCGCGACCGTCGCGCCGACCGGCTTGCCGAGCACAGCGCGGCCGAGCGGCGAATCGACGCTGATGTACTCGGGTGCGAAGTCGAACTCGTCGGGACCGACGAGCCGGTACTCGTTGCGTTCGCCTTTGTCGCCGACCAGCACGAACCAGGCGCCGAAGAACACCTTCCCCGTGTCGCTCGGCGCCTGATCCACGACGCGAATTCCCGTGAGGCGTTTGCGCAAGAACCGCACGCGCCGATCGATCTCGGCGAGCTGCTTCTTGCCGTAGATGTACTCGGCATTTTCGGAGCGGTCGCCCTGCGCAGCAGCTTCGGAGACGGCTTTCGTGACGGCGGGCCGTTTGACTCGCCACAGCTCGTCGAGCTCGCGGCGCAAGCGCATGGCGCCTTCCGGCGTGATGTATTTCGCGCCCTGCGGGCGCGGCGGACGATAACGGCCCATAACACCCTGGTGACCCGCCGTGCGATACTCGCCGGCATCCCCGCGCATGTTAGCCCAGTCACGATGAACGAGTTTCGCGGCATCCGCGTCGTCACCACCGGCTCGAAGTATCAAACCGAGCAGGGATTCGCGGCGATCAAGAATGGCGTAAAGGCGCGCGACGATCGACAGCAGGTGCGCCGCGAGCCGAAGCCGCCGTGGTTGAAGGCGCGAATTCCGGCCGGCGAGCGTTTCGAAAAATTGCGCTCGACCGTTCACGAGCATCGCCTCGCGACCGTCTGCGAGGAGTCGATCTGCCCGAACATCGGCGAGTGCTGGAACAACGGCACCGCGACGATCATGTTGATGGGCAAGGTGTGCACGCGCGCGTGCCAGTTCTGCGCCGTCGACACCGGTAACCCGCACGGCTGGCTCGACCCGGACGAGGTCGCGAACTCCGCGCGTACCGTTCAGCTCATGAATCTCGACTACGTCGTGCTGACGTCCGTCGATCGCGACGATCTGCCGGATGGCGGCGCGCGTCACTACGCGGATTGCATCCGCGCGATCAAGGCCGCGTGCCCCGACACGGCCGTCGAGGCGTTGACGCCGGACTTCGCCGGCAACCTCGCCGACGTCTCGACGGTGATCGACTCGGGTCTCGACGTGTTCGCGCAGAACTTGGAGACGGTCAAGCGACTCACGAGTCGCGTCCGCGATGCGCGCGCCGGTTACGAGCAGACGCTCGAGGTGCTCGCGCACGCGAAGCGCTTTGCGCCGCACGTGCTCACGAAGTCGAGCCTGATGCTCGGCCTCGGCGAGACCGAGGACGAGATCGCCGCGACGCTCGACGACTTGAAGCGAGCCGCCGTCGACATCGTCACGTTCGGACAATACTTGCGGCCCACGCCAAACCACTTGGCCGTGGAGCGGTACGTGACGCCCGAGGAGTTCGACACGTACCGTCAGTGGGGCCTGAAGCGCGGCTTCCTCGAAGTCGTCGCCGGGCCTCTCGTGCGCTCGAGCTACCGCGCCGACCGCGTGTTCGAAAAAAACAACGTGGGGCTCTAGGGCGCGTGACCGAGTTTCTCGCCGCTTACGGCTTGTTTCTCGCGCAGCTCGCGACGTTCGTCGTGCTCGTGATCGTCGCGATCGTGCTGATCGCGGCGAGCCGCCGCCGCGGCCGCGGCGAGGGCCTCGTCGTCGAGCATTTGAACCGCCGCTACGAAGAAGCCGCCGACGAGCTCAAGCTCGCGGTCGAGGGCAAGGAGCGTTTCAAGAAATCGGCGAAAGCGCGCAGCAAGGAGCTGAAGCGCGAGGACAAGGCCCGCGCGAAGCAGGAGAGCGGCAAGCCGCGCCTGTTCGTGCTCGACTTCAAGGGCGACCTCCGCGCGAGCGCCGCGGCGTCGCTGCGCGAGGAAATCTCGGCTGTGCTGCACGTCGCCAGACCGAAGGACAAGGTCCTGCTGCGGCTCGAGAACTCGGGCGGCACCGTGCACGAGCACGGCTTCGCCGCGTCGCAGCTGCTGCGGCTGAAGAAGCATGGGCTCGAGCTGCTCGTGGCCGTGGACAAGGTCGCCGCGAGCGGCGGCTACCTGATGGCGTGCGTGGCCGACCGGCTGATCGCGGCGCCGTTTGCGATCATCGGCTCGATCGGCGTGCTGGCGCAGCTTCCGAATTTCCATCGCTTGCTCGAAGAGAAGGGCATCGACTTCGAGCAGGTCACGGCGGGCCGCTACAAACGCACGCTGACGCTGTTCGGCAAGAACACGGACGAGGGCCGCGAGAAGCTCAAGGAAGAAGTCGAAGACGTGCACGAGCTGTTCAAGCAGCAGATTCGCGAGTATCGGCCGCAGGTCGACCTCGACCGGGTCGCAACCGGCGAGCATTGGTACGGCATTCGCGCACTCGATCTCAAGCTCGTGGACGAGATCAAGACCAGCGACGATTTCCTTCTCGACGCCGCCAAGGAGCACGACCTGTATCACGTCGTGTACAAGCGCCGGCGCGGCTGGCAAGAGCGCGTGCTCGGCGGCGCCGAAAGCCTGCTCAAGGGTTGACGCGAGTTATGTAGAAGCTCGTCCCTGTGTCCGCGCCCGCTCGGGCATACTTCGACTCGCATCCGCTAATAACAACTATCGATGAGGATGAACGGATTCTCCTTCGCGCGGCGCGCTGCCTTAGGTGTGGCGTTCCTATGGGCTGGCACGCTCGCGGCGCAGGCCGACGATGCCGCCGGCGGCGCCCGCATGTCGGTGCACGAGCTCGAGTCGAGCGGCTCGAACCGGCAGGACGTGCGCTTAGGATTAGTCGACGCCGACCACGACGACGAGTATCTGTATCGATTGCCGTACGGCGACGATGCGAGCTTCCCGATCATCCAAGGCTATTCCGCGAAGCTGAGCCACCGCGGACCAGAGCAGTTCACGTTGGACTTCGGCATGCCGGTCGGCACGCCGGTGCACGCGGCGCGCGACGGCGTCGTCGTGCTGCTCGAGGATTCGTATGACCTCGGCTGCGGCGACGAGGAGTGCGGCCAGTTCGCGAACTTCGTCGTAGTGCTGCACTCGGACGGCACGACCGGCGAGTATTTTCATCTCGCGCAAGGCAGCGCGCGTGTCGAGCTCGGCGAGCGCGTGCAGCGCGGACAGTTGCTCGCGCTGTCGGGCAACACCGGCTACAGCACGGCTCCCCATCTGCACTTCGGCGTTTACCGCGCGGCGCGGGATCGCGGCACCGAGTCCCTGAGCGTCCGGTTTCTGACGCGTGGCGGCGCCGTAAGCTCGCCGCGCAGCGGCGCTCGCTATCTGAACGCACGGAAGTAGCCCTCCCCGAATCGAGTCCTACGCCTGGGCTCACCCAGCCGCGGGTTAGGTATACTCCGCCGAGGCGTTTCGGGGAGCCCGTCGGCAATCATGGATCGATCGAATCGTTTCGTGGCGCTCGCGCGCCCTGTGCAATGGTTTGCCGTCGCGCTGCTGCTCGGCGGTTGTTCCTTCCTGATGAACCCGCTTGAGCCCGAGGCCCCGCCGCCGCAAGCCGTGCTGCCCGCTGGGCCGGACCCCGCAGCGCCGCGGCTCGCCCCGCTCGACACGCGGAATTTCGAGCTAAAGGCCGGCCAAGAAGTGATCGGCGCGACGCAGGTCATCTTCGCGCGCTACGAGAACACGTTCTCGACGATTGGCCGCGAGTACAACTTAGGCTTCGAGGAGATGCGCCGCGCGAATCCCGGCGTCGACCAGTGGCTGCCCGGCGAAGGCACGCCGCTGTACCTGCCGACGCAGACGATCCTGCCCGAGGCGCCGCAGAAGGGCATCATCGTGAACGTGCCGGCGATGCGCCTGTTCTATTTCACGACCGAGAAGTCGGCCGCGGATCCGGCCGTCAGCATCACGAAGGTCACGAGCCATCCGGTCGGCGTGGGCACCGAAGGCTGGGGCACACCGTTCGGCGAGGGCAAGGTCACCGGCAAAGCGCGCGACCCGGTCTGGTACGTGCCGGCCTCGGTTCGCAAGGAGCACGCCGAGCGCGGCGATCCGTTGCCGAGCATCGTGCAGCCAGGCCCCGACAATCCGCTCGGCAAGTACGCGATGACGTTGTCCATGCCGGGCTATCTGATTCACGGCACGAACAAACCGGCCGGCGTCGGCATGCGCTCGAGCCACGGCTGCATTCGCTTGTATCCCGAGGACATCGAGGCGCTGTTCGGGCGCGTGGGTCGCGGCACCGAGGTGCGCTTCGTGAACCAGCCCGTGCTCGCGGGTTGGCACGACGGGCAGCTCTACCTCGAGGTGCACCCGCCGCTCGCCGAAGAAACGCACGACTTGCTGGCCGAGGCCGAGGCGGCGCTATTGCGCGCGCTCGAGCGCGGCGGCGCTGCCGCGGCAACGGCCTCGATCGACCGCGCCCTGCTCACGCGGGTCGTGGCCGAGCAGCGCGGCATCCCGTTCCCGGTGCTGCGCTCGGACCGCACGCTCGAGCAATATCTCGCGGCGGCTCGAATCGTCGAGAACACGGTCGTCGAAGAGCCCGAAGCCGAAGACGCCGAACAGACGGCCCGGCTCGCCGAGCCCTCGGCCCCCGCGGCCGCGGTCGGCGGGCGCTAGTCTCGAGCGGGCGGCAAACGCCCGGCCCGGCACTGCGATGATCCGCGACGACAATCCGGTTCGCGGAATCCCCGTCGTCACGATCTGCCTGATCTTGGCCTGCATGGCCGTGTATCTGTGGTTGCTGTCGATGCGGCCGGACGTTCGGGTGACCGCGATCACCTTGCTCGGCTTCATGCCTCGGTACCTGTTCGGCGAGCTCCTGCCCGGATCCGAGCCGTGGGTGTCACCGCTCGGCTCGATCTTCACGGCGATGTTCGTGCACGGCGATTTCCTGCACCTCGCCTTGGCAATGGTGTACCTGTGGATCTTCGGCGATAACGTCGAGGACCGAGTCGGGCGCAGCCGGTTCCTCGCGTTCTATCTGATCTGCGGCGCGGTCGCGGCGCTCGCGCAGGCGGTGCCCGACCTGCTCTCGACCGTGCCGATGATCGGCGCGAGCGGAGCAGTGTCCGGCGTGCTCGGCGGCTATGTGGTCTTGTATCCGCGCGCCAACGTGCTGATCGCTTTGCCGTTCCTGCTGCTGCGCGTGTCGGCGCCGCTGCTGATCGTCGTCTGGTTCCTCGCTCAGCTCTTGGGATCCTTGCTGGCCGAGCGCGGCGCCAGTGGTATCGCGTTCACGCCGCACGTTGCCGGCTTCATCGCCGGTGCACTGCTGATTCGTTGGTTCTTGCTCGAGCGTCGGCAGAGCCGAGCCTGACGAACCCGCAGCGGCAGTGCTGCAACCCGGTGCGGCGCCAGCTATGATGCGTGCGGTCCAATCCAGCACGGGCAGAATGGCGTCCGAACCTCTCGACATCGGCTCCGCCCCGGGCAACGCCACTCACGGCGCCGAAGTCATTCCACTCGTTACGCCGACCGTCGTCGCATTCATCGGTCGCACCGAGCGCGGCCCCGTGAACGAGCCCGTCGTCGTCAAAGGCTTCGAGGAATTCAGCCGCGCGTTTGGCGGCTATAGCACCTTCAGCTTCGTGCCATTGGCCGTGCAGCATTTCTTCTCGCACGGCGGCGAGGTCGCCGTGATCGTGCGAGTCGCGAACCGCGCGACGCGCGCGACGATCGAGATCCCGGCCGGCCGCGAGCTGCTGCGATTGCAGGCACGCCAACCGGGCAGCCGCGAGTACCTACGCGTGTCGGTCGACTACGACCGCCTCGAGCGCACGCCCGACAAGTTCAATCTCGTGATCCAGCGCCTGTCTCGGCCGGGCTCGCAGCTCGTCGAGGACCAAGAGCTGTTCGCGGGATTGTCGATGGACCCGACCGACGATCGGTTCATCGTCGACGCGCTGCACGAGTCCGAGCTCGTGCGGCTCGTGGGGCCGATGCCGAGCTACCGGCCGACGCAGACGCGTGCGGCGAATCCTGGCCAGCCGATACCTTATATAAGCGCCAAGCAACCCGGGTCGGACGGCGAAGAGCTGACCGATTACGACATCATCGGCTCGAATAGCGAAGGCACCGGGCTGTTCGCGCTCGACCGTTGCGAGCACGTCGACCTCGTCTGCGTTCCGTCGCCGCCCGGCCGCGACCTCGGCAGCACGAGCTTCCTCGCCGCCGCGCGTTACTGCGAACGCCGGCGCGCGCTGTTGGTCTGGGATCCGCCCTGGGCCTGGACCACGACCGACTACGCCACGCTCGCGCTGCGCAGCGCGAGCTACGCGAGCCGTCACGCTGTCACCTATTTCCCGCGCGTTCGCCCGCGCGGCGACCTCGGCCGTTACGGGGCCGGTGTGCCCGCGTGCGGCGTCGTTGCGGGCATGCTCGCGCGCGCCGATCAAGCCGGCGTGTGGCACCACATGCCGCCCGTCGACTTCACCTTGAGGGCCGGGCTGGCGCCGCTGTTCGAAATCGGGCAGCGAGAGGCAGCAAATCTACAGCGGCTCGGTGTGAACGCGTACGTGCGCGTGCAGGCCGGTCTCGTCGCGCTGCAAGGCAACGTGAGCTTCGCCGGCGCGTTGGCGTTGAACACGCTGTCGCAGAACTTGAGCGTCAGCCGCCTCACGGCCTTCATCCTGCGCTCGATCGCGCGGCACACGCGCTGGGTGTTCGGTGCAGAGCGCAAGGACGAGCTCGCACCCGATCTCGAGCGGCAGGTGTGGATATTCCTATCGCGACTGAAGCAGCGCGACGCGCTCGCGGGCGCGTCGCCCGAGCAGGCGTTTTTCGTGCGCACGAGTCTCGGGCACGAGGTGCTTGCGCGTGGCGACGGCCGCGACGTGACCGTCACGTTGCGCGTCGGCTTCGCACCGCGCGTCGCGAACGAGTTCTTGGTCTACGACTTCCGCTATCACGCGTTGAGCTTGACGACCGAGGTCGTGCCGGTCCGCGACGCCGAGCGGCATCTCGGCTGAGACCCTGTCGACAGAGCGATACGGCCTGCTCGACGCAGACCCCAACAAGGTCGGCAACGCGTTTCCGCGGCGAGTTAGAAACTACTGTAAATAGCTGATTATTATTGGAGATTCTGCACTCTACTGGACATACTATCAGCTATCCAAACCACCCTCCGGGAGGCCTGCCATGAGTGCCGTCATGCCCTGCTTTGCCCCCGATCTCGATGTCTCGAGCGAGAACCGCAGCATCGACGAGCTCGACACCGCGATCGGCCGCCTCGCCCGGCAGATGAACGCCGATTCATATCGCATGCTCGTGCTCGTGCGCGAGTTCGACGATCGGTTCGGGTGGAAGAAGTGGTCGTGTAAGACCTGCGCCGAGTGGCTGGCGTGGCGCACGAGCATTTCGTTGTCGGCGGCGCGCGAGAAGGTGCGTGCGGCGCACGCGCTCCGAACGTTGCCCGCGATCGCGGCGGCGTTTGCCGACGGGCGCTTGTCGTATTCGAAGGTTCGCGCGCTCACGCGTGTCGCGCAGATGCACGACGAGGACTTGCTGCTCGCCTATGCCCTAAGCGTGGACGTCGCTCGCGTCGAGGAGCGTTGCCGGCAGATTCGCAACGTCGCGCCGGAGTCGGCTCATCACGCACGGCGCGCGTGGGCCGGCCGATCGTTGACGCTATGGCGTGATGTAAGGGCGCGGCACGATGCGGTTGATCGTCGAGGTACCGATCGAAGAAGGCGAGCTGATCGTCCGGGCGCTCGACCGCGCCGTGGCGGTGGGCGAGGTCACGACGGAAGTCGATCCCGGCGCCCTTGCCGAGTCGACGGGGACGGCCTGGTGCGCGCAGCAAGCCGATGCGCTGGTGGCGGTCGCCAAGTCGTATCTCGACGGCGGCGCGGAGAGAGAAGGCGGGTCGACGGCGGATCACCACCAGGTCGTCGTTCATGCCGACGCGAAATCCCTGACCGGAGGGGCAGGCCGCGCGGATTTGCCGATCGATACGGTGAAACGATTGCTCTGCGATGGCAGCGTGGTGCTGGTAGTCGAGGATGGCGACGGCAACCCGCTCGACGTCGGCCGCAAGCAACGTACGGTGTCGACGCCAATCAAGCGCGCGCTGTACGCGCGCGATCGCGGCTGTACGTTCCCCGGCTGTCATCGCAAGCGTTATCTCGACGGTCATCACCTGACGCACTGGATCAACGGAGGCGAGACCAGCCCCGACAACATGACGTTGCTTTGCACGCATCACCATCGGCAGTTGCACGAGGGCGGCTTCAGCATCGTGCGCGAAGAAGGCGGCACGCTTCGCTTCGTTACGGCGGACGGACGGTCGATGCCGCGGAATGGGTATCGGCTCGAGGACCTCGTCGATGATGAGGTCGACGCAGACGGCAATCCCTCACGTGAGGGATTCTGCACCACGCCAGTGCGGCGAGGCTGGGAGCATAGCGAGGTACGGGAAGCCGCCGCCGTTTATCGCCTAAGACGCTAGATCGTCACGCGCCGGCTCACCGTACCCGCCGCCACCCGGAGTCTCGATCACGAAGCGCTCGCCGGCCGTGAGCTCGACGGCGGCCGTCGCTGCCAACTCTTCCACGCGGCCGTCGCGCCGCAGCACGTAGTTGCGCCCGCACGCTCCAGGCTCGCCGCCGTGCAAACCGAACGGCGGCACGCGGCGGCGGTTCGACAGGATCGCGGCCTGCATGGGCTCCAAGAACTCGATCTCGCGCACGACGCCGTCGCCGCCGCGCCAGCGGCCCGCGCCGCCCGAGCCCAAGCGAATCGCAAAGCGCCGCACGCGCACCGGGTAACGCTGCTCGAGCACCTCGGGGTCGGTCAGGCGCGAGTTCGTCATGTGCGTGTGCACGGCGCTCGCGCCGTCGAAGCCCATGCCCGCGCCGGCGCCGCCGCACAGCGTCTCGTAGTATTGATGGCGTGCGTTGCCGAACGTGAAGTTGTTCATCGTGCCTTGCGAGGCGGCGCAGGCATCGACGGCGGCGAGCAGCGCGTCCGTGATGCACTGCGAGGTCTCGACGTTGCCGGCCACGACCGCAGCGGGATACTTCGGATTCAGCAGGCTGTCGTCCGGTAGCACGATCTTCAGCGGCTCCATGCAGCCCGCGTTCAGCGGAATGCTCTCTCGGACCAGGGTCCGGAACACGTACAGCACGGCCGCGCGCACGATCGCCGTGGGCGCGTTGAAGTTGCCGGGGCTCTGCGCGGACGAGCCCGCGAAGTCGATCGTCGCGCTACGCCGGTCGTCGCCGATTTTCACGGCAACGGCGATCTTCTCGCCGCCGTCGAGCTCGACCGTGAAGCGCCCGTCGCGCAAGCGCTCGATCGCGGCGCGCACGCACTGCGCCGCGTTGGTTTGAACGTGGCCCATGTAGCGCTCGACCGTACGAATGCCGAACCGCTCGAGCAATCGCGCGAGCTCGGCGATGCCGCGCGTGTTCGCGGCGAGCTGCGCCTTCAAATCCGCGATGTTCTGGTCCGGGTTGCGCGCGGGGTAACGGCCGCTCAAGAGCAGCGCCCGAACGTCGGCCTCGAGCAGCTCGCCATTCGCGACGATCCGGACGCCATCGAACAGCACGCCTTCCTCGTCGATCGAGCGGCTGTCCGGCGGCATCGATCCGGGCGTGATGCCGCCGATGTCCGCATGATGTGCACGGCTCGCGACGAAGTAGCGAATGTCCTTGCCGGCTTTGTCGAACACCGGCGTCACGACGGTCAGGTCGGGCAGGTGCGTGCCGCCGTTGTACGGGGTGTTCGTGAGATACGCGTCGCCGGGAGCGAGCTGCCGCGAGCGCATGATGCTCTGCACGCTGTCGCTCATCGAGCCCAAGTGCACGGGGATGTGCGGCGCGTTCGCGATCAGCATGCCGTCCGAGTCGAACACCGCGCACGAGAAGTCGAGCCGCTCCTTGATGTTGACCGAATGCGCGGTGCGCTCGAGCACGATGCCCATTTCCTCGGCGACGTGCATGAACAGGTTGTTGAACACCTCGAGCATGATCGGATCGGCGTTCCTGGCGTGCGACTCGCGGCGCACCTGTTTGCCGATCCGCGTCAACACGAGCGTGCCGGTCGCGTGCACGGTCGAGACCCAGCCCGGCTCGACGACCGTCGTCGCGTGCGCCTCGACGATCAGCGAAGGCCCTTCGAAGCGCGTGCCGGCCGGCAGCTTGGCCCGGTCGTACACCGGTACGTCGCGCCAGAACTCACCGGTCCAGAGATTCGCGCGGCCGACCGGCTTCGGCTTCTCGCCGGGCGGCAGCGCGGGCGGCGGGCCCGGCGGAGATTCGGCGATGCCGGGCACGACGGCCTCGAGCTCCAACGACTCGGCCGCGAGCGCGGCGCCGGTCGCGATCCGAAAGCCGAACTGTCGTTCGTGCTGTTCCGCAAATGCGCCCGCCAGAGCGTCGAGGCTCGTATCGGGTCGCCATGCGACCGCGATCGCCGTGTCGCTGCCCGAGACCTTCACGCGCACGCGACGCTCGAGCCGCACCGCGGCCGGGTCGCTGGCTTGCTCGCGCAGCTCGACGATCGCCGAATCCGCGAGCTGCGCGAACCGCTGCGGCAGCGAAGCCATCACGGCCGAATCGAGGGGCGCCTCGACGCTCTGCTGCCGCACCACGCGGACGTCGGCGACGCCGATGCCGTACGCGGACAGCAGGCCCGCGAACGGATGAATGATCACGGTCGCGATCCCGAGCGCCTCGGCGACTTGCGCGGCGTGCTGGCCGCCGGCGCCGCCGAAGCAGCACAGCGTGAACCGCGTGATGTCGTGCCCGCGCTGCACGGAGATCTCGCGTATCGCGTTCGCCATGCGCTCCACAGCGATGCGCAGGAACCCCATCGCGAGCTGCTCGGGGCCCAGCCGTTGCCCCGACGCCAGTAGCTTCTCCGCGAGCGCGACGAACGCCGCGCTGGACGCGTCGCGGTCGAGCGGCTCGTCGCCGTTCGGCCCGAACACGCGCGGGAAGTATTGCGGTTGGATGCGGCCGAGCAGCACGTTCGCGTCCGTCACGGTCAGCGGCCCGCCATTCCGGTAGCACGCGGGCCCCGGGGAGGCGCCCGCGGAGGCCGGGCCGACCTTGAGCCGGCCTTGCCCGAACGTCAGGATCGAGCCGCCGCCGGCCGCGACCGTGTTGATGCGCAGCATCGGCGCGCTGATGCGCACCGACGCGATCACGCTGTCGGTCGTGCGCTCGAGCTCGCCGGCGTAGAGCGCGACGTCCGTCGACGTGCCGCCCATGTCGAAGCCGATGACCTCGCCGCAGCCCACCGCGCGCGCCGCGTGCAGCATCCCGATCACGCCGCCGGCGGGGCCGGACAGCAAGCTGTCCTTGCCGCGGAAATGCTCCGCGGCCGCGAGACCGCCGTGGCTCTGCATGAACTTGAGACGCGGGCTACCGCCGCTGCTTAGCGAGCCCGCGCCGCACGCTCGCGACGTAACGGTCGAGCACCGGCGACAGGTATGCGTCCGCGAGCGTCGTGTCGCCGCGCGTGACGAGCTTCGGCAGCGGCAGCACTTGATGCGACACGGAGACTTGCGCGAAGCCAATCTCGCGCGCGATCGCGGCGGCCGCGAGCTTCGTGCTGCGGAAATCGATACCCGTGCAGCAGCACGATCGCGACGCTGCGAAGCTCCGCGTCGAACGCGGCTTTGAGGTCTGCGCGGAGCTTGTCGGTGTCGAGCGGCTCGAGCACCTCGCCGTTCGCGCCGATGCGCTCGGCCGCGCCGACGACGCGCGCGTACAACATCTCGGGCAGCTTGATGTCGAGCGCGAAGATGTCGGGCCGCTGCTGGCCGCCGATCCGAATCGCGTCCTCGAGCCCGGCCGTGATCACGAGCACCGTCGGCTCGCCGCGCCGCTCGAGCAGCGCGTTCGTCGCGACGGTCGTGCCCATCTTCACGGCGCCGATGCGGCGCTCGTCGGGCGGCGACTCGGCTAGCAGCCGCTCGATCGCGGCGACGGCTGCATCTTCGTAGCGCTGCGGATCGGCGGACAGCAGCTTCAGCGTGCGCAGCTGGCCCGATGGCGTGCGCGCGACGACGTCCGTGAACGTGCCGCCGCGATCGATCCAGAAATCCCAGGCGCGGTCGACCATAGGGGCGTCAGGTCGAGCCGGCACCGCGTGCGCGGTGGACGTGCGTCGCAGTTTGCCGCGCGCTCGCGACCAGGCCGCGGGAATCTGAGAAGCCCGTCTCACTGCGCGTTCGACGGCAGGGATTAAGTTGAATCCCGGCTGCGTGCGAGGGCGCGTCGCGGCTCTGTTGCGTGCGCTTCATGGTTAGCGAGATTACAGAACGTGAGTAGCAAAATGTTGGCGTTTTTCAAGCGCGGGCGCACAGCCGGCAGCCAGATCGGCGTGTTCGTCACGGCCGACGGCGTGGCCGCTGCGCAGGTCTCGTCGCGCGGCGCCGGCAAGCCTTTGCTCGAACGCTGTATTTACGAGAAACAAGGCGCGGGCGATCCATTCGCGAAAATCCTGAGTCGACTCAACGATCGGCGCGCACCGGCCGTTAGCGTGCTCGATCCCGAGGGTTACCGGCTGCTGCTCGTCGAAGCGCCCGACGTGCCCGCCGATGAGCTCCAGGCGGCCGTGCGTTGGCGTGTGAAAGACCTGATCGATTTCCACATCGACGACGCCGTGATCGACGTGTTCGAGATGCCGCGGCATGCGCGCGGCGGGTCGCATCGCATGATGTACGCGGTCACGGCGAAGACCGATCTCGTGCAGCGCGAGATCGACCGCGTCGAGGGCGCGGGCCTCAAGCTCGACGTCGTCGACATTGCCGAGCTCTCGTTGCGCAACGTCGCGAAGCTGCTCGAGACCGACGAGCGCGGCGCCGCGTTCCTGTACTTGAGCGCACGCCGCAGCACGTTGCTGCTGGTGCGCCAAGGCGTGCTGTATCTCGCGCGTCACGTCGAGACCGGGGTCGCGACGCTCGCCGAGGCTGGCGAGCTCAGACCCGAGCTCGTCGCGGGCCTCGCGCTCGAGGTCCGGCGCTCGCTCGACTATTTCGAGAGCCACTACGAGCAAACCTCGATTCCGCAGCTGCACGTCACCGGTCTCGAGAACGCCGACCGCGAGCAGATCGCGCGCGAGCTGGGCATCGCCGTGCGAGAGGTCGACTTGCAGGCGCTGCTCGAAACGCGCGATGCGGTGCCGCAGGAATTGCAGCGACTTTGCATGCCGGCGATCGGCGCCGCGCTGCGGACCGACCCGATAGCGCTGTAGCCATGTATCAGCAGATCAACCTGTATCAGCCGATCTTCCGCAAGCAGCGGCAGATCTTCTCGGCCATGACGATGGTGCAGGCGCTCGGGCTCGTCGCCATCGCGCTGGTGGCCGCGTACGGCTATGGCCTTGGCCAAGGTCAGCGAACCTCGAGTTCGAGGTCGTGCAGCTCGAAGGCCGCGAGCAGGCTTTGACGACCCAGCTCGCGCGCATCGACCCGAGCTTGAGCGCGAACCGGCGCGAGGAAGTCGAGCAGGAGCTGCGGCGGCTGAACGCGACGGTGCTCGATCAACAGCGCCTGATCGAAGTTCTGCGCGACGGGCCGCTCGGCAACACCGGCGGGTTCTCGCCGTACTTGGCGGCGCTCGGCCGCCGCCGCGCGCCCGAGCTGTGGCTCACGCAATTCGCGATCAACGGCGGCAGCGGTGCGATCGAGCTCGAGGGGCGCAGCACGCGGGCCGATCTCGTGCCGGAGTACCTGCAGCGGCTCGGCCGCGAGCCCGTGCTCGCTCGGGCAACAGTTCGACCGCTTCGAGATCGAGCGTGACGACGAGAACGGCGAGGCACGGTTTCATGCGACGAGCCGCGCCGTCACGCTGACTCTGGCCGAGAACGGCGAGCGGCGACAGCCATGAAACAGCGATTCACGAAGGTCGTCGCAGAGCGTGGACCGCCTGAGCCTGCGCGAACGGCTGTTCGTGTTCGCGGCGGGGCTGTTCGTCGTAGGCGGGTTGTGGGAGGCCGTGCTCGCGGCGCCGCTCTCGGCCCGCGAGCAGATCGCGAACGAGAAGGTCGCGATGCTCCAGGAGCGGCTGCTCTCGCTCGACGACGCGCTTGCGGCCGCGGCCGCGGGAATCAGCGAAGGCGTGCCGGATCAGCTCGAGCGCCTGCGCGCACTGCGCGAGCGCGTGGCCTCGGGCGAGGAAGAGCTGCGCGTGTTCACGACGGATCTCGTCGACCCCGTGCAGATGCGCATCGTGCTCGAGGAATTGTTGAGGCGGCAGGACGGGCTCACGCTCGTCAGCGCCGTGAACTTGCCCGCCGTCGCGATCGTCGACGACGAAGCAGAGGGAGAGGACACGTCTGCGGCGGCTGACGACGGCACGAGTCTCGGATGCGCCGCGCTTGTATCGGCATTCGCTCGTGCTGACGCTGAAGGGCGACTATCTCGATTGCCTGCACTATCTCGAGGCCGTCGAGCGATTGCCGTGGCGCCTGTATTGGACGCGGCTCGATTTCTCGACCGACGAGTATCCCGAGAACGACGTCGTGATCGAGCTCACGACGTTGAGCCTCGACGAGGAGTGGATCGGTGTTTAGGGCGACGCTCGCCGCCGCTCTGCTGCTCGCGTCGATTGCGGTCGCAGCCGACGAGGAATTGCCCGTACGCGATCCGATGCGGCCATTTGGCCGGGACGGCAGCGGCTCGGGCGCCGCGGCGGCACCTGCGCCGCGCTTCACGCTGACGGGCGTCCTGATCTCGCCGTCGCGACGCGTCGCGATCGTGAACGGCCGGCCGCACGTGTTGGGCGACACCGTCGCCGGTGCGGAGATCGTCGCGATCGAGCCGCACGCGATTCGCGTGAAGGACGCCGGGGTGGAGCACGAGATTCCAATTAGGACGGCCGCGAAGCGCGCCCAACCGATTACGCAAGGAGACACGGTCCCATGACAACGACCAGCCAATTCGCGCGCGCAGGGTGGCGCTACTCGCAAGCGCTCTGCGTGCTCGCGGCTGCGGCCCTCGCGGCAAGCTGCGCGAGCGAGCGCGGCGTCGCGACACAGGATTCGATCACGGACGCGATTCAGGAAGCCGTGCAGCAGCCACCGCCGGCCGCCAACCCGTTCGCGGTGACGCCGAAACCGATCGCGCCGGCCGCCGCCGAGGAGCGTTTCGACGTCAACGTCGTGGATGCCGACGCGCGCGATTTCTTCATGGGCCTCGTCACCGGCACGAGCCGTAACCTGATCGTGCATCCCGACGTCACGGGCACCCTGACGCTGACGCTGAACCAGGTCACGCTGCCCGAGGTGCTCGAGACCGTCCGCGAGGTGTACGGCTACGACTATCGCGTCACGGCCGGCACATACGTCGTGTTGCCTGCGACGCTGCAGAACCGCGTGTTCGAGATCGACTACTTGAACCTGATCCGCGGCGGCATGTCGCGCACCCGCGTGAGCTCGGGCCAGGTCAGCCAGGAGAGTGACGACAACTCATCGAGCAGTGACGAGAGCGGCGTGTTCGTGAGCGGCGACGACGGCAGCGAACGGCCCGACGCAGGTCACGGGCTCGGTCATCGATACCGTTAACAACGCGGACTTCTGGGCCGATCTGGACACGACGCTTGACTGCGATCGTCGGCACCGCCGACGGCCGGCAGATCGTCGTCAACGCGCAGTCGGGCGTCGTATTCGCGCGCGCAATGCCGGACGAGCTGCGCGCGGTCGGCGACTACCTCGAGCACATCCACGGCGCCGCGAAGCGCCAGGTCGTGCTCGAGGCGAAGATCATCGAGGTCACGCTCGCGGACGGCTTCCAGGCCGGCGTGAACTGGGCCGCGGTGCAGCAGCAAGCCGACGGCGACGTGTTCGCGGGCGGCAACCTCTCGGGCGGCCGCGACCTGCCCATGGGCGGCGATCCGCTGGCGATCGGCCCCGGCAACCCAGTGACCGAGTTCGCGAGCGAGACGGTCGGCGCCGCGTTCGCGCTGGCGTTCGACATCGGCGACTTCAACGCGTTCGTCGAGCTGCTCGCGACGCAGGGCGAGACGCGCGTGCTGTCGAGCCCGCGCGTCGCGACGCTGAACAATCAGAAGGCCGTGATCAAGGCCGGCACCGACGAGTTCTTCGTGACCGACGTCAGCAGCAACACGGTGACCGGCACCGCGGCGACCACGAGCCGCGACGTGACGCTGACGCCGTTCTTCTCGGGGATCGCGCTCGACGTGACGCCGCAGATCAGCGCGGACGGCGAGGTGATTCTGCACATTCACCCGACGGTCAGCGAGGTCACGGACCAGATCAAGGAGCTCACGGTGTCGGGCGAGACCGATGCGCTGCCGCTCGCGTTCAGCGAGATCCGCGAGTCCGACAGCGTCGTGCGCGCGAAGCAGCGGCCAGATCATCGCGATCGGCGGCCTGATGCGCAACGCGTCTCGGAACAGCGAGCGGTTCACGCCATGCCGTGCTCGGCAAGATCCCCGGCCTGAAACGCCTGTTCGCGCAGCACGCGCGAGAGCGAGATCAAGACGGAGCTCGTGATCCTGCTGCGGCCGATCGTCGTCGACGAGGACGAGGATTGGCCGCGAATCATCCAGCCGGCGGCGGATCGCCTCACGGCGCTCGGAACCCCGCGCTGACGGCCGTGGCCAACGAAGCCCGCAAGCGCGATCCGGCTCGGCGACCTGCTGCTCGAGAAGAAGCTGATCTCGGAGCAGCAGCTCAAGGAAGCGCTCGACGAGCAGCGCACGAGCGGCCGCAAGCTCGGCCGAGTGCTGATCGACATCGGCGCCGTGTCCGAGGCCGATCTGCATACCTGCCTCGCGACGGCGCTGAACATTCCGTACGTCGATCTCGCGCACATCGCGCTCGATCCGAAGATCGTGACGAAGCTGCCAGAGACGCACGCGCGCCGGCATCGCGCGCTCGTGCTCAAGGAAGACGCGCGCGGCTACCTCGTCGGCATGGCCGATCCGACGGATCTGTTCGCTTCCGACGAGCTCGCGCGCGTGCTCGGCAAGCCGATCCGGCTGGCGCTCGCGAAGGAAGCCGCGCTGCTGCGGACGATCGACCTCATCTACCGGCGCACCGAGGAAATCGTCTCGCTGGCCGAGGAGCTCGACGAGGAGCTCAGCGAGGCCGACGTCGATCTCGAGGCGCTGTCGGCCGAGGAGGGCTCGCCCGACGCGCCTGTCATCAAGCTGATCCAGTCGATGTTCCAGGACGCCGTGCACGTCAACGCGTCCGACATTCACATCGAGCCCGACGAGCGCTGCCTGCGGATTCGCCAGCGCGTCGACGGCGTGCTGCAGGAACAGATCATCGACGGCAACCGCGTGGCTCAGGCGCTCGTGACGCGCCTGAAGCTGATGTGCGGGCTCGACATCGCCGAGAAGCGCAAGCCGCAGGACGGCCGCTTCAGCATCAAGGTCGAGGACAAGGCGCTCGACGTGCGCTTGTCGACGATGCCGATCTACCACGGCGAAGCGATCGTGCTGCGCTTGCTCGACCAGTCGGCGAGCCAGAAGACGCTTCGGCGAGCTCGGCATGCCGAGCGACATCGCCGAGCGCTTCACGGCGCTGATCGAGCGCAGCGCCGGCATGGTGCTCGTGACCGGCCCGACGGGCAGCGGCAAGACGACGACGCTGTACGCCGCGCTGCAGCACGTGAACTCGCCCGACGACGAAGATCATCACGGCCGAGGATCCGGTCGAGTACCGGCTCGAGCGCATCAACCAGGTGCAGGTCAACCCGAAGATCGGGCTCACGTTCTCGGCGATCCTGCGCACGGCGTTGCGCCAGGATCCCGACATCGTGCTCGTCGGCGAGATGCGCGACCAGGAAACGGTCGAGATCGGGCTGCGCGCCGCGATGACGGGCCACCTCGTGTTCTCGACGCTGCACACGCAGAGCGCCGTCTCGACCGTGAGCCGGCTGCTCGACATGGGCGCGCAGGGCTACCTGATCGCCTCGGCGCTCGACGGCGTGCTCGCGCAACGGCTGGTGCGCCGCGTCTGCGACAACTGCGCGCAGCCGATCGAGCCCGAGCGTGCAGCAGACAGAGCTGGCTGTCGCGCTACTCTCCGCCCGAGCAGATCGACGACGCCAAGTTCGTCGAAGGCGCGGGCTGCACGTACTGCAACATGACGGGCTATCGCGGCCGCGTCGGCATCTACGAGCTGCTCGAGGTCGACTGCCGATATCGCCGACGCGATTCGCCGCAACGATCTGCACGCGCTCGAGCGCCTCGCCGCGCGCGCGCCGGGCTTCGTGCCGCTCGTCGAGCGCGCGCTCGAGTATCGCGCTCGACGGCACGACGTCGGTCGCCGAGGTCATGACGCTCGATGGCCGGGCTCGAGGAGCCCGCGCGGCGCGCGAGCCTTGCTCGACGACGTGCTGACGAGCGAGGCCGACCGCCGGCGAGCCGCGCCGCGCGACGGCGCGGCTGACGAGCTAGTCCGGATGCCGCTCTTCAAGTACAACGGCCGAACCGCGCGCGGCGAAGCCGTCGGCCGGCTCGCTCGAGTCGGAGTCGGCCGAGGCGCTCGCGAACCACCTGTTCGCGCGCGGCATCACGCCGACCGACATCAAGCCCGTCGCGTCGTCGCAGGACGTCGCGCGCGGAGCTCTGGCGGCGGCTCGGCGGCGGCCAGCCGACGCTGACGGACCTGATCCTGTTCTCGCGGCAGATGTACTCGATCACGAAGGCCGGCGTTGCCGCTGCTGCGCGGCCTGCAGAGCATCGCGGCGTCGACGCCGAACGCGGTGTTGCGCGAGACGCTGCGGCTCGGTCATCGAGCACCTGCAGGGCGGCCGCGAGCTGTCGTTCGCGTTCGGCCGCTTTCCCGACGTGTTCTCGCAAGTTCTACGTCAGCGTGATCAAGGTCGGCGAGAGCTCGGGCACGCTCGAAACGGCGTTCCTGCGCATGTACGAGTACCTCGGCATGGAGAAGCGGATCCGGGACAAGGTCAAGGCCGCGCTGCGCTATCCGGCCACCGTCGATCGTCGCGATCGCGATCGCGATCGCGATCATCACGATGTTCGTGCTGCCGAAGTTCGCGCCGATCTTCGCGGCGCTCGGCGACAACCTGCCGTGGGCGACGCGCGTGCTGATCGGCGTGTCGACGTTCCGTCCGACGTACTGGTACATCGTGGTCGCGATGATCGTGGCCGCGGTCGTCGGGCTTCAGGCTCTTCGTGCGCGACCCCGCGGGTCGCTATCGCTGGGACAAGCTCAAGCTGCGCGCGCCGATCGTCGGCGGCATCGTGCGCCGCGCGGCGCTCGCGCAGATCTGCCGGTCGTTCGCGCTGACGCTCGAGGCCGGCCTGCCCGTGATTCAGGCGCTCACCACGATCGCGCGCGCAACCGGCAACGAGTACCTGACGCGAGCGCGTGCTCGCGCTGCGCGACGGCGTCGAGCGCGGCGAGGGCTTGTACCGCACGTCGCAGACGGCCGACCTGTTCACGCCGCTCGCGCTGCAGATGATCGCGATCGGCGAAGAGACCGGCGCGCTCGGCGAGATGCTCGACGAGGTCGCCGATTTCTACGAGCGCGAGGTCGACTACGATCTCGAGAACCTGAGCGCCGCGATCGAGCCGATCCTGATCGTGGCGGTCGGCGCGATGGTCACCGTGCTCGCGCTCGGCGTGTTCCTGCCGCTGTGGGACTGGCGGCGGCGCCGGCGGGCTCGGCTGAGCTAGTGCGCATGCGCGCGCACTCGCGCGGGTTCTCGCTGCTCGAGCTCGTGGTCGTCGTGATCGCGGTCGCGCATCCTCGCGGGCGTCGCGCTCGATCGCTTGTTGCCGCTCGTCGGCCGCGCGCAGCGCGCGGCGTTCCTGCAGGTCCAGCGCGAGCTGCAGAGCTGCGCTGCTGCTCGAGGCGGCCGAGCGCATCACGCGCGGCGAGATCGCGCACGCTGCCGGAGCTCGCGGCTGCGAATCCGATGTCGCTGCTGCTCGAGCCGCCGGCGAACTACGTGGGCGCGCTCGGCGCGCCGACGACAGCCGACGATTCCGCGCGCGAGCTGGTACTTCGACGAGCAGGCACGGCCGACTCGCCTATCGCGTCGGCCGCTACACGCGCTTCGATGGCGCAGGACGGTCCGCGCGATCGCATCGAGCTCGAAGTCGCGTTCGTCTATCGAGGATCGCGACGCGCGACGGCATGTTCGACGCGGCGCGGCGATCGACTTCGACGGCCTGCGGCTCGACGCCCGTGCACGCCTACGACTGGCCGGACTGAGCGATGCTCGAGTTGACGTAATCGGCGTCGCCGAAGCTGAGAGGGTCGTCACGACTGGCGCTGTCGCGCCTGTGGGTCCGATCACAGCGGCGACGAGCGTCGTTCACTTAGAGTTCATGTCTTCAGGTGTCGACTACAGTGATCGCGCCACGTCATTTACGGAGGAGCGCTGCAGTGAACAGAAGGATCGAGCAGGGCGGTTTCACGCTGATCGAGCTCGTGGTCGTGATCACGATCCTCGGCATTCTCGCCGCGTTCGCCGTGCCGCGATTCGCGTCGCTCGAAGGCCAGGCGCGGCTCGCGGCGACGCAGGCGCTCGCGGGCAGCGTTCGCTCCGGTGCCGCGCTGTCGCACGCGCTGTGGCTCGCGCAGGGCAACCCGGCGAGCGTGTCGCGTGACGATGGAAGGCATCGCGATCACGATGGTGAACGGCTATCCGAACGGCGCCGCGCATCGACGACACGCTCGTCGAGTTCACGCGGTTTCGCTGCTGACGACGCCGGGCGGCACCGCGCGTGTTCACGAAGACAGTCGCCCGCCGGTGTCGCGATCGCGAACTGCTTCGTGACGTACACGCCGGCGCCCGCGAACGGCGCGCCGACGGTGACGTAGCGACGACCGGCGGCTGCTAGCGCCGAGCGGGTCTTGATAACGACTGTCGACGAGGGCGCCTGCGGGCGCCCTCTGTCATCTTCGAGAGGCTGCAAATGCAGCGACGATCGCTCCGCAACGCCCGGCGGCTTCACGCTGGTGGAGCTCGTCGTCGTGCATCGTGATCCTCGGCATCGTCGCGGCGTTCGCCGCGCCGCGGTTCTTCGACGATCGCACGTTCCTGCAGCGCGGCTACTACGAAGAGCTCGCCGCGGCGCTGAAGTACTCGCAGAAGCTCGCGGTCGCGAGCGGTTGCCCGCGTGCGCGTGTCGATCGACGCGGCGGGCTACGAGGCGCGGCAGCAGGCGGCGCAGAGCGGCACCTGCAATCCCGCGCGATACGACCTGGGCGACCGACGTCGCGCTCGCCGACGGCCAGACTGCTCGCCGGCACGCGCGCCGGGCGGCGTCGCCGGTCGGCGCCCGCCGTCACGGTGACGTTCGACGCGCTCGGCCGCACCGATCTCGGCTGCGGATCAGACCATCACAGTCGGCCCGTTCGCGCTGACGGTGCGCGCCGACAGCGGGTTCGTGCAGGCGCCCTGACGCATGCGCGGCCACCGCGAGCGTGGTGCGACGCTGATCGAGCTCATCATCTCGATCGTCGTCATCGCGATCGCCGCGAGCGCCGTGCTCGGCGTGCTGTCGAGCAGCGTGGGCCGCAGCGCCGACGCGATGGTCATGAGCCAGGCCGTCGCGATCGCCGAGGCGTATCTCGAGGAGATCTCGCTGAAGTCGTTCGTCGATCCCGACGGTGTCGACGGCGAGGCGTTGCGCACCGACTTCGACGACGTCGACGACTACAACGGCCTCGTCGACAACGGCGCGCGCGATCAATTCGGCACCGCGATGGCGCCGCTGGCGCAGTACACGGTGACCGTCACGCGTCGCGCCGAGCGCGGCGCTCACGCGGCGTGCCGGGCGGCTGACGCCGAGCGCATCGACGTGCGCGTGACCTATGCGCCGCAACGTCACCGTCGCGCTGACGGGCTACAAGACGCGGCTCTGAGCATGCGCGCGCCGCGGCGACAACCCGGTTTCACGCTGATCGAGCTCGTCATCACGCTCGTCATCAGCACGATCGTCGTGTCGTTCGTGTCGCTGTTCATCAGCGGCCCGGTGACGAGGCTTCACCGACCAGGCGCGCCGCGTGCGGCTCGTCGACGCCGCCGACTCCGCGCTGCGAGCGCATCGGCCGCGACGTGCGCCGCGCGTTGCCGAACAGCGTGCGCATCGACGAGCTGCGGCGCGGTGTCGCGGCGCTCGAGATGCTGAGCACCGTCGACGGCGCGCGCTATCGCGCGCAGCCGCCGGGCACGGCCGCGCAGATTCTCGACTTCGCCGCGGCCGACGGCTCGCTGAACGTGCTCGGGCCGTTCACGCAGGTCACGAAGCCGTTCAGCTCGACGAGCCACTATCTCGCGGTCTACAACGTCGGCGTGCCGGGCGCCGACGCGTACGAGCTCGCGAACGTGATCACGCCCGCCGGGCACCACGATCACGATCGCCGCCGACGGCGCGACCGGCGAGGACCGCGTGACGCTGTCGCCGGCGTTCCGCTTCGCGTACTCGTCGCCGACGCAGCGCGTGTTCCTCGTCGACGGACCCGTGACCTATCTGTGCGACACCGTCGGCCGGCACGTTGATGCGCTATCAGGGCTACATCGTCGCGGCGAATCAGGCGAGCCGCGATTCGCACGGCGAGCTGCTCGGCGCGCGGCGCGACCGCGAGCCTGATGGCGAACCAGCTCGTCGCGCTGCTCGTTCACGTACACGGCCGGCACCGCGGAGCGTGCCGGGCTCGTGTCGCTGCAGATCACCGTGCAGCGCGCAGGGCGAATCCGTGTCGCTGCTGTCGCAGGTCCACGTGGACAACGTGCCATGACGCGCAGTCGCTCTAGGCAAGCGCGGCTTCTCGCTGGTCTCGGCCATATTCCTGCTCGTCGTGCTCGCCGGGCCTCGGCGTGTACGCGGTGCGCTTGAACACGCTGCAGCAGCAGACCGTCACGGCCGGGCTGCGCGGCGCGCAGGCGTTTCAGGCCGCGCGCACCGGCGTCGCGTGGGGCGCGTACCCGGCGCTGAACGCGCGGCGTGTGCGGAGCTAGCACGCTGAATCTCACCGAGGGCGCAACGGCCGGTTTCCGCGTGGCCGTGCAATGCACGCAGACGCACGCACACGGAAGGCACGAGCACCGATCCGCGTGTTCGTGTTCGACGTGCGCGCGCGAGGGCGGCGTCTACGGCGGCCCCGACTACGTGTCGCGGCGCCTGCAAACCAAGATCACGGACGCGGTGTAGCCGCATGAACGCGTTACGACAATGCACGCCGCGAACGATCGCTGCGCTGCGGTGAGCGCATGCGCCGCGCGTCGCGCTGTGCGGCGCCGCGCTCATCAGCTCGTGGCAGAGGCGCAAACCGAGCGGATCTCGTTCAGCTTCGAAGAGGCGCGCTGGACGGGCGCGGCGGCGAGGTCATCGACGAAAGCACGTACTGGCCTCGACGGCCGCGCGGTCGGCGGCGCCACGACGGCGAACGCGACGCCGGTCGTCGGCGACGACCCCGGCACGTGCCGCTACGGCGTGTTCGACGGCGTCAACGAGCTACGTCGAGGTCGCCGACAACGCCGCGCTCGACATCACGAGCGAGCTGACCGTCGCGGCGTGGATCTACATGCGCAGCGACGCCGTCGGAGCTGCACACGATCGTGTCGAAGGACACGAACTACGAGTACCACATCGACAGCCAACGGCGCGTGTACTGGTGGTGGAACGACTCGAGCGGCAACACGCGCTCGATCACGACGACGACGCAGCTCCCGCTGAATCGAGTGGCATCACGTCGCGATCACGTACGCGTCGGGCGCGCAGCGCATCTACATCGACGGCGTCGCTGCAGGGTACGACCGGACAGCTGTACGGGCACGCTCGCGACCAACAATCTGCCGTTCTTACGTCGGCACGGACTGGAACTACATCGTCGCGCGCGTTCGACGGCTACATCGACGAGGTGCGCGTCGTCGACGACGCGCTGACGCAAGCGGAGATTCTGGCGCTGCGCGACGAGACGCACCCGTGCGCGAACACGGCGCGCTTCACGATCACGCACAACGCGTTCGGCATCCACTGCGTCGCCGAGACGATCACCGTCAACGTCGTCGATGCGACGACCGGCACGCCGCTCTTGAACTACAACGCGCCGGTGCAGCTCGACACGCAGAGCGGTTACGGCACGTGGGCGCTGGTGGCGGGCTCCGGCGCGTTCAGCGACGGCACGGCCGACGACGGCGTCGCGACCTACACCTGGCCGCTCGGCCAATCGCAGGCGACGTTCACGCTGTAGCTACCCGCAAGGGCCGCCGTCGATCGACGTCGACGTCTTTCAGATCGAGCAACACCGGCATTCGCGACAACGACGCCGAAGGCGCGCTCGTGTTCTCGCCGAACGGCTTCACGGTCACGGCCGCGGCGCTGTCGAATCCCGCCCGGCGGCGTCACGCCGTTCGCGACGCAACCAGACGGCGGGCACGAGCTTCGCGCTGCACCTCGCGGCGTACGGTCAGACGCCGAGCGATCCCGTGTGCGGCATCATCGAGGCGTACACGGGCGCGAAGAACCTGAAGTTCTGGTCGCAGTACGTCGAATCCCGCGACGCGGGACGCGCAACGTCACGATCGACGCGGTCGAGCGGCGGCCACGAGCGAGGGCGCCGCGGTCGCGCAGGGCGTCACGTTCACGAACGGTCAGGCCGTCGTGACGGCGAAGTACAAGGACGTCGGCCGGATCCGCATCGCGATGAAGGACGACACGACCGTGAACGCCGAGCTGCCGGCCGGCATCACCGGTGCGACGGCCAACTTCGTCGTGCGGCCGTACGACTTCCTGCTGAGCGGCATCGCAGAACGCGGCGGGCACCGTCGTGAATCCGCAGGCCGTCGACGCGTCCGGGCGCCGTGTTCCTGGCGGCCGGCGCGCCGTTTCGCGCGACGGTCACGGTGCGCGACGCGGAAGGCGACGCGACGCCGAACTACGGCCGCGAGACGACGCCCGAAAGCGTGCGGCTCGCGACGCCAGATCGTCGCGCCGGTCGGCGGCGCGAACTCCGCCGTCGGTACTCGACGGTCGGTTTCGGCGCGTTCAGCGAACGGTGTCGCGACCGGCACCGACTTCACCTGGTCCGAGGTCGGCATCATGCAGGCCGTGCCGGGTATCGGCGACGGCAGACTACCTCACGGCCGGCGACGTCACGGGACCGGTCGAGCGAGCGCATCGGCCGGTTCATCCCGAGCCACTTCGTCGTCGGCGCTGAACTCGCCGCTGTTCGACACGGCGTGCTCGGCCGGCGGCTTCACGTATCAGGGCCAGGCGTTCAACTACGTCGACGCGCCCGTCATCACGGCGACGGCCGTCGCGGTGAGCGGCACGACGACGACGAATTACACCGGCGCGTTCTTCAAGCTCGACGAACTCGACGCTGACGGGCCGCAGCTATGCGAGCGCGGCAGCCGCGCTCGACACGTCGGGCTGCCCGCGACGACGGTCGACCCCGCGATCGCGAGCGTCGGCGGCGGTGTCGCGACACTGACGTTCGGCAGCGGCAGCGGGCTCGCGTTCGTCAAAGCCGCGCCGCTGGCCCCGTTCCCGGCGCAGGTGCAGCTCTCGATCGACGTCCTGGACAGCGACGGCGTCGCCGCCGTCGGCGCCGCGCCGCTCGGCAATCCCGTCACGTTCGGTATCGTCGGGCGGCATCCCGTTCACGGCCGGCGCAGGAGATTCGCTACGGCCGCGTGCGCGTCGGCACCGCCGATCGGCTCCGAGCGCGTCGACTTGCCGGTGCCGATGCGCGCCGAGTACTACGCGAGCGCCGCCACGGGGTTCGTCGACAACGCCGCGGACACGCTGCAGCGACCAGCGTCTCGCTCGCGTTCTCCGGCTACACGGAAAGCCTGGACGCCGGCGAGACCTGCGTGCTCGATCGCGGCGCTCCCGGTGCGAGCGGCATGGGTTGCGCGGCCGCCGCAGCGCTCCCGCTTCGCTATCGGCGAGCCGCCGCTCGCCGGCGGCGATTTCAACTTGCGGCTCGGCGCGCCGGGCGCCGGCAATCAGGGCAGCGTGCTGATCCGGCGACGGTGCCGTCGTGGCTGCGTTTCGACTGGGACGCGGGCGCCGCCGGCGACGAGAATCCGACGGGCCAGGCCACGTTCGGGATCTTCGGCGGCGAGCGCCGCCAGATCTACACGCGCGAGATCTACTAGGTCGGTTGCTCGGCGACGGCAGGCGACGGTCTGCTGCCGCGCTGTCGTTCCGCCTTCGAAGCGCCTGCCGAGCCACCAGCCGACGAGGGCCCACACGGCGGCGACGCCGGCACCGATCACCATGCATGTTCGACGCCGAGACGCCGGCTCCCGAATGGCGTCCTGCCCTTGGGCGATGACGTAGTCGGCGCCGCGGTAGACCGGCACGTCGCACCGTGTTCTTGGCCTTGTACTTCGTCTCTCTATCGAGCGGGCTCCATAGCATCTCGCGGCCGGGGCGAACGAACGCGTACTCACCGGCGCGCCTCACGATGCACGACGGCGACGAAGACCGCGAACAGGCTGGAGCCGGCGAGCACGAGGAATCCGGCCACCATGATTAGCGGCACGGCCGTCAGCAGTGCCGTGACGCCGAAGCGTGCCGCGATACGGCCCGTCAGGAAGACCTGCGACACGCACGGTGATCGCTTGCACGAGCCAGTCGATGCGGGCGAACGCGCGCGTCTGCGCCGCGCTGTCCGAGAACGTGACCTCGACGATTCGCAGCTGCTCGAAATAGAGCAGCGTGCTCACGGCCGAGATACCGACGATGAAAAGTGCGATGCCGATCAGATACGGCGAGCGCAAGATCAGCGTCACGCCGGCGAACACATTGCCGCCGATCGGCCGATCCTCGGTCGCGCTGCCCGCGCCTGTGGCGCTGGTGCGATGTGTCCAGACGCCAAGCAATACACGTTGGCAGACGATAGCGAGCACGAACATCGCTCGCGCCGAGGTACAGCACGCCGCTCGCGCCGATGGTGCCGACTGTCATGTCCGACAACGAGTGGGCCCGCGAGAGCGCCTGCGCTGCCCGCCGGCGGCGATGACGCCGAACAGTCGTTTCGTCTGGCCTTTGTCGAACAGTCTCCAGCAGGAAGCTCCAGAACATCGACAGCAGCATCAGATTCATGACGCTGATGAAGACGTAGAAGACTTTGCCGATCAGCAGGTGTCATGCCGCCCGTCTGCATCGCGACGCCGACGAGCCCGAAGAGCGAGGGCTACGGTGCCGTAGATGCCGGGCAGGAAGATGCTGCGCCGCAAGCGTGCGACGATCACGCCGTATGCTGGGATGATGAGGATCGAGAACAGCGCGGTGAACAGCCAGAGGTCGGCGACGTTCTCGCGGCCGATGAAATTGATGGCGACTGTCTCGCGGACGGGGCGCACCGCGAAGTATCCGGCCCACATGAAGAAGAACAATGAGAAGGCAGCCACGACGGCGCGGATCTCGCGAGGTTCGATGGGTGCTAGCCGCGTCAACACGGAGCCTAGGGCGGAGTTCGTTGTTGTAGTTCATCGGCCGAGAATACCACCGGCACACCGTCCGAGAACGCCGCGCTGCGACCGTGGCCTAAGTCTCGGTTTTTCCTAAGAGCGGGTGCTAGATTCCCGAGTTGACGTGCCGCGCCGGAGAGCTCGTCATGCACTTCAGACTCGTCGTTGTTTCAGCGATCGCTGGCGCGCTCGCCGGTTGCGGCGGGCTCCGAGCCCGGCCGCCGAGCCGGAACCGAGCCGCGGCGCGAGACCGTGTTCGATCCGTTGACGAGCACGATCGATCGCGCGCAAGGCGTGCAGCAAACCGTCGACGAGCAAGCCGCCGAGCAGCGCCGCAGGATCGAAGAAGCCGAGCGCTAGCGATAGCCGAGCAGGTAGCGCAAGCCGCGAAACGCCGGCAACGGCGCCGTGATCACGTGCGTCGGAATCGCGGCCAGATACTTGCGGTAGCGGCCCTTCGCTTCGAAGCGCGCGCGAAACTCCGACTTGCGAACTGCTCGACGACGCGCGGCACGATACCGCCTGCGATGTACACGCCGCCGCGCGCGCCGGTCGTCACCGCGAGGTCGCCGGCCACGGTGCCGAGCATCGCGAAGAACATTCCGAGCGTCTTGCGCGCGAGCGGCTCGCCTTGTTTCGCGAGGTTCGTGACGTCCTCCGGAGTCACCGTGGGCTGACCGCGGCCCGCGAGCTCCGCGAGCGCGACGTACAGGTTCACGAGCCCCGGGCCCGACAACACGCGCTCGGCCGAGCAATGGCCATCGAAACGGTCGCGCAGCAGCGCGATCACGTCCTGCTCCTCGCGCGTGGCTGCGCCGGCATCGACACGTGGCCGCCTTCGCCCGTCATCACGGCCCAGCCGTCGGTCGGCGGGCACGAGCGCCGACGACGCCGAGTCCGGACCCTGGGCCGAGCGCCGCCAGCGTCGTGCGCGGCGCGCTCTCACCGCCGCCGATGCTGCGCGAGGTCCGCGGGTCCGAGCTGCGGCAGTCCCCACGCGATCGCAGCGAAGTCGTTGCACGACCTGCAGCGTCTGCAGACCCGAGCGCCTCTTGAGCTCGGCTTGCGAGAATCGCCAGCCGATGTTGATCATCTGCACTTCGTCGCCGACGATCGGTGCGGCGACGGCTAGCGCGGCGCGCTTCGGTCGGTCGCTCGCGCGGCGATGATCGAGATAGACGCGCAGCACGCCGGCGACGCCCGTGAAGTCGGCGTTCTCGAAGACCTCGGGCGCGACCTCCTGGCCTTTGTCGTCGACGAGTGCGCAACGTGTAGTCGTTGCGCCGATGTCGGCCATCAAGTCCACGAGCGCGCTCGTCAGGCGTTCAAGTCCGGAATCCTGCGCGCTCTCGAGCTGAGTGATCATGTCCTTGAGCATCAGCTTGCGCTTCTTCAGGCGCTTCAACATCAGCTGATCCACGTTGCGGATCGTTGACGAGCCGGGAGATGACCTGGTCGAGGTCCCGGTGCTCGACGCGCAATTGCTTGAGCCGCTCCACGTTTCTGAAGGTCTCAGTTTCTACTTTCTCGTCCACGAGTTTCTTGGATCGGTGCCAACCAGTCCCGCCGCTGGTCGCCAAAGGCCAGAAAGTGAGGGTTCAGCAAGTCGTCTTTGGAGTTGTACCGCAGCGGCCGGCCGGCCAGATCGATCATACGCCCGCCCGCGCTTTCGAGGATAGCCTGCGCCGCCGCCGTGTCCCACTCGGAAGTGGGCCCGAGCCGCGGATAAAGATCGGCGGCGCCCTCGGCGACGAGGCAGATCTTCAGCGAGCTGCCCATGTCGGTGATCTCGTGCGGCCCGAGCCCGGCGAGATACTCCGCGAGCTCGCGGCGTGGGGTGGCTGCGGCTGCCGACGACACGCAGCGGAGCGTCGCTGCGGTCGGCGCGACGGAGATCGGTGCGGCGCCCGGCTCGAGTCCTCGGCGCCACGCGCCGAGATCGACAGCGCCGAAGTACATGCGGTCGAGCACGGGCGCGTAGCACGACGCCGAGCACGGCGCGATGCGTCGTCGACGAGCGCGATGTTGACGGTGAACTCGCCGTTGCGCTTCACGAACTCCTTCGTGCCGTCGAGCGGATCGACGAGCCAATAGCGCGACCAGCTGCGTCGCGGCGCGTGATCGCTCGGGCGCCGACTCTTCCGAGAGCACGGGAGCATGCTGCTGTCGAGCGTCGCGAGCGCTGCGCGCGATGATGTCGTGCGCGGCGCGATCGGCTTCCGTCAGCGGCGAGTCGTCGCTCTTCCGCGCGACCGTGAAGTCGCGTGCCGTAGACCTCGAGAATGGCGCGGCCCGCCGTCGCGAGCGATGTCGCACACGGCAGTCGAGCAGTCGGCGTTGTTCGCGCAGGTCGGTCATGGGCCGTCTTGTATCATAGAGACATGACGTCGGCAGCCAAATCGATCGTCGATTGGGATGCGATCGACACCGTGCTCGTCGACATGGACGGCACGCTGCTCGATCTCGCCTTCGACAATTTCTTCTGGCGCGAGCTCGTGCCGCAACGCTACGCGCGCCTGAACGGCCTGACGTGTCGCTGCCGCGCACGAGCACCTTGCGCCGCGGTTCGCGGCCAAGGTCGGCACGCTCGACTGGTACTGCCTCGATCATTGGACGCGCGATCTCGGCATGGACTTGAAGTCGTTGAAGCGCGAGCATCGCGCGCGCATTCGCTTCCTGCCCGGCGCGCCGGACTTCCTCGCCGCGGCTCGCGGCCGCGGCAAGCGTCTGTCGATCGTGACGAACGCGCACCGCGACACGTTCGAGGTGAAGGCCGAACATACCGGCATCGACCGGCTCGTCGACAGCGTCGTGTGCTCGCACGATTTCGCGGCGCCGAAGGAATCGGCGGCGTTCTGGCAAGCGCTCGCGCGTCACGCGGTTTTCGACGTGGAGCGCACGTTGCTGATCGAGGACAGTCTTGCCGTGCTCGGCGCGGCGCGCGCTCACGGCGTTCGCCACATCGTTGCGATTCGTCGGCCCGATTCGCGCGAGCCGCCGCGCGTGATCGAAGATTTTATCGCGATCGATGGCGTGATCGATCTCTTGTAGCCTCAACGGCGCTGCGCGTTGCGCGGCCGACGGCCGCCGCTGCCGCGACGGTCGCCTTGTCGCCCCCTACCGCCATGCGGGCCGGGGTGGGGTCGCTGGGTCCGCGGTGCATTGGGCTGCGCCGTCACGAGCGCACTGTGGTCGAAACTCGCGACCGGGATCTTGCGGCCGATGAAATCCTCGATTTCCGGCAACGAGATCGCGTACGTCTCGCAGCCGAAGCTGATCGCATCGCCGGTTGCGCCCGCGCGCGCGGTGCGGCCGATGCGATGCACGTAATCCTCGGCGTCTTGCGGTAAGTCGTAGTTGAACACGTGGCTCACGCCCGGCACGTGCAGGCCGCGCGAGGCGACGTCCGTGCCGATCAAGACCGCGAGCTCGCCGGCCTGAAAATCTTTCAGCATCCGCAGGCGCTTTTTTTGCGGCACGTCGCCGGACAAGGCTTCGGCCTTGATGCCGTTGTGGACGAGCGCGTCACGGAGCCGATCGGCCTCGCGCCGCGTGTTCACGAAGATCATCGTGCGATGCGGGTCGCGGTCGCGCATCAGCGTCAAAAGCAACGGCAGCTTCTCTTCCATCGCGGGGAAGTAGATCGACTGCGTCACGCGATCGACCGTCATCTTGTCCGGCTCTATGCGCACGAGCTCGGGATCGTTCATGTGCTCGTACGCGAGCTCGAGCACGCGATGCGAGAGCGTGGCGGAGAACAGCATGTTCAGGCGCCGGTGATGCTCGGGCAGCCGGCGCAGGACATAGCGAATGTCCTTGATGAAGCCGAGATCGAACATGCGGTCCGCTTCGTCGAGGATCAGCACCTGTATGCCGCGCAGGCCGAACACGCGCTGCTTGTAGAAATCGATGATGCGCCCCGGCGTGCCGATCAGCACATCGACGCCGGCCGCGAGCTGATCGCGCTGCTTGTCGTAATCCGTGCCGCCGAACGCGAGGCCCAACTTGAATGGCAAGTGCTTACCGAGGGAGGTAGCGTCCGTATGCACCTGCACCGCTAGCTCGCGCGTGGGCGCCAAGATCAACGCGCGCGGCGCGGGCGGCCCGTCGTCGATTGCGGGACGCGGAGCCTGCTCGAGGCGATGGAACATCGCGAGCAGAAATGCCGCAGTTTTCCCCGTGCCCGTTTGCGCTTGGCCGGCTACATCTTGGCCCTCGAGCGCGATCGGCAGCGTCTTGCTCTGAATCGGGGTGCACTGGGAGAACCCGGCGTCCGCGATGCCCCGCTGCAGTCCTGCCGATAATGGCAGGTCCGTGAAGCGCAAATCGGTGAGGTGATGGGTCGTTGGAGAGGCGGTGTCTATATCGAACCCCAATACTTGCAAAATCCCGTTCCGGCAGTTAAGAATAAGCACGCCCTCCCAGATACCCACAGTATTCCTGCGAGCCTCGAAGGAAGCACCCGCCGCGAATTGTGCCTGACGCATTAGGCGGCGTCACTTTCGGCTCAACCCAACCGGGTTATCGACTTAGCCTGTACGCCCCAAGGGGGGTCGTGGGGGCTTAAGAACCCAGAGGATTCAACAGTAGTGAGTAATGAGATCGTACATACGACCGACGCGGACTTTGAGCAAGACGTAGTCAAGTCGCCGCAGCCGGTGCTACTCGATTTTTGGGCTGAATGGTGCGCCCCCTGCAAGGCGATTGCTCCGCTTCTCGATTCGATTGCAGCCGAACACAAAGATAAGCTTCGTGTCGTCAAATTGAACATCGACCAGAACCCGAAGACGCCGCCGAAATTCAACATCCGCGGCATTCCGACCTTGCTCCTGTTCCGCGACGGCTCGGTCGCCGCGCAACAAGTGGGCACCGTTTCCAAAGCACAACTCGAGGCTTTTCTCGAGACACATCTCAAATGGCCAAAAGAAGCAGTCAAGCCATAACGTCCAGGATGCAGTCGTGAGGGGATATCTAGGAAATTCGGCGCGTGCGCGGATGAAAGACGGCGGCGGTCCGCATCAAGGCGGAGGCGGAGGCGGAGGCGGCGGCGGAGACGGCAACGGCAAGCGCAATCGCCGCAATCGCGGTGGCGGTGGCGGTGGCGGCGGCGGTGGTGGGCCGATGCGCGAGGAGTTTCCGGACGACGAAGAGTTCGACGTCATTCCGGCCGCGGACCTCGAATCGACCAAGAACGGGATGAATCTGTCCGAGCTGAAGACGCGGCCCGCCGCGGCGCTCGTGCAGCTCGCGGAGACGATGGGGCTCGAGAACCTCGCGCGGTCCCGCAAGCAAGACATCATTTTTTCGATTCTCAAGGCGCACGCGAAGAACGGCGAGCACATCTTCGGCGAAGGCGTGCTCGAGATCCTGCAGGACGGCTTCGGCTTCCTGCGCTCGTCCGACGGCTCGTATCTGGCTGGCCCGGACGACATCTACGTGAGCCCGAGCCAGATCCGCCGCTTCAACCTGCGCACCGGCGACACGGTATCCGGGCTGATTCGGCCGCCGAAGGATGGCGAACGCTACTTCGCGCTGCTGAAAATCGGCGAGATCAACCTCGACGCGCCCGAGAACGCGAAGAGCAAGGTCCTGTTCGAGAACCTGACGCCGCTGTTTCCGAAGAAGCGGCTGAAGCTCGAGCAAGGCAACGGCAGCACCGAGGACCTGACCGCGCGCATCATCGACATGGTCGCGCCGATCGGCAAGGGCCAACGCGGCCTCATCGTGTCGCCGCCGAAGGCCGGTAAGACGATGCTGCTGCAGAACATCGCGGCGTCGATCGCCGCGAATCATCCCGACGTGCAGCTGATCGTGCTGCTGATCGACGAGCGGCCCGAAGAAGTCACCGAGATGGAGCGCACGGTGCGCGGCGAGGTCGTGTCGAGCACGTTCGACGAGCCCGCCACGCGCCACGTGCAAGTCGCCGAGATGGTCATCGAGAAGGCCAAGCGCCTCGACCGAGCACAAGCAGGACGTCGTGATTCTGCTCGACTCGATCACGCGTCTCGCGCGCGCCTACAACACCGTCGTGCCCTCATCGGGCAAGGTGCTCACGGGCGGCGTCGACGCGAACGCGTTGCAGCGGCCGAAGCGCTTCTTCGGCGCGGCGCGCAACATCGAGGAAGGCGGTAGCCTCACGATCATCGCGACCGCGCTGATCGACACGGGCTCGAAGATGGACGACGTCATCTACGAGGAATTCAAAGGCACCGGCAACATGGAGATCCACTTGGATCGCCGTATCGCCGAGAAGCGCGTGTTCCCGGCCATCAACATCAACCGCTCCGGCACGCGTAAGGAAGAGCTGCTGACAGCCCCTGACGAGCTGCAGAAGATGTGGGTGCTCCGTAAGGTCCTGCACCCGATGGACGAGCTCGCGGCGGTCGAGTTCTTGCTGTCGAAGCTGCAGGACACGAAGACGAACGCCGACTTCTTCGAGTCGATGAAGCGCTAGTCGCCGCGTCCCGAGACGGGACGCGACGCTCAGAATTTTAGGCGCGCGAACGCTCGTTCGAAGCGCAAGCGCATCGCATCGGACCTCATCGGAAACGAGCGGAAGAAATCCGCCTGCGTCAGATCAGGATTGCGCTCGCGCGCATTCGCAGCCCAGAAAGCCGCCCTCGCGTCGTCGCCGGACAGTGTGTGCGTGGCCGCCGCGATGATCGCTATCAGCACGTGTGCGCCCGGCGAGCGTGCGCCACGCTCGGCCCAGCGCGCGGCTTCGGTGTCTTCCCCTCGCAGCATGTGCGTGAAAGCGCGCGTGGCCAACATCGCATAGTGCAGGGGGTCTAGCGGGCTCAGTCGCATCGCGAGATCGACGTGGTCACGACCTTCGCTCGATTTCCCCGCCATCGCCTCGGTCCACGCCCGCGCGTAGATGCCTTGGGCATAATTCGGGCTGATGGTCGTGGCGCGCTCGAGCCAACCGATACTCGTCTCGAGATCGCCGTCGAGCCAATACGTGCGTCCCATCGTGAAGTTCACGAACGGATCGAGGGGGTCGAGCTCGAGCCCCCGCTCGGCGAAGCGGCGCGCTTCGCCGATCGCGTGCGGTAGGTCGTCCGTGTAGCGCAAGAACGCCTCTTGGAAGCATACGAACGACATTGCGGCGTGCGCGCGCGCGAAGGCGGGATCCAAGCCGAGCGCCCGTTGGAACAAATCCGCCGCCGCGGTGTTGTCATGACGGTTGAAGCGATACAGGTGTTGTAGGCCGAGGTGGTATGCGGACCACGCATCGAGGTTCTCGACCGGGGCGAGGCGTGCGGCTGACGCCTCGTGAAGAGGAATGCGAATCTCGAGCGCCATGAGGACTTGCGAGCGGATCTGCTCGCGCATCATGTGCACGTCGTCGAGCCTTCCTGAGAAACGGTCCGCCCACACCACGCCGCCATCACGCGTGTCCACGAGCTCGACGAGCACACCGAGCCGCCCTCCGGCGAGCTCGATCGTGCCCGTGAGGCAGTAGCGCACGCGCAGCAATCGTCCGATGTCGCCGAAGTCCGCATCCGCGACGCGGAGCCGGAACGAGGAACCGCGTGCGGTGACGAATAGCCAGCGCAACCGCGCGAGCTCCGCGATCAGCTCGTCCGGCAATGCCGTCGCGAGCGTCGCATAGCGCTGATCCGTGCCGACGAATCGGAACGGCAACACCGCGAGCGACGGCCGCGCCACGCGCTCCAGGCTCTGCACCATGTCCGCCACGCTGGTGCTTTCGGAATCGGTGCCGCCTTCGGCGGTGACCGGAGACGCGCCGCTGCGCGCGGCGCGCGCCGTGCCGACGAAACGGTAGCCTTGGCCATGGATCGTCTTGATGAGCCTTTGCGTGTTGCCGTCGTCGCCGAGCGCTTGCCGCGCCGACTTCACGCGGCTTGCAATCGCCGAATCAGAAACGGGGCGCCCGTCCCACACCTTCTCGACGATTTCCTCCTTCGAGACGAGGCGATCGCCGTTGGCGACCAGCAATGCGAGCAGCGCAAACACCTGCGGCTCGACGCGCTTGGGCTCGCCTCCCGCGCGCAGCTCGACGGCAGCGAGATCCAGCTCGAAGTTGTCGAAACGATAGAGCATTCGGCAAGGATAGATCGGCCCGCTGCGGCTTCGAAGCGATCTTCATGAATTCTCCATGAGGTCTGCAAGCTTGCGTTTCCGGGCCGTGCGAATCTTTCGCGCACTGGGCTTCGGGGGGTCCCAAGCCCGCAAACCTGAAAGGAGAGAGAGTCATGCCGTTGGTCACGATCGATGTCATCAAGGACGTGTTCACGCCGTCGCAGAAGAAGGAGCTGATCGCGAAGGTCACGGAAGCGATGATCGCCGTCGAGGGCGAGAACATGCGCCCGGTCACCTGGGTCCGCATCAGCGAATTCGAGGGTGGCGACTGGGCGATCGGCGGAAGGGCGCTGAAAGCCGCAGACGTTCACGCGCTTGCCGCCGGGAAGGCCGCCTAGCGCGTTGTGGGCGGGTCGCTTGGCGGCCCGCCCACAAGTCCCTCGTACCCACCACCACTGGGAGCGTTCCATGTATCACGATCACGTGAATCCACGCGTCGTCATCGCGCTGGCCTCGGCTGCGCTACTCATATCGAACGGTGTTCCGGTGTCCGCGCAGGAAGCTGCTGCCGAACGCATCGTCGTGCGAAGCGCCGACGCGCCGCTCGACTGGGGTCCGTGCCCGGACTTCATGCCGGCCGGGTGCAGTTTGGCCGTGCTGCACGGCGATCCGTCCAAGCCGAATGCGGACGTGTTCTTCAGGGTGCCCGCGGGTTCCAGCCTGCCCGTGCATTGGCACACGTCCGCGGAACGCATGGTTCTCGTTGCCGGCGAGCTTCGCGTGAGCTTCGAGGGTCAAGAGGCGGTCGTGCTCCGACCCGGAACCTACGCGTATGGTCCGCCGAAGCGCCCGCACGGCGGCGCCTGCGTCAGCGCCGGGCCTTGCATCCTGTTCATTGCGTTCGAGGGGCCCGTGGATGCCCTGCCGGGCAACGGCCGATAGCTAGCGGCTTTCCTCGCGCTGGATCGCCCGGTAGCCGATGTCGGTGCGGTAGAACGCGCCGTCCCAGGTGATCTTGCGGACGCCGGTGTAGGCGGAGTCGCGCGCTGCGCGCACGCTCGTACCGGCGCCGACCACGCACAGCACTCGGCCACCGTCGGTCACGACGTTGCCGGAGTCGAGCCGCGTGCCGGCATGAAAAACCTTGACGTCGGCGCCGGTCGCGCCGCCCAGGCCCGCGATCGGTTTGCCCTTGTCGTAGGCGTCCGGGTAGCCGCGGCTTGCCATCACGACGCCGATCGTCGCGCGCGGGTCCCACTCGAGCGGCCGCGCGCCGAGCGTGCCGTCGAAGCACGATGAGCAGACGTCGAGCAGGTCCGAGCGCAGGCGAAACAGGATCGGTTGCGTTTCGGGGTCACCGAGCCGGCAGTTGAACTCGATCACGCGCGGTTGACCGGCGCTGTCGATCATGAGGCCCGCGTACAGGAAGCCGCGATAGCGGATGCCGTCGGCCGCAAGGCCGCGCACGGTCGGCAGCATGACCTCGCGCATCACGCGTTCGTGCACTTCGTCCGTGACGACCGGCGCGGGCGAGTACGCGCCCATGCCGCCCGTGTTCGGGCCGCGATCGCCGTCGTCACGCGTCTTGTGGTCCTGCGAGCTCGCGAGCGGCACGACGCGCGTGCCGTCGACGACCGCGATGAAACTGGCTTCCTCGCCGGCGAGAAAGTCCTCGACGACGACCTTGGCGCCGGCGCTGCCGAATTGACCTCGACGCAGGACGTTGTCGAGCGTGGCTTCGGCGTCGGCATGATTCGGCGCGATGATCACGCCCTTGCCGGCGGCGAGCCCGTCGGCCTTGATCACGATCGGCGGCTTGCGCGTGCGCGCGTAGTCGCGCGCAGCCTCGTAGTCGGTGAACGTGCGGTATGCCGCTGTCGGAATCTTGTGCCGTGCCAAGAAGTCCTTCGTGAAGGCCTTCGAGCCCTCGAGCTGCGCGCCTGCGGCGAGCGGGCCGAAGCACTTGAGTCCCGCCGCTTCGAAGCGATCCACGATGCCGCCGACGAGCGGCACCTCGGGCCCCACGATCGTGAGCTCGACGCGCTCTTTCCGCGCAAGCTCGATCAATGCGGCGAAATCGGTTACGGCGATCGCAACGTTGCGGGTTTTCGATTCGGTCGCCGTGCCGGCGTTTCCGGGTGCGACGATGACCTCGGTGACTCGCGGCGACTGTGCGAGCTTCCACGCAATCGCGTGCTCGCGACCGCCGCTGCCGATGACCAGGACCTTCGCCAATGGTTCTCCGTGCCGTCAGTGACGGAAGTGCCGCATGCCCGTGAAGATCATCGCCAGGTCGTGCTCGTCGGCCGCCCGAATGACCTCTTCGTCACGCATCGAGCCGCCTGGCTGCACGACGGCGCGCACGCCGCGCTCGGCCGCGGCGTCGACGCCGTCGCGGAACGGGAAAAACGCGTCCGAAGCCAGCACCGCCCCCGGAACCTCGAGCTTGGCTTCCTCGGCCTTCAGAGCCGCGATTCGCGCGCTCATGACGCGGCTCGGTTGCCCCGCGCCGATGCCGATCGTGGCCCCGTCGCGCGCGAGCACGATCGCGTTCGATTTCACGAATTTGACGACGGTCCACGCGAACTTCAGATCGCGAAGCTCTGCGGCCGTCGGCTGGCGCCGCGTGACGACCTTCGCGGTCGCGACATCGACCCGGCCGGAATCCGTGGTTTGCAGTAGCACGCCGCCTTCGATCGTCTTGATCTCGAAGCCGTCTTCGCGTTTCACGGTTGCGGCGGGCCAACCGGTCTCGAGCACCCGAATGCCGGATTTCCTTGCGAGCGCGGCGCGCGCATCCTTGTGGACCTCCGGCGCCACGATGACCTCGGCGAACTGCTTGCCGACGATGGCTTCGGCGGTGGGCCCGTCGAGCGGCCGATTGAACGCGATCACGCCGCCGTATGCCGAGGTCGAATCAGCACGATAGGCGAGCTCATAGGCCTTGAGCGGGCTGACCGCAGTTGCGATTCCGCATGGGTTCGCGTGCTTGACGATCACACAGGCCGTCGACTCGAACGCCTTCACGGCCTGATTCGCGGCGTCGGCATCGACCAAGTTGTTGAACGATAGCTCTTTGCCTTGGATTTGCTGCGCATGCGCGACGGACCCGGGTACGGAGTCGACAGTGCGGTACAGGGCCGCACGTTGGTGCGGGTTCTCGCCATAACGCAACGGGGTAAGCAGTGCCCACCCACGCAACAGCGGATTCGGCCATTCGTCCACGGCGTCGCTGTGCGCCTTCAGGTAGGAGCTGATTGCGGCGTCGTAACGCGCCGTGTGACCGAACGCCTTGGTCGCAAGATGGCGGCGCATCGCCGGCGGCACGCCCCCGTCCTCGAGCGCCGCCAGCACGGACTCGTAGTCCGTGTGATCGACGACGACCGTGATGTGCTCGTGGTTCTTGGCTGCCGCGCGCAACATCGCGGGTCCGCCGACGTCGATGTTCTCGATCGCCTCGGCATCCGTGCAATCGGGACGCGCGGTCGTGGCCTCGAACGGATACAGGTTCACGACGAGCAGATCGATGACGCCGATGCCGTGCGAAGCCAGCACGGCATCGTCGATGCCGCGCCGAGCGAGCAAGCCGCCGTGAATGTGCGGGTGCAGCGTTTTCACGCGGCCGTCCATGATCTCGGGAAAGCCCGTGATCGCGGCCACATCGGTAACGGCGATCCCGGCGGTGCGAAGCGCCTTCGCGGTGCCGCCGGTCGACACGATCTCGAAGCCTAGAGACTGGAGTCGCTGTGCGAAGGGCAGCAGACCTTGCTTGTCCGCGACGCTCAGTAACGCGCGGCGCTTGGCTGGGGCTTTCCGTTCGTCCACGCCGCTCGACGGTCGTTGTGCGGCTCGTCGTGGCTTGCGTGTCGAGCTCATCTACCCTGGAGTTTGTAGTCTTTGAGCTTCTTGCGAAGGGTGCCCCGGTTGATGCCGAGGATCTCTGCGGCCTCGCTTTGGTTGCCCTTCGTATAGGTCAGGACAGCGCGGAACAACGGTTTCTCGACCTCGCCGATCACCAGCTCGTAGAGATCGCCGGGCTTGTGGCCGTTCAAGCTCTCGAAATAGCTGTGCAGACATTCATCGGTCAGGCTGCTCAACGGCTTATTGCGCACGCTGACGTGCGCGGCGGTCGCTGCGATGCGTTTGGTTTTCTTGCGCGAAGTTCGCTTCGCGCTCGTTGTCGCTGTCATCACGTTCTCCCCATTAGAACGTCAATCGCCGCTGAGTCGGAGCGAGCTACTCTTTTCACGTCACGATGGCCGCCAGTGCGAAAAGCAACCTGGTCCCGGCTTACGCCAGGTATCCGATCTTCGGTGACGCGAACCCCGTTTCTTGCAGTAGATGTACCGACTCAGGGTGCGAGGATCATAGCACGCTGCGCGCAAATTTTGGCGCAGCAGCAGACGCGTTGCGATGCGTTACAAAAATACTTCGTCGGTACCGCAGGTTACTAATGATGCTTCGACTTCGATACAAACATCGAGCTCGAATCCGTACGCATCGGGACCGGGATCGACGACTTCGATCTCCGCACGCGCGGTCTCACCCGGCGACATCAATCGTCCGAGCGGCGACTCGCTCGGCAAATATTCCGCCGGCATGAATACGCGACTGCCGACGGCTGCTTCCCAACGATCCTTCAGGCGCAGCTGCACGGCGGGATACGGTTGGCGCAACGGCCCGCGATTCTGAATTCGCGCGGTGATCTTGAGGCTGCCGAGACCACGAGAGTTCGGCTCCGCGGTCGCAACCCAATCGAGGATCTCATATTGGTGCACGTCCCAAGTCGGCGTTAGCTCCGTGCCGACGAGGCCGTACGCCCCTTGGATCCATGGGCCGAACGTCGGGTGTCCCGCGATCTCGGCGCGATAGTGATGCAGCCCCTGTCCCAGCAGTGCGAGCGCCGCGAATGCGGCCGCCGCTCCCCACCAGCGATTCGGCCGCTCGCGCATGGGCTCCGTGCCGAGCGTCGACCAGGTCGGCGTGCCCGCAGGCAGGCCGGCCCCGACGTTCGTGTTTAGAACCTGGTCGATCTCCTTGGCGCTGATCAGATCCAGGTCGTCATCGGCGTCGTCGTCCCTGGCGACCGGCGGCGGGGCGGCTATTGGTTCCGGAACCGTTGTTGCCGTAACGGGTTTGTCGCTTGTGCCCCCGCCTTCGAGCGCGTCGCTGTTCGCGACACTCGCCTCGGTCGTCGCAGCCGGCGCGGGAATGGGTGGCGCCGGCTCGGGCTGCTGCGTCGATGCCTCGGCCCCCAACGGCGGCGATTGCAGATCCGAGACGTTCGCTGAGTCTTGCAGCTCCGCGTATGCGTTGAAAACGCTCGCACAGCGTCCGCAGCGCACCTGGCCGTTAGCCTTCTTCAAGGCCTCGTCGGTGACACGGAACGTCGTCTCGCATTCGGGGCAGCGCGTGAATAGCATGGCGGCCGCTTCGCTATGACGCGGCGATTCTAGCGTTTCTGCGCTCCGTTAACCCGGGTTCCGGCGCGCAGTCAGGCGAGCCCAGCCTTCCGCTTCGGCGACATCGAATGTGCCGAAATAGGGCGCGAATGCGGCCGTGACTCGAGGCGCTTGGTGCTCGAGCACGCCGCTCAAGACCAACATGCCCTTGGGTCTAAGGCGTGCCGTTAGCGCCGGCGCGAGCTCGATCAACGGTGCCGCGAGAATGTTCGCCACGAGCACGTCCGTCGTGACCGCGGGCAACGACTCGGGAGCTCCGATGAACAAGCGATCGCCGACACGATTCAGCGCGGCGTTGGCACTCGTGGCCAGCAAGGCTTGCGGGTCGTTGTCGACGGCCCACGCGCGGCTCGCGCCGAGCACCAGGGCGGCAATCGCGAGCACTCCGGAGCCGCAACCATAGTCGAGCACGGTCGCTCCCGACGGCAGCTGCGCGTCGAGCCAGTCGAGGCAGAGTGCGGTGGTCGGATGCGCGCCTGTGCCGAACGCGAGCCCCATATTCAACCGCACGATAGAGCGGTCAGCCGGCCCGGTGTCGTCGTCCGCAGGCGCGAGCCACAAACGGCGGCCGATCGAGCGCGCCTCGACGACCTGGCGTAGACCCCTCTCCCAGGCGGCTTCGTCGAGGGCCGTCACGCTGACAGCGGCGGCCGTGCACGACACGCGGAGCAGCTCGCAGAGTGCCGACAAGTCTGCATCGCCGGCGAACGCGGCGCGCACGATCACGGTCGGCCATAGCGGCGCGGTTGCGGGCTCGGGCTCGAGCACCGGGTCATCGGCCGCGTCGTGCAGCGAGATCGATTCCGCCCCGGCAAGCTCGACGAGCGCCTCCGCCTTCGGGACGTCCGCCGACGCAACGGTGAACGTCAACTGTCGTCGGCTCACGGCGGGTCGCGCTATTTGAGGCCGAGACGCTTCTCGAGATAGTGAATGTCCGTGCCGCCGGCCTTGAATGCGCCGTGCTGGAAGATTTCCTGATGCAACGGGATGTTCGTGCTGATGCCGTCGACGACGATCTCCTGGAGCGCCGTCGTCATGCGGGCGATCGCGGCGCGACGATGCTCGCCGTGCGCGATGACCTTGGCGATCAATGAGTCGTAGTACGGCGGGACCGAGTAGCCGCTGTACATGTGGCTATCCACGCGAATGCCGGGACCGCCCGGCGGATGCCAGAGGCTCACGGTGCCCGGCGAGGGCACGAACGTCTTCGGGTCCTCGGCGTTGATGCGGCATTCGATCGCGTGGCCGCGCCAGCGGATGTCTTCTTGCGCAAACGGCAGCCGCTCGCCGGCCGCGATCGCGAGCTGCGTCTTCACGATGTCGATGCCGGTGACGAGCTCCGTGACGGGGTGCTCGACCTGCACGCGCGTGTTCATCTCGATGAAGAAGAACTGGCCGTCTTGATACAGGAACTCGAACGTGCCCGCGCCGCGATAGCCGATCTTGAGGCACGCCTCCACGCAGCGTTGCCCCATCCTCTGTCGTTCGTCCTCGCTGATTCCGGGGGCCGGCGACTCTTCGATGACCTTCTGATGGCGCCTCTGCATCGAGCAGTCGCGCTCGCCCAAGTGCACGGCGTTGCCGTGGCTGTCGGCGAGCACCTGGAACTCCACGTGCCGCGGGTGATCCAGGAATTTCTCCATGTAGACCTGGTCGTTGGCGAACGCGGACAGCGCTTCGGCACGCGTGATCGAGACCGCGTTGAACAGCGCCGCGTCGCTGTGAACGACGCGCATGCCGCGTCCACCTCCGCCGGCCGCGGCCTTGATGATGACGGGGTAGCCGATCTCGTGCGCGAGCCGCGCGTTCACCTCTGGATCGTCGCCGAGCGGTCCATCGGACCCCGGCACGCAAGGCATCCCGGCCGCGCGCATGGTCTTGATGGCGGAGACCTTGTCGCCCATCAGCCGAATCGTCTCGGGCTTGGGCCCGATGAAGATGAACCCGCTTTCCTCGACCCGCTCGGCGAAATCGGCGTTCTCCGATAGAAAGCCGTAACCAGGGTGGATCGCGACGGCGTCCGTGACCTCGGCTGCCGCAATGATTGCCGGCATGTTCAGGTAGCTTTGCTGCGAGCGGGGCGGCCCGATGCAGACGGTCTCATCGGCCAATAGCACGTGCTTCAAGGTCGTGTCTGCCGTCGAATGGACCGCGACGGTCTTGATCCCGAGCTCACGGCACGCCCGGAAGATACGCAGCGCTATCTCGCCGCGATTGGCGATCAGAATCTTGTCGAGCATCGTGGTAGCGCTCGCTTGTTTATTCTTCTATGACGAATAGCGTCTGGCCGAATTCGACCGGGTTGCCGTTCTCGACGAGGATGCTGACCACGCGGCCGGCGAACTCCGACTCGATCTGATTCATCATCTTCATCGCTTCGATCACGCACAGCGTGTCGCCGGGTTTCACCTCGGTGCCGATCTCGACGAACGATTTCGCGCCCGGCGCCGGCCCGCTATAGAACGTGCCGACCATCGGTGCCGTGACTTGTTGGCCGCGCGTGGCTGGTGCCGCAGCCGGCGCGGCGGGAGCCGCGGGTGCAGCAGGGGCCGCCGCGGGTGCTGCCGGGACCGCGACCGTGGCGACCGCGCCGGGTTTTGGGTAGCGACTGATTCTGACCGACTCTTCGCCTTCCGAGATTTCGATCTCGGAGATTCCCGATTCCTCGAGCAGCTCGATGAGTTTTTTTACTTTTCGTATATCCATCATTTCCCCCCTTTGGTCAGGTGGCGAATCGCTGCGGTCAGGGCCAACTCGTAGCTCACGGGGCCGAAGCCTGCGATCGTGCCGATCGCGACATCGGCGAAGTACGACTTATGTCGGAAGGCTTCGCGGGCCGCGACGTTGGAAAGGTGCAGCTCGATGAACGGGATTTGCACCGCGAGCAGGGCGTCGCGCAGCGCGATGCTCGTGTGTGTGAACGCCGCGGGGTTGAACAGAATCACGGCCACTCGTTGGTCGCGTGCGGCATGGATCCGCTTGATCAGCTCGGCCTCGGAATCGCTCTGAAACGCTTCGAGCCTGTGTCCTGCGGCTTTCGCCTGGGAACGCAGCGCCGTCACGATGTCCTTCAGCGTCGTGGTGCCGTACACGCCAGGCTCACGGCGCCCAAGCTGGCCAAGGTTCGGGCCGTTCAGCAGCAGAAAGCGCGCCATGGGTGCCTACCCCGAAAGCCGATGCGGGCGAGTTTACCCGTTTTCGCCGCAAATGGCGGCACGTAGGCGCGTTTTGGGGCCGGAAGCCGGCTAGATCGGGCCGGAAAGGTTCTAGATCGGCTCTGCCATTCGGTCGCGGGCTTGCTTGAGCTCGATTCTTCGGGCGGCCAGATCGTCCGCGACGGCGCGGAAACGCTCGATGTGCTCGGCGTGAAGCTCGCCGGTATGGACCCCGAGAATACTGCCGTCGGCACCCGTGAACACGGTGAACGGCAGCGCGTAGATGTTGACGCCGAGGGCCGCCGCGGCCGCCCAGGCCTCGCTTTGGCCGATCAGAATCGCGTAGTTGAAGTCCATCTCGGCCGCGAACTCGACGACGTCGTCGCGCTTGTCGATCGCGATTCCGACCACCTGTAGGTCCGGCCGGGCGGCTTGCAGCTCCTTCAGCATCGGAATCTCACGCAGGCAGGGGCCGCACCAGGTTGCCCAAAAATTGATCAGCAACGGCTTCCCGGGCCAGCTCTTGATCGACTGCGGCTCCCCGGCGAGATTCCCGAGCGAAAAGTCCGGCAACGTCTCCGCGGTCTGCGGGCGTGCGGTTTCCTCTGGATCGGCCGCGATATCGACGATCACGGTGTCGGGTTCAGGGTCCACGGACGGCGGCGCTGAGAAGCGATACGTCAGATAGCCAAGCGCGGCCGCTGCGCTCAGCACCGCCGTAACGAGCGCCGGCCGTGACTTAGCCACGGCAGATCACCTCAAAGCGCGGCGAGACTCGCGACGTGGCCGGCGAACTTGTCGGCGGGCACGAAGCCCACGAGCTTGAAGTTCTCGCGCTCCGCGCCGGCTCGATCGAAGAACGCGATCGTTGGCGGGCCGAAGCTGCGGAAACGCTTGAGCAGCGCTTGATCATCGTCGTTGTTATCCGTTACGTCGGCACGCAACAACATATACGGTTCGAGCGCGCCGATCACCCCTCGATCCGGGAACGTGTACTCCTCCATTTCCTTGCAGGAGACACACCATTCCGCAGTGAAGTCTAGCATCACGGGCTGATTCGCGGCCTGAGCTTCGCCTAGCGCGGCGTCGAGCTCGGCCACCGTCGCGATCTCACGAAACTCAAGCTCGCTCGCGGTCATCGCCACGGCCCCGCCCGTGCTCGGCGCCAAGGCTGCACGAGGAATAGGCTCAAGGACGCTACCGCCGCCGAGCAGTGCACCAATGAACATCAAGGCGCCATACAGGCAGGTCAGTACGCCGATGCCTTTCGCGAGACGCCGCCCGGGTGTCGCGTCTGCCGGCAACGCATCGAACGCGCCGATAAAGACGCCGGTGAAGAAAACCAGCAAGGCCCACAGGAAAAGCGTCGGCGTCGGCGGCAGGAAGCGTCCAACCAAGTAGATTGCGAACCCGAGCATGATCACGCCGAAGCCAGCCTTGATCGTGTTCATCCAAGGCCCGGCCTTCGGCAATAGATACCCGGCCGAGGCGCCGACGGCGAGCAATGGCGTGCCCATTCCGATGCTCATTGCGAACAGCGCGCCTCCGCCTCGGGCGACGTCGCCCGTTTGGCCGATGACGACGAGCGCTCCGACGAGCACAGGTGCGACGCAGGTCGTGACGATCAACGCCGTCAAGGCGCCGATGATCGCGGTGCCTGCGAATGTTCCTGCTTTCTGCTGATTCGCGACGTTCGAGAGCCGTGTCTGAATCGCCGTGGGCATTTGGAACTGGAAGGCGCCGAACATCCCGAGCGCTCCCACGACGAAAACGGTGGCAAACAAGGAAAGGATCCAGGGCTCTTGCAAAGCCGCCTGCAGCTGCTGTCCGGCCAAAGCCGATAGCACGCCGAGGATCGTGTACGTGAAGGCCATGCCGAGCACATAGCTCACCGAGAGTGCGAAGCCCCGGCCGGCGGACACAGTTCCTTGACCGGCGATGATGCTCGAGAGGATCGGCACCATCGGCAAGACACAGGGCGTGAACGACAGCAGCAGGCCCCCTAAGAAGAACCAGCCGAGCAGCTCAGGCCACGATCCGTTCACGATTCGAGCCGCCCATTGATCCTGCTCGGAAACGAGCTCGTCGCCGGTCGCTGCAACGGGCGCAGGGAACTCGCTCGTCGCGGGCAGCACGAGCGCCATCGTCTGCGCATCGGGCGGATAACAGATGCTCGCTTCCTTGCAACCTTGGAAGCCGGCCGTCAGCTCGACGTCGAGCGCATCGGGGCTCGCGCGTGCGAACGGCACTTTGACCTCGACGAAGTCGTAGTACACCTCGACGTCGCCGAAGTTGTCGTCGCGGTGCGCGACGCCCTCGGGCAAACTCGGTGCGCCGAGGTCGATGCGGCCGTCGACTTCGAACGTGAGCTTGTCGCGGTACAGGTAATAGCCCGGCGCGATTTGCCACGCGACGGTGAGCTCGTTCGGCTTGTCGAACCGCGCATTCATCGTGAATGCGAGATCGACCGGCAGCTGATCGTCGCCGCCTGCGCTCGGATCGCCGCCAGCCGCGAGATCGAGCAGCGACGGCTTCGGCAGTGCTACCGACGTCGGCCACTCTTGCGGCAAGTAGCAGAAACCGCGATCCGCGCAGCCCTGCAGCTCGATCGTGAGGTCGAGGTTCGCGGCCGCGCTCGTGCGCCGATACGGAATCGCGATCGAGAACTCGTGACGATAGATTTCTTGCTCGCCGAAAAACTCATCGGTGTGCGTCTCGCCGCGCGGGAACACGGCCGCACCGAGCGCGATCCCGCTCGTGGCGCTGTCGAAGCCGAAGCGCTTCCGATACAGGTAGTGGCCTTCGAGGACGTCGAAGTCGAGATAAATACGCTCGGCATCGGCGCGCGTTGTGTAGACGAATACTTGTTCCGGCGGCAACGGCGGCTCGTCCTGCGCAAGCGCGGCGCCGCCGGCGAGCCATGCCAAGACGCCGACGAGAACTCGAGTAGGCGAGCGGAACAGATTCATAGGTGCGTTAGTCCTTCAACTCGGCGACTGATTCCCGTACCCAGCCGAGATAGTCCGCACTGCCCGCGACAATCGGCAGTGCGATGACCTCCGGCAGCTCGTACTTCGAGTGCTCGCGAATCGTCTTTTCTATGCCCTTAAGTCGCGGCGCGGTCGTCTTGATGATCAACAGAGTCTCCTGATCCTGCTGAGTCTCGCCCTTCCAACGATACGTCGACGCGACCTTCGGGATCGCGTTGACACACGCGGCGAGCCGCCGTTCGACCAGCGCGCGCGCGAGCGTGTTGGCGTCCTCGTCGTTGCCGCAAGTCGTCAAGACGACGATCGTCTCCCCGGTCATTGCGGCCTACCGCCCACAGGCAATTTGACGGTTGCAAGCATACCGACCGGTTTCAAACAATGTCATGACTCGGCTCTCACGGTCTTGCAATCGGCTTTTTCATCCATATGATTAGCACTCACTTAGACCGAGTGCTAATAAATACGGCCCGGTCAGGACAATCTACTCAGAAATCAAGTGCTTAACCAACGGAGAGCATTCCATGAAACTTCGTCCTCTGCATGATCGCGTCGTGATTCGGCGCACGGAAGAAGAACGCAAGTCCCCGGGCGGCATCGTGATCCCCGATACGGCCACCGAGAAGCCGAGCAAGGGCGAAGTCCTCGCGGTCGGTAAGGGCAAGATCCTCGAGAACGGCGAAATCCGCCCCCTCGATCTCAAGAAGGGCGACAAAGTCCTGTTCGGCAAGTACTCGGGAACCGAGGTCAAGGTCGACGGCGAGGACCTCGTGGTCATGCGCGAAGACGACATCATGGCCGTCATCGAGAAATAACCGAACTAACCCGCCCCGCTCGTTTTAGCTATTCCATCCAATTTCAGGAGAAAGAGTCATGGCGACTCCGAAAGAAGTCAGATTTTCCGATGACGCCCGTCAGCGCATGCTGAAAGGCGTGAACGTTCTCGCGAACGCCGTCAAGGTCACGCTCGGTCCGAAGGGCCGCAACGTGGTGCTCGAGAAGAGCTTCGGCGCTCCCACCGTCACGAAGGACGGCGTCTCGGTCGCGAAGGAGATCGAGCTCGAGGACAAGTTCGAGAACATGGGTGTGCAGATGGTGAAGGAAGTCGCCTCGCAGACCTCCGACGCCGCCGGTGACGGCACGACGACGGCCACGGTGCTCGCGCAAGCGATCCTCCGCGAAGGCCTGAAGTCGGTGTCCGCGGGCTTCAACCCGATGGACCTGAAGCGCGGTATCGACAAGGCGGCCATTGCGATCACCGAAGAGCTGAAGAAGCTCTCGCAACCGTGTAAGGACGACAAGTCGATCGCGCAGGTCGGCACGATCTCGGCCAACTCCGACGAGGAGATCGGCCGCATCATCGCCGAGGCGATGAGCAAGGTCGGCAAGGAAGGCGTGATCACGGTCGAGGAAGGCTCAGGGTTAGCGAACGAGCTCGACGTCGTCGAGGGCATGCAGTTCGATCGCGGCTACCTGTCGTTGTACTTCATCAACGATCAGGCCACGCAGTCGGCGAACCTCGATAACCCGCTGATCCTGATCCACGACAAGAAGATTTCGAACATCCGCGAGCTTCTGCCGCTGCTCGAGGCCGTCGCGAAGTCGGGCCGGCCGTTGTTGATCATTGCGGAAGACCTCGAAGGCGAGGCGCTCGCGACGCTCGTCGTGAACAACATCCGCGGTATCGTCAAGGTCGCCGCCGTCAAGGCGCCGGGCTTCGGCGATCGTCGTAAGGCCATGTTGCAGGACATCGCGATCCTCACGGGCGGCCAAGTCATTTCCGAGGAAGTCGGCCTGTCGCTCGAGAAGGCTTCGATGAACGATCTCGGCGAGGCGAAGAAGGTGCAGGTCTCGAAGGAGAACACCACGATCATCGACGGCGCCGGCAAGAAGGCGGACATCAAGGGCCGCATCGATCAGATCAACAAGGAGATCGAGGAATCGACGTCGGACTACGATCGCGAGAAGCTCCAGGAGCGCGTCGCGAAGCTCGCCGGCGGTGTTGCGGTCATCAAGGTGGGCGCAGGCACCGAGATCGAGATGAAGGAAAAGAAGGCGCGCGTGGAAGACGCTTTGCACGCGACTCGTGCGGCCGTCGAGGAAGGCGTGGTCCCGGGCGGCGGCGTGGCCTTGCTACGCGCGCTGAAGGGCATCGCGAATCTCAAAGGCGCGAACGACGACCAGGACGTCGGCATCAACATCTTGCGTAAGGCCCTCGAAGAGCCGTTGCGCCAGATCGTCGGTAATGCCGGTGCGGATGCGTCCGTGGTGCTGAACGCCGTCGTCAGCGGCAAGGGCAACTACGGTTTCAACGCCCAGACCGGCGAGTACGGCGACATGGTGAAGTTTGGCATCATCGACCCGACGAAGGTCACGCGTCTGGCGCTCCAGAACGCGACGTCGGTGGCCGGTCTCTTGCTCACGACCGAGGCGATGATCGCCGAGGCGCCGAAGCAGGAGAAGGAAGGTGGCGGTGCACAGCACGGCCACGGCGGCATGGACGGCATGATGTAAGCGTCTCTCGAGTCCTCACGGCTCGAAACTGGAAGCCCCGCCCCGTGCGGGGCTTTCTTTTTGTGCGCCAGCGGTAGATGGGGTTTTGTAACTCTTCAGAACAACGAGAACGCAGGCCGCGTCGTCATCAGCCACAGAATCGCGAGCACGGCCGCGAATGCGGGGAAGCCGAACGCGAACCACGTCCAGAACAAACGATGATAACTGCGCGGCAAGGGTGAGCCTTCGCGTGCCGCGGCTGTGGCTAGATCGCGCATGCGTATCTGCATGAGCACCACGGGTATCCAGAATGCGCCCGTGACGACGTAGAGCACGAGCGACAAGGCGATCCAGCCGTCGAACACCGGGTAGCCGAGAAACCGCGCGAGCAGGTATCCCGTCACCGGCTGCACGACCACGGCAGACGCGGTGAAGACGAAGTCCGCGGTCACGACGATGCGCGCGACGCCGGCGATGACCGCGGCGTCGCCGGTGAAGTGCGCCTTCAACATGAAGAACGCGATGCCGGCGCCGGTACCGAGCAGCACTGCGGCGCCGACGATGTGCACGTACTGCAACACGAAGTAGTAGAGCGTCATCGATCCTCGACGATTCGCGAGCGCGCGCCGTTCAGCGCACGCGCAACAGCGTGACGCCTTCCCCGACCGTCAGCATCGCGAGATCGACACGCTCGTCGCGGTGCACGCGCTCGTTGAAGTCGTGCATGGCTCTCGCGTTCACGGAGTCCTGCGCGAACACGGGCCTGCCCGCGAGCGCGAGCGTGTTGTCGACGGCGATCAAGCCGCCGCGCCGCACGAGTTTCAGTAGCTTCTCGTAGTAGGCGGAGTAGCTCGGCTTGTCGGCGTCGATGAACGCGAAGTCGAACTGACCCGCTTGGCTTTCGGCGAGCAAGGCATCGAGTGTCTCGAGTGCCGGCCCGATGCGCAGGTCGATCCGCGAGTCCACTTGGGCCTTGCGCCAAAAGCGCTGACCGATCGCGGCCCACTCGGCGTTCACGTCGCAGGTGATCAGCTTGCCGTCGGTCGGCAACGCGAGCGCGACGGCCAGTGCGGAGTACCCCGTGAAGGTGCCTATCTCGATGCAGCGGCGAGCGCCGATCAGGCGGACGAGCAGGGCCATGAGCTGGCCCTGGTCGGCGCCGATCTGCATGACGCTGTTCGGCAGCGAGGCCGTGGCGTCGCGAAGCTCCGCAAGCACTGCGGGCTCGCGCGATGAGCACTCGAGCACGTACTCGGAGATGCCGCGCGTCATGAGGTCCGTTCGTTCCGCCATGCGGCGACTCTAGCAAACCGCCGAACGCGGTCCCACCGCTCCGGGTATGCGGGGTCAGCGCACGAGCGCGGGCGACGACGCGCTCGCGAGGAACCGCTCGGCTTTGCCGCTGCCGTCGGCGCTGATCGACCACACGCTGTTGCCGAGCGTGCCGGTGGTGTCGATCAGCGTGTACAGCACGCGCTCGTCGTCGAGCCACTCGAGCTGATCGTCGACGCTCCGCCGCTCGCCGAGCTCGGTCTCGCGCATGGTTCGAAGATCGAGCACGTAGAGTTGCCAGCGCACGAAGCCGTCCTCGAGGTAGCGGCGCTTGTATGCGACCCGCGTGCCGTCGGGCGAGACGGACGGGCACTCCACATTCTCGTGGATCACATGCGCTTGCCGGGCGCCGGCGTCGCCGCGCACGAGCAGGTGCCGCTGCTCCGTCGACAGCGTGGCGTAAAAGGTGTTGCCGTCGTCGAGGAACGTGACGCCCCAGACATTGAAGTCCGCCTCGCGGATCAAGGCGCCGTTTGCGAAGAAGTCGAACAGCTCCACGTCGGCAATCGTGGCGCCGGTGCCGAGATCGATCAGCAGCGTTTGCGTCGAGAAATCGACGGAATCGTAGCCATGTCCGGTCACGAACACGGTCGTGGCGCCGATCGATCCATCGCGAGCGACGCGCGTGCGGCTTGGCAGGCCGGCCAGCGATATCGTGTGCAGGATCTTGTGATCCGCTAGATCGAAAATCTTCGCCACGAACGGGCTCAACAGGCTCGTGTCTCTGGCCAGGCAAATGCCGCGACCGCCGGACGCATGCGCGACCTCGCAAGCTAGATCCACGACTGCCGGCGCCGCCGCGGCGTTGCTCGGATCCACGTAGGCGAGCTTGCCGAAGCTCTGATCGCCGGCCGCCGAGCGGAAATAGAGTCGCGAGCCGTGCTCGGCAGTGGGCGGCGTCGAAGCCTGCAGTGCGCTGCTCGCGATTGCCGGTGTCTCGGCGGTCGCCGGCGTCCGCGCACGATAGACGACGGCGGCGATGACTCCCACCGCGACGACACTGAGCGCAATGAATACGAGAGACCTGCGCCGCATGTCAGTCATTGCGGAGCGCCTTGAGCCACACGGCCGCGAGCGTCACGCTCGCGACGAGGCTGCCGAGGAAAACGACCAACGACGTCCCGGTTCCGTAGGTCTGCCAAACCCAGCCGAATAGAACCGAGGATCCAAGCTTGCCGACTCCGATGCACGTGACGAGCGTGGCGATGCCGGTCGTGCGGCGCGCGCTCGGCACGGCCGCGCTCGCGAGCGCGACGAGGATACCTTCGGTCGCGGCGTAATAAAGACCGAGCAGCGTGAGACACGTAAGCTGCAAAGCCAAGCCGGCGTTCGACGAGGACAGCAGCAACCCGTACACGGCGGCCAGGACCAGGTAGCCGCCGAGCAGCACTCTTCGCCGGCCGAAGCCATCGGCGATCCGGCCGACCGGAATCGACAGCGCCATGTAAGACGCGGCCGTGCCGACGTAGAACAACGGAACGTATGCGCCGGAGTTGCCGCTCTTCTCTTGCAGCAACAGATAGATGAACGCGTCGCTGACCGTGGCGAGCGCAAGCACGGTCGCGCAGGCGGTCAACGCCATGAACTTGGGCGTGAGCCGAGGATGCGATTCCGCCCCCGCGGCCGGCGCAGATACGGTGCCCGCGCGGTCGTTTCGCCCGGGCACCAGCAGCCACAGCGCCGCGACGCCGAGGCACGCGACGACGAAGCTCACGGTCCAGATCGACGCAAAGTCGTCGGCCACCTGGCTGAGCAGCACGAACGCGACGATCGGGCCGAGCACGGCGCCGGCCGAATCCATCGCCCGATGCACGCCGAACGCCGTGCCGAAAGCCGCGGGGGACGCATGGAACGAGATCAGCGCGTCGCGCGACGCCGTGCGGATCCCTTTGCCGATTCGATCGACGGCGACGATGGCCGCGATCGCGGTCCAGGCGCTGCCGGCGGCGATCAACAGCAGCTTGCACGCCGCCGAGAGACCGTAGCCCGCGAGCGCGACTTCCTTCTGTCGACTCCAGCGATCCGCGAGGAACCCTGCCGCGAGCCCGACGAGCGCGATCGACAGGCCGTTGTAGAGACCGTCTATGGCGCCGTATTGAAACGGGGTCAGACGCAAGTGCAAGAACAGATAGACCGGCAGCAAACTGTTGACCATCTCGGCCGAGATGTCGGTCAGGAAGCTCGTGAGCCCGAGCGCCAAGATCACGGGGCTCGTGGCGGCGAGCCTTGCGTCCGCCGGCGGCGCGATCTTGAGCTTGCGCTGCTCGAACCAATCGAATCGATACATAGAAAGAGCATCGTCGGGGAAGGGCCAGCGTTTGGGAAGGGTGCCGATCCGACTCGCGACATAACGCCGCCACTGACGAGTGCTGGCGCTGCCAGGAATCGCCCGCGCATTTGTGGAATGCTCTACGCAAGCCTTGAGTTCTCGATGGTTCCGGGGGGGCACATGGGAATGGCGTGGAGAACGGCTGCGGCTGCGGCCGCGGTCACGGTCCGGTCCTGGTCGTTGCGCAAGCGGGTGCGCAGCCCGCGGCCAGCGTCGGCCGCGGCGCGCCGTTGCGGAACGAGCTGCCGCATCCGAAGGGCACCTCGACGCGGCTGGCCGAGTACCTGGCCGACTATCCGATCGTCGGACCGTTTCGGCTCCGAAGCGGCGACAAAACCGTCGACGTCGGCTCCGCGTTCGACGGCGCGGTTCCGCCCGGCGTCACGCCACTGCCGATCGACATCTTCACGACGAAGGACTTCTATAAGGACCGCGCGCTCTGGAGCGACCCGCGCTATTTCCGCTGCAACAGCAGCCTGGCCGTCGAGCAACAGCGCGGCGCGAGCAACTTCAGTCGCACGACGATCCTGGCCGGGCCCGAGACCGCGGCCTGGGGTTACTGCGATCGCGACTATCCTCGCGAGGCGATCGTGAGCCCGTATGCGTTCGAAACGGCTGAGGCGCATTACGAGGCGCTGCTCGACGAAGCGCGCCGGCACGGTGGACCCACCGAGCAGACGCGCGAGACGCTGCCACTCGAATGGAACGGCCGTTACGGCGGCATCTCGGTCGAGACGGCGTTCGGCACCTGGTACGGCATGCTCTGGAACCAGATTCCGACGATCCTCTCGCTACTGACCGACGAGTATCAGACGCGGATGGTTCAGCAGGTGTTTCACGAAGGCACGACGAACGCCGCGCAGTGGCCGGGAATGTATTGTTGGCCCGAAGGATTCATGCGCCGCTTCCACTTCGCGGGCACGGGCGTGCACCAGATCATGGTCACACCGAAGCTCGTGCAGATCCTGACGTCGTCGTCAGGCAACTACGTCACTCACATCCATATCGGCCGGCAGTTCAACATGGAGGGCGCCGTGCCGCGTCTCGGCGCCGACGTGGCGCGCTGGTACGGCGAAACGATTGGCTTCTGGGACCGCGACGCGCTGATCACGTGGACGTCGAACATTCAGGGCTGGGCATCGCACGGCGTGTTCGAGTTCTCGAGCAAGATGCAGACGATCGAGATCTACACGCCGAACCGCGCCGCGAACGGCGAGCTCGTGGGCCTGAATCACGAAACGGTGTTCTACGACCCCGAGGCGCTCGTGGAGCCGATCCGGATCGTGCGTGACTTCGTGAAGCAGGGCGATTTCGACGCGGGCGATCCATACGTGTTCCCGGAATGCTTGCAGACGATCTATCCGCAAAATGGACTCGCGACGCCGGTGGCCCCGCCGAGCACGATCCGCTACGACGTGCTCGACATGTACAACCGGCCTTGGGCGCAGCTCTGGGAAAAATACTGGGAAGAAGGCATGACCAAGCCCGAGCCGGTCGATATTTTCACTTTCGAGTAGACAGCGCTGGCGACGCGCAAGCGCGGGTATCATTCCGCGGTGAAACTGCCCCGTCCGCCCGATCTGCCTGCGGCCCTCGCGGAGCGCTACGAGCGCGTGGCCGCGCGCGTCGCGGATCTCGACATCGCCCTGCCGAGCGCCGTTGCCGCCGACGCGGCGCGCGTGCTCACGGTGAGCGATTTCGTGCTCGGCGTGTTGCTGCGCGACCCCGAACGATTGCTGGAGCGCCTCGCCGACGACGAGCCACTCACGGCCGCCGCGATCCACGGACGCCTCCGCCTCGCCGGGGTCGTGGAGCCCGAAGCGATGCGGCGGCTACGGCGCACGCGCCAAGTCGAGATGGCGCGGATCGCCTGGCGCGACATCGCCGGCAGCGCGAGCCTCGATGCCACGTTCGCGGACGTGTCCTTGCTTGCCGAATGCCTGATCGGCGCCGCGGTCGAGCATGCGACGGCGACGCTGGAGCCGCGCTTCGGGCGCCCGCGCGACGCTCACGGCAAGCATCTGCCGCTGCTCGTGCTCGGCATGGGCAAGCTCGGCGGCAACGAACTGAATTTCTCGTCCGACGTCGACCTCGTGTTCTTGCGCCCCGACGGCGCCACGACGCAGGACTCAGGTCTAGAGCCGGAGGCGTATTACGTACGGCTGGCCCAGCTCGTGATCAAGCTGCTCGATCAACGAACGGACGACGGCCTCACATACCGTGTCGACACGCGCCTGCGGCCCTTCGGTAGCAGCGGACCGCTCGTCGTGTCGCCGAGCGCGCTCGAGGCATACCTGGTCGAGCACGGCCGCGATTGGGAGCGGTACGCGTACGTCAAAGCGCGGTTGCTGACGGGACACGAGTACACGGCAGACGTGTTCGACTACATCCTGACGCCGTTCGTCTATCGCCGCTATCTCGACTATGGAGTGTTCGACGCGCTGCGCCAGATGAAGCGCTTGATCGTGCAGGAAGTCGCGCGCAAGGACATGGCCGACAACATCAAGCTCGGGCCGGGCGGCATCCGCGAGATCGAGTTCATCGCACAGGCGTTTCAAATCGTTCGAGGCGGCAGGCGGCCTGCGCTGCGCACGCGCTCGCTGCTCGGCGTTCTGCCGCTCCTGGCCGGCGACCGCCAGCTTCCGGACAGCACGGTCAAGGCGCTCGCGAAAGCGTACCGATTCCTGCGGACGGTCGAGAATCGGATCCAGGCGCTCGCGGACCAACAGACGCATGAGTTGCCGTCGGATCGCGAGGAGCGCGCACGGCTCGCGTATGCGATGGGCGAGCCGGGCTGGGATTCGCTCGTCGCGAGCTTGAGCGCCGAGCGCGCGATCGTCGAGGCCGAGTTCGAGCGCGTTGCCTGGGAGGCCGAGGGATCGGCGGTACCCGCGTCGCATCCGTCGAGCGCGGCGTGGGAGCTCGGCGATATCGCGGCATTTCTGGCCGGCACCTCGCTCGCCGGCGACGAGCAGGCGCGCGCGCTGCTGACGGATCTGCGTCAGGGCGCGCTGTATCAACGCATGGACGAGCTCGGCAGGCAGCGCCTCGCGGCCGTGATGACGCGCACGCTGGAGTTGCTCGATGGACATGCGGCACCGTTGAAGTGCCTCGAGCGAGTGCTGGCGGTGTTTCGTGCGGTCGGTCGGCGCAGCGCCTATCTCGCGTTGCTGAACGAAAATCCGGGCGCGCTCGCGCGACTGTTCCGGATCGTCGCGGACAGCTCGTGGTTGGCGCGCCAGATCGCCGAGCAACCGTTGCTGCTGGACGAGTTGCTCGACGACCGAATCTTCGACACGCCGCCGTCGCGAGAGGAGCTCGCGGACCTGATGGAGCGCACCACGCAAGGCGTTGCGCTCGGCGACGTCGAGGCTTTGCTCGACGCGATTCGCGTGTTCCAACGCACCGCGATTTTTCGGATTGCGCTCGCGGACCGGCTCGGCTCGCTACCGCTGATGAAGGTCAGCGATCGCCTGACCGACACGGCGGAGCTCGTGGTCGATTTCTCGCTGCGTACCGCGCGGCACGAGCTCGTCGCGAAATACGGCACGCCGCGCTGCGGCCCGCCACCGCGCGAGGCCGGCTTTGCCGTGATCGGCTACGGCAAGCTGGCAGGGCTCGAGCTCGGCTACGGATCCGATCTCGACCTCGTGTTCTTGCACGACTCGGCAGGCGCCGAGCAAGAAACCGATGGCGTGCCCCCGATCGACAACGAACGGTTCTTCAGCCGGCTCGTGCAACGCCTGATTCACTTTCTGACGATTCAGACGAGCTCGGGAAGGCTCTACGAGGTCGACACACGGTTGCGACCGAGCGGCAAGTCCGGGCTGCTCGTCACGAGTGTCGAGGGCTTTCGTCACTACCAAACCAACGAGGCATGGGTTTGGGAGCATCAGGCGCTGCTGCGGAGTCGCGCGCTCGCGGGCGCGCGCGCGGTGTGCGACGCGTTCGAGAGCATTCGACGTGAGGTGCTCGTTGCGCACGTCGATCGCGCAAAGCTCAAGGACGAGGTGGCCAAGATGCGCCGCCGGATGCGGCAGGAGCTGTCGCTGGCCAAGGCCGGGTTGTTCGACATCAAGCAAGACTCGGGCGGCATCGCCGACATCGAGTTCTTGATCGACTACTGGGTGCTCGCGCATTCGGAAGCGTTCCCGGAGCTCGTGGAGTTTCCGGACAATATCCGCCAGCTCGAGGCTCTGGAACGAGTGGGGCTCGTGCCCGCGGACCGCTGCCGCGAGATCAAGAACGCTTATCTCGCGCTGCGGCAACGGGTGCACGAGCTCGCGTTGGACGAGGGGGGGCGAGTCGTGCCGGCCGAGGAATTTTCGGCCGTTCGCGCTTTCGTCGCCGGCCTATGGCAAGACGTTTTCGGGGACGTCGAGGGCGAGACGCAGTCGCCGCAGGTATAATCTCGCGTCAGTTTCCGCGAGGAGTCGAGCAGTGCGCGAACGTCACGGCAGCGTGCAAGAGAATCTGACGGCGGCAAATGCCGAGCGCGTCTACAACGTTACGCGCGCCGATCTACCGTTGCACTGTCCGCAACCCAGCATGTACCTGTGGAACTCACATCCGAAGGTATACCTGCCGATCGAAGCGACTGGCGAGGCGAAATGTCCATACTGCAGCTCGATGTTCCGGTTGGTCGGGGACGACGCGCGGTAGTCAGCGGCCTGCCATGATCGTCGTCACCGGCGGAGCCGGGTTCGTTGGTAGCAATCTCGTCCGCGAGCTCGATCGTCGCGGGTACTCGAACATTGTCGTCGTCGACGATTTGACCGACGGGCGCAAGTTCACGAACTTGGTTGGCTGCAACGTCGCCGACTACTTCGACAAAGCAGACTTCCTTGCGCGATTGACGAAGGGCGAGCTCGGCCAGATCGAGGCCGTTTTCCATCAAGGCGCGTGTGCCGTGACCACGGAGTGGAACGGGCGCTACATGATGGAGACGAACTACCGCTATTCGGTCGATCTTTTCGAGCATTGTGTCGCGGAGCAGATACCGCTGATCTATGCATCGTCGGCCGCGGTCTACGGCGCGAGCAAGGTGTTCAAGGAAAGCGACACGGCGGCCGAGCGGCCACTGAATGTCTACGGCTACTCGAAGCTGCTGTTCGACAACTACGTGCGTCGCCGCTTGAAAACGCGGCGCACCCGGAAGAACAAGCGCCTTTCTCCGGTCGTCGGGTTGCGGTACTTCAACGTGTACGGTCCCGCCGAGGCGCACAAGGGTGCCATGGCCAGCGTGGCGTTCCACCTGCACGGACAGGTCGCCGCAACGGGGCAGGCGAAGTTGTTCGAAGGCAGCGGCGGCTACGGGCCCGGCGAGCAGCGTCGCGATTTCGTCTATGTCGGCGATGTCGTCGACGTGAACATCTGGTTCTTGGAGCACCGACGAAAGTCGGGCGTGTTCAACGTCGGCACGGGCTCGAGCTCGACGTTCAACGAGGTGGCGCGGGCCATCATCGCATGGCACGACCGCGGCACGATTCGTTATATCCCGTTCCCGCCAGAGCTCGTGTCTCGCTATCAAAACTTTACCGAGGCGGACATCGACGCGTTGCGCGAAGCGGGTTACTCGCGAGCGTTCCGCGACGTGCGAGCGGGTATCAAGGACTACCTCGACGCGCTCGGCTCCCGGCCGTGACCGTCGCGGACAAGGTGTTGGTCGTCGGCCCGTCGTGGGTAGGCGACATGGTCATGGCGCAGTCACTCTATCGATTGTTGCGCAAGCGAAATCCGTCGAGCGAGATTCATGTCGTCGCGCCGCCCTGGTCGTTGCCGATACTGAAGCGCATGCCGGAGGTCGGGCGCGGCATCGAGCTCGCCGTAGGTCACGGCGAGCTCGGGCTGCGGCGGCGTCGCACGCTGGGCCGGCAACTCCGCGGTGAACGCTACACGCATGCGATCGTGTTGCCACGCTCGGCGAAGGCCGCGCTCGTGCCGTGGTTCGCGCGGATTCCTCGCCGGACCGGGTTTCGCGGAGAGTGGCGTTACGGGTTGTTGAATGACGTGCGCAAGCTCGACGCACGCCTCAACCAGACCGTGAAGCGGTTCGTCGCGCTGGGGCAGGAGCGGGATGAGAAGCCGATCGAGTCGCTGGACGCGGACCTTCGCCCGCAATTGCGCGCCGATCCCAACAATCTCGCCCGACTTCGCGCCGAGCATGGCCTGACGCCAGGCGCGGGGCTTGTCGTCCTGATGCCGGGTGCCGAGTACGGCGTTGCGAAGCGCTGGCCCGCTGCCTACTACGGTGAGCTCGCGGCGACGCTCGCTGCGTGCCGGGGCCGACGTCGTGGTGCTCGGGTCCGCGAAGGAGCGCGAGATCGGCGACGCCGTCGTTGCCGCGGCCGCCGGTGCGCACGTCCGCAATCTCTGCGGACGCACGGAGCTCGCCGACACCGTGGATCTACTGTCGGCCGCGGCCGTCGCGATCAGCAACGACTCGGGTTTGATGCACGTCGCCGCTGCGGCCGGAGCTCCGGTCGTCGCGATCTATGGCTCCTCGTCCCCGGCGTTCACGCCGCCGCTGACCGACAAAGCGGCCACTCTCTGGCTCGAGCTCGAGTGCAGCCCGTGCTTTGCGCGTGAGTGCCCGCTCACGCACTTGCGCTGTCTCAAGGAGCTTGCTCCGGCGACGGTGCTCGATGCTGTTGCAACCCTGCGAGCGAGCAGTTCCCGATGAGCGAGCCGCGAATCGTCGTGGACCGTTCGCACACGATGCTCGTCGATGGTGCTTTGAACGAAACACCGCGGACGGCCTGGTTCGACGCGGCGCACTGGCGGCGCGGTGGGGCCATCGCCGTCGAGACGTCGGGACGCGGCGCGGCACTGATCGTCGAGCACGGCAGCGACACGTGGGTGCTGCGTCACTATCGGCGCGGCGGGTTCGTCGCCCGCTTCATCGACGATCATTATTTATGGTCGGGAGTAGAGCGGACGCGTGCGTTCCGCGAGTGGCGCCTGTTGCGGAAGCTGCGAGACGCCGGCCTCCCGGTGCCGAATCCCATCGCCGCCCATGTCTATCGCACCGGACCGATCTATACCGCCGACATCATAACGTCGTACCTGCCGGATACGCGCAAGCTGTCCTCGTTCATCGCACAAGGGCGAGCGCCGACGGATTGCTGGCGCCGCGTCGGCGCGATGATCCGAGCCGTGCACGACCACGGTGTCGATCACCCCGACCTCACCGCTCACAACGTGTTGCTCGACGGCGCCGGCAACACGTTCCTCGTCGATTTCGACAACGCGTATTTCAAGGCGCCCGGCGAATGGCAGCGACAAGGCATGGAGCGGATGAACCGCTCCTTGCGCAAGGTCGCACTCGAAACCGGCACCGACTTCGACGCCGCGGCGTGGCGCGAGCTCGAAGCCGGCTATGCAGGCACGCGCGCCGGTTCCTAGACCTCGCTCAACGGCTCTGCGCCTTCAAGAGATCGCGAATCTCCGCGAGCAGCTTTTCTTGCGCGGACGGCGCCGCGGGTGCGGCGGGCGCAGCTTCCTGCTTTCTTTTCAGCTTGTTGAGGGCGCGGATCAGCAAGAAGATCGCGAACGCCACGATCACGAAGTCGAGCACGGTGTTGATGAACAGCCCGTACTTGAGGATCGGGGCGCCGGCCTCTTCGGCGGCAGCGACGCTCGTAAAGGCGCCGTCCATCGACAGATTCACGAACAGATTGCTGAAATCGACGTTGCCCATCAGCAGGCCGATCGGCGGCATCACGATGTCGTTCACGAGCGAGGTGACGATCTTGCCGAATGCGGCGCCGATGATGATGCCGACGGCCATGTCCATGACGTTGCCGCGCATCGCGAACTCTTTGAATTCTTTTAGCATCGATTTCTCCAGGTTCTCGTTATTGATAGCGGATGGCCCTCGCGGGCTCGCGTCGCCAGTCTACTCCGCCCGCCGCGGTCGCGTGCCGGTCAGCTCGCGTAGACGTCGACGAAAGGCGGCGGTCTGCCTTTGAATTTCTTGTACAGCCACAGATACTGCTCCGGCGCGAGGCGAATGTACTCCTCGAGCAGCGCGAACAGCCGCTCCGAGTCGTGCGCCGGCGAGTCCGAAGGAAAGTCCGCGAGCGGTGCGCCGATGTCCACGCGATAGTTGCCATCCGGTAGGCGTCGGAAGAAATACGGTAGTACGGGCGCACCGCTGATCTTCGCAAGCTTGCTCGTGGCCGTGTTCGTGACCGCGGGTTCACCGAAGAACGGCAACAGCGCACTCTGATTCCCGAGGTATGTCTGGTCCGGCGAATAGAGCACGGCGTTGTTGTCACGCAAGCTACGCACCAGGGCGCGCACGTTGTCGCGCGGAATCTGCTCCTTCGCGAAGCGAAGGCGTCCGCGGCGGATCAACACGTCCATCATCGCGTTGCGTTGCGGCCGGTACATGCAGCTCACGTTCGGCGTCAGCGCCTCGATCACGGCCACGCCGACCTCGAGCGTCGTGAAGTGTGCCGTGAACAGCAACGCCCCCTTGCCGCGCGCGAGCGCTGCGTCGAGGTGCTCGTGGCCGAACACCGTGACGCGCTCCAGCAGACGTTCGATCGGCATGAACCAACCGATGCCCATCTCCACGAACGACATGCCCACCGCCTTGAAGTGGCGCTCGAGCAAATCCTGCCGCTCGGCTGCGCTGAGTGTCTTGAAGCACAGCTCTAGATTGCGAGCTGCGATCCGATGCTCGCGTCGCTTGGCTTGCCGCAGCAGCCAGCCCATGCCGTGCCCGAGCCGCTGTTGCCATCGGCACGGCAGCCGCGCGGCGAGGTGCATGAACCCGAGCACCAACCACATCGGCCAGTAGCGCGGGCTCTTGAAACGCGCGAGCGACAGCTCGCTGCCCAGGCCTAAGGTTTTGCGATCGTCGTTCGACATCAAGATGCAGACTTCGCGTACAAATCGGGGAGCGTGGCCGGCCTGCCTTTGAAGCGCTGGTGGATCCACCAGTACTGCTCGGGACACCTGCGAATGTACGTCTCGATCACTTCCATCAGCCGCTGTGTGTCGGCGACCTCGTCGCCGCTCGGCAATCCCGCGAGCGGCGCGCCGATCGTCATCACGTAGTGATCGGGGTCGATGCGCCGGCAGCAGTAGGGCAGCACCGTCGTGCGGCTCGCCTTGGCAATTCTGCCGATGGCCGTATTCGTCATGGCGGGCTCGCCGAAGAATGGCAGCAGCACGCTACTCTTGCCGCCGTAGCTCTGGTCCGAGGCGTACCAAACGACGCCGTTGTCGCGCAAGCAACGCATCATTTCGCGGACGTTGTCCTTCGAGATCATCACGTCGAAGCAGCGGCCGCGGCCGCGCGTCATCATCTTGTTCATCACGGGATTGCGCTGCCACTTGTACATGCCGCAAAGCTTGGGGCAGAGCTGCCGGAGCGCCGGCCAAAAGAACTCGATCGTCGTGAAATGCGCCGCGAACAGGATGACGCCGCGGCCTTTCGCCAGCGCGTCCTCGAGATGCCCCGCTCCTTCGATTTGCACGCGCTGGCGGATCTTTTCGGGTTTGCCGAACCAACCCATGCCCATCTCCATCAGCGAGTAACCCAGCGACTCGAAATGCCGCTCTAGAACCTGGGCTTGGGCCTCGGCGGACAGCTCGGGCAAGCAGACGGCGATGTTGCGCGCCGCGATCCGGCGGCGCGAGGGCACCAGCCCCAAGGTGCGGCCCAACGCGCCCCCCATCGCCAATTGCAGTCGAAACGGCAGCAGCACGACCAGCCGCATCCACGCGTAGCCGAGCAACGCCACGGCGTAGCGCGCGGACGCGAACTTAGCGCTCCAGAAACTCTCTGAGGACATGTGGCCGGGAGACGTGCGTGGTCAAGCCTGGCCCGGGATTTTATCAGCAAGCGCGGGCCCGTCCGGCTTGAATTCGGGGGCGGGTGCCGTCATGTTCGGAGTCGGCCAAAGAATCGAGCGGAGTGATCGAAGAGAATGAAGCGCATAGCGTTGTTCCTGGTTACCAACCTCGCGGTTCTCGCGGTGATCTACATCGTGCTGAACGTGCTCGGCCTCGAGCGAGCGCTCGCGCAGAGCGGCAGCGGCCTCGATCTCGGCGCGTTGCTGGTGTTCTCCGCCGTCGTTGGCTTCTCCGGCGCGCTCGTGTCGCTCGCGATGTCCAAATGGATCGCGAAGATGTCGACCAGAGCGGTCGTGATCACGACGCCGCGGAACGCGACCGAAAGCTGGCTCCTCAACACGGTGAACCAGCAAGCGGACAGGGTCGGCATTCGCCGGCCCGAGGTCGCCATCTACGATTCGCCGGACATCAACGCGTTCGCCACGGGACCGACGCGCAATAGTGCGCTCGTGGCCGTCAGCACCGGGCTGCTCAATCAGCTTCCGCAACGCGAGGTGGAGGCCGTGCTCGGGCACGAGGTGAGCCACGTCGCGAACGGCGATATGGTGACGCTCACGCTGATCCAGGGTGTGCTCAACACGTTCGTGATCTTCCTGTCGCGGATCGTCGGTTTCTTCGTCGATCGCGTGTTGCTGCGCAACGAAGGCCGCTCCACGGGGCCCGGATTCTTCCTTACGTCGTTCATCGCGCAAATCTTGCTCGGCATCCTCGCCAGCATGGTCGTGATGTGGTTCTCGCGGCAGCGTGAGTTCCGCGCCGACGCGGGCGGTGCGTCGTTGGCGGGACGCGATTCGATGATTAGCGCTTTGGAGGCGTTGCGCCGTGCTCATGAGCCCGCTCGCCTACCGGAATCGCTGCACGCATTCGGCATCGCCGGCGGTCGTGGGGGCGGGTTCCGCCGCCTGCTGATGTCGCATCCGCCGATCGAGGAGCGCATCGCGGCCCTGCAGAGCGCGGGCCGTTAGGGTCCGCGCGACGCGACGTGTATCGTTTGCGGACGCAGTTCGTTGCTATTTTTCGCGCGCTTGTTCTAGAGTCACGGCGCATGATCGTATCCCGCGCGAAGCTAAGCCTCATCGGCTTAGGGCTCTTGATGTCGAGCGTCCCGGTGCGCAGCGAGCAGAACGTTCCGCTGCCGGATCAGGCGGACTTCGTCGTCGTCGACAAATCGGACCGCAAGCTCTACCTGTACAAAGCCGGGCGAGTCTTGCGCGAGTTCGACGTTGCGCTGGGCCTCGTTCCGAATGGGCCGAAGCAGCGGGAGGGAGATTTCAAGACTCCCGAAGGCCGCTACGTGCTCGACGCTCGGAACGTGAACAGCGACTACTTTCTGTCGATCCACGTCTCGTACCCCGACGAGTCCGACCGCGCCCGCGCGCGAGCGCAAGGTGTCGACCCCGGTAACGGAATCATGATTCACGGCTGGCCGAACGAGTTGAAGCGCGACCTGAGCAGTTATCGGGCCACGGATTGGACCGATGGCTGCATCGCGGTCAGCAATTCGGATATGGTCGATATCTGGCTCATGGTTCGCGACTCGACGCCGATCGAGATTCGCCCGTAGTAACTACCGAGAAACACTGCGCAATGGACGCGTTGATCGCCCCCGAGGGTAGTCTCGAGATACTCTCGCGGCTCGAGACGAGTCAGCTGCGTGACGCGGGTGAGGGCGGACTCTACGAGCTCTGGCGGCAGTGCTCGCTCGCCGTGCTGAACTCCGGTGCCACGGACGACGACGTCCGCAGGATACTGAGCCGTCACGAGAACTTCCGCATCGCCGTCGTGCAATACGAGGGCGGCATCGCGCTCGAGCTCAAGAACGCCCCGGATATCGCCTTCGTCGGTGGAGAGATGATCCGGGGCATCAAAGAGCACCTGTTCGCCGTGCTCCGCGATCTACTCTATGCGCACGACGACGTGCTGAATAACCCGCGCTTCGATCTCACGAGCTCCGCGGGAATCACCGACGCGGTATTTCACATTCTGCGTAACGCGCGGGTGCTGCGCGCTCACGAGGAGCCGCGGCTGGTCGTGTGCTGGGGCGGCCACGCCATCGAGCGCGAGGAGTACGACTACACGAAGGTCGTCGGCTATGCGCTGGGGCTCGAGGGCCTCGACATCTGCACAGGCTGCGGCGCCGGGGCCATGAAGGGGCCGATGAAGGGGGCAACCGTCGGCCACGCCAAGCAGCGGATCCGCACGGGGCGCTACCTGGGGCTGACCGAGCCTACGATCATCGCGGCCGAGTCGCCGAACCCTATCGTCAACGAGCTCGTGATCCTGCCGGACATGGAGAAACGGCTCGAGGCGTTCGTGCGGATGGCGCACGCGATCGTGGTGTTCCCGGGCGGGGTCGGAACTGCCGAGGAGATCCTGTACCTGCTCGGTATCCTGCTGAGCCCGGAAAACGAGGACGAGCGCATGCCGCTCGTGTTCACGGGGCCCGCATCGAGCAAGGCCTACTTCGACCGCTTGCACGCGTTCATCGGCGCCACGATCGGGCCGGTCGCGCAGAACCGCTATCGCGTGATCCTCGGGGACCCCGCCGAGGTGGCAGCCGAAGTCAGGCGTGGTCTTGAGCGTGTGCGCGAGCGGCGGGCCGCCGAGGACAACGCCTACTTCTTCAATTGGTCGCTCGACATCGGCCTCGAATTCCAAAAGCCGTTCGAGGCGACCCACGAGTCGATGCGCGCGTTGGAGCTTCGTCGGGATCAACCGGCGCACCGTCTCGCATTTCAGCTGCGTCGTGCGTTCTCGGGAATCGTCGCGGGTAACGTCCGCGAAGCCGGGATTGCGCGCGTCGAGAAATACGGGCCGTTCGAGCTGCGCGGCGACCCGCAAGTCATTGCGGCGCTGGGTCAGCTGCTGCAGGACTTCGTCACGGAACGCCGAATGCGCTTGTCGGAGCCGAGCGCGTATGTGCCGTGCTACCGAATCGTGGCTTGAAGTCACGCTGCGGCGCGTCATTATCGTCAAACGACCTGCCGCTAACGCGCGCGACTTCGTCGTTGCTGTGAATTGGTTCCTCGGCTCGAGCGCACCCACGGAGTAGCCTTCGCGCATCTCGAACAAGGATTGTCAGGAGACCATGAGCGAGCACAAACAGCATCAGTTCCGGCCGGCGCTGTTCACGAAAGACGGCACGAACGGCGAGTCATCGCCGTCGGGAGCGGAGCAGCACGGGTGGGATGCCTATCGAAAGTGGCTGTCGCGCGTCAGCACCAAGCCGACCGGCGAACGCGCACCGCTCGACCATTCGATCTACAGCTGGCGCGGCTACCACAACTGGGCCGACAAGATTCGCCAGGGCTGGAAGGACGGCTAGGTCGGTCGTAGCGACTCGCGGCCGGCCACCGAGGTCAAGCCGCCAGTCGAAGCTACCTGTGTCAGCTCCGGCCCTCCGCTCGGCCGTTCGATCGCAACCACCTTCGCCGTTCTGACCGTACTTCTCGCCTCGCGCCGTCTCGCGGCGAGCCACGTCAGCAATAACTGCCAGTGCTCCAGATCGTGTTGGGCCTGCCAGCGCGGCATCTCGTAAACCCCGAGCCCAATCTCCGCGGAGCGAACGTAGTTCTGCGTGTCGCGCAAGGTCGCGATCAACGGGATATCGAGACTCACGAGGAATCGCTGCAGCGACTGCGACACGCGCGTGTTGTTGCGGACGCGATTCGCGATGATCGCGATGCGTCGCTCGGACCGCCGTATCTTGGCGACGAGCAACAGATCGGCAATGCACTTCGCAGTCGCGTGAATGTCGATTTCGGACGGCATGACGGGCACGAGCACGGCATCGACGCCGCGTGTGAGGTCCGGCAGTGCGTGAGGCTCGACGGCGGCCGGAGTGTCGATGACGACGGTTCGGCTCTCGGCGGGAATCCGCATCTGCCAGCTGCGCGTGACGGTCGCCGAGCGTTCGAAGCCCGCGATGCCGTGGATGATCGGGGCGTCATCGGGCCGCTTGCGCAACCACCGCATGCTCGACCCTTGCGGATCGAGGTCGATCAACGTGGGACGCTGGCCGCTCGCTGCGTAGCACGCAGCGAGATTGGTCGCGATCGTGGTCTTTCCGGAACCGCCCTTCGGGTTGAGGACGATGATCTTCTGCATATGCGGCCAACTTACAATAAGTAAAACACTTTGTCGCGCCGGCGAGAAAACCCTCACAGCCGCTGTCGGCGACGAGGGCTATAGTTCCAACGGTCAGGACGCGGATCTTAAAGCAATGGACGCAAGAGATCACGGCGAGCAATCGTCCGAGCAGAACGGAATCTGCAGGCTGGAATGGATCGCGTGGGCCATCGATGCCGCGCGCCGCCACAAGGAAGACGAGCAGCGAGAACCGCCGGCTCGTTCGTCCACGCACGTGATCCCGCTACGGAGCGTAGCGGGGCGCGAATAGCGAAACCGGACGCATCGACATGGAAGTCGTGCTGCTCTGGCTGGACGATCTCGACGATCTGGTGTTCTCCGCGGCGCTCCTCTGGGAGCGGTTGCGCGGCGTGCTGCTGAAGGTCGGCCTCGCTGCGTCCTACGGCGTGGTGGCTGCCGAGCTCTCGATCGTCGCGACGCAGTGGGCGCCCGCCATGGCCGCCATCGCCGCCACGAGCGTCGGCGCCTGGTTGATCGGGGCGATGTCCCATGCCCTCTACCATCGCTATAGCAAGGCTTCCGTCACGGCCGCTTGAAAAAACTTGGCGCGCGCCTAACCTAGCGCCCCATCGATTTCACCGCGTGAGAGTCGGGCGCCGATGGATAGCAGCGGTCCAGCTACCTTCACTTTTCAAGCCGAGATCAAACAGCTTCTGCACCTCATGGTGCATTCGCTGTACAGCGAGCGCGAGATCTTCCTGCGCGAGCTGATCTCGAACGCCTCGGACGCAAACGACCGACTGCGATTCGAAAGCCTGGCGCGACCCGAGCTGCTCGGCAGCGACCCCGAGCTCGTGATACGCGTCAGCGTCGACGCCGCGTCTCGCACGCTGTCCATCACCGACAACGGCATCGGGATGAGCCGCGACGAGGTCATCGACAACCTCGGCACGATCGCGCGCTCGGGCACCGGGCAATTCCTCTCGCGCCTCACCGGCGACCAGCGGAAGGACGCCCAGTTGATCGGCCAGTTCGGCGTCGGCTTCTACTCGGCGTTCATCGTCGCGGACGAGGTCACGGTCTCGACGCGGCGAGCGGATGCGGACGCGAGCCAGGGCGTGTCGTGGGTATCCGACGGGCAAGGCGAGTACCGAGTCGAGACGATCGAGCGGCCGGAACGCGGCACGACCGTGCACCTGAAGCTCAAGGAAAATGCCGACGAGTTCCTTCGCCCGGAGCGGCTGAAAGCGCTGATCCGCAAGTACTCGGACCACATCGCGTTCCCCGTACGGTTCGTCGACTCCGGCTCCGACGAGACCGTCAACCGCGCCAAGGCACTATGGACGCGGCCGCGGGCCGAGATCACCGACGACGAGTACGTCGAGTTCTACAAGCACATCGCGCACGACACCGAGGAGCCGCTGACGTTGAGCCACAACCGCGTCGAAGGGAAGCGCGAGTACACGAGCTTGCTGTACGTTCCCTCGGTCGCGCCGTTCGACCTCTGGAATCGCGAATCGCCGAAGGGCGTGAAGCTGTACGTGCAGCGAGTGTTCATTACGGATCAGGCCACGCAGTTCCTGCCGCTGTATCTGCGTTTCATCCGCGGCGTCGTCGATTCGAGCGAGCTGACGTTGAACGTTTCGCGCGAGCTGCTGCAGCAAGACGAAGCGATCGGAGCCATGCGCGGCGCGCTGACGCGGCGCGTGCTCGATATGCTCGAGCGCCTGGCCGAAGACGCCGAGAAGTACAAGAAGTTCTGGAACGAGTTTGGCTTGCTCGTGAAGGAGGGGCTCGTCGAGGACTTCGCGAACCGTGAACGGCTGGCGAAGCTACTGCGCTTCAGCACGACTCGCTCGACGGGTGCCGAGCAGATACGCAGCCTGAAGAACTACCTCGACGAGGCCGGAACGGAGCAGAAGGCGATCTACTATCTGATGGCCGAGTCGCCGACCGCGGCGCGCAGCAGCCCGCACCTCGAGGTCGTTCAAGGAACGCGGGATCGAAGTGCTGCTGCTGACCGATCGGCTCGACGAATGGGTGATGCAGCACCTCACCGAGCACGAAGGAAAGTCGTGCAAGGACGTGCGCCGCGGCGCGCTGGATCTTTCCGAGCAAAGCACGGAGGCCAAGGTCAAGGCCGAGAATCGCGAGCAGAACCAGCTCTTGAAGCGCGTGAAGCAGGTTCTGCGCGAGCGCGTCGACGAGGTTCGTGTCGGCGGCCGATTGCGGCAGTCGGCCGCGTGTCTCGTGCTCCGCGAGCACGACCTCGGCTACCAGATGCGCGAGCTGCTGGTTGCCGCGGGTCACGAGGCGCCGACCACCGTGCCGAGCCTCGAGCTGAATCCCGAGCACGCGCTCGTGCAGCGCCTCGACCGCGAGACCGACGCGGCGCGTTTCGAGCGGCTCGCGCTGCTGTTGTTCGAGCAGGCAGTGCTGGCCGAAGGCCGGCAGCTCGAGGATCCGGCGGCGTTCGTCGCCGCGGCTGAACGAGCTGCTTGACCGATCTCGCGCTGCCGAGAAGCGTTCGTGAGGTCGCCCGACGACGGTATCCGTCACGATTCCGGGTCCGGCTGGACAGATCGAAGGGGCCATCGCTTCGAGTCGTGACATCTGCTTCCGCGGTTGCGGTGATTTGCCATCCGCATCCGCAACACCAGGGCACGATGCACAACAAGGTCGTCACGACGCTCGCGCGTGCGTTCGCGCAGCTCGGCGCGACGGCGGTGCGCTTCAATTTTCGCGGCGTGGGCGCATCGGCCGGCAGCTACGCGGACGGCGAATCGGCGAGCGCGACGATGCGCTCGCGGTCGATCGAGTGGTGTCGCGCGCGTTGGCCCGATCGCCGCCGTGTATCTCGGCGGCTTCTCGTTTGGCGCGGCAGTCGCGCTCGCGATCGCCGCGCGCGTGACAGCGCCGAGGGCTCGTCACGGTGGCGCCGCCGGTGGACCGGCTACCGCCGGACTTCGAGCCCGCCGACGTGCCCGTGGGTGCTCGTGCACGGCGATGCCGACGACGTCGTGACGCCGGGCCCCGTGCTCGCCTGGTGCGCAACGTTCGCCATGCCGCCGCGGATGGTGCTCCTCGACGGCGTCGGGCATTTCTTCCACGGACGGTTGTCTGATGCTCACGCAAGCCGTTCACGACATTCGTTCGGCGCCGACTTGCGGCGAAGGCACCGGTGATCTAAGTGCTGAGCAAGCTGACTACGTTGTTCGATCGTGCGTTCGCGGGCGACCGCGAGGATCCGGCCGCAGCGCGAGCACGCATTGCGTGTCGCGACGGCTCTGCTGCTGATCGAAGTCGCGCGCGCGGACTACGCCGACGACTTCGCCGAGGACGCGGCGATTCGAGCCTCGCTGAAACAGTTCTTCGCGCTCGACGATACGCAGGCCTCGTTGCTGCTCGAGGAAGCGCGCAGCGCGGCCGATCAGGCCGTGGAGCTCCAGCAGTTCACGCGCCGCCTGCACGAGCAGCTATCGAACGCCGAGAAGCATCGAGTCGTCGAGATGCTGTGGCAGGTGGCGCTTGCGGATCGTCGCCTCGACAAGCACGAGGATCACCTGGTGCGACAGAATCGCGGAGCTGCTGTACGTGTCGCACTCCGACCTGATCCGCATCCGCAACCGCGTGCGCGGCGAGTGGAAGCTAAGCTAGTTCTCGACGAAGAACTGCTTCTTGAACCGCACCGTGAAGCGGCTCGGATCGTTGCTCGGCGTGGCGTCGATCGTGTAGATCAGCACCTCGCCGTCCGTGATCGGCGAGCTCGCCGATGTAGTAGATCGCGGTGTCTTCGCGGATCTCGCGCAACGTCATCGTCTTCAGCTGGCCGTTCAAGTTGATGGCGGACGCGGACACCGCGCCCGTCACGGCCTCGGTGCGCCCGCCCTGCATGCTTGCGATGAATGCTGACGTTCAACATCGCGCGGCTCTTGCTGCGGACGATGCCGTACTCGCGGGCGATGTCCGGCGTGAGCTGATCGGTGTTCAGCGCGTTGAAGTAGAGGACGTAATCGCCGAAATCCTTCGAGCTCTCGGTCGCCGGCAGCACGCCTTCCTGAGTGTTCGTGACGTCGACGTTGGTCGCCGGATCGCAGGCCGCCAGCCCCGTTGCGGCGATGAGGCAAGCGAGCGTGCGAATGCGTCTAACCATGCTCCCTCCCAGACTCGAGCGCGATGCTGTCGTCAGTGCGCTCACGCCCGACATTACGCGCGTGCGCGAATGCTGTCTAGCGAAGGACCGAGGGCAATGGCAGCGCGATCATGACCGCTTGCAGCAGCAGGATCACGATGAGCGGCGACAGGTCGAGCCCGCCGATCGGCGGCAACAAGCGACGCGCCGGGCGCAGCAACGGTGCCGACGAGCTCGCCGAGCAGCTGCGGCCATCGGGTTCGACGCCGCGATCGCCGAACCAGCTCAGGAGGACGTAGACGAACAGCGCGACGGTGTAGAACCACAACGTCAGCGCGACGAGCCGCAAGCACGAGTAGAGCAGAAGCACGAGCAGCGGCAATGACACGACCACCCAGTCGAAGCAGGATGAACGTCACGAGAATCTCGAGCGCGATCAGCACGACGAGTGTGCGGCGTCGAGACCGGCGACACTCGGTAGCACGCGGCGCGCTGGCACGACGAGCGGGCTCGTCACTTTCAACACGAACTGCGAGAGCGGGTTGTAGTAGCTCGCGCGCACCCACTGCATGATGAAGCGCAGCAGGAACGTGAGCAGGTACAGATCCGCCAGCGTCTTGAACGAGAAAGATCAGCGCGCTTTGCATCGGTGCCACGTTTCCGTCGATGAGGCGAAGATAGCACGACGTGCGCGGTTACGAGCCGGTCAGGCGCGGCGCCGAAGATCGCGGTGCCGATGCGCACGAGCGTCGCGCCGGCCGCGATCGCGTCCTCGAAGTCCGCCGACATTCCCATCGACAACGTGTCGAGCGGAATCCCTTCGCGCAGCCAGTCGCGTGCGCAGCGCAGCGAGCTCGGCGAACCATCGCGACGGAGTCGCCGCTCTGCGGCGGCATTGTCATGAGCCCGCGCAGCGCGAGACGCGGCAGCGCGCGCACTGCGCGCGCGAGATCGCGCGACGTCGTGCTCCACGACGCCGCCTTTCTGCGGCTCGCCGCCCTGGTTGACTTGGATCAACACGTTGAACGGTGCCGCGAACGCGGGGCGCTGCTCGTTCAAGCGTTCCGCGATGCGGATTCGATCGACGGTGTGCACCCAATCGAAGCGCTCCGCGACCTGACGTGTCTTGTTCGTCTGCAGCTTGCCGACGAAGTGCCAAGTGATGTCGGCAGCTCGGCGAGAGCGTCGATCTTCGGCAGACGCTTCTTGGACGTAGCTTTCGCCGAAGTGCCGCAAGCCCGGCGCGATGCGCTGCAGCGATCGCGGTGGCCGGTTGTCTGCTTGCTGACGGCGACGATCGTGCACGCTGTCCGCGGCGCGACCCGAACTCGTGCTCGCGCGCGACGCGCTCGACGATTTCTGCAAATGGTCCGTGATTTCAGTCACGCTTTGCCGGCAGCCCTTGGCTATACTGTCAACTTCTTATGTAGCCCGTAATCTAGGGCTAGGGCCCGTGCTAAAGGAGTGCTATGGCCGCGGTAGATATTGCGCAACTGCTCGCATTTGCCGTCAAGAACAACGCTTCGGACCTGCACTTGTCATCGGGTGTTCCGCCGATCATTCGCGTCGACGGCGACGTCAAGCGAATCAACATGCCAGCACTGAAGCACAAAGAAGTGCACAGTATGGTTTACGACATCATGAACGACAAGCAGCGCAAGGACTTCGAAGAGTTCTTGGAGACTGACTTCTCGTTCGAGATTCCGAAGCTCGCGCGCTTCCGCGTCAACGCGTTCAACCAGAATCGCGGCTGCGCCGCGGTGTTCCGCACGATTCCGTCGGTGATCTTGAGCCTCGACGATCTCGGCGCGCCGCGAATCTTCAAAGACATCTCGATGCATCCGCGCGGGTTGGTGCTCGTCACGGGCCCCACGGGCTCCGGTAAGTCGACGACGCTCGCCGCGATGGTCGACTACGTGAACGACAACAAGCCGGATCACATCATCACGATCGAAGACCCGATCGAGTTCGTGCACGAGAGCAAGCGCTCGCTGATCAACCAGCGCGAGCTGCATCGCGACACGCACGGTTTCAGCGAAGCGCTGCGCTCGGCGTTGCGCGAAGATCCCGACGTGATCCTCGTCGGCGAAATGCGCGACCTCGAGACGATTCGCCTCGCGCTGACTGCGGCCGAGACCGGCCACCTCGTGTTCGGCACGTTGCACACGAGCTCCGCCGCCAAGACCATCGACCGCATCGTCGACGTGTTCCCGGCGGCCGAGAAGGAAATGGTCCGCAGCATGCTGTCGGAATCGCTGCGCGCCGTCATCTCGCAGACGTTGCTGAAGCGAGTCGGCGGCGGCCGAATCGCCGCGCACGAGATCATGATCGGCACGCCCGCGATTCGTAACCTGATTCGCGAAGGCAAGATCGCGCAGATGTACTCGGCCATTCAGACGGGCCAGGCGCAGGGCATGCAGACGCTCGACCAGAATCTGCAAGAGCTCATGATGAAGGGCCTCATCACGAAGGAAGAAGCTCGCTTCAAGGCCGTCAACAAAGAGAGTTTCTAGCCGAGGTCGGCTAGCTCTCGCTGCAGTTCATAGGAGCGCGTCGGAATGGAACGCGATCAAGCAGTACGACTGACGCAGAATCTGCTGAAGAAGATGGTCGAGAACAACGGTTCCGACCTCTTCATCACGGCAGATTTTCCGCCGGCCATCAAGATCGACGGCACGATTCGCCCGTTCGCGGATCGACCGCTGACGTCGGCGCAGAGCTCGCTGATCGTTCGCTCGATCATGAACGACAAGCAGGCGAAGGAATTCGACGCCACGAAGGAATGCAACTTCGCGATCGCGCCGCAAGGCATCGGCCGATTCCGCGTCAGCGCATTCGTCGCAGCAAGGGCACGTCGGCGCGGTCATCCGCACGATCGTCACGAAGATTCCGTCGTTCGAGGATCTCGATCTGCCGGGGCAGCTCAAAGACGTCGCGATGACGAAGCGCGGCCTGTGCCTCGTCGTCGGCGGCACGGGCTCGGGTAAGTCGACGACGCTCGCCGCGATGATCGGCACCGCAACGAGAACAGCCGCGGTCACATCATCACGATCGAGGATCCGGTCGAGTACGTGCACCCGCACCGCGGCTGCGTCGTCACGCATCGCGAAGTCGGCGTCGATACCGACAATTGGCACAACGCGCTGAAGAACACGCTGCGCCAAGCGCCGGACGTCATCATGATCGGCGAGATCCGCGATCAGGACACGATGAACTACGCGATCCAGTTCGCCGAGACGGGCCACCTGTGCGTCGCGACGTTGCACGCGAACAGCGCGAACCAGGCGCTCGACCGCATCATCAACTTCTTCCCGGAGGAGCGCCGCCATCAGCTCCTGATGGACCTGTCGCTGAACATCACGGCGATGATCTCGCAGCGGTTGTTGCCGCGCGAGAACAAGATGGGCCGCGTCGCGGCGATGGAGATCATGCTCGCCTCGCCGCTGATCAGCGACCTCATCTTCCGCGGCGAGGTCGCCATGATCAAAGACATCATGGCGAAGTCGACACGCCTCGGCATGCAGACGTTCGACCAGGCGCTGTTCCAGCTCTACGAGGACGCGGCGATCTCGTACGAGGAGGCGATGCGCAACGCCGACTCGAAGAACGAGCTCCGCCTCAAGATCAAGCTGCAGAGCAAGCGCGAAGGGTCGGCTGCAGCCGAGCAGGGCGAGAGCCTGCAGTTGGCCGAAGAAGAGAAAGGCAGTACGGTTCTAGTCGTCCACGCGGCTATTCGTCCCTCGCATGAACGTCAAACCTCTTTTCAAGTTGATGGTCGACAAAAAGGCGTCGGACCTTTTTTTCACCACCTATTCGCCCGTCATGATCAAGATCGACGGCAAGATCATGCCCGTCAATCAAGTCGAGCTGACGCCGAAGATGGTGCGCCAGGCGGCGCTCGAGCTCATGAACGAGCAACAGCTCGAGCACTTCACGCGTGACCTCGAGATCGACTTCGCGATCTCGGAGGCCGGTCTCGGCCGGTTCCGCGTCAACGTCTTTCATCAGCGCGGCAACGTCGCGATGGTGCTGCGCTTCATCACGCCCGAGTTGCCGCAGCTCGACGCGCTCGGCATGCCCGACATCCTGAAGGACATGATCATGCTCCGGCGCGGCCTGATCCTGATGGTCGGCGCGAGCGGCTCGGGCAAGTCGACGACGCTCGCGGCGATGATCGACCATCCGCAACAAGAACTCGGCGTCGCACATCGTCACGATCGAGGATCCGATCGAGTTCCTGCACAGCAATCAGAAATCCATCGTCAACCAGCGCGAGGTCGGGCTCGACACGCTGTCGTACCACCGTGCGTTGCGCAGCGCGATGCGCGAAGCGCCCGACGTCATTCTGATCGGCGAGATTCGCGACCGCGAGACGATGCAGGCGGCCATCGATCTTGCGGGCACGGGCCATCTCGCGATCGCGACGCTGCACGCCAACAACTCGCCCGAGACGCTCGACCGCATCATCAACATGTATCCGAACGATCAGCACAAGCAGGTGCTGATGGACTTGTCGCAGTACGTTCGCGTCATCATCTCGCAGCGCCTCGTGCGCTCGAAGGAAGGCAAGCGCGTCGCGGCCGTCGAGATCATGTTGAACACGCCGCACATCTCCGAGCTGATCCTGAAGGGCGACATCAGCAACGTGAAAGAAGCGTTCAAGGACACGAAAGAGCCCGGCATGCAGAGCTTCGACCAGGCGTTGTTCGAGCACTATCGAAAAGGCGCGATCAGCATGGAAGAGGCGCTCTCGAACGCCGACTCGCGCGCGAACCTCGAAGCCAAAATCAACTTCGGCTGAGCGCGCTGGCGCGCCCGCGCTGGCGCTCGTGTCCCCCTCGGCGAACGCCGGAATACTCGCGCTGCCAGGTTTCTGCGGCGCCGCGCATCGCACCGTGCCGCCGCACGCTCACAGCGGATGCAACGCCTGCGCCGGAGCCCTGCGAGGGAGTGCACGCGCGAGCCCATCGCACGCAGTGAGCCTCAATGCGCGGAGCCGCGTCGGCGACGCGAGTAGCCCGAACTACGGGTAGACCTGCCGGGCGTCGAAGACCGGCCCGTCGACGCAGACGCGCTTCATCGCCGGACCGTCGGGCGTTTGCAGCAGTACGGTGCAGCCCGCGCAGCCGCCGATCCCGCACGCCATGTACTCTTCGAGCGCGACCTGACACGGCAAGTCGAACTCGCGCGCGAGCTTCGCGACGGCCTTCAGCATCGGCGTCGGGCCGCACGCGAACACTTGCGTCGTGCGCACGCTCGCTCGGCCGACATGCGTAGCGAGCCAGCGCGAGCGAGATCCGTGATGTAGCCGCGATGCGCGCCCGGCGATGCCGGCGTTGCTCGCGAGCCGCGAGGGCACGCCCCATTGCTCGAGCAGCGCCACCGCGTGAGTCGCGCTCGCGCGCTACGCCCGGCACGTCGAGCCGCGACTCGACGAGCTCGAACGGGAACGGTACCTCGGAGCCCATCAGCACGAGCGGCGTCAGCGCGCGCTCCGCGCGAACTCTGATCGGCGAGGAAGATCATCGGCGGGATGCCGACGCCGCCGCCGAGCGCGAGCAGCCGCGGCCGCGCGGCGGTCGACGGTGAAGCCGTGGCCGATCGGCGCGAGCACGCTCACGAGCTTCGCCGGGTCGTCGTGTGGCCGAGCAGCTCGAGCCCGCGGCCGCGCGGCTTGTACAGGAACTCGAGCCAGCCCTCGTCCGCGTCGGCCCGCATGATCGACAACGGCCGGCGCATCGGCACCGAAGGATCGCAGGCGATGTGCGCGAAGCGTGCCCGGCACGGCGCGGCGCGCGGCGCGCGGTGCGTGCACGCGCAGGACGAACTGCTGGCCGGGCGTGTGCACGTTGCGCGAGGATGCGTGCGTCCTCGAGGAACACGCTGCCGCGATTGGCTCGTAACTCACGCGTAGCTCACTGCTCGTTCATCCATTGCTCTGCGATCAGGCACGCGGCCACCCGGTCGACGCGGCCGTGACCGACGCGGCGGCGAAGATACCCGGATCGGCGCCTCTCCGCGAGTTCCGACTGCGCGGCCACCGACGTCAGCGTCTCGTCGACGGTCGCGACCGGCAGGCCGTAGCGTGCGGTCAAGGCCGCCGCGAACGCGCGCGCCCGGCGCGCGATCGTTTCGGCGCCGTCGCCCTCCGGCACACCCACGACGAGTTGTGCGGGACGCCAATCCGCGACGATGCGGTCGATGTCGGCCCAGGGCGGCTCGCGGTCCACGGCGCAGCGTCGTCAGCGGCGAGGCGGTGCGCGTCTCGCGGTTCGCGGTGGCGACGCCTATGCGACGCAGTCCGAAGTCGAACGCGACGAAGGATGTGCGCGGTCGCTAGGCGGCGCCACGCCGGCTTCCCCGTGCGCTCACGCGTGGCCGGCATAGTCCGTGATGTCGTCGAATGTCGACGCCGGGCAGGCCCGAGCGCCGCGGTCCAGCGTTGCTCGAACGGCGTGTCGAAGATGATCGCGGGATTGGCCGGGCACGGTGAGCCACGTGTTGCTGCGCGAGCTCGGCCTCGAGCTGACCGCGGCCCCAGCCGGCGTAGCCGAGCGCGACCAGCACGGGTTCGGGGCCCGGCGCCGCGGCCGAGCGCGGCCAGGATGTCGGGCGACGACGTGAGCTTCATGTCGCTGCCGGTCGCGAGCGTCGCCTCGAAGGCTGCGCTCGAGCGATGCAGCACGAAGCCGCGCTCGCGGTTCGACGGGTCCGCCGTGCACCACCGGCTGTCTCGGCCAGGCTGCGGTCCGTGAGCTCGATGGCGAGCTGACCGAGCATCTCGGCGAGCGACAGATCGCTCGGGCGGTTGATGACGATGCCGAACGCTCCCTCGGCATCGTGCTTGCAGATGATACGTGACCGTCTCGGTGAAATTCGGGTCGGCCATCGCAGGCATCGCAATCAAGAAGTGATCTTGCAGCGACCGCATGGACACCGCGCTCCTTCGAGAAGGATGCCGCTATCCTAGCATCGACGTTCAGCGCTCAGCGGGCGCCTCGGCGGCCGCTGCGAGAGAAGTCCCATTCGTAGGCGAACCGCAGCACGTCGTAGTCGGCCCGAATATTGTCCGGCAGCGGCGCGAACGGAGCCGCGAGGCGCAGGATCTTCAGGGCCGCCTGATCGAGCGCTTTGTCGCCGGACGAGCGGCGCACGACGATGTCATCGAGTCGACCGTCCGCCGCGATCACGACTTCGAGCGTCGGCCGACCCGCTCGAGATCGCCGAGCAGCTCGCGCGGGATAGTTGGCGGTGCCGATGCGTTCGACGCGCCGGCGCCAGCCGTCGAGGTATTCGGCGAGGCCGGATTGCCGCGTGCTCGGCGTCGCGAACAGTGTTCGCGCGTCGTCGACGCCGTCGGGCAGCTCGGCGCGCAGGCCGAGCTCCATCGCGTGTCGTCTGCGGAACGGCCTGCTGAACGAGTGTCGCGGCACGCTGCCGTGTGTCTGCCGGGTCGTCCGTGGGTTGCGGCATTGCGGGCACGCGCTCGTCGCTGCCGCCGCGGCTCACGAGCTGCTCGGCGCTGGCGGCGTCGGTCGCGCGGTGTGCCGTCGGCCGCGTCCGCGCCCTGCGGATCGCCGAGCCTGCGTCACGGGGCTGATCGGCGGACAGCGTGCTCGTCGGGCTGTCTGCCCTTGGCGGCCTGGCCGGCGCCCCGCTGATTGCGATTGGCGAGAAAGTCGCCGGTGTCGACCGCGAGCTCTTCCCGCTCGGTGTCGAGCACGAGAGTGACGTTCAGCGACGGGCATCGCGCCCTCGTCGTCGAACGAGGTGGCCGTGAACGTGACGCCGAGGATCACGACGCCATGAAGGAGTGCGGCGAGGAAAAGCGTCGAACCGAGGCGTTCATCGCTCATGAGCGGAATTATAGCGGAAGCCGGTTACGTGGCCTTGGCGAGCTTGCGGTCGATGGCGGCGATCAGCTTAGCAGCGATGTCGATGTTGAACTGGCGATCGAGTTCACGGATTCCCGTCGGGCTCGTGACGTTGATCTCGGTCAAGTAGTCGCCAATGACGTCGAGGCCCGCGAACAGCACGCCCTTGGCTTGTCAGCATCGGGCCCACCTGGCCGCAGAGCCAGCGGTCGCGTTCGGTAAGCGGCCGGCCTTCGCCCTTGGCGCCCATGACGAGATTGCCGCGGCTTTCGCCGGGTGCTGGGATGCGCGCCAAGCGCATAGTCGATCGGCTCGCCGTCGATCAGCAACACGCGCTTGTCGCCGTTGACGATCTCGGGGATGTAGCGCTGAGCCAGCGTGAATCGCGCTCCGTCGTCCGTCAGCGTCTCGATGATCACGTTGGTGTTGAGATCGCCGGCGGTGACGCACGAAAACCGACTGGCCGCCCATGCCGTCGAACGGCTTCAGCACGACCTTGCCGTGCTCCTTCAAGAACTCGAGCAGCGCCGTCCGCGAGCGCGTCACGAGGCTCGGCGGCGTGCACTGCGGGAACCAGGCCGTGTACGCCTTCTCGTTGATGTCGCGCAGGCTCGCGGGCTTGTTGACGACGAGCAAGCCGCGATTCTCGGCGAGCTCGAGGATGTACGTCGTGTAGATGTACTCCATGTCGAACGGCGGGTCCTTGCGCATCAGCAGGGCATCGAGCCCTTCGAGCCCGCCGATCCAGGGGGTGCCGATCTCGAACCAGCGCTCCGTATCGTCGCGCACGGTCAGCCGTGAGCCGTGGCCCCGTGGTGCGCCGTCGCGAACCTCGAGATCCTGCTGACGTAAATAGACGATGTCCCAGCCGCGGCGCTGCGCAGCCAGTAGCATCGCAAGCGTCGAGTCCTTCTTCGGCTTGATCGTCTCGATCGGGTCCATGACGACGCCGAGCAACCGTCGGGACTGGCTCATCACGATTCCTCGCTTTTTGCGTGCGGGTTCGCAGTTTCGCGAAAAAGCGCAACGCTACCATAACCCGATTCTGTCGAACGCCGTCGGCGCACAGGACCCCGGGCCGAGGGTCGCCGAGTGATCTCAAACGCGCGCGCCTCAGTCGATGGAAGGCATGACGCCGATATGTTAAAAGGCGCGTTGAGTCCGAGAGTTACCTGCTTCGGCTCGAGGTCGGGGAGGCGCGGGGCGGCCTGCGGGAGGAGAGCTAAGTGTCTGGCAGCAGTGCAGTGAACCCGAAGAACGACTTGCAGGGGCTCAAGATCCTCGTCATCGACGATAGCAAGACAATTCGCAGAACCGCAGAGACGTTGCTGGCCAAGGAAGGCTGTGAAGTGTTCACGGCCGTCGACGGCTTCGACGCGCTGTCGAAGATCGCCGATCACCGCCCCGACATCATCTTCGTCGACATCATGATGCCGCGTCTCGACGGCTACCAGACTTGCTCGCTGATCAAGCACAACAAGGTGTACAAGGACACGCCCGTCATCATGCTCTCGAGCAAGGACGGGTTGTTCGATCGGGCTCGCGGCCGTCTCGTCGGCTCCGAGCAATACCTGACCAAACCCTTCACCAAGGACGAGCTGCTCGGCGCCATCCATAGTCACGTGGCCAAGTAGCCGGGTCGCAGGGGATCGTTATGGCTCTGATCATGATCGTCGACGATTCGCCTACCGAGGTGCACGTCTTGAAGACGGCCCTCGAGAAGCACGGCTTCGATACGGTGTCCGCGGCCGACGGCTCCGAATGCTTGAGCCTCGCCCGCGAGGTGCGGCCGGACCTGATCTTCATGGACGTCGTGATGCCGCGGATAAACGGCTACCAGGCCACGCGCACGCTCACGCGCGACCCGCAAACGAAATCGATACCGGTCGTCATGATCACGACGAAGGATCAGGAAACCGACCGGATCTGGGGCATGCGCCAGGGCGCCGTCGACTATCTCGTCAAGCCGGTCAGCGAGGCCGTGCTCGTCGCCAAGGCCCAGGAAGTGCTCGAGCGGGGGTCGAACGCTTGAATCTCCAGGCGTTGGCCCAGCAGCCGTTCGAGCTCCTGCTCGAGCTCGAGTCGCGTGCGCGCGCGGCGATCGCCGCTCGGGAAGGCAGCCCGACGTCGGCCGACGAATGGGTCGGCATCGGCTTCAGGCTCGGCGCCGAGAGATTCGTCACGAGCCGCGCCGACGTTCGCGAGGTGCTGCCGATACCTGACCAGATCACGAGGGTGCCGCGTGCCAAGCCCTGGTTGCGCGGCATCGCGAACCTACGCGGGCAACTGCTCACGGTCGTCGACCTGAAGTCCTTCCTGGGTGCGGGGTCGCCGTCCTCGGACCGCCAGGCGCGCGTGCTGGTAGTCGCGAGTCGCGACGTGCCGACCGGGCTCATCGTCGACGAGGTCGTCGGATTTCGGCGTTTCGGGGCTTCGGATTATCGTCCCGAGGCGTCGCCGGGTGTGATTCGTTGCGAGCACTATCTCGAAGGAAGCTATCGTCGCGGCACCGAGCTGTGGCCGCGATTCAGCCTGCTCAAGCTGCTCGAGGACCCATTGTTCCTGACGGCCGGCGAAGCGGTGAGGGCCTAGGGGCATGAACCACTCGAGCCTGTGGCCGAAGCTGTTGCCGGTGTTGGGATTGGCGGTCGCCGTCGCGTTGCTCGCCGCGGCCGTCGCGGTTTGGTGGAACGGCGATGCGGGCGGTGGCGACGGGGGGGTTGGCAAGCTCGTCGCGATCACGCAGTCGGCTCGCACGGACGCCCGCAGCGCGATCTCGGGCGACTCCTCGGCCTTCGACTCATTGAATACGAGCCGCGCAACGATGCAGAGGTTGCGCAACGCCCTCCAGGGGGACGAGACAGCGAACGAAGCGGCGCGACGGCTCGCAACCGATACCGCGCTCTGGCAACGAATCGACTCGAGGATCGCGGCGCTGCTCGAGCTCAAGGGCAAATTCGCCGAGCTCGACGCGGCGCGACAGGACGTGCTCGATCTCGCACCTGAGCTGTTGGTGAACGTCGGCAATGTCGCAAGCGTCCTGGCGCCGGCGGATCTCGCGACCAATCAACCGTACATCGCGCGCTTCGAGCTCACCGTCGAATCGCTGCAGCAGAATGTCCGCTCGCTCGGCCCCGGTGTCGCCGTCGACGAAGTCGTGAGCCGCATCGGCGATGCCGAGCAATACCTCGGCCAATTCGTGCGCGGCTTGCGCGGCGAGGACGCCACGCTCGGTGTGGTGCCGGTCCGCAACGAGTCGGCTGACAGCGACCTCACCTCGATCGACCGCCTACTCGAAAGAGCCCGCAAAGGCATCGGCGCGCTCGGCGTCGGCGCGGGCACGCTCGTGGCCGCCGAGACAGCCGCTGCCGACCTCGATTCGGCGGCTTCCGAGCTTCTGACGCGCTACATGGACATCGGGCCCGGCGGCGGCAGCGGCGGCGGCATGGGCTGGCTGCCGCTGCTGCTCGTCGGCGCTGCGCTGATGATCGCGGCACTGATGGCGTTCGTGCATTACAGAACCCGAGATCTCGGTCGTGCCGCCGAGAGTCAGACGGAACAGAACGAACGCAATCAACAGGCGATCCTGCGGCTGCTCGACGAGCTGTCGAGCCTGGCCGACGGCGACCTTACGGTGCAGGCCACCGTGACCGAGGACATCACGGGCGCGATCGCCGACTCCATTAATTATGCGATCGAGGCCCTGCGCGAGCTCGTTACGACGATCAACGATTCCTCGATTCTCGTCGACGCGGCATCGAAGCAAACCGAAGGCACGTCGCGCCACTTGTTGCGCTCGGCGGAGACGCAAGCGAAGCAGGCTGCCGCGGCGTCGGAGTCGATGGCACGCATGGCGATCTCGATCGAGGAGGTCGCCGGCAACGCGGAGCGCTGCTCCGACGTCGCACGCCATTCCGTCGAAATCGCGCACAAAGGCGGCGAAGCCGTGCGTCGAACCATCGCTGGCATGAACACGATTCGCGAGACGATCCAGGACACCAGCAAACGCATCAAGCGTCTCGGCGAGAGCTCGCAAGAGATCGGCAACATCGTCGAGCTGATCGAAGAGATCGCCGAGCAGACAAACATCCTCGCGTTGAACGCTTCGATCGAAGCGTCACGGGCCGGCGAGGCCAGCCGCGGGTTCGCCGTCGTCGCCGACGAGGTGCAAAAGCTCGCGGAACGCTCGACGGCGGCCACCAAGAAGATCGAGGTGCTCGTCAGCACGATTCAGTCGGACACGAACGAAGCAGTGATGTCGATGGAACGCAGCACGACCGATGTCGTCGGCGGCGCGTTGCTGGCCGAGAACGCCGGCGCCTCTCTGGACGAGATCGAACAGGTGTCGCACCAGATCGCGAGCCTCGTCCACAACATCTCCGGGTCGGCCAAGGAACAAACGAGCGTCGCGGGCGCGATCACGAAGAACATGCACGTGCTGCGCGAGATCAGCTCGAAGACGAACGAATCGACCGCGGCCACGTCCACGGCCATCAGCAAGCTGTCGGAGCTTGCGTCGCAGCTTAGGCGCAGCGTTTCCGGATTCGCGCTGCCGGATCAGAGCGGCGGGACCGGCGTGTTGAGCGCCGAGCGCGTGGCGGCCAGCCTCCAACGCGCCGAGAAGGCGACGCCGCCCGCTCCGGCGCCCGTTGCCCCTGCCGCTGCGCCAGGCGCGCCGCGCCGACTCAAGTCCGGATAGTGCGCGTGGCCACCCAGGCGATGGACGATCTGGCCGCGCACGCGCTCGAGCTCGTGAATCGAGAGCTGCAGAGCACGCTCGACGCGGCGCGGACCCAGCTCGAGGACTATGTCGACGGTCGCGCCGGCGCTGATGCGTTGGCGCGCACGGCCGACCACCTGCATGCGGCGCGCGGGGCGCTGAAGATCGTCGAGATCCACGGCGCCGCGCTGCTCGCCGAGGAAATGGAACAGACGTGCCGGCGCCTGGCTGAAGCCAAGGAAGGTGACAAGGTCGAGCAAGGCATCGAGGCGCTGACGCGCGCGATGGTGCAGTTGCCGGCGTACCTCGAGCGGCTGCTCAGCGGCGGCAGGGACGTGGCATTGGCCCTGTTGCCGTTGTTGAACGACCTCCGGCAGGCCCGCGACAAGCCGTCGCTGTCCGAGGGCACGCTCGTGCTACTGAATGCCGGGCCGTTCGAGCGGCACATCGAGGCGCGCGCGCCTGGCGCCGCCGGCGCCGAGGTTGGGCGCGGCTTCGATAAGCTTGCCCATCGTTTCAGGCAGCCGTTCCAGGCGGCGCTGCTCGGATGGATCAAAGGCGCCGAACCGGCTCGGCATCTCGACGAGCTGCTGCGGGTCTCGACGAACCTCGAGCGCGCGGCTGCAAGCGAGCAGGTCAAGCAGCTCTGGACCGTGCTGACGGCCGTGCTGACCGCGATCCGCGCCGGCGGCCTCGAGCCCAGCGTCACGCTGAAACGGCTGATCGGCCAGGCCGATCGGCAGCTCAAGCGGCTCGCGGATGGCGGCGAGTCCGCGTTGATCAACGCGCCGCCGGTCGAGCTGCTGAACAGCCTGCTGTACTACGTGGCACGGGCCAATTCCACGGACCCGCGTGTCGAGTCGCTCCGAAAGAAATACAACCTCGGTGAGATGCTGCCGGGCGACCTACAGGTCGACCAGGCGCGCGAGGGGCTGTCGGGCCCCAGCGTCAAGCTCATGCGCACGGTCGCGCAGGCGATCAAGGAAGACTTGGGACAGGTCAAAGACGCGCTCGACATCTTTGTCCGTACCGGGATGCAATCCGTCGACAAGCTGGGCGCCCAGCTCGACATGTTGAAGAAGATCGGCGACACGCTCGGCGTGCTCGGCCTCGAGAGAGCTCGCGCGCAGATTCAGCGCGAGACGCAAGAGCTGGCCGCGATCGTCGCGAACGGCAAGGTCATCGATCAAACGGCGCTCGAGAAAATTGCCGCGACGTTGCTCGACGTCGAGGACACGCTCGATCGCGAGCTCGTGCGCGCGGTGCTGCCGAGCGACGACGCGGAGCACGTGGACCCGAGGACCGAGGGCGATGCTCAGCAGCAGCAAGTCACGCAGGCCGTGATGGGAGAGTGCGCGGTCAATCTCGCCAAGGTCAAAGAAGCCGTGATCGCGCTCGTCGACAATCCCGCCGATCTGCGGCCACTCGAGCAGGCCAAGCCGCAGCTGCGTGGCATCGGGGCCGGCCTGTTGATGCTCGGGAAGCCGAAGGCCGTCGCGGTCATCGACCGCGTCGGCATCGTAATCAGCACGCGGCTCGCGGCCGGCACGAAGCTGCGGCCCGAATACCTCGAGCGCCTCGCGGATGCAATCGTGAGTGTCGAGTACTACATGGAGACCGTCAGCGCGGGGCGCAGCGACCCGTGGTACATGCTCGAGAACGCCGAGCGTTGTCTCGACTTGCTCGAGAAATTGCCCGTCGCGAAAAGCGCCGCGCAACCCGCGGCCGCCGCGCGACGGCACCGCCTGCGCCCGTCGCGGCGAAGGCGGCTGTGTCCGCGCCGAGCGTGATGCAGGTCGAGGATGGGCGCTCCGATCCCGAGCTCGTCGAGGTGTTCATCGAGGAGGCCAAGGAGGAGATCGCGAACATCGCGCGCAATCTGCCTCAGTGGACTTCGGACCGAGAGAACTCCGAGGCTCTGATCGCGACGCGGCGCTCGTTCCACACCTTGAAGGGCAGCGGGCGCATGGTCGGCGCGCAGTTGCTCGGCGAGTTCGCTTGGAACATCGAGAATCTGCTGAATAGAGTCATCAACCAGACGCTCGAGCCGACGCCGGCGATGGTTTCCTTCGTGGAGGAGGCGTGCGGGGCATTGCCTCAGCTCCTCGAGCAACTCGAGATCGGCTTGAGTCCGAAGGTCGACGTGCAACTGCTGATGAAGCGCGCGGAGGCCTTCGCGGAAGGCGATCCGGATGCCGCGAGCATCACGAGCCAGTCGCTGCGCGTGCAGGCGCCGTCCGAAGCGCCGCCAGAGCCCGCGATGGATCCCGTGCTTGCCGACATCTTCGTCAAGGAGCTGCGCGGGCACCTCGGCGTCATTCGCGACTTCTTGGCGGCGTCGCCGCCTGCGACCGCGCCGCACACCGTCGACGAGCCGCTGTTTCGCGCCTGCCATACGCTGCTCGGCAGCGCACGCATGGCGGGCTTCGAGCCCGTGATGACGCTCGCCGCGCCGTTGGCCGAGCAGCTGCGCCGCCATTTCGAATCGAACGTTGGCTTGAGTGTGTCCGGGCTCGACGCGCTGCGGGCGGCCGCGGATCAGATCGAGGCGATGGCCACGGGTCTGACCGAGGGCCGCATCGTGCAGCCCGATCCCGCGGTCCGCAAGGCGCTCGAAGGGCTCGACGCGCGCATCGAATCTGCGGCGTCTGCGCCCGCGGCGCAACCCGCCGCCGCGCCCGCCACGCCTCCCCGGTCGTCGCACCCGAGGAAGGCGGATTCGATCCCGAGATCGCGGCGATTTTCGCCGAGGAAGCCGCCGAGATACTCGACAGCTCGCAAGCCGCGCTGCAGGACGTACGACAGCGTCAAGAGCAAAGCTCCGTTGCGATGCTGCAGCGCCACCTGCACACCCTGAAGGGCGGAGCCCGCATGGCGGGTGTCATGCCGATGGGCGATCTGAGCCATGCGCTCGAGACGCTGCTCGCACGGATCGCGGAAGGACGCAGCCGACCGACGCAGGCCTCGTTGGACCTCGTGCAGCGGGGCCTCGACGAGCTGCAACAGATGCGCGACGCGATCGATGCCGGCCGCGGTGTCGCGCCGGTGGCGGCACTGATCGCTCAGCTCGAGGGCTCCGAGGCTCCGGTCGTCGCGAGCGCCGCGGCGCCTGCGCCGGTCGCACCGGTTGCCGCGGCACCCGTTGCGCCCTTGTCGCCAGCCGAGCCCGCTGCGGAGGCGCCGCGAGCGGCTCCGCCCCCGGTGGAGCGGAAGTCCGCCGACGTTCCGGCGATCGATTTGACCGAGGCTGACCTTCGTCAGCTCGAAGAGATAGAGCTCCCGCCGCCTTCCCATGACCCCGTGATCGAGGACTTTCGCACCGCGGCCGAGGTCATCGAGGATCCGACGGTCGAGGAGCCGGCCGCGCCCGAAGAGGCGTTCGTGGCTCACGAGCAGACCGTCGTGGATCCGCCCGGCGTGGTCATTGCGCTGCCGGACGCGGTCGTGGAGCTTAAGCCCGAGGTCGAAGCGCCGCCGCCCCAAGCTGCGACGCCGCCCGTCGTCGAGCCGCGAGCCGCCGAGCGGGCCGAGATCGCGCGCGTCGACGCGAGCCTGCTCGACCTGCTGTTGAACGGCGCCGGCGAGATCAACATCTTCCAGTCGCGCCTGAGCCAGCAGCTGCACTCGATAGAGTTTCACTTGGGCGAGCTCGGTGGCACGGTGTCGCGCCTTCGCGAGCAGCTCCGCAAGCTCGAGGCCGAGACCGAGGCGCAGATTCTGCATCGGCATCAGGAGGACGCGGACGTTCAAACCGGCTTCGATCCGCTCGAGCTCGATCGTTACTCGACGATTCAGCAGTTGTCGCGCGCGCTCGCGGAGTCTGCCAACGACGTCGCGAGCATCAATGAGCTCTTGAACGGGTTGACCGGCGAGGCCGACACGTTGCTGACGCAGCAGGCGCGAGTCACGTCCGAGCTGCAAAACGGGCTGATGCAGACGCGCATGGTGCCGTTCAATCGGCACGTGCCGCGGCTGCAGCGCATCGTTCGCCAAGCCTGCACCGACACCGGCAAGCAGGCGGAGCTCGACATCGAAGGCGAGGCCAGCGAGATCGACCGCCAGGTCTTGGAGTCGATGCTGCCGCCGTTCGAGCATTTGCTCCGTAACGCCGTCGCGCATGGCATCGAGAGCCCGGACGTACGGCGCAGGCGCGGCAAGCCTGACGTTGGCAAGGTGCTCCTCAAGATCCGCCGCGAAGGATCCGAGGTCATCACCGAGGTCAGCGACGACGGTGGCGGTCTGGACCTCGCCGCGATTCGGCGCAAGGCTTTCGAGAAGGGCTTCGTGGCCGAGAATCAGAAGATCACCGACGAGCAGGCGATCGAATTGATCTTGCAGCCGGGCTTCAGTACTGCGAGCGAATTGACGCAGGCCGCCGGGCGCGGGGTCGGAATGGACGTGGTCGACAACGAGATCAAGAAGCTCGGCGGCTCGCTCAGGATCGAGACGATGCCGGGCCAAGGCACCCGGTTCGTGATCCGGCTGCCGTACACGCTCGCGATCACGCACGCGCTGATCGTGAACGTCGGCGAGGAGACCTTTGCCTTGCCGCTGCCGACCGTCGAGGGCATCACTCGCCTGTCGCGCGACAAGATCCTGAAGCACCTGACGCAGGACGAGCCGAAGCTCGACTACGGCGGCGTCGTGTATCGAATTCAGCACCTGGGCAGTCTCGTGGGCTCGGCGCCGTCGGCGTTGCCCGAAGACGAGAATGCGGTGTCGCTCGTGTTGATACGCGCCGGCGACAACTCGACCGCATTGTTGATGGACTCGCTCGAAGGCAGCCGCGAGATCGTCGTGAAGACGCTCGGGCCGCATATCGCGAGCGTGCCCGGCGTCACCGGCGCGACGATTCTCGGCGACGGCCGCGTGATCATGATCCTCGACCCCGGCACGCTGGTGCGTGCGCACCGGCCGACCGAGGCGCTGCCGACGCCCGCGCCGCAGCCCGTTCCCGCGACGCACCTGACGGCGCTCGTCGTCGACGACTCGATCACGATGCGGCGAGTCACGCAGCGGTTGCTCGAACGCCGCGGTGCGAAGGTCTACACGGCCCGCGACGGTCTCGACGCGATCACCGTGCTTCAGGAGCACCCGGTCGACATCATCCTGCTCGACATCGAGATGCCGCGCATGGACGGCTATCAACTGGCCACGCACGTGCGCAACGATACGAAGCTCAAGAATCTGCCGATCATCATGATCACGTCCCGCTCGGGTGAGAAGCATCGTGCGAAGGCCATCGAGATCGGCGTCAACGACTACTTGAGCAAGCCCTATCAGGAGAGCCAGCTCGTTGCGGCCATCTCCGCATTGCTCGGCCGGGAGCTGTGAGCCGATGGCCACCGAACAGAAAGAGCTCTACAGCCTCCTGATTCCGCTTCGCGACGAGCGGTTGCTCGTGCCGCGCATGTGCGTCGCCGAGGTCATCGCATTCGCCGATGCGGCACGCAGCCGTGACGACGCAATGCCGGGGTGGTTCTTGGGCACGATCGAATGGAACAATCGGCGCGTGCCTGTCGTGTCGTTCGACGGCGCCGCCGGCGATGAGCGCAAGTCGCGCCGCAACCGAACGCGCGTCGTCGTGTTTCACGCGATCACGAACGAGCTGAAATCCGGCTTCTACGGAATTCTGACGCAAGGTTTCCCGCAGCTCGTGCGTGTGAACGCCGATGTGCTGGGCCTCGAGACGGAGCAGCCGTTGCCGGACAACGTGCCCGCTCTGTGTCGGGCGCGCATGATCCACGAGTACCCGTTGATCCCCGACGTCGAACGCCTGGAGCGGATGATCGCGGACTTACCCTTAGCGACCTGACGCGCGCCGGCCGGGGTCTTAGAGATCTCCCCACAACGACGCTGCGATTGCCGAGACCGCGATCGCGGCAGTCTCGGCGCGCAGCACCCTGCGGCCGAACGTGACGCGTGTGAATCCGGCAGCGTCGAGCCGCCGCAAGTCCGTGGCGCCGAACCCGCCTTCGGGCCCGATTGCGATCGCGAGGCCCTGGTTCGGCGGCTCGATCTCTTTCAACGACCTTTCCGCGGAGGGCTCGAGCGCGAGCCGCGTGCCGACCGCCGCCACGAGCTCGAGGCCCGCCGCGAGCGGAGCCGCCGCTTCGATCCGTAGCGGTCGATGCCGCCCGCACTGCTCGCACGCGCTCTGTGCGACCTTGCGCCAGTGCAACGAACGCCGCTCGCTGCGCTCGGCATCGAGCTTGACGACGCTGAACTCGGTGTGGACGGGCACGAGCGTCCGCACGCCGAGCTCGGTGGCCTTCTGCACGATCAGATCCATCGCGTCGGATTTCGGCAGGGCTTGCACCAGCGTGAGATCGAGCGGCGATTCCGGCAGCGGCGAAAGTGCGGCCGTAAGCTCGAGCACGGCGACACGGCGCTGTAGTGACTCGATGCTCGCATGGCGTTCGGCGCCGCGCCCATTGAACGCGATCAGCTGATCGCCGCGGCCGAGGCGCAACACATTGCCCAAGTAGTGCGCTTCCTGCTCGTCGAGCGTCGCACTCGCGCCGTCGAGATCGCGTTCCACGAACAGTCGCGGCAAGCGGTGCGAGAGAAGTGTCATGCGTCGTCTAGTCCCACGCGAAGCGCAAGTCTCGGGCTGCTATATTAGCCCGCGTGATCATCGACGCGGCGACAGGATGGATCGAAGGAGTGCGTCGCGTCGCGTCTCCGAACTTCGATGAGCGGCCGCCCGGATCCGAGCTCGGCCTGATCGTCGTGCACGGAATCAGCTTGCCGCCGGGGCAATTCGGCAATGGTTGGATCGACCGGCTTTTCTGCAACGATTTGCCTGGAACGGAGCACCCGTTCTTCGCGACGATCTGCACGATGACGGTGTCGTCGCACGCGCTGATCGCGCGTGACGGCGCGGTGACTCAATACGTGCCGTTCACGCGGCGCGCCTGGCATGCGGGGCAATCCTCATACTGCGGCCGGACGGGCTGCAACGACTTCTCGGTTGGCATCGAGCTCGAGGGTGCCGACGACGTGCCGTACGACGTGCGGCAATATGCGGTGCTCGCGACGTTGATCGGAGCGTTGCGCCACGCTTATCCGTCGCTTCGAAACGCAGACGTCGTTGGGCATAGCGACATCTCTCCGGGCCGCAAGACCGACCCGGGCCCGGCGTTCGATTGGAACGTGCTTCGCCGGCTACTCGCCGAACGCGGCGCCGTGACCTAGCGTTGCCAGAGGACCTCCCGGCCCCCGTTTTGGCGCGCGAGCACGCGCGCGATCACGAATAGGAGGTCCGACAGTCGATTCAAGATAGCGGAGCAGATCGGAGTTCACGTCCGTCACGTTGGCAGCCGCCCAGGCGCGGCGCTCGGCGCGCCGGCAGATCGTGCGCGCGACATGACAGATCGCCGCGACCCGGTTGCCTCCCGGTAGCACGAACTCCTCGAGAGGCGGCAGGTCATCGTTGAATCCATCGAGGTCGCGTTCGAGCGCGGTGACGTGCTCTGCGACGATCTTGCGATATCCGGGTAACGAGAGCTCGCCGCCGATTTCGAACAGCTCGTGTTGCACTCGTGTCAGGCAAGCGCGAACCGGCGCAGGGATGTCGCTCTCCGCGAGCAGCAGCCCGAGCGCGCTGTTCGTCTCATCGACCGTGCCGAACGCTTCGACACGCTCGTCGCATTTGTCCACGCGCTCGCCATTTCCGAGACCCGTCGTCCCGTCATCGCCGGTGCGCGTATAGATCTTGCTGAGCCGATGACCCATGGAGCCGTTCCAGTCTTGCTGGCGCGGCACTCATGATACGGCGCCTTGAGATCAGAGAGTGCGCCAACCGATCTCGAGAGCGGTCGCCGTGCCGACGACCACGTCGCCGAGGCTGTCGGGCGTCTCGGCTTCGGTGTTGGTCGTAGGTCTGCGGCCGGCCATCAGCTCGGCCTTGGCTTGCGGCAGCAACGGCCGCGCGTCCGGCGATGCATAGCCTTCGGGGAACAGCGGGAGGTTCGACCCCGGCGCGTACTTGTCGCTTGCGCCGAGAGTGTGCAAGCAGCTCGTGGGCGAGCACGATTTGATTCGAGCCGCGCGCAGTGCGGTCCGCAAATAAGTTCGCGACGGCGACCAGCCCCTTCTCGAGCGCGGTCGAGCGGTCGAGGGCCACGCCGGCGGACGGCTCGTGAAACACCGCGAACACCATGATGTCGCCGCTCGGTCCCTCTTGTTGCCAACGCAGTCGCGTTGCTAGCCAGCGCATTCGCAAGCTCCACCAAAGCACGTCGAGGCCGCTCGCGGTGGAGTCGAGACTCGGGAGCGGATCGCGGTGCTCGCCGACGATCCGCACTTCGAACGGTTGCTCGAGCTGCACGCCATGGCGTTGCGCTTCCCGATTCAAGAACGCTTCGACGTCGTTGAACTCCGTCGCGGCGAGACCGTCGAGGTAGCGGCGCGTTGTGTCGGTGTCGTCGCCGGCGACGGTGTAGACGTCGACCCACAACGGCGCGTCCCAATCCGTCATCCGTTGCGACGTGAAGAACTGTGCCGCGGCAACGAACAGAAGCACGTACAGCAACACTGCGATGCGCAGACGTTTGAGCACGAAGTTCGACTCGCGCGACTCGGATGGTCAGTGAAGCATGAGGGCGCCGCGCGCACGCGGGCACTGATCACGAATCGGATTTTTTCGGGCCCCAAAAAGAAAAAACCCGGCGGTGGGAACGCCGGGTCAGATCTTTTTGTTATCGGAGTTTACGGTTTCAAGTATGCGGCCTGGCTGTTGCTCGTTGCGCCCGAAGGCGCGGAGCGGCTTGTTGTTATTGTCCAGCCAATTTCTTTTCTTGTTCTTCTACTTTCTTGTTCTTCTATAACGCTTTCAAATTTAACAGAACCCTTTGCGAATTCGCATCGTTTTCTGTCAGTTTGCGCACTCACTAGTCCCTGGGTGGGGACGCACTGGATAAAGCAAGACACATGCCACGGAGCGAAAGCACAGCAAAAACAGGCCGGTAGCGCAAACCTCTGGTCCGATGCCTCAGAAAACAGGGCCCGCCTGTAAAACGGGTCGACAGCCGTCTTAGCGATCTATCCTCGCGTGTCGATTCACTAACGATCGATAACCGGTTGTTTCTAAAGGGTGCGCAACTTTGTACGGTCCGCGACGTCGGCGAGCAGTCGGCCCCGGGGCGATCGTAAACGTCGCTGACACGGCTACGGAGCCGTGATGAGCGCTGCCCGGTCACGCCAGACGCCGCCCTTCACGACCGCAACGATCGTCAGCGTCGCGTCGATCTCCATCAACGGGTCGCCTTCGAGAACCACGAAATCAGCGAGCTTTCCTTCCTCGAGCGTACCGATGTCCCGCTCGAGCCCGAGGGCCAGAGCCCCCTGGATCGTGGCCATTCGCAGGACCTGGTCGTTCGGCAGACCCGCCTGCGCTAGCAGGTCGAGCTCGAGATGCGTGCCGAGGCCGTGCGGAGCCGCCGGGGCATCGGAACCCACGGCGACCCGGCCGCCCGCGCGGACCAGCCGGGCGACCGTCTCCAAGAGGATGGGCACCGCGGCCCCGGAGTCGTCGGGGCGCGTCCAGGCGGCCTGCTCGACCGGGGTGAACAGTGCACGGTACGCCGGGTCGCGGCCCAAGGCCGGTCTGTCCTTGAGCCCCGCGAGCGCGGCAAGCCCGGTCACGAACGTCGTATCGGACGCGATCAGCCGGCCGATGCCGTCTTGATAGGCCGAAAGGCCAGGCGACAGCGGAAGCTCCGTGGTCGGCGTCGCGATTGCGCCGGCGAGTCGTGCCGACAACGACGACGAATCGAATCCGGCGACCCCGACGCTCGTCGCTTGGCGTTGCAGGCTGTGCGCAAGACCGGCCGCGATTCCGGAGTAGGGCCGGATCGGCGTTTCGTCGCTCGCGGGTGCCGAGCCCATCGCGGGGGTGATCAGCAGCCGCGGCCCCGGCGCCCGCTCGCTGGCCCACAGCTCGGCTCGCTCCAACGCTTCGAGAGGGTTTGGCGCAATCTCTCGGACCGTCGTGACCCCGTATGCAAGCCAGGTGCGTCCGAGCCGCTCGCCGGTCAGCGAGCTCAAGTGAGCGTGCACGTCGATGAGCCCTGGAATCACGGTGGCGTCACGCGCGTCCACGATCTCGCCTTCCGTAGGCAGAACGCCTCGACCCACGATGGCCGCAATGCGACCGGCCCGCACGTGTAGGTCGACGTGGCGCCGGTACGTTCCCTGCACGCCGTCGAACAAGCGGCCGATTTGCACGACATAGTCGGCGGGAGGGGCAGGCGCGGCCCAAGTGACGTTCGGCGGTTCGCTTACCTCGCCCTCTCCGTCGTCGGTCGTTTGAAGCTCTGCCGTGAATGAGCGCGCCGCGCCGCTCGTGAGCGTGGCCGAACGCGCGTGCACGCGAAGCACTCGCCCGTCCTCCGACCACTCGGGCGGTGCCGGCGCGATCAAGTCCCGCGCGACGATGGTCTCGATGCCGTTTCCGGCGTCGCGCACCTTCAAGATCGACGGCGCCCACGGCTCGAGCGTGGTGCGTTCGAGGTAAGCGATCTGCTTGCCGTCACTCGAGACGGCCGGATAACGCGGTAGCAGCGCGCCGAATGTGAGTTGCGTAAGCCGATGATCGTCCTTCAGCGACACTCGCCACAGCTCGAATTGCCCCGTGCGCTCGCTGCTGAACACGATGGACTCGCCGTCGGGCCAAAAGCTTGGATCCAAGTCCACGAACACGTCCTCGGTCAGGCGCTGTGGTGGCCCGCGCTCCGCGAGCCAAACGTCGCCGAGAGCCGTGAACGCGGTGTCGCGCCCGTTCGACGAACGAACGATGCCGTTGATACCGCGAGCAACGCGTTCCCCCTGCGGATCCAGTCGCGGAAGGTTCATCGGCGTCGTGGCGGCCTCGACCGTCGATGCGGCGAAAAGGTGGATTGGCCGCCGGATCGGAGTCGCGATCTCTCGGCGCCAGAGTTGCCCGTCGGCGGCATAGATGAACTCGGCGGCCGACAACCAGGCCGCGCGCCCAGCGAACAGGTCCTCACTGCCGCTCAACGGCTTCATCACGCGCGGTTCGGGAAGGAGCAGCATCTGCAGGTGGCTCGAGCGCGCGGAGTCCTGCTCGCCGAACACCAGCACGCCGCCGCCCGGCCGCCAAGTCGGGGCCGATAGTCGCTGGGTGCTAGTGTGCACGGTCGTGACCGCGGCGCTCGGGTCGCGCACGCGGACGGACCACTCGCCGTCCTGCAAATGAACGTACGCGACATGCCCTTGCGCGGACACGGTCGGAAACGCCGAATCGCCGCGCGCGTCCGTGAGCGGAGTGGGAGCGCCGCCGTCGAGCGCGAGCGACCACAGCGTGAAGTGTCCGTCGCGATTCGCCGCGAACACGACCGAACGGCCATCCGCAGTGAAATCCGGCTCGCGCTCGTCATGAGCAGTAGCCGTGAGCGGCTGCTCCATGCCGGTCGCGATGTCGAGTAGCGCAAGGTCCCACTGCTCGGCGCTGCGTTTCTGATAGACGATGCGGCTGCCGTCCGGGCTGAAGCGCGGGTTGCGTGCCTCGGACCCGGCGGGTGTGAGAGGTACTGCGCCACCGCCCGCAACGGGCAAGCTCCACAGCTGGCCGAGCAGGTCGACCACGAGCGTCTGGCCGTGTGGTGCGAGTGTGACCGAAAGGTTCGTCCCCTGGCGGACGTCGACGATCCTTTCCTCGGCGACGGCGACGGCGACGGCTGCGAGCTGCAGCGCCAGCAGCGGCAGAGCACACAGCCGAATCACGCCGAGCTCTCGGCTTCGACGTCGAGCTCCGCGAGCTCGCCGTCCTCGGCGCGGTAGGTGATCACGATCGGACGGCAGCACACGGAACAATCCTCGACCTGACGCTGCGACTCCACCGATAGATCGAGCACGACCTCGATCGGTTGCCAGCAGTACGGACAGGTAATCGTCTCCGTCTGGATCACGTAAACGCTCTCGTCGCCTAGGGTTGCAATCGGTGCCAACGCCAACGGTCGGCCGTGAACGAATGGGCGTCCTTCGGTTCCAGGCGCCGTTCGTAGCGAACGCGCTCGTGGAAACGATGTGCGCCCTCGACCCACAGCTCGACGGCATCGAGCCACAGCCTGTAACCGCCCCAGAATGCGGGGCGCGGCAGCGCTTGCTCCGGGGACCCCCCGCCTCGTTCGACCGCGATCCTGGCCGCGCGGCGTTCGAGCTCACCGACATCGGCGAGCGAACGACTCTGCTCGCTGCTCCAGGCGTTGATCTGGCTTTGCCGTGGCCGCGTCGCGAAGTACGCATCGCTCTCGGCTTCCGGCGACCGGACGACGACGCCTTCGAAGCGAACCTGCCGGCCGAGCTCGTGCCAGTAGATCACCGCGGCGGCGCGACCCGTTGCCTCGAGCTCGACGGCCTTGCGTGAACCGTAGTTCGTATAGAACACGAGATAACCCGCCGCCACGAGGTCTTTGACCAGCACCATGCGCACCGATGGCCGTCCCGCAAGGTCGGTGCTCGCGAGTGCGATCGCGTTGGTGTTGCGGCGCCCGAGCGCCTCGGCTTCGGCGAGCCAGCCTTTCACAGTCGGGAGCGGGTCGTCCGGAAGGGTAGTCGGCAACGACGGCATGGCTTGTTGCGTCAGCGCAGCGCGTCCGCGTGAAAGCGCAGGTGCTCCGCGATGAACGTGCTCACGAAGTAATAGCCATGGTCATAGCCCGGCCGCTCGCGATGGGTCAGGCGCTGACCCGATTTGCGGCAAGCTTCCTTGAGATCGTTCGGTCGGAGCTGGTCGAGATACGGATCCGCCATGCCCTGATCGACCAACAGCTCGTGCTGGCTCGGGCGTGCGCGAATCACAGCCGACGCGTCGTACGGCAACCAGCTCTCACGGTCGGTCCCGAGATAGGCCGTGAGGGCATGCTGACCCCAACCGGATTCGCTGGCCGCGGCGATCGGGGAGAACGCCGACACGGACCGGTAACGCTCCGGGTTGCCGACACCGATGATCAGAGCCCCGTGGCCGCCCATCGAGTGGCCGCTGATGGACTTGCGTGCCGGATCGACCGGGAAGTTCGCATTGACTACGGCCGGGAGCTCGTCGAGAACGTAGTCGTACATGCGGTAATGAGCGGCCCAAGGCGCTTGCGTCGCATTGACGTAAAACCCGGCGCCGGTTCCGACATCCATTTGTGCGTCTTCGCCCGGGATGTTGACGCCGCGAGGACTCGTGTCCGGAATGATCAGGGCGAGACCGAGCTCCGCCGCGTAACGCTGTGCGCCGGCCTTGACGCTGAAGTTATCTTCCGTGCACGTGAGGCCCGAGAGCCAGTACAACGCCGGCACACGCGTGCGCTCCGCCGCAGGCGGCAGGAAGATCGCGAACCGCATCGTGCATACGCAAGCCGACGATACGTGCTTGTAGACGAGATGGCGGCCCTCGAAGCATCGCGACTCACTGACTCGTTCGACGGAAGGCGTGGTCATTCCTAAGTCCTTAAATCTGATCCGAAGCGAGACCGTACCTTGCACCTTGAGCCGGTGAGGGTTACAAACCGCCCACACGAGGTATGCATGACACTCGAAGAATTACGCAAACGTCTATCCGAAGTCGATCACGAGCTCATCAGCCTCGTTGCCGCCCGGCAAAAGATCGTCGCCGAGATCGGGGCGCACAAGATCCGCAACGCAGTGCCGACGCGCGATTATGAGCGTGAGCGTGAAGTGTTGAAAGGCGCGCATGATCGAGCGAAGGCCCTCGGGCTCGACCCCGGGATCGCGGAAGAGATCATGAATGCGTTGATCCGCGCCTCGTTGACGCACCAAGAGCAGACGCGCGTGGCTGCCGAGACCAGCGGGGTCGGCAAACGCGTGTTGATCATCGGCGGTGCAGGCAAGATGGGAGCGTGGTTCGCCCACTTCCTAGGCTCGCAGGGTTTCGCGATCGAGGTCTCGGATCCCTCTTCGGCGCCAGTCTCGTTCCCGCGTGTGGGCGATTGGCGAACGCATCGGCTGGATCACGACCTCATCATCGTCGCTACGCCGATGAAGGTCGCCGGCGACGTGCTGACCGAGCTCGCGGCGCGCAAGCCGCGCGGCGTCGTCATCGATATCGGTTCGCTGAAGAGCCCGTTGCGGAGCGGACTCCAGAGCTTGGTGGCCGCTGGATGCAAAGTGACGTCGATTCACCCGATGTTCGGGCCCGACACGCGGCTCCTGTCCGGTCGGCACATCGTGTTCTGCGACGTCGGCGTTCCCGAGGCCACCCGCGAGGCGCGCGCGTTGTTCGCGTCGACGATGGCCGAGCAGACGGAGATGAGCGTCGACGATCACGATCGGCTGATGGCGTATGTGCTGGGGTTGTCTCACGCTCTGAATCTAGCGTTCTTCACGGCCTTGGCTTCGAGCGGCGAGCTCGTGCCGAGGCTGCAGAGAATGTCGAGCACGACGTTCGACGCCCAACTGCGGGTGGCGAGCCTGGTCGCCCGCGACAATCCTTATTTGTACTTCGAAATCCAAACCCTGAACGACTACGGAACGGCCTCGCTGCACGCGCTGCGCGCGGCGACCGAGCGTATCCAGGGTCTCGTCGAAAACGGCGACGAGGCGGGGTTCGTCGAGCTCATGGCGGCCGGGCGGCGTTACCTGGAAAAAAGCACGTAGCGGCGCACGGAGCCCGGCAACAGCCAAGCCGGTCACATCCTTGCGTAGCCGCTTTGGAACCGCTGCGGCGGATATGAAAGAATCGATCGGCTCATGGACTTCATCGACGAACAGGGTTTTCGCGCAAACGTCGGCATCATTCTGACCGACGGCGGCGGCCGTGTTCTGATCGCAGGCCGGCGCGGACGTGGGGGATGGCAGTTCCCGCAAGGCGGGCATCCAACCCGAGGAAAGCAGCGAGGCCGCGATGTTCCGCGAGCTGCACGAGGAGGTCGGTCTAGACCCGTGCGACGTCGAGCTCGTCGGATCGACCGAAGGATGGCTCCGCTATCGCTTGCCGGACCGCTACATTCGCCGCGAGCAGACGCCGCTCTGCATCGGTCAGAAGCAGCGTTGGTTCCTGCTGCAGCTTCGCACGAACACGGACCGAGTGCGTTTCGATCTGACGTCCGAGCCGGAGTTCGACCGGTGGCGTTGGGTCGACTACTGGAGGCCGGTCAAGGAAGTCGTCTACTTCAAGCGGCCCGTGTATGTCCGTGCGCTGCACGAGCTCGCTCCGCTCGCATTTCCGAAGGATGGACCGCCGCCGCCGCCCACGTGGTGGCCGCGCCGCTGGCAACGAGCTTTGCAAGAGAGCGGCGGGATCTGACATGGTCGAGCTTCGCGACAGGTCCGTGGATCTACGCCGCTCTCGCAGTGGTGGTCGCGATCGGGTTCTTGTACTTGGCGTTCGAGCTCGGACGTTATCAGAGCGGGTACTCGATTGTGGACACGCGCCGCGAGCACGACGATCTCGAGCAGCGACTCGAGCAAGAGCAAGCGGCGAGCGACGAGTTGCGACGGCAGCTTGCGATCGCGGAAACGGCGGGCGACATCGATCGCGAGACGTATTCGGAGATCAGGTCGAGCTTGAGCGACCTAGAGGCGAAGATTCAGACGCAAGAGGAAGAGCTCGTGTTCTATCGCGGCATCGTGTCGCCGCAGGATGGCGTGCCCGGGTTGCGCATTCAGAGCCTCGAGGTATTGCCGAGCGACGGCGAACGTCGCTACCTGCTGCGGTTGTTGCTGGTGCAGGCGATCGTGCACAGCCGACGCGTATCAGGCGCGGTGAAGCTACAACTCGAAGGAACTGAGGACGGTCAAACGACGTCGTTCGATATCGCCGAGCTTGCGGAGCCCGATGAGTCGTATGATATGGCGTACGAGTTTCGCTACTTCCAAGGGCTGGAAACGGAGCTCTCGTTGCCACAGGGCTTCGAGCCGCAGCGCGTGCTGGTGGAGATTTGGCCGAACGAGCCTCGGGCGGAGCGAATCAACCAGACATTCGAGTGGCCGGAAGTGGCGGGCTGAGAGGATGACGGAGTTCGAATGCTAGGGAAGAAATCACGCGGTCAGGCGCCGATCAGCACGCTGGTGGGGGCCGACACTCGCGTCAATGGCGACATCGAGTTTTCCGGCGGTTTTCACGTGGACGGCTATGTCAAGGGCAACGTGAAATCGACCAAGGACGACACCTCAGTGCTGATCATCAGCGAGCGCGGCTGTATTGAAGGTTCGGTCGTCGTGCCCCATGTAGTGTTGAACGGCATCGTCAAGGGTGACGTGCGCGCGACCCAAAGAGTCGAGCTCGGACCGAAAGCGCGCGTGATCGGCAACGTTCAGTATAAGCTCATCGAAATGTCGATCGGTGCGGAGGTCAACGGTAAGCTGATTCACGAGAGCGAAACCGCGGGTCCGAAGAGCGCGAGCCGCCCAATCGTCGATACTGCGCGACCCATCAACGCGGGAGAGTAGCCATGACGGAAACAGAAATGCACGAGGCACCGCCGCTGAACTTCACCGCGGCCGCGGCTCACAAGGTCGGCCAGCTGATCGAGCAGGAAGGCAATTCAGCGCTGAAGCTCCGCGTCTACGTGCAGGGCGGCGGCTGCTCCGGCTTTCAATACGGCTTTACGTTCGATGAAGAAGTTCAAGAAGGTGACACGGCGATCGAGAACGACGGCGTGACGCTGCTCGTCGACCCGATGAGCGTCCAGTACCTCATGGGCGCCGAGATCGACTACCGCGAGGACCTTTCGGGCGCGCAATTCGTCATTCGCAATCCGAACGCCGCAACTACGTGCGGCTGCGGATCGTCGTTCTCGGTCTAACTGTTTCCAGCGCGGGCTGCTGTGTTGCCCGATCCTAAGGCGCTGGCCCCCGGCAGCAATGCCGCGGAAATCATGGCCGCGGTGGACTTGGGGTCGAACAGCTTCCACATGGTCGTCGCGCGCGTCCAGCACGGCGAGCCGTCGATCGTCGATCGGCTTCGCGAGATGGTGCGCCTGGCCTCGGGGCTGAACCAGGAGGGTTCTCTCGACGAAGACAGCCAGCAGCGTGCGCTGGCGTGTCTCCGCCGCTTCGGTCAACGCTTGCGGGACATGCAGGCTCATCAGGTGCGCGTCGTTGGCACGAATACGCTGCGGCGCGCACAGAACGCAGACACCTTCCTCGCCAAGGCCGAGGAGGCGCTCGGTCATCCGGTCGAGGTCATTTCGGGCATCGAGGAAGCGCGGCTGATCTATCTCGGCGTGTCCCACCATACCGACTCCGCCGATGGCAGAAACCTCGTCGTCGACATCGGCGGCGGCAGCACCGAGCTGATCATCGGGGAGGGATACGAACCGGAGTATCTCGAGAGTCTGTACGTCGGTTGTGTCGGCATGAGCCGCGTCCATTTCGAAGACGGCAAAGTGAGCGCGAAGCGGTTCGAGCGCGCGAGGCTCGCGGCAAGGCTAGAGCTGCGCCCGGTCGCGGCCGCGTTTCGCCGTCGCGGGTGGAAGCGAGCGGTCGGCTCGTCGGGTACCGTTCGCGCGGCGAGCGACGTGGCGCGCGAGCTGCACTTGACGGAGAGCGGGATCACGCTCGCAGCGGTCGAGGCCATCATCGGCGAGATCATCAATGCGAAACGCATTGCCGATCTCAAGCTCCCGGGCCTCGGTGCGGACCGCGCGCCGGTTTTCGCGGGCGGCATCGCCATACTGGCCGAGATCATGAGCACGCTTCGCATCGAGCGTATGGAAGTCAGCAGTGGGGCGCTGCGCGAAGGGTTGCTGTACGACATGCTCGGGCGCCTGCATGACGAGGATGCGCGAGAGCGGTCCATTCGGGCGATGCAACGCCGCTATCACGTCGATCCCGATCAAGCGTTGCGCGTGGAGACGACCGCAGCAGCGTTGTTCGATCAGGCCGCCGGCGGCTGGAAACTCTCGAAGGCGGACCGAAAGCTGCTCGTTTGGGCGGCGCGTCTGCACGAGATAGGGCTCGATATTGCCCACGCCCGTTACCACCATCACGGTGGCTATCTGGTCGCGAACTCGGACTTGCCGGGCTTCGTGCGTTTGGAGCAGCAACGGCTCGCGAGCCTCGTGACGCTGCATCGGCGGAAATTGGACGACCCGTTCCTCGACGGTTTGCCGAATGCAGTGCGGGCGTCGACGTTCAAGCTCGTCGTGCTCTTGCGGCTGGGGACGCTGTTGAACCGCAGCCGCAGCCCGTCGCAGCTTCCCGAGCTCACGCTCGCCGTTGGGCAAGATTCGTTGGAGGTGCGATTCCCGCCGGAGTGGCTCGACGACAATCCGTTGACGGAGGCTGATCTCGAGCAGGAAAAGCAGTGGCTCGGGGCGCGCGGCTTCGAGTTGCGAACGAAGCGCCGCGAGCGCGGTTAGGACGCTTCGGAGAGTTGGCGCAGCAGCTTCATTTGCGCCGGAGTCGCATCCCGATCCGCTTGCGGCCGTAGCCGCTCGTAGCGGCCATCGTTGCGGAGCTCCCACGCTTGGTCGTTGTCCGCCAGATACGTATCGAGATCGGCCATGACACGCGACTTCAGGCCGGGTTCGACTATCGGGAACATAATCTCGATGCGCCGGAAGAAATTCCGTTCCATCCAATCGGCGCTGGCGCAGAACAGCTGTTCGTCGCCGCCGTTGTGAAAGTAGTAGACGCGGCTGTGCTCGAGAAAGCGACCGACGATCGAACGCACGCGGATGTTCTCGGAGACGCCGGGAATGCCGGGCCGCAAGCAGCATATTCCGCGAACGATCAGATCCACGTAGACGCCGGCGTTCGAGGCTTCGTAGAGCGCGCGTATCACTTCGGGCTCGACCAACGCATTGAGCTTGGCGATGATGTGGCCCGTTCCGCCATTGCTCGCATTGCGCGTCTCGCGACGAATGTAACCCAGCAGCCGTTCGTGCAGATTGAATGGCGATTGCGATAGAAGATTCAGGTCCTGCGTGCGCATCAGGCTCGTGAGCTGCATGAACACCTGGTGGATGTCCTCGCCGAGAGCCTCATTGGCCGAAAGCAGTCCGTAGTCGGTGTAGGCTCGCGCGGTTCGCGGATGATAGTTGCCCGTCCCCAAGTGCACGTAGCGCTTGAGCTTGGTGCCCTCGCGACGCACGACCAGCGTCATCTTGCAGTGGGTCTTGAAACCGACGACGCCGTAAACGACGTGGGCGCCTGCTTCCTGAAGCTTGCTCGCGAGCTCGATATTCGCAGCTTCGTCGAACCGCGCGCGGAGCTCGATCAGCACTGTGACTTCCTTGCCTGCTTTTGCGGCTGAGGCGAGGCTCTCCACGAGCGGCGAGTCCGGTGTCGTTCGGTAAAGCGTTTGCTTGATCGCCAGCACGTCGGGATCGGTCGCGGCGCGATACACGAAGTCGATGACCGGCGCGAACGATTCGAACGGGTGGTGCAACAGAATGTCTTGCTTCGAGATCGCCTCGAAGATGTTCGCCTTCACCAGCAGCTTGGGCACGCCGGGTGTGAACGGCGGGTATTTCAGCTCTGGTCGATCCACCAGGTCGTAAACGGCCAAAAGCCGGTTCAGATTCACGGGCCCCGGGACCTGATACAGGTCCGACCGCGTCAATCTGAAATGCTCGAGCAAGTAGCCGGCTAACTCTTCCGGGCAATCGGGTGCGGTTTCGAGACGAGTCGCCGCACCGTAGCGGCTTTCGAGAAGCTCGCCCTCGAGCGCCGTCATGAGGTCGTCGACGTCCTCGTCGTCGATCAAGAGGTCGCTGTTCCGCGTGGCGCGGAATTGGTAGCAACCACCGATCTCCATGCCTGCAAAGAGCTGGTCGACGAACGCGTGGATCACCGACGACAAGAAAACGAAGTCCGTC
>CAVUHM010000009.1:0-190000 GCA_963741255.1 uncultured Gammaproteobacteria bacterium | reverse complement strand
TTACCGACCGATAGTGAACCAGTACCGTGAGGGAAAGGCGAAAAGAACCCCGGAGAGGGGAGTGAAATAGAACCTGAAACCGTATGCGTACAAGCAGTGGGAGCCCACGCAAGTGGGTGACCGCGTACCTTTTGTATAATGGGTCAGCGAGTTATTTCTCAGTGGCGAGCTTAACCGTCTAGGGGAAGCGTAGGGAAACCGAGTCTTAAATGGGCGCCATAGTCGCTGGGAATAGACCCGAAACCGGGCGATCTATCCATGTCCAGGGTGAAGGCAGGGTAATACCTGCTGGAGGCCCGAACCGATAACTGTTGCAAAAGTTTCGGATGAGGTGTGGATAGGAGTGAAAGGCTAATCAAGCTCGGAGATAGCTGGTTCTCCTCGAAAGCTATTTAGGTAGCGCCTCGTGTATCACTCTCGGGGGTAGAGCACTGTTTCGGCTAGGGGGACATCCCGTCTTACCAAACCGATGCAAACTCCGAATACCGAGAAGTGGAATCACGGGAGGCACACGGCGGGTGCTAACGTCCGTCGTGAAGAGGGAAACAACCCAGACCGCCAGCTAAGGTCCCAAAGTCATAGCTAAGTGGGAAACGATGTGGGAAGTCATAGACAGCCAGGAGGTTGGCTTAGAAGCAGCCATCCTTTAAAGAAAGCGTAACAGCTCACTGGTCAAGTCGGCCCGCGCGGAAGATTTAACGGGGCTCAAGCTATGTACCGAAGCTGCGGATGTGCACTTTCTTCGGATTGTGCACGTGGTAGAGGAGCGTTCTGTACGCCTGCGAAGGTGTGCTGTGAGGCATGCTGGAGGTATCAGAAGCGCGAATGCTGACATGAGTAACGATAATGCGGGTGAAAAACCCGCACGCCGTAAACCCAAGGTTTCCTGCGCTACGTTAATCGGCGCAGGGTTAGTCGGCCCCTAAGGCGAGACCGAGAGGTGTAGTCGATGGGAAGCAGGTCAATATTCCTGCACCGCTTGTTACTGCGATGAGGGGACGGAGGAGGCTAGGCTGGCCGGGCGTTGGTTGTCCCGGTTTAAGCGTGTAGGAAGTGTTCTTAGGCAAATCCGGGAGCACAATTCCGAGACGTGACGACGAGTCCCCTTTGGGGACGAAGTAGCTGATGCCAAGCTCCCAGGAAAAACCTCTAAGCTTCAGGTAACAAGGACCGTACTGCAAACCGACTCTGGTGGGTGAGGAGAAAATCCTAAGGCGCTTGAGAGAACTCGGATGAAGGAACTCTGCAAAATTGTGCCGTAACTTCGGGAGAAGGCACGCCCTTAACGGTGAAGGACTTCGCGTCTGGAGCTGATGAGGGTCTCAGAAAACTGGTGGCTGCGACTGTTTACCAAAAACACAGCACTCTGCGAACACGTAAGTGGAAGTATAGGGTGTGACGCCTGCCCGGTGCCGGAAGGTTAATTGATGGGGTTAGCAGCAAGGCGAAGCTCTTGATCGAAGCCCCGGTAAACGGCGGCCGTAACTATAACGGTCCTAAGGTAGCGAAATTCCTTGTCGGGTAAGTTCCGACCTGCACGAATGGCGTAACGATGGCCACACTGTCTCCATCCGAGACTCAGTGAAGTTGAAATCGCTGTGAAGATGCAGTGTACCCGCGGCAAGACGGAAAGACCCCGTGAACCTTTACTATAACTTTGCACTGAATTTTGAGTTTGTCTGTGTAGGATAGGTGGGAGGCTTTGAAGTGGCGACGCTAGTCGTCATGGAGCCACCGTTGAAATACCACCCTGATAAACTCGGAGTTCTAACCTTGGCCCGTCATCCGGGTTGGGGACAGTGCATGGCGGGTAGTTTGACTGGGGCGGTCTCCTCCCAAAGAGTAACGGAGGAGCACAAAGGTACCCTCAGCGCGGTCGGACATCGCGCAGTGAGTGCATACGCACAAGGGTGCTTGACTGCGAGACAGACAAGTCGAGCAGGTACGAAAGTAGGTGTAAGTGATCCGGTGGTTCTGTATGGAAGGGCCATCGCTCAACGGATAAAAGGTACTCCGGGGATAACAGGCTTATTCCTCCCAAGAGTCCACATCGACGGAGGAGTTTGGCACCTCGATGTCGGCTCATCACATCCTGGGGCTGTAGCAGGTCCCAAGGGTTCGGCTGTTCGCCGATTAAAGTGGTACGCGAGCTGGGTTCAGAACGTCGTGAGACAGTTCGGTCCCTATCTGCCGTGGGCGTTGGAAATTTGAGGGGAGCTGCTCCTAGTACGAGAGGACCGGAGTGGACGTACCTCTGGTGTTCCGGTTGTCACGCCAGTGGCATCGCCGGGTAGCTATGTACGGAAGGGATAACCGCTGAAAGCATCTAAGCGGGAAGCCCACCCCAAGATTAGATTTCCCTGAGGACTCGATCCTCCTAAAGGGCCCTCGTAGACTACGAGGTTGATAGGCTGGGTGTGGAAGTCGAGTAATCGATGAAGCTAACCAGTACTAATTGCCCGTGAGGCTTGACCATATAACACCCAAACGGTTTGGGTGATCGATGCAACAGAGCGACGGGACGGATCATCCCAAATTGCGCGTTCGACACTGCATTGCGATGCAGTGACGGCGCATAACGGTTTGCCTGGCGGCTATAGCGGGCGGGAACCACCCGATCCCATTCCGAACTCGGAAGTGAAAACGTCCAGCGCCGATGGTAGTGTGGGGTTATCCCACGCGAGAGTAGGTCATCGCCAGGCTCTTAACGCGAAACCCCCGGTCCTGAAAAGGGCCGGGGGTTTTCTTTCCTCGTGCTTCGCGCGTCTAATACCCCGCAAGCTCCATGTAGCCTTGCCCGCTCACGGCGGGACCCGGCGCCGCGCCGACCACGCGAACCGCACCCTCCCAGTAACGTACCGAGAGATTCACCTCCTGATCGTCGAGGTACGGCGAGATCGTGAGGTCTAGCGCGGCCGTCGGGATCGCGAGGCGCCACGCGATCGGGTACCTCGTGCCGGTCGCCGGACTGCGCCAATGATCGAGAGCAGTCAGCGCGATATCCGCCGCGGCCAGCGCGGTCTTACGTCCGTCGACGGCGACGAGGCTGCCGCCGCTGTACGGGCTCGACTCGCCGTTCGCTGTGCGCAGGCGATAGACCATCAAGCTGCGCCCGTCCGACAAGTGCAGAGCGAACCAATCCCAGCCCACGATGCCGGGCTCGAGCGAGCTCGTGCTCCACTCGCGATCCATCCAGGCGAGCCCGCTGACCAGGAATACCTCGCCTTCAACCGTAGATCGACCCGGCGGCACTCGATCGCGGCACCGAGTAGTAGTACGACGCGTTACCGACGCCTGCTCCTTTGCGATCGAGACCACGCTCGCCGTGCGCGATCGGCGGCAGCCTCGAGCTGACGTTCGAGCGACAAACCGATCCGATGCGTCGTGCGCCTCGAGGCGAAGGATGTGCGCCGTCGTCCAGCTGCTCGCCGAACGCCGACCAGTCCTCGACCCACACACGCAACGGCGCTGCCGTTGCCCCGGCTAGATCCAATGCCTCGCGCGAAAGCCGTTCTCGCGCGACGAAGCGTCGCCCCGTCGAGTCCGTGACTGCGAGATGCGCCATCCAGATCTGCTCGCTGCGCCAGGCGGAGTCGGCGTCACGCTTCGGCGAGGGAGGCGCGGCAGCGAACCGGAAGAACGTGAGCTCGAAGCCGAAATGCCGCTCGGTCGGCGTCGCGAGATTGCCGGTGAAGTACCACCACTCCGATCGATACTCGGGATGGCTCGCATGGTCTGCGGAAACACGAACTCGCGTGGCTCCGTCGCACGCGCGAAGCCGCTCTCCGCGCTTCCGCCGAGGTAGCGGAGGCCCGTGTTGGAAGGCCGTTCCGCGACGACTTCTTGCGGACTCTTCCCGCAAGCTGCGAGCGACAGCAGCGCCGACAAGAGCAAGAATCGTGAGCGCATCATTCTTCCCGAAGCGCAGGACCGAGCTCGAGGCGGCTCGCGCGCCATGCCGGGTAAACGCCGGCCAGCAACGCCGCGGCGATCGCGAGCAGTAACCCGGATGCCAAGGCTGCCGGGGTCACGACGAAGTCCATGCTCCAGCCGAACGAGCGGTTGTTGATCACGTCGACCAACAGCAGTGCAAGGGCAGTGCCGATCGGTATGGCCGCGAGTCCAGCCGCCAGTCCGAGCAACCCCGTTTGTGTGAGCAGCGTCGCCCGTAGGCTTCGCGGCGTGAAGCCGATCGTTCGCAGAACGCTGAGCTCGCGCGCCCGCTCGAGCTCGATCGCGAGTAGCGCGCTCAGGATCCCGAGAAACGCGACGATGCCGGCGAGAATTCGCAAGACCTCCGTGACCTTGAAGGTCCGGTCGAATATCTCGAGCGATATGCGCTTGATCCCTGCGCTGGAACGAACCCGGGCGTCGCGCTCGGGCAGCAGAGCGCGTAGCGCGGCCTCGACACTCGCGGGGTCGAAACCGGCCGCGATGTCGACGCCGATGCCCTGTAAGATCCGTGTCCTGCCAATCGCGCCTGTACCGTGCGAGCGCCATCACGACCGACGGCTCGCCGGTATTGAAGTCGCGGAACGCGCCTGCGATCGGGAGGCGCACCGGTCCGGATGGTGCCGGCAGCTCCAGCTCGTCTCCGACGACAAGACCGCGTGCCAGCAGCAACCGCTCCGACACCAACACGGCGCGGCCGCCCGCGAGCTCTGCGAGGGACGCCTCGGGGTCCCCTGCCACCACGGCCAGACCGAACCCGCGGTCGCCAGGCGCGACTGCGCGAATCGCGAGATCGCCACGCGGTGTCGGTAGCATGCGTGCGCGTGTCAGCGCGACACTCTCGACGCCCGGAATCGCGGCGAGCTGTCCGGACTCGGCGAGCTCGGCGAGCAGCGCGCCGTCAGCGCTGCTGACATAAACGTCCGCCGTCAATGTCGTGTCGAGCCAGGCATCGAGGCTCGTGCGAAAGCTCACGATCATGAGCCCGACGCCGTTTACCGTCGCCACCGCGATCGCGAGAGCCGCGGTCGCGACGCCGGTCCGGCTCAAGGATGCGCCAACGCCTCGGATCGCGAGCGTGACGGGAAGACCGAATCGGCGGCCGACCACGCGATCGATGCCGCGCATCAGCGCGACGGTCATGGTCGGCGTCAACAACCCGCCCGCGGCGAGAACGCCGAACAGCGCAGCGAACGCGAGATACAAGTCGCTGGGACCGAATGCCAACGTGAGCCCGCTCGCGGCCAGAAGCGCGACGGCCAGCGGCACTGCACGCCGCGCGCCGGCACGAGCGCGCCGCTCGAGTGCAGCGCGACGCAACGCGACAGCCGGCGCTGCGCGCGCTGCGTCGAGCGCGGGTTTAGCCGCCGCCAGCAGAGTGGCGCCGAGACCGAGCGCGACGCCTTGTGCGTAGATCCAGGGGGAGGGCCTCGTGACGGCGACCGCCCTGCCGAACGACAAGTCTCCGATCGTTCGCAGCACGAGCTCGACGAGGCCGATCGCGAGCACGTGGCCGAATACGAGCCCGAGCGCCGTGGCGGCCACCGCAATCGTGCCCGCTTCCCAAAGCACGCTGCGGACCATCTCGCCGCGCGAGACACCGAGGGCGCGCAGCACACCGAGCGTGGACGTGCGCTGCAGCACGGCGAAAGTCATCGTTCCGTAGATCAGGAACGAGCCGACGACCAGCGCCAGCAAGCCGAGGGCCGTGAGATTCGTGCGGAACGCGGCCGTCAGCTCGCGGAAGCTGCTGCGCTCGGCCTCGACCGGCACGAGCAACGCGTTCGAAAACGTCACGGCGGCGAGTACGCTCGCTTCCGCCTCCGTCGAGTCGTAGGTCGATCCGGTCGAGACGTCCGCGATATCCCAATACCTCTTGTGCCGTCGCGATATCTGCGAGCAGCGGCGGCTCGTCGCGAACGTCCACGCCATCGATCGGTATCCCACCGAGCACGCGCACGGTCACTTCGCGTCCTGCCACGACCAGCGTGAGTGGTGAGTCCCGATCGATGCGCGAACTCGTCCGCAAGCGCGTCCGGTATCAGCACGGTACCGGGCTCGGCGATCAACGGCGCGAGTGCTAGACCTGCGCCCGAGCCGAGATTCAGCATGCCGACTGCGAGCGGATCTAGGCCGAGCAGCGGCACGGTCAGCCCGGGGCGCTCCGCAATGCCGACATCGCGCTCGATGACGGGCGCGGCCGCGACACCGTGGCGCAGCACGAGCGTCGCGATACTCGCGTTCGTCGAGTGCGCCATCGAGCGGAACGAGTCGATGCGTGACTTGCCCGCGAATACGCGAAGCAGCCACGTCGAATGCGCTCGCTGCCGCGTCGTTCGCGAGGCTTACGCCCACGTACACTCCGACGCCGAGGGCGATACCCAAGATCGCAAGTCCGAGCTGCCAGGGGTGGCGCAGATAGAATCGAAGGGAAGCCTTGCGAAGCTGCGCGATCAAAGTCCGGCGTCCTCGATTCGCCCTTTCACGATCGACACGACGCGGTCCGTGCGCGCAGCGACTTCGGCGCTGTGTGTGGCCACGATCAACGTCGCGTTTCGGCTGCGGCAAGTTCGGCGCAGTAGAGCGAGTACATGGTTCGCCGTCTCGCTGTCGAGATTGCCGGTTGGTTCGTCCGCGAGCACGAGCTTCGGCTCGTGAACGACGGCGCGCGCAATCGCGACGCGTTGTTGCTCGCCGCCCGATAGGTCCTCGGGGAATCGGTCTGCGCCGCTCTCGAGCCCGAGCTCCGCCAAGAGAGCGAGCGCGCGGCCCCGAGCGTCGTCGGGCGACGCGCCGTTCAGCGCGAGCGGCAGCTCGACGTTCTCGGTCGCGGTCAACGTCGGAATCAGATTGAAGGACTGAAACACGAAGCCTAAGTCGGCGCGCCGCCAAAGCGCTTTCTCGCTTTCGGTCAGTTTCGTGATCTCCGTGCCGTCGACCCGGATCGCGCCGACGTCGGCCGCTTCGAGGCCGCCGATCAAACGCAGCAACGTCGACTTGCCCGAACCGCTACGTCCGATCACTGCGAGCGCACAGCCCTTCGCGACCGTCAGGTAGGCAGCTTCGAGAACGGGCTGCTGCCCGTAGCTCTTGGCGACGCCGATGACGTCGATCCACGCTGCCGGAGTGTCATTCATGGCGCGATCGTACGATGACGGTGCAACGAGTATGGCTTTGGTACCTCGACAACCGAGAGCTTACGGGGCGTGCCCAGCGAAGTCGCGTTATGTCAATTGGTCTTAAGTTTTGGCCGGCTCCGGCCGACCTTGTTACAGAGCAGGCGACGGCTGTGTTGGTCTTGCGCGCTGTCTGTAACGGGCACGGAAGGGGTTCGCTTTGATTACGCCAGAGCTGAGAAAGAAGATCGAACAGTGCCACAACCTGCCGAGCCCCCCCGGCGTTGCCACCAAGATCATCGCACTAGCCAATGATCCCGGCGCCGACATCGCTCGAATCGCCGACGTGCTCGCGCTCGATCCCGCGATCACGGCAAAGATCCTCCGTATCGCGAACTCCCCGATGTACGCACGGCAACGCAAGACCGAGAACCTGAAGCAAGCGCTGATGGTGATCGGATTGAACGCGACGATTTCACTCGCGTTGTCGTTCTCGCTGTTGAAGTCTTGGCAAGGCACCGACCAAGCGGGCGGACTCGACTACCCGCTCTATTGGCGGCGCGCATTGCTCGCGGCTACTGCGAGCCACGTGCTTGCGCGCGTGATTGGCGTGAAGGAGGCTGAGGAGCTCTTCCTCGCCTGCCTGATTCAAGACATCGGCGTAATGGCGCTCGATCGTGCGATCCCCGATCTCTACGCCGGCCTCGGACAAGAGCAAGGGCGGCAGGCCGCGCTGATCCAACGCGAGCAGGAGCGTATCGGCGTCGACCATGCGGCGGTCAGCGGCTGGCTGCTCGAGCGGTGGCAGTTCCCGGAGCGGACCCAGCAGGTCGTGGCCGCGAGCCATGATCCCGACCGGCTCGGGAAGCAGGGCGCGCACGCCGTGTTCGCGCGCTGCGTCAGCCTGTCGAGCATGCTCGCCGAGGTGTTTCTCGACACGAGCGGTGCGCGAAGTTTCACGGACCTGGCGCAGCGTGCTCAGGCGTACTTCGAAATAGACAAGGAAGGCCTCGGTGAGCTGTTGGCCGAAATCGGCAAAATGATTCCGGACGCGGAGAGCATCTTCGACACCGAGATCCTATCCGTCAGCCGCTCCGAGGAGATCTTGGGCGAAGCGCGCGAGGCGTTGATGCTGCGAAATCTGCAGGCCTTGCAGACCGTGGACCGATTGAAGACGAGCGCCGACTCGCTCGAGGAGCGAACCAAACGGCTCGAGGAGTCGAACAAGCGCGATCCGCTTACGAACTTGTTCAACCGCAGCTACCTCGACACGTATCTGAAGGATGCGTTCCAGAACGCCAACAAAGCCAATACGCCGCTCAGCGTGGCCTTTGCCGACCTCGACAAGTTCAAGTCGGTCAACGATACCTACGGCCACGCGATGGGCGATCAGATTCTCGTGACGACTGCGAACATTCTGAAAGCGAACGTGCGCGGGGCCGATATCGTCGCGCGCTACGGCGGGGAGGAGTTCATTCTCGTGTTCCCGCACACGGAGTACCCGCTCTTGAAGACGATTTGCGAGCGGATCGTGCGCGCATTTCGCGAGACGCGACACGACGTCGGCACCAAGCGCGATCTGAACGTGACGATCTCGATCGGAATGGCTACCCATAACGATGGTCGCCAGTTCAAGTCCGTCGATGAGCTCTTGAAGGCCGCCGACAAGGCCCTTTACACCGCGAAGCTGCAAGGTCGGAACCGCAGCGTGCCGTTCGATCTCGTCGCGAGCGGTCAGCTCGCGGCCATGTAGAAACCTCGGTTCGGCCTACTGCGGCAAGGCGCTCGGCGAGTTGCGGCCGGCGATGATGTCCCAGTCGTTGCCACGCGCAGTCGCGAGCAACGGCGGATCGGGCAGGACCGCGACCGGATTGCCCACGGCTTCGAGCAGAGCCAGGTCGTGACTCGAGTCGCCGTAAGCGCTCGCCTGCTGCAAGTCGGCGCCGACGTCCGTTGCCAGCTGTCTTGCGAGCGCGAGCTTCACGGCTCCGAAGGGGTGAACCTGCGGTGGTCCGGCCCTGTACCGGCCGCCGCGCTCACGGCACACCGTGGCTCGGACGTGCTGGACGCCGAGCGCGTCGGCCAACGCGCGGGCGATGGGCTCCAGCGTGCCGGAGAGCAGCACCACCGTGTCGCCGCGCCGCAGGTGATGCTGTAGACGCTGAACCGACGGCGCGAACAGGCGCGGCAAGATCTCCGTGGCGACGAAGCTCTGCGGCGAGCGTGCGCACGCGTTCCGTCTTGAGCCCGAACAGGTACGCCTTGTTTTTCTTCGGCGTATGCGACCCGTATACGAGCAGATACCTGACCAGGAACCACAGGTACGCGAGGACCTGGCGCGGGCCTTGGTGGCCGTGCCGGGCGAGGTAGCGCCAGAACCGCCGTTCCGTGCTGCCCTCGATCAGGGTGCCGTCGATGTCGAAGATCGCGAGCGTCATTGTTTCTTCCCCGGACGCTTGAGGATATCGTTTTTTTGGGAATGGACAAACTCGGCGATCACGGGCAGGCCGCGAGCAACGCACAACACCACGGAAGTGTAGACGAAGAAATACGTGAGCCCTGTCAGGGTTCCGCCTACATGGCTCCATAGCTCGGGAAAAACGACCGGAAACGGCCGCTGCAAGGCGAGCCCTGCGAACGCCGACGCTTTGACCACGGCGTACAACGTTCGCACGAACTTGCCGGCGACGATGAACTTACCGAGCCGCGAGCGCATCAGCGAAAACGGGGCCACTCCGCGGGACACGGCGTCGCTGGAGCGAATCGTATCGACGATTACGCCGCGGATGATGAACACCAATGGCACCCAAATCGGCACGAGGTCGGTGTCGGCCGCGACGATCCAGAGCGTGAGCTCGACGATGCGATCGCCGGCGATGTCGAACAGCGCCCCGAATAGGCTGGTCTCGTTACGCTTCCGGGCGATGTAACCGTCGAGGCCGTCGGAAACGAAGATGAAGATGATCAGGAAGAAGTTCGCGAATGCCCACGGTGAGGGTGGCAAATAGGATAGCCACACCACGAGCAACAACAGAACCAGCCGGCTCAAGGTCACCAGGTTCGCCATGGAAGGGATTATACGAAGGCACGGCGCCGGGCTCACCGCGTGCGTGGCCTCGCCGCTCCGCCAAAGAGCCGGCTACCTGCGTTCGGAGGCCCCGGGCGCGCCATCGAGACGCTGCCAAGGCACGATGACCGGTTCGCCACCGTGGTCGGAGATCAACGGTTCGACGCGATAGTGGTCTCGAATCGGCGCCGCTCCGAGTGCGATCCGCGGAGGGCCGTCTTTCACGATCGTTCCATCGTTCATGAGCAGGGCACGCGTGCAGAATCGTGCCGCGAGCCCGAGATCGTGAAGCACGGCTACGACGAGCCGTTGCTCGCCCTGTCCATTACCCGTGGCATAGCTGCGCAAGACGTTCATCACGTGCAGCTGGTGGTACGGATCGAGCGTCGCGATCGGCTCGTCCACCAGCAGCACCGGCGCCTGCACCGCCAGCGCGCGCGCCAATAGAACGCGCGCGCGTTCACCGGCCGACAAGCGCTCGACACTGCGTGCCGCGAATTCGAGCGTGTCCGTTTCGCGCATCGCCGCGGTCACGGCGTCTGAATCGGCCGCGCTCGGCCGCGCGCCGTAGGCGCGATGCGGCAATCGGGCGAGGTCAACGAGCTCGCGAGCGAGCAGCGGCCAATGCACGGGCGGGTTCTGGGGTAGGTAAGCGATCGTGCGCGCGCGCTCACGCTGATCGAGGCGCGCGAGCGCCTGGCCGCGCCACGCGACCGTGCCGCCGTGCGCCATGAGCCCGGCCAAGGTGCGCAGCAGCGTGCTCTTGCCGGCGCCGTTCGGGCCCACGAGTGCCACGAGCTCGCCGGGCGCGAGCGTGAACGACGCAGCTCGCACGGCCAGCCGCGCTTCGTACCGGACGTCGATCGCTCCCGCTACCAAAGTCATTGGGTGCCGCCTTGCTGGGGTCGCATGACCAGGTGAAGGAAGAACGGCGCGCCGAGCAGCGCCGTCACGACTCCGAGCTTGAGCTCGGGCCCGGCCGGCATGAGCCGAATCGCACAGTCGGCGAGCGTTACGAGCACCGCGCCGCCGAGGAAGCTTGGGAGCAATAGCCGGCTCGGATGATGGCCTACCGCGCGGCGCAACAGATGCGGTACGACCAGGCCCACGAATCCGACGACACCCGTCACGGCCACGGCGGCGCCGACCGCAAGCGCGGTGCCACCGATCACGAGCCACTGGGTTCGACGCGGATCGAATCCAAGGCTCCTGGCGGTGTCTTCGCCGAGCGTGAGCGCATCGAGGCCGCGGCCGGATGAGAGGACGAGCAGCCAACCGATCACCATCAGCGGCAGCGCGAGATAGACGTGCGTGAGACTTCTGTCCGCCAATGACCCCAGCATCCAGAACAGGATCTCGAGCGCGGCATAAGGGCTCGGCGCAAAGTTCAAGGCCAGCGATGTGAGCGCGGCGGCCAGTGCATTGATCGCGATGCCGGCCAGAACGATCGTCAGAAAATCTCCGCGCCGCCCCGCGAGCCCGTACAGCGCGGCGAGCGCGAGCACGGAGCCCAACACTGCTCCGATCGGCAACAGCACCGACGTGGCGCCCGCCAGCCCGAAGTAGAAGACGACGACGGCTCCGAGCGCGCCGCCACTCGCGGCTCCGAGCAAGCCGGGCTCGGCGAGCGGGTTCCGGAGCAGGCCTTGCAGCGCCGCGCCGCAGAGACCGAGCGTGCCGCCCACGAGCACCGCGAGCAGCGTGCGCGGCAAGCGGATCTCCGCAAAGATCATTGCGCCGATCTCGGGACCGCCGAGCCCGAACGTCGGCCCGCCGCCGCCGCGGCCTACGAACAAGGACGCGGCGGCCGCGAGGCACAACAACACGCTCAAAATCGCGATCAGAGCAAGATCTCGCTGCGGGGCGGCGGGCTGCACCTAATGCCTCGCCGCGCGCTGCAACACCTTCGGCGCTTCGAAGCTGCGCACGGATCCGCACGCCCATAGCGCCGCAGGAACGGTCGTCGTGCGGCGCTCGGCGCCGAGGCGCACCAGTGCGGGATGATTCATGACTGTGTTCGCGAGCGAAGGCTCAGCACCGCGGTAGCCGGTCAGCACGATCAGATCGGGGGCGCTGCGGAGCAGCGCTTCCATCGACAAGCTGCCCCAGCGATCGAGCCCTTGCTCCGCCGCTACGTTCCGTACGCCCGCGCGCCGCATCAAATCGTCCGCGAGCGAGTTGGCGCCGACCGTGAAGCCGCCGGGCCGCACGACTACGGCCGCCGCGCGCTGTTGCGGTTGCTTTGCCTCGATCGCGTGAATGTGCGCGCGCAGCGTGGCGACCGCTTGCTCGCTGCGTTCGACTTGGCCGATCGCGACCCCCACGAGCAGCAGATTCCGCTCGATGTCGTCGACCGAGTTCTCGGGCGCGAGCTCGACGACGGTGTAACCGAGCCGCCGCAGCAAAGCGCGCGTGAACGGGCTCGTGTACGTTCCGGCCATGACGACGTCGGGGTCGAATGCAAGCAGCTCCTCCGCGGTGCCGTAGTTCAGCGTGAACCGCGCGGCCTCGGCCGCGAACGACGATTCCTCGGGATCGGCCGCGAGCCAGCTCACGGTCTGAATCTGCTCCGCATCCGCGAGCGCCAAGACGTGCTGGTCCGCACACAGGTTGATCGACGCGACGGTCGGAAGAGGCTCTGCTAAGGCGAGCTCGATCCCGATCGCGCAGCCGGTGGCGGCCGCGATCGCGCGGACCGCGGGCTTAAGCTTGCGAAAATGCGAGCGAACGGACGTCGACATGGCGTGCACTCCGTGTCTCGCTGGAGCCGCGCCTTGCTTTGGACTTGGACGGTCGCGGCGGCCAGCACAGTTCGAGAGTCGTCGCCACGACGGTAATCCGCACCGCGCGCTTTCCCGGCACACGGAAGGACGACTACGGCGGCAGGTCTCCTGGCTCGCCAGCTCGAGCGGCCTCGCGCGCCTTCCCGGGCTTCAACCCCAGTGGCATTCGACGCGAGTCCATCGCCGGCTACAGTTGCGGGAACAGCCGCAGTGGTCTGCGTTCCCTATTAGCCCTTCCGGGCACCGCCTGGCTGGCACCTTAGCACAGTGCCGCTATGCGACAATGCCGGCGCGTGGGCTTAAGAGGGCTCGGCACTGATCCTTTATCGTGTTCGTTTGGCCGATCTCGAGCGACATCACTTCGAGATCGAATGCCGCATCGACAACCCGGCCGCCGAGCAGCGCTTCTCGTTGCCGGCCTGGATTCCCGGCAGCTACTTGCTCCGCGACTTTGCCCGCCATGTGATCCAAGTGGCGGCCAAGAGCGGCCGTGAGCCGTTGCCGGTCGAAAAGTCGAAGCCGCGACCTGGTGCGTGCGTGGGGCGGGCAGGACGCTGACGCTTACGATCACCGTGTTCGCGCTCGACCAGTCGGTGCGCGGCGCATACCTGGACCGGCAGCGGGGCTATTTCAACGGTCCGTGTGTGTTCGTGCTTCCGGAAGGTCGCGACGAGGAATCCATCGAGGTCACGCTCGAGCCGCCGCCGCATTCGCTGTGCGAGGACTGGCGCGTTGCGACGGCACTCACGCCGGGCGAGGTCGACGAGCGGGGGTTCGGCGCGTACCGAGCACAGAATTACGACGAGCTGCTCGATCATCCTGTCGAGCTCAGCGACTTCGAGAGCGTCGACTTCGAAGCCGCGGGCGTGCCGCATCATCTCGTCGTCGCGGGCCGATTCGAATCGGATCTCGACCGTGTCGCGGCCGACCTGCAGCAGATTTGCACGACGCAGATCGAGTTCTTCGGAGCGCCGGCGCCGTTTCAGCGCTACTGGTTTCTCGGGCTCGCCGTCCATGACGGCCATGGCGGTCTCGAGCACCGTGCGTCGACGAGCCTGATCTTCAATCGCGAGGATTTGCCGAAGATCGGCGAGACCGGGCAGCCGCGCGACTATCAGCGCTTCCTCGCGCTCGCGAGCCACGAGTACTTTCATTCGTGGCATGTGAAGCGCACCAAGCCGGCCGCGTTCATGCCGTATCGGCTCGATCGGCGCAATCACACGCGGCTCTTGTGGGTATTCGAAGGCGTCACGAGCTACTACCAGGATTTGCTGCTGCTCCGGAGCGGCGTGATAGGCGCGGCTTCGTACCTGCTGCGACTCGGCGAGATCCTGACGCGCGTCTATCGGATGCCGGGTCGTTTCAAGCAGAGCCTCGCGGACGCGAGCTTCGATGCCTGGGACGTGCTCTATCGGCCCGAGCCGCATCACCCGAACACCAGCATCAGTTATTACACGAAGGGCGCGATGGTGGCGCTCATGCTCGACTTGAAGTTGCGGCACGAGACGGCCGGACGCACATCGCTCGACGACGTGATGCGCGAGCTCTGGCTGCGCTACGGCGCGCGCGGTATCGGCGTGCCCGAAGACGGGTTCGAGGCACTGGCCGCCGAGGTCAGCGGTCTCGATCTCGAGCCGTTCTTCGCGAGCGCGGTGCGCGGCACCGAGGATCTGGCGCTAAAGGATCTGCTCGCCGAGTTCGGCGTGGCACTCGAGCTGCGGCCCACCACGGGCCCCGACGATCGCGGCGGCGCGCCCCGCGTGGCGAACGGCGAGCTACTGTCGCTCGGCGTTTCGACGCGCGATCGCGAGCACGGCCTCGAGCTAACGACGGTGTTGGATGGCGGCCCGGCGGAGCGCGCGGGCCTAAGCCCCGGCGACGTCTTGGTCGCGCTCGATCGGCTGCGTGTCACCAGCCGCAACATCGCGCGGCGTCTCGCGCGCTTCGAGAGCGGAGAGCGCGTGACGGCGACCGTGTTTCGCCGCGACGAGCTGATTGAGGTTGGGCTCGTGCTCCGGCCGGCGCCGCTCGACACCTGCTACTTGGTCCTGCGCGAGGAAGCGGATTCGCCGGCGCTGCAGCGACGGCGGGCGTGGCTCGGGGAATGATCGGCCGTAACATGGCGGCCGACTGGCGTTGCGGGTACAGCGCATGATCGAGCTCGGGCTCAAAGTCACACTCGCGTATCTCCTAGGCGCCGTGCTCGGCAGCATGCTGGTCGGCTTCGTCTACGGCGTCGACATTCGGAAGTCCGGCAGCGGCAACCCGGGCAGCACGAACGCGCTGCGGACCCAAGGCAAAGTGTTCGCGCTCTGGGTCATGATCATCGACATCGGCAAGGGCATCCTCGCGGCGGCGCTGATTCCGCCGCTCGAGATCGCGGGCGTCAGTTTCGACCCCGAGGTCGACCGGTCGCTCGTGCTGTACGGGGTCGCGTTCGCCGCGATCGTCGGCCACGTGTTCCCGGTGTGGTTCGGATTCCGCGGCGGCAAAGGCGCGGCCACTGCAGCCGGTCTCATCTGTTATCTCGCGCCGGCGGCGGCGCTGCCGATGCTCTCGTCGTGGCTCTTGATCGTGCTGCTGACCGGCTTCGTCGGGTTGGCGACGATCAGCGCGGCGCTCGTCGCGGTCGTCTATCTAGGCTTCACGGCGCTGCCGGATCGCAGCGGCTTGTTCGTGTTCGCATGCGCGACGGCAACACTGCTCATCTTCGCGCATCGCGGGAACATCCGCCGCATGCTCGACGGCACGGAGTCGCGCTTCAACAGCCCCGTCGTGCGTTGGCTCAAGCGCGGTCGGCAAGCGTGACGGTCGAACGTCTGTTGCGCGTGTTGGCGGACGGCCGGATGCATTCGGGCGAAGAGCTCGCGCGCGAGTTCGACGTGACACGCGCGGCGATCTGGAAGCAGGTCGGCAAGCTCGCCGATTGGGGGCTCGACGTCGAGGCGACCGCGGGCGCCGGGTATCGCCTGACGCGGCGCATCGACTTGCTCGATGCCGACTCCATTCGTGAGCTGCTCGCGCCGGCCGCGAGTGCGCGGCTCGGGCGCCTCGAGGTCTTCACGGAGCTCGCGTCGACGAATCGCCATCTGCTCGAGGCGCCGCCAACCGTCGGCAAGCTCGACATCTGCGTCGCGGAATTTCAGACGGCCGGGCGTGGGCGGCGCGGGCGGAGCTGGCGCGCTCCGCTCGGGGCCGGCGTCATGCTGTCCGCGGGTTGGCGCTTCGCCGACATGCCGGCGGAGCTGTCGGCGCTGACGCTCGCGGTCGGAGTCGTGGTGCGTCGAGCGCTGAAAAGCGTGGCCGGGATCGACATCGCGCTGAAGTGGCCGAACGACCTCGTGTTCGACGAGCGGAAGCTAGGCGGCATCCTGCTCGAGCTGTCGATGGAAGCGCAGGGCGGCGCGCACGTCGTCGCAGGCATCGGACTCAACGTCGCGGTGCCGCCCGAGCTGCTGCCGGCGCTGTGCGATTGGCCACGCGGCGCGGTCGATCTCAAGACGGCGCTGCGCGGCGAGCCGCCGACGCGCGCGGCGCTCGTCGCCGCGCTCGTGAGCGGGCTCGCGGAGCTGTTCGCGGCGTATCCGACCACGGGGTTCGGCGCCTATCGAGGCGATTGGCGCGCAGCTGATTTCTTGTGCGGTCGAGCCGTGCGGCTCGACGAAGCAGCGGGAGCCGTCGCCGGCACGGCGCTCGGCATCGATCCCGATGGCGCGTTGCTGATCGAAACCACGGCCGGTGTCCGTCGGCGCGTCGTCGCCGGCGACGTCAGCGTGCGGAGCGCGTCATGAGCGTGCTTGTCGACATCGGCAACACGCGCCTGAAGTGGGCGCGGCTCGAAGGTGGACGACTCGTCGCTCGCGGCACGGCCGTGCATCGGGATTCACCCGATGCGGCGTTCGCGGCCTTCGCCGCTGCACTGCCCGCCAAGCCAGGCCGGGTCATAGCGGCAAACGTCGCGGGCGACGCAATCGCGGCGCGTTTGAAAGCGCTCGTGGCCGCGCGGCCCGGCGCGTCGCTCGAGCTCGTCGCGACGACGGCGGAGCGCTTCGGGGTCCGCTGCGCGTATTCCGAGCCGCGTCGGCTCGGCGTCGATCGTTGGATCGCCGTGCTCGCGGCTTACCACGCAGCTCGCGGCGCCGCCTGCGTGGTCGATGCCGGCACGGCCGTGACGTTCGACGCCGTCGACGCGCGCGGCACGCACTTCGGCGGCTTGATCCTGCCCGGCGCCCGTTTACTCGCGGCCGCGCTCGATCGTCATACCAGCGATATCGGTAGCACGGCGGCAACGGCCGCAGTCCCGCGCGGGCTCGACCTGCTCGGTCGCAACACGGATGCCGCGGTCGGCAACGGCGCATGGCTCGCGCTCGGCGCGGCGCTCGACCGAGCCGCGGCGACCGTCGCAGACGCGCTCGGCGTCGACACCCGTCGTGTATCTCACGGGCGGGGATGCGGACGCGCTCGCCGGTTGGCTGGAAACGCGGGTCGAGATCCGGGCAGACTTGGTGCTCGAGGGACTCGCGTTGTTTGCCGCCGCAGTTCCCGGTGAGGGCGCTGATGCGCCAACTCTTTTTCGCGCTCGTGCTCGTGAACCTCGGCTTTGCGGCGTGGAGCGCTTGGTTCGCGCCGTTGAACCGAGTCGGGCATCAGAACCGACGAAGGTTTGCCGAGCATCACGCTGTTGAGCGAAGTGCCGGCCGATCTTGCGGAGCGCGGGCGCCGTTGTCGAGCCCATCGCGGCGGCGGCCGATGTCGTCGAGGCACCGCCCACGCCCGAGATCGATACGTCGACCGTGCAGCGCGCCGAGCAGCCAGTCGCGGTCGCCGCGGCGCCTGCCAGTGCCGAGCCGCAAGGCGGCGATCTCGCGGGCGCGGCGGCGTGCACGAGCGTCGGGCCGTTTCGTGAGCTATCGCAGGCCGCGAATGCCGCTTCGACTCTGCGCGCCTCGGGCTATCAGCCCACGCAGCGCGTGGCCGAGGGCGATATCTGGATCGGCTACTGGGTGTACATCCAAGCGATTCCGACCGAGCGGAAGCGAACGCGATCCTGGCCAAAGTGCGCGAGCAGGGCATCGACGATTCGTACGTGATCCCGAACAGCGACACCGGCAACCTCGTGTCGCTCGGCGTGTTCAGCGAGATCAGCGGAGTCAGCCGGCGTCGCGACCAAGTCCGCGCGCTCGGCCTCGAGCCACAAGTCGTCGATCGCACTCGCCGCGCGACCGTGTATTGGGTCGACGTGAGCTCGCGCCCCGACCAAGCGCTCGACTTCGATGCACTGCAGCCGCCGGGCCGCATCATTCGGCTCGAGCAGCGTGCTTGCGAGCAGCCGGCGGCGTAGCGCGCGAGCCGAGGTTTCTTAAGCGAAACTCGCTGTGCCCTTTCGGGCTTTCGGCTAAGGTCTACCTGCATTCGTTTGAGAACCTTGAGGAGTAGACATGACGCTCGTGAAACGGACGACCTGGATGTTGGCGCTCGGCGTACTCGGCAGCGCGCTCGGCACTCTCGCGCACGCTCAAGACGAGCAAGTAGCGCGCATGCGCACGGCGCTCGCATCGCCGAACCGGCCCGCCGAGGACAAGGAGCGCGATGCGGTTCGCAAGCCGATCGAGACCGTGCAGTTTGTCGGCATCAAGACGGGCCAAACCGTGATCGACGTGATCGCGGTCGGCGGATGCGTTCACGGAGGTCCTGTCGGCGGCCGTGGGCCCGACCGGCAAGGTGATCGCGCAGAACCCGGTGTTCTTCACTGCAGCGCCCGGGCTTCGCAGAAGGCGAGAAAGCGCGCAATGATCGCCTCGGCAACGTGCAGGCCGTGCACGGCGAGCTTGCGGACAACGGCGTCGTCGCCCAGGCCGACGCCGCGATCACGGCGCTGAATCTTCACGACGTCTACAACGCACCGGGCGGCGAAGATGCGGCCGTCGGTTTCTTGAAAGGCGTGTACGGGGCGTTGAAGCCTGGCGGCGTGCTCGGTGTGATCGACCACGTCGGCATCGCGGGCCAGAACAACCAGCAGTTTCACCGCATGCAGCTCCAGCAGGCCAGGGATGCGCTGACGAAGGCCGGTTTCACGATCGAAGCCGAGTCCAACATCCTCGCGAATCCCGCCGACGATCACACGAAAGGCGTGCGCGACATGGCGCGGCACACCGATCAGTTCCTGATCCGCGCGCGCAAGCCGTAATCATTCGACAGGGGCCGGCGTTCGCCGCCGGCCCCAGTTCGAAATCAGGCGTGCAGCTGCACGCGGCTGCGCCGTCGCCGTCGCGCGGTGCTCCGAAGCTCACCGCGAACCAGTCGATGCGACGCGTCAGATACATGAACGCCGCGAGCACCACGAAGACTCCGAGCGCGCCGAACAATAGCGCGTAGTCCTCGGCCCTCAGCGTCACGTACAGATAGCCGTACAGCGCGGTCAGTAGCCCACCGATCGGAATCGCGCGTCGCAGCGACTTGCAGCACCGCGCCGCTGTAGCTCGTGATCAAAGCCGTCGCAGCGACGGCGCTCGCGACGTACGCGGTGCCGAAGCCGATGTGCTCCGCGAGCGCGAGTAGCAGCAGGTAGAACACGCAGTTCGCCATGCCGATCAACAGGTATTGCAGCGGGTGCAGGCGCAGCGCCGCGAACAGCTCGAACAGAAAATACGCGATGAACGTGAGGCCGATGATCAACACGGCGTACTTCGCGGAGCGCGTCGTCGCCTCGTGAATGCCGACGGCGTGATCGAGCTCGGCGCCGAAAGCCGAAGCGGCGACCGCTTGCGGTGCCTCCGATCGCTTCCAACTCGACGGATAACCGCGGCCGAGATCGAGCACGCGCCATTCGGCCGTGAAGCCGCTCGCGCCCACGGTGCGATCGGCGGGCAGGAATGCGCCGGCAAAGCTCGGCGAGGGCCAATCGGAAGTGATTGCCACTCGGGTCTCGTCGCCGAGCGGCAAGAAGTGGAGCGCGCCCGTGCCGCCGAGCACGAGCTCGAAAGAAAAAGCCTGCGGCGCCGTCAGCGCGCCGAGGCCGAGTGCCGCATACGGTGCGACGAGCTGCGGGCCGAAGCCCGCCACGCGACCACCGCTAGCTTCGAATGTCGTCGTCCCGTTGCCGCTCGCGAGCACGATCGGCTCCGTCACGGAGCGCGCGTCGGTCAGTGGCAACGCGATCTGCGCTTGCTCCCAAAGGATCCTGAGCTCCGGGTATTCGCTGCCGAGCGTGACGGCCGGGAAGCGTCCCGTTACCGCCAAGTTGGTCGTGTACACGGGCACGCGATAGATACCGCGCCGGCGTTCGTCGGCGTCCACGTTGCCCGTGACGTCGAGCTGTTCCGGCAGTACGTACAGCTCGTCGGAATAGGTCTTGGGCTCACCGTCGAACCAACGCGTGTACTCGAACGGGACGACGAGCACCGGGCCGCCGATCGTCTGTGCCTGGCCCCAGGAATTCGCGATGTTTGCGCGAGCGCTCTCGTAGAGCTGCGTGCGCTCCTCGATCAGGCCCCGGATCATGCCGAGTGGAATCAGCAGCAACAGTGTCAGGGCGCCGATGAACAGCACCTTGCCCGTCACGGAGCCTTGGAACGCGTGCAACTGATCGCGCATGGACTTTCCTCCTCGATGCTTCCTTGGTGGGGAGGATTGTCGACGCCGATTCTGGCCGGCAGGCGGCGGGATTCTGACGAATTCTGGCGGCGCCGAGCGGCGCTATAATGCCGCCCCGAGCCGGTGTAGCACAGCGGTAGTGCAGCGGTTTTGTAAACCGAAGGTCGGGAGTTCGATTCTCTCCACCGGCACCAATTTTTGCCGCTATCGGCGCTCGTCAGCGCCGCACCAGGCGCACGACGTCGGTCGCGATCAGCGCGGCCGTTATCACGGCGATCACGGCGATCGTGCCGTCGAGCACGCGTTCCGCGATTTCGAGCGTGCGTTCGTCGCCGCGCCGTCGGTCGCGACCACCGTGAGCAATCCTCGGTGCGGAACACGAGCACGAGCGCGACCAACCACGCCACGTTTCACAACCAAACGCACGAGCACGCGCGGCCACGTGCGATACGGGTACACGAGGTCGACGGCGTTTCGGGCGAGGTCGACGATCGCGAGGATCGAGGAGCGGCCAGAAGTACGGCTCGAACGCGCGCCGTGAAACGGATCGCCTCGCCGGTGCCGACGACGGGCGTCCACGCGATCCAGCCGACCCACCAGGCGACGAAGATGATCAGCGTCGCGATCTCGAACACGGTGTCCGAGCGCGAGATCGGGGACAACGGCGACGCGCGAACTCCGAGCACGCCGAGCTCGAACTTGCGCGGATCGAAGTCCTCGAGCATCTTGAATCGCGCGCTGCCGTGGTCGAGCACCGCGAACGCGATCGTGACGCACGCGGCGGCGATCAGCGCGAACCAAAAGCCGTCGATCAACACCTGCACTCCGTTCTGCGCGCCGGTCAAGAACGCGATGCCCGCCAGGATTCCCGTCACGACCGCGATCACGATCACGACGGCCTGCAGCGCATACCAATAGAGTGGGAACACTCGCGGGCCGATCAGCTCTTGGATCGGCAGGTAACGCCCAGCGATGATCAGCGGGTGCCCGTACCCCTTCAGCACGGCCGCGACCTCGTCCTCGCCGAGCGCGCGCCCGAGCTCGCGCTCGCGTTCCGCGACAGTGCCGCGAATGCTCTCGCCGAGCTCGGTCGCGATGTCGTCGCGTTGCTTCGCCGGCAACAACGAGCGCAACTGCAGCAAGTAGTGTCCAACTAGATCCGCCATGTTCTTCTCCTAGACGATTCGATCGAGCGACGCATTCAATCCGCGCCACTCGTCGAGCAACTGACTCAAGACCTTGCGACCCTCGGCCGAGAGCCGGTAGAAGCGCTTCTCGCGCTTGTCCTCCTCGCGCCACTCGCTCGTGAGCAAGCCCTGCGACTCGAGGCGGCGCAGCAGCGGGTACAGCGTGCCTTCGTCGATCGACAGGCCGAGCTCCGCGAGCGCCTTGCGCAGCGTGTAGCCGTAGTGCTCGGCGCGCAGCTGCGCGAGCACGGCGATCGTCAGCGACCCGCGCCGCAGCTCCATGCGCATCTTCTCGATCAGCTCGTCGGCCACTCGGCCACGCCCTCTACTGTGTGGCACATACTGTATGGCGCACAGTATAGGAACGCAAGCCCCCTAAGCTGCTAGAGTCGCCCGCCATGACAACCGCGCCACCCGCGATCGGCGTGTTCGACTCGGGCGTCGGCGGCCTGTCGGTGCTCAAGCACATCCGCGCGCAGCTGCCGCGCCCGCGGTTGCTGTATGTCGCCGACTCCGGTCACGTGCCGTACGGCGACAAGACGCCGGAGCACATCCGCGAGCGCTGCGCTGTTTCTTTCGCGGTTCCTGATCGAGCAGGGCGCCATGTCCGTAGTGATCGCCTGCAACACCGCGACGGCGGCCGCGGCCGCCACGTTGCGCGCGCGCTTCGAGATTCCGATCATCGGCATGGAGCCGGCCGTGAAGCCGGCGGTCGCGGCGACGCGCAGCGGCGTCGTCGGCGTGTTGGCGACGGTCGGCACGCTCGAAAGCGCGAAGTTCGCGGCGCTGCTCGAGCAGTACGCCGGCGAGGTCGAGATCGTCGCGCAGGCGTGCCCCGGTTTGGTCGAGCAAGTCGAGGCCGGCGAGCTCGACGGCTCGAAGACGCGCGCGCTGCTCGAACGCTACACGGCACCGCTTCTTGCGCGCGGCGCCGACACGCTCGTGCTCGGCTGCACGCACTACGCATTCCTGCGGCCGCAAATCGCCGAGCTCGTCGGTCCGGCCGTCACGTTGATCGACACGGGCGACGCAGTCGCGAAGCAAGTCGTGCGCCGCTTGCCAGCGACCGCGGCTGCTCGGCGCCACGACTCCGGAGGAGCGTTTCTGGACGACGGGCGATCTCACGGCCGCGCGCCGGATCGTCGGCCAGCTTTGGGGCGGCGCGGTCTCCGTTACCGCGCTGTAGTCGCGACGGCGCGCTCGAGGCGCTCCTTGATTGCGGCTTTCGGTTGCGCGCCGACGATTCGGTCCACCTCGCGGCCGCCGACCATCACGAGCATCGTCGGAATGCTGCGCACGTCGAAGCGACTGGCCGTCGCCGGATTCTCGTCGACGTTGAGCTTGGCGACGCGGATGCGGCCCGCGAGCTCCGCGGCGAGCTGCTCGATTGCGGGTGCGATCGCGCGGCACGGTCCGCACCACGGCGCCCAGGCATCGACGAGCACGGGCAGCGGCGAGCGCTCGACCTCGGCCGCGAACGTCGCGTCCGTTACGGTCAACGGCGTCGCGGCCGCCGTGGCCGGCAACGGCTGCTTGCAACGGCCGCAGAGGGGTCGTGCACCTTCGGCGAGCTTCGCGGCCGGAACTCTGTTCGTGGCGCCGCAGCTTCCGCAGGCGATCAGCATGGGGTCGGACATGGGAACCTCGGTGTCGGGAGCCTCGAGATGGGGCCTGGCCGGCTGAACGTCAAGCCGTAAGCCGGTGCGATAATCGCGCCGATGACGATCGCGCGTTCTGCCGGCCTTCGCACGTGTGCTCGCGCTGGCTGGCGGCGGCTATGGCGGGCTGGCTCGCGCTGCCGGGTGTCCGCGCCGGATGCGGCGCCACCCAGTGCGAGCCGCGACGCGCGCGGAGCTCGCGAGTTGGCTCGATGAGCTGCGCGCCGGCGGCGCGACGGACGTGTCTCGACCCGTATCGTGGCTTTACGTCTTCTCGAGCCTCGAAGGCCGGCGCCTCGAAGCGCTGTCCGTCGAGCTCGTAGGCGCGGATTACTCGATCGCGACACTGGCGCCCCATGGCGAAGGCACGCGCCTCGCCGTCGCGAGAACCGAGCTCCACACGCCGGCATCGCTCGAGCGGCGCAACCGCGATCTCGAGCCGCTCTAGCGCGCCGGCACGGCGTGCGCTACGAAGGCGTCGACCTCGCGTCGAAGCTTTAGATTCCTTGCTTGACCGCGCCACGGGTCGGCGCCAATCATGAGCTTTCGACGCGGCGCGCGACGGCCGCTGGGGGAGACCAATGCTAGCAATCATGATTGCCGCGGCCGGAACGCTGAACATGCCGTGCATCGAGCTCAAGAACATCGAGCTCGAGCGCGCGACGATCACGAGTGCCGTCGACGTCGCGGCCGGCCTGTTCAAGCCCGCGAATCCGAACCCGAACGCGGGACCCCCGCCGCAGGCCGGCGCACCGCCGCCGCAACCGATCCCGCAGCACTGCCGCGTGACGCTGGTGCTGAAGCCGACGCCGGACTCGAACATCAACGTCGAGCTGTGGCTGCCGACCGAAAATTGGAACGGCAAGTTCCTCGCCGTCGGCAACGGCGGATGGGCCGGCGCGATTCAGGGCTACGGCGACATGCAGGAAGCGCTGCGGCGCGGCTACGCGACCGCCGCGACCGACACGGGCCACTCCGCGGCCGATGGTCCCGCCGGAATGTTCGCGCTCGGGCACCCCGAGAAGATCGTCGACTTCGCGTATCGCGCGCTGCACGACATGACCGTGAAGTCGAAGCGCATGATCGACATCTTCTATGCCGAGCCGCTCGACTACTCGTACTACAAGGGCTGCTCGACCGGCGGACGCCAGGGCGTGATGGCCGCGCAGCGTTATCCCGGCGATTACGACGGCATCATCGCCGGCGCACTCGCGAATCGACACATTCACATGCACACGGCCAGCGCGTATCGCGGCATTCAGATCGCGCGTCATCCCGACGAAGCCGTGTCCGAAGCGAAGGCCGCGCTCGTCAACGACGCCGTGATGAAGAAGTGCGACACGCTCGGCGAAGGGTTCTTGAACAACCCGCGGCAGTGCTCGTTCGATTTCGCGACGCTGGCGTGCGGCGCCGGCGCCGCAACCGACCGCTGCCTGACGCCGGGCGAGCTCAAGAGCGTGCAGTCGTTCTATGGCGGGCTCAAGAACAGCAAGGGCGAGCTGATCTTCTCGGGCCAGGCGCTCGGTAATCCGTTGCCGGCGCTCGCGGCCTCGGCAGAGCCGAATCGCGTTCGCGTTGGACTCGGTTCGCATCCTGGGTTTCCAGGACCCGAACTACGACTGGACGACAGTTCGATCTCGATCGTGACATGCCGCGCGTCGATGCGGCCGCGGGCTTCGTCGATGCCGTGAATCCGGATCTGCGCGCGTTCGAAGCCCACGGCGGCAAGCTGCTGCTGTACGCCGGCTGGCGCGACACCGGCATCACGCCCGAGAACACGGTGCTCTATTACGAGAGCGTGCGCGAGGAGATGGGCGCGGAGCAGGGCGACTGGATGCGTCTGTTCCTGGCTCCCGGCATGGGCCATTGCCGCGGCGGTCCCGGCGTCGACGCGTTCGACACGTTGGCGGCCCTCGAGCAATGGCGCGAGCGCGACGTTGCGCCGAGTCAAATGATGGCCACGGGCCGCGAGTCCGGGCTCGCACGGCCGATCTGCGCGTACCCGTCGTATGCGAAGTACGACGGCTCGGGCGATCTCAAGGACGCCGCGAACTGGGCCTGCTCGGCGCGGTGATGAAGGCGACCGCGACGCGCAGCTGACACAAAGGAGTTTCTCGTGCCCTCAGCCAAGAACGTTCTGTCCGCAATGCTCGCCAGCGTGGCGCTCGCGCTCTCGGGTTCCGTCATCGCCGTCGAACAAGGCGACGTGGCGCCGCCGTGGAAGGGGCGAGATTTCGCCGGGCAGGTCGTCGAGTTTCCGGCCGTGACGGCCGGCAAGCCGGCGGTCGTCGTGTTCTGGGCGACCTGGTGCGAGTACTGCCGTGCGTTCATGCCGTATCTCAAGGGCATCCAGAGCGACTACGCGGCACACGGCGTCAAGATCGTCGCGATCAATTCCGGCGAGGACATCGACGGCGATCCGCACGCGTACATGCGGGCTTTGAGTTTCGCACCGATCGCAATCGAGGACGGCGACAAGATCGCCGAAGCGTACGGGATCGAGTACATCCCCGGACTATTGATCGTCGACGGCAAGGGAACGGTCGCGTATCGGCGACCGTGGACCGATCTGCCGGCCGGCCGCACGGTGGCCGAGCTCTGGGACGGGCAGGTCCGCGCCGCGTTGGACGCGCTCGTCCGCCGATAAATCTCAGAACCGAAGAGAACCGAAGTGCCGGTGATACGGTTGAACCGAAACCGTAACACCGGCACCGATGGGGGGTGAGAATGGATCGCCGTAGCTTCATCGAACAGAGCTCGCTGCTCGCGCTCGCCGCGTACGTCGGTAAGGCCGCAGCGCAAGAGGCGCCGCGCAGCTCGTTCGCGCCGACCGCGACGGCCGAAGAAGTCACGGCCGGTATCGACATGAGCGGCAAGACGGTCGTCGTGACCGGCTGCAACTCCGGTATCGGCCTCGAGACGATGCGCGTGCTCGCATTGCGCGGCGCGCACGTGATCGGCACGGCGCGCACGCTCGAGCGTGGTCAGGAAGCAAGTCGCGAGCATCCAAGGCAAGGCGACGCCGGTCGTGCTCGAGCTCAGCGACTTCGATTCGGTCGTCGCGTGCGCGAATGCGATCAATGCGATGAACACGCCGATCGACGCGCTGATCTGCAACGCCGGCGTGCTGCTGACCGAGCTGCAGCAGGTGCGCGGCATGGAGACGCAGTTCGTCGTGAATCATCTCGGTCATTTCATCCTCGTGAATCGTCTTGCTCGAGCGCGTGACCGCGGCGCCGCAGGGCCGCGTCGTCGTCGTCGGCAGCATGTCCCACCGTCAGGTGCCGCCCGGCGGCATTCAGTTCGACAACTTGTCGGGCGAAGGCTGGGAGCGGCAGGCCTACGGGCACTCGAAGCTCGCGAACGGCCTGTTCTCGCTCGAGCTGTCGAAGCGCTTGGCCGGCACGAGCGCGACGTCGAACTCGCTGCACCCCGGCGTCGTCGCGACGAACATCATGCGCAACATGAATTTCACGCCGCCGGCCGGCGGTGGTGGCGGGAATCGCGGCGGCGGAGGTGGAGGCGGCGGCGGCTTCTCGTTCGAGACGCCGGCGCAGGGCGCCGCGACGAGCTGCTATCTCGCGAGCAATCCCGCGCTCGCGGGCGTCACGGGCCTCTACTTCGTCGACTGCAATCCGGCGGAGCAGAGCGATCTGCAGAAGGACCCGGCGCTCGCGGCGCGGCTCTGGCAAGTCTCCGAAGAGCTCACGCGACCGTATCTTGGTTGAGGGCTGAGAGCCGCCACGGAAATCCCTCCGCGGAGGGATTTCGCACCAAAGTTGTGCGCGCTTGCTTCCGCGGAAGCCCGCCTGCGTCCGCTATCGGCCCCACGACGCGTCGCTCGCTCGCGCCGCGCCCTCGACCAGCGCGCTCAGCTTCTTGTACGCGATAGCGGGGTCGACGCGGCTGTAGCCCGCGAACGAACCGAAGCCGCAGTCGGTGCCGGCGATCACGCGCTCGCGGCCGACGACATCGGCGTACTGGGTGAGCTGCTCGGCGATCAGCTGCGGATGCTCCACGTAGTTCGACGTCGACGAGACACAGCCCGGGATCAGGATCTTGTCGTCCGGCAGCTTCGCGTCCCGCCACACGGCCCACTCGTGGCGGTGACGTGGATTCGCGGCCTCGAACAAGATGCCGGCGGGCTTGGCCTTCAGCACGATCGCGAGAATCTTCGTGAGCTCGATGTCGTGGTCGTGCGGACCTTCGTAGTTGCCCCAACAAATGTGCATGCGCATGCGCTCGGCCGGAATGTCGCGCACAGCGTGGTTCAGCGCTTCGACCTGATACTCGGCGCGGCGCAAGAACTCGTCCTCGCTGAGCTCCTGGAAACCGGTGTGGCGCGCCATTGCGAGGTCCGGGCAATCGAGCTGCAACACGAACCCGGCGCGCACGATCGAGTCGTACTCGGGCTTCATCGCCGTGACGATCGCATCGACGTACGCTTCGTGCGTCGGATAGTAGCGGTTCGATTGAAACGCCGAGATCACGCCCGGAGAGGCGGCGTTCATGAATGCGTTGCGCGCGCCGTGAGACGCCAGCGCCGCCTGCAAATTGGCGATGTCTTTCGAGCAAGCATCGGGGTCGATGGGTGCGATCGGACCGACGCACGCCGCGCGTTTGAACGCTTGGTTGCCCATCATCCGCGCCATCGCCGCGCGAAATTCCGGATACGGCGCCAGGTCGAGATGCGGCGGACGCGGATGATGACCCGCAAATCCCGAGAGCCGGTCCTTGATGTAGGTCGCGTAGCCGACCTTGCTCGTTTCGCCGTCGCTGACGACGTCGATGCCGACCGCAACCTGCTTCGCGACGGCGTCGTCGACGCCCGCAGCGATCGCAGCATCGAATGCGGCGGCATCGTACGGCTCGCCGCCCTCTTTCTTGTACAGCAGGTCGACGACCGCGGCGCTGCGCGGCAAGCTGCCGACGTGCGTCGTGAGAATTCTTTCGGCCGATTTCATGGCGGTCTCGTCATTGTGTCCTCCGATTGACGGCCGGTCGAGCGCCATGCTCTAGTGCCCGAAGGGGAGAGATCTTGTTCACAGCGATCACAAAAGCCATCGTCGCTTTCGTGCGCGGGTCCGCGGGACCTACGCCCGCATACACACGCTCGGCGCGCGGCGGCGACGGGATCGCGAGCTACGAATCGTTGATCGAGGAACGCGAGCCGATCGACGGCTGGACCATCTGCACCGTGTGCCTGAATCTCGACCGAACCGAGGACGTGTTGCACAAGAAATGGCGGTGCGCGGACTGTGGCGTCGACGCAAGCACCGGTCCGCAGCGCGAGCTCAGGGACTATCTCACCGAGAACTCCGCGGAGAAGATCGCGAGCAATCTCGCGCAGTGGAACAACGTCAAAGGCGTGCGAGCCGCGTACAAGATGCTGCGGGGCGCTCGCTACAAGTGCTTGCTGACGCTAGGAAAGCGTCTGCGCAGCGAGCCCGTCGGCGCGTGACCGGCCCGCGCGTGCGGTTGCTCGCAGATCGAATCGATCACCTCGTCCTCACAGTCGACGACATCGAGGTTACGCTCGACTTCTACGAGCGCGCGCTCGGCTTGAAGCGCGAGCTGTTCAGCGGTCCGGACGGCCAGACGCGCTTCGCGCTCACGTTCGGCAAACAGAAGATCAATCTCCAGGATCGCAACACGGCGACGCCGACGAAGGCGTATCGACCGACGTTCGGCTCCGGCGATTTCTGCTTGATCGCGGCCGTGCCGCTCGACGAGGTCATCGCGCACCTGCGCGCCGAGAACGTCACGATCGAAGCCGGACCCGTGCCGCGGCGCGGCGCGTTGGGCGCGCTTCGCTCTGTCTATTTCCGCGATCCGGACGGCAACCTCGTCGAGGTCGCCGAGTACGTCGCAAGCTGATTCGGCTAGTGCTTGTGAACCGGCGCAGGCATTTCCGCGGCCGGTGCGTTCGGGTCGCGCACGACCAACGTGCCCATCATGCCGGCCTCGGCGTGATCGAGGATGTGGCAGTGGTACATCCACGTGCCGGGCCGATCGTCGAACCGCACCGCGATCGTGATCTCCGACTTCGTCGGCACGTTCACGGTGTCTTTCCACTCCGGCACGCGCGTGTCGTCCACGACCTGGAAGAAATAGCCGTGCAGATGGAACGGGTGCGAGAAGTCCGTGTTGTTCACGATGCGCCAGATCTGTGTCTCGCCGAGCTCGGCCTCGAGCGGCTTCGTCTTCCAGTACGGGACGCCGTTGATCCCCATCTCGACGGTCGACGTGATCGCGATCGTGAGGTCCAGCGTGCGTGCGGTCGCGCCCGTCACGTCGAGCGGCTCGATCGTGCGGAGCTCGGCCGGGATCGGCTCGGGTGTCACGGGCGCGTCCGCGACAGTCTCGATGTACAGCATCTCCTCGGCGGCGCGGTTGAACGTGCTGCCGTAGCCGCGCTCGGTCGGAACCCAGCGCAGCACGTTGCGGCTGCCCGGCGCGTCGGCCGGAGTGAACACCGCATCCGCGCGTTCACCCGGCGTCACGATCAGGTTGTAGATGTCCTCGGACCGTGCCGCGAGACCGTTGTCGCCACCCAACCGCATGAAGCGGTGATTGCGCAGGCGCAAGTTGTAGTAGCGCGCGCGCGTGGCGTTGATGATGCGCCAGCGCTGCTGTTTGCCGTTGCGCACCTTCAGCGTCGGCCGGAGCTTGCCGTTCACGAGCAGCACCGCGCCCTCGCGCCCGAACAAGTCGCCGAAGTTGCCGCCGCTGTCGGCCGGCAACAGCTCGCCCTGCTCGTTCAATCCCATGTCGGACATGATCATGACGAGGTCGTCGCCGAACGCGTCCGGGTCGGCAGGGTCCTCGACGAGGATTGCGCCGTAGAGCCCGCGACCGACTTGCGCCGACGAGTCGGTGTGCGGGTGATACCAATAGGTACCGGCGTCCGTCAGCGTGTATTCGTAACGAAACTCGCCGCCGGGTTCGATCGGTGGTTGCGTCACGCCGGGAGCGCCGTCCATGTTGTTCGGCACACGCAGCCCGTGCCAGTGAATCGTCGTCGTTTCGGGCAGCGAGTTCTTGAAGTGCACGATCACGCGATCGCCGACCTTGGCGCGAATGAACGGCCCGGGTATGCCGCCGTTGTACGTCCATGCGGTCGTCTTGAATCCGGGCAAGATCTCGATGTCGGCGACTCGGGCCTCGATCGCGATCTCGAGCACGTCGGGGTCGGGGTTCAGGTCGTGCGCAATCGGCATCGCAAGCTCGTCCGCCCAGCCCTGGGGCTGCGCGACATCGCGGGCCGCGAGCGGCGTGGCGTTCTGCGAGCTTGGCGTACCCGAGCGGTCGCAGCCGGCGACCGCCAGCAGCGTCGCGACCCACGCGAGCCGGGTCAAAGGCTTTCTCAAGACTCATTCCGTGACATGGGCCTTCAGTGTGCCGTGGCTGCCGCAGCGGCACCATCAGTAGAATTACGACCGGCGGCCGGTTGCGAGCGGCGCCTGCGGCCGGCCCGCGGTAGACTCGCTCCGCGCCAGACGGCGCGGCGAGCGGGGCTAAGCTCATGCCGAAGACGGACACGCGCGCGCGGATCACGGCCATTTGCCGAGCGCTGCCGGGCACCGATCACACGGATTCGGGCGACCACTCGATCTATCGCGTGCGCCGCAAGGTGTTCGCGTATTTTCTCGACGATCACCACGGTGACGGCATCGTTTCCGTCTGCGTGAAATCGGAGCTTGGTGAGAACCTGGATCGCGCGCGCCGGGAGCCCGAGCGCTTCTATCTACCGGCTCATATCGGGCCGCGCGGGTGGTTTGGGTTCCGGCTAGATCGCGGCCGGGTGCGCTGGCGCGAGGTCGAAGAGGTCATCGAGCGCAGCTACCGGCTCACGGCGCCCAAGACGCTGCTGAAAAAGCTCGATGGCGTTCGAGGTTTTGCCGGATAATCCCGGCGTCGCATCGGTCGGACGGGGGTGGCCCATGAATTGGTGGGGTTGGTGCATTCTCGGCTTGGTTCTGTTCGGCATCGAGCTGTTCGCCGTCGATGCGCAGTTCTATCTGATCTTCGCCGGTGTGGCAGCGGTGCTCGTCGGGTTGCTGGGCCTTGCGGGGCTCGATCTGCCCACCTGGGCGCAGTGGTCTGCGTTCGCGATCCTCGCCATCGTGACGATGTTCACGGTGCGCAAACAGATCTACCTCAAGCTCATGAACAAGCCGATGGGCGACGTGAGCACGGATGTCGATCAGCACGTCGTGCTCGGCCAAGAGCTCGAGCCCGGGAAATCCTGCCGCATCGAGTACCGCGGCAGCGGGTGGACAGCCGTGAACGTCGGCAAGCACGCGATCGCGGCTGGAGGTTCAGCGCGTATCGAATCGATCGACGGACTCACGCTCAAGTTGCGGCCCCTCTAAGCTTAGGTTCTTCGGAGAAGAAAAATGGATCAGGGAGCTTTTCTACTCGGGCTCGTGCTCGCGGCCGTCGCGTTCATCATCCTGCTGAAGACTGCGATCGTGGTGCCGCAGCAGAGCGCCTACATCGTTCAGCGCCTCGGCAGATACAGCAAGACGCTGCAGGCAGGATTTCACATCCTGATTCCGGGCGTCGAGAAGGTCGCGTACCGCCACAGCTTGAAGGAATCGGCCGTCGACATCGCCGAGCAGATCTGCATCACGAAGGACAACGTGCAGGTCGGCATCGACGGCGTTCTCTATCTGCAGATCATGGATCCGGCGCGCGCTTCGTACGGCATCTCCGACTACCACTTCGCGATCTCGCAGCTCGCGCAGACCACGCTGCGCAGCGAGATCGGCAAGATCGATCTTGACCGAACGTTCGAGGAGCGTGCCACGATCAACGCGAACGTCGTCAACGAGCTCGACAAGGCCACCGAGCCCTGGGGCGTGAAGGTGCTGCGCTACGAGATCAAGAACATCAATCCGCCCACCGACGTGCTCCAGGCCATGGAGAAACAGATGCGCGCGGAGCGAGAGAAGCGCGCCGTGATTCTCACGTCGGAAGGCGAGCGCGACGCGAAGATCAACCAGGCCGAGGGTGAGAAGCAACGCGTCATCAAAGAGTCCGAAGCCAACAAGCAACTGCAGATCAACGAGGCGGCCGGCGAGGCGGAGGCGATTCTCGCCGTGGCGACGGCCACTGCCGAGGGGTTGCGGCAGGTCGCGGAGGCGGTCAGCGCGGCCGGCGGCCGCGAGGCCATGCAGCTGCGCATCGCCGAGGAGTACGTGCGGCAGTTCGGCAATCTCGCGAAGTCGTCCAACACGCTCGTGATTCCGGCCAGCGTCAGCGATATCGCCGGCATGATCGCGATGGCGACCAAGGTCTTCGAGCACGGGCCGGTCGGCGCCCGGCGCACCGCTCGCGCGCTAGCGGCGGCGCTTAGGCTCGAGGCCGCGCCGGCACTAGCCGGCCGCCCCGTCCGTCCCGTCCGCCCGGTCCGGGAACGGAGGCTCGAGGTTTTTCGGCGGGACGTGTGACCGGCATCGCAGGCAGCGAGCCGGGTAGCGAGTAGCATTCTGTAACGTAGCTTGTCCTCTTGGGCGCAAGGACGCAGCCGCCATGAGCATGAATACGACTCTGGTCATCAACGCCAAGGGTGGCGTCGGCAAGACCACGATCACGACCAACCTTGCGAGTTATTTCGCGGCGCGCGACATCGTCACGACGATCGCCGATTACGACCCCCAAGGCTCGAGCTTGAATTGGCTGCAGCAGCGCACGAGCGAGGCTCGCAAAATTCACGGCGCCGACTGCGCGGCTCGCCTCGGCAGCGCGCTGCAGAATGGCCGCCGTCAGATTCCGCGCGACACTCGTCAACTGATCATGGACGCGCCGGCAGGGCCGTCGAGGCTGCTGCTGCAAGATCTGCTGCAGCGCGCACAGGCGATCTTGATACCGGTCGCGCCGTCGTCGATCGACGTGCACGCGACCGCGAACTTCATCAAAGAGCTGCTGCTCGTCGGCCACGTCCGCGTTCGCAACATCCGTGTCGCGGTCGTCGCGAACCGTGTTCGCAGCAGCAAGCCCATCTACGCTCCGCTCGAGAAATTCGTCGGGTCGCTCGGCATTCCGTTCCTGGGCAAGGTCAGCGACTCCGACGTCTATGTCGAGGCGGCGGAGACCGGCCTCGGCATCTACGACTTGCCGGCCGATGCTTGCAGCACAGAGCTGCGCGAGTTCTTGCCACTCGTGCGCTGGGTGCACGGCGAGCAAGCGCCCGAAGAGACGTCGACGAACGTCGTGCCGATCAGCGCGGCGCGCGCGTAGCGGTTCGCTAGGGCGCCTCGCGATACGCCGCGGCGATCGCGGCGTCTATCCGACCGGTAGCTTGGCCGTTCGCCGGCTGCAGCATCGCGAACTGCTGCGCGAGCGGTCCCGCCAACGCTTGTTGCGCGGCTTCGAGCGATTGTCCCTGCCGTTTGGCCGCGGCCGTGCGCTCGCGCACCGCCGTGAAATAGTCGTCGTAGTTCCGAATCATCTCGGCGCCGCCGGTGCGGCCGTGCGCAGGCACGACGACGGTCGGCGACAGCGCCGCGAACGCCTTCATGTTGTCGATCCATTTGTTCACGCTGCCCGATTGCGCGCTCGCGGCCGGGAACACCGACATCACGACGTCGCCGGTGTACAGCACGCGATCCTCCTCGACGAACATGACGGTGTCGCCGAGCGTGTGATTCGGTCCCACACCGATCACGCGCACGTGCACGCCGCCAAGATCGATCCTGACCTCGTCGTCGAACAGCGTGTCGACGGGACGGAAGCGCGCGCCGTCAAGAAGCTCGGCGATCACGGGCGAGAATTGCTTGAAACGCTCGATCGTTTGCTGGCCGACCTCGTCGGCCTCGGCTTGCTGCGCGCGCCAACGCACCATGGTCGCGTCGTCCGGGAACGCCGTCGCGCCCAAGTCGTGCTCGGGATGAAAGTGCGTGGCCGTCAGATAGAACTCGGTGTTGTTGCTGAGCTTGCGAGCCTCGGCCAGCACGATCGCACCGTTCTTGTCGCCTGCCCCGGTGTCGACGATCAACGTCGCACGCTCGCCGACGACTAGCCCCACGTTCGGCACGAAGCCCACGTTGTCGTCGAGAATCACGTACGCGTGCTCGGACAGCTTGATCGCGGCGTCCTGCTTGATCATCGGCGGCGGGGCCGCGGGTTGCGCGAACGCGGGCCCCGCGGCTACGGCGGCGAGCAGCGCGCCAAATGGCGCGCGGCGGAGGAGGGCGGTCATGTGGAGCTCCGAGCTTGATGCCTCGGGCGAGTCTAGCATCGGACCGTCAACGCACGTGTTGGGCCCGTCCCCTGCGCGTATGATTCTGTTGAGCGTAAAGGGGGGCAACGCATGCGCGCGATGTCGCTACTCTCAGCCGCACTGGTCCTATCGGTGGCCGGATCGGGCGCCTCACAACAGTGGATCGAGTTCGCGAGCACCGATGACCGCTTCACGATCAATTTCCCGCGTGAGCCGCAGGTCGAGACGACGACCTACACCTCCGAGTTCGGCGCCGTGCTACCCGCGCGCGTGTATCGCGCCGAGGACGGCCCGAAACTCTATTCGCTGACCGTCGTCGACTATCGCCCGCTCGAGCAGCAGCTCACCGAAAAAGCCGAAGCGTGTCCACCCGGCGCCGAGACGTGCAGCGGCACGCTCGCCACGAGCGGACGCGGCCAGTGGAAGATCGATCTGCGCGGTGCACTCGTCCACGCTACGTGGAAGTTCATGCAGCGCGATGCCAAGGTCACGAGCTACATCTGGGCGTTCATCGATCTCGTCGAAGGGCATCGGCTGCAGATCACGAACAACGCGGATCAATCGCGAACGTTCGCGTCGGTCCACATGCACGAGAACAAACTGTACATTCTCGAGGCCACGGCGCCGCGCGGCATGCACGGCCAGGAACAATTCCAACAGTCGCTGGGTTGGCTCGACGAGGATGGGATCGCGCTGCGCTACGTCGACGTGTACAGCAACGCGGATATCTATTTGGGCGGCCACGCGCCTCCCGGGCGAGTGAACCGCGCCGGTACGGATGCGAATTCCGGCCAAGGACGCATCGACGCCCCGCGGTAACGACCATAGGAGAGTCGGCATGTCACTCCGGCACACCGCCCTTGGCACCCTCGGCGCAGCGGCCCTCGCGTTGCCGGCGACGGCGCACCACTCGCACGGCAACTATCAGCAGTATTTCGTCGACCTCGAAGGCACGGTCACCGAGGTGCAGCTCATCAACCCGCACTCGTGGGTCTACCTGGACGTGGTGGGCGCAAACGGCGAGACGGTTTCCTGGGCGCTCGAAGCGACGGGGACCGGAGGTCTTGCGCGGCTCGGCGTCGCGAGCGGCTACGTGAAACCCGGGGATACGATCAAGGTGCGCTGCCACCCGCTCAGGGATGGATCGGAAGGCTGTCTGCTCGGTTTCGTCCAGGCCGCCGATGGCACGATCAAGGATTGGGACGGCGGCCAAGCCTTGCCCGTCGACGACGGGTTCTTCGACCTGAAGAAGTAGGTCGCGAAGAGGGCCCGCGCGGGCTCAGCGCACGTGCTGCGTGCGGAACGGCTTGCTCTTGCCGCGGCGGCCGCGGTCGTCCGTGGTGCCCATGCCCTTCGGCTGGAATCGCGGCACGAGCTGATGCTTGCCGTTGCCGATCAGGTCCGCGCGTCCCATGCGCTTCAGCGCTGCACGCAACACGGGCCAGTTGTGCGCGTCGTGATAACGCAGGAACGCCTTGTGCAGCCGCCGGACCTTGATGCCTTTCGGGATCGTGACCTGCTCCGACGTTCGCGTCACGCGCTTCAGCGGATTCTTGCCGGAGTGATACATCGCCGTGGCCGTGGCCATCGGTCCCGGCAGGAACGCTTGCACTTGATCCGCGCGGAAGCCGTTCTTCTTGAGCCACAGCGCGAGCTCGAGCATGTCCTCGTCGGTCGTGCCGGGGTGCGCCGCGATGAAGTACGGGATCAGGTATTGCTCTTTGCCGGCCGCTTGCGAGAAGCGATCGAACAGCTGCTTGAACTTGTAGTAGGTGCCGACGCCGGGCTTCATCATCTTCGACAGCGGCCCTTCGCCGATCGCCTCGGGCGCGATCTTCAAGTATCCGCCCGTGTGATGCTGCGCGAGCTCCTTCACGTACTCGGGCGATTCGATCGCCAAGTCGTAGCGCACACCGGATGCGATCAGCACCTTCTTGATGCCGGGCAGCTCGCGCGCGCGGCGATAAAGGTTGATCAGCGGCGAGTGGTTCGTGTTCAGGTTCGGGCACACGGCCGGATATACGCACGACGGCCGCCGACACGCCGATTCGATCTCGCGGCTCTTGCACGCGAGCCGATACATGTTCGCGGTCGGCCCGCCCAAGTCGGAGATCACGCCCGTGAACCCCGGCACGGAATCGCGGATCGTCTCGATCTCGCGCACGATCGAGTCCTCGCTCCTGTTCTGGATGATTCGGCCTTCGTGCTCCGTGATCGAGCAGAACGTGCAGCCGCCGAAACAGCCGCGCTGAATCGTCACGGAGAAGCGGATCATCTCGTACGCCGGGATCTTGGCTTTGCCGTACGACGGATGCGGCACGCGCGCGTACGGCAGCTCGTAGATGCGATCCATCTCAGGGCTAGTCAGCGGTAGCGGCGGCGGATTCAGCCATACGTCGCTGACGCCGTGGCGCTGCACGAGCGCGCGCGCGTTGCCGGGGTTCGACTCCATGTGCAGGATCCGCGACGCGTGCGCGTACAGCACGGGATCGTCGCGGACTTGCTCGAAGCTCGGTAGGCGGATGTAGCTCTTCGCGCGCTCTGCGGTCGGCACGCGGCGCGTGAAGCGCACGACGTGCACGCCGGGCTCGATGTCCTTCTTTGCGGCCGCGGCGATCTCGGGCTCCATCGCGTACGGGTCCGCGTGCCGACCGACGGGGCCCGGCGCATCGAGATGCGTCGAGTCGATTTCGGTCCAGCCTTCGCCTGCCGTGTTGCCGAGGCGCGCGGTACCGCGAATGTCGGTGAGCTCGCTCGCGCGCTCGCCGGCCGCGACGCGATGCGCGATCTCGACGATCTGGCGCTCGCCATTGCCGAACACGAGCAGATCCGCACGCGCATCGAGCAGGATCGAGCGGCGAATCTTTTCCTGCCAATAGTCGTAGTGAGCGATCCTGCGCAAGCTGGCCTCGATGCCGCCGATCACGATCGGGGCGTCGGGGAACGCTTCGCGCACGCGCTGCGAGTAGACGATCACGCTGCGGTCGGGCCGTTGTCCGCCTACGCCGCCCGGCGTGTAGGCATCGTCGCTCCGAACGCGCTTGTCCGCCGTGTAACGGTTGACCATCGAGTCCATGTTGCCGGCCGTGATGCCGAAGAACAGGGCCGGCGCGCCGAGCGCCTCGAACGCAGCGGTCGAGCGCCAGTCGGGCTGAGAGACGATGCCGACCCGGAAGCCCTGCGCCTCGAGCACGCGGCCGACGATCGCCATCCCGAAGCTCGGGTGATCGACGTACGCGTCGCCGGTCACGAGGATCACGTCGCATTGGTCCCAGCCCAGCAGGTCCATTTCCTCGCGCGACATCGGCAAGAACGGCGCTGGCGTCAGCCGGTGCGCCCAATACTTGCGGTGCCCGAATAGATCGGGCGCCGTTGGGCGGGCGAGGGCGGATGCTGCGCTCATGGGAGGTGCTTGAATTCAGAGGGCTTTTCGGGCGTCTAGATTACCACCGGTGCTGGCGAGTCGCGTCCTGACGGTCGAGGAACACTTCCGCGAGCCGCGAATCCAGCTGTTTCGCCGAGAATTGCGATCGAGGCCCTCACGTCCTGCGTCGTACAGCGCTCGCCGTTCTTACCCGTCGTATCTGGAATCGCTGCCCGTGAAGCCGACGATGATCCGGCTACGAGAGATTCAGCACCTGCTCCATCGCCTGACGCGGGCCGCGGTCCGGATCTTGCTCAACGCGGATCTCGTTATTGAAGAGCAGGGTGTCGCGCGTCGCTGCCGAGTACGCGGGCCACGCCGGCAGCTGCGGAACATTGGGGTTTCCGGTCCGGGCGAAGGCTGTCCACGACGCACTGACTTTTTCGGCGAGCGCGTAAGCTTCGGGCATCTTCGAGATCAGCGGCCCGGCGATATCGATGTTGTTGAACACGAACGGGATCTCGACCGTGTGCGGTGAGCGCATGTGGCCGCCGCCCTCCGGCGTCTCCCAGTCGAAACGATAGAGGTAGGCGGGTGCCGCGGCTTGAGCCGCCTTGCGCTTCGCGAGCTCGCGCGAGTAAGCGCCTCTCGGGTGTTCCGTCGCGATCAGGATCCACAGATCCCACGGAGTGGCGTGCGGATGAGCTGTGCGGAAAGCCCTGATCACCGGGTCGCCGTCGCGGCCCAACCGCTCGGCCACGCGCTCCTTCAACCCGGCTTCATCGAGGGCGAGAGATTGCGGCGTCGGGCGGTCGTACAAGGTCTCTTCGGTTCGCGCATAGCCGATCAGCAACGGAATGTCGGCCGAGAGTGCCGGTGCCGCGGGATCCCATGGATGGGACGGTAAGACCGTGCCGTCGATCACCGGCGAGTTTTCCGTCATCCCGGGTTCGCGTAACACGAACTTCTCGTTGAGGCGCGCCCCCGCCTGCGCGAGCTCAAGCATCGACACGTTTTGCAGCTCCCGCGCCTGCGACGTCTTCATACCGAGCTCCGCGAGCAGCATCTGCGTTGCGCGCTGCCCGTCCTCCGGCGTCGTCAGCCGAAGCACGGCGCCGCTCTCGACGATGGCGCGATGGAACAGCCCGTTCGCACTGGGCATCGACATCAACGTCGCGACTTTGCGGCCGCCGCCCGACTGCCCGAATATCGTTACGAGGTTGGGATCGCCGCCGAAGCGCTCGATGTTGTCGCGGACCCACTCGAGCGCCGCAACGATGTCCAGCATGCCGACGCCCGCCGCCGAAGCGAAGTCGGCGCCCGCCGCTTCGGCCAGGTATGTGAAGCCGAAGACATTGAGCCGATGGTTGAGGGTCACCACCACGACGTCATGGGTGTCCGCCAGGCTCGTTCCGTCGAGGATCGGCGCCGATCCGGAGCCTGAACGGAAACCTCCGCCATGCAACCAGACCATGACCGGCCGCTTCTGCCGGTCACCGACTCCGGGCGTGAATACGTTCAGCACGAGGCAGTCTTCGCCTGCGGCAGGACCCTCCGGCAGCGTCGCTTGCGGCGCAGTAGGGCCGAACGCGGTGGCGTCACGGGTGCCGGACCAGGCGGGCATTTTTTCGGGTGGCATGAAACGGTTCTTGCCGGCCGTCGACGCGCCGTACGGAATACCCTTGAATGTGTTGATGCCCCGATTCACGAAGCCGCGGACTTTGCCGGCCGAGGTATCGACGATCACGTGCTCGGCGTCTGCCGCCGAGGCGAGGCTGAACCACCGGCCCGCTTGCGTGGCGGCGAATAGGTAGGACGCGCTGCGCACGACTGCTCTGCGATTGAAGACCTGAGACATCGGCTACCCCGTTTTCGATTCGCTTTCGATTCTGCGCGCGGAGCGCCGAGGCGTGCAACGCGCAGTTCCTCATCGGCTCCTGTACGCTGCAAACCTTCCGAACCGACGGGGATCGTGTCGATGGCCTTGAAGCTGGTGCTGACCGCTGCGAGCCTGGCGGCGCTCGTTGCAGCGCCGGTGGGACGAGCCGCGGAGCAGCCGCTGCCGTACCCGGTCCGCGTCGTCACCCTCGTCACGCATTCGAGCCCCGGAGGCGGCAGCGACGTTTTCTTGCGCGAGCTGACCCGCTACTTGCGCAAGTACATCGACGCCACGTTCATCGTCGAGAACGCCGAAGGCGGCAGCGGAGCCAAGGCGATGTCTCGCGTCGCGTCGGCGCGGCCGGACGGCAGCGTGCTCTACGCGTCGACGCCCACCTACATCATGACGTCACTGCTGAGCCGGCCGGGCAACACCTATCGCGATCTCGAGCCGGTTGTGAATTTCTTCCTGGATACGGAGGTCGTCTACACGCGAGCCGACGGCCCTTACCTCACGCTCGAGGACGTTCTCGAGCACGCGCGACGCGGCCGGGGCCGTTGGGGTGCCGCCAATCCGTCGTCGCTGGAGCGGCAGGCTGCCGAGCGCTTGCGTGTGGCAGCGGGCGTCAATGCCGGCATCGTGCCGCACGACGGCGGCGGCGACCTGATGATCAATATCCTGAACGGCACGCTCGAGATGGGCGTCGGCGAAATGGAGGAGCTGCGTGCGCAGCTCGCGGGCGGCACGGTTCGCGTGCTCGCCACCTTCGGCTCGGAGCGCATTGCGACGCTGCCCGACGTCCCGACGGTGAAGGAAGCGGGCTACGACGTCGAGCTCGAGAAGTTCCGCGGTCTTGCCGGACCAAAAGGTCTGCCGCCCGAGGTCATCCGTATCTGGAACGAGGCGGCGCAGAAGCTGCTCGCCGACCCTGAGTATCGCGAGCGCTACCTCGCCGGGAATCTGAAGGCGAGCTTCATGCCGCACGAGGAGTTCGTTCCCTTCATCGCGCAAGTTGCCGCGGAGACCGCGGCGTTGTTCGCGGCCACCGGCGTGACTCGATGAACCGCAAAGACTTGCTCGGAGCCGCGATCCTGCTGCTCATCGCGGGTGCGTACTACTGGGCAACCCTGCGAATACCCTTCAGCACTTTGGACGATGGAGTCGGTCCGCGCGGCTTCCCGCTCGTCTTGACGGTCGCGCTCGTCGTCGTGGCGACCGCGCTTGCAGTGCGTGCGCTCACCCGCGTTCCCGCCGGACTACGCAACCAGGACGACGCGAAGGAAGCCGAAGCACGCTGGCCGCGGGCGCTCGGCGTGCTTGCGTTCGGCGCCCTATACATTCCGGCGTCCGTGGTTCTCGGTTATCCGCTCGCGCTGTTCCTGCTGCTCGTCGCGGTGCCGCTCTACGAGGGCCTGCGTTTTTCCTGGCGCGTGCTCGCGGTCGCAGCCGGCGGTGCGGCAGTCTTCTACGTACTCTTTGTCATCGTGCTCGGCGTGCGTCAGCCCGAGAGTCTGCTGTTCTAGGTCTCAGGTTCGTCACGTCGTCGCCCCGCCATGGACCAGATCGCATATTTCTTGACGGTGTTCGCCGCCTCCATCGGCGGCCTCGTGTGGGGCATTCTCGGCGGCGCGATGCCGGGCCTGTCACCGTCCATCGCGATGGCGCTACTGCTGCCGTTCACCTATACGCTGCCACCCGTAGCCGCCATCGTGATGCTCGCGACCTGCTACATCGGGGCGGAATACGGCGGCTCGATCCCCGCGATTCTGATTCGCACACCGGGCACCAACGCGGCGGCGGCGACCGTGATCGACGGCTACGAGATGAACGTCCAAGGCCGAGCGAGCGAAGCGCTCGGCATCTCGCTCTGGTCGGGCGTGGTCGGCAGCCTGTTCGGCCTCGCGATGCTGGTGCTTCTGACCGAGCCGCTGGCGCAGATCGCGCTCGCTTTCCGCTACATGACTTACTTCGGTCTCGGCCTGCTCGGGCTGTCGGTGATCGTGTCGTTGTCGGGCAAGTCGCTGCTCAAAGGTGCGGCAGCGGCGATCCTTGGGTTGATGATCGCAACCATCGGCTCGGATCCGATCTCCGGCGTCGGCCGTTTCACCTTCGGCTCGCCCGATCTCATCGAAGGCGTGGCGCCGCTCCTGGTCATGGTCGGCCTCTTCGCGCTCACGGAGTTGATGACGCGCAGCGGCACCGCGGGCATCGCGATGAAGCCGGGCGCATCGATCCGCGTGCGGCTACCGCGCCTGCCAGTGATGAAGAAGATCGCGCGCTCACAGGGCATCGGCTGCGCGATCGGCACGTTCGAAGGGCTAACGCCGGGCGCCGGCGGCTCGGTCGCCGCCTTTCTCACTTACAACGAGGCGCGCCGCTGGTCGAAGGAGCCGGAGAAATTCGGCAAGGGCTCGGAGGAAGGAGTCGCGGGCCCCGAGACGGCGAACAACGTCGTGGCCAGCACGGCTCTGATTCCGCTGCTGAGCTTCGGCATTCCGGGCTCCAACTCCGCCGCCGTGCTGCTCGGCGGCCTGCTGATCCACGGGCTCGTGCCAGGGCCCCGGCTCTTCGAGGAGGACGCCGAGATCGTGACGGGCCTCTACCTCGGCTCTTTCATTGCCGCCGTCGTCCAAATCGTGATTGGCGTCATCATCCTGCCCGTGTGCATTTGGCTCGTGAACCGGCCGCGGCCTTATCTCGCCGCCTTCATCTACGCGCTGGTCGTGTCGGGTATCTACACGGTGCACCTGTCGATCTTCGACGTCGGCATCGTGATCGGAGCGGGATTGCTCGGTTACTTCATGCGTCACTTCGGCTTCCCGGTGTTGCCCGCCGTCCTCGGCGTCGTGTTGGGCGAGCTGATCGAGGCCAACTACCGGCGCTCATTGTTATTGTCGGGCGGCGATTACGCGATCTTCCTGGAAGATCGCATCGCCATCGCGTTCTTCGTTCTCGCGATCGTCATCACGGCGGGCTCGCTCGTCAGCGAATGGCGCCGGGCGAAGCAGACACGGAAGGAGAATGTGGCGTGACGCTTGCCGAGGATATTGGAACCTTTGCCGCCGCGACGACTGCCAAGGCCTTGCCGGCAGCGGCCCGCGCAACCATTGCGCGGCTGATCTACGACGTCGCCGGATTGTGTGTGGCCGCACGCAAGACCGACTACGTGGCCGCTGTGCGCGCGAGCGCCGCCTCTTCCGGAAACGCCACGGCGATCGGGCACGACGGCGGCTTCGGTCCCTACGACGCGGCCCTCATCAACGGTACGGCGGCTCACGGCGAGGACTACGACGACACCTTCGAAGGCGGCCCCGTGCATGCCGGAGCGGTCGTCGTTCCTGCTGTTCTCGCGGCCGCCGAGCATCGCGGCCTCTCCGGCGACGCCGTCGTCAAAGGCATCGCCACCGGCGTCGAGATCATGTGTCGCATGAGCCTCGTCGCGCCCCAGGCGACGCACAAAGCGTGCTTTCATCCGACCGCGATCTTCGGCGCGCCCGCTGCAGCCGTCGGCGTCGCCGCTGCGCTCGGCCTCGCGCCGGCCCGGATCGCGCAGGCCGTCGGCATCGCCGGAAGTCTGGCGTCGGGCATCATCGAGTATCTTGCGGACGGCAGCTCCACCAAGCGGTTGCATGCAGGTGCTGCGGCCCAATCGGGGATCCGCGCGGCACTGCTCGCGGAAAACGGGTTCACCGGCCCCGCCACGGTGCTGGAAGGCCGGCACGGCTTCTATCGCGCGTTCGCGCCGTCGAGGACGCCGGATTTCGCGCCGCTGACGGACGGACTTGGGCTCGCGCTGGATTCTCGAGACCGTCGCATTCAAGCCGTACGCGTGCGGAACCATGACGCAGCCCTTCATCGACTGCGCCATCGAACTGGCGCGCTCGAACGTCAAGGCCGAGGACATCGTCAGCATGGTGTGCGAGGTTGGCGAGGGCACCGTGCACCGCCTATGGGAGCCGCTGCAGCAGAAGCAAGCAGTACCGAACGGCTACGCCGCAAAGTTTTCCACGCCGTACTGCATCGCGGTCGGCTTTCTCGACGGCAAGGCGGGCTTCGAGCAATTCACCGACGAGCGCGTCATGGATCCGAAGGTGCGCGCGCTCGCCGCGACCGTCTCCTACGTGATCGATCCGAACAACGACTATCCGAAGAACTTCAGCGGGCACATCCGCGCGACGCTCAAGGACGGGACCGTGCGCGAAGTGCGCAAGCCCCATATGCGCGGCGGCGCGCACGAGCCACTGACCGACGATGAGATCAAGGCGAAGTTCCTCGACAACCTGCAGTTCGGTGGCTGGGACGCTCGGCGCTCGGAACAGTTGAGCCAAGCCATCGACCGCATCGTCGCCGGGGAGAACATCGATCTGTCGGTGGCGAGGTCATGAGCATGCGTGAGCTCGACGGTAAGGTGGCTCTCGTCACGGGCGCCGCACGCAACATCGGTCGCGCCATTGCGCTCGAGCTGGCGGACGGCGGCGCGGCGGTCGCGATCGTCGTGCGCTCGGACGTCGCCGGCGCAAACGCAGTCGCGCGCGAAGTCGAAGCACGAGGCGGGCAAGCGCTCGCCATCCGCGCCGATATCACCGACCCGGCGGCCGTGAGACGCGCCGTGGAGACGACGACCGAGCGCTTCACGCGACTCGACATCCTCGTCAACAACGCCGGCATCCGGCCCGAAGCCCCGTCGAGCAGCTCTCGCTCGAGGCGTGGCGCCAAGTGATGGCGGTGACGCTCGAGGGGCCGCTGCTCCTCGTCCAAGCGGCGCTGTCCGCACTCGAGCGAGCCAACGGCACGATCATCAATATCGGCGGACTGACGGCCTACACGGGCGCCGCGCGCCGAGCTCACGTCGTGACCGCCAAGGCCGGGCTCGATGGCCTGACCAAGGCGCTGGCCGTGGAGCTCGCGGCACGCGACATCACGGTCAATCTCGTTGCGCCGGGCCTCATCGATACCGAGCGCGACGGGCCCGAGCCGCGAGCATCGCAAGACGCGCACCACGCTGCTCGGTCGCCGTGGTCGCCCGGAGGACGTCGCCGCCGTGGTCCGTTATCTCGCGGGACCCAAGGCGCGCTATCTGACCGGCCAGACGATCCACGTGAACGGCGGCGCGTTCTTGCCGTAGCGAAAGCCGCGGTCGGGCAGCTGAGAAGCGAGCACCTGCGCGAAGGCGCGGAGCGGTCAATCTCGGCTAGCGCTCATCGAATACCACGAGCGTGCGAACCTCGATGCTTTCGCGCGCGACGAAGTGACGCGGGCATGCTGGGTTCTCGAACGCCGTGTGCGGCGTGAAGCGCGCCCGCCCATCGACGCGCGAATCGAAGCACTTGAAGCAGAAGAGTTCGTCCGCTTTTCTTGCTTCGACTGGCGTGGCATCAGCGGGTATCGCCGACCAACACCAGCCGCAGTTTGCCATCGGCGAGCTTCCATTACGCGCTCGGTCAGTGCGGCGCAAATTGAATCAGCGGCTCCGCGGGCTCCGCAGGGACTTGCAACTCGAGGTATGCCTTTTCGCTCGCGGCATGGCACGCGTGGCAACTTCGAGCGTGGCGCGGTACGCGGCCTCGAGCTGCGCCACGTTCTTCGCGGAGACGGCCTCGCTGAGCTTTGCGAGTGGGTCCTTCTCGAGCGCGTCGAGGAACGGCTGTAGCTCGAGGTCGCCCGTGGAGATCTTGCGCACCGGCGTGACGCGCAGCGCCCAGCGCAAGCGGACGCGCGTCTCGTTGAAGTAGAACTGCGCGAGTGGCCAGTTCTCGGCGTGCGCCGCGAACCAGAGGTTGCTGAAGTTGTAGGCGACCTGCGTCATGGCGAAGGCTTGCCCGGGCATGATGCTCTTGAGTCGCTCGATCTCGGCACGCAGAGTTGCGACGTCGTCGCTGTCCGCCGCAGGTGCGACGCCCTGCTGCGCCACCGCGCCGCCGACCACAACGCATGCAATGAGTGCCGACGCAAGTGGGGTTATCGAACGCATGGCGTATGCGCTGCGGCGCCCTACTGGGGCTGGCTCGCGCTGCGAATCATCGCGTCGGCTTCGTCTGTCGCACAATTCAGCGACAGCAGCGCGTCGAACGGCGCGAGCGTCAGCGTCTGCTTCGGCACCGTCCACGGGCCCGTCAGCACCTTCGGATCCTCGACGGTCGCCTCGATCTCGAGCGTGTTCGGCGTCCACGCGGCGATAACGCTCGACGATGTGCAGCGCGTCGGAATGAAACGAGACGCGACCCTCGGCGGACATCCAGGTGTCGTCGGTGAAGTTCGTGACGTCGACGACGAACGTGTCGCCGTCCCAACGTCCGACCGCGTCGCCGCGATAGGTCGGCGGCTGGTCGTCGCGATGAGGCCTGCCGTCCGTCGGCACGAGCTGATAGTCGTGAAACGTCTCGGACAGCAGCACGACGAGCTTCGGCGTCGCGACGATCTGGCCGACGGCTCCGACGTTCCAGAGCCGCACGTTGAGCGTGCCGAACGCGGTCGGTACGCAGCTCAGCGTCGGGTCGTCCTTGTCGCTCAAGCGTCTTCGGCCTTCGCCGCGGCCCAAGGCTGGTACAGGCTCGTGTACGTCACGGCGTTGCGGATCGCGCGGCCCGGCGTGGACGAGCGTCGCGACCGCGGCCGCCGACGTCGGCCCCACCCCACCACACGCCCGACAGATCGGGATGACCGTCCGCCATGCGTGGCGCAGGGCCGGCGGCTTCGAGCTCGCGTGTCCTGTGCGCCGACGGGCTGCCGCCGATGACGCACGCGCCATCCCGACGAGGCGAGCGTGGCGCGCCGTGCGACTGTCTCGTCATCGAATCCTCCGGTTGCGCGCGATCTAGCGCGCTTCGGCCCTTCCTGCGGCCCGAACAATCCGAACACGGTGCCGTCGGCCATGACGAGCTCGCGCAGCATGCCCATGTTCTGCGACGCGATCCCTGGCGTGGAAGCCCGTGATCGTGACCTCGTCGCCCTGCTTGATGACGCTGGCCTTGTAGCCGTTGCGGATCATGCCGCTCGGCGTGCCGGCTTCGAACGCCCAGTGCTCGATCTCGCCGGCGTCGTTCTTGACGTCGAGGTAGAACCACGAATGCGGATTCGTGAGGCGCACCTGCGACGATCGTGCCCTTGACGGTCACGGCCTGCTGCATGTCGTACACGGCGGCGAACGAGTGATGCGCCGACGCGAACGAAGTGCCGAGCGCGAGCGCCGTGCCGGCCAGCAACACCCAAACTCTGTCATTCATCTTATGACCTCCGCGAATCTCGCTGGAAAGCACGGCCAGTGTGCCGCAGCGCGGCCGGCTCTGCCCCTGACAGTTGTCATGTCTCGATGGCAGTCACTCGAAGCTGAAGATGTCCTCGGCCTCGGGCCGCTGCATGCCTTCCTCGTGGTACTTCTCCCAGACCTGGGCCCACGGCCGGCCGTACATGTCGAGGTACTCGTACTGGAACGTCGTGCCGGGCGTCACCGGAGTCGCGATGCCGCTGATCGGGAAGATCTGCGGCACGCACTCCATCGTAGACGAACGGATTGTTCTCGTTCAGCGCACCGAGACGGTTGTAGCGCTGCACGATGCGCACGGGATCGACGAGCGACTCCTCGTCGTAGAGCACGGTCTCGTGCTTGATGCCGATGAGCTTGCCGGCTCGTCCTTGCGGGGTGTGTAGATCTCGATCGTTCTGCAGCTTGTTGCTGAACTCCGCGCCGCCGTGGTTGATCCAGCCCTGCACGTTCGAGGTCCAGGTGATCAGCGCCTCGCCGTCCCAGAAGCCGATCGTCTCGCCGAACCATTGCGGCACGGCCGGTCCGAGCCGCGGCACGCCGCCCGGATCTTCGACGAACTCCCGGCCGATGTGGATCTGCGTCATCAGCGTCTTCGCTGCGTTGCGAATGTCGAGCACGAGATACGGCGTCATCACAAAACTCATCCGCGACCCGCCGTACTGCGCGAAGCGCCGCATGAATGCCTTCGGGCCAGCAGTAAGACCCTGGCCATTGCGGCGCGTTGCTGCCCGAGTAGTGATACATCTGCTGCACGAAGCGCCGTTGGTACTCGGGCGTCAGTAGCGACAGATACGTGGGGATCTGCGAGATCGCGCCGTGGTACCACGTGATGAGCTTCGAGCGCTCGCGCGCGTACTGGCCGTTCCAATCGGGCAGCGTGGCTTGGGTGTAGACGGTCGGCCCGCCTTCTGGCGCGAACCTCCGCGAGCAGCGCCGCGTAGTGTTCCTTCGCCGTCTTGAACCCGTAAGGGCTCACGATCTGCTCGCGCGGATAGTCGCGATCGCAAAAGCCCCAGGCCGCGGTGTCAGGCGGGTTGTCACCGATCAGCGCCACCTCGTACGCGCCCCAGATCTGCTCGAGGCCGACGGCCGAGTTGCACCGATAGTAGCGATCGTCGAGCCACAGATCCTTGTCCTGATAGAAATCCTTCGTCGTGAAGATGTCGTGCGGCAACGGCGTGACGCCCGCCGGCACGGCGCCGTCTCGCGTTGCATAGATCGGTGGATGCTCTGGCGGAATGCCGGCACCGGCCCACAGGCCCTTGCCCTCCGAGCCGACGATGACCTCGGGCTCGATGGGATCCGGCGCCCCGCGGCCCACGCTCGTTTGTGCGTTTAACGCCGCGGCCACCATCCAGCACCCAACGACCGTTGCGCCGAGCCTCGTTACCCTACCCATCCTCGTTCCCCCGCTCGCGCCTCGCTCGCTCGCCGACAGCGCCGTTATTAACTCGTGGGTTATCTATAGGGCATGCGTTCCTTGGCTGTCAACGTTCGCCAAGGACGGTGGCGAGCAGGTCTCGGACGAATGCGCGCGTCTCGCGCACAGGGACATTCCGCTTCGCGAGGAACGTATGCAGCGCGCGCGCCTCGAGCGTGCCCAGAATGACCTCGGCGACCATGTGCGGGTTGCGAATCCCGATACCCGCCTCGGCTGCCGCGCGCAACCAGCTCGTCAAAGCACGTCGCAGCCGGGCCGGCGTCACGTCACTGAAGTCGTCGCCTGGTTTCGCGCGCAAACCTGCGGCGTACAGCGTGAAGGTCGCCGGAAGTCTCCTCGGCGGCGAAGCTCGCGAGGTCCATGAGGATGTCGAGGAGCTGCGCGTCGAAATCGCGCTCGGGCCGGTAGCCGCTCTCGAGCGTCTCGAGCACCTGCGGATCGGGTGGCCAGAACGCTGCGCTGATGAGCTTGTCCTTCGTGCCCATGCGCACGAACAGCGTCGCCGCCGACACACCGAGCTCGCGCGCGACGGCCGCCACGGGCACCCGCGTGCCGTGGGCGAGGAACACCTTGCGCGCGGCGCGCACGATCTGTGCATCGCTGACTTGCCTATGTCTCGGCACGAGCGCCTTCGGGTTCTCGACGACGCGCGATTACACGCCGCGAAACGCCCGGAGCGCAAGCGCGATGCAGAGCCATGCGTGCGGGTGAGCGGCCGCCGGGCAGGTGTGGGCTCCATGCGCGTCCTCGCGTGTGGGTGTCGCGTGCGTGCGGGCTTGACCGACCTCGGTGGTTGGGTTGGAATCCCACGCGTTGGCGTAGCTAGTTCCTAGAATCGCCTGTTTTCCCGCGTACTCCGAGAGCGCGGCCGGCGCGTGGAAACCAATGCTCACACCGGGTACGCGCATCGCCCACTACGACGTGCTCGCCGCCATCGGCGCGGGAGGTATGGGCGAGGTGTATCGGGCAAGGGACACACTGCTTGGCCGCGACGTCGCGCTCAAGGTGTTGCCCGAGCTTTTCGCTGCGGACCCGGATCGACGCGCAAGATTCCAGCGCGAAGCGAAGACGCTCGCTGCGCTGAACCATCCGAACATTGCCGCGATTCACGGCCTGGCCGAAGCACCGAACGTCAGCGCTCTCGTGCTCGAGCTCGTCGACGGCGAGACGCTCGCCGAACGCATCGATCGTGGACCGATTCCGCTCGACGAGACGCTCGCGATCGCGACACAAATCGCTGCAGCGCTCGAGTCTGCGCACGAGCGGGGCATCGTCCACCGTGACCTGAAGCCGGCGAACGTCAAGCTCACGCACACGGGTGCGGTCAAAGTGCTCGACTTCGGGCTTGCCAAGCTCGTCGAAGCAGGGGGCACCGCGCCGGCCGGCCTTTCGGCTCCACCGGCAAGTCAGTCTTCAGCGCCCGTGACGGAGATCGGCGTGCCGATCGGCACCGCCGCGTACATGAGCCCTGAGCAGGTTCGCGGCCAGGCCGTCGACAAGCGCACCGACATTTGGGCATTCGGCTGCGTGCTCTACGAGATGCTCACTGGCGACGCGCGCGTTCGACGGTGACACCGGTCTCCGACACGCTTTCGAACGTGCTCACGCGACAACCCGATCTCGAACGCGTGCCCGCGAGTGTTCGGCCGCTGCTGCGCAGTTGCCTCGAGCAAGACGCGCGGCGGCGCCTGCGTGACATCGGCGATGCTTGGCGGCTGCTGGAGGAGCCTGCGCCCGCACGGCCGCAGCGCAATTCGCTGCCATGGGCGACCGCGGCGATCGCGACCGCGGTTGCCGCGCTCGCGGTGTGGAACTGGTCGAGGATGCCCCTGCCGGTGGAAGCGCCGTTAGAGCCCTCCGTCCGCATCGCACTCGACCTCGGGCCCGAGCTCTCGGTCGCGACCGAATTTTCCCGTGGTTACGCTGTCGCCGGACGGCGAGCGCATCGTGTTCGTCGCGGAGAATTCGGCTAGTGTCACTTACCTTGCGACCAAGCGGCTCGACCAGAGAGTCGCCACCCCGTTGCCCGGCACGGAAGGCGCGTATGCGCCGTTCTTCTCGCCCGACGGGCAGTGGATCGGTTTCTTCGCGGAAGGGCAGCTGAAGAAAACCCGCCTCGACGGTGGCGCGCCGATCGTGCTGACGCGGGCGCCGGCCGGCCGCGGCGCGAGCTGGGGCGACGACGGCGAGATCATAGCGGCGCTCGACACCCAGGTCGGCCTATCCCGCGTCTCGTCGGCCACCGGCGCGGTGACGCCTGTCACGACGCTCGGCGCGGGGGAATTGAGCCACCGCTGGCCACAAGTGTTGCCCGGTGCAACGGCCGCCGTGTTCACCATTGGCCGCGCGCTCGGCAACTACGCCGCGGCCGACATCGCCGCTGTGCCGCTCGGTGCTGCGCCCGGGGCCGTGAGGATCGTCCGTGAAGGCGCAGGGCACACGCCGCACTATTTGCCGACGGGGCACCTCGCGTACGTGGCGGACGGGCTCCTCCATGCGTTGCCGTTCGACGCCGACCGCCTCGAGACGCGCGGGACGCCTACCGTCGTGCTCGGGGAGATATCTACGGCCCTGAATTTCGGTTCTTCGCAGCTCTCGTTCTCGCGGACCGGTGCGGTCGTCTACCGCGGTGGCCCGACGCGGGGCAAACCCGCATACAGTGGCTCACGGACGACGGCCAAACGGCGGCGCTATGGGACGATGCGGCTTCTATCAGTCTCCGCGTGTATCGCCGGACGGCGGGCGGCTCGCAGTGACGGTCGTCGAGGGGGCGAACGCGGACCTTTGGGTATTCGATGTCGAGCGCAGGACCGCGGCTCGGCTCACGAATCGGTGGGTCCAACAACTTCGCCGTATGGCACCCGGACGGCCGATACATCGTGTTCCAAGGGCGCAACGCCCTGTACTCGGTCCGAGGCGACGGGGAGCGTCCGCAGCTCGTGTTGGAGCGAGAGAACTCCGTGACGCCGACGTCGTTCACGCCGGATGGCAAGCGTCTCTTGTTCTACGAGCAGCGGCAGAATAGCGTTGCGCTGCATACCGTCGCGATCGAAGAAAACGCGGGCCGTTTGCAGGCCGGAACTCCAGAGCTCTTTCGCGAAATCCCGGTTGGGCAGGTCCAGCCTACGTTCTCGCCCGACGGCCGGTGGATAGCCTACGCGTCCTCCGAGTCCGGCGTGTACGAAATATACGTGCGTGCTTTCCCGGACGACGGCCAACAGTCGCCGGTGTCGAGCGGTGGCGGCAACTTCCCGCTATGGTCGCGCACCGCGAATGAGCTTTTCTATCGAACCGAAGATCAGCTGTTGATGGTGGCGAGCTACAACATCGTCAACGCAGCGTTCGTCGCGGCGAGACCGCGCGTGTGGTCGCAGCGGCGATTGTTCAACTCCGGACTCACGCAGAATTTCGACATCGCTCCAGACGGCCGGCGATTCGCTGTGCAAATGTCGGCCGAGGAGCCAGGCTCGCAGGAAGCGGAGCCCGTGATGCTGCAAGTAAACTTTTTCGACGAGGTCCGCAGGCGCGTCGCGCGCGGTTCCGAATAACTCGTTGAACGAACTCGCAGCCTGTCGCGGCCCGCGACGCTACGCGCTACGGCGTGTACCAGATCGGCGACGTGTACGCGCGCTCCTGCGTGGTCATCGGCACGCCGGCGGGCGGCTGAACGCCGAAGTATTTGACGTCGTAAGCGGTCCAGCGCGGCGTCGGAATCTCCAACACGCGGGCGTAGTACACGGCGCGCAGCTTCGGGTCGAACTCGGGATCGGTCCAGACCGTGATCAGCTCGGAAGCGCCGATCGTGTTCGTCCAGGTTGCGTTCGCGACGTCGACGGTGTTGCCGACCGGCGGCAACTTGCCGTCGGCGCCCCTCTGCCGCCCGCCGGACCACGCCACGTCGTAGACGCGTTCCTGGCGCGCGCCGCGCGCGTCGATCCAACCCTTGACGATCTGCACTCGATCGAGATTGCCGGACAGCGGGTCCTTCATCGCGCCGACGAGGAACGTCGGCGCCTTGCCCGCGGGCGCGGCGCGCAAATCGCCGCCCATCGGCACGCCTTTGCGCGTAGCCGACGTCGGCGGGCAGGCGATTCGCGGCATCGGCCGCCACGAAATCCCAGCCGCCGAAGAACCGAACGAGCATGCGCGGGCCCGTGGTCGCGTAGGTTTCCTTACGCTCCATCGCGTCGAAGAGGGCTTCGCGCGTGTTCTCCGTTGCCCACACGGCGGCATAACCCGAGGCGGCTTGCTGCCAACCGAGGATGCAGTTCTCGCCGAAACAGCCGACCGGGTGCGTCATGCGTTGCGGGTTCGGCTCTGTGCCGGCGTGCTTGCCGAAGAAATTGTCCTCGTCGGCGGTCGTCATGCCGGTATGCGTGTCGGTCGAGCCGATCATGCCGAACTTGTACGGGTTCGTGCCCAATCTCGCTTCGAGCGCAAGGCCCGTTTGCAGCGCGGTGCGCGCGTACTCGAACTGCAGCATTTCCGGTTCCTTGGGAACGCTCAAGTTCAGGTTGGCTTTGTCCCAGAGCTCGTAGCCGGCGAACTCGTCGTTCGGCGAAAGGAACGGGTGCGATTCGCCGTCGCCCTTGATCTGCGTAGCCTCGTAGAGTGGCTCCCAACGCGCGCGTGTTTCCACGTACTCACGCGTGACGGGCCTGCCCGTGAACGAGTCGATCTCGGGGAACATGACGCCGTTCGACAGGTTGCCGTTGTGCGCGATCGCGAGCGTGCGGCCGCCCGTTCGCTCCTCGTAGCCCTGCAGATACGTCCACAAGTTCTTCGGGTCGTCGCTGCCGGTCGGCGGCAAGGTCGTATACGGCTCGACCATCCTGGCTTTGTCGCCGCCGTCACGCAGCACGACGACGCGGTGCAGATTGTTGCCGCCGGTGTTCGACGTCCACTCGAAGCCGATGAAAGACGTGAAGGTACCGGGATCGTTGGTCGCTTCCGCGGCCTTGATGCTGATTTCCCACGCCGAGCGATAGTTCGCGGTCCCCGGTAGCGATGCCAACGCCGGCGGAAACTCGTTCTTCGAGAACTTATCGATGACTTCGAGCGCCGACGGCGACCGCGGCGTCCCCACCCTTTTGGATGTCGTCGTACCAGCGTTTGCCGGTTGGGTCTGCGAGGTACGAGGGGGTTGCCCGCGAACAAATTCGGGAAGAAGCCCATGTTGTCGGAATGGTCGGCAACGACGATGAAATCCAACGGCCGAGCGAGCTTCACGCGCATGCCGTTCGCGGCCGTCACTTCCGCGCCGGCCGCGAAGCGGTAGGCGTCCTCCGGTGTGAGCCGCGCGCCGAACGCGCCGGCGTCCATCGACGCGCCGGTGTGAACGTGCGTATCGCCGAAATACGGGCGGGTCGGAAAGTTGCGGCCGGCGTGCGGCGAATAGCTCTTGGTCGGGAAGGCTCCCCTTAGCGCTTCTACCGGCGGGTGGGCTTCCTGGGCCGACACGGCTGCCGCGAGCGCCGCGGTCAGCAGGGTAGTCGCAATGCCACGCGCGCAACGGTGTACGTTCATGCAAACGGCTCCATCAGCGGAATTTCTGAGCGGCGAAATCATAGCCGATTCCTGGTGGCGTGCGCGCTCGCCGCCGAAGGTCTTCATGATCTTGCGCGAGTGTACGAACTAGTTCATAACATACGCATGAAGACTTCGATCGCCACGGTTTCGATCAGTGGCTCGCTCGAAGGCAAGATTCGCGCGGTGGCCGAGGCCGGCTTCGACGGCGTGGAGATCTTCGAGAACGACTTGCTCGGCTATCCCGGAACGCCGCGCGACGTGGCTCGCGCGATTCGCGATTCGGGCATGCGGTGCACGCTGTTCCAGCCGTTCCGCGATCTCGAAGGCATGCCGCCGCCGCAGCGCGAGCGCGCGTTCGATCGCATGGAACGCAAGTTCGACGTCATGGCGGAGCTCGACACCGACCTGATCCTGCTCTGCTCGAACTGCTCGCCGCTCGCGGTCGCGGATCGCAACCAACTCATCGACGACTTGTCGGAGCTCGGCGAACGCGCCGCGAAACGCGGCATGCGCGTCGGCTACGAGGCACTCGCATGGGGTCGCCACACGTTCGATCATCGTGATGCGTGGAGCCTGATTCGCGACGTCGACCATCCGTCGATTGGCCTGATTCTCGATAGCTTCCACTCGCTTGCGCGCGACATTCCGAGCGCGAGCATCGGCGACATCCGAATCGACAAGCTGTTCTTCGTGCAGATCGCCGATGCGCCTCGACTCACGATGGACTTCTTAAGCTGGAGCCGGCATTTCCGCAAGATGCCGGGCCAGGGCGACCTGCCGCTCGCAGAGTTCGCCGAGGCCATTCACCGACTCGGCTACGACGGCTACTGGTCGCTCGAGATCTTCAACGATCGCTTCAGAGCCGGGTCCGCGAGCGGCGTGGCCGTCGACGGGTTCCGTTCGCTGCAACTGCTGCACGACCAGGTGGCGCAGCGGCCGCGTGCGCCGATCAAGGCGACGATGCCGCCGCGTGTGAACGTGAAGGGCGTCGAGTTCATAGAGTTCGCCGCGAGCGACGAGGAAGCGCAAGCGCTTGGCTCGATGCTGTCGGCGCTCGGTTTTGCGCCGACGTCGACGCACCGCCGCAAAGCCGTGACGCGCTGGCAGCAGGGCGACATCAATCTCGTGATGAACTGCGAGCCGGAAGGCCTCGCGCACAGCTTCGACGCGGTTCACGGCGCGTCGGTTTGCGCCATCGGGCTCCGTGTCGACGACGTCGGAGCCGCACTGGCGCGAGCAGAGCACCTCCGCGTTCCGCGTTTCATGCAAGCCGTCGGGCCGCATGAGCTGCAGATCCCGTCGGTCAAAGGCGTGGGCGGGAGCTTGATCTATTTCATCGAGGACGGTGCAGAGAGCGAGGTGTGGCGCCATGAGTTCACGCATCCGATCGACATCGCGAGCCGGCCGCAGGGGCTGAGACTGCAGCGAATCGATCACATCGCGCAGACCATGCAGTACGAGGAGTTTCTCTCGTGGCTGCTCTACTACGTCGCTCTGTTCGACGTGACCAAGACTCCGCAGATCGAGATCGCCGATACCCTCGGGTTGATTCAGAGCCAAGCCGTCGAGTCGCGCGACCGCGCGCTGCGCGATCACGCTGAACGGCTCGATGAGCGCACAGACGCTGTCGGCGCGTTTCATACAGCACTACATGGGCGCCGGAGTGCAGCATCTGGCGTTCTCCACGGCCGACATTTTCGCCGCGGCCGCCGCCGCTCGCGCGAACGGGCTCGCGATGCTCGACATCCCGCGCAACTACTATGACGACATCGAGGCCAAGTTCGGGCTCGACTCCGAAGCTCGTCGAGCGAATGGCGTCATCCGGCATCCTCTACGATCGCGACGGCAACACCGAGTATTTGCAGTTCTATAGCCGCGCCTTCGCGAAACGCGTGTTCTTCGAGATCGTCGAACGGCGCGGCTACGAAGCGTACGGCGCCGCCAATGCCTCGATCCGACTCGCGGCGCAGGCTCGCTTCAAGCGCTTGAGCGCTGGATTGCTCGCTGACAATGGCACCACAATGGCGCCACTTGCGCCCGCCCCGTGGAGGGAGCCCTTGCCGCGAGCACGAAAACACAACACGAGATCGGTACAGCGAAGCCGAGCAGGCCCGACTCAACATCCTCGACATCGCGGCGCAGGAGTTCGCGGACAAAGGGCTCGCCGGTGCGCGCGTCGACGAGATCGCCGACAAGATCAACTCGTCGAAGCGGATGATCTACTACTACTTCGGCGGCAAGGAGGAGCTCTATCGCGCCGTGCTGGAGCAGGCCTACGCGAAGATTCGCACGCGCGAGGCTGCGGCCAACTACGAGGCCATGCGCGCCGACGAGGCGTTGAAGCAATACGTCGGGCACACGTTCGACTATCACGCCGAGCATCCGGAGTTCGTGCGCCTGGTGATGAACGAGAACATTCATTACGGCGCGCACATCGGCGCGGTGCCGGGGCTCAAGGAGCGCAACCACAGCGTCATCGCGACGCTGCAGGCGATCGTCGACAAGGGCGTCAAAGAGGGCGCGCTTCCGCGGCGGGTCTCGATCCCGTCGAGCTGCACATGCTCGTCAGCTCGCTCTGCTTCTACAACGTGTCGAATCGCTACACGTTCGCGGCGAACTTCGGCGTCGACATGGGTTCGCCGAAAGTAGCGCGTCGCAGGCGTGAGCTGATCATCGACGCGATCCTGCGTTTCTGCCTCGAAGTAGCTCCGTGGCGCACGGCCCGCGCCGTGCGGTACAGTGTGTACGAAATAGTTCATACACAAGGGGGAGTTGTCATGAGCGCTTCGCATGCTCGCGACGACGGCTGTGCTTCGCCGCGGCTCTGCACGGCGAGCGCCGAGCCGCGCACGTTTCCGGTCGCGAGCCGCGGCGAGTCAGAACGACGTCTACCCCGAGCGCGTCACGCAGTTTGCCGATGGCGTGACGGGCCTCGCGGACGTCACCTACTCCGTGCTTCCCGGCTTTCGCCCGCTCGTGCTCGATCTGTACCTACCGAGCTCGACGACCGCGCAACCGCTGATCTTGTTCGTTCACGGCGGCGGCTGGGTCGGCGGCAACACGCGCCACTCCGGTGCGCTCGCCGACTTTCCACGCGCGCTCGCGCAGCTCGCGGCAGAAGGGTTCGTGGTCGCGAGCGTCGAGTACAGGTTGGTAGGCGAGGCAGCGTTTCCCGCTCCGCTGCAAGACGTGCGCGCGGCTTTGCGCTACCTCAGAGACAACGCGGCGAAGTATCGGATCGACGGTAGCAAGGTCGCGGTGTGGGGCGGCTCGGCCGGCGGCCAGCTCGCCGCGTTGGCCGCCGTCTCGTGCGGCGACTCAAGGTCTCGATCCCAAGCCAGCGCCGGCCGGCAGCGAGTGCGTGCAAGGCGCCGTGATTTGGTACGGCGTCTTCGACTTCGGACCCTTGGCCGTGCGCGGAGGCGGCGAGGCCCGATCAGCGTTTCCTCGGCTGCAGTAGTGCGTGCGACGAGGCCGCGCGGCGCGCGAGCCCGATCTCGTACGTCGCTCCCGGCGATCCGCCGTTTCTGTTGATCCACGGTGAGGGCGACCGAACCGTCGACGTCGGCCAATCGCGCTCGATGGAAGCTGCGTTGCGGAAAGCCGGCGTCGAAGTCCAGGCTCATCTACATTCCCGGCGTCGATCACAGCTTCGTCGGCGCGCACGCTCGGATCAGACTCGTGAGGCGACGCTCGCGGCTACGAACGCGACGTTCGATTTCTTCCATCAATTGTTCGGGAGAAATACGCGATGAGGACGTTGGCTTGTTTGCTGCTCACGTTCGCATGCGCTGCCGCCTACGCGGAGCCGGTTCGAACCGAGTCGGGCCTCGTCGAAGGCATTGTCCTCGACTCCGGCGTGCGTGCCTGGCTCGGCATTCCGCTCGCCGCGCCGCCGGTTCGCGAGCTGCGCTGGAGACCGCCGCAGCCCGTGCCGAGCTGGAAGGGCGTTCTGCATGCCGAACGCCCGGCGCCTATGTGCCTGCAGACGCTTCGCACGCGGACGATGAACCATTACTTCGGCAACGAGGCGACGAGCGAGGACTGCCTGTACCTGAACGTCTGGGCGCCGCCGAATGCGCGCAGAAGTTGCCCGTGATCGTGTGGATCTACGGCGGCGGCTTCAACGTCGGCTCCGCCGGCATGGCGAACTATTCCGGGGGGCACCTGGCGCGAGCGCGGCGTCGTGCGCGTGAACCTGGCCTACCGTCTGGGTGCGCTCGGCTTTCTCGCGCATCCCGAGCTCACGGCCGAATCGAGCTACGGCGGCTCCGGCAACTACGGCCTCATGGATCTGATCGCGGGCCTCGAATGGATTGCAGCGCAACATCGCTGCGTTCGGCGGCGATCCCGAGAACGTCACGATCGCCGGGCAGTCTGCAGGCTCCATGGCCGTCGCTCTACTGCAGGCGAGCCCGCCCGCGGAGGGCTTGTTTCACAAAGTCGTCGGCATGAGCGGCAGTCCGTTCAGCGAGCCCCTGACGCGCCGTGCAACTCGGCGAGGCGGAGCGCGTCGGCCTCGCGCTTCAGCATGCGCTCGGCGCTCACTCGATCGAGCAGCTGCGCGACATCGGCGGTGACAAGATCGTCGCCGCGGCCGTACCGCGCGCAGCCGATCGTCCTCGACGGCCGCTACGTGATTGGCGCGCGGAAAGCGTTCGAGTCGCGGGCAGCATAGCGACGTGCCCGTCATGCTCGGGTTCACGCGCGACGAGTCTTTCCGCTCGCTGGGCGCCGTGTCCTCGCGTCGCGGAGCTCGAAGCCGCGGTGCGAAGGACGTTTCCGAAAACCGCGAGCGCCGTGCTGGCCGCCTATCCGCGCCTCGGACGATGCGGAGCGCGCAGCGGGCCGCGGCCGACATCGGCCGCGACATGTCTCGCTCGGCGCACAGATGGCGAACTGGGCGCGTGCGCAGTCGCAGCACAGCCGCTCGCCAGCGTATCGCGTATTTCTTCACCCGGCGGCAACCCTATGCGCCGGGAATCACATTCATCGACCACGATCCCGCGACTGCGGGCGCGTATCACTCGGCCGAGATCCCGTACTTCCTGCAGCACGCGCGACTCGCTGAATCTGTTTCGTGAGACGCGCATCTGGGAGGATCGTCGACGCCGCGCTCGAGGACGACATGACCGCACTGCTGATCTCGTTCGCGCGTGACGGCGTGCCAAGCTCGGCGCGCGTGAAGGAATGGCCACGGTTCGATCCGGCGAAGCCGCAGGTCGTCTCGCTCGGCGTGGACGTCGGAGTCGTGGACTGGCCGAACTACGCGACGCTGCCGCTCTTGGCCGAGCCCGTCGCCCTGACCGCTCCGCCGCCGAGCACGCGGCCGCGCGACTGACTCCGGCCGAGCGCCGCGGGGGAGCGATGCGCGACACGATCAAGCCGACACGCGCGCGTTTCGGTGTTCTTGCACTGATCACGTTCGCGACGATGTTGAACTACGTCGATCGCTCGGTGATGGGCGTCGCGCAGCCGTCGCTCGTCAGCGAGCTGGCTATCGGCCCCGAGATGATGGGGCTGATCTTCTCGGCCTTCTCGTGGACGTATGCGTTCGCGCAGATGCCCGGCGGCCTCGTGCTCGACCGCCTCGGCGCGCGGCTGACCTACGCGCTCTCGCTGGGCCTTTGGTCGCTCGCGACCGATGCTGCACGGGCTCATGTCGAGCGTGCTCGGGCTGTTCTCGGCGCGCCTGGCTCTCGGCCTGGCCGAGGCGCCGTGCTTCCCCGCGAACAGCCGCATCCTGTCGACCTGGTTTCCGCAGATCGAGCGTGCGCGCGCGAACAGCGTCTACGCGGTGGGGCAGTATGTCGGCCTCGGGCTTCATGATTCCCGCTCTTGACGTACATCGTCGCGACGTTCGGGTGGCGCTCGCTGTTCTTCATCTTCGGCGCGCATCGGAATCGTGTATCGCGTTCGTGTGGCATGCCCTTTATCGCGAGCCGCACGAGAGCAAGCGCGTGAACCAGGCCGAGCTCGACTACATCGCCGCGGGCGGTGGGCTCGAGGGTCAACGCGAATCGTCTCGTGCTGAGCTGGGCGGCGGTGGGAGCGTTGCTGCGGAAGCGGCAGATCCTCGGCGCATCGATCGGCCAGTTCTGCGGCAACTCCACGCTCGTGTTCTTCCTGACGTGGTTTCCGAGCTATCTCGCGACCGAGCGCGGCATGGATTGGATTCGGTCGGGCTTTGCGGCCTCGCTGCCGTACATCGCGCGCCTCGGTCGGCGTGCTCGTCGGCGGTGTCGTGTCCGACGGCATCATTCGACGCACCGGGTCGGCGACGCTCGGCCGCAAGATGCCGATCATCGCGGGGCTGCTGCTGACGTCGACGATGGTGCTGGCGAATTTCACGTCGAACAACACGCTCGTCGTCGCGATCATGTCCGTGGCTTTCTTCGGCCAGGGCATGGTGAACCTGGGCTGGACGCTGATCGCCGACGTCGCGCCGAAACAGCTCATGGGGCTCACCGGCGGCGTCTTCAATCTCTGCGCCAACCTGGCCGGCATCGTCACGCCGCTCGTGATCGGCTTCGTGGTCGGCGCGACCGGCAGCTTCTACGGCGCACTGACGTACATCGCCGCGTTGGGGCTCGTGGGCGCAGCAGCGTACGTATTCATTGTCGGCGACGTTCGGCGCGTCGAGATCGCGATCTCCTAGACCTGATTTGGTTGACATGTACCATTTGGTACATGTAAATAACCAGTTCGTACACAACGTGTACCCGCGTCCGCGGCACAAATAAGGGGGAATTCCGATGAGCTCGACCGTCGGCTTGACACTTCGTTCATCCATCCTTGCGGCACTCGGCGCGGGGATCGGCGTTACGGCTGCCGCGCAGGACGCGACGGCCGGGCCCGAGGAAATCGTCGTCACCGGCTCGAGCTTGCGCGGGGTCGCGCCGGTCGGGTCGAACCTCGTCATCGTCGGCCGCGAGGAAATCGAGGAGACCGGCGCGCAAACCGTGCAGCAACTCTTGAAGACCGTGCCGTCGGTCGTCGGACTACAAAGCGCCGGTCAAGCGGCGTACGGCAGCTTCGACGGCGCCGGCACGAATGCACCGACGATTCACGGGCTCGGCGCGTCGGCATCGAACAGCACGCTGATCCTTCTGAACGGCCATCGCATGCCCGTGTCCGGCATCAACCACGTGCTCGCCGATCCGAACATCGTCGCGCCGCTCGCGCTCGAGCGTGTCGAGGTGCTCGCCGACGGCGCATCGTCGGTATACGGGTCCGACGCCGTGGCCGGCGTCGTCAACTTCATCACGCGGCGCAACGTCGAAGGCTTCGAGGCGTCGCGTGCAGACGGGCATCGCGGACGAGTATTCGACCGTCAACGCCGGCATCCTCGGCGGCACTCGTTGGGACGACGGGTCGTTGCTCGTCTCGTACAACTACTCCGACCGCGACGCGTTCGCTGCCGTCGATCGCGACTACGTGCGAGCCGACCAGCGGCCGCGCGGCGGCCGGAACTTCACGCCGAATCGCTGCGGGCCCGCGAGCATCACTGCTGCTACTGCGACGGGCGCTCAGACGTTCTACACGCCCTACACGGCTGCCGAACGTCGTCGCCGGCGATTGCGACCCCTCATTCCACTCGGACCTGATCGGGCAGCGAACAGCGTCACAGCCTCTTTGCCACCATTCAGCAGGACCTCGGCGAGCGCCTGACGCTGACGGGCGACTTCATCTACTCCGAGCGCGAGAACGACCAGCACGTGCCGCGCGGCAACGCGAGCGCCACGATGTTCGGTCCGGGTGCGGCGAATGCCGCGCAGATCAGTCCGTTCTTTTTCCTGCCTGCCGGAGCTACGCCGGGCACCACGTCGATCACGGTCAACTTCAGCGGCGACGCGCTGCTCGGTCCCGGCGCGCACATCGAGAGCACCGTCGACACGACGTACGGGCGTTTCGACGCCGACTATGAGCTGACCGACACCTGGTCGGTCAACGCCGGCTTCCTCGTCGGCCTCGATTCTTCGCGCCAACAGAACTTCGGTCAGATGTGCGGCTCGTGCTTCAATCTCGCGATCAACGGCACGACGAACGGCGGCGGCAGCACGACGGCGCCTTCCATTCCCGGGCAATCGACTGTCGTCTTGAACACGCCGCTGACGACCGCCAACTCGCTCGATCCGTTCGGTGCCGGGACATCGGCGGCCGTGCTCACGACGTTGACCGACTCCGGCCAGATTCAGGTCGGCGACCAGACGATCAAGAATTTCTACTTCAAGTTCGACGGCGACTTGTTCTCGATGCGCGGCGGCGACGCGCAGCTCGCGGTCGGCGGCGAGCTGATCGACTACCAGCTCGATCAGGACATCGTGCGGTCGAACAACACGGGCCCGGCGTCGACCGGCTCGGCGCAACTTTTCATTCCGTACAGCCGCGACGTCAAGTCGGCGTACGCCGAGCTGTATCTGCCGTTCGTTGGGCCTGAGCAGGACATCCCGGCGTTACACAGCTTCGCGCTGAATCTCTCGACGCGCCATGACGACTACAGCGACGTCGGTTCGCACGACCAACCCGAAGATCGCCTTGAACTGGGGCATCGTCGAAGCCGTGATGCTGCGCGCGAACTATTCGGAAGCGTTCGTCGCGCCGGCGCTCACGAGCCGCGGCGCGAACGACGTCGGACTCACCGGCGAGTCGGGATTCTCCGGCATCGCGGGGCAGGGTCTGCCCGGTGGGGCGCCGACGATCTCGACCGCGAGCTTTCCGTCCGCGATCGGCATCCCCGGTTGCCCGCCCGGGTCGACGACGTGCTCGCTTGAACAACGTCACGGGTCTGTTCTTGACGGGCGGCAACGGGACTCTGCAGCCGCAGACGGGTAAGAGCTGGAGCCTCGGCGTCGACGTGACTCCGGCACGGCGCCGGGGCTACGCCTCAGCCTCACGCATTGGATCAACGAGCTGCGAGGTGGCATCACGGCGCCGGTGCCGTCGCTTGGTTCTCGGTTCCCCGGATCTGAGCCATCTGATCCAGTTCTATCCAACGGGCGCGACACCGCAGCAGATCGCGGCCGTCTCGGCCGGGCTGCCGCAAACCGGCGCGCTGAACGCAATGACCTACTTCATCTACAACTATCAGCAACGCAACGTCTTGAACCTCGACGTCGAAGGCATCGATATCGCGGCCAACTACGAGTTCGATACGGATGCCGGTGCGATGAACATCGCTGCGGTCATGACGCACAAGACGAAGTTCGACCAGTTCTTCGGCGGAGGCGGCACGCCATTCAGCGTGCTCGGCACCGCGGGCTTCAATACGACGTTCCCGTCGGTCGAGGACGAGGTCCGGCTCGGCTTCGGCTACGAGCGCGAGGCGTTCGCGTTCAACGTTTATTACAACTACCTCGGTGGCTACCTGAACTGGAGCGGCGCTGCTGCGGTTCAACCGACGCGCGTCAACGGCTTGCCGGACGGCGGCGGCGGCGATCCCGTCGATTCCTTCTCGACGGTGGATCTGAACGTGTCGTACGAGCTTGGCAACACGCAGCTGTTCTTGGATGCGACGAATCTGCTCGACGAAGAGCCGCCGCAGTACAACACGTTCGCGATCGGCGGCAACAACGGTGTCGGCGTGGCCGGTTATGATCCGATCAACGCGAGTCCATTGGGTCGAGTACTGACGGTCGGCGTGCGCGCGCGGTTCTGAGCAAACGGACCGTGCGACGTCCGCGGTTCATCGAGGGTTCGGTTTGGCTTCGTCGAATGCAAGGCACGCCGCGCGGCAAGACCAAGTGCTGACCGGCCTCATCGGGCGCCACATCGGTGCCTCGCGCTCGCCGTGGTTACACGAACGCGAGGCCGAGGCGCAGGGGCTGACGCTGACGTACAAGTTGTTCGACTTTGCCGCAATCGGTGCCGATGAGTCTCACCTTGCGGCACAGCTCGACGCCGTCGAGGGGGCAGGGTACGCGGGCGTGAACGTCACGTACCCGTACAAGCAGGCCGTCATCGCTCATCTCGACGAGCTGTCGGCGGAGGCTGCGCGCGTCGGCGCCGTGAACACCGTTAAGTTCCGCGACGGGCGACGCGTCGGCTACAACACCGATGTCACCGGTTTCACGGAGAGCATGCGCACGGGGCTGCCCGACGCCGCGCTCGGCCGCGTGCTCCAGATCGGCGCGGGCGGCGGCGGAGCGGCGACGGCGCAAGCGTTGCTCGAGCTCGGTGTCGGAACGCTGATCGTGTGCGATCGCGACACCGCGCGCGCCGCGGCTCTCGCCCGCAGACTCCGTGACGGTTTTGGCGCCGAGCGTGCGAGCGACGTCGACGATCCGCTGTCGGCGATCGCCGGCGTGGACGGCATCGTGAATGCGACGCCGATGGGGATGGCCGCGACCCCGCAAGCGCCGATCGACACGTCGAAGCTGACGCCCCGACACTGGGTTGCGGACATCGTGTATTTCCCCATCGAGACGGAGCTGTTGCGCGCGGCGCGAGCGCGCGGCTGTGCCACGCTCGACGGCAGCGGCATGGCGGTGTATCAGGCCGCCGCCGCGTTCGAGATCTTCACCGGCCGCCGCGCAGAGCGGCCGCGTATGTTGCGCAGCTTCATCGAGTACGCCGGCGCAGCAGCCCCAAGTCGAGAGATTTCCGAAAACCCTGCCGCAGATTACTCTTAGCCCTGCGAGGCCGTCGGCGCGGCCCAAAGTGGGGAGAGCAAATGAGAATCGGACTGGCGGCCACCTTGAGCTCGTGCGCGTTGTTGGCAGCGCCCTGCGCAATCGCGCACCACGGGTTCGGCAACTTCGCGATGGACGAGGACATCACGATCTCGGGTGTCGTCACGAAGATGGACTTCGTGAACCCGCATTCGTGGGTGCACTTCGAGGTCACCGCGGCCGACGGCACGAAATCGCAGCAGCGGTGCGAGCTGCGCTCGGCAACGACGCTGCGCCGCTCGGGTTGGACGCCCGAGATGTTCGCGGCCGGCCAGACCATCACGATCCAGGGCTCGCCGGACCGCGCCGAGAAGGGCGCCTGCTACGTCAGCACGATCACGTTCGGCGACGGCACCGTGCTCGACCGGTATGGCCAGCGAATACCGGCGCAAGCGACGACACAACGCGCGGCGCGCTTGCCGAGCGGCGAGCCGAACCTCTCCGGCGACTGGGCCGTCGAGCAGCTCGTGATGACCGATCCCGCCGGCCGCGACGGCACGCTCGTGCCGCTGAGCCGCGTCGGAACGTTCGAGCGCGGCGGCGTGCCCGAGGGGCAGCGCGAGATTCCGGGCGCGCGCGGCACGGCCGAAGCGCAGGCCCCGCGCACGGCCCCGCCGGGAGGCGCTCCACCGGGAGGCGCTCCGCCGGGAGGCGCCGGGTTCTTCGGGCGGCCCGCCGTGGAGCTAACCGACGCCGGCACGGCCGCGGTGGCGGCATTGCCGCAGATGTCGCGCGCCGAGCGCTCGTGCGCGCCGGGCAGCATCGTCTCCGATTGGGGCGGCGAGCCCGTCAACCGCATCACGCAGGGTGCGGGCACGATCAAGATCGAGTACGGCCGGAACGGCCGCACGCGAACCGTTCACATGATCGCGGCGCATCCCGCGAACATCACGCCGAGCGCGGACGGTCACTCGATCGGCAAGTGGGAGAACGATGTGCTCGTCGTCGACACGGTCGGCTTCGTGCCCGGTACGTTGGTCGGCACGACGCCGCACAGTGCGCAGTTGCATGTCGTCGAGCGCTTCTCGGTCGACGCGCCAGCGACGACGTTGAAGCGTGACGTGCAGGCCGACGATCCTCTCTATTGGAAGGCGAGCTTCACGCGCAGCGACACGATGATCGTCTCGACGGTCCCGTACGCGCCGGAGCCGTGCGCGGATCTGACGCCCGTCGTGCCGCCGGCGGCGCGCTAGCGCGGCCCGCGCAGGGCGACGAGAAAGTTCTCGTAACTGTCGAGCACCTTCGGGTCGTCCTTGACGATCCCGACCATCTCGCGAGGGATCGCCTTAAGGTGATCGATCATGCCGTCGGGGTCCATGCCGAGCGACTCCGCGAACGCGCGGAAGATTGCATAGGACCGCTGCTCGTAGGCGGCAGCATCGACGCGGCGTGCGGCCCGTAGCATCTCGACGCTGAGCGAGTAGAACTCGACCATGTGCGGGTTCTGGAACCACTCGGGATAATCGCCGCCTTGCGCATCGAGCGTGATGGTCTCGCCCTGGGTGTGCTCGGCCGCTTGCTGCGCCGTCGCGGCGCAGTGGGATAAAGAGGCGAGGGCCGCGAACGCTAGCAGAGTCTTGAATCGGATCACGGTGGTTGCTCCAGCTCGTTGATGGGTTGTTGGCGGCGTGCGCGCCGACGGCAAGAAATGTAAAACAAATATGACATGATGTATATATATATTTACTCTACGTATTCTATAGCGTACATTGCGTCGCAATAACTAGACGCCTCCGGAGCCCCCAATGTCATTCCGCGAAAAGAGCGCATGGATCACTTTGATCACTCTGGTTCTGTTGCTGGCGTTCTACGTGACGCACCTGCCGCCGCCGTGGTGGTTGCGCGCAGAAGCGGGCGGATTCCTGTTTTACGTGTTGATGCTCGGAGTCATCGCGTTCGTCGTGATCGAGCTGATCGCGCATGTGATCGTGGCCCTTCGCGCACCGCGCGACGCTCGCGCGCCGCGCGACGAGCGCGAGCGGCTAATTGCGTTGAAGGCGAGGAGCATCGCCGGCCGCGTGTATGCGATTCTGAGCCTGGGGTCGGTGTTCCTGGTCATACACCTCGGCGCAAACGATGGCGGAATTCTCTATTGTCTGTTTCTGTCGTTCGTGGTTTCTCAGATCGTGAATTACGCGGCACGCGTCATCTATTACCGGCGTGGAGTCTGACGTGAGCACCGCCATCACGAACACGATTCGCAAGTGGCGCTTCGAGCGTAACGAGATGACGCAGCAGGATCTCGCCGAGCGTGTCGGCGTGACTCGGCAGACCATCAACGCGATCGAGCTCGGCAAGTACTCGCCGTCGCTCGAGGTTGCTTTCCGGATCGCGGTTGCGCTCGGCGTTCGGCTCGAGGAAGTGTTTTCGTACGACGGCGCCTCACAAGCGCCGCGGGAGTCGACGCAATGAACCGCAGGCTCCTGCTCAAGAGTGCAGCCGGTGTCGGCCTCTTGGCCGGTGGCGCCGCGCTGGGTCGCTACGCGCTGCTCGCGCCGTCGCCGACCGGGCGGCGTGCGAGCGTGGACGAGTTGGCCGCCGAGCTCTTTGCGACGTTGTCGCCAGCCGCGAAGCGGCAAGCTTGTTTTCCGTACGACCATCCCCTGCGGCAGTTTCACAATCGCGGCCTTTGGCTCGGCGGCCTCACGGTCAGCGCGGTTTCGCTCGACTGGGATGCGCGGCGCTTGCTCACCGATCTCATGCATGCGGGACTGTCCGACGCCGGTCGCGATCGTGTTCCTTACCAGGACTCGACGAGGTACTTCGGCGTCAACATGATGCAGCTCGCGATCTTCGGCGAACCGACCGTGGGCCCATATCAGTTGCTGTTGTCGGGCGTGCATCTGAACCTGCGGCTCGGCAGCGTGAGTCCCGAAGGCGCGGCGTTCGGTGGCCCGCAGGTATACGGTGATCAGCGTGGCAACGGGCGCGTCGGCTTGCCGAACAACGCTTATCGCTACCAGCTCGAAGCCGCACAGCGGCTAGTAGCCGCTCTGACGCCGGCGGAGCGAGCGCGCGTGCGCGTCGCGCGCGCGCCTGCGCAGGTCAACGTCGGTGTACAGGGCGCGGCCGGCCGTTTCGACGGCGTGCCGATCGCCGATCTCGCGCCGGCCAAGCGCGCCCTCGCGCGCGAGGTCGTCGCTGGCATTCTGGGCACCTACGCCGACGAGTCGGCCGCTTATGCGTGGCAGTGCCTCGAACGCAACGGCGGCATCGACGGTCTGCACTTCGCCGATTACGACGAGGACTTCGACGGCGGCCGGCGCGCCGGCGACGGGCCTTCGCAAGTGTTTCGCCTCGAAGGGCCCGCAGCCGTGTTCCATTTTCGCGGCGAGCCGCACTTGCATGCGTTCATCAACGTGACGATGGACGGCGAGCAACCGCTTGGTGCGGGCGAGGTGCTTGGCCACAACCCGGAGCTGCTCGAAGGCGAGTCGCTGCGCGCGTTGTTCGAGACCGCGATGCAAACTCAGGCTCAGGCCGACATCGCGTATTACCCGGCGCAGTCCATTGTCGGCCGGCTTCGCGCCCGGCGTGGTGCGCGAGGGCGATCTTTGGACTGCGGAAAGCTGGGTCAACGAGCTCGTCGTGGTCGAGGCGCAGGGCGTCGACCTCGCGCCAGAGCTCGCGGCGTCGATGCACGCGCGCGGGACGGCTCCGCAGGCACACTCACGTTACCGAATTGCGACGATCGATTACGTCGCGCGCGAGCAGCGTCAGCTGTTGGGACGCATAGGCGGCCCACGCAGGCTGGGCATGTTGCGGGATGCGCTCGTCGCGCATGTGCGGCTGCACGGTTTCGGTCGTAGCGTCTGATGAAGATGAATCGCTTGATCCCGATGCTGCCGGTGCGGAGCGTCGCCGCGAGCGTCGAGTTCTATCGCAAGCTCGGCTTCGAAATCGAGCAGAGAAACGACGGCTGGGGCTGGGCCATGCTGCGCTTCGACGAATGTCGGCTCATGGTCGACCAATCGATCAACGTGCAGCCGCGCACGCCGCGTTTCTCCGTGATCTATTTGTATCCGGAAGACATCGTCGAGTATCACCGCCAGATCCGCAGCAACGGTCTTGCCGTCCCCGACTTGGACGTCACGTTTTACGGCATGACGGAGTTTCGCGTCGACGATCCCGACGGTAACCGATTGTGGATCGGGCAGAATACGGCCGCGAAGCCGGAGGGCCGATGACCGTATACGTGTCGATGCTGCGCGCCGTGAACGTCGGCGGCACGAGCGTGCTGAAGATGGACGCGCTGCGTACGGTCTACGAATCCATGGGGCTCAAGGACGTGCGCACGTTGCTCGCGAGCGGCAACGTCGTCTTTCGCAGCGGCCTCAAGGATCGACAGCAGCTGGTCAAACGCATCATGCAAGAGATCGAGCGGAAGCTGTCGCTGCACGTCGAGGTCATCCTGCGTTCGTTGGCCGAGATCGAGAGCATCGTCGAGCGCGGGCCCGTGCTCTCGCCGCGCGCCGACATGGCGAAGCTGCACGTGATGTTTCTGGCCGGTGTGCCCGAGGGAGCCGCGCAGTCCGTGCTCACGAAGTGGCACAAGGAATCGAAGTTGCCCGAGATGCTCGAAATGCGTGGGCCCGAGATCTATCTCTACTATCCCGAAGGCGTCGGGCGCTCGAAGCTTTCGGTCGCGGTCATCGAGAACAAGCTCGGCGTCTCCGGCACGGCGCGCAACTGGAACACGCTGATGAAGCTGTGCGAGGCCGGGCGAGCGCTCGAGGGGACGGAAGGCGGGTCGCGTCGATAGCGCTTACAGCCGGTCGAGCAGCTTGCCGGTCAGCGTCTCGCGCTCGGGCGCGAACGCGCCGAGCGCCGCCTGCGTGTACGGTGTGAGTTGCCGAACGCCGTAGCGCACGAAGCCGACGGCGCGTATGTCTTTCAGCGACTGTCGGTAATGCTCGAGCAAGCGCGCTCGATAGTGCGGCGCCGCCGCGCTGCAGCACGATGGCGGCTGACTTCGAGAGGACGCGCGCGCGCTCCGGCAACTCGCTGACGGCCGACAGTGCGAGCACGGACGACACTTCGAATATCGAGCGTTGCTCTCGCTCTGCCGTCGCGCGGATGTCCTGCCATACCGAGGTCACCGCGGTCGCCGAGGGCAACTGCGGCGCCGGCAGCGCGCGTGCCTCGGTGACGAACTTCTCCCACTCGCGGCGCAATCCGGCCACATCGAGCGGCGGCGCGTTTACGGTCTCGGCGAGCTGTGCGGAGCTGCGCTCGAGGCCGTTGCAGCAGTTGCTCCATCGTCGCGAATCGCTCGCCCGGCGCGAGCAGCCCTTCCTTCTCGAGAGCGGCGGCAATTTCGGGAATTAGCTGGCGCCCGAATCCCGCGACGTCCGCGAGCGCAGCCAGCACCCAAACCGGCGACGCGCGAAACGCGACGATTCCCATCAGCTCGATGCCGTTTCCGGCCGCTCGCCGCAGCAGAAAATCCTCGCCGAGCTTCTGCTCGTTGCCCGCAGTGGGCGGGACGCCCCCGACGTCCTCGATCAGGAACTGCAACGCAACGTCCACGAGGCCGCGGTAGAGATGCCCGCGACGCAGGCCGATCGGCAACGCGACCGTGGCGATTTCGCGCAACGTGCCGGCGGTGAGCGCCGACGCCGAGCGCACGATGCGCTCCGGCAGCGAAGCAGCGTAGCGCACGGTGCGACGCTTGCCGAGCTCGCGGAGCTTGTCCTTCACGCCCACCTGTGAACCCTATCACGGAGCAGAACTCGAGCTGCGGACGCACTTGCGTTTTGGCCGGTTTTTAGGAGACGCTTAAGCCTGGTCCAACAACCCAAAGGAGGTGATCCCATGTCTAGTGAGATTCTTGGGGTTTCAGTGCGTTGTGAGCGTTCCTGCCGTCAAGGGCGAGGCGCTTAGCAGCTCATACCTTTTTTGGGTTAGAGACCCCGTCTCACGGAGGGCCGCCGCAAGCGGCCCTCTTTGTTTTTGGCCTGAGTCAAAGCAGCAGCAGAGACGGCCAGAAAGCCCGTGGCCGTCACCGTGATCGTGTACGGCAGCGCCATCTACAGCATCCGCAGTACGACAGACGCATCAGCGGCGCGAGCGCCGACGTCAGCAAGAACAGGAACGCGGCCTGGCCGTTCGGCGTCGCGACGCTCGGCATGTTCGTGCCGGTGTTGATCGCGATCGCGAGCACCTCGAACTGAGCGCGATCGATCCGTGCCGGACTCGAGCGCCGCGCGCCACCTCGCTGATATAGACGGTCGCGACGAACACGTTGTCGCTGATCGCGGAGAGGACGCCGTTCGCCAAGTAGAACATCGCCGGCTGCAGCTCCGCGCGGCAACGCGAGCACGGCCGTGATGACGGGACCGAACAGGTCCTGCTCGTGGATGACGGCGACGATGGCGAAGAACACGACGAGCAACGCCGTGAACGGCAGCGCATCGCTGGAACGCATGCCCGATCCGATGTTCCTCCGTGACGCCCGTGAACGCCGTCGCGATCACGATCAACGCGAGTCCGACGAGGCCCACGGCCGCGACAGTGCAACGCGAGTGCGGCGACCAGAACACCGCGGCCACGGCCTGGACTAGCAGAACCGCACGATCGTGCGGTGTGCGGTTGCTCGTCTTCGGCGCGCGTCGTAGTCCTCGAGCACGGCGCGCACGGCCTGCGGCAAGCTCGGCGCCGTAGCCGAACCACCGAAGCTGCTCGAGCAGCCGCGCAGGTCGCGAGGCCGACGACTAGCACGGGCAGCGACACGGGCGACATGCGGACGAAGAACTCGCCGAAGTCCCAGCCGACCGTGTTGCCGATCAAGAGATTCTGCGGCTCGCCGACGAGCGTCATCACGCCACCGAGCGCCGTGCCGACGGCGGCGTGCATCACGAGGCTGCGCAGGAAGGCGCGAAACTGCTCGAGATCCTCGCGATGCAGCTCGCGAACGTGCGTCGTCGTTCGCGACGTCGTGATCGGGATGATGGAAGTGCTTGCCCGAGGCGACTCGGTGGTACACGCCGTAGAAGCCCGCGGCGACCGTGATGACGACCGCGGTCACGGTGAGCGCGTCGAGGAACGCGGACAAGAACGGCCGCGAGGCCGCTGAACAGCAGCGACAGCAGCGACCTTCGATCGCACCTTCACCAGCACGCTCGTGAACGCGAAGAGCAGCAGCTGCTTCAGGAAGATAGATGCCGGCGACCATGAAGATCAGCAGCAACACGACGTCGATACCGGCGATCGTCTCGTCGTAGACCGCTGCTCGGCGACGTCATGCCGATCGCGACGGCTTCGAGCGTCAGCAGGCCGCCCGGTTGCAGCGGATAGCAGCGCAACGCCATCGCCAGCGTGAAGATGAACTCGAGCACGAGCGCCCAGCCCGCGACGTACGGGCTCGAGCGCGAACAGCACCGGGTTCAGCATCAGGAACGCGACGATCGTGAGCTTGTACCAACGCGGCGCGGAGCCGAGGAAGTTGGCCGCGAGTGCGGCGAGGATGGTTTTTCCGTCCGTGCTCATCCGTGCAACGTCGCTAGGCGAACAGAACGAGCAATACCACGCCGAGCGCCAAACGATAGATCACGTACGGCAGCATCCCGAAGCGCGTCAGCCACTTCAGGAAGTAGTGGATACAGCGAACCCAGTCAGTGCAGACAGGACCGCTCCGAGCGAGGAACGCCTGCGTGTCGAGCGCACTGCTGTCGGCGTAGCCCGATTAGCTCGGAAGCTGCCGCGGCGGCCGTTACGGGCACCGCGAGCAGAAACGAGAAGCGTGCCGCCGCCTCGCGTGACAAGATTCCGAAACAGGCCGGCCGTCATCGTAACGCCGGAGCGCGACGTGCCGGGCACGAGCGCGAGCGCTTGCGCGCAGCCGATCACGACGACGTCGAGCCAGCCGATCGTGCGTTCGTTACGTTGGCCGGGCCGTCGATCCGCGATGAACAGCAGCATTGCGTAGCCGATCGTCGTGAAGGCTACGACGCGCGGCGAGCGCAGCGTCGTCTCGATGTCGTCGCGGAACAAGAGGCCGACGATGCCGGCGGGGATCGTACCGAACAACACGGCCCAGGCGAGCCGGCTCTCGCCGACCTCACGGCGCTGTGCGACCGACAGCACCCAATCGCGCGCCATCGCGACAAGCGTGCGGCGGAAATAGGCGACGATCGCCGTCAGCGTGCCGATGTGGACGGCGAGATCGAAATCGAGGCCCTGGTCCGGCCAGTTCGTGAAGTACGGCACGAGAATCAGGTGCCCGGAGCTCGAGATCGGCAGGAATTCCGTGATCCCTTGGACGACGGCGAGAACGACGATCTGTAACGTATCCATGGGCTCCGGGCGGGTCGGCGGCGAAAACGTGCGTATGTTAGCGGCCAAATGGGTCGGCCGCAACGCGATGCGCCGCGCTTTTCGGGCCGTCCTACGCGATGAGGGCAGTCCGTGAACCCGCGCGCGGTGGCCGTGGTCAATATGTCGCATGATCGTGAGGTGTGCGCCGCCGCACGGGATTTGAGCCTCGGTTGGCTTTTCCTGCGCCCGGCGAGCAAAATATCGGTTCTCGACCCGCTCCCGGCGGCGTCGAATGGAGACGGTGTATGGGTCTTGCGATGAGCGTTCCTGCAGCTACTGATCATCCTGGTGATCGTGGCGTTGATCTTTGGCACGAAGCGGCTGAAGGAAGTCGGCGGCGACCTCGGCAGCGCCGTGAAGAGCTTTCGCAAGGCCATGAACGTCACCGGTGACGAGCCCGATGACGCACCGAGCCGCCCAAGCAGCTGACTCGCGACGAACAAGAGAAGAAGTAAACTCCGGCCGTGAGATGAAGACCGCGCGAGCCCGCGTCGGGCGTTCGCGGCTATGAACCCATGCAGTGTCTGACAGGCACTCCTAACTTCAATTTCGTGAAGTACCGTCGGGTCGCGATGATCGCGTCGACTGTGCTGTCGTTGATTGCGCTCGTCACGATCTTCTATCCCGGGCTGAACTACGGCCTCGATTTCACGGGCGGCATCGTCGTCGAGGCGCAGTACACGCGCACCGCCGGAGCTGGACTCGATTCGAGACGGGCTCACGCAAGCCGGTTTCGAATCCGCGCAAGTGCAGAATTTCGGCTCGGGCTTCGACGTGTTGATTCGCTTGCCTCCGACGGACGAGGCCGAGAGCATGACCGCGGTGCAGGACCGTGTGCTCGGCGTGCTGCGCGCGCAGGACGACGACGTCACGATCCTGCGCCTCGAGTCCGTCGGCTCGCAGGTCGGCGAGGACCTGGCCGAGCAAGGCGCGCTCGCGATGTTGTTCGCGCTGATCATGGTCTTCATCTACGTGATGTTGCGCTTCCGCTGGAAGCTCGCCGTCGGCGCGATCGTCGCCACGGTCCACGACGTGCTCGTGACGACCGGCGTGTTCGCGGTGCATGGGATGGCAGTTCGACCTCACGGTGCTCGGCTCGATCCTGGCGGTGCTCGGTTACTCGATCAACGACACGATCGTCGTCTACGACCGGATCCGCGACAACTTTCGCCTGATGCGACGCGGGACCGCGGAAACCATCGTCAACGCGTCCGTGAATCAAACCCTGGCGCGTACGTTGGTCACCGGCGTCACGAGCTTGCTCGTGCTGTTCGCGCTGATGCTGATCGGCGGCGAAACGCTGTGGGGCTTCGCGGTGGCGCTGATCATCGGCATCGTGGTCGGCACCTACTCGTCGATCTACATCGCGAGCTCCATGGCGCTCGCGCTGAAGGTCTCGCCCGCGGACTTCACCGTCACGAAGCAGGAAAGGGTCGACGAGCTGCCGTAGCGTGAGCCCGCGTCCGCCTCGAACGCCCGAGCGCGCGCCGCGAGCGCGATTTCATCGACGCGGCGCTTCGCAGCCGCGCGTTGCATCGCGGGGTCGTAGTCGCGGCAGCGACCGCCGCCGACTATCGTGAATATCTCAATCGCACGCGACGCCCCGATCGTGCCTCGTTCTTCGTTGTCACCGAGGAGTCGGATGCACTTGCGGGTGTCGTCGAGATCAACGACATGGTCCCCGCATCGCAAGGTTGCGGCACGCTCGCGTACTACGCGTTCGCGCCGTACGCCGGGAGCGGCTTGATGCGAGAAGGCGTGGCGCTGGCGATCGACGTCGCGTTCGGCGATCTCGATCTCGATCGGCTCGACGCGAACGTTCAACCCGCGAACCGCCGCTCGATCGCATTGCTCGCAGGCCTCGGCTTCGCGCGCGATGGCACACAGCGCCGCTACAAGATCGGGACTCGATGGTGCAATCACGAACGATGGAGTCTCCACGCGGGCGACCCGCTCGCGCTTCAGTCCGCGGCAGGCGCGCGCGCGTAACCGAGCGGCAGCGCCGTCGTGTCGATCGCCTTCCGGAGCACGAACGACGAGTGCACTCCGATCACACCCTCGATGCGCGTGATCTTCGTGAGCAGAAACCGTTGGTACTCGTCCATGTTCGGCACGCTGATCTTGAGCTGATAGTCCGCCTCTTGCCCCGTGATCAGATAGCACTCCTGAACTTCCGGGTAGCCGCGCACCGCGCTCTCGAACTGCGCGAACCGTTCCGGCGTGTGTCGATCCATGCGAATGTGGATCAGCACCGTCAGGTCGAGGCCGAGCGCGCGCGGCTCGAGGCGCACGACGCGCTCGCGGATCACCCCGATGCGTTCCAGCTGATGGATGCGGCGTGAACAGGGCGAAGCCGAGAGGCCGACGCGCTCCGCGACGTCTTGGTTGCTCAACCCGCCGTTATTCTGCAGCTCGGCCAGGATCTTCAGGTCGAAAGTATCGAGTTTCGGACTCATTCAGCAAGAATACGTCGAAAATCCTGCTGAAAGCGATCGTAGAGTGCGTCAGGGCTCGAAATACTAGCGAAAATAGCTGTTTTCTAGCGTGGGACAGGCCCTAGAATGGGCCGCTGATCACGCAGTTGCGGCCGAGGCGGCCGCCCGAAGGATCGTCATGAGCCAGTTCGACTACCGCAAGTACCGACCCTACCGGCCGCTGTCGCTGGCCGATCGGCAATGGCCCAATCGCACGATCGAGCGTGCGCCGGACTGGTGCTCGGTCGATCTTCGCGACGGCAATCAGGCGCTCGTGCAACCGATGTCGGTGGCGAAAAAGCTCGAGATGTTCGCGTTGCTGACGGAGATCGGCTTCAAGGAGATCGAGATCGGCTTTCCGTCGGCATCTCAGACCGAGTACGACTTCGCGCGTCGTCTGATCGACAAGGGGCTGATCCCCGACGACGTCACGGTGCAGGTGCTGACGCAGGCGCGCCGCGAGCTGATCGAGCGCACGTTCGAAGCGCTGCGCGGCGTGAAACGCGCGGTCGTGCACGTCTACAACTCCACGTCGCCCGTGCAGCGCGAACAGGTGTTCAAGGCCGGCAAGGAAGACATCATCGCCATCGCCGTCAACGGCGCGCGATTGCTGCAGGAAGGCGCGGCGCGTCACCGCGGCGTGGACTGGACGTTCGAGTACTCGCCCGAGAGCTTCTCGGGCACGGAGCCGGACTTCGCCATCGACGTCTGCAACGCCGTCATCGACGTGTGGCAACCGCAACGCGGCCAGAAGGTCGTGATCAATCTTCCCGCCACCGTCGAGATGACGACCGCGAACGTGTTCGCGGATCAGATCGAGCACTTCTGCCGCAACGTCGCGCAGCGCGAGCACATCCGCGTGAGCCTGCACACGCACAACGACCGCGGCTGTGCCGTCGCGGCCGTCCGAGCTCGGCTTGCTCGCGGGCGCCGATCGCATCGAGGGCACGTTGTTCGGCAACGGCGAGCGCACCGGCAACATGGACATCGTCACGATGGCCATGAACCTGTACTCGCAGGGCATCGATCCGAAGCTCGATCTCGGCGACATGAGCCGCATCATCGAGGTCTACAAGCGCTGCACGGACATGCCCGTGCATCCGCGCCATCCGTGGGCCGGCGACCTCGTCTACGCGGCGTTCTCGGGCAGTCATCAGGACGCGATCCGCAAGTCGATGGCGTTCCATCGCGACAACGGCTTGCCGCATTGGGCCGTTGCGTATCTGCCCATCGATCCGAAGGATCTCGGCCGCCGTTACGAAGAGGTCGTGCGCATCAACAGCCAGTCCGGCAAGGGCGGCGTCGCGCTCGTGCTCGAGCGCGATCACGGCATCACGCTGCCGAAATGGCTGCACCCGGCCGTGAGCCGCGTCGTGCAAGCCGAGGCGGATGCGACCGGCGAGGAGATCTCCTCGCGGCAGATTCACGCGCTGTTCGACAAGCACTTCCTGGGCGTGCCCGAGGGCTGGCGCCTCGACGGCTACGACCTGCACTCCGAAGCGCAGCGCACGCACGGCAAGTTCCGCTTGGCCGCGACGGGCTCCGAGCTCGTGATCACCGGCGACGGCCAAGGCTTGATCGAGGCGCTGATCGACGCCGTGAATCGGCGCTTCGGCGTCAGCGTCGAGGTCGTCGAGTTCGACGAGCACGCGATGTCGCGCGGGCACGGAGGCCAAGGCGCTCGCGTCGGTCACGGTCGAGATCGCCGGCAAGCAGGCCAGCGCCTGCTGCATCCACGAGGACACCTCGCTCGCGTCGCTGCAGGCGACGTTGTCGGCGATCGGCCGCGCGCTCGCGGCTCAGAGCTTGCGCCAGGCCATCTAGCTCGCCCGCTTCGCGGCCGCCAGTGCAGAACGCCTCGCCGGAGCCGCTCGTGTTCGCGCCCGCGCGCGAGCTCGCCGCGACGATCGCGCGCCGCGACGTTTCGGCCGTCGAAGTCATGCGCGCGTTCCTCGCGCAGATCGAGCGCGTGAACCCGCGCGTCAACGCGATCGTCACGCTGCGTACCGTCGACGAGCTGCTCGCCGAGGCCGACGGCGCCGATCGACGGATCGCGTCGGGCGAGAAGTCGGGGCCGCTTCACGGCCTGCCGATCGCGATCAAGGACTTGAGCCTGACGCGCGGCTTGCGCACGACGTTCGGCTCGACGTTGTACCGGAGCTTCGTGCCGACGTCCGACGATCTTTACGTCGATCGCTTGCGTCGCGCCGGAGCGATCGTGATCGGCAAGACCAACACGCCCGAGTTCGGCGCGGGCTCGCAGACCTTCAACGCGCTGTTCGGCGCGACGCGCAATCCATACGACCCGACGAAGACCTGCGGCGGCAGCAGCGGCGGCGGCGCCGTCGCGCTCGCGTGCGGCATGCTGCCGCTTGCCGACGGCACGGATTTCGGCGGCTCGCTGCGAAATCCCGCGAGCTTCTGCAACGTCGTCGGTTTCAGGCCGTCGCCGGGGCGCGTGCCGCGCCTGAACGCGCGCGCCGGCGACACGCTCGGCGTGCACGGCCCGATGGCGCGCAGCGTCGACGATCTCGCGTTGCTGCTTGTCCGTGATGGCCGGGCCCGACGCGCGCGATCCCACGTCGTTGCCGGAGCCGGGCAGCGCGTTCAGTCGACTGACCGAACGGGACTTTCGCGGCGCGCGCGTGGCTTGGAGCGAACGGCTCGGACGTTATCCCGTCGAGCCCGCCGTGACCGAGGTGTGCAACGCGGCGCGTTCGGTGTTTGGCGCACTCGGTTGCGACGTCGAAGACGGCGAGCCGGATCTCGACGGCGTCGACGAGCTGTTCCAAACGCTGCGTGCGGCGGGTTACGCCGCGGCGCTCGGTCGCGATCTCGAGCGCGGGCGCGCGCAGCTCGAAGGACACGGTCGTCTGGAATATCGAGCAGGGGCTGGAGCTGACGAGCCGGCGGATCTCGAGCGTGCGGCGAGCATCCAAGCCGCGCTCGACGCGCGCGTCGCGGAGTTCTTCGCGGTGCACGAGTTCCTAGTGCTGCCGACCGTGCAGGTGCTGCCGTTTCCGGTCGAGATCGAATGGGTCCGCGAGATCGCCGGCGTGCCGATGCACACCTACATCGACTGGATGGCGACGTGCTACGCGATCAGCTGCTTGGGTGCACCCGCGATCAGCGTGCCGTGCGGGTTCTCGCCGGAAGGCCTGCCCGTCGGTCTGCAGATCGTCGGCCGCCGCGGCCGCGACGTCGACGTGCTCGCGCTCGCGCACGCGTTCGAGCAGGCGACGCAGCATGGGAAAGTGCGCCCGGCAATCGCGCAGTAGGGGGGCGGGCAGCCGCAAACCGCTCCTGCGTTTGCGGCATGTCGGCCATCCATGGCCGCCACAAGAAATTGCTCCGTGCATTTCTTGAATGCCCGCCGTCCCTGGCGGGCAAAAAAAAGCCCGGCGCGAGGCCGGGCGAGTTCAGGGGGAAACCGTCAGGAGCAAGAATCTCCGAAACTTGGCGACAGTATCCGTCCGCGACGGCTGAACGACCTGTGAACGCCGTCACAGGCTTGACATAACAATGGGTGAAGCGCGTCGAATCTCGCGCGGTTACTCGACGGCGTAGGGCTTCGCGAGCCGGTGGTGCGGGTTCTGCGCGAGCCAAGCCGCGAGACGATCCTTGCGCGCAATCGCCTTCGGGATGAAGTCGAGCGCCTGCTGCAATCGCTCGTTCGGTTCGGCGCAAGCTGAAGCGCAGGAAGCCCGCGCCGGCCTCGCCGAAGCACTCGCCGCCGAGGCAGGCGACGCCGAACTTGTCGTCGGCGCCTTCCAGCAGGTACAGCGCCAGCCCGTGGCTCGTGATGCCGAGCTCGTTGCAGACGGGCGCGACGTTCGGGAAGACGTAGAACGTCGCGGTCGGGTCGAGCGTGTTGAAGCCGTCGATCTTGTTCAGGCCGTCGGTCAGCAGCACGACCTTCTCGCGGAACTTCTGCATTGCCTCGTCGCGCTCGGTCGTGTCGCGCTTCAGGGCGGCCGTGCCGGCGAGCTGCACGATCGGCGGCGTGCAGGAGAGCGTCGTGTTGATCATCTTGCCGATCGCGTCGACGATCTCGGCGGACGGCGACGGCGAAGCCGAGCCGCCAGCCGCTCATGCTGTACGACTTGCTGAACGTGTAGGCGCCGACGCACTGCTCCAGCATGCCGGGCTGCGCCAGGAGCGAGTGATGCTTGCCGTGCCAGACCATGTGGCAGTACGGCTCGTCGCTGAAGACGGCGACGTTGCGTGCCGCGGACCAGGTCGGCGATGCGCCGCAAGTCGTCCTCGGTCGTCACGCCGCCGGTCGGGTTGTGCGGCGAGTTCAGGAAGATCGCCCGCGGCGACGGGTCGTCGCTCAGGAACTGCTCGATGTCGGCCAGCGTCGGGCCGAAAGTCGTTCGCCTGCTTCAGCGGCGTGAGCACGGCGCGCGCGCCGCGCCGCTCGATGTTCGGCATGTACGTCGGGAAGTACGGGCTGAAGACCAGCACGCCGTCGCCGGGATTCAGGAACGCCTCGCAGAAGAACTGCTCGAACACCTTCGCGCCGGGGCCGACGACGATGTTCTCGGGCTTCGCGCCGGGATGCCGAACTCCGTCGCGCACGAACTCGGCCGCGGCCTGCGCGGAACTCCGGCAGGCCGGGCGACGGGCAGTAGTGCGACTGGTTCTTCTTGATGGCGTCGATGCCGGCCGCACGCGCCGAGGCCGTGCTGTCGAACGGGCTGTCGCCGATCTCGAGCTCGACGACGTCCTTGCCCGCGGCCTTCAGCGCGTGGCGACGGCGAGCACGGTGAACGCGGTCTCGACGGACAGCGAACGGGCAAAGCTGCTCAGTTGTGCGGACACGAAGGCACCTTAATACTGGGGTCGCGCGGCTTTGCGGGGCGCGGCCGGCGCGGGCGCGCAGCATAGCACCGCGGCGTAGCAGCTTCACCGGCCGCTTATGCGCCTGCGCGCCGCCAGGCATAATGCGGGCCGGTGCCGGTGTTACGGTTTCGGCTGAACCGAACCGTAACACCGGCACCTCTTGCGACGTAAGGACGCCCAAGCCATCCCCATGCGGCTCACAGTCATCATCCGCACGCTCGGCGTCCTGTTTCTATTGTTCAGCACGACGCTGCTACCGCCGATCGGGATCTCGCTGTTCTACGACGACGGTGGATTCCAGCACCTGTCCGTGACGTTCGCGCTCGCGCTCGCGATCGGTCTGTTGCTGTGGCTGCCGTTTCGCCGCGACTCGCACACGATCCGGAGCCGCGACGGTTTCTTGATCGTCGCGCTGATGTGGTCGGCGATGAGCTTGCTCGGCGCAGTGCCGTTCATGCTCGCGTTGGACTTGAGCTTCTCCGAGGCGTTTTTCGAATCCGTTTCCGGATACACGACGACCGGTGCCACCGTGCTCGAAGGCCTCGACACGATGGCGCCGTCGATCCTGTTCTACCGCCAGGAGATCCAGTGGCTCGGCGGCATCGGCGTGATCGTGCTGGCCGTCGCGCTGCTGCCGATGCTCGGCATCGGCGGCATGCAGCTCTACAAGGCCGAGACCGCCGGGCCCGCTCAAGGACGAGCGGTTCACGCCGCGGCTCGCGCGCACGGCGCGCGGCCTGGTTGTCGTGTACTTCGTGCTCACGGCCGCCTGCGTCGTGAGCTACTGGCTTGCTGGCATGAGCCTGTTCGACGCGGTCGCTCACAGCTTCTCGACGCTCGCGACGGCCGGCTACTCGACGCACGACGCGAGCATCGGGTACTTCGACAGCGTGCCGATCGAGGTCGTGGCTACCGTGTTCACGTTGATCGCGGGCATCAGCTTCAACGAGCACTTCATCGCCTGGCGCACGCTGCAGCTGAATCGCTACGCCAAGGACACGCAGACGCGCGCGTTCCTACTGATCGTGTTCGTGCTGATCGCGATCACGACGCTCGTGTTGTTCGCTACTCGGCATTATGGCTCGCTGGTCGAGTCGCTGCGCTACGCGTCGTTCGAGGTGGTGACCGTGATCACGACGAACGGCTACATGATCGCGGACTTCTCGCTGTGGCCGCTCGCGCTGCCGGTGCTGCTGATCTTCTCCGGGTTCATCGGCGGTTGCGCGGGCTCGAGCTCGGGTGGAATCAAGGTGATCCGCTTCGTCGTGCTGTACAAGCAAGTCGGCATTCAGATCCACCGTCTCGTGCATCCGCAAGCGATCCGGCGCATGAAGCTCGACGGTCAGCCGTTGCCGGATTCCGTGGTCGAAGCGGTCGGCGGCTTCTTCGCCGTCTACGTCGTCGTGTTCTTCATCTTCATGGCGCTCGCCATGATGGACGGCATGGATCAAGTCACGGCGTTCGGTGCGGTCGCCGCGACGATCAACAACGTCGGTCCGGGTCTGGGCGAAGTCGCGATCACGTTCGCCGACGTGAGCCCGCACAGCAAGATCATGTTCTCGCTCGCGATGCTGTTCGGACGGCTCGAGATCTACACGTTCCTCGTGCTGCTGACGCCGGCCTTCTGGCGTCGCTGAGTGGCTCGCGATGCGCGGGCGTTCTTCGACGAGGTGTGCGTTCACGAACTCGTTGTCTTCGTCGAGTGCCGAGATGCAGCGGCGCAGATAGTTCGCGAACGCCGCGACCTCGCCTTCGCCGAGCGAGCCGAGCATTCGGCCGAACACGGTCGTGCCGACGGTGCGCGCGCGCTCGAGCTCGGCGAGCCCGGCCTTCGTCAGCGACCAGCTGTCGGCACGCCGGCTGTCGGGGTGGGGGCCGCGTTCCAGGTAGCCATCCGTCTCGAGCGCGTGCAGCGCCGCGTTCATCGTCTGCGCCGACACCATGGCGCGGCGGGCGATCTGGGCGCCCGAAATGCCGGGCTCGAAGTGGAGGTTGAACAGGCAGACCAACTGCGCGAACGAGAGCTCAACCTCTTGTTTTCGCAGGGCTTCGTCGAAATTTTGGCGCAGGATGTGTTGCAGCGACTTCAACAGGAAGCCGATCTGCTCGGCATCCCCGAGCTCTCGCCACCTCGGCGCCGCTTCAGGATTCTTCGCCATCGATCCCCGTTGGCCTCGTTATCAGATAGCTGATATCATATCAGCAAGCTGATAGATAACAAGGACGACCCCCCAATGGTCTTTCGCACTCGGGCGCGCGCGTGCGCGCTGTTGCGTCGTTCGGAATCGTCGCTGCGACCGTCGCGTTGCTGACGGCGTGCGGCCCGCCGTCCGACGAGCCCACCGGCTCGGCGGCGGCGCGCGAGGCCGTGATGACCGTGACCGAAGTGTCGGTGACGCGGGCCGAGCTCAAGCGCACGGTCTCGATGACGGGCTCCGTGTTCGCGTGGCAGGACGTCATCATCGCGTCCGAGGTCGGCGGCTATCGCGTCGGCGAGGTGTTCGTCGACGTCGGCGATCGCGTCAAGAAGGGGCAACGGCTCGTCGCGTTGTCGAAGGCGCTGCTCGAGGCCGAGGTCGCGACGAAGGATGCGGTGCTCGCGCAGCGGCAAGCAGAGCTCACGAACGCCGAGTCGGCGCTCGAGCGCGGCAAGTCGCTGTCGAACATGAACGTGCTCTCGCAAGCGGATCTCGATCGGCTCACGGCCGAACAGCTCGCGTCGCGCTCGCGGCTCGAGTCGGCGCGCGCCGATCTCGAGACCTCGCAGCTGCGGCTGCAGTTCACGGACGTCACCGCGCCCGACGACGGCGTGATCACGTCGCGCACGGTCACCGTCGGCCAGATCGCGCAGGCCGGCGCCGAGATGCTGCGCCTCCTGCGCAACGGCCGCATCGAATGGCGCGGCGAAGTGCCCGAGACGCGACTTGCGCGATCTCGCGCCGGGCCAGGCCGTGAGCATCTTCACGGCCGACGGCACGAAGTACCAGGGCACGATTCGCGTCGTGTCGCCGACGATCTCGGCCGGCAACCGCACGGCGCTCGTGTACGTCGACCTGCCGGCCGACGAGCGTCTGCGGCCCGGCATGTTCGCGCGCGGCGAGATCGAGATCGGCGCGCAGCGCCGGCGTTCACGGTGCCGCTCGAGAGCATCGTCAGCGCGGACGGCTACAGCTACGTGTTCGTGCTCGACCACGACAACACGGTCGAGCGGCGGCGCATCGAGACAGGCGCCGTGCAGGAAGGCTCGATGGAAGTCGTTGAGCGGCCTCGAAGGCGGCGAGCGGATCGTCGTCAAGGGCGCCGGCTTCCTGAAGGACGGCGACCTCGTCAGCCGTCAGCAACGGAGCGGCCGGCTCATGAACTTCGTCACCTGGTCGATCCGCAATCCGGTTCCGGTGATCGTGATGTTCATCGCGCTGACGGTCGCGGGGCTCATCAGCTTCCCGAAGCTCGGCGTGCTGGATCGGCCCGACATCGAGTTCCCGGCCGTCATCGTCACCGTCGACCTATCCCGGCGTCGCGCCGACGCAGATGGAAACCGAGATCACGCGCAAGGTCGAGGACGCGGTCGCGACGATCGCGGGCATCGAGCAGATGACCTCGACCGTCGACGACGGCGCGTCGACGACGAGCATCGAGTTCCGCTTCGGCACCGACCTGTCGGCCGCGCTCGACGACGTGCGCGACGCGATGACGCGCATCCGCTCCGACCTGCCCGGCCGACGCGAACGAGCCGATCGTGTCGCGCGTCACGACGGCCGGCGGCGCGATCGTCACCTGGAGCGTGGCGTCGGACAACATGACCGACACCGAGCTGTCGTGGTTCGTCGACCTCAACGTGACGCGCGAGCTCTCGGCCGTGCACGGCGTCGGCCGCGTCACGCGCGTCGGCGGCGTGGCGCGCGAGATCCGCGTCGATCTCGATCCCGACCGCATGGCCGCGCTCGGCGCCACCGCCAGCGACGTCTCGCGCCAGCTGCGCCGCATCCAGGTCGAGTACCCGGGCGGCGAGGGCCGCCTCGGCGGTCTCGAGCAGACCGTCCGCACGACGGGCATCATCACCTCCGTCTACGACCTGCGCGCGCTGCCGATCGCGCTGCCCGACGGCCGCAGCGTGCGCCTCGACACGATCGCCGAGGTGCGCGACCAGGCCGGCGAGCAGCGCTCGGCGGCGCTGCTCGACGGCAAGCCCGTCATCGGCTTCGAGATCGTGCGCTCGTGGGGCGCGAGCGCGCTCGACGTCGCGAAGGACGCGCGCGCACGTCGTCGAGCGGCTGGAGCAGGAATATCCGCACATCAAGTTCGCCGAGGCGAGCTCGACGGTCGGCTACATCCAGGAGTCGTTCGACGCCTCGATGGAGATGCTGATCGAGGGCGCGATCCTCGCGATCATCGTCGTCTGGCTGTTCCTGCGCGATTGGCGCGCGACGCTCGTGTCGGCCGTGGCGCTGCCGCTGTCGATCATCCCGACGTTCTGGGCGATCTGGGCGCTCGGCTACACGCTGAACATCCTGACGCTGCTCGCGCTGTCGCTCGTCGTCGGCATCCTCGTCGACGACGCCATCGTCGAGGTCGAGAACATCGTGCGGCACCTGCGCATGGGCAAGAAGCCGATGGAGGCCGCGATGGACGCGGCGATCGAGATCGGCCTCGCCGTCGTCGCGACGACGCTCACGATCTGCGCCGTGTTCATTCCCGTGGCGTTCATGAGCGGCATCGCCGGGCGAGTTCTTCGGGCCGTTCAGCTTCACCGTCGTCGTCGCCGTGCTGTTCTCGCTGCTCGTCGCGCGCACGCTGACGCCGATGATGGCGGCGTATTTCCTGAAGCCGCACGACGAGCCCGAGCCGCACGCCGCGCATCATGACGTGGTACCTGGACCGCGTGCGCTGGTGCCTCGCGCATCGCTGGATCACGCTCGGCGTCGCGACCGTCTGCGATCGGCTCGATGCTCGCGCTTGCGCCGTTGCTGTCGACGGCGTTCTCGCCGGCCGGCGACAACGGCTTCACGCGCCTGACCGTCGAGCTCGCGCCAGGAGCGTCGCTCGAGGACACGCTCGCCGTCGCGGAGACGGCGCGCAAGCGCCTGGATCCGCTGCCCGAGGTCCGCAGCGTCTACACGACGGTCGGCGCGCAAGGCGGCGGCGGGAACCGCGGCCCGACGAGCGGCGGCGGCTCCGCCGGCAACGTGCGTCGCGGCACGCTCGTGATCCAGCTCGACAACCCCGACGGCACGCGCGGCGCGCAGCAGGCTTTCGAGCGCAAGGCCACGGAGATGTTGCGCGACATTCCCGGGCGCGCGCTTCCAGTTCGACGGCGGCGGCGGCAGCTCGCTCGAGGTCACGCTGGTCGGCGACGAGCCGAATCGGCTGAACCTCGCCGCGGCGAACGTCGAGCGCGAGATTCGCGCGCTGCCCGGGCCTCGGCATGATCACGAGCAGCGCGGCGCTGCAGAAGCCCGAGATCGTGATTCGGCCGCAGCCCGAGCGCGCGGCCGAGCTCGGCGTCACGACCGAGACCTTGAGCCTCGTCACGCGCATCGCGACCAGCGGCGACGTCAACACGAGCCTGTCGAAGTTCAACCTCGACAATCGGCAGATCCCGATCCTCGTGCGCCTGAACGACAAGTCGCGCAGCGATCTCGAACGCCTGCAGCTCTTGTCCGTGCCCGGCCGCAACGGCGCCCGTGCCGCTGATGAACGTCGCCGACGTCTCGCTCGGCTCCGGCCCCGCGCAGATCACGCGCGTCGATCGCAGCCGCAAGATCACGCTGAACGTGAACCTGAACGGCCTGGCCGCTCGGCGACACGCTCGACGCGATCGAGGCGCTGCCGGCGCATGCAGAACCTGCCCGACGGCGTGCGCCTCGTGCCGACCGGCGACGCGCGCTGGATCGCGGAGATCTTCGGCGAGTTCGCGCTCGCGATGGCGATCGGCGTGCTGTCGATCTACGCCGTGCTCGTGATGCTGTTCCACAAGTTCATCCAGCCCGTGACGATCCTGGCCGCGCTGCCGCCGTCCGCGGCAGGCGCAGTCGTGGCGCTGTTCGTGTTCGACTACGCGCTCGCGATCAACTCGCTGATCGGCTTGCTGATGCTGATGGGCATCGTGTCGAAGAACTCGATCCTGATCGTCGAGTACGCGATCATGGCGCAGCGCGATCACGGCATGTCGCGGTTCGACTCGCTGATCGACTCGTGCTCGAAGCGCGCGCGTCCGATCGTGATGACGACGATCGCGATGATCGCCGGCATGACTGCCGATCGCGATGGGCTGGGCCGGCGACCCGAGCTTCCGCGCGCCGATGGGCGTCGGCCGTGATCGGCGGCCTGGTCGTCTCGACGCGTCATGAGCTTGTTCATCGTGCCCGCGATGTTCACGGTCGTCGACGACTTCCAGCAATGGCTCTCGCGAATCGGCCGCCGCGGTGCGGTGCCCGAGGAGACTGTCGGAACGCCTGCGCCGAGCGCCGTCGGCTGACGCCCTCGAGCGCCGGGATGCTACGCTCGTAGCGTGCATCCCCGCTTCGCGCTGATCGTCGTCCTGTCGGTCGTCTACATCGACATGCTGGGCATCGGGCTCGCGTTCCCGGTGTTGCCGCGGCTCATCGAGGAGTTCGAGGGTGGCGACGTCTCGCGCGCGTCGTACATCTACGGCCTGCTCGCGGCCGCGTACTCGCTGATGCAGTTCCTGCTCGCGCCGCTGCTCGGCGCGCTGTCGGACCGCTTCGGCCGCCGGCCCGTGATACTGCTCGCGCTCGTCGGCATGGGCGATCAACTATCTGCTGCTCGCGTTCGCGCCGACGCTCGCGCTGTTCGCGGTCGGCCGCATGATCGCGGGTGCATTCGGCGCCACGTTCACGGCCGCGGGCGCGTATCTCGCCGACATCACGCCGCCCGAGAAACGCGCGCAGAGCTTCGGGCTGATCGGCGCCGCGTTCGGTTTCGGCTTCATCACGGGCCCGGCGCTCGGCGGCTTGCTCGGCGAGGTCGACCTGCGCCTACCGTTCCTCGTCGCCGCGGGCTTGAGCCTGGCCGATTTCGTGTTCGCGTACTTCGCGCTGCCGGAGTCGCTTGTCGGCCGAGAATCGCAAGGCGCTCGATTGGCGCCGCGCGAATCCGATCGGCGCCGTGCGCACGATCGGCCGCTACGGCTCGATGCTCGGGCTCATCGTGATCTTCGTGCTCGCGGCGTTCGCGAATCGCGTCGCCGAGATGACCTGGGTGCTGTTCACGGGTTACCGGTTCGGCTGGGGTCCGACCGAGACCGGGCTGTCGCTCGCGATGGTCGGCGTGATGTTCGTCGTGGGGCAGGGCGGTCTCGTGCGCGTGATCGTGCCGCGCCTCGGTGAGCGGCGCGCGATCCTGCTCGGTCTTGCCGTCAGCGCCATCACGTGCGTGCTGTACGGCGTCGTGCCGCGAAGGCTGGATGGTCTTCCCGGTCATGGCGCTCGCGATCTTCGGCTGGACGATCGCGCAGCCGGCCGTGCAGGCCCTGATGTCGCGCGCGGTGCCGCCGAACGAGCAAGGGCTGCTGCAGGGCGCGCTCGCGAGCATGCTGAATCTCACGTCGATCGCGGGGCCGCCCATCTGGACCGGCCTCTTCGGCTTCTTCGTGTCGAGCGCGGCGCCCGATCGATCGTGCCGGGCGCGGCGTTCTTCGCCGCGGCGCTCGTGTTCATGGTCGCGCTCGTGCTTGCGATGCGTTGGTTCGACGCGACTTAGGATGAGGTGCCGGTGTTACGGTTCGGTTAGACCGAAGCACCGGCACTTCGGTTTAGCCGAACCGTAACACCGGCACCTCGAACCGGCACCTCGAACCGGCCCGAAACCTGACATTAGCTGTCACGGCAATGCGCCATGCTTGGCAGAAGCCTCTCGCCGTAGGTGCCTCATGCCCTTATCATTACGCCCCTCGCTGCCGTCCCGCGGCGAGGTCCGGGCCTGAACGGAGTCAGTCACGTGCCAATACGACAAGGGCGCCACATCGCGCGGCGTAGTCTCGGTCTTTTTCCTCTGCTGGCTGCCTTGGCGATGGCCGCGTGCGACGCGCCGCAGGCCGTACCGCCGCCCCCACCGGTCGTCGTCGGCGTCATCGACGTGCAGCCGCGTGCGCTTGCGCTCGACCTCGAGTATCCGGCGCAGTTGCGCGGCGCGCGCGAGGTCGAGGTCCGCGCGCGCGTGTCGGGCATCCTGCTCGAGCGCCGTTACGAGGAAGGAGCGCGTGTCGCGGCCGGTGAAGTGCTGTTCCGAATCGATCCGGAGCCGTTTCGCGCTGCCGTCGCGCGCACGCGCGCCCAGCTCCAAGCTCAAGAGGCGAACCTGGGGCAGGCTCGGCGCGATCGCGACCGAATCCTGCCGCTGCACGAGCAGAACCTCGCGAGCGTGCGCGATCGCGACAACGCACTCACGGCGTTCGAAAGCGCCGAGGCAGGTGTCGCGGCCGCACAGGCGGCCCTGCGCACGGCCGAGCTCGACCTTTCGTATACGGATGTGCGCGCGCCGATCGCGGGGCTCACGAGCCGCGAGGTCCGGTCCGAGGGGAGTCTCGTGACGGCCGGCGACGACACGAGCCTGCTCACGTACATCGTGCAGGACGATCGTCTGTACGTGGATCTCGCGATCGCCGACACCGATGCTGCGCTCGTGCGCGCAGCTGTCGATGCCGGCCGCCCTGTCGCCGTCCAAGTCGCGAACACCGAAGGGCGTGCGATCGGCGGGCCGGCGCCAATAGAGTTCATCTCGCCGCGCATCGACGACTCGACGGGCACCGTCGGGATCCGAGCCGTGCTCGAAAACCCGGGCGGCGTCGTGCCCGGCCGCATCGTTCGCGCGCGGATCACGGGCGTCGACATCGCCGACGCGCTCGTGATCCCGAAGCGCGCCGTCGTGTATGGAGCGACGGGCCCGTACGTGTGGACCGTCGACGGCGGCGGAATGGCGAGCCCGGCTCCCGTCGAGCTAGGCGCGTTCGCGGGCAACGACGTGGTCGTGGTGGGCGGGCTCTCGCCCGGCAATCGCGTCGTCGTCGAAGGCGTGCTGAAAGTCATACCGGGATTCCCCGTGACCGCGGAGCCGATCGCGGTCGAGGGCACGACCCCGTGATGTCGAATTTCTTCATCGACCGGCCGTTGTTCGCGACGGTCGTGTCGGCCTTCATCGTGATCGCCGGGCTCGCAGCGTTCCGCGAGCTGCCGGTCGCGATGTATCCGAACGTCGCGCCGCCGCAGATCAGCGTGTCGACGGTGTACCCCGGCGCGAGCGCGGAGGTCATCGCGGAGACGGTCGCGGCGCCGCTCGAGCAAGCGCTGAACGGTGTCGAGGACATGCTGTACATGCGCTCCGGCAGCTCGTCGACGGCGGGCTCGCTCGAGATCGCGATCACGTTCGCGGTTGGCACGGACCCCGACATCGCGGTCATCAACGTACAGAACCGCGTGCAGAGCGCAGTGCAGCTGCTGCCCGAGGAGGTCAGGCGGCAAGGCGTGACGGTGCAGAAGGCGCTGCCGAGCTTCCTGATGATCCTGTCGTTCGATTCTCCGGACGGTCGCTACGACGACCTGTTCGTCTCGAACTACGCCACGCTGAACGTCATCGACGAGTTGCGGCGACTTCCGGGCGTCGGCAACGTGCAGGTGTTTGGCGCGCGCGATTACTCGATCCGGATCTGGCTGCAGCCGGACCGGCTCGCGGAGCTCGGGTTGACGCCGGCCGACGTCGCGGCCGCGGTCCGCGAGCAGAACGCACAGTCGGCGGCGGGGCGGCTCGGCGACGAGCCCATCGACGAACGCGTCGACCTGACTCTGTCCGTGACCACGCAGGCTCGCCTGTCGGACCCTGCGCAGTTCGAGCGGATCGTGCTGCGCGCCGGCGAGAACGGCGAGGTCGTGCGCCTGAAAGACGTCGCGCGCGTAGAGCTCGGCGCCCGCGATTACGGCTTCGCGCTGTCGCGGTTGGGACGGCCCGTGATCGGCGCGGCGCTCCAGCTCGCGCCGGATGCGAACGCGCTCGAGTCCGCGGCCGCCGTGTACGCGAAGATGGCGGAGCTCGAGCCGAGCTTTCCCGAAGGGCTCGAGTGGTCGATTCCGTACGACACGAGCAAGTACGTGCGCACGTCGATGCGCGAGGTCGCGCTGACGTTCATCGAGGCGCTGATTCTCGTGTTCTTCGTCGTTTGGGTGTTCCTTTACAACTTGCGCGCGACGGCGATCCCGTCGGTCGCGGTGCCCGTGTCGCTGGTCGGCACGTTCGCGGGCATGTACCTGCTCGGTTTCTCGATCAACTCGCTGACTCTATTCGGCATGGTGCTCGCGATCGGTATCGTCGTCGACGACGCGATCGTGGTGCTCGAGAACGTCGAGCGGCACATGCGCGACGAGCACACCGATGCGCGCGAGGCCACGCGCCGCGCGATGGGCGAGGTCAGCCGGCCCGTGATCGCGATCGTGCTCGTGTTGAACGCCGTGTTTCTGCCTGTCGCGTTCTTGGGCGGCCTCGTCGGCGAGATGTATCGACAGTTCGCGATCACGATCGCGGTCTCGGTCACGATCTCGGGCTTCGTCGCGTTGACGCTGACGCCGGCGATGTGCGCGAAGCTGTTGAAAGCCGGCGAGGTCGAGCCGAAGGGCCTGCTCGCGCGCTTCGACGCGGGGTTCCTGAAGCTCACGCGCGCTTATACGAACGGCGTGCGTTGGACCATGCGCCACTCCTACGTCGCGGTCGCGGCGATGATCGCGATGTTCGTCGCGATCTGGTGGTTCGAGCGCTCGGTGCCAAGCGCGCTCGCGCCGGCCGAGGATCAGGGTTACGTTCTCGTCCTCGCCGGCTTGCCGCCGGCGGCGTCGATGCAGCGCACGAAGGAAGCACTCGACACGCTGGACGCGGCCGCGTTCGCGCATCCGGCGTTCTTCGACAACATCACGGTGACCGGCTTCGACGTGCAGACGAATGGCCAGCGCAGCAACGCCGGCGTGAGCTTCGTGCTCTTGAAAGACTGGTCGGAGCGCAAGTCACCGGAGCTTGCGGCCGACGCGGTCGCCGGCGCGCTGATGGCTGCGGGCGCCGGCATCAGGGATGCGTTCGTGTTCTCGCTGTCGCCGCCGGCCGTGGAGGGTATGTCGAACACCGGTGGGTTCGAGGGCTTCATTCAATCGCGCACGAACGACTACGTCGGGCTCGAGGTGGCGGCGCAGGGTTTCATCGCCGCGGCCTCGCAGCGTCCCGAGCTCGCCGGCGTCGGGACCACGTACTCGGCGCAGGTGCCCCGGATCAACGTGAAGCTCGATATCGAGAAGGCGAAGCTGCTCGGCGTGAGCATCGACGACGTGAACGTCACGTTGCAGAGCACGTTCGGCGCCTACTACGTCAACGATTTCAACCGCGACGGGCGCGTGTACCGCGTGCAAATGCAATCGGACGCGAGATTCCGGGCGCACCCCGAGGACCTCCGCGAGGTTTCGGTCCGCGCTGCGGGCGGTGCCATGATTCCGCTGACCGCGATTGCCGCGGTCCAGCAGATCACGGGGCCGGACTTCATCGAGCGCTTCAATCTGTTCCCGTCCGCGCGCCTGTCCGGCGGCCCGGCGCAAGGCTACAGCTCCGGCCAAGCGCTCGCGGCGATGGAGGAGGTCGCGGCGGAGACGCTGCCCACGGGCTACACGCTCGCATGGTCCGGCGAGTCGTATCAGGAAAAAGTCAGCGGTCAGAACACGCTCGCGATCTTCGCGCTCGCAGTCCTGATGGTGTTCCTGATCCTCGCGGCGCAGTACGAGCGCCTCACGTTGCCGTTCGCGGTGATCCTCGCAGTGCCGTTCGCCGTGTTCGGCGCGTTCCTCGCGGTGTGGCTGCGCGGCCTCTACAACGATCTGTACTTGCAGATCGGGCTCGTCACGCTCGTGGGTTTGGCCGCGAAGAATGCGATTCTGATCGTCGAGTTCGCGGCGCACCTGCATCGCGAAGGCATGGCGCTCAAGGAAGCGGCCGTCGAGGCGGCGCGGTTGCGCTTCAGGCCCATCGTCATGACGTCGCTGGCGTTCATCCTCGGCGTGTTGCCGCTCGCGCTCTCGACCGGCGCCGGCGCCGGCAGCCGGCACTCGATCGGCACCGGCGTCATCGGCGGCATGCTCGCGGCGACGTTCATCGCCGTGCTGTTCATCCCGCAGTTCTTCGTGTGGACGATGCGCGCCGGCGACGCCATGCGTCGGGCGTTCGGCCGGCCTTAAGCGCCGAACGCGAGGCTCCGCTCGCTCACGCAGCCCTGCACCGCGGTGGTGCGAAATCCCTCCGCGGAGGGATTTTCGCGTGCTAGCATCGGAAGAAAAGACCGCACCAGGCGCACAACAACGACCACACGCCCCGGGAGCACAGCATGATCGGCGGACGCCCTTACTCGGATCGCACCACGCTCATCAAAGGCGGCTACGTGTTGTCGCTCGACCCTGAGCTCGGCGACCTGCCGCTGACGGATGTGCTGATCGATGGCGACAAGATCGCGGCCATCGGCCGCAACCTGCAGGTCAGCCCGAACGCGAACGTGATCGACGCCACGAATCGCATCGTGATGCCGGGCTTCGTCGATACGCACCGCCACACCTGGCAGACGCCGGTACGTGGTGTATTGCCGAGCTGCACGCTGGATCAGTACTTCTCGGGCATGCTCGACAACATCGGCATCCAGTACCGCGCCGAGGACGTCTACATCGCGAACCTGATGGGCGCGCTCGAGTGCCTGAACGGCGGCATCACGACGCTGCTCGATTGGTCGCACGTGAACAACACGCCCGAGCACTCGGATGCCGCGATCGCGGGCCTCCAGGAGGCCGGCATCCGTGCCGTGTACGCGCACGGCCCGCCCGTCGGCGCCTCGAAGTGGTGGGCCTACAGCTCGGCCGAGCACCCCGAGGACGTGCGCCGGCTTCGCAAGCAGTACTTCAATTCCGACGATCAGCTCGTGACGCTCGCGCTCGCGGCGCGCGCGCCCGGCAACACGACGCCCGATGTCGCGAAGCACGATTGGCTGCTCGCGCGCGACCTCGGTATCCGCATCAGCGTGCACGTCGGCATGCGCTTGACCGGCGTGCACGTGAACCACGTCAAGACGCTGCACGAGCTCGGCCTGATGGGCCCGGATACCACGTACATCCACTGCACGGACTCGACCGACGAGGAGCTCGACCTGATCGCGAAGTCCGGGGGCACGGCCTCCGTCGCGCCGTACGTCGAGATGCTGATGGGCCACGGCGTGCCGCCGACGGGCCGGCTCGTCGCGCGCGGCGTGCGGCCCTCGCTGTCGATCGACGTCGTGTCGAGCGTGCCCGGCGACATGTTCACGCAAATGCGCACGGCGCTCGTGCAGGAGCGCATCCTCGCGTTCACGGAGACGCCCGACACCGCGTTCGCGCCGACGTTGACGCACCGCGACGTGCTCGAGTTCGCGACGATCGACGGTGCGAAGGCTTGCGCGCTCGACAAGAAGATCGGCACGCTCAAGCCCGGCAAGCAGGCCGACATCATCCTCATCCGCACGGACCAGGTGAACGTGGCACCCGTGATCGATCCCGTCGCGACCGTCGTGATTTGCGCCGACAACTCGAACATCGACACCGTGATCGTCGGCGGCCGCATCGTGAAGCACAACGGCCAGCTGATCCGGCTCGACATGCCGCGACTGCTCGATCGCTTGAGCGGCGCGCGCGACTACCTGTTATCGCACGCGGGCGTGATCCCGAAGTGGATCCTGTCGCGGCGCGACTGAGGCTCGCGCCGGGCCTCAGTTACCGAGCGCCCACTTCACGTCGATCTTCGCGGTCGTGCCGACCGTCTGCTCGATGATCGTCACGTCGTTCTGCTGAATCTCGAGCTCTTCGTCGAGCAGGTTCTGGACCCGGAACTTCAAGCTCAAGCGACCCGTCGGGAAGAACGAGTAGACGAGGTCGAGCGAATCGAACGGCTGCTCGTACGCATCGGGCGCTCCGTCGCGGCCGGCGAAGAACAACCGTTCGCCGAACGTGTTGTACGCCAGCGTCAACGTGTGCGCGCCGTTGTTGGAGTCGAACCCGAGCTGAAGATTCGCGACGTACTCGGAGTGCCCCGTCATCGGCCGGACGCCGTTCGTGAGGTTGTTCGCGACCGCGTCCACGGTCAGCTCGGAGTCGCTGAGCGTGATGTTGCCCGAGAAGAAAAACGGATCGAGGAAGTCCCAGCCGAACGTCGACAGATCCTTGAGCCACTCGACCTCGAGGCCCGAGATGCTCGCCGACTCCGCGTTGATGAACGTCAGCGAGATGTTGTCGTCGGTGCCGGCGCCCTGCACGGTCTCGATCGGCCGCTCGATATCCTTGTAGAACAGCGAGGCCGTGAAGTTGTCGCCGTTGCCGAAGAACCACTCGGCGCGGAGATCGACGTTGTCGATCGGCGAGGTTTCGAGCTCCGGGTTGCCGCGAATCCGCGTCTCGGTCAGCGGGTCGATGTAGCTCGACGCCGATACTTCGCGTAGATCGGGACGTGCGACGGTTTGGCTCAAGCCGATCCGGAACTGGAAGTCCTCGGCCCAAACGTCTTGGAAGATCCGCGTAGCGGCCAGCGCCGGATACACGTCGTCCTCGACGAACAGGATGTTCTCGAGCGCTGCGTCGTCGCACGGCACGAGCGCGCACTGGCCTTGCTCGACGCTGTACTGCGAGCGTGTCGATCGGCAGCGCGACTTGGTGGAAGTCCTCCCAGCGAACGCCGCCGGCCAGACGCCACTTGTCGTTGATCAGAGCGTCGGCCTTCAAGTACGCGCCGTCGAGCGTCTGCGCCGCGAGATAGCTCTCGGTGCCGATGCCGCCGACGTTGAGCGAGAAGCCGTTCGCGGGGTTCAGGATGTTCGCGTCCGTGAACACCTGGCCCGGTGTGCCGAGCAGGATCGACTGCGCCGCGAGCTCCGTCGTGCCCAAGCCGAACTGCGTCTGCGTGTAGCTGCGAGCCTTGTCCGAGACGTCCTGGCCGCCGCTGAACTCCACGTCGATGCGGTCGAACGTGTAGGCCTTCAGCAGATCCCAGCCGTTGCTGTGGACCTCGTCCTCGAGGTTCGTGTAGCGGTAGTCCGCGGCCGAGTTCGAGCGGCGGAGCGCGGTCTGCAGCAGCTCGCCGGTCGCAGGGTCGACCGTATCCTCGGCCGAGAACTTGATCTCGCTCGGGATATCGGTCTCGGCCGTGGAGTCGGAGAGATACCAATCGAACGTGAGGCCGTCGAGCCAGTCGCGGTCGAGCGAACTCATGGTTCTGCCGCGTGTCGAGGCCGATCACGTGGTGGCCGCGAAGCTGGTTCGCGACCAGCTCGCGCTCTTCGTAGCGAATGTCGTAGTCGCGGAGCTGCCGGCCGTCGGCGAGCTGGTAGTTGTTCGTGGTCCGCGTCGCGATCGAGCTCTCGTCGTCCGTGTTCCGGATGTAGAAGCTGCTGATGCCGACGGTGTGGTCGTCGGTGTAAGCCATGCCGAGATTCAGCATGCCGGTCGCCGACACGGCGTTGATCGTGCGCAGCTTGTGCTCGACCAGCGTCTCGGGATCGGCGATGTCGCGCTCGGTGCGCTCGCGGTTGCGCCATACGTTGTCGTACGAGACTTGGCCCAGCGCGCCGAAACGCCAGAGGTCCTCCTCGCCGAAGAACCAGCGGTTCCCGAGCGAGAGATCGAGACTGCCATCGGGGCCGAGCTCTTTCGTGGAGATCTCGACGTCCCGGTAGAGGGAGGTCGCCAAACTCCGATTGATGGCCTGGGCCTCGCTGACGGTGTGGAAGTTGCCGTCGCGGTTCAAGCCGTCGAGGATGCTGGTCGGGCTGATGTCGCCGAGATACGTCTGGAGCCCGGCCTGCAATGCGTCGGGGAATGCGCGAGTTCCGTCGTCGAGTCCGATGCCGTCGTCGCTGCCGCCCGGATACGTGTAGCCGTCGTCGCCGCTGTCGGAGTTGTAGCCCGGAGCCGATCTCGACGTTCAGCACTGGGCCGGTCGGGATCGTGCGCGTCAGGATGTCGACGTTGCCGCCGCCGAACGCGGCCGGCACTTCGGGCGAGTACGCCTTCTGAACCTTCAGCGCATCGATGATCTCGGTCGGAAAGATATCGAGCGGAATGACGTTGCGCGTGAGATCCGGCGACGGCACCTGCGCGCCGTTCAAGTAGCACGCTCGAGTAGCGCTCGCCGAGGCCGCGCACGTACACGAACTGGTCCGACACCACCGTCAATCCCGGCACTCGGCGCAGCGCGGCTGAGACCGTGCTGTCGCCGACGCGCGAGATCTGCGCGGAACCCAGGAAGTCCGCTGACGACGTCCTCCTCGAGTCGTGCGCCGACGACGTCGAGCGCCGTCGAGCGCAGGCGGCCGATCGACGGCGATCTCCTCGATGCCGGCCGGAGGTGTGCCTTCTTCGGCCTGCGCCGCGCGCTTCCGTCGACTCGGAGGCCTCTTGGGCTCCGGCCGAGGTTGCGAGGGCGGCGACCAACAACGCGAGCGGTTTGCGGCGCAGCGATCTCGAGAGTGTTCATGAAGCGCTCCATCACTCCCACCAAGGAGTGATGGCGCGGTTGCCCACGTTGAGGCCGAAGGTCCAGGACGCCGTCCAGTTCTGCGTGCTGCGCACGGCGCCGATGTAGCCGCCGGACACGGGATCGCCGGCCGAGCCGATCACGACGTTCGCGGCCGCGGCGTCGACGATCGTGACCGTGGTCGCGTCGGTATCGCTGTCGAACGAGAAGAACGTGTTCGGCTGCAGCACCCGGACGTTGGCGTTGTCCGGAGCCGTGATGATCACGTTGAACGTGTTGAACGCGTACGGCGTCGTTCCGGTGTTCGTGATCCACTGCACGCCCGTGTCGCCGGGTGTCCCGTGCCTGCGATGTTGTCCGCCGTGCCGGTGACGTAGGCCTCCTGGCACGCGAGCACGGTGCGGTTCAGCGTGCTCTCGCCGGCGCGAGCGGCGTTCGAGGTGTCGTCGTTGAGATCGCGGTCGAGCTCGAAGCACTCGTTCGAGGGACGGCCGAACTTCGCCGTCGCGCGGCCGCCGTCGATGATGCTGTCGGTCAGGATCATGCGCGCGCCGTAGCGAATGACCGGGCCTTCGGAGTCGCCGTGCGTGCCGACGTCGAAGTTCGACGGGATGCACGTCAGGTGGCGGATCGTCGGCCGAGTGAGCGGTGTCTGGCTCGCGCCGCCGCCGAGGCGCGTCGACGCGACGTTGTCGCCTTCGATGCAGCGATTGCCGTCGGTCGGCGAGTGGATCACGAGCGCGTTGTTGATCGTGCCGATGTAGCCGTCCGAGAAGTCGATCGAGTCGTCGCGGACGTACAGCGCGACGAGGTTCGTGACGTTCACGGCGCCGCCGAAGAACTCGACGCCGTCGTCGTAGGCGCTAGTAGATCTCGAGGTTTTCGACCGTCGTGCCCGAGCCCGACCGCGTTGAACGTGACGCCGTTCAGCTCGTCGCCGGGCGCGACCTCGAAGCCGGGGTGCTTGACGACCACGTAGCGCAGGACGCCGGAGTTGTCGGCGTTGTCGTTGCCGCCGTACGTACGACGGGCGGCCTTCCGACGTGACGTGGCACGCGTTGCTCGCGCGCTGCGCGTCGGTGCAGTTGTTCGTGATGCCGTTGCCGTTGATCACGATGCCGCCCCAGAGCTGCACGTCGTACGGGCCGGCCGTGCCGCTCACGGCGTCGGTGTAGCCCGTGAACGTGATCGGCGCAGACGCCGAGCCGTTCGCGATGATCTGCGAGCCGCGATTGATGAGCAGGTAGTCGCCGGAGTCCGTGAACGCGATCCGGTTACCGGCCTGCGATCGTCAGCGTCGGACCGCGTGCCGCTCGGCCGGCGCCGCGCCCGAAGCTGACGTCGCGTGCCGACGAACAGGCTGTTCTGGAAGATGTGGACGCCCGAGATCAACGGGATCGTCACGCTCGACCGTGAGCGGGTTCGTCTCCGAGACGAAGGTCGTGTCGTACGTGCAGTTCGTTCCGTCGAAGCTGCCGGCGCGCGTGGCTCCGGCGACGGTGTAGGACGCGCACGGGTTCGTAGCGCCGCCGCCACCTCCGCCGGTCGTCGTCGAGTTGTCGACGTTCGTCGGCGCGAGCGTGATGTCGCCCGACTCGCAACCGGCGAGGGCCGCGGCCAGCGAAACGCACGCAAAGAATCTCTTGCTCGTCATCTGATGCTCCTACCAGTCGATTGGGAATGCACGCCACGGTATTCGGGGGATGTTTAAGGACGATGAAGTTGGGGTTGCCGATTTGTTACGGCTGTGTCGCGGCCTGGACCGCGGGCGCCGGGCGCGTCTCGCGGCTCGGCACGACCAGTCGGTAGCCGAAGCTGCGAACCGTCTGGATCAAGTCGTCGCAATGAAACGGCTCGAGCAATTGCCGCAAGCGCCGCACATGCACATCGACCGTGCGGCCGCCGGCCGTGATGTTCTTCGGCCACGCGCCGCGCAACAGCTCGTCGCGGCTGAACACGCGTCCCTGATTCTCGAGCAAGAATGCGAGTAGGCGGAACTCGGCGGGCGAGAGCGCGACCTCTTCACCGCGGACAGTGAGCTGATGCACGGCCTTGTCGAGCACGAGCGGGCCGGCCGCGAGTCGATCGGGCCGCGTCGTCGCGAGCGGTCGGCGCAGGCACGCGTTCACGCGCGCGACGAGCTCGGCCGAATCGAACGGCAAAGCCAGCAGATCGTCGGCCCCGAACTCGAGCGCGGTGACCGCGTTGCCGATATCGCTTTGCTCGGCCCACACCATGAGCCGCGTGCGGCGCGTGGCGTCGTTTGCGCGCAGTTGCGTCAGCGCGTCCCGCACGGGTCGACGGCCGAGCCATGGAAGCAGGATCAGTGCCGGACGCAGGCGCTCCGCGATCCGTGTTCCGCTCGCGAGGTCGGGCGCTTCGCTGACCTCATGGCCAGCCTGGCCTAACGTCTGGCGCGCCGACGAGCGCAGCGCCTGCTCGTCGTGAATAAGGAGTATCGCTCCGTCCATGTGGACTCCGGCTGCGGGTTGCAGACCAGTCCACCACGGAGGTTTTGCAGTTGTCTTACGCCAGCGTTACAGCTTGGTTACAGAAGGCGTTTAACAGTGCGTTATTCGCGGGGTCGGCCGAAGCGCACGCGAAACAGCTCGATATTGCCGTGGCGCCGTTGCTCGGGGCTCAAGAACGTCGTGTCGTGCGGCGGCGGTTTGTCGGGGTTGTAGAGCGGCAGCAGTGTCGCGTTCAGGCGGTCCGACCGGGCCTGCTCGTCCTGGCGCGCGCGCCACTCGCTGCCGAGATCGGGCAGGCGCCACCCGCGGCCGACGACGATGATCTCCTCGGGGCCGTCGTCGCGGTCTTCGGGCAGCGGCGCGAGCCGCGCCGCGGTCGGTGGCCGCAACACGATCGAGATGCCGGGGGGTGGGGTGGCGGCCGGAGGCAACGTGGTCGGGGTCGGCGCGCCGATGATGCGCGGCGCGCGTGGCACCTCGGCATTCTGCGCCGCGAGCGGAGCCGCGAACGCCGCACATAGCAGCGTCAGCGCAGCTCGAACACCGTCAGCGACTTGGCGCATCGCGCAATCTCTCCTGCCATCGCAGCGACTTGAACCAATAGCTGTGCGTCGTCGGCAGCCACGTATCGGCCTCGCGCGCTTCGATCCACGCGTTCAAGAACGCGAGAAAGTCGGGGTCGCCCTTGTTGACGGCGAACCCGGCTCGGCTCGCGAGCAACGGACGCGCGGTCGGCACGTCTATCACGTCGGGATTCGCGAGCGCCAAGAACGTCGGCACGGGCTCGTCCTCGAGATAGCCGTTCACCTTGCCGGTCAGAATCGCTTCCGTCGCCGTGTCGACCGAGTCGAGCACCGAGATCTTCGCCAGTGGCCAGAGGCGTCGCGCGAGCTCGGCGGCGACCGAGCCCTCGACGGCCGCGATCGTGTACTGCTCGCTATTGAGCGCGGTGATGTCCGAGACTTGAGCCGTGCTCTGCGAATGCGTCGCGAGCGTCATGCCGCTCTCGGCATACGGCGAGCTGAAATTCACGTGCAGCGCGCGCTCCGGCGTGATCGCAAGGCCGGCGGCAATCACGTCGATCTCGTTCGATTCGAGCGCCGGAATCAGCCGTTCGACGTCGTAGGGCACGAGCTCGGCCTTCACGCCCAGATCGGCCGCGAGCTGGCGTGCCACGTCGACCTCGAACCCGATCAGCTCGCCGTCGTTGCGCATCGCCCACGGGGCATACAGCGTGATGCCGACCCGCAGCGTGCCGGTGTTCAGCACTTCCTGCAGCTCGCGGGCCCCGGCCGGTCCAGCCAGCACCACGACAGCCGCCGCGATCGCCCCAAACTTTCGCATCGAACATCCTCGCCGAAGCCCACGGCCCTTTTCAGACACGCGCGCCGTGCTTTTGGTTTCAAGGCACGGCGACGCCGAAGGCGCTCTGCAAGGCATTCAGAGTATGATCCTGGCCGTTGCCCCTTGGGGCCATCCTACCCGATCGCACGTGACCGAGCCGCCCACCGCGAAAGCCGCCGAGCACCGCAAGCCGACGCGCGGCCAGCGCGCCGCCGCGTTCGGGTTCATCGGCGCGTTCGGGTTGACGATGCTGACCGTGGTCCTGACCGGACTCTACGTGCGCAGCCCCCGCGCGCGAGCACCCGAGACCGAGGTCGTGACGCTCACGATCGGCGAGCCGCACAGCATCAACCTCGTGTTCGATTCGAGAACGGCACTGCGCGATGTCGAGTTCACGGTCGATTTGCCGATCGGCATCGAGCTCGCGGAGCACCCGGGCCAGCGTCGCGTGGTCGGGCGTGCCGAGCTTGCGGATGGGGCCAACGCGCTCCCGCTCACGCTCGTCGCGCGCGAAGGCAGCGGCGGCCAGCTCGCCGCGCGGTTGCGCTTCGGTGAGGACCAGAAGACGTTCGTCGTCGATCTCACGGTCGCCCCGCGCTGACGCCGGGAAGGTAAGCCTGCCCGGCTGTGACGGGCGTCCTGTTGCGGTGCTTTTTTGGCGCCTAGAGTGGGCGAAACCGCCGATTCGAGGACGCCATGCGCCCTTTCAACTCGTTGATCCCACTAGTGTTTATTCCGTTCTTGGCTGCTGGCCCCGCCGCGGCGCAGGACGCCTCCGCCCTGTTCGCCGAGGGCAATTCCCTGGTGCGCTCCGGCGTCTACCGGACGGCGCTGCTGCGCTATCGCGAAGCCGCGGCCGCGGGCCTCGACTCGGCACTGCTTCAGTACAACTTCGGCGTCGTGTACTACAAGCTCGGTGAATTCGACGACGCTGCCGAGGCGTTCACGCGGGCCGCGGCCGACCCGGCTCTCGCGTCGCTCGCGACCTACAACCGCGGCCTCGCGCAGCGCGCGGCCGGCGATTCCGCCGCCGCGGAGCAGTCCTTCAACACCGTGGCCGACAGCGCCGACGAGCGTGAGCTGCGCCGGCTCGCGGAAGGCGCGGCGACGACCGGGCCCGCGAGCGCGTCGCTGACGCCGAACGCGCAGGCGGCCAGCGACTCGAACGAGCCCGGCGGCATCGGCGAGTTCCGCCTCACGGCTGCCGCGCGTTTCGGGCAGGACGACAACGTCTACCGCACGCCGGCCGAGCCGTACGTCGATCTTTCCGATCCCGCGCAACCCGTCGTGACGCCCGTGGTGTATTCCGGCACGTACATGCCGGCCGAGCTGCACGCGGCCTATGTCATGAACAACGAGGCCGGCGACACCGACTTCCGGTTCGCGTACGACATGGCCGGCGCGTTCTACGGCGAGGAAGTCGCGAACGCGACCGAGGTGAACCAGCGCTTCTCGATGGGCGCGGACATCTTGCTCGGTGAGCGTGACCGCCGCCGCCGCGAGGTCTCGACCGCGTTCTTCGTGCGCAGTCACAGCGAGACGAACTTCGATCCCGACGACGGCTTGGCGCGCGAGATCACCGTCCAGGACATCAATGGCGCGGACATCACCGAGGACGTCGGCGAACGGTTCTCGTACGACGCTGCGGGCGTGCAGGGCACGTTCGACCACCGGCTCGGCCGCTGGCGCTGGGGCTTCGACATGAACTTCGAGCGCCGCGAGTACGAGCCGACGCTCCTGGTCGCGAACTACGATCACGATTACTTGTTCACGGCCGTCGACGTCGACTACGACTTCAGCAGCGTGATGACGCTGCGCGGCGGCGTGCGCTTCTATCAGCGGCTCTACGACACTCGGCCCGCGCGCGACCTGACCGGAGCGCTGCTGACGACGAACCCGGCGCAGGAGTACGTCTACACCGGCGTGCAGCTCGGCATGTCGCGGCAGATGGGCCGCATCGTCGCGATCGATGTGGACTATCTGCGCCTCGACCGCACCGACGAGTATCTCGGTTACTACGACTACTCGCAGGACGTGCTGCGCCTGCGCGCGACGTTCAGGCCCAGCCCGCGCTTCGATTGGTACGTGGCCGTCGTGGGGCGAACCTACGACTACCCGAACGCGTTCGCGTTCAACGTCGAGGCCGGAGGCGTTCGCGAGCTCGACGAGGTCGCCGCGGAGCTGCACGGCAACTTCCACTTGAAGCACGGGCTGACGCTATCGGCGTCGCTCGACACGTTCGACGCGACGTCGACGGACGCACGCGCCGCGTACATGCGCACGCGCGCTTCGTTCGGCGTCGAATGGCGGCGCTGAGCTAGTCCGAGCTCGCGAGCGCGACCGGGCTGCGCGCCTGCGGGTCGACGCTGCCGTCCTGGCGGTCGACCGATCGCGTCCAGAGGCGGGCGTCCGAACGGCAAGCCGCGTCTCTCTCCGCGCACGCGACCCACCAATACTGCGTGTTCGGCGCGCGCGTGACCGAGAAGCCGTCCGTATACGTGTAGACGCGGAGATCGCTGTTGCTGCTCGGCGCGTAGCTGCGCCCTTGCCGTTGGTCACCGGACCGAACGAGCACCTGGCCGCGCTGCTCGGAATCGCTGCAGACCCAACGCCCGAAGTTCTTGCCGGTGCCTTGCGCGCAGCCGAACACGAACACGGGGTCTGCGCACGCGTTGATCAGGCTCACGTCGACGGCTTCGCCGTAGTTGAAGATCGCATCCTCGCGCACGCACTGATTTACCGGGCCCGTGTCTGCCGCGACGGCTGCGCCGCTCGCGCGCGCGGGCGCGAACTCGATTCGCTCTTGCACGACCTGCGGCGCGCGCGCTTCGTCCGCCGCGTAGCGGCGGCGCGCGACGGCGGAGAGCGCGGCGCCATCGAACACGGTGCCGGGCTCGGAGCTGACGACGCGCGGGCTCTCGACCAAGCCGGCCGGCGTCACGGTGAACTCGACTTCGACGTGCCCGCGGACGCTACCGGCGGCGGCCGGATACTCGGGCACGCTCGCGATCAGTGGCTCGAGCTTGCCGTCGTCGCTCGCGGCCGGCGCGTCTTGCGCGAGCGCGGACGCGCAGCAGAGCAGCAGGGCACTCGAAGTGGCGACGATCGTTGTCGGGCGCATGGGCGATTCTCCGCAGTCTTCTTCGAGACTTGGAAATGATCTTAGCCCAACCGAGTCCGCTCGGCGTCAGTCGTGCGGTTATGTAAACGTAGGCGCGGTCCCACGCGGGCTAGCGGGGTGCTTGGAAGCGGATTCTGGTGAACGAGCTCTGCTCGATCGTGCGGCCCATGAACTGGCGCGGCTCGAACGTCCATTTCGAAACGGCGTCAGTCGCCTCGCGGCGGAAGTAGGCGTCGTGCGAAGCATCGGTCACGCTGACGTCGCGCGTCGTGCCGTCCGTATCTACCGTGAACTCGATGTCGACCCAGCCCTCGATGTTGCGCTCGAGCGCGCGAGCCGGATAAGCCGGCGCCACGTACGACGTGATCTTCAGCGACGAAGCGGGAATCGGCTTCGCCGCTTCCATCGCAATCAGCTGCTCGGTCAGCGACGAGCGCGCAAGGCGCACGCCCGCGTCGGCGCCGCCGACCAACGTCTCGGCTTCGTCGATCCAGATGCTGGCGGCCTCGGGGTCGAGCGCCTCGATCGATTGTGCGGCGCGCGACAGGAACTCTTGCGATAACGTCGTGCGTGCGCGCCCCGTGAGCTCGTGGTCGGCGCCCGCTTGCGTCATCACACCGACGTAGTGCTTCGCGCTCTCGTTGGACGGAGTCAGCAGCCGGCCCTCAGCCAGGGCTTTCTCGAACGCTTCGTTGGCCTGCACGACGGGGTTCACTTGCGGCCGTGGTGCGGGCGTTTCGACGCGCGCGACACGCGTTGGCTCGGTGAGCACGATCGGCTCGGGCGGCGGCAGCGCCGGCGCTGTCGTCGGCCAGATTTTCGCGGCCAGGTCCTTGGCGCCGGCATGATTCGGCAGCGTCTCGCGGATCCGCTCGACCGTCGCACGCGCGTCGTCGAAGCGCCCTTGATCGAGCGCCGTAGCACCGCGCCGGATCAGGTCGTCGGCGACCTTCGTCAGGCCCGCGAGCGCGACCGCGTTGTCGGGCTCGGCTTTCACCACGCGCGCGAACAGTGTCCACGCGCTGTATTCCTCGGGCTCGACCAGCATGCCGGCCTCGTACGCGAGCTCGGCCATCCTGAGCGGGTTGTCGAGCGTGATCTCGGCTGCATCGGAAGTTTCGGCGCCGGCCGCAGGATCCGGCAAAGCCGGAGGCGGTGTGATCGCCGCGGTCTCGACGGCAGGGGCGGGTGTCGTCGGCGCGGACACCGGATCGTCGCCACCGGAGCCCGCCCACGGTTGCATGATGACGAGCCAGGCGGCACCGACGGCCGCGATCGCTCCGCCCGCGATCCACAGCAGCAGGTCGCTCTGATTCGAGTCGCTCGATTTCTTGTCGATCATGAGCCTGTCCAGAAGCGGGTGATGCCTTTCAGCTTGGCGAGCATGCCTTCCATGACGCCGGAGTCGCTGGTTGCGGCCGCGTCGACCTCATGGCGCTTGGCGAGCTCGGGGTTCTTCAGCAGCAGCCGATGGTGCTGGAGCGCCGCCTGCAGGCTGATCGCGGTGCGGCCCGCAGACAGCGGCTTGCGCAGGAAGCGGAAGATCTGGCCGTGGTTGATCAACCACACCATGTCCAGCACGTCGCGATGCTGCGAGACGGCGATCGTCACGAGCTGCGGCAGGTGCTCCTTCAGGCGCGCCGTCATGGACTGGATCGTGGCCTTGTCCTCGGACACGTCCGTGACGAGCACACCCGGGCGATGCTCGGTCAGGCACTTCACGACCTGCACGATGTTGCCGGCCGTGTACACGGGCAACCGGCCGCGCACGGCTTTCTGAACCATCTCGACGACTTCGGCGTCCATCGAGAACACGACTATCCCTAGGCCGGTCGCGAGCTTCGGCCGCGTGGCTGCCGTGCTCGGCTCTGCCGTCGGCTGTCCGAACTTCGGTGCCGGCAGGATGGCCGTGCTCGAAACGGTCTCCGTGTGTCCGTCCGTGGTGGTGCTCGTCACCTCCGTCACGGTGTCGCTCTGGAGGATGATCTCGACGGTGTCCGACGGGCTCAGCGGCTCCTCGGTCGGCGGCGGCGGTGCGGGCGTCTCGCGCGCGAGCTTGGCCGCGAGCTCGATCGTCTCGCGCAGCTGCTGCGGCGCGCAGGGCTTCGTCAAGAACCGGAAGACTTCACTGTCGTTGATCGAGCCTTCGACCGCATCGAGGTCCGCGTAACCCGTGAGCAGAATGCGCACGGTTCGCGGCGACAGCGCGCGGACCTTCGACAACACTTCGACGCCGGTCATCTTCGGCATGCGGTGATCGGCCACGATCACGTCGATGTCTTTGTCGCGCACGATGTCGAGCGCTTCGGCGCCGTGCGACGCGAGGAACAAATCGAACTGACGGCGGAACATGATCCGCATCGAATTCAACACGCGCTGCTCGTCGTCGACGAACAGGAGGCGCGGTCGCGGGACTTGGGCTTGCTGCACTAGCATGCTTTACACGGCTTCCTGCAGCGGCGGCAGCTCGTCCAGCTGCTGCTGAATGGAAGCCTCCGCGGACCTTCGGATCGGCAGGACCACCGTGAAGACCGAGCCCTTGCCGACGACGGACTCGACGTGCAGCTCGCCGTGGTGGCTGCGGATGATCTCGTCGACGATCGAGAGACCGAGGCCCGTGCCCGTGCCGACCTCCTTGGTCGTGAAGAACGGGTCGCGGATCTTGCTCAAGTTCTCCTCGGGGATGCCGCAGCCCGTGTCGGATATCCGGATCGCTACGTGATTCTCGTCGCGGAGCTTGGTCTCGATCACGATCTCGCCGTGGTTGTCGATGGCCTGCGCCGCGTTCGTGATGATGTTCAGGAACACCTGGTTGACCTGCGACGGCGAGCACTGAATCTCGGGAATGTCGCCGTAGAACTTGCTGACCACGGCCTTGTTCTTCACGATGTTCTTCGCGATCACCAGCGTCTTGTCGAGGCCGGCGTTGACGTCGAAGCTCGCGATCGGCGCGCGGTCCAAACGGCTGAAGTCCTTCAAGCTCTGCGCCATCTCCGTGAGCTCGCCCAATCCGGCGATGCTGTCGCGAGTGAGGTCTTGGATCTCCTCGATCGTCGCCTCGAGCTCGAAGTCGCGCAGCTGTGTCTTCACGTCCTTCAGCGCATTCACGAAGTGAGTCTGGTAAGTCGCGCGATCCGGAAAGTCTTCCGACTTGATCGAGAACGCGGCCGAGCAGCTCGTGATGAAGTCGCGCAGCGGCTCGAGGCGCTCGCGCACGAGCTCGGCATTGTTCGCGAGATACAGCAACGGTGTGTTGATCTCGTGGCTGATGCCGGCGACGAGCTGGCCCAGCGACGACATCTTTTCCGCCTGCACGAGCTGCACCTGCGATTCCTTGAGGTCCGAGAGCGTGCCGCTGAGCTCCTGCGTGCGCGTAGCGACGCGATTCTCCAGCGACTCGTTCAGCACGGCGAGGTCCGCGTTCGTGCGGTTGATCTCGCGATAGCTGCCGTGCAGCCGGAACGCGACGAACCCGACGGCCAACAGCAGCACGACGGCGAAGACGCCGAGCATCAAGCGGGCCTGCTCGATGCGGTTGGCCGCGATCGCGTACATGTCCTGCGCGGCGACGCGGAGCGCCTCGGCGTGCTCGCCGACCGGCGTCTCGACGAGCTGCTTGAGCCGGCTCTCGATCAGCGGCTTGTTCGTCAAGATCGTCGAAACGGAGTTCCGGAGCAGCTCGACGTCGCCCGGCATTTGGTCGACGCGTTGATCGCGGTCCAGCGTCACCAGCAAGCGTTCGAGCTCGGCGCCGCGGACCGACGCGTTCGGCCCAGCGAAGTCGAGCGTGCCGACGACGAGCTGGAACGTGTCGGCCGCGCCGCGATCGAGTCCCGCCCCGCGGATGTCTTGAATGACGGTGGCGCCCGACTCGCGCAAGAATGCGACGGCCGCGGCGTACTCGGTCTGATCGTTGATCAACTGCCCCGCGAGCACCGCGGCGTCGCCGATGGCCGATGTGAATGTCTCGTGGCTGTTGCTCAAGCGCGCTTCTTGGCTCGCGTTGCCCTGCATCTGGAACAGCGACTCGGGGAGCTGCTCCGGCTGCGCGGCAACACGCTCGAGCAATGCGCGAGCGCCTTCGCCCGGCGGTTGCTGTTCTTGCCACGCCGCTTCGAGCGTGTCGACGAGCGCGCGAAAGTCCGCGTCGATGCGCTCTAAGTCGCCGCTGATCGTGTATTGGGCGACGTGCGTTTCGACGGGCAGCGAACTGGATTCGAGAGCGAGCGAGACCAGCAGGGCGAGGGCAGCGAGCGCTAGTACGAGTGCGATGACTGCACGCTTCATGGCTGACCGATTTACGTAATCGAGTTACGAAACAGTAGGGAAAAGCCGCGAACCGATGCAGTGATAGGCTTCACAGAGCCCGCGCTCGTCGCCGACCGGCGACTCGGCGTTATGTCGCATGCGGCGGCGAGTTCGCTATCATGGCGCCCGCCGCTATCCCGAGACGATCGTGACCCCGAGCCCAGCCGCCGAATCTGTTGCCACCGACGCCGAGCGCGAAGCCGCGTCGAGCGAGGCGTCGGGCCGCTGGAAGAAGCTCCAGGCGGAGCTCCGCGGCCTCGTCGGCAAGGCGATCGGCGACTACCGAATGATCGAGGACGGCGACCTCGTCATGGTGTGCCTGTCCGGCGGCAAGGACTCCTACACGCTGCTCGACATGCTGCTGTGCTTGCAGCGCAAGGCGCCCGTGAGCTTCGAGCTCGTGGCCGTCAATCTCGACCAGAAGCAGCCCGGGTTTCCCGGCGCACGTGCTGCCGGACTACCTGACCGAGCCTCGGCGTACGCCACCACATCGTGACCGAGGACACGTACTCGATCGTCACGCGCGTGATCGAGCCCGGCAAGACGATGTGCGGGCTCTGCTCGCGCCTGCGGCGCGGCATCCTGTATCGCGTCGCCGACGAGCTCGGCGCCACGAAGATCGCGCTCGGCCACCATCGCGACGACATCGTCGAGACGCTGTTCCTGAACATGTTCTACGGCGCGCGCCTGAAAGCGATGCCGCCGAAGCTGAAGAGCGACGACGGCAAGCACGTCGTGATCCGGCCGCTCGCGTACTGCGCCGAGCGCGAGATCGCGCGCTACGCGCGCGGCCGCGAGTTCCCGATCATCCCGTGCAATCTCTGCGGCTCGCAGGAAAACATGAAGCGCCGCGAGATCAAGGCGATGCTCGTCGAGCTGGGAGCAGCAGGATCCGGGTCGCACGGACCGGCTGTTCCGCAGTCTGCAGAACGTCACGGCCGTCGCATCTCGCCGATCGCGAGCTGTTCGACTTCGAGAGCCTCGTGGGCGACGAAGACTAACCGCGAGCTGCGCCCGCGCAGCGCTGCTCGCTAGCTGGCGAGCGCCGGCAATGCCGCGGGCGGCGCTGATGCCGCGACCGTTGCCGCGATCTGCTCGAGCGCTTCGAGCACCTCGCGCGCGCTGCCGTAGCGCTGCGCCGGATCCTTGGCTAGCAGCTTGTTCAGCAGCGGCTGGTAGGTCGCCGAGCTCTGCGCGCAGCACCGGCAAGGCGGCGTTGCTGTGCTGCTCGAGGATCGCGTCGGTCGTGTCGCCGACGTACGGTTTCTCGCCCGTCAGCATCTGGTAGAGGATCACGCCGAGCGCGTACAGGTCCGTGCGCTCGTCCGTGGCGGGCCGCTCGCCTGCTCGGGGCTCATGTAGTACGGCGTGCCCGCGATCTCGGCCGGCGTCTCGGTCAGCACGTTCGTGATCTGCACCGACTGCGAGATTCCGAAATCGATCAGCGCCACGCTGTCGTCGTCGCGCAGCATGATGTTGCCGGGCTTCAAGTCGCGGTGGATGACGCCGGCCGTGTGGATGATCGACAGCCCGTGCGCGATCTCGCGCGCATAGTGCAGCGCTTCGTCCGGCGGCAGACGGCGCGTCGAGCTGCGTGCCGAGATGGCCGAGCGGGAAGTACTCCATCGCGATGTAGCAGTAGTGGCTCGTGACGCGGAAGTCGTAGATCTCGGCGACGGCGTGATCGTCGATGTCGTACAGCAGCTTGAACTCGGCGACGAAGCGCTCGAAATTCGACGTCGCGCGACAACGAGCCGCGGCCGCGATGCAGCACCTTGAGCACGACCTCCTTGCCGCGCTCCGCGCTGAACGCCACGTGCACCGAGACGCTTCGCGTGCGTCGCGAGACAGCGGCGCATGTCGTAACCGAATAGTCGTACGACGCCGGCGACGGCGCCGCTCGCGGTGCCCGGGCCCGCCCTTGCGGTGCAACAGCGCGCGCTGCACCGCGCTCAAGATCTGCTCGCGGCCGAGCAACGACTTCGGCACGTAGTCGAACGCGCCGGACTTGATCGCCTGCACGGCCGTGTACTCGCTGCCCTTGGTCGTCAGCAGGATCACGGCGGGATTGCTTGGATCGGCCGCGACCGCGCGCAGCGCTTGCAGCGTCGGGTTGTCGGCCGTGCCGTCCTTCGAGAAGTCGCAGCCGACGAGCAGCACGTCGAAGCTCTTCAGCCGTTCGGCGTCGACGAGCGCGTCGTCGAGCGTGCCGGACGTCGACTGCACGGCCGCGCCCTGCCAGCCCTTCACGGCATAGCGCAGCAGCGAGGAGCGGACCTTGTTGTCGGGCTCCAGGATCAGGATGCGCGGCGTCGTTGTCGCGTGAGGGTTCCACAGCCTGAAAACCGTAGCAATTTCGCGACAACTCGGCGGTGACCGCGGTCACAGCAAGTTCGCGAAACGCTATTCGCCGCTCTGCGGCGTGTCTCGCGGGGGCGGCGCTCTTCGCCGCTCCCGGCGCGTCACGCGGGGGTCGTCCGGGGACGCCGTGAATACGTCCCTGTAGGCTGCGTGGGCGCCGTCCATGGCGCCCACGCCCCCGGCCGACCCCCGTGTGACGCACCGGGGAGCTATCTCACTGCAATCGTGTGACGGAGCGTTCTACGCGGGCGAGTCGTCGGCGGCTTCGGCGCGCTCGCGCACCGCCATCAGGACCTTCGGCAGGTCGCGCTTCAGCGTCGCGCGCACGAAGAAGCGCGGGATCGGCATCCCTGGATCGAGTGCCAGCTCGTAGACGAGCAGGATCCGCCCGTTCGTCCTGCGGCAACAGCCACCAGCTGCCTTCCATGTACGCGATCGGCCCGCTCACGCGGTGCACGTCGATGCGCGTGTACGGCGTGTAGTCGAGGCGGAACACGTGCTCGAAGCTCGGGATGAAGAAGATCGGCTTGATCGTCTTGCACGAACAGATCGGCGCGGCCGTCGTCGAGCTGCTCGAGCGTCGGCAGCTCTCCACGTTCGGCACGTACTCGGGCGCGATCTCGCAGGCCTTCAGCACGTCCCAGATCGCCGCCGCGGGCGCATCGACCTCGGTTGCGAGCTTGATCTCGACGGTCAGCGGCCGGTCGCTGCGATCCGCGTAGACGAGCACCTCGCCGGCGGCGAGGGCTTGACGGTCGATCCAGGCGAGATCGGGCTGCGCCGCAGCGGCGAGCGCCGAGCTGCCGAGCAGCGCGGAGCGCTGCGATACGTCGGCGCCGGTCGCAGCGTCATCGGCTCCGCGTCACGCGGCCTCGGCGACGACTGGATTGCGCAGCGTGCCGATGCCGGTGATCTCGACCTCGATGGTGTCGCCGGGCTTCATCCACAGCGGGCGGCTTGCGACCTGCGCCGACGCCGCCCGGCGTGCCCGTCACGATCACGTCGCCGGGCTCGAGTTGCGTCCAGATCGAGCAGTACTCGATGAGCTGCGGCACGTCGAAGCAAAGCTCGCCGACGCTCTCGTGCTGCACGACCTCGCCGTTCAAGCGCGTCGTGAGCGTCGAGCTTGCGCGGATCCGGAATCTCGTCGGCCGTGACGAGCCACGGACCGAACGCGCCGCTCGCATGGAAATTCTTGCCGGGCGTGAACTGCGGCGAATGTCGTTGGAAGTCGCGCACGCTGCCGTCGTTGAAGCAGCTGTACCCGGCGACGTAGTCGAGCGCGCGTTCCCTGGTGACGCGGCGCGCGCGTTTGCCGATCACGACGGCGAGCTCGCCCTCGAAGTCGAACTGCTCCGAAGCCAGCGGTTTCAAGAGCGGCTGGCCGTGACCGACGATGCTGTCGGCGAAGCGCACGAAGAGCACGGGCTTCTCGGGTCGCTCGCGGCCCATCTCCTTGATGTGCGGCATGTAGTTGACGCCGACGCAGAGCAGCTTGGCGGCCGCGTCCGGTATGACCGGCGCGAACGTCGACGTCGATCGAGCGCGAAGTCCGGCTTCATGCCACGGCGAGGCGCTGCGAGCTGCGGCAGATGCGCCGGCGGCCAGCGCCTCGCGCAAGCCGCGCGGCCTACCCGCGAGCGCGTCCGCGGCGTCGACGATGCCGTCGCCGACGACGACGCCGAAGCCGGCCCGGCCGTTTCTTTCGAAGCTCACGAGTTGCATTGCGCTTCTCCGATCTCAGGCGCGCCGCGCGCGCAGCCTCGGTGCGCAACTGCTCGACGGCCGTCTGCGAGCGCGAGGCTCGTCTGGTTCTGCGCTCCCAAGCGGCGCAACGCGACGGTGCGCTCCGCGACCTCGCGCTTGCCCGCGGCGAGGATCACGGGGATCTTTCGCGAGACTGTGCTCGCGCACCTTGTAGTTGATCTTCTCGTTGCGCACGTCCGCTTCGGCGCGAAGCCCCGCGGCGCGTGAGCTCGGCGACGACCTCGCGCGCGTACGCGTCGGCGTCCGACGTGATCGTCGTGACGACGACCTGCACCGGCGACAGCCAGAACGGCAGCGCACCCGCGTAGTTCTCGAGCAGGATGCCGATGAAGCGCTCGAGCGAGCCGAAGATCGCTCGATGCAGCATCACGGGCGTGTGGCGATTGCCGTCCTCGCCGATGTAGGTGGCGCCGAGACGCGCCGGCATGTTGAGGTCGACCTGCAGCGTGCCGCATTGCCAGTCGCGGCCGATCGCGTCGCGCAGCACGAACTCGATCTTCGGCCCGTAGAACGCGCCTTCGCCTTTGTTGAGCGTGTAGCGCAGGCCGAGCGTGTCCATCGCGTTCTTGAGCGCGCGCCTCGGCGCGATCCCAGACGTCGTCGGCAGCCGACGCGCTTCGGCGGCCGGTCGGCGAGCTTCATGATCACGTCGTCGAAGCCGAAGTCGCGATAGATGCCGAGCAGCAGCTGGCAGACCTTGCCGGCCTCCGCCGTGATCTGCTCCTCGGTGCAGAACACGTGCGCGTCGTCTTGCGTGAAGGCTCTCACACGCATGAGTCCGTGCAGCGCGCCCGAAGGTTCGTAGCGGTGCACCTTGCCGAACTCCGCCAGGCGATACGGCAGATCGCGATAGCTGCGCAAGTCGCTCTTGAAGACCTGGATGTGGCCCGGGCAGTTCATCGGCTTGACGACGAGCGTCTGCTCGTCGGCCGTCATGCTCGTGAACATGCTGCTCGCCGAAAGGTCTGCCAATGGCCCGACGCTTCCCACAGCGAGCGCGACATGAGCTCGGGCGTGTTGACCTCGCGGTAGCCCGCGGCGCCTTGCTTGGCGCGCATGAAGTCGACGAGCGTGCGGAACAGCTGCCAGCCCTTGTCGTGCCAGAACACGGCGCCGACGGCCTCGTCCTGGAAGTGGAACAGGTCCATCTGCTTGCCGAGCTTGCGATGGTCGCGTCGCTCGGCCTCCTCGAGCCGGTCGAGATAGGCCTTGAGCTCCTTCGCGTCCGCCCACGCCGTGCCGTAGATGCGCTGCAGCATCTCGTTGTCGCGAGTCGCCGCGCCAGTAGGCGCCTGCGAGCTTCGTGAGCTTGAAGCCCGGCGCCGAGCCGGCCCGTCGACGGCAGGTGCGGGCCGCGGCACAGATCGATGAACGCGCCCTGGCGGTACAGCGTGATCGGCTCGCCGGCCGGAATGCTGCCGAATGATCTCGGCCTTGTAGCGCTCGCCTTGCCGTAAGAAGAATTTCACGGCGGCGTCGCGGTCCCAGACCTCGCGCACGATTTTCTCGTCGCGCGCGACGATCTCGTGCATGCGCTTCTCGATGCGCTCGAGATCCTCGGGCGTGAAGGGCTCTCTGCGCGCGAAGTCGTAGTAGAAGCCGTTCTCGATCGCCGGGCCGATCGTGACCTGAGTCTCGGGATACAGCTCCTTCACGGCCTCGGCCATGACGTGCGCCGCGTCGTGACGCAGCAGCTCGAGCCCATCGGCCGACGTGCGCGTGACGATCTCGATCCGCGCGTCGTGCTCGATCGGCAAGCGTCAGGTCGCTGAGCGCGCCGTCGATGCGCACGGCGACCGCGTCGCGCTCGAGGCGCGAGCCGATGCTGCGCGCGATGGCGCCGCCGTCGACGGGCGAAGGGAAGGATCGTCTGGGATCCGTCGGGTAGGGTGATGGTCGGCATAGAAAGTCGGCTTCGTCGAAAGGCGCGCCTAGAAGCGCGCGGCCCGGCGATTGTACGATAATCGACGGAATTTCAGACCCGGAGGCGGCCATGAGCGACCTCACGATCCACATGTTTCCGTGTCTCGCCGACAACTACGGCTATCTGCTGCACGACGCGGATTCGGGCGTGACGGCTGCCGTCGACACGCCCGACGCGGACGAGATTCTGGCGCAGCTCGACGCCAAGGGCTTGGCGGCTCACGCACATTCTGAACACGCATCACCACGCCGATCACGCCGGCGGCAACCTCGCGCTCAAGCGGCGAGACCGGCTGCACGATCGTCGGCCCGCGCGCGGACGCGGCGCGCATCCCCGGCATCGACGTTGCCGTGGGCGAGGGCGACGTCGTCGAGCTCGGCGCGCATCGCGCCGCCGTGTTCGACACGCCGGGCCACACGCGCGGCCACATCGTCTATCACTTCGCGGATGCGTGCGCGGCGTTCGTCGGCGACACGTTGTTCGCCATGGGGTGCGGCCGGCTGTTCGAAGGCACGCCGGCGCAGATGTGGAGCTCGCTCTCAGAAGATCCTGCGTTGGCCGGACGACACGCGGATCTACTGCGCGCACGAATACACGCAGAGCAACGCGCGCTTCGCGCTGACCGTCGAGCCGCAGAATCAGGCGCTGCGGTGCGCGCGGCGAGCGATCGCGAAGCTGCGCGCCGTGGGCAAGCCGACGGTGCCGAGCACGCTCGGCGAGGAACGCGCGACGAACCCGTTCTTGCGGCCGCGAGCCGCGACCTGCGCGCGACGATCGGGCTGCCTGCGTGCGGCGGACGTCGACGTGTTCGCGAAGACGCGCGCGCTGAAGGACGCGTTCTGAGCGCGCCCGCGAGGCCAGTCGTGGTTGAGAGCTAAGCGCTCGGTCGAAGCTGCGTGCGGCCCTGCATCATGAGGCCGGCGCCGCGCTCGGACACGTGCGCGAGCACGGCTTTGCGGCGGTGCAGACGAATCGTGTCGCCGAGGTTCACGGCGAACACGAGGTTGACGACGGTTCCGGCCGGGAGCCCGAGCGCCTTGATCTCGAGAAACACACCCATGGCGGAGAGATTTTTCGCGCGACAACGGTGGTATTTACCGCCCGGGACCGAGAGGTAGACCGTCGTCGCGACCTTGTTTCTCTCCAGCAGACGCCTTTCCATCCGCCCGATCCTTTTTGTTTTTGTTGCCCTGGAACGGCGCTCAGGATGCGACCGCTCGGCAGGTCGAAATCAAGCCCTATTCGACGCCGATGGCCGGCCGAGTGCGACCGGGGGTTTCGGGGCGACTCGATTATGTCGCGCAGGACCGTCGGCCCGTGCCCGGCCGGCAGCACCTTAACTATTAGAGAGGCCGCGGGCTTTGTCGACGCGCAGGATGCAGAGCTCCGGCGGTGCCTCGATGCCCATCTTGACGCGTCGGCCGTTGCCGCCGAGCAGCGTGATCTCGATCGGGCCCTTTGGCGAACAGATCGTTCAGCGTCAGGTTCCCGTCGACGCCGTCGGCCAGCTTGATCTGAATGGCTTCGTCCGCGCGTCTGCTCACGACCAACATCGGCATCTCCTTGTCGCTTAGGCGCTGCCGAGCGGCCGCGCATCGGTGCGCGACGGTGTCTCGCCCGGTCGGGCCGTAGAGATCGGGTTCCGAGCCGCGCAGCGTCTTGCAGCGCGATCCGAACGTTGTCGGCGCGAGCTTTCAGCAGCGCGCCGTTGCGCTGGTTCTGCTCCTTGCACCGTGCGATCAGCTCGCGCAGCTGTTGCCACTCCGCGGACGCTCGGCGCGTCCGCCGCAATCGTCTCCGCGAGCTCGCGCCGTTCGCGACTCGAGCGATTCTCGAGCGCGTCGACGAGCTTGGCCTTCGCGTCGGTCGCGGCTTCGAGCTCGGTCGGGATCGCCGTCGACGAGCGCCTGATGCTCTCGCAGCCAGCGTCGCGAGCATGGCTTCCGCGCAGCGGATCTGCTCAACCGAGCAAGACGTCTCGAGTCGCGACTCATGGTATCGTTGGTTCGATCGACGCATCAGCCGAGCACGTCGCGCTCGAACTTCAGCAGCCGGTCGGCGACGCGTTGGTCGTCGACCTCGTAGGTGCCGGAGGCGATGGCGTCCTTGATTGCCGCGACGCGCTCCGCGTCGACGACGGGCGTGCGCTGCACGAGCTCCTCGAGCTTGCTCATCAGCAGGCCCGATTGCGTGATGCTCACGGTGTCGCTCGAGGACGCGGCGGCTTGTCGGCGGCAGCCGCGCGGCTCTGCCCTCGGCTGCGCTCGTCGGCTTGGTGGCTTCGGAGCGCCGCGTCCCTGGCGGTATCCGAGGGCCTAACCCCTTGGCCGTTGATCTTCTCTGTCATAACGCATCTCCGGCGCTCGGCGCCATTGGTCGCTTATCGACTGCTTGCCAGACGAACTTTAGCCCGCATTAACTTAAGAACCCACCCGAACCTGGCCCGGACCCTCGGCCGTGCCTTCGATCACGCGCCCCGAGGCGCTGCGGACCTTGAGCCGCTGCTTGCAGTCGCGCCGGCTCGAGCGCGACGCCTTCGGATTTCACCGTGATCGGCCCATCGCCGTGCGATCAGCGTCACGAGCGCGCCGCGTTCGCACGACCTCCGGGCTCTCGAGCGCGGCCGGCACGAGCACGCCCCGGCCGGCTGCGTGCGCCGCACGTGAAGCCGACGGCTTGTGAGGCGTCGCTCAAGTAATCGTACGGCAGCGACGCCGCCGAGCGTTGTCTCGACGGCGAGGTCCTCCGCCGCGAGCAGCTCGCCGGGTCTGCACGTTGCGCGTGAGCACGAGCACGGCGACGTCGTTCGCGGCGCGCACCGGCACGAACAGCCGCCACGCGTGGGGCCGCTGCAGCTGACGGCGACGTGCCCTGGCCGCGTTGCGATCGGCGCGCTCGACCTTGCGCGTCGAGCGGCGCGGCGCAGCGGTTGCAGCTTGAGCCGCTCGTCGACGGCGACGGCTTCGACTTCGCCGGCGCCGCGGCCGCTGCGCGCCGCACGCGCGGCTGCGGCGATCGTCTCGGGCGGTTGCCAGCGCGCGGTCGACTTCGTCGCGCGCGCGCCGGCCGTCAATGCGCCGACGGCCAGCGTCAAAATGCCGACGAGCGCCATGCCCGCCGAACGGCGGAGTTGCTTGAGTTTTCGCTGTCATCGTCGCTATCGCGTCTTCATTGCCGAAGGGGTAGTGCAAGACGTGTGCCACGGTTTCGCGGCGCCGCTCCGTCGCGATCGCCGCGCGGCATGAGGCGGCAAACGACTGGCCGCTCGCTCGCGCGTTCGACCGGCAAGACACTTCCGCCGCGCGTGCCGTCGTGTCGCAGCGACCGAGCAACGGCGCGGCTTTCGCGGCTGTGGCACGGTTGTTGCTCAAGACGGCTGCGGCCATTCGCCGCGAGCCGGAAACGACGATGGAATCGATCTTGGGTGTGCACGAGGCCGCGCTGCTGTATCGCGCGCGCCGCATGGAGGTGCTGGCGGCGAACCTCGCCAATGCCGATACCCCGCACTACCAAGCGCGCGATCTCGACGTTCGCGGCCGTGCTCGACGAGCGGCATCGAGCGCTGCTCGGCAGCTCACGACGACCGATACGCGACACATCGCGCATCGATCCGCTCGCGATCGCGCGAGTCGCTGCAGTATCGGATCCCGCATCAGCCCTCGCTCGACGGCAACACCGTCGAGGCCGATCTCGAGCTCGCGCGCTACGCCGAGAACGCGGTGTCGTATCAAGCGAGCCTGTTGTTCGCGAGCGGCAAGATCAGCACGCTGCGCACCGCGCTCACGGGGAGCCGCTGATGGGCACGTTCAGCACCTTCGACATCGCCGGCTCGGCGCTGTCCGCGCCAGTCGCTGCGCCTCAATCTCACGGCGAGCAACCTCGCCAACATGCACAACGTCGCCGGCGATCCGGCGGCCGTCTATCGCGCGCGGCACGCCGTGTTTCAGGCGGCGAGCGATCCGTTCGGCGAGCGTGCTCGCCGGCGTCGACGTCCTCGGCGTCATCGAGAGCAAGACGCAGCCGATCGAGCGCTACGACCCCGGTAATCCGCAGGCGAACGAGGAGGGCATCGTGTACGCGTCGAGCGTCAACGCGATGGAAGAGATGGCGAACATGATTTCGGCGTCGCGTTCGTATCAGAGCAACCTCGAGGTCATCAACACCGCGAAGGACCTGCTGTTGCGCACGCTGTCGCTCGGTCAAGGCTAGGAGTAGCCATGGTCAACCCAGTCGACAACTCGTCTTGGCGGTCTCGGTCTCGACGTGCCGCAAGCGGCGCGCGAAGGAGGACTTGGGCCAAGAGGACTTCCTGCACCTGATGCTCACGCAGCTCAAGAACCAGGATCCGTTCAAGCCGCATCGAGAGCGGCGAGTTCCTGGGACAGCTCGCGCAGTTCGGCACGGTGCAGGGCCTCGCGGGCCTGCAGACGTCGTTCGATTCGCTGGCGTCGTCGCTGGTCTCGAACCAGGCCTTGCAGGCCTCGAGCGCTCGTCGGCCGCTCCGCGCTGCGTCGAGCACGTCGACGCTCGGCATCGCGGCGGGACAGCCGGTCGCCGGAGCCGTCGATCTGCCGGCGGCGTCGGGCGCCGTGCAGCTTGACGATTCGCGACGCGACGGGCCAGACGGTCCGCACGCTTGCAGCTCGGCGCGCAGCCCGAAGGGCTCGTGCCGTTCGCGTGGGACGGGCTCACCGACGACGGCGACGCCGGCTCCGGCCGGTCGCTACACGTTCAGCGCCACGTACCGCTCCGGCGACCGAGTCGGTCGCCGCCGACACGTTCGTTGCGCGCGCCGATCGACAGCGTCTTGATCGGCGCCGACGGCTTCAGCGTCGAGCTGCGCGGAATCGGCGAGGTGCCGTTCACCGCGGTGCGCGAGATTCGCAACGAACGTAGTCACCGGCGCGCCGGCCACTGCCGGCGCCACTCACCAACTAACTCACCAGAGGATCAAGCCATGCCATTTGCAGTAGCTTTGAGCGGCCTGAACGCCGCGTCGTCGGACCTCTCGGTCACGGCCAACAACATCGCGAACGCGAACACCACGGGCTTCAAGGCGTCGCGCGCGGAGTTCGCGGACGTGTTCGCCGTCGGCGCGCAGAACATCGGCAACGGTGTTGCGATGTCGTCGGTCACGCAAGAGTTCTCGCAGGGCGGCGTCGACTTCACGGATCGCGGCCTCGACCTCGCGATCAGCGGCGAGGGCTTCTTCACGATGAGCGACCGCGGCGTCGTCTCGTACACGCGCGCCGGCTCGTTCGGCGTCGACCGCGACGGCTACGTCGTCAACTCGCAGGAGCAGCGCCTGCAGATCTTCCCGGTCGCGAGCAACGGCACGTTCAACACCGGCACGCTGTCCGACTTGCGGCTCGCGACGGCCGACTCGCCGCCGCAAGCGACGACGCGCGCGGAGTTCGGCATCAACCTGCCGGCCAATGCCGCCGTGCCGTCGGTGCCGATGTTCGACCCGGCCAACGCGTCGAGCTACAACCACTCGACGGCCGTGACGATCTACGACTCGCTCGGCGCCTCGCACACGTCGACGGCGTACTTCGTGAAGACGGCGACGGCGAACCAGTGGGAGGCGCGCTTCTACATCGACGGCACGGCCGTCGGCGGCGCGAACACGCATGACGTACTCGAACCTGGGCGTGCTGACGGCGCCCGTCGGCGGCGGCATCACGCTGCCGGCGTACACGCCGACGAACGGCGCCGCGCCGATCACGATGACCGCCGACGTGCTGAACTCGACGCAGTACGGCTCGCAGTTCGGCGTCAACCAGCTCAATCAGGACGGCTTCGCCTCGGGCCGGCTGTCGAGCATCGACGTCGACAGCAACGGCGTGATCTTCGCGCGCTTCACGAACGGCCGCTCGGAGCCGCTCGGCCAGGTCGCGCTGTCGAACTTCGCGAACACGCAAGGGTCTGCGCCAGCTCGGCGACACGTCGTGGAGCGAGACCTTCACGTCGGGCGACGCCGTGCGCGGCTCGCCCGGGCACCGGCAGCTTCGGCCTGATCCAGTCGGGCGCGCTCGAGTCGTCGAACGTCGACCTGACCGAGCAGCTCGTCAACATGATCACCGCGCAGCGCAACTTCCAAGCGAACGCGCAGATGATCTCGACGGCCGACCAGGTCACGCAAACGATCATCAACATCCGCTAACGCGCAATTAGCCGCTAGAGGAGCCGCGAGCATGGATCGACTCTTGTATGTTGCGATGACGGGCGCCAAGCAGCTCATGCAGGCGCAAGCGCTCGTCGTCGCACAACCTGGCGAACGTCTCGACGACGGGCTTTCGCGCCGATCTCGCGCGGTTCGAGGCGCGGCCCGATCGAAGGGCCCGGGCTATCCAGAGCCGCGTGAACACCGTCGCGACCGGCTTGGGCTTCGATCGCTCGCAGGGCACGCTCGTGCAGACGGGCGAAGTGCTCGACGTCGCGATCGACGGCGACGGCTGGCTCGCCGTGCAGGCGCGCGACGGCACCGAAGCGTACTCGCGCGGCGGCAGCCTGAAGGTCAACTCGCTCGGCCTGCTCGAGACGGAGCGCGGCGAGCTCGTGCTCGGCGACAACGGCCCGGTGGCCGTGCCGCCGTACACGCAGATCGCGCTGGCCGCCGACGGCACGGTGTCGATCGTGCCGCAAGGGCAGGGCCCCGAGACGCTCGCGCAGGTCGGGCGTCTGAAGCTCGTGAATCCCGACGCCGACGCGCCTCGACGAAGCGTCCCGACGGCTTGATCGCGGTCAACGGACGGCGACGAGGTCGAGGCCGACGCCGACGTCAAGCGTGGCGTCGGGCTTCATCGAGACCAGCAACGTCAACATCGCGGCGACGCTCGTCGACATGATCGAGTTTCAACGGCAGTTCGAAGTCGCGGTGCGAATGATGCAGACGGCGGATCAAAACGCCTCGCGCGCCGCGAGCCTCGCCAGTCATCAGCTAGGAGTACTGAACATGGAATCCCTTTGGGTCGCGAAGACCGGCCTCGAAGCGCAGCAAACGCGCATGACGGTCGTCTCGCAGAACCTCGCCAACGTCAACACGACGGGCTACAAGCGCCAGCGTGCGATGTTCGAGGACCTGCTCTATCAGAACGTCGTGCAGAGCCGGCGGCATGACGTCGCAGCAGACCGAAGCGCCGACCGGCCTGAACCTCGGCACCGGCGTGCGCGTCGTCGCGACCGACCGGCAGTTCTCGCAGGGCAACCTCGTGACGACGAGCAATCCGTTCGACGTCGCGATCAACGGCCACGGCTTCTTCGAGATCCTGCTGCCGGACGGCTCGCAGGCCTACACGCGCGACGGCACGTTCCAGATCAACGCCGACGGCGAGCTCGTGACGTCGAGCGGCTACGCGGTGCAGCCGGCGATCACGATTCCGCAGGGCGCCATCGGCGTGACGATCGGCATCGACGGCGTGGTCACGGCCATTCCGCCGGGGCAATCCGACGCCGTCCAGGTCGGCACGCTGCAGCTCACCGATTTCGTCAATCCGGCCGGCCTGCAGCCGCGCGGCGAGAACCTGTTCGCGGAGACGCACGTCGAGCGGTCCGCCGCAGCCCGGCACGCCGGGCTTGAACGGCCTCGGCACGCTGGTGCAGGGCTCGCTCGAGACGTCGAACGTCAACGTCGTCGAGGAGCTCGTCTCCATGATCGAGACGCAGCGTGCGTACGAGATGAACTCGCGCGCGATCGAGACCGCCGACCAGATGCTCCAGCATCTGACGAACAGCCTGTAGGAGCAGCGCGATGATCAGACGTTGTGCACTACTGCGTCGCGTCGCTCGTGCTGCAGGCGTGCGCGATCGCGCCGGATGAGCCGACGGCGAGATCGAATCCGCGTATCGAGCTTCGCCGAGCGCGTCGATGAACTACGCCCGCCGCCGCCGCGGCCGGAACGATCTACAACCCGGCCGGCAGCTTCGATCTGTTCATGGATCTGCGCGCGCGCGCGGTCGGCGACATCCTCACGATTCTGCTCGTCGAGCGCACCAACGCGTCGAAAGAGTCGAGCACGTCGACGCGCGAAGAGCAGCAGCGTCGACACGGGCTTCCCGATCATCGCGGGGCGGCCGATCACGCTCGACGGTGACGCCGATCCTGAACAACGAGTTCGAGCAGCGACACGACGTTCGACGGTCAGGCCGACTCGAGCCAGAGCAATCGGCTCGACGGCAGCATCACCGTGACCGTGGCCGAGCGGCTGCCGAACGGCAACCTGCTCGTCCGCGGCGAAAAGCTGCATCACGATCAATCAGGGCGAGGAGTTCATCCGCCTCGCAGGGCATCGTGCGCCCGGTCGACATCGGGCCGGAGAACACGGTGTCCGTCGACGAAGGTCGCGGACGCCGACGATCACGTACAGCGGGCGCGGCACGCTCGCGAGCCACCAACCGCCCCGGTTGGCTCACGCGCTTCTTCAACTCGCCGTGGTTCCCGTTCTGATGGCGGAGTTACGACATGACTTCAATGCTTCGTCACGTTTCGTGCTCGCTGCCGTCGCGGCGTCGCTGCTCGCTGAGCCCGCTCGCGGCGCACGCGCGAGCGCATCAAGGATCTCGCGACCGTCGCCGGCGTGCGCGGCAACCAGCTCATCGGCTACGGCCTCGTCGTCGGCCTCGACGGCACCGGCGACCAAACCAGCCAAACGCCGTTCACGATCCAGAGCGATCAAGAACATGTTGGCGCAGCTCGGCGTGCTCGTGCCCGACAACGTCAACCCGCAGCTGCGCAACGTCGCGGCCGTCACCGTGCAGGCGACGCTGCCGCCGTTCGCGAAGCCCGGGCAGACGCATCGACATCACGGTGTCGTCGATCGGTAACGCGCAGAGCCTGCGCGGCGGCAGCCTCGCTGATGACGCCGCTGCGCGGCGCCGACGGCGAGATCTATGCGCTAGCGCAGGGCAACCTCATCGTCGGCGGTTTCGGCGTCGCAGGGCGACGACGGCTCGCGCGTATCGGTCAACGTGCCGAGCACGGGCCGCGTGCCGAACGGCGCGACCGTCGAGCGGATGGTGCCGTCGACGCTCGGCACGGCCGAGTCGCTGGTCCTGAACTCTGAACTCGCCGGACTTCACGACGGCGGCGCGGCTCACGGAATCGATCAACGCGTCGCTCGGCGCCGGCACGGCCGAGTCGATCGATGCCGATCTCGATGCGCGTGCGTGCGCCGGCCGGCGAATCGGAGCGCGTCGCGTACATCGTCGCACATCGAGAATCTCGAGGTGGAGCCGGCGGAGGCGGCGGCCAAGGTCATCGTCAACTCGCGCACCGGCACCGTCGTCATCGGCGCGAACGTGCGGGTGACGCCGGCGGCCGTCGCGCACGGCTCGCTCGTCGTCCGCATCACGGAGACGGCGCTCGTGAGCCAGCCGAACGCGTTCGGCGCACGGCCGACACCGTCGTCGTCGGTCAGTCGGACATCGACGTCGATGAAGGGCGACGACCGCATGTTCGTGTTCGAGCCGGGCACGAGCTTGAACGACATCGTCGAGGCCGTGAACCAGGTCGGCGCGGCGCCCGGCGACCTCGTGGCGATCCTCGAAGCGCTTGCGCGAAGCGGGCGCTCTGCGCGCGCAGCTGATCGTGATCTAGCGGACACGCACGTGCATGGCCAACGTGCCGATACCGACGAATGCCGTCGACCTCGAGGGGCTCGAGCGACCTTCGGCGGCGCGCGCAGCGCGACGACGCGACCGCGCTCGCCGACGTGGCCGTGCAGTTCGAGGCGTTGTTCATCGGCATGATGCTCGAGAGCGCGCGCAGCGCGAACTTGGGCGACGGCACTCTTCGACGGCGAGCGAGACGGAGCAATACCTCGCGCTGATGGATCGCCAGGTCGCGCTCGAGATGGCGCGCAACGGCGGTTTCGGCTTCGGCAAGATGCTCGAGCAGCAGCTCGGGGCGCGCGGGGCCGCGGCGTGCGGCGTGCCCGACGGCGCCGCGCCCGTCGCGGTCGACTCGCGCCGGTCGCGCCGGCTGCCGAGGCACCGGCCGCGACGCCAGCGCCGGCGGAGTTCCCGCACGGCTTGCCGTCGAGCCTCGCCGCGCTCGGCGGTGCCGGCGCCGACGGAGTCGCGCCGCGCCGACGCCGGCCGAGTTCGTGACCGCGTTGCTGCCCGAAGCGAAGGCTGCGGCGGCGGCGCTCGGCGTCGAGCCGCGCCTGCTGCTCGCGCAGGCCGCGCTCGAGACGGGTTGGGGCCGCGCGGTGCCGCAGCGACGGCGGCGAGTCGGCGAACAACCTGTTCGGCATCAAGGCCGGCGCGTCTTGGTCGGGCGCCGCGGTCGAGCAGTGGACGCTCGAGCACGAGGACGGCGTGACGGCGCCGCAGCGCGAGCGAGTTCCGCGCGTACGGCAGCACGGCCGAGAGCTTCGCCGACTACGTGCGACCTGATCGGCACGTCGCGGCGCTACGCGCGACGCGCTCGCGCAGCGCGCGACGACCCGGAAGCGTACGCGCGCGCCGTGACGAAGGCCGGCTACGCGACCGACCCCGAGCTACGCCGACAAGTGGCTCGCGATCTATCACGGCGATCGGCTCGAGCAAGCGTTGCGCGGCATCGACCTGCCGCGCGACTGAGCAACCCCTGAGCGAACGCAAGTAGTGAGCTGCTCCATGGCGGACCTTCTGAACATCGGTCTCTCGGCGCTGCTCGCGCAGCAGCGAGCGCTGACGACGACGGCGAACAACATCGCGAACGCGAGCACGCCGGGCTACAGCCGGCAGCGCGTCGAGCTCACCGAGCGGCACGGCGGAGCGCCTCGGCCCGACTTCGTCGGCACGGGCGTCGACGTCGCGCTGACGCGGCGCATGTCGGACGACCTCCTGGCCGAGCAGCTGCGCACCGCTGCCGGCGGCTTTCACCGCGCCGACGCGTTCGTCGCGCTCGCGGAGTCGCTCGACGACATGCTCGCGGGCACCGAAACCGGCCTCACGGCGACGATGCAGGCGTTCATCGAACGCGCTGCAGGACGTCGCGAACGATCCGTCGTCGACCGTCGAGCCGGCAGGCGCTGCTCGTCCGAGGCGCGCAACCTCGTCGCGCGGTTCGACGCCATGGATCAGCGGCTGACGGAGCTCGAGCGGCGAGGTGCGCACGCGCATGACGGCGACTGCCGACGAGATCACCGCGATCGGCGCGGATCTTGGCCGAGATCAACCGGCAGCTCATCGCCGCCGGCGCGGCGTCGGGCCGGCCGCGCGCCGTCCGATCTGCTCGACCAGCGCGACCGTCTGCTCGAGGAGCTGTCGGGGCTCGTGCAGGTCACCGCGGCTCAGCAGCGCGACGGCACGACGCACGCGTGTTCATCGGCACGGGTCAGGTGCTCGTGCTCGGCGGCGAACTGCCGCGCAGCTCGCGTCACGCCCGGCAACGCCGACCCGCTGCAGCCGCAGATCGTGATTCGCGGCATCGGGCCCGACGTCAACGTCACGCAGTTCGTGACGGGCGGCGAGCTCGGCGGCGTCGCTCGATTTCAATCGCGAGATGCTCGCGCCGGCGCGCTCGGAGCTCGGCCGCATCGCGGTCGGCCTCGTCGAGCACCGTCAATGCCGTGCACCGCAACGGCATGGACGCGGAGGGCCAGCTCGGCGGCGATTTCTTCTCGATCGGTGCGCCGCAGACGTTTCCCGCGTGCCGCGAACACCGGCACGGGCGTCGCTTGCGGTGACGATCACGGGCGTCGCCGCGCTCGAGCCGACGAACTATCAGCTGACGTTCGACGGCACGGGCTACACGCTGCAGCGCGTCGACAACGGCGCCGTCGTGCCGATGACCGGTGCAGGCACGACCTTGAGTCCGTTCGTGGCGAACGGCCTCAGCATCGTCGTGTCGGGCACGCCGGCCACGAACGATCAGTTCCTACTTGAAACCGTTGGAGCACGTCGCGGGCACGATGCAGTTGCTCGTGACGCGGCCGGCCGACATCGCGGCCGCGGCGCCGACGCGCACGAACGCCGCGCTCGCGAACACGGGCACGGCGCACGATCTCGGCCGGGCAGAGTCATCGACGCGACGAACCCGAGCCTTGCTGACGACGAGCACGATCGCGTTCGTCAACGCGACGACGTACACGATCAATGGCGCCGGCTCGTTCGCGTACACGCCGGGCGCCGACATCGACATCAACGGCACGCGCGTGCAGATCACCGGCGCGCCGGCGGCCGGCGACCAGTTCGTGATCCAGGCGAACGTCGGCGGCACCGGCGACAACCGCAATCTTCCAGCAGCTGATCGACCGGCTCGCACAGAGCGTGTTCAACGGCGAGATCAGCCTGCAGGACGCGACGGCCGCGCTGATCACGACCGTCGGCTCGCGCACCGCCGAGCTCACGAATCAACGCGACGTGCAGCAACTCGTGCTCGAACCAGAACAGCGATCGACTGGAGTCGGTGCGCGGCGTGAATCTCGATGAAGAAGCGGCCGACATGCTGAAGTTCGAGCAGCTCTATCAGGCGGCGGCAAGCATGATGTCCGTCGCAGACACTCTGTTCCAAACCCTGCTGCAGTCGCTTGCGCAGGTGACGAATGCGAGTCAGCAACGACACCCTGCGATCGGCGTTTCTCGCGGCGCTCGACGATGCGCGGCGCGCGAGTCATCGACACGCAGCACCAGGTGTCGACCGGGCTTGCGGATCAACTCGCCGTCCGACGACCCCGTCGCCGCGGCGCGCGTCGCGCATCTCGATGCGTCGCTGACGCGGCTCGATCAGTACCAGGCGAACGCGATCTTCGCGCGCAACCAGCTCGGGCTCGAGGAAGAGTCGCTGAGCGAGGCCATCGACAATCTGCAGCGCATCCGCGAGCTGACGCTGCAAGCGAACAACGGCACCGCGAGCGCCGGCGATCGCCAGGTCATCGCGGCGGAGATCCGCCAGCATCGCGACGCGCTGCTGGCGATCGCGAACACCACCGACGTCGACGGTCGTCACCTGTTCGGCGGCTATCGCGAAGCGGCAACGCCGTTCACGACGACGGCGGGCGGCAGCGTCGTCTACAACGGCGACCAGGGCCAGCGCACCCTGCAGATCAGCGACAGCCGCTTCGTCGCGATCAACGATTCCGGCGTCCGACGTGTTCCAGCGAATTCGCGGAGGGTAACGGCACGTTCGCGCTCGGCGTCGAATCGCCGCCAACACCGGCACGGGAACGCTCGGCTCGAGCAGCGTCGTCGAATCCTGCGGCCTGGGTCGCCGACACCTACACCGTTACAATTCCTGACGCCGACGACGCTATGAGGTTCGCAACAGCGCCAACGCGCTCGATCGTCGCCGGCGCGCTTCACGCCGACGCAGTCGCTGACGTTCGCGGGCATCGAGATGCGCATCGACGGCGCTCCGGCGGCCGGCGATACGTTCACCGTGACACCGGCCGCGCAACGCGACGTCTTCTCGACGCTCGATCGGCTCGATCGCGGCGATCGAGGCGCCCGGCGGCAACGCCGGCGCAGCGAGCGCAGCTGCACAGCAACATCGGCCAGCGCCTCGCCGATCTCGACAACGCGCTCGCTCACGTGATCGATGCGCGCGGCGAGATCGGCGCGCGTGTGCGCGCGCTCGATCAGCAGGAAGCGCTGAACGCCGACTTCGCGCTGCACTTGAATACGACGCTGTCGGCCGTGCGCGATCTCGACTATGCCGAAGCGCTGAGCCGGCTGTCGCAGGAGCTGTTCGGTCTCGACGCCGCGCAGCAGGCATTCGCGCGCGCGCAGAACCTCTCCTTATTCAGATATCATCTAGCGCTCGTCAACGTTGCGCGGCCGCGTCGGCGCGAGCTGCCGGCTCGTGAACTGCGTCTCAGATCTCTCCTCAAGGATCGGCGTTGCCCGCCCGATAAAGTGGCCAAGACGACAGAGCTTTAGCCGGACGGCGGCTCGGTCGTAAGAGGCCAACGGGCCGTCTGGCAACAACCTTTAGGAGAGTACGACAATGGCTCAAGTGATCAATACCAACGTGCTGTCGCTGAACGCGCAGCGCAACCTGACGACCTCGCAGTCGTCGCTGGCGACGGCGTTGCAGCGCCTGTCGTCGGGCTTGCGCATCAACAGCGCGAAGGACGACGCAGCCGGTCTCGCGATCTCGGACCGTTTCACGACCCAGATTCGCGGCCTGAACCAGGCCGTCCGCAACGCGAGCGACGGTATCTCGCTGGCGCAGACCGACGGAGAGCGCGCTCGGCGAGCTCACGAACAACCTGCAGCGCATCCGTGAGATCGCGGTGCAGTCGGCGAACGCGTCGAACAGCGCCGTCGGACCGCGCCGCTCTGGACCAAGAGGTTCAGCAGCGTCTTGGCGGAAGTGCAGCGCATCGCGACGCAGACCGCGTTCAACGGCCAGAAGGTGCTCGACGGCACGTTCGGCAACGCGACGTTCCAGGTCGGCGCGAACGTCGGCGAGACGATCAGCGTCGGTCTTGGCGACGAGCATGCGCACGACGCAGTCGGCAAGACGGCCGACTACGTCGGCAGCTCCGCGTACAGCAGCGTCGCTGGCCGTCGGTCAGCAGGGCACGGGTGTCGACGCCAACGCGCTGAGCGCCGGCGACGTCACGATCGCGATCGGCACGGGTCAGGCGGTCACCGTCGGCGCCGTCGGCTGCCGGTGCCGCGGCCGGGCAGACGACCGACAGCGCGTACGCGAAGGCCGCGGCGATCAACGCTGCGGGTATCGCGGGCCTGACGGCGACGGCCGACACGACGCTGGTGGTTCGCGTGCGACGTCACGACGCGGCGCCGATTACGATCTGACGATCAACGGCGTCGCGATCTACACGGACTACGACGCGTCGATCGACGCGCTCACGGGCAGCGCGCGAGCGTCGGCGATCAACGCGAACTCCTCGGCGACGGGTGTCACCGCGACGTTCGATGCGGCCGGCAACGCATGACGTTGCACGGCGGTCGACGGCCGCAACATCGACGATCGCCGAGACGGCAGGCGGTACGGCAGGCTGCCAACGGCCACGGGCGCGCGGACAACAACGCTCGAACAACGCGTCGTGGCGTGGCAGCCGGTGCTGACGACTGCCGCTGCGACGGTCGGGCTCGATCCGTCTGACGGCGGCTCGCGACGATCACGGTCGGCGGCACAGCCGGCGCGCATCGGCTTCGACGGCCACGTCGCTCGCGCTCGGTACCTCGGCGCTGAACTCGGCGTCGGTGACGACCGTGGCGAACGCGAACACGACGATCGGCCGCGTCGACGCGGCGCTGACGGCCGTCAGCGGGTTGCGCAGCACGTTCGGCGCCATCCAGAACCGCTTCGAGTCGACGATCGCGAGCTTGTCGGCGGTCAGCGAGAACCTCGAGGCGTCGCGCAGCCGAATTCTCGACGCGGACTTCGCGGCCGAGACGGCGGCGCTGACGCCGCGCGCAGATCCTGCAGCAGGCCGGTGTCGCGATTCTGGCGCAAGCCAACGCGGCCCCGCAGAGCGTGCTGGCCCTCTTGCAGTAAGAGCGAGGCACGAGAGCGCGGGATGGACCCCGCGCGTGAATGAGTGAAGATGAAGCGGGGCGGCACGTCGCAGAGGCGTGCCGCCCCGATGTGCCGAGTCGGAGCCTAGCGAATGGCGCGCTCGGCGACAGAGGTGGCGACCGATGGTGGGTAACACGACACTGGTTACCGCGGCACCCGCAAGGACGCCGGCGCCGACTGTGCGTACGGCCCAGCTCCGGCCGTTCCTGCGGCGTATCCGGTGCGACCGGCAACGATCCGTGGCGGCCACCGGCCAAGACTTGCCGGTCGCCGAGCCGCCCGAGATGCCGTCGAGACGTCGAGCGCGCCGTGCGCCGGTTGAACGAGCTCATGGCCGAGCGCCAGCGCAGCCTTGCGCTTCCACGTCGACGAGATCAGCGGCCGCACCGTGATTACCGTGCTCGACGCGCAGACCAAACGAGGTCGTCCGGCAGATCCCGTCCGCCGGAAGTGGCTCGAAGTCGTTCGTCGCCTCGAGCAAGCCGGCGCGTTGCTCGACGACGCGCTCCTAACACTGGCATGCATCTTGCTCTCTTGTCGGCAGCGCCATGTACGGCGTGATCGAACCAGCGGATGAATCAATGGGTAGCATCGTCAGTTCCGGAGTCGGCTCGGGTCTCGACGTCGCGGGCCTCGTGCAAGAGCCTCGTCGAAGCCGAGGGCGGGCCGAAGACGCTGCGCCTGAACGCAGGAAGAGGCGAAGGTTCAGGCCAAGCTGTCGGCGCTCGGCACGCTGCGCTCGGCGCTCGCGACGTTCCGCGACTCGTCACGACGCTGAAGAGCATCGACAAGTTTCAGGGCCGGCAAGTCACGCTGTCGGTGCCCGACTTCCTCGCGGCGACGGCCGCGTCCAGCGCCGTTCCGGGCAGCTACTCGATCGAGGTCGAGCAGCTCGCGGCGGCGCACAAGCTTCAGTCCGCGCCCGGTCGCCTCCGCCAGCGCACCGTCGGTCGGCACCGGCACGCTGCACATCGTCGACCGGCGGCCAGAACTTCGACGTCGTCATCGACTCGACGCAACAACACGCTGGCCGGCATCGCGGCCGCGATCAACTCGTCTGCGGCGGGCGCGAAGGTGCATGGCGACCGTGATCAACGGCCGCCGGCGACGCGCGACTGACGATCACGGCGCGCACCGTCGGGCGCGGCCAACGCGCATCACGATCACGCAAAGCGGCGGCGACGGCGGTCTCGCAGGGCTCGTCTATCCGCCCTCGGGCACCGGGCTCACGCAGGTGCAAGAGGCGCTCGACGCGCGAGTGCTGATCGACGGCGTGCTCGCCACGAGCACGACGAACACGGTGAGCGGCGCGATCGCCGGCGTCGACGTCACGCTGAAGGCCGTCAACGATCGGCGGCGAGACGACGCAGCTCACGGTCGGCTACGACCGCGACGGCCGCGCGCAAGACGATCGACGAGTTCGTCAAGAGCTACAACGTACTCGTCGACTGCGCTCAAGAGCGTCACGAGCTACAACGTCGAGACCGAGCAAGGCGGGCCGCTGTTCGGCGACGGCGGCGTGCGCAACATCGTCGATCAATTGCGTCGCGAGCTCACGACGAACGTCGCCGGCCTGTCCGCGGACGTTCGACATGCTGGCGAAGCTCGGCATCAGCGGCGCAGCTCGAACGGCAAGCTCAGCGTCGACAGCGCGGACCTCGACGCGGCGTTCAACGGCAACTTCGACGCGGTCGGCGAGCTGTTCGCCACGGACGACAGTCGGCGTCGCCGTCAAGCTCGACGCGCTGCTCGAGCCGTACCTCGACCGCAAGGCGTGTTCGACAGCCGCACCGCGAGCCTGAAGTCGTCGATCGAATCGATCAACGACCGGCGCGAGGCTCTGACCGAGCGCCTCGACGGCGCTGCAGACGCGCTACACGCAACAGTTCAACGCCCTCGACGGCGCTGCTGTCGCAGCTGCAGGGCACGAGCAATTTCTTGAATCAACAACTGAGCCAGCTGCCGGGTTCTGCCCCGTTGCAGCGCGGCTGATTAGCACGAGGATCAGGAAAATGAGCTCTCAGGTCTGCAGCACTATCGAAAGGTCAGTCTCCACGGCAACCTCGCGGAGGCCATCGCCTCATCAGGTCGTCCAGGTCATGCTCGATTCGGTGTTGAGCCGAATCGCGGAAGCGAGCGGCCACCTCGAGCGCGGCGAGGTCGCCGCGAAAGGCGAAAAGATCGGCAAGGCGCTCGGGATCATCGAAGCGCTGATGCTCGGGCTCGACAAGGAACGCGGCGGCGAGCTTGGCCAGCCAATCTGGAGCGGCTCTACGACTACGCGTCGCGCACGCTGCTGCAAGGCGCAGCTCGAGAACCGCATCGAGCTGCTGAAGGAAGTCAGCTCGCTGCTGCGCGAGATCAAGCTCGGCTGGGACGGCATCGCGCCGGCGGCGAAGGCCTGAGTCGATGAGTCCGCTCGTCGCCACCGTGCTCGACGCTGACCGATCGCGTTGCAAGCCGCGATCGACGCGCGGCGACTGGCCGCGAGCGCAGGAGCTCGAGAGGCAGAACGGCGCCGAGTTGCTCGAGGAGCTCGCCGCGAGCACCCGACGCCACCGGCGAGCTCGCGCGCGACGTTCGCGGCGCTCGATGGCCGCAACCACCGCCTGATCGGGCTCGTCGAGCATCACAAGCGGCGCGTGCTGCGCGAGGCCGCTGTCGCGCAGCACGGGGCACGACGGCGCTGCCGCGTACGCCGACAACTCGGTAAGCCCATCGCCCGCGCGAGCGCGTCGCCCGCGGCCACCGCGTCGGCCTCTTAGACGTCTGCATAGCAGCTACAACAAAGAACTTAGCCTCTGCAATTCAAAATTGCGAGCCACTGCACATATTTTTGCCGCCGCTGCATAACATAACCTTCGCGGTAGCATCTGGTGGGGTAGGCACCCGCTCTGATCGGCCGCTGGACCGCCGAGGCGGCCAAACTGTCCTAAGAAACAGTTACTTGCGCGACCTAAGGGCGCGCGATGAGCGGCAAGAGGCCGCGAAGGTGCAGTGAATGATCGCGACGAAGCGGCGTTGACGAATTTCCGGTAGGCCGTTCGGTCGCCATTCATGGGCTCGACCAGCTCATGCGACAGGTCGCCGGCTACGACAGCACGGTGCTGATTCGCGGCGAATCCGGTTGCGGCAAAGAGCTCGTCGCGCGCCGCATTCACGAGCTATCGGCGCGCGCGCAAGGGCCGTTCGTGCCCGGTCAATTGCGGCGCGATTCCGCGCGAGCTGCTCGAGAGCGAGCTGTTCGGTCACGAGAAAGGCGCGTTCACGGGCGCGCTGACGACGCGCATTGGGCCGTTTCGAGCTCGCCGACGGCGGCACGCTGTTCCTCGACGAGATCGGCGACATGAGCGTCGACATGCAGGTGAAGCTGCTGCGCGTGCTCCAGGAGCGCGTCTTCGAGCGTGTCGGCAGCGGCGAGCAGCGTCGCGCGAACGTGCGCATTCTCGCGGCGACGCATCGCGACCTCGAAGCGCGCGCCCGCGCGGGCGAGTTCCGCGAGGACCTGTTCTTCCGGCTCAACGTGTTTCCGATCGTCGTGCCGCCGCTGCGCGATGCGGCTCGACGATTTGCCCGCGCTGATCGACGATCTCGTGCGGCGCGGCGAAGCCGAAGGTCGGCCGTCGATCACGTTCACGCAGACCGCGCTCGATTGCCTCGCCGGCTACGCGTGGCCCGGCAACGTGCGCGAGCTCCAGAATCTCGATCGAGCGGCTCGCGATTCTGTATCCGAACCAGACGATCGACCGCGAGCAGCTACCGACCCCGATCGGCGAGCGGCGCCGAGCGCCGCAACCGACGATCACCGTCGATACCCGCAGACGGGCCTCGATCTGCGCGAGCACCTCGGCAACATCGAGAAGCAGCTGATTCGCAGCGCGCTCGATCAGACCGACGGCACCGTCGCGCACGCCGCGCGACTGCTGAACCTGCGACGCACGACGCTCGTCGAGAAGCTGCGCAAGTACGAGCTGCACGCGCACGCGCACGCGTAGCGCGTTTCCCGCTGCCACGTTCGTTCGCTGTCGCGCGTCGACATTCCGCCGTCGCAGTCTGCCGATTTCCGGCCGCGAGCGTCAACGAATTGACGCTCCAGGCGAGCGCTCGAGCACGCAAGCCATTGTTTTCGCAGCTGTACTACGCCAGGCATGCTTCTTGCTCTGGGCTGCTGCGAGGTACCCAATGCTCGACAACACGTTGGTTTGCGACTCCTGCCGCATCGTTACAGCGAGCTCGAGAAGGCGTTCAGCGTCTTCAATCGGCTGTCGAACGAGCTGCAGAGCTCATATCAGAGCGCTGCAGCAGCGAGTCGCTGCGCTCGACGACCGAGCTCGAGGACGCGCGGCGCGCGACGCGAGCACGCGGCCGCACGAGGCGCAGCGCACGGCCGAGCGGCTGCGCTCGCTGCTCGCGACGTTGCCGGCCGGCGTCGTCGTCGTCGACGACGGCGGGCGCATCCAGGAGCACAACCGCGCCGCAGAGGAGATTCTCGGCGCCGGTCTGGCGGCGAGCCGTGGCAAAGCGTCGTGCAGGACCGTGCTCAAGAACCCGTCGTCCGCCGACGGCGATTGGTTGACGCGCGACGGCCGTCGAATCGCGCTCGCCGCGAGCGCGCTGCCGCAGGAAACCATCGAAGATCATTCTGCTGACCGACGTGACCGAGACGCGCGCGCTGCAAGAGCTCGTCGCGCGCAATCAACGCCTGAGCGCCATCGGCAAGATGGCCGCGAGCTTGGCTCACCAGATCCGCACGCCGCTCGCCGGCGCGCTGCTGTATCTGTCGCAGTGCCGCTCGCGTCGCGACGAGCGCGAGCGCGCGAAGCTGCTCGAGAAGGGCATCGAGCGCCTGCGCCATCTCGACCTGCTCGTGCAGGACATGCTCGTGTTCGCGCGCGGCAAAGGACCCGGGCGAGCGCGTGCGCGTCGCCGATCTGTTCAGCGCCGTGCACGATGCGGCGATGGCCGTGAAACCGCCGAACGCGCACCTCGTGATCGACGGCAGCGACGTGCTCGTCGAGCTCGACGGCAATCGCACGGCGCTGACCGCCGCGCTGACGAATCTCGTCAACAACGCATTCGAATCCGCTCCCGACGTCGATCGTGACGCTGAAGGCGCGAGCTGCGCGGCGATCGCGTCGAGTTCACGGTTCGCGACAACGGCCCCGGCATCGCGCCGAGCATCCAGTCGCGGGTCTTCGAGCCGTTCTTCTCGACGCGCCCGGCCGGCACCGGGCCTCGGGCTAGCGGTCGTCAAGACGGTGGCCGAAGCGCACGGCGGCGATTTGGCGCTGCACTCGGAGGGCGGTCGCGGCACGCAGCATCGACATCGATCTGCCGCGCATCGCGACGGTCGATCCGGCCGCTGCCGCCGATCGCCGCGCACGGGAGGTCGCATGAGCACACGGCACGATTCTCGTCGTCGAGGACGATCGGCCGCTGCAGGACGCGCTCGTCACGACGCTCGAGGCCGCGGGCTTCAACGTGCTCGCTGCCGCGCGACGGCGGCGAGGCGCTCAAGGTTCTCGGCGCGACGTCCGTGGACCTCGATCGTCAGCGACGTGCAGATGCAGCCCGTCGACGGCCGCGAGCTGCTGCGCCGTTTGCAGCAGCGCGCGTCGCCGCCGCCCGTGCTGCTGATGACGGCGTACGGCACGATCGATCAGGCCGTCGCCGCGATGCGCGACGGCGCCGTCGACTATCTCGTCAAGCCGTTCGAGGCCGAAGAGCTCGAGCAGCGCGTTGCGCGCTACGCGCGCGAGCGGCAGTCGCCGCACGCAGCGCGGCACCGTCGCGTCGCGAGCCCATCGCCGAGGATCCGCGAGCCGCAAGCTGCTCGAGCTCGCGACGCGCGTCGCGCAGAGCGACGTGACCGTGCTGCTCTGCACGGCGAGAGCGGCACCGGCAAGGAAGTGCTCGCGCGCTTCATTCACACTCAGTCGAAACGCAGCGCGGGCCCGTTCGTCGCCGTCAACTGCGCGGCGATTCCGGAGCAGATGCTCGAAGCGTTGCTGTTCGGCCACGAGAAAGGCGCGTTCACCGGGCGCGCAGGCCCGCAGCGTCGGCAAGTTCGTGCAAGCGAACGGCGGCACGCTGTTGCTCGACGAGGTCACCGAGATGGAGCTGGGCTTGCAGGCCAAGCTCCTGCGCGTGCTGCAGGAGCGCGAGGTCGAGCCGCTCGGTGCGAGCAAGCCCGTTGCGCTCGACGTGCGCGTGCTCGCTACCAGCAATCGCGATCTCGAGCAGGCCGTCCGCGAAGGCGCGTTCCGCGAGGACCTCTACTATCGCCTCAGCGTGTTCCCGCTTGCGGATCGCGCCGCTGCGCGAGCGACCCGGCGACATCGCAGCGCTCGCCGAGCGCTTCATTGCGGCACGCGCCGCGACGCCGCCGGCGTTGTCGGCCGGCGGCCCTGGCATCAGCTCATGGCCTATCCGTGGCCCGGCAACGTGCGCGAGCTCGAGAACGTCGTGCAGCGGGCGCTGCTCTTGTGCCGACGGCGAACCGCGCATCGAGCCCGCAGCACCTCGTGCTCGTCCGCGGCGCGGCTCGTCGCCGGCGCCGATCGCGGCGGCGCGGGCTCGCCGGCGAGCTCTGGGAAGAAGAGACGCGCCGAATCGTCGCCGCGCTCGAAACGTCATGGCGGCGTGCGTCGCCAAGCCGCCGAGCAGCTCGGCATCAGCGACCGCACGCTGCGCTACAAGCTCTCGAAGATGCGCGCCGCCGGCATTCACGTGCCCGGCGATCGCGCGGCCGCCGTGGTGGAGCACCGATGAGCGGCGTGGAGATGACCCGCCTGCTGGCGGAGATGCAGCGCCTGTCGGCGACGCGCGGAGTCGCGGCCGACGGAGGCCACGGGTGAGTCGCAGGGTTTCGCCGAGCTGTTGCGCTCGTCGATCGACGCCGTCAACGAGGCGCAGACGACGGCGACCGACATGGCTGCCGCGCTCGAGCGCGGCGACAAGTCCGTGACTCTGCCCGAGGTCATGATCGCGTTGCAGAAAGCGAGCCTGTCGTTCCAGGCGATGACCGAGGTTCGCAATCGCCTCGTCAACGCGTACCAAGAAATCATGAACATGCCGATCTAGCGCGAGGATAGAGAAACTCCATGGCCGACACCGCCGAAACCGCCAACGCATCAGCAGGCACGAGCGCTCCGCTCTATGCGCTGTTGCCGCCGGCCTTCAAACAGATCCTGCTGCTCGTCGGCCTCGCGGCCGCCATGGCCGCGGGCATTGTCATGGTGATCTGGTCGCAAGGCGAGAACTACACGCCGCTGTATTGCGGGCTCGCGGACCGCGATCTCGGCGAGATCACGGCGCAGCTCGACAGCGCCAACGTGCCGTACGAGGTCGACGCCGCGAGCGGGAGCCTGCTCGTGCCGGCCGACCGCAAATACGAGGTGCGAATGCAGCTCGCCGCTGCGGACCTGCCGCGCGGCACGGGTTTCGGCATCGAAGAGATGCCGGAGCGCAGCTCGTTCGGCCAGACGCCGTTCATGGAGAACGCGTTGTACGTGCGAGCCGTCGAGACCGAGCTCGCGCGCACGATCGGCAGCCTGCAGTCCGTCGAGATGGCGCGCGTGCATCTCGCGCTGCCGCCGCAATCGGTATTCTTGCGGCAGAAGCGCGAGCCGAGCGCATCCGTGATGCTGAAGCTGTTCTCCGGGCAGGCGCCTCGACGACGAGCAAGTCCAGGCCGTCGTGCATCTCGTCGCGTCGAGCGTGCCGGATCTCACGCCGTCGCGCGTCACGGTCGTCGATCAATCGGGCGCGTTGCTGACGGGCCAGAACGGCGACTCCGACGACGAACCTGACGAACTCGCAGTTCGAATACCGCAAGCGAGCTCGAGAGCCGACTATGCGCAGCGCATCCAGAGCTTGCGTCGGCTCGATCGTCGGCGCCGAGCGCGTGCGCGCGAGCGTGTCGGCCGAGCTCGATTTCACCGAGACCGAGCAGACGCGCGAGAGCTTCGACCCGAACGTGCAGATGGTCCGCAGCGAGCAGACCAGCGAAGACACGCGCCGCGGCGAAGGCATGCAGGGCGTGCCGGGCGCGCTCGAGCAATCAGCCGCCGGAGGTCGCGGCGCCGCCGGCCGGCGCCAACGCAGCGACGGCCGCGACGGCCGATCCCGTCAGCTCCTCGCGGTCGTCGACGCGCAACTTCGAGCTCGACAAGACCGTGAGCCACACGCGTCAGGCGATCGGCTCGATCCGCCGGTTGTCGATCGGCGTGCTCGTCGACAACAAGCCGCCGGCGACAGCGCGAACGGCGCGCCGACACCGCTCACGGAGCAAGAGATCGCCTCGCTGACCGACATCGTGCGGCAGGCCGTCGGCTTCGACGAGGCGCGCGGCGACACGATCTCGGTCGTCAATTCCGCGTTCCAGCAGGCCGCTGCGGCGGCGCAGCCCGCGGCGCCGGCGTTCTGGGAGAACCCGACGCTGTGGAGCATCGCGCGCCAAGTTCTTGGCGCCGCGCTCGTGCTCGCGCTCGCGTAGTTCGTGCTCAGGCCGATGATGCAAATGCTGACGCGGCCGCAGCCGATCGCGCCGTCGCCGTCGTCGGTCGAGTACGCCGCGCAGCTGCAGCCGCTGATGGCGGGGGGCGGGCGCGCGATGGCGTTGCCGATGGGTTACGACGATCGCATGGCAGCCGCTCGCAGCGTCGCGGGACAGGACCCGCGGCAAGTGGCTCAAGTGGTTCGCAACTGGGTGAGCTGAGGACAATGGCTGAAGCAGCGCAAATCAAGGGCACCGAGCGTGCCGCAATTCTCCTGATGACTCTCGGTGAGCAGACCGCGGCTTCCGTGCTGCGGCACATGGACATCGAAGAGGTGCAGAAGCTCGGGCTCGCGATGGCCGGCCTTGCCGACGTGCCGCGCGAGCGCGTGACCGACGTGCTCGGTCAGATGCTCGTCGCGGTCCAGCGCAAGACGTCGATCGGCATCGGCACGAACGATTACCTGAAGAAGGTGATGACCGACTCGCTCGGCGAGCGACGCGCCGGTGCGCTGCTCGGCCGAATCTTCAAGGGCCGCGAATCGACCGGCATCGATGCCTTGAAGTGGATGGAGCCGCGCGCGGTCGCCGAGATCGTCAAGACCGAGCATCCGCAGATCGTCGCGACGATCCTCGCGCACCTGCCGAGCCAGCAAGCCGCGGACGTGTTGCGCGAGCTCGATCCGAATACGCAAGCCGATATCGCGATGCGCATGGCGCGGCTCGAAGAGGTGCCCGAGACGGCGCTGCAAGAGCTCGACGGCATCGTCGAGCGGCAAACGAAGGAAGCGACCGACGGTCAAGACCGCGAAGCTCGGCGGCGTGAAAGCCGCGGCCGACATGATCAATCTGCTCGGGCCCGCGCAGTCGACGATGATCGAGGCGATCCAGTCCGAGGATGCCGAGCTCGGCGAGCTGATCAAGGACGCGTTGTTCGTGTTCGACAACCTGCTCAAGGTCGACGACCGCGGCATGCAGGCGATCCTGCGCGAGGTGCAGGCGGACACGCTCGCGACGGCGCTGAAGGGCGCCGACGAGGAGATTCAGCGAGAAGATCTTCAAGAACATGTCGAAACGAGCCGCCGAGATCCTGCGCGACGACATCGCGTCGAAAGGTCCCGTGCGCGTGAGCGAGGTCGAGCAGGCGCAGAAGGAGATTCTGGCCGTCGCGCTGCGTCTCGCCGAGGAAGGCACGGTCGTGCTCGCCGGCGGCGGTGACGAGTTCGTGTGATGCGCTCGCGGATCATCGACAAGAGCGACGCCGAGACTGCGGGCCGCTGGGATTTTCCGGCCGTCGATTCCACGGCGGCCGACGCGCTGCGCGGTGCGGCGAAGGGCGGCGCGCACGTGCTCACGGCCGGACAGATCGAGGCGCTCGAGCGCAAGGTCAAGGAAGAGGCGCGGCAGCGCGGCTACGACGAAGGCCTCGCGGCCGGCAAGGTCGAAGCCAATGCGCGAATTGCGCGCCTCGACCGGGCTCGCGGCCGCGTTCACGCATCCGTTCTCAGGCTCTCGAGCAAGCGCGTCGAGGACGAGATCGTCGGACCTCGCGATTCAGCTCGCCTGTCACCTCGTGCGGCGCGAGATCGAGCACGATCCGGCGCTGCTGCATGCGGCGGTCGCGCGACTGCTTGGCCGTGCTCGCCGCGAACGTTCGCGACGTGACGTTCTATTTCAATCCCGACGACGCCGCGCTGCTGCAGCAACCACATGCAGCGGCAGCGAGCGCCGGTTCGAGATCGCGAGCGATCCGGAGCTCGAGCGCGGCGACCTGCGCGTCGCGAGCGAGAGCTCGCTCGTCGACGGCACGCTCGCGGCCCGCTGCGCCGAGATCATCGCCGCGGCGCGCGCCGCGGACATCGCCTAAGACCTGACGATGACGGCGGTTGCCGATACCACGACCAGGAGCGCGCGACTCGCGGCGCGGTTGACGTGCTGCGCCGTCGACCCATCGACGGCGCGCGGGTTCGTCGCGCACGGCGTGCTGCGGCGCATGGCCGGCATGACGCTCGAGGCCGAAGGTTGCGAGGCGCCGGTCGGCAGCCGCTGCGTCGTCGTCGATCCCGACGGCGGCACGGCGGAGACCGAGGTCGTCGGCTTCTCGGGCGGCAAGCTGCTGCTGGTCGCGACGGACGAGGTCGGCGGCGTGACGCCCGGTGCGCGCGTGATTCCGAGCGGCAAGGTGTTCGAGGCGCGGGCCGGGTCAGGCGCTGCTCGGTCGCGTGCTCGATGGCGCCGGCGCAGCCGCTCGACGGCTTGGGACCGCTGCGCTGCGAGGACCGCATTCAGTCTGACGCCGCGCCCGTTGAATCCGCTCGAGCGCAAGCCGATTCGCGAGCCGCTCGACGTCGGCGTGCGCTCGATCAACGCGCTGCTGACGGTCGGGTCGCGGGCAGCGCCTCGGCCTCTTCGCCGGCAGCGGCGTCGGCAAGAGCGTGCTGCTCGGCATGATGACGCGCTTCACGACGGCCGACGTGATCGTCGTCGGGCTTGATCGGCGAGCGCGGCCGAGAGGTGCAGGATTTCGTGTCGCAGTATCTGACGGCCGCAGACGCGCAAGCGCGCCGTGATCATCGCGACGCCGGCGGATCGTCCGCCGCTCGTGCGCGTGCACAGCGCGCTGCTCGCGACGAGCATCGCCGAGTACTTTCGCGATCAGGGCAAGAACGTGCTGCTGCTCGATGGATTCGCTGACGCGCGTGTCGCAGGCGCAGCGCGAGATCGCGCTCGCGATCGGCGAGCCGCCGGTCACGAAGGGCTATCCCGTGTCGGTGTTCGCGAAGCTGCCGCAGCTCGTCGAGCGCGCCGGCAACGGCGGCTTGAGGGGCGGCTCGATCACGGCGTTCTACACGGTGCTGACCGAGGGCGACGACCCGAACGATCCCGATCGCCGACGCCGCGCGCGCCGTGCTCGACGGCCACATCGTGCTGTCGCGGCAGATCGCCGAGACCGGGCTTTATCCCGCGATCGACATCGAGGCGTCGATCAGCCGGCTTGATGCCGATGATCACTTCTCCGGAGCAACAGCAGCTGATTCGCCGCTTCCGGCAGCTGAACGCCGCGTACGCGCAGAACCGCGATCTCGATCACGATCGGCGCGTACGCCAAAGGCAGTGATCCGCGCGTCGACGAGGCGATTCAGTACTGGCCGGCGATCCAGAAGTTCCTGCAGCAGGACGGCGAACGAATCGATCTCGTTCGCGAAAAGCCTCGAAGCTTTGAAAGCGCTTGTTCCGACGAACGGCGCGTGAGGGCAAGCAAATGAACAAAGCAGTGCGGCTCGAGCCGCTCGCGGACTACGCCGGCAAGGTCGAGACCGAGGCCGCACGTCGGCTCGCCGCGAGCGCGAAGGCGCTGACGATCAAGGAGAAGGAGGTCGAGCAATTGCGCGGCTATCTCGCCGAATACCGGCAACGCGCGGAGCTCGACGAGCGGACCACCGACGCCGCTGCGCTGGCAGAACACGCGCGCGTTCCTGGCGAAGCTCAGCGAAGTCGTGGCCGCGCGCGAAGCGGAGCTCGCGAAGGCCGTCGAAGCGCTATCGACTCGAGACGGAGACGCTGGCGCGACTCGCATCGACGCGCGAAGTCTCTCGACAAGATCGTGGCCGACGCGCAGCGCGAGGCTCGGAACGAAGTCGCGAAGCGCGAGCAGCGCGAGCTCGACGAGCGCACGCTGCGGAGGATGCTCGAGCGCACGCTAGCTTGCGTGGCATAGGTCGTGCACTAGGTGCTTGCATGATCGCTCGAATTCAACGCCGCGCTGACATGGAGCTCGTCGCGAGCCCGAGCGCGGATCTATTCGCGCTGACGGACCCCGCTGCCCGCGGACCCGCGCCGTTGCTGAGGCCGGGCGGAGGCGGAGCCCGCCGCGGCAGCAGCCGGCGGCGCCGTTCGACGTGTTTCTCGCGTTGCTGGCCGCATCGCTGCCGGCCGGCGAGCCGTTGCCGGCCACCGGCAAGGACTTGCCAGTCGAGCTTGCCGGGGCCGAGGCCGACGACGTCGTGACGCCGATCGCCGCGCTCCTGGCGGCGCCGCTCGCGTTGACGGCCGCGGTAGAGGTCGGCGTGCCTGCCGGCACGGTTTCGTCCGACGGCTCGTCGCCGGCGCCGATCGCGGCGTCAGCGCTGGCACCCACGCCGATGCCGTTGATCGCAGTGCCCACGCCGGGCGCGGAGCCCGCAACGTTCTCGGACGTGGCTCCGCAACAGCAACCCGGCGTGGACGTTGCCGAGTCGATGACGCCGTTGCTCGAGGCGCTGCCCGATCAACCCGAAGTCGCTGCTTCTGCCACGACGCCGAGCTGGCTCGACGAGCTCCTGACGGATGCCGCTACAGCGTTCTGTGCCTGCGGCACAGGCCGGCGCCGAACAGCGCGCGGCCGCCGCTCAGAATGCGTCCGGTACGTCGTCGTTGCCTGGCGCGGCGGCCGTGCCGCCGCCGGACGTCGCGCCGCAATTCGTCAAGATCGTCCGCGACGATGCGCCGCGCGCGCCGCAGGTCGCACCGGCGATCGGCGACGCGCCGAGCCCGGGGCGCATCGACTGGCTGCCGTCGTCCTCGGCGAGCGCGCGCCGCGCCGAACGCGCCGACAACGCCGACCGTCGCGCCGCCGAGCGCGCCCGTCGACCTGCGCACGCCGAACTGGCACGAAGCGTTCGCGAGCCGCGTGCAATGGCTCGTCGACCAGCAAGTCGGCGAAGCGCACATCAAGCTGAATCCGCCCGAGCTCGGCGCCGTCGACGTCAAGATCTCGCTCGTCGACGACAAGACCTACGTCCAGCTGACGACGGCGCAGCTCGGCCGCGCGCGACGAGCTCGCGCAGAGCCTGCCGCGGCTGCGCGAGCTGTTCACGCGCGAGCGGGCTGAGCTCGGCGGCGCGAGCGTGCACAGCGGCCGTGACGGCCAGCCGGCGACGGCTCGGCGCCGACGCCTCGGCGGAAGCTCGCGCCGTTCGCCGGCGCCCGACGACGCCTGTCGACGGGCGTCCGAAGCCGTCCCGCCGCGCCGCGCGCGCCGGGCGCATCGACGTCTTCGCCTGACCGCTGCCAGGCGGCGGTTAGCCGTCGCTGCGCCGTCGAAGCGCCAATTTTCCGGCGCTTTTCGCATCCGCCCTACTCTATCGTAACTCATTGTTCTAGAGCAGATAATGACCGCGTCGGACCGCGTGGCATGGATCTTGGAATCGGGCCTCGCGAGTCCATTCCTGCAGGAGTTCTGCGATGGCAGTCGAGAAGGAAGAGAAGAGCCGAAGCGCCGAGCACGCCGAGCGCCGAAGAGCCCGGGTCAGCATGAAGCTCGTGATCGTCGGCGCGGTCGCGTTGTTCGTCGCGCTCGTCGGCGCGCAGGTCGCGGTACCGCTCATCAACGGCATGATCGCCGGCGGCTCGCACGCCGCAGGAGCCCGCCGAAGGCGAGGAGCGGCGAGCGAAGAGGTCGCCGACGAGGTCGCGGCCGCCGAGGAGGAAGCAGCACGAAGCGAGGAGCCGCTCGCTCCGGCGCTCTACACGCGCGCTCGATCCGCCGTTCGTCGTGAGCTTCGACAGGAAGACGGCGCGCGCTACCTGCAGCTGCACGCTGCAGGCGATGGCGCGCAGCGAGGAAACGATCGCGGCCATCAAGCAGCACGCGCCGGCCATTCGCAACTCCGTGCTGTTCAAGCTGCTCGGGCTACGAGCTCGAGGTGCTGAACACGCAGGCCGGCAAGGAGCAGCTTCGCCACGATCTGCTCGGCGCGGCCAACGAGATCCTCGCCAAGAACGACAGTCGAGCCCGGCATCGAAGAGCTCTACTTCACGAGCCTCGTCGTTCAGTAGCACTGCGCGCACATGGCCGCAGATTCCACCGACGGCAGCAGCCGCGCCTCGCGCCGACATCACCGGCGCCGAGGTCGACGCGCTGCTCGTCAAGAGCGGCCGGGGCCGATGCGCCGCCCGGGTACGCCGCAGCCGTACGATCTCGTCGCTCGCGATCGCATCGTGCGCGGCCGCATGCCGGTGCTCGACCGGCTCGAACGAGCGCTGGGTGACCGAGTTCGAGCGCAAGCTCGGCGAGCTGATTCGCCAGCCGCTCGAGGTCGACGCTGCAGGAAGTGCAGCTCGCGCCCTACGGCAATTGGCTCGCGGCGCTGCCCGTGCCGACGAGCTTCAATCTGTACACGGTCAAGCCGTGGCCGCGCAACGCGCTCGTCGCCGTCGACGGCAAGCTGCTGTTCGCGCTCGTCAACAGCTACTACGGCGGCACGCGCGCGACCCCGAACGCGGCGCGCGAAACGCTGACGCCGACCGAGCAGCGGCTCAACAAGATCGTGATCGAAATGCTCGTCGACCTGTTCCGGCGCGCGCTGTCGCCCGTTGCGACGCTCGAGTTTCAGCACGTGCAGACCGAAGTCAACGCGAGCTACCTGAACATGGCGACGCCGAGCGAGACCGTCGTCGTCACGCGCGTCGAGGTGACGCTGAAAGAGCAGGGCGGCTCGATCTGCCTGCTGCTGCCGCTGTCGTCGTTCGAGCCCGTGCGCGACAAGCTCGCCGAAGGCCTGAAGACGGTGTCGCCGGAGACGCGCCAGCGCTGGCGCGACGGCTTGCGCTCGCAGCTCGAGCACACCGAGCTCGATCTCACGAGCGTGTTCCTCGAGACCGAAGTCAGCATGCGCGAGCTCCTCCAGATGAAGCCCGGCGACATCCTGCCGATCGAAATGCCGAAGACCGCCGTCCTGCGCTCGGGCATCGCGCCCGCTGCTGCGCGGCAAGTTCGGCCTCTCGCGCGGCTACAACGCCGTGAGCGTGCTCGAAGCCGTCAAGAGTTCTAGTCCAATTTCCAGGAGAAACCTCGATGAGCGCTGAACAAGGCGGCGTCGCCGCGGCCGAGTTCGCGGAGCTGCCGCGTACCGCTGCCGGCGGCGCGGGCCAACTGAATCTCGACCTGATCATGGACGTGCGCCTCGATGCTGACGCTCGAAGTCGGGCGCACTCGGATCAGCGTCCGCAATCTGCTTGGCGCTGACGCAGGGCTCGGTCGTCGAGCTCGACAAGCTCGCCGGCGAGCCGCTCGACGTGCTCGTCAACGGCACGCTCGTCGCGCACGGCGAAGTCGTCGTCGTGAACGACAAGTTCGGCATCCGGCTGCTCGACGTCGTGAGCCCGGAGAAGCGCGTGGAGTCGCTGAAGGAATGAAGCGCGCCGGCCGCAATCGTGCTGCCGAGCGTGCTCGTCGCCGAGACGGCGCTCGCCGCGCCGGCGGTCGCGATGGCCGATCTGTCGGGCGTGATCTTGAGCCTCGTGCTCGTGGTCGGCTTCATCTTCGCGCGCGGCATGGGTCGTGCGGCGCATGCCGCTCGGATTGGCCGCGGCAACGGCCCGTTGAAAGTGCTCGCGGCGCTGCCGCTCGGCCCGAAGCGAGCGCTTGGTGCTCGTCGAAGCGCGCGGCGAGGAGCTCCTGATCGCCGTGAGCCCGGCCGGCGTGTTCAACGTCGGCGCGCGCGCACGGCGACCGGCGCCGCTGCGCGGCCCGCGGCCGCAGCACCGACCTTCGTCCTGCCGGATCCAACATGATCGCTCGCCTCTTACTTGTCGTCGCTGCTGCTGCTCGTGCTGCCGTCACGCTGCGTTCGGCCAGTCGCTGCCGGCCGTGACCGTCGACCAGCTCGCCAACGGCCAGCAGACCTACTCGCTGAGCATCCAGGTGCTGGCGCTGATGACGGCGCTCACGGTGCTGCCGGCGCTCGTGCTGTCGATGACGGCGTTCACGCGCATCGTGATCGTGCTCGCGATCCTGCGCCAAGCGCTCGGCACGCCGCAGACGCCGCCGAACCAAGTGCTGATCGGTCTCTCGCTGTTCCTCACGTTGTTCGTGATGACGCCCGTCATGACGCGGGCCTACGACGAGGCCGTCGTGCCGTACATGGCCGGCGAGCAGGATGCGATGACGGCAGCGACAGAACGCGCTCGTGCCGCTGCGCGAGTTCATGCTCGATCAAGTGCGCGAGCACGATCTCGCGGTGTTCACCGAGCTGTCGGGTCACGAGCCGTTCGCGGGGCCCGAAGAGGTGCCGCTCGTCGGTGCTGATTCCGAGCTTCATCACGAGCGAGCTCAAGACCGCGTTTCAGATCGGCTTCCTGATCTTCATTCCGTTTCTCGTCATCGATCTCGTCGTCGCGAGCGTGCTGATGTCGATGGGCATGATGATGCTGTCGCCGATGCTGATCTCGCTGCCGTTCAAGATCATGCTGTTCGTGCTCGTCGACGGCTGGACGCTGCTCGTCGGCACGCTCGCGGCGAGCTTCTTCGCCTGAGGGCGCCATGACTCCCGAATCCGTCATCATCATCGGTCAACAGGCGCTCGTCGTCACGGCGATGCTGTCCGCGCCGCTGCTGCTCGCGGCGCTCGCGGCGGGTCTCGTGATCGGCATGTTCCAGGCCGCCACGCAGATCAACGAGGTCACGTTGAGCTTCATTCCGAAGCTGCTTGGTGCTCGCCGCCGCGCTGTACTCGGGCGGCGGCTGGATGCTGAAAGTCATCGTCGGCTACTCGGAATCGCTGATCAGGAGCATTCCGTCGCTGATAGGTTGAGCATGCAGATCCCGCTCGAAGTCATCGAAGCGCTGCTCGGCAACGTGCTCGCGTCTGAGCGTGTGGCCGTTCTTCCGCATCGCGGGCGTCATCATGGTGGCGCCGGTGTTCGGCGCGCGCCTCGTGCCGACGCGCGTGCGCCTTGCGCTCGCCGTGGCCGCGACGGTCGTGGTCGTCGCCGCTCGTGCCCGTGACGCAGCCGTTCGACCTGTCGCTCGCGACGGGCTTCACGGTGCTGCAGGAAGTTCTGATCGGCGTCGCGATCGGCTTCTGCCTGCAGATGATCTTCGACGCGCTGATCATCGCCGGCCAAACCATCGCGATGAGCATGGGGCTCGGTCTCGCGACGATGATCGACCCGCAGCGCGGCATCTCGGTGCCCGTGATCAGCCAGTTCTTCGTGATCTTGGGTCTCCTGATCTTCCTCGTCGCTCGGCGGGCCATCTCGGCGACGCTGCGGCTGATCGCCGACAGCTTCGAGATGCTGCCGGTCGGTCAGCCCTTGGGCAGCGAAGGCGCGTGGACGGTCGCGGCCTGGGGCAGCCAGATGTTCGCCGGCGCGCTGCGGATCGCGCTGCCGGCCGCGACGGCGCTGCTGATCGCGAACATCGCGTTCGGCGTGATGAGCCGCGCCGCGCCGACGTTGAATCTGTTCGCGGTCGGCTTGCCGGCCGGTCTCCTGATCGGCTTCCTGCTGCTGCTCCTGAACATCGGCCACTCTGAGCACGCTGCTCGCCGAGTTCCTCGAAGCGACGCTGACGATGCTCGACGCAGATGCTGGCGGCTAGCGGACTGAGAACACATGGCAGAGAACGACACACCGCAACACGACCGCACAGAACAACCGAGCACCAAACGCCTCGACGACGCGCGTACGCGCGGCGAAGTGCCGCGCTCGCGCGAGCTCGCGATGACGGCCGTCGTGATCGCCGGCGCCGCGCGTGCTGCTCGGCGGCGGCGGCTACTTCGCCGAAGGGCTCGCGCGGTTTGTTCGAGCTCGGCCTCGACGGTGCCGCGCGCTGCGTTGTTCGACGCGAATCGTCTGCCGCGGGCGCTGCTCGAGGGGCTCGTCGACGGCCTGCGACTGCTGCTGCCGGTCGCCGGGGCGACGATCGTCGCGGCGATCGCGGGCTCGATCGCGCTCGGCGGCTGGTCGTTCAGCACCGAAGGCGTTGACGCCGAACTTCGCGCGCTTGAATCCCGATCGCGGGCTTCAGGCGCATCGCGAGCCTGAACGGGCTCGTCGAGCTCCTGAAGGCGCTCGCGAAGTTCGCGATCGTCGCGGCCGTGGCGCGGGCCTCTTGCTGTGGCGGTTCGGCGGCGATTTCCTCGCGCTCGGGACGTTGACGCTCGAAGCGGCGATCGGCCGCGCGGCGTGGCTCGCGGGCGTCTGCCTCGACGGGTCTCGCCGCGAGCCTGCTGCTCGTCGCGGCCGCCGACGTGCCGTTTCAGTTCTGGCATCACCGCCGTCAGCTGCGCATGACGAAGCAGGAAGCCAGGGACGAGCAGAAGGAGACCGAAGGTCGTCCCGAGGTTCGCTCGCGCATCCGCACGCTGCAGCGCGCGATCGCGACGCGCCGCATGATGGCCGACGTGCCGAAGGCCGACGTCGTGGCCATGAACCCGACGCACTACGCCGTGGCGCTGCGCTACGACGCCGGCAAGATGAAGGCGCCGCGCGTCGTCGCGAAGGGCGCGGATCTCATGGCGTTGCAGATCCGCCGCGTCGCCGAAGCGCACAACGTGCCGATCTTCGAGCACCCGCAGTTCGCGCGTGCGCTGTATTTCACGAGCGACATCGGCAAGGAGATCTCGCCGCGGCTCTACGTCGCCGTCGCGCAGGTGCTGACCTATATCTATCAGCTCACGGGCCGCACGACGCCCGGCGGCAAGCGCGTCCGCGCAGCGGCGCCAGAGCAAGGCCGCGCCGAAGGTGCCGGTGCTCGACGATCGATCCCGACTTGACCGAGCCGCGCGCGGGCGCGGCCGCGCGTAAGGAGTTGACGGCATGAGCGCAGCGGTCGATCACGCAGCGTCTCGCCGACGTCGGGCCGTCTCGGGCTCGGCGTGCCGCTGCTCGTCGTCGCGCTGCTCGCGATGGTCGTCGTGCCGCTGCCGCCGTTGCTGCTCGACGTGTTCTTCACGTTCAACATCACGCTGTCGCTCGTGATCATGCTCGCCGTGATCTACGTGTCGCGGCCGCTCGACTTCGCCGTGTTCCCGACCGTGCTGCTCGGCGTCACGCTGCTCCGGCTCGCGCTGAACGTCGCATCGACGCGCGTCGTGCTGCTGCACGGCCACACGGGCACCGACGCCGCCGGCGCACGTGATCGAGGCGTTCGGCGAGTTCGTGATCGGCGGCAACTACGCCGTCGGCGTCGTCGTGTTCGTGATCCTCGTCGTCATCAACTTCATGGTCGTGACGAAGGGCGCTGGCCGCGTGTCGGAAGTCACCGCGCGCTTCACGTTGGACGCGATGCCCGGCAAGCAGATGGCGATCGACGCCGACCTGAACGCCGGGCTCATCACGCAGGAGCAAGCCGTCGCACGCCGCACCGAGGTAGCGCAGGAGGCCGATTTCTACGGCGCGATGGACGGCGCCAGCAAGTTCGTGCGCGGCGACGCGGTCGCCGGCATCCTGATTCTCGTGATCAACGTGATCGGCGGCCTCGTGATCGGCACGCTCGATCACGGCATGCCGCTCGCCGAGGCCGGCCGCGATCTACACGTTGCTGACGATCGGCGACGGCCTCGTCGCGCAGATTCCCGCGCTGCTGTCGTCGACCGCCGTGGCCGTCATCGTGACGCGCATGTCGCGCGCGTCGACGCTGAGCGAGCAGGTCGTGCAGACAGCTCGTGCAACATCCGCGCGCGCTGACGATTGCGGGCGGCGTGCTCGGTGTGATCGGCCTGCTGCCCGGCATGCCGAACGTCGTGTTCCTGGCTGCTCGCCGCCGTCGACGATCGGCGCGGGCTACTGGCTCGAGAAGCGCGCGCGAGGTCGCGCCGGCGCCGCGCCGAACGGCCGAAGCCGCGCCGAAGCCGGAAACGCCGGCCGCCGACCGCGAGCTCGGCTGGGAAGACGTCAGCGCCGTCGATCTGATCGGCCTCGAGGTCGGTTATCGTCTGATTCCGCTCGTCGATCGCAATCAATCCGGGCCGCTGCTCGGCGCGCATCAAGGCCGTGCGCCGCAAGTTGTCGGAGGAGCTCGGCTTCCTGGTTCAGTCCGTGCACATTCGCGACAACCTCGAGCTGAAGCCGAACGCGTTATCGGATCTCGATTCTCGGCGTGCCGGTCGGCGAAGGCGAGATTCAGACCGAGCGCGATCTCGCGATCAATCCGGGCGGCGTCACGGCGCAGATCGTCGGCGTCCGCACGAAGGACCCCGCGTTCGGCCTCGACGCGTACTGGATCGAGCCCGCCGCGAAGGAGCACGCGCAAGCGCTCGGATTCACGGTCGTCGACGCCGCGACCGTCGTCGCGACGCACCTGAGCGAGCTCTTGAAGCGCCACGCGCATCAGCTGCTCGGCCACGAGGAAGTCCAGCACCTGCTCGATCGCCTCGCGAAGACCGCGCCGAAGCTCGTCGAAAACCTGACGCCGGGCGCGCTGACGCTCGGCGTCGTCGTCAAGGTCATGCAGGAGCTGCTCGTCGATCGCGTGCCGGTGCGCAACATCCGCACGATCGCCGAGACGCTCGCCGAGCACGCCGGACGCACGCAGGATCCGCTGACGTTGCTCGGGCCACGTGCGCGAGGCGCTCGGCGGCTCGATCGTGCAGAGCATCTACGGTCTGCGCAACGAGCTGCCCGTCATCACGCTCGACGCCGTCGCTCGAGCAGCTGCTGCGCGACGGCTTCAAGGGCGGCGACGGCAGCCCGACGTTCGAGCCGGGTCTCGCCGATCGCTTGCACGGTGCGCTGCTCGACGCGACGCAGCAGCAGGAGCTGCGCGGCGAGCCGGCCGTGCTGCTCGTGCCGACGCAATTGCGACCGTGGCTCGCGCGCTTCACGCGCCACGGCGCGCCGAATCTCGCGGTGCTCGCCTATGGCGAGATTCCGCACAACAAGTCGCTGCGCGTCGTGGCGAGCGTCGGTAGCCCGAGCGCTGCCGGCGCGCGACCGCCGCCCGCGCGCGCCAATGCTGCCTAGCTCGTGGAGGAAATGAAGATGAACATCAGACGATTCGTTGCCAACGACATGCGAGAGGCGCTGACCGCGATCCGCGCCGACTTAGGCGCCGGATGCCGTGATGCTGTCGAGCCGCAAGCTGCCGGAAGGCGTCGAGGTCATCGCGGCCGTCGACTACGACGACAGCCTGCTCGGCGGTCGCCGCGGCAGCGCGAGAGCCGACGCCGCGCGCCGACGACTACGAGCGAGAGCGCAGCTCGACGACTACGGCGACCGTGGCCGCGCTCGGCCGCTGCTCCAGCTCCAGGTCGAGCCTGCCAAGCGCCGCGCCCGGCGCCGGTCTCGACCGTCGGCGAGTCGTCGATGGCGCTCGAGATCAAGGATCTGCGCCGGCTGCTCGAAACCCAGCTCGCGAGCCTCGCGTGGAACGACCTGAATCGCCAGGCGCCGGTGCGCGCGCGCCTGCTGCGCGAGCTCGCGAAGCTCGGCGTCGACTCGACGCTGGCGACGGAGCTCGCCGACGAAGTGCCGGCCGATAGCGACTCGCAGGAGGCCATGCGGCTCGTCGTGCGCCGTTTCGGCGAGCGCCTGCCGCTCGTGACTTGGGACATGGCCGATGACGGCGGTGTGTTCGCGATCGTCGGCCCCACCGGTGTCGGCAAGACCACGAGCATCGCCAAGATCGCGGCGCGCTTCGTGCTGCGTCACAGCGTCGAGGAGCTCGGGCTCGTCAGCACCGACACCTATCGTATCGGTGCGCGCCAACAGCTCGTTCAACTTCGCGCGAATCCTGCGCGCGCCGATGCACGTGGCCGAGAACGCCGCGGACTTGCGGCGCGTGCTCGACGGCTTCGCCGAACAAGAAGCTCGTGCTGATCGACACGGCCGGCATGAGCCAGCGCGACGTGCGCCTCGCCAACCAGTTCACGACGCTGAAGGTCGAAGGCCACGCGGTCCGCACCGTGCTCGCGCTGTCCGCCGGCGCCGACCGCGGCTGCCTGGCCGAGGCGCTGAAGGTGTTCGAGGCCGCGAAGCCCGAGGCGTTGATCGTCACGAAGCTCGACGAGGCCGCGGCGCTCGGCGGCGTCTTGTCGCTCGCGATCGGTAGCGCGCTTGCCGCGTCGCCTATCTGTCCGACGGCCAGCGCGTGCCGGAGGACTTGCATCGCGCCGCGCCGAAGCGTTTCTGGCTGCTGCACAACGCGCTGAAGCTCTCGGCGAACGGCGCCGCGGCGCCCGACGAGCACGAGCTCGCGGATCGTTTCGGTCACATGGAGCTCGCCGCCAATGCATGACGTGTACTTCGATCAAGCCGCGGGCTTGCGGCGCCTCAGCGCGCCGCGCAACGTCAAAGTCATCGCGATCACGGGCGGCAAAGGCGGTGTCGGCAAGACGCTGACCGCCGTGAATCTCGGCGCGGCGCTCGCGCGGCTCGGCCGCAGCACGATGCTGCTCGATGCCGATTTCGGGCTCGCGAACGTCGACGTGCTGCTCGGTATGAAGGCGCGGCTGAATCTCGAGCACGTCGTGAGCGGCCAATGCGCGCTCGAGGACGTCGATCCTGACGTCGTCGTCGGGGCTGCGCGTCGTGCCCGCGAGCTCGGGCAGCGTCAGCATGGCGACGCTGAGCCGCGCTGCAGCATGCCGGGCTCATCGGCGCCTTCAGCCAGCTGCTCGAGCCGCTCGACGTGCTGCTCGTCGATACGGCGGCGGGCTTGAGCGACGGCGTCATCACGTTCAGCGAAGCGGCGCAGCGTGTCGTCGTGCTCGTCTGCGACGAGCCGGCGTCGCTGACCGATGCCTATGGGCTCATCAAGGTTTTGAGCCGCCGGCAACCGAGCTGCCGGTTCGAGATCGTCGCCAACATGGTCGAGTCGCCGGTGCACGGACGCGAGCTCTACGAGAAGCTGCATGCGCGTCTGCCATCGATTCCTCGGCATTACGCCGGCGTACTTCGGCTACGTGCCGAACGACGACTACGTGCGCCAGGCGATTCGCCGCCAGGCGACCGTCGTCGAAGCGTTCCCGAGCAGCCCGCGGCGCGCGCCTTCCAGCGTCTCGCGTCGCGTCGCCGACGGTTGGGACGCGCCGGCGCACGCGCGCGGCGGCGTCGAGTTCTTCATGGAGCGGCTGGTGCGGCCGGATCGAGCGTCGCGGGCGGGGGTGCAATGACGCCGGGCTACAAGACCGCCGTCGCGGCCGGGCTTGCCGCCGGTCGACGAGCTCGTGCTGCAGCACGGCGAGCTCGTGAAGCGCATCGCCTACCACGTGGTCAGCCGCCTGCCGGCGCACATCGAGGTCGACGACCTGATCCAGGCCGGCATGATCGGCCTGCTGAACGCCGCGCAGAACTTCGCGCCGACCAAGGGCGCGAACTTCGAGACCTATGCCGGCATCAGGATCCGCGGCGCGATGCTCGACGAAGCGCGCCGCTCGAATTGGACGCCGCGCTCGACGTTCCGCAACGCCAAGCAGGTGTCGCTGGCGATCCGCTCGATCGAGAACCGGACGGGACGCGACGCCAAGGCGCAGGAGATCGCGGCGACGCTCGGCGTCAGCCTCGAGGAATACCACCGCATGGTCGAGAGCGCGGCGTCGAGCCGCATCTTGAGCTACGAGCAGCTCGCGGGCGATCCCGAACGGGCGTCGATGTTGCCGGATGCGCCCGAGGACGGCCCCGAGACGATGCTCGAGGAGGATCAATTCCGCGAGGCGCTGGCCGAGGCGATCGCGTCGCTGCCCGAGCGCGAGCGGCTCGTGCTGTCGCTCTACTACGACCAGGAGCTGAACCTGCGCGAGATCGGCGAGATTCTCGAAGTCAGCGAGTCGCGCGTCTGCCAGATCCACGGTCAGGCCGTGCTGCGGGTTCGCGCGCGGCTCGAGCAATTGGTTCAACGAGGAATGAGGCGACGTGCCTGCTTGCGCGCCGCAGTGACCATAACGCGGAGTTGCCACCATGGCGGATGTCGAACGCATTGCTCCACCGGTTCCGACGTTGCCGCCGCCTGTCGGCCGCAACGTCGGCGCCGGCGTCGGCGGCCGACCGCCGCAGCCAGCCGCAGCCGCGGCCGACGCCGGCTGCCGATCGCGACAACGACCGCACGACCCTCCACCCGAACACATAGACGAGTACGTGTGATGCTAGAAAACTCTACCTTGGCCTGAAGTGATCCTTGGGACTCGCGGCTGCCGTGGCAGTCCTCGTGATCTACGACGTCGTCTACGTCTGGCCGATCCACCGCCGAATCTCCACGCTGACCGAGCGTTGCGCGGTGCTCGAGCGCTCCCTCGGCGGCGTGCTCGATGAGCCTCGCCGCGCGCGTCGCGGCAAGCGACCAGCGCGGTCGCGAGGACCTCGGCCGGCTCGGCGAACGGCTCGGACAGATCGAGCTCGCGACCGAAGCTCGCTCGTACGAGCAGGCGATCGGCTGCGCGGAGCGAGGCGAGGAGTCGGCGCGGCTGATATCCTGCTTCGGCCTGACCGAAGGCGAGGCCGATCTCGTGACGTTGCTGCACGGCGACCGCTCGCGACGAGCCGCAGCTGACGAAAACCGCCTGATCGCCTGTTGACACTCCCCGCGCTCTGAAAAGACAATAGCCGGCTTATGTCCGCGGAGGGGTACCCAAGCGGCCAACGGGGGCAGACTGTAAATCTGCTGGCTTTTGCCTTCGTAGGTTCGAATCCTACCCCCTCCACCAATTGGACGAGGTAGGCGAGAACAGGCGGGTGTAGTTCAACGGTAGAACCTCAGCCTTCCAAGCTGATGGTGGCGGTTCGATTCCGCTCACCCGCTCCACTTTCGGAGGCGAGCTTGAGGGCTCGAGTCGAACAGGAGAGTCTGTTCCCAGTTTGCTTTCCCGCCCACATAGCTCAGTCGGTAGAGCACTTCCTTGGTAAGGAAGAGGTCACCGGTTCAAATCCGGTTGTGGGCTCCACGGGTTCAGCGTCGCTGCACCAAGGTGGTGCAGAAGACGGTTACACATTAGTATATAGAGATAAAACGGCGTGGCGGCCTCAGGCCGCCACGCCAAGTCGAAGCCAAAGTCAGGAGTCCGGAAATGTCCAAAGAAAAATTCGAGCGAAAGAAGCCGCACGTAAACGTGGGGACGATTGGGCACGTGGACCATGGGAAGACGACGTTGACGGCGGCGCTGACGAAGGTGATGGCGGCGAAGCACGGCGGTACGTTCATGGCGTACGACCAGATTGACAAGGCGCCGGAAGAGAAGGCGCGCGGCATCACGATTGCGACGGCGCACGTGGAGTACGAGAGCGATGCGCGGCACTACGCGCACGTGGACTGTCCGGGGCACGCGGACTACGTGAAGAACATGATCACGGGCGCGGCGCAGATGGACGGGGCGATTTTGGTGGTGTCGGCGGCGGACGGGCCGATGCCGCAGACGCGGGAGCACATTTTGTTGGCGCGCCAGGTGGGTGTGCCGTACATCGTGGTGTACCTGAACAAGGCGGACATGGTGGACGACGCGGAGCTTCTGGAGCTGGTGGAGCTCGAAGTCCGGGATCTGCTGACGACGTACGAATTTCCGGGCGACAAGACGCCGATCGTGATCGGGAGCGCGCTGAAGGCGCTGGAAGGGGATACGTCGCCGCTGGGGGCGCCGAGCGTCGAGAAGCTGGTGGCGGAGATGGACAAGTACATTCCGGTGCCGGAGCGCCTGATTGACGGGCCGTTCCTGATGCCGATCGAGGACGTGTTTTCGATTTCGGGTCGCGGCACGGTGGTGACGGGTCGAATCGACCGCGGGCATCGTGAAGGTCGGCGACGAGGTGGAGATCGTCGGGATCAAGCCGACGACGAAGACGATCTGCACGGGTGTGGAGATGTTCCGCAAGCTGCTGGACGAAGGTCGGGCGGGCGACAACGTGGGGGTGCTGCTGCGCGGCACGAAGCGAGAAGAGGTGGAGCGCGGGCAGGTGTTGGCGAAGCCGGGCTCGATCAATCCGCACACGAAGTTCGAGTGCGAGGTGTACATCCTGACGAAGGAAGAGGGTGGGCGGCACACGCCGTTCTTCAAGGGGTATCGGCCGCAGTTTTACTTCCGCACGACGGACGTGACGGGAGCGGTGGAGTTGCCGGAGGCGACCGAGATGGTGATGCCGGGCGACAACATCAAGATGAAGGTGGAGCTGATTTCCCCGATCGCGATGGAAGAGGGCTTGCGGTTTGCGATCCGCGAGGGCGGCCGCACCGTCGGCGCCGGCGTCGTCGCCAAGATCATTCAATAGAGGTCAGCTAGCGGAACGCCAGTAGCTCAATTGGTAGAGCAGCGGTCTCCAAAACCGCAGGTTGGGGGTTCGAGTCCCTCCTGGCGTGCCAACTTCGCCGGGTGGAGTTGGGCGCTACGGACGTCTTTGGCACAGGGCATGGAAACAAAAGTAGAAGAACAACCGACGTTCGTCGACACGGCGAAGCTCGCGCTCGCCATCGTCGATCGTGCTGGCGGGGCTCGTCGGCTACTACTACTTCGCGGAGCTCGCCGCGTTGCTGCGCGCGCTCGGCGTGATCGTGGCGCTCGCCGTCGCCGGCCGGCGTGGCATTCACGTCGTTGCAAGGGCGGCTGCTCTGGAAGTTCATTCAGGGTGCGCGAGTCGAGCTGCAACAAGGTCGTATGGCCGACGCGCGAGGAGACGATCCAGACCACGTCGTCGTGCTGGTCGTCGCGCTGATCGGCGGCGTGTTTTTCTGGTTGCTCGATCTGTTCTTGTTGTGGCTGACCACCCGGATCACGGGACAAGGGGGCTTGTAGTCGTATGGCCCTGCAGTGGTATGTCGTTCACGCGTACTCGAACTTCGAGCACAAGGTGAAGGAGTCGCTGATCGAGCGCGTGCGCCGCGCCGGTCTTGCAGGAACGTTTCGGCGAGATCCTGGTGCCGACCGAAGAAGTCGTCGAGATGCGCGAAGGGCAGCGCCGCAAGAGCGAGCGCAAGTTCTTCCCGGGCTACGTGCTCGTGCAGATGGAGATGGACGACGAGACCTGGCACCTCGTGAAGGAAGTGCCGAAGGTGCTCGGCTTCATCGGCGGCAGCAGCGATCGGCCTGCGCCGATCACGCGACAAAGAAGCGCAGGCGATCTTGAATCGCGTGCAGGAAGGCGTCGACAAGCCGCGGCCGAAGGTTCTGTTCGAGCCGGGCGAGGTGGTGCGCGTCACCGAAGGCCCGTTCAACGACTTCAGCGGCGTCGTCGAGAACGTCAATTACGAGAAGAGCAAGGTCAGGGTGGCGGTGCAGATTCTCGGCCGGTCGACGCCGGTCGAGCTCGACTTCAGCCAAGTAGAAAAAGCATAGGCAATGGCGGATTAGGCGTATGGCACGGAAAATCGAAACCTACATCAAGCTTCAAGTCCCGGCCGGGCAAGGCCAATCCGAGCCCGCCCGTCGGACCGGCGCTCGGCCAGCACGGCGTGAACATCATGGAGTTCTGCAAGGCGTTCAACGCGCAGACCCAGGGCATGGAAGTCGGTATTCCCGTGCCGGTCGTGATCTCGGTCTACAACGACCGCAGCTTCACGTTCGTCACGAAGACGCCGCCCGCGACCGTGCTGCTGAAGAAGGCGGCCGGCATCGACAAGGGCAGCGGCACGCCGAACACGAACAAGGTCGGCAAAGTCACGCGCAAGCAGCTCGAGGAGATCGCGAAGATCAAAGCGCGCGACCTCAATGCTGCGGACCTCGAGGCCGCGGTGAAGATCATCGCCGGCAGCGCGCGCAGCATGGGCCTCGAGGTGGAGGGTTAAGCCGTGACGAACGTAACCAAAGCACAGAAGGCCGTCGCCAGGCAAAGTGCAGCCCGGCAAGGCCTATCCGGCCGACGAGGCGCTGAAGCTCGTGAAGGAGCTCGCGCACGCGAAGTTCGTCGAATCCGTCGACGTCGCGATCAACCTAGGCATCGACGCCATCGAAGTCCGACCAGGTCGTGCGCGGCTCGACCGTGCTGCCGAACGGCAGCGGCAAGAAGGTCCGCGTCGCCGTGTTCACGCAAGGCGCGAACGCCGAAGCTGCCAAGCAGGCCGGCGCCGACATCGTCGGCATGGACGATCTCGCCGAGAAGATGCAGGGCGGAGATCTCGACTACAACGTCGTGATCGCGAGTCCGGACGCGATGCGCGTCGTCGGCAAGCTCGGTCAGCTGCTGGGCCCGCGCGGGCTCATGCCGAACCCGAAGGTCGGCACCGTCGCGGCCGACGTCGCGGGCGCCGTGCGCAACGCCAAGGCCGGCCAGGTGCGTTATCGCGCCGACAAGGGCGGCACCGTGCATTGCGTGATCGGCAACGTGAGCTTCGAGGTCGAAGCGCTGAAGCAGAATTTGATGGCGCTCGTGGCCGACCTGAACAAGGCGAAGCCCGCCTCCGCCAAGGGCGTGTACATGCAGAAAGTTTCCGTGTCCTCGACGATGGGTCCCGGCGTGCTCGTCGATCAGTCGACGTTGGTGGTTGCGGAAGAGGACGAGGCGTAAGGAAGGGTTTGATTTCTGAGACGACCGTAACGATCGGTCGACATCGAAGACCGTAGGCCCACCGCGCGTCTCTGACGGCGGTGTTAATGGCGAGAGCCGCCTACGCAGATGGTGTTACCTGACTCGGCATAGCTCCGATGAGGCACACCGTCGACGACCGCCATGGACGGCGGGAGTGCCGCGAATGCAGGAGCATTTTGCGGCGCCGGCCAGGACGGCCGGCGTGTCGCAAATGCAGGAGCATTTTGCGGCCTGAGGTCGCGACGCGCGCGAGCGTGGCGCGATGTGTGTGCAGAGCCCTCACGGGCAATTGGGCATCTCCGCAAGGAGACGCCGGGAGTTGATATGTCGCAGAATGTCGAAGCGAAGCAAGCGGTAGTCACCGAGGTCGCCGCGGTTGCCAAGACGGCGCAATCTGCGGTGGCCGCGGAGTATCGCGGGCTCACCGTCGCCGAAATGACGAAGTTCCGGGTTGCCGCTCGGCAAGCCGGCGTCTACGTGCGTGTCGTCAAGAACACGCTCGCGCGCCGCGCCATCGAAGGCACGAGCTTCGAGTGCATGAAGGCCAGCCTCAAGGGCCCGTTGGTGCTCGCGTTCTCGCGCGAGGATCCGGGCGCCGCCGCGCGGGTCGTCAAGGGCTTTGCGAAGGAGCACGACAAGCTCGTGACCGTCGCATTGTCGATCGGCGGCGAGCTCTATCCGGCGTCGGATATCGATCGGTTGGCATCGCTTGCCGACGCTTGTCGAAGCACGGACGAGTCTCGTGCGGCTGCTGAACGCGCCGTTGACGAAGCTCGTGCGCACGCTCGCCGAGCCCGCGGCGATGTTGGCCCGAACGCTGAAGGCCCGCAGCGAGCAAACCGAAACCGCTTCATAGGTTCATTAGTTTTCAGGTATCACCGTTTTTTCGAGGAGAGATCGTCATGTCGTTGTCGAATGCAGAGTTGGTCGAAGCGCTGAGCAAGAAGCCGATCCTGGAGATCGTCGAGCTCGTGAAGGCGCTCGAAGAGAAGTGGGGCGTTTCCGCCGCCGCGCCAGTAGCCGTCGCCGCCGTCGGCGGTGCAGCGGCCGGCGCTGCTGCCCCGGCCGAGGAGAAGACCGAGTTCAACGTCGTCATGGACTCCTTCGGTGACAACAAGGTCGCCGTCATCAAGGTCGTCCGCACGGTCACGGGCCTCGGTTTGAAGGAAGCCAAGGATCTCGTCGAAGGTGCGCCGAGCACCGTCAAGGAAGGCGTGAAGAAGGACGAGGCCGAGACCATCAAGAAGCAGCTCGAGGACGCAGGCGCGAAAGCCACCATCAAGTGATGGGGCATTTCGTCTGCGTAGCGTCGCGGGCTCGTCTCGCATGAGACGAGCCGCGGTCGTTCGCGTGCAGGTTCCGTACAGCGTCGACTGCCATCGCGGCGGTCGGCCTTCGTTCGTTCTTGTTGCTGGCTGACCCTAATTCGCCCTAATTATCGGAGTCGCAGGCATGGCTTATTCGTTCACTGAGAAGAAGCGGATCAGAAAGGACTTCGGGAAGCTGCCGGGCATCCTGAACGTTCCCTATCTCCTTTCGATCCAGATCGATTCTTATCAGAAGTTCCTGCAGCAAGAGGCTGCGGGCACCGAGCGCGTCGATATGGGTTTGCACGCCGCGTTCCGCAGCGTGTTCCCGATCGTCAGCTACTCGGGCAACGCTGCCCTCGAGTACGTGAGCTATCGCCTGGGCGACCCGGTCTTCGACGTCAAGGAATGCCAGCTCCGCGGCCTCACGTATGCCGCGCCGCTGCGCGTGCTCGTGCGCCTCATGATCTACGACAAGGAAGCGCCGGGACCGAAGAAGAAGGTCAAGGACATCCGCGAGCAGGAGGTCTATCTCGGCGAGATGCCGCTGATGACCGAGCACGGCACGTTCGTGATCAACGGCACCGAGCGCGTGATCGTGTCGCAGCTGCACCGCAGCCCCGGCGTGTTCTTCGATCACGACAAGGGCAAGACGCACTCGAGCGGCAAGCTGCTGTTCTCGGCGCGCGTGATTCCGTACCGCGGCTCGTGGCTCGATTTCGAGTTCGACCCGAAGGACTGCGTGTTCGTGCGCATCGACCGGCGCCGCAAGCTGCCGGTCAGCATCATGCTGCGCGCGCTCGAGTACACGAACGAGCAGATCCTCGATCTGTTCTTCGAAAAGAACGAGTTCAAGCTCTCGGCGGATGGCTTCCTCCTGAAGCTGATCCCCGAGCGGCTGCGCGGCGAGACGGCCAGCTTCGACATCAAGATCGGCCGCAAGGTCATCGTCGAGAAAGACCGCCGGATCACGATGAAGCACGTGCGCGAGCTCGAGCAGGCCAAGGTCAAGGAGCTCGAGGTCCCGATGGACTACCTCGAGGGCAAGATGCTTGCGCACGACATCGTCGACACGTCGAGCGGCGAGCTGATCGCGACCGCCAACGACGAGCTCACGAAGACCGTGATCGAGAAGCTGATCGCCGCCGGCATCAAGAAGATCGAGACGCTGTTCGTGAACGATCTCGACCGCGGCGCGTTCATCTCGAACACGCTGAAGATCGACTCGAGCTCGACGAAGCTCGAGGCGCTCGTCGAGATCTATCGCATGATGCGTCCCGGCGAGCCGCCGACGAAGGAAGCTGCCGAGAACCTGTTCCAGAACCTGTTCTTCAACAGCGAACGCTACGACCTGTCGGCCGTCGGCCGCATGAAGTTCAACCGCCGCGTCGGCCGCAACGAGTCGGAAGGCCCGGGCGTGCTCAGCAAGGATGACGTGATCGCGGTCTTGAAGACGCTGATCGACATCCGCAACGGCAACGGCGTCGTCGACGACATCGACCATCTCGGGAACCGCCGCGTCCGCAGTGTCGGCGAGATGGCAGAGAACGCGTTCCGCATCGGCCTGGTGCGCGTCGAGCGCGCAGTGAAGGAGCGCCTCACGCTCGCCGAGTCCGAGGGGCTGATGCCCCAGGAGATGATCAACGCGAAGCCCGTGGCCGCGGCCGTCAAGGAATTCTTCGGCTCGAGCCAGCTGTCGCAGTTCATGGACCAGAACAACCCGCTGTCCGAGGTCACTCACAAGCGGCGCGTTTCGGCGCTTGGACCTGGCGGCCTCACGCGCGAGCGTGCCGGATTCGAGGTCCGCGACGTGCACCCGACCCACTACGGCCGCGTGTGCCCGATCGAGACGCCGGAAGGTCCGAATATCGGCCTGATCAACTCGCTGTCCGTGTACGCGCGGACGAACGCGTACGGCTTCCTCGAGACGCCGTATCGCCGCGTCACCGACGGCAAGGTCACGGCCGAGATCGATTACCTTTCGGCGATCGAAGAAGGCCAGTACGTGATCGCGCAGGCGAACGCGGCCCTGTCCCCGAAGGGCGAGTTCACGGAAGACCTCGTATCGAGCCGCCACCAGAACGAGTTCGCGCTGCTGCCGGCGGACCAGATCCAGTACATGGACGTGTCGCCGAAGCAGATCGTGTCGGTGGCCGCCTCGCTGATTCCGTTCCTCGAGCACGACGACGCGAACCGCGCGTTGATGGGCTCGAACATGCAACGGCAAGCCGTACCGACGCTCAGGACTCAGACGCCGTTCGTCGGCACGGGCATGGAGCGCGCCGTGGCCGTCGATTCGGGCGTCACGGTCGTCGCTCGGCGCGGCGGCATCGTCGACTCCGTCGACGCGTCGCGTATCGTCGTGCGTGTGAAGGACGAAGAGACGAAGGCCGGCGAGGCCGGCGTCGATATCTACAACCTGACGAAGTACACGCGCTCGAACCAGAACACCTGCATCAATCAGCGTCCGCTCGTGAAAGCGGGCAACGCGATCGAGAAGGGTGACGTGCTCGCGGACGGTCCGTCGACGAGCATGGGCGAGCTCGCCCTCGGCCAGAACTTGCTCGTCGCGTTCATGCCGTGGAACGGCTACAACTTCGAGGACTCGATCCTGATCTCGGAGCGCGTGGTCATCGAGGACCGGTTCACGACGATCCACATCGAAGAGCTAACCTGCGTTGCGCGCGACACCAAGCTCGGGCCCGAGGAAGTCACCGCGGACATCCCGAACGTTGGCGATGCCGCACTGACGAAGCTCGACGAGTCGGGCATCGCCTTCATCGGCGCCGAGGTCAGCGCCGGCGACATCCTCGTCGGCAAGGTCACGCCGAAGGGCGAGACGCAACTGACTCCCGAAGAGAAGCTTCTGCGCGCGATCTTCGGCGAGAAAGCTTCGGACGTTAAGGACACGAGCTTGCGCGTGCCGCCCGGTATGGACGGCACCGTGATCGACGTGCGCGTCTTCACGCGCGATGGCGTCGAGAAGGACGGCCGCGCGTTATCGATCGAGCGTCAAGAGCTCGAGGCCGTGCGCAAGGATCTCGACGACCAGCAGCGCATCCTCGAGGAAGACATCTATCAACGCGTCGAGAAGGCGTTGATCAACAAGGTGGCTGCGGGTGGGCCGAATGGCTTGGCAGCAGGCGCCAAGATCACGAAGGTCTACTTGGACGAGCTGCCGCGCGAGCAGTGGTTCCAGGTCCGCGTCAAGGCCGACGAAGCCAACGCCGCGCTCGAGCAGGCCGCAGAGCGGCTGCGCGCGCAGAAGGCGTTGTTCGACAAGCGCTTCGACGAGAAGAAGCAGAAGATCACGGCCGGCGACGATCTAGCGCCCGGCGTTCTGAAGATGGTGAAGGTCTACCTCGCCGTGAAGCGCCGCGTGCAGCCCGGCGACAAGATGGCGGGCCGCCACGGCAACAAGGGCGTGATCTCGACGATCGTGCCCGTCGAGGACATGCCATACGCGGCGGACGGCACTCCCGTCGACATCGTGCTGAACCCGCTCGGCGTGCCGTCGCGCATGAACGTCGGTCAGGTGCTCGAGACCCATCTCGGCTGGGCCGCGAAGGGCTTGGGGCTCAAGATCGGCGAGATGATCAGGGTCGGCAGTAACGTCAAGGAGCTGCGCACGTTCATCGACAAGATCTACAACCAGACCGGTGGGCAGAAAGAGGACATCGCGTCGTTGAACGACGACGAGATCGGCGAGCTAGCCGCGAACTTGAGCGAAGGCGTGCCGATCGCGACGCCGGTGTTCGACGGTGCGAACGAGGAGGAGATCAAACACCTCCTGAAGCTCGCGGATTTGCCGGAGACGGGACAGACGACGCTCTACGACGGCCGGACCGGCGAGCGGTTCGATCGGCCGGTGACCGTGGGCTACATGTACATGTTGAAGTTGAACCACTTGGTCGACGACAAGATGCACGCGCGCTCGACGGGGCCCTACAGCTTGGTCACGCAGCAGCCGCTCGGCGGCAAGGCCCAGTTCGGTGGGCAGCGCTTCGGCGAGATGGAGGTCTGGGCGCTCGAGGCCTACGGCGCGGCGTACACGCTCCAGGAGATGCTCACGGTCAAGTCCGACGACGTGCAAGGCCGCACCAAGATGTACAAGAACATCGTGGACGGCACGCACGAGATGCAGGCGGGCATGCCCGAGTCGTTCAACGTGTTGGTCAAGGAGATTCGCTCTCTCGCGATCAACATCGAGCTCGACACGAACGATTGACCCGCGTGCACGGCAGAACGGTTACAAAGTGTTTTCGCGAATACTCACTAGTGGGTGGCGCTAAATGAAAGATCTCTTAAGACTCTTCAAGCAGCAGAACGCGGTCGAGGACTTCGATCTGATCAAGATCGGGCTCGCGTCTCCGGACATGATCCGGTCGTGGTCGTACGGTGAGGTCAAGAAACCGGAGACGATCAACTACCGCACGTTCAAGCCGGAGCGTGACGGGCTCTTCTGCGCGAAGATCTTCGGACCCATCAAGGACTACGAGTGCTTGTGCGGCAAGTACAAGCGCCTCAAGCACCGCGGCGTGGTCTGCGAGAAGTGCGGCGTCGAGGTCACGCAGACGAAGGTCCGGCGCGAGCGCATGGGCCACATCGAGCTCGCGAGCCCGGTCGCGCACATCTGGTTCCTGAAGTCGCTGCCGTCGCGCATCGGCCTCATGCTCGACATGACGCTGCGCGAGATCGAGCGGATTCTGTACTTCGAGGCTTTCTGCGTCGTCGACGCGGGCATGACGCCGCTGCAAAAGGGCCAGTTGCTGTCGGACGAGGCGTACCTCGAAGCGATCGAGCAGTACGGCGACGAGTTCGACGCCCGCATGGGTGCCGAGGCCGTGCGCGACTTGCTCGCGGCGATGAACTTGAGCAGCGAAGTCAACAAAGTTCGTGACGAGATCTCAGGCACGAACTCCGAGACCAAGATCAAGCGCCTGTCGAAGCGCTTGAAGCTGCTCGAGTCGTTCCTCGAGTCGAACAACAAGCCCGAGTGGATGGTCATGACCGTCCTGCCCGTGTTGCCGCCCGACTTGCGGCCGCTCGTGCCGCTCGATGGCGGCCGGTTCGCGACGTCGGACTTGAACGACCTGTACCGCCGCGTCATCAACCGCAACAACCGTCTGCGCCGGCTGCTCGAGCTGAACGCGCCGGACATCATCGTGCGCAACGAGAAGCGCATGCTGCAGGAGTCCGTGGACGCGTTGCTCGACAACGGCCGCCGCGGCCGCGCGATCACGGGCACGAACAAGCGCCCGTTGAAGTCGCTCGCCGACATGATCAAGGGCAAGCAGGGCCGGTTCCGCCAGAACCTGCTCGGCAAGCGCGTCGACTACTCCGGCCGCTCCGTGATCGTGGTCGGCCCGACGCTGAAGCTGCATCAGTGCGGCTTGCCGAAGAAGCTCGCGCTCGAGCTCTTCAAGCCGTTCATCTTCTCGAAGCTGCAGCTGCGCGGCGAAGCGACGACGATCAAGGCCGCGAAGCGCCTGGTCGAGCGCGAGGGTCCCGAGGTTTGGGACATCCTCGAGCAGGTCATCCGCGAGCACCCGGTCATGCTGAACCGCGCGCCGACGCTGCACCGCTTGGGCATCCAGGCGTTCGAGCCCGTGCTGATCGAAGGCAAGGCGATCCAGCTGCACCCGCTCGTCTGCACGGCGTTCAACGCCGACTTCGACGGCGACCAGATGGCGGTCCACGTGCCGTTGTCGATCGAGGCGCAGCTCGAGGCCCGCGCATTGATGATGTCGTCGAACAACATCCTGTCGCCCGCGAACGGCGAGCCGATCATCGTGCCGTCACAGGACGTCGTGCTCGGCATCTACTACATGACGCGCGAGCGCGCGAACGCGCGCGGCGAGGGCATGGCGTTCTCGGACGTCGAGGAAGTGCATCGTGCCTATGAGACCGGCGCGATCGAGCTGCACGCGAAGATCCGCGTGCGGATCCGCGAGAAGGTGGGCGGTGTCGCGACGGCGAAGCTCACGACCACGACCGTCGGCCGTTCGCTGTTGTCGGAGATCCTGCCGGACGGCATGCCGTTCGAGCAGATCAATAGGACGATGAACAAGCGTGCGATCTCGGCCACGATCAACCTGTGCTACCGGAAGATCGGGCTGAAACAGACCGTCGTGTTCGCCGACCAGCTCATGTACACGGGCTTCCACTATGCGACGCGCGCCGGCGTGTCGTTCGGCGTGAACGACATGGTCGTGCCGAAGGAGAAGGAAGCGATCCTCGAATCGGCCGAAAACGAGGTCAAGGACATCCAGGACCAGTACGCGGCGGGTCTCGTGACGGACGGCGAGCGCTACAACAAAGTCGTCGACATCTGGTCACGCACGAACGATCAGGTCGCGAAGGCCATGATGGACAAGCTCGGCGTCGAGGTTGTCACCGAAGGCGCCGGCAAGGGTGGGCAGCAGGAGTCGTTCAACTCGATCTACATGATGGCCGACTCTGGCGCGCGCGGTTCCGCGGCGCAGATTCGCCAGTTGGCCGGCATGCGCGGCCTCATGGCGAAGCCCGACGGCTCGATCATCGAGACGCCGATCACGGCGAACTTCCGCGAAGGCCTCGACGTGTTGCAGTACTTCATCTCGACGCACGGCGCGCGCAAAGGCCTAGCCGACACCGCGCTGAAGACCGCGAACTCGGGGTATCTGACGCGTCGCCTCGTCGACGTCGCTCAGGATCTCGTGGTCACGGAGCTCGATTGCGGCACGACTATCGGCCTGCTCATGACGCCGCTCGTCGAAGGCGGCGATATCGTCGAGCCTTTGCGCGAGCGCGTGTTGGGCCGCGCCGCTGCGGTCGACGTGCTGGCGCCGGGATCGGACAAGGTCGTGCTTGAAGCCGGCACGCTGCTCGACGAGAGCGCCGTCAAACAGCTCGAAGCCTACTCGATCGATCAGGTGCTCGTGCGCTCGCCGATTACTTGCGCGACGAAGTACGGCGTGTGCGCTCAGTGCTATGGCCGCGACCTCGCGCGGGGTCACCGCGTGAACCGCGGCGAGGCCGTGGGCGTCATCGCGGCGCAGTCGATCGGCGAGCCGGGCACGCAGCTCACGATGCGCACGTTCCACATCGGCGGCGCGGCGTCGCGCTCGGCCGCGGTGAACAGCGTGGAGGTCAAGAGCGCCGGCACGATCCGCTTCAACAACGTGAAGACGGTTACGCACGAGCAGAAGGGCCATCGCATCACGACGTCGCGATCCGGCGAGCTCGCCGTCGTCGACGAGTTCGGTCGCGAGCGCGAGCGCTACAAGGTTCCGTACGGCGCCTCGCTCGGCATCAAGGACGGCGAGGCCGTGCAGCCGGGTCAGCTCGTCGCGAGCTGGGACCCGCACACGCACCCCGTCGTGACCGAGGTCAGCGGCTACTTGAAGTTCGAGGATTTCATCGACGGCGTGACCGTGACGTCACAGGTCGACGAGATCACGGGTTTGACCAGTATCGTGGTCCTCGATGCGGCGCAGCGCAGCAGCGACTATCGGCCGACCGCGAAGCTCGTCGACAGCCACGGCAAGGCCATCACGTTCCCGAACACCGACATCCCGGCCGCGTACGCATTGCCGTCGGGTGCGGTGCTCAGCATGGAAAATGGCGCGCGGGTGATGGTCGGCGACGTGCTCGCGCGTTTGCCGCAAGAGAGCTCGAAGACCCGCGACATCACGGGCGGTCTGCCGCGAGTCGCCGACCTGTTCGAGGCGCGCCGGCCCAAGGATCCCGCGATCCTGGCCGAGTACTCGGGCACGGTCAGCTTCGGCAAGGAGACCAAGGGCAAGCGCCGCCTCGTGATCACCGACGAAGAGGCTGAGGAGCACGAGGAGCTGATTCCGAAGTGGCGCCATCTGAACGTGTTCGAGGGTGAAAAGGTGCAGCGCGGCGAAATCATCGCCGACGGCGAGCCGAACCCCCACGACATCCTGCGGTTGCAGGGTGTGGAGAGGCTGGCCGACTACCTCGTCCGCGAAATTCAGGACGTCTATCGTCTCCAGGGCGTGAAGATCAACGACAAGCACATCGAGGTCATCATTCGGCAGATGCTGCGTAAGGTCGAGATCACGGGCACCGGCGATACACGCCTGCTGCGCGGCGAGCAGGTCGATCGTCACCGGGTCGTGGAAGCGAACCGCGAGGCCGGCATCAAGAACGGCAAGAGCGCGACCTTCGATCCGGTCCTGCTCGGCATCACGAAGGCCTCGCTCGCGACCGAGTCGTTCATCTCGGCGGCGTCGTTCCAAGAGACCACGCGCGTGCTCACGGAGGCCGCGGTGCGCGGCCTGCGCGACGATCTGCGCGGCCTCAAGGAGAACGTGATCGTCGGCCGGTTGATCCCGGCGGGCACTGGCTATGCCCACCACGAGGATCGGCGCCGGACCCAGGAAGAGATCCTGGCCGCGGAGCTCAAGGAGCTCGACGTCCAGCAGCAACTGAAGGCCGAAGCGGCAGCGGCGGCCGAGGCGAGCAAGGCGGCGGAGGCAGCTGAGCAGGCACCGGTGACTTAAGCCCTTGGTTGGCCGCAAATTGCTCCTGCATTTGCGGTTGACGCCAGTTGGCTCGGAAGCCTAGAATTCCGGGCTGTCCTGGCATGACCTAAGGCCGTTTCGCGAACTAGATTCTTCGCGAACAGGGCCAGAGCGGGACGTTCTGTTGGCCCGGATGCCGAGCTTTGAGCCGGTAACGGGCCAAACTTTATTTGGAAACATTGAATGGCGACGACCAACCAACTCGTTCGTAAAGCGCGTAGAGCGGAAAAGACCAAGAGCAACGTGCCGGCGTTGAATGCGTCGCCGCAAAAGCGCGGGGTCTGCACTCGCGTCTACACGACGACACCGAAGAAACCGAACTCGGCCATGCGCAAGGTAGCGCGCGTGCGTTTGACGAACGGTTTCGAGGTCACGAGCTATATCGGCGGCGAAGGCCACAATCTTCAGGAGCACTCGGTCGTGCTGATCCGCGGCGGCCGCGTCAAGGATCTTCCCGGTGTGCGATATCACATCGTGCGTGGAACGCTCGATTGCGGCGGCGTCGGCGATCGGCGCCAGGGTCGCTCGAAATACGGCGCCAAGCGGCCCAAAGGTTAATCATGTCGCGTAGAGCCCAAGCCCCTCGTCGCAGCTCGTTGCCGGATCCGAAGTTCGGTAACACGATGCTGGCCAAGTTCATCAACATGGTCATGAAGAGCGGCCAAAAATCCGTAGCCGAGAAGATCGTGTATGGCGCGATCGACCGCATGTCGGAGCGTGTCGGCAAGGACCAAGGTCGAGCGATCGAGCTTCTGGGTCAAGCCCTCGAGAACATCAAGCCGGCCGTCGAGGTGAAGTCCCGTCGCGTCGGCGGTGCCACATATCAGGTGCCGGTCGAGGTTCGAGCCACGCGACGCGAGACGCTGGCCATGCGCTGGGCCATCGAAGCGGCGCGGGCGCGGTCCGAGAAGAGCATGGCCATGCGCCTGGCGCACGAGCTCATCGATGCGGCGGAGAACCGCGGCGCCGCGGTCAAGAAACGCGAAGACACGCATCGCATGGCGGACGCGAATAGAGCGTTCGCGCACTATCGCTGGTAGTGATGGTGTTAGGGCCCCGAAATGCCACGGAAGACCCCCATCGCGCGGTACCGGAATATCGGCATCATGGCCCACATCGATGCCGGCAAGACGACGACTACCGAGCGGATCCTGTTCTACACGGGGGTCTCGCGCACGATCGGTGAGGTCGATGATGGCGCCGCCATCATGGACTGGATGGAGCAAGAGCAGGAGCGCGGCATCACGATCACGTCGGCCGCGACGACTTGCTTCTGGAAGGGCATGGCGCGCAGCCTGCCCGAGCACCGCATCAACATCATCGACACACCCGGGCACATCGATTTCACGATCGAGGTGCAGCGCTCACTTCGCGTGCTCGACGGCGCCGTAGCCGTGTTCTGCTCGGTCGGCGGCGTGGAGCCGCAAACGGAGACCGTGTGGCGGCAAGCGAACAAGTACGGCGTGCCACGCGTGGCCTTCGTGAACAAGATGGACAGGGCCGGCGCGGACTTCTTCCGCGTGCTCGAGCAAATTCGCGACCGACTCACGCCGAACGCGGTTGCAGTGCAGCTGCCGATCGGCGCCGAGGACGAGTTCGAGGGCGTCGTCGATCTAGTCACGATGAAAGCGATTCGGTGGGATGACCGAACGCTAGGAATGCGTTTCTTCGAAGGCGAGATCCCTGCGGCGCTCCGCGAGCGTGCGAGCGAGCTTCGCACGAAGCTGATCGAAGCCGCGGTCGAAGGCGACGAGCGACTCGTCGACATCTTCTTGAATGGCGGCGAGCTCACGATCGAGCAGATCCGCTCGGGTCTGCGCGCGCGTTGCCTGAAAGGCGAGATCGTGCCGGTGCTGTGCGGTTCGGCATTCGAGAACAAGGGCGTGCAAGCACTGCTCGACGCGGTCATTTTCTATTTGCCGTCACCGTCCGATCGGCCGGCCATCGCAGGGTTGGTCGCCGGAGCGGACGGCGCTCGTGCGCCGAGCGACAAGGAACCGTTCGCGGCGTTCGCGTTCAAGATCGCCACGGATTCTGCCGAAGGCAGCCTGACTTTTTTCCGCGTGTATTCCGGGGTCCTGCAGACCGGCGACGCGGTCTATATTCCGCAACGAGACGCGCGCGAGACGGTCGGCCGCCTAGTTCAGATGCACGCGAACGAGCGTTCCGAGATCGCCGAAGTGCGCGCAGGCGACATCGCCGCCGCGGTCGGCTTGCGCGACGTCACGACCGGCGACACCCTCACGGATCCCGATGCTGTCATTACGCTCGAGATGATGGAGTTTCCGGAGCCCGTGATTTCAGCCGCGATCGAGCCGAAGACGCAGGAAGATCAGGACAAGCTGGCGCAGGCGCTCGCGAAGCTGGTGCGCGAGGACCCGACGTTGCGAGTGCACGTCGACGCCGAGTCCGGTCAGACGATCTTGAGTGGGATGGGCGAGCTACACCTCGAGATCGTCGTCGATCGCATGCTGCGTGAGTTCGGCGTGGCCGCGAACGTCGGTCGGCCGCAGGTTGCGTACCGCGAGACAATCGCCAAGGCCGTGGAGCAGGAGCATCGGTTCGTTCGGCCGACGGCCGGAGGACGCGAGCAGTTCGCCCAGGTCCAGCTCCGGCTCGAGCCGTTGCCGGCCGGTCACGGTTACGAATTCGTCGATCGCATCCGGGACGGGGCGCTTCCGGCCGAGTTGATTCCGGCCGTCGACCAGGGCGTTCGTGAGCAGATGGCCGCCGGTGTAATCGCCGGTTACCCCGTCGTCGACGTCAAAGTCACGGTGCTCGACGGCCAGCATCGCGGTTCCGACTCCAGCGCCACGGCGTTCAAGCTCGCCGGCGCCGCCGCATTCAAGGAAGGCGCGCGCAAGGCCCGCCCAGCGTTGCTCGAGCCGATCATGAACGTCGGTGTCGTCACGCCACCTTCGTATCTCGGCGAAATCACGGGCGAGCTGAGCCGCCGGCGCGGCGTGTTGCAAAGCATCGAAGACGCTCCTGCCGCCAAGATCGTTCGTGCCCGCGTGCCGCTCGCGGAAATGTTCGGCTATGCGACGGCACTGCGCTCGATGAGCCAGGGGCGCGCGACGTACACGATGGAATTCTCGCAGTATGCGGAAGCGCCTGCGAACGTCAGCCAACATGTCATCAAGGATCGGGCCGCCTGAAGCGGCCCCACCGAATTAGTCACAGAGGAAAGAGGTAACCGCCGTGTCCAAAGAAAAATTCGCTCGAACGAAGCCGCACGTGAACGTAGGAACGATTGGTCACGTAGATCATGGGAAGACGACGTTGACGGCGGCGTTGACGAAGGTGATGGCGGCGAAGCATGGGGGTACGTTCATGGCGTACGACCAGATTGACAAGGCGCCGGAAGAGAAGGCGCGCGGCATCACGATTGCGACGGCGCACGTGGAGTACGAGAGCGATGCGCGGCACTACGCGCACGTGGACTGTCCGGGGCACGCGGACTACGTGAAGAACATGATCACGGGCGCGGCGCAGATGGACGGGGCGATTTTCGTGGTCTCGGCAGCGGATGGTCCGATGCCGCAGACGCGGGAGCACATTTTGTTGGCGCGCCAGGTGGGTGTGCCGTACATCGTGGTGTACATGAACAAGGCGGACATGGTGGACGATGCGGAGCTTCTGGAGCTGGTGGAGCTCGAAGTCCGAGATCTTTTGACCACCTACGAATTTCCGGGCGACAAGACCCCGATCATCATTGGTAGCGCGCTGAAGGCGCTGGAAGGGGATACGTCGCCGCTGGGTGCGCCGAGCGTGGAGAAGCTGGTCGCGGAGATGGACAAGTACATCCCGATGCCGGAGCGCCTGATTGACGGGCCGTTCCTGATGTCGATCGAGGACGTGTTTTCGATCTCGGGCCGCGGCACGGTGGTGACGGGGCGTATTGATCGCGGGATCGTGAAGGTCGGCGACGAGATCGAGATCGTGGGCCTTAAGCCGACGCAGAAGACGATCTGCACGGGTGTCGAGATGTTCCGGAAGCTGTTGGACGAAGGCCGGGCTGGCGACAACGTGGGTGTGCTGCTGCGCGGCACGAAGCGTGAGGAAGTCGAGCGCGGTCAGGTGTTGGCGAAGCCGGGCTCGATCACGCCGCACACGAAGTTCGAGTGCGAGGTGTACATCCTGACGAAGGAAGAGGGTGGCCGGCACACGCCGTTCTTCAAGGGATATCGGCCGCAGTTTTACTTCCGGACGACGGACGTGACGGGTGCGGTAGAGCTGCCGGAGGCGACCGAGATGGTGATGCCGGGCGACAACATTCAGATGAAGGTGGAGCTGATTTCACCGATCGCGATGGAAGAGGGCTTACGGTTTGCGATTCGCGAGGGTGGCCGAACTGTCGGCGCCGGCGTCGTCGCCAAGATCATTCAATAGGAATCAAGAGAAAATCATGGCGAATCAGAACATTAGGATCCGGCTCAAGGCGTTCGATCACCGCTTGATCGACAAATCGGCCCGAGAGATCGTCGAAACGGCCAAGCGGACGGGCGCCACGGTCCGCGGTCCGGTGCCGCTGCCGACCAAGATCGAGCGGTACACGATTCTGATCTCGCCGCATGCCGATAAGGACGCGCGGGATCAGTACGAGCTCCTGACGCACAAGCGCCTCATGGATATCGTTGATCCGACAGACAAAACGGTCGATGCGTTGATGAAGCTCGAGCTGCCGGCGGGGGTCGACGTCCAGATCAAGCTCAATTGAGCTCGTTGAACTAGGGAGTCGAGGGCGGCTATAATGCCGGGCTTTTCAGCAGCCCGGACAGTTGCCGCCGGGATCCAAAAAATTTCGACGCCACTTAGCGGTGGAGTCATGGGTGCCAGAGCGCGCTTGGTCGCAGCCCTGGCTGAAGCGCCGGCCGATGTAGTCGGCGCGGATATAGAGGAAGACAAATGTCAGTCGGTTTAGTGGGCCGAAAATGCGGCATGACCCGCATTTTCCGGGAAAACGGCGACTCCGTTCCGGTCACCGTCATCGAAGCGCTGCCAAATCGCGTCACGATCGTGAAGACGGTCGAGCGCGACGGCTATAGCGCCGTGCAAGTCACGGTCGGCGCCGCTCCCAAAGCTCATCGCACCACGAAGCCGGAAGCAGGCCATTTCGCCAAAGCGAAGGTCGACCCGGGTCGTGGGCTCTACGAGTTCCGGCTCGAGCAAGGCGAGGGCGAGAAGCTGGCTCCGGGCACGGAGCTCAAGGTCGATCTCTTCAAACCCGGCCAGTTCGTCGACGTGAGCGGCACCACGAAGGGCAAGGGCTACGCGGGCGTCATCAAGCGCCACCACTTTTCGCATCAATACATGTCGCACGGCAACTCGCTGTCGCACCGCGCGCCGGGCGCCATCGGTCAACGGCAGACGCCGGGCCGAGTGTTCCCGGGTAAGCGCATGGCGGGTCGCTTGGGCGCCGACAAGGTCACGACGATCAACCTCGAGGTCGTCAAGGTCGATGCCGAACGCAACCTGCTGCTCGTGAAGGGCGCGGTCGCCGGCAGCGAGAACGGCCAGCTCGTCGTTCGTCCGGCCATTAAGGCCGTGGCCAAATAACTTCGACACGAGATCGAGCGATGAAAGTCAAAGTCCAGGGTAGTAAAAGCACGCTCGAGCTCGCGGATGCGACGTTCGGTGCCGCGTTCAACGAGCCGCTCGTGCATCAGGTCGTGACGGCCCATTTGGCCGGCGCGCGTGCCGGCACGAAGGCCCAGAAGAATCGCTCCGACGTGAGCGGCAGCGGCAAGAAGCCGTGGAAGCAGAAGGGCACGGGTCGTGCCCGCGTGGGCTCGATTCGCAGCCCGATCTGGGTCGGCGGCGGCCGAACCTTCGCCGCGCGGCCGCGCGACTTCGCGCAGAAGGTCAACCGCAAGATGTACCGCGGCGCGATGCGCTCGGTGCTGTCGGAGCTGTTGCGCCAGGACCGGCTGCTCGTGACCCCGGAGGTCGTGCCGTCGGAGCCGAAAACGAAGGAGCTTAGAGCTGAAGCTCGACAAGCTCGGCTTCGCGACCGGCCTCATCGTCGTCGAGGCTTTCGACAAGAAGCTCTGGCTCGCTGCGCGGAATTTGCCGAACGTCTCGGTGCTCGAGGCACAGCTGATCGATCCCGTGAGCCTCGTCGGCGCCGACAAGATCGTGATCACGGCCGCGGCACTCAAGATTGTCGAGGAGCGGCTCAAATGAGCAACCCGGCCCACCGCGAACGTTTGATGCAGGTCTTGCTCGGCCCCCACATCTCGGAGAAGGCCACGCGCCTCGCCGAGGCTGGCCAGATCGTCTTCAGAGTGCGCAGCGATGCGACGAAGAGCGACGTCCGGCAGGCCGTCGAGCTGCTCTTCGAGGTCAAGGTCGAGCGCGTGTCCGTGGTGCGCATCCCGGCCAAGACAAAAGCGCTTCGGTCAGCGCGCCGGCACGCGTCAACGTTTAAGAAGGCCTATGTGCGACTCGCACCGGGCCAGGACATCAACTTCATGGGCGCCGAGTAACTAGGCGCGCGGGGCAGCATCGTGGCGTTACGTAAGCTCAAACCAACTTCACCCGGCCAACGGTTCGTTGTCCGCGTCGTCAAGGAAGGATTGCATCGGGGCGATCCGTACGAGCCGCTGCTCGAGCCAATCCACAAGCGCGGCGGCCGCAACAATCAGGGCCGCATCACGACGCGGCACCAAGGCGGCGGGCACAAGCGCTATTACCGCGTCATCGACTTCAAGCGCGACAAAGACGGCGTCGCGGGCCGCATCGAGCGGCTCGAGTACGATCCGAATCGCACGGCGTATCTCGCGCTGGTGCTGTATGCCGACGGCGAGCGTCGCTACATCCTCGCGCCGAAAGGCGCGAAGGCCGGCGATCCGATCGTGTCGGGCGTCGACGTTCCGATCAAGCCGGGCAGCGCGTTGCCGCTGAAGAACATCCCGATCGGCTCGCTGTTCACTGCATCGAGTTGAAGCCGGGCAAGGGCGCGCAGATGGCGCGCAGCGCCGGGGCATCCGTGCAGGTCGTGGCTCGCGAAGGCGAGTACGTCACGGTTCGCCTGCGCTCCGGCGAGATGCGCAAGGTGCACGTGAATTGCCGCGCCACGATCGGCGAAGTCGGTAACGACGAGCACAACCTGCGCAAGATCGGCAAGGCCGGCGCGCAAGCGGTGGCGCGGTATTCGTCCGACGGTCCGCGGCGTCGTGATGAACCCGGTCGATCACCCGCACGGCGGCGGTGAAGGCAAGTCCGGCCAAGGCAATCCGCATCCGGTCTCGCCGTGGGGCCAGAAGACCAAGGGCTACAAGACCCGCCGCAACAAGCGTACGCGCAACATGATCGTGCGCGATCGCCGGCAGAAATAGTTTAGAGAGACGCTATGGCACGTTCGATCAAGAAAGGTCCTTTCGTCGACTCGCACCTGCTCGACAAGGTCGCGAAGGCTGCGGCCACGAGCGACCGTCGGCCCATCAAGACGTGGTCGCGGCGCTCGATGATCGTGCCCGGACATGGTCGGCCTCACGCTTGCCGTCCACAACGGCCGGCAGCACATACCCGTGCTCGTGTCCGAGAACATGGTCGGCCACAAGCTCGGCGAGTTCGCGCCGACGCGCACCTTCAAGGGCCACTCCGGCGACCGCAAGGTCGCGACGACGCCCGGCGCTCCCGGAGCACCCGGTGCGGCCCCAGGCGCCCCTGCGGGTGGTGGTGGCGGCGGCGGTGGCGGCAAGTCCGGCGGCGGCGAGAAGTAAGGGAGCGTCTCAGGTCATGCAAGTCGTCGCCAAGCTCAGGTACGCCCGCATCTCGCCGCAGAAGTGTCGGCTCGTCGCCGATCAGATCCGCGGCCAGACCGTAGCGAGCGCGCTGAAGATTCTCGCGTTCAGCCGCAAGAAGGCCGCGCGAATGATGCACAAGGTGCTCGAGTCGGCCATTGCCAATGCCGAGCACAATCACGGCGCCGACATCGACGAGCTGAAGGTGTCGAACGTGCAAGTCGACGGCGCCCCGTTCTTCGCGCGTTACGCCGCTCGTGCCAAGGGCCGCGGCGACCGCATCTCTGAAGCGCAACAGCCACATCACCGTTCGAGTAGGCGACGAGTAACGTATGGGTCAAAAGGTTCATCCGGTCGGCATTCGCCTCGGCATCACGAAAGAGTGGTCGTCGAGGTGGTATGCGAACACGCAGACGTTCCCGATCTACGTCGAGCAAGATCACCGCGTGCGTGAGTTCTTGCGCAAGAAGCTCAAGGAAGCGTCGATCAGCCGCATCTATATCGAGCGCCCTGCCAAGAAGGCCAACATCACGATTCACACGGCGCGACCGGGTGTCGTGATCGGCAAGAAGGGCGAGGACATCGAGAAGCTGCGCGGCGAAGTCGCGAAGCTGCTCGGCCTGCCGTTGCACGACGTCCGGCTCAACATCGCCGAGATTCGCAAGCCGGAGCTCGATGCGTTGCTGGTGGCCGAGGGTATCGCGCAGCAGCTCGAGCGCCGGGTGCAGTTCCGCCGCGCCATGCGCCGCGCTGTCACGAACACGATGCGGATCGGCGCCGAAGGCATCAAGGTGCGCGTGTCCGGCCGCTTGAACGGCGCGGAGATCGCGCGCTCGGAGTGGTATCGCGAAGGCCGCGTGCCGCTGCACACGTTCCGCGCCGACATCGACTACGGTCTCGCCGAAGCGCGCACGACGTATGGCGTGATCGGCGTGAAGGTTTGGGTGTTCCGCGGCGAAGTGCGCGAAAGCGCACCGACGGAGCAGGCGCCCGGTGAGCAGGCCGACGCGCAGCGTCCGCCGCAGGCACAGGCTTAAGTACCATGCTGCAACCGAAACGCACGAAATTTCGCAAGCAATTCAAGGGACGCAACCGTGGCCTCGCGCATCGCGGCAGCTCGGTCGCGTTCGGCGACTACGGGCTCAAGTCCATCGAGCGCGGCCAGGTGACGGCGCGGCAGATCGAGGCCGCGCGCCGCGCCATGACGCGTTTCGTGAAGCGCGGCGGCCACATCTGGATTCGCGTGTTCCCCGACAAGCCGATCACGAAGAAGCCGCTCGAAGTGCGGCAAGGCAAGGGTAAGGGCAACGTCGAGTACTGGGTTGCGCAGGTGCAGCCCGGCAGGCTGCTGTACGAGATTGCCGGCGTGACGGAAGAAGTGGCTCGCGAGGCGTTCGCGCTCGCGGCCGCCAAGCTGCCCTTGAGCACCACGTTCGTGGAACGGACCGCAGGCTGATGAAAGTCAAAGAGCAGAGAAAGGCGTTTCGTGAGAAGTCGGATGCCGACCTCGGCGAAGAGCTTCTGAAGCTCCGCCGCGAGCAGTTCAACCTGCGTATGCAAGCCGCTTCGGGTCAGGGCGCGAAGCCCGACCAGTTCGGCAAGGTGCGGAAGTCGATCGCGCGGCTGAAGACGATGCAACGCGAACGCGTGAAGAAGTAGCGAGTAGAGATATGAGCGAAACCCCGAAAAAGCCGACTCAGCGCCCCATGATCGGTCGCGTCGTCAGCAACAAGATGCAGAAGAGCATCACCGTCTCGATCGAGCGCCTGGTCAAGCACCCGGCCTACGGCAAGTTCATTCGCCGCACGACGAAGGTCATGGCGCACGACGAGGAAGGCACGTGCCGCGAAGGCGACACTGTTGCGATCGTGGAGTGCCGCCCGATCAGCAAGCGGAAGTCGTGGCGCGTCGTCGAGATCGTCGCGCGTGCCCCGGTGGAGACCGAAGCGTAAGGGGCCGCCATGATTCAAACCCAAACCATTTTGAATGCCGCCGACAACAGCGGCGCGCGCAGCCTGATGTGCATCAGGGTGTTCGGCGGCTCCAAGCGGCGCTATGCGCACATCGGTGACATCATCAAGGTCACGATCAAGGACGCGATCCCGCGCGGCCGTGTGAAGAAGGGCGAGGTGTATCACGCCGTCGTCGTGCGTACTCGCCACGGTTTGCGCCGCCCGGACGGCTCGGTAATCCGTTTCGACGGCAATGCCGCAGTGCTCCTGACGAACAAGTTCGAGCCCATCGGCACACGTATCTTCGGGCCGGTCACGCGCGAGCTTCGTACGACCCAGTTCATGAAGATCATTTCGCTCGCTCCGGAAGTTCTCTAGGACTAACGAACATGCACCGCATCAAGAAAGGCGACCAGGTCATCGTGACCGCCGGCAAAGACAAGGGCCGACGCGGGACCGTGCTGCGCGTCGAGGATGGTGGCCGCGTCGTCGTCGAGAACGTGAACGTCGCGCACAAGCATCAACGGCCGAACCCGCAGAAGGGCGTCGCCGGCGGCATCGTCGACCAGGAAAAGTCGGTGCATCCGTCGAATGTGAGTCTGTTCAACCCCACGACGCAGAAGGCCGATCGCGTCGGATACCGCAAGTTGTCCGACGGCCGCAAGGTGCGGTTCTTCAAGGGCAACGACGAAGTAGTGGATACCTGATATGGCAGCAAGACTACAAGAGTTCTACCGCAAGGAGGTCGTCCCGCAGCTGATGAAGCAGCTGCAGGTCAAGAACCCCATGGCGGTGCCGCGGATCACCAAGATCACGCTGAACATGGGCGTCGGCGAAGCGTTGGCGGACCGCAAGGTCCTCGATAACGCGATGGGCGACCTCGCGAAGATCAGCGGTCAGAAGCCCGTGGCTTGCAAGGCCAAGAAGTCGGTCGCGAGCTTCAAGGTTCGCGACAACGTCGCGATCGGCTGCAAGGTCACGCTGCGCAAGGCGCAGATGTACGAGTTCCTCGACCGCTTGATCAGCGTCGCGATGCCTCGGATTCGCGACTTTCGCGGCGTGTCGCGCAAGGCGTTCGACGGCCGAGGCAACTACAACCTCGGCGTGAAAGAGCAAATCATTTTTCCGGAAATCAATTACGACCAAGTGGACGCCATTCGTGGTCTCGATATTTCGATCACCACGACGGCGCGCAACGACGATGCCGGCCGGGCATTGCTCGAGGCCTTCAAGTTCCCGCTGCGGGGTGATCGCTAATGGCTAAGAAATCGATGCTGATGCGCCAGCGCCACCGTGAGCAGGCGGTGAAGCGTTACGCCGCGAAGCGCGCAGAGCTCAAGGAGCTCATTCGCAATCCGAGGAGCTCGGAAGATGCCAAGCTCGAGGCGCAAAAGAAGCTGCAGAACCTGCCGCGTGACGCCAACCCGGTTCGCCTGCGCAATCGGTGCGCGTTGACGGGTCGGCCGCACGGCTACTACCGCAAGTTCGGCCTGTCGCGAACGAAGCTGCGCGAGACGACGATGCGCGGCGAGATCCCGGGCGTGCGCAAGGCCAGCTGGTGAGGATACAGCCATGAGTATGACCGACCCGATCGCCGACATGCTGACGCGCATCCGCAACGCGCAGACCGCGCGCAAGCCGTCCGTGACGCTGCCCGCATCGAAGCAGAAGCTCGCCGTGGCCAAGGTCCTGGAGCAGGAAGGCTATCTCGCGGGCGTCGCCGCCGAGAACGTGGATGGTAAGGACACGCTGACGCTGACGCTGAAGTACTACCAGGATCGCCCCGTGATCGAGCGAATCCAGCGTGTGAGCCGTCCGGGACTTCGGATCTTCAAGCGCGTCGACCAGTTGCCGGTCGTGCAGGGCGGCCTCGGCGTGGCGATCGTGTCGACGTCGCAGGGCGTCATGACGAACCGTCAAGCGAAAGCGCAGGGCCACGGCGGCGAAGTGCTCTGCATCGTCTCCTAATCACGAATTCGAGTCACCACGATGTCGAGAGTAGCGAACAAGCCCATCGAGCTCAGCAAGGATCTGAGCGCCGAAGTGAACGGCCAATCCGTCACGATCAAGGGCAAGAAGGGCAGCCTCACGCTTAACGTCGGCGCCGACGTTGAGGTCACCGTGGACGACGGCAAGGTCAAGGTTGCCGCACGATCGGGCGGCCGTATCGCGAACGTGATGGCAGGCACGACGCGCGCTCATCTCGCGAACATGGTCACGGGCGTGACCAAGGGGTTCGAGAAAAAGCTCGAGCTCGTGGGCGTCGGCTATCGCGCTGCGGTGCAGGGCCAGAAATTGAACTTGACGCTCGGTTTCTCGCATCCCATCGAGTACGCGATTCCGAAGGGCATCACGATCGAGGCACCGAGCCAGAACGAGATCATCGTGAAAGGCATGGATCGACGGCAGGTCGGGCAGGTGGCCGCGGATCTGCGCAGTTACCGGCCGCCGGAGCCCTACAAGGGCAAAGGCGTCAAGTACGCGAACGAGCGCATCGAGATCAAAGAAGCGAAGAAGAAGTAGTCATGGCTACGACCAAGAAAGCAAACCGTCAACGTCGCGCGCGACGTACGCGAGTGCGGATCTCGCTGCAAGGCGTTCATCGATTGTGCGTGCACCGCACGCCGCAGCACATCTACGCGCAGATCATCGCGCCCGAAGGCAATCGCGTCGTCGCGAGCGCGTCCACGCTCATGAAGGAGCTGCGCAAGGGACTGAAGTCCACGGGCAACATCGCGGCCGCCACCGCCGTCGGCAAAGAAATCGCCGTGCGTGCGAAGCAGGCGGGAGTCGAGAAGGTCGCGTTCGATCGATCCGGGTTCAAGTATCACGGCCGCATCAAAGCGCTGGCTGATGCCGCGCGCGAAGCGGGCCTCAACGTCTAAGAGCTAAATCATGGCAAACGCTGACGAGTTCCAAGAAAAATTGGTTGCGGTGAATCGCGTTGCGAAGGTCGTCAAGGGCGGCCGGCAATTCGGTTTCACGGCGCTCACCGTCGTCGGTGACGGCAATGGTCGCGTCGGCTTCGGCTACGGCAAAGCGCGTGAGTTGCCGCAAGCCATTCAGAAGGCTATGCAGGCGGCGCGCAAGCACCTGTACACGATCGCTTTGAAGAAGGACACGCTGCAGTACGAGCTGCGCGGTGCGCACGGCGCGACGCGCGTGTTCATGCAGCCGGCATCCGAAGGCACGGGCGTCATCGCGGGTGGCGCGATGCGAGCGGTGCTCGAGTGCGCGGGTGTGCGCAACGTTCTCGCGAAGAGCTACGGCTCGCGCAACCCGATCAACGTCGTTCGCGCGACGATGAACGCGTTGTCGCAGATGCGCTCGCCGACGCAGATCGCGGCGAAGCGCGGCAAGACCGTCGAAGAGATCTTCGGCTAGAGGTGGATCGTGGCGAAAGCTAAACCTAAAGCTAAAGCAAAAGCAGGCAACAAGATCCGCCTGACGTTGCTCCGGAGCCGTTTCGGGCGCACGCCCGGCCACGCGCAGTGCGCGAGCGGTCTAGGCCTGAGGCGCCGGCATCAGACCGTCGAGGTCACCGACACGCCGGAGAACCGCGGCATGATCGACAAGATTCGCTACATGCTGCAGGTCGAGGAGGCTTGAGATGCGTCTGAACGATCTACACCCGGCGAAGGGCAGCACGTTCAACCACAAGCGTCGCGGGCGCGGCATCGGCTCCGGCTTGGGCAAGACCGGCGGACGAGGCGTCAAGGGCCAGCGCGCGCGAGCGGGCGGCTACCACAAGGTCGGCTTCGAGGGCGGTCAGATGCCCTTGCAGCGGCGTTTGCCGAAGATCGGTTTCGTCTCGCCGACGCGCAACGACAAGGCCGAGCTGCGCGTGCACGAGCTCGCACAGTTCGCGGGCAAGACGGCGGATCTCGCGGCACTGCAGGCGGCGCATCTGGTGCCGAAGCGCGCCGTGAAGGTCAAGGTCATCGCGTCCGGCAAGCTCGAGGTGGCTGTCACCGTGAGCGGCGTCAAGGTCACGGCCGGCGCGCGCAAGATCATCGAAGCCGCGGGCGGCAAGGTATTGGAGTAGGTTGAGTATGGCGAAAGCGGGTACGGTCAATCCGACTGCCCTGCTCGGCGACGCAACGCGTTCCGCCGATCTCCGCCATCGCCTGCTGTTTTTGCTGGGTGCGTTGGTCGTGTACCGCATCGGCACGTTCATCCCCGTCCCGGGCATCGATCCGATTCAGCTCGAGCAATTTTTCCAGCAGCAGTCAGGCACGATCCTGAGCATGTTCAACATGTTCTCGGGCGGCGCGCTCGAGCGGCTGTCGATCTTCGCGCTCGGCATCATGCCGTACATCTCCGCGTCGATCATTCTGCAGATGGGCACGCACGTGATCCCGACGCTGCAGCAGCTGCGCAAGGAAGGCGAATCCGGTCGGCGCAAGATCACGCAATACACGCGCTACGCCACGGTCGTGCTGGCTTCGTTCCAGTCGATCGCCGCAGCCAGCGCGTTGCAGACCCAGGGCGTCGTGCTGGCTCCCGGGCCGGGCTTCGTGCTGACGGCCGCGATCACGCTCGTCACGGGCACGATGTTCCTGATGTGGCTCGGCGAGCAGATTACCGAGCGCGGCGTCGGCAACGGTATTTCTATGATCATTCTCGCGAGCATCCTCGCGGGCCTGCCGTCGGCCATCGGCGGCACGCTCGAGCTCGTGAACACGGGCGGCATGAATCAGGCCATGCCGTTCCTGCTCGGCTTCCTCGTACTCGGCGTGACGGGTTGCGTCGTCTTCATGGAGCGTGCGCAGCGGCGCATCGCCGTGAACTACGCGAAGCGCCAGCAGGGGCGGCGCATGTACGCGGGGCAGACTAGCCATCTGCCGTTCAAGATCAACATGTCGGGCGTCATCCCGCCGATCTTCGCGTCGAGCTTGATCCTGTTCCCGGCCACGATCGCGAGCTGGTTCGGCACGAGCCAGGCCGTGTCGTGGCTGCAGCGCATCGCCGCGAGCCTGTCGCCGGGCCAGCCCGTCTACATCCTGCTGTACGCGTCGCTGATCATGTTCTTCTGCTTCTTCTACACGGCGCTCGTGTTCAACTCGCGCGAGACGGCCGAGAACTTGCGGCGCTCGGGCGCGTTCATACCCGGCATCCGTCCAGGGCAGCAGACCGCGGAGTACATCGACAAGGTGCTGACGCGGCTCACGTTCTGGGGCGCCATGTACATCACCGCGGTGTGCTTGATACCCGAGTTCTTGATCTTGGAGTTCAACGTGCCGTTCTACTTCGGCGGCACGTCGCTCTTGATCATCGTCGTCGTGACGATGGATTTCATGGCGCAGCTCCAGGCTCACATGATGACTCACCAATACGAAGGGCTGCTGAAGAAGGCGAATTTGCGCGGCTATGGGAAGCCGGACGGCAAATAGGGCGGCCGGAGCGAAGCAATGAAAGTCAGAACGTCAGTTCGGAAAATCTGTAGGAAGTGCAAGATCGTGCGGCGCCGCGGCGTCGTGCGCGTGATTTGCGAAGACCCGCGGCACAAGCAGCGCCAGGGCTAGAGGTAAGAACGATGGCACGTATCGCAGGCGTCAACATCCCGACCAACAAGCATGTCGGCATCGCGCTGACGCACATCTTCGGCATCGGCCGCAATCGCGCGCAGGCGACCTGCAAGGCCGCCGGCGTCGATCCGACAACGCAGGTCAAGGATCTGACGGAGCCCGAGATCGCTCGCTTGCGCGAGGTCATTGCGAAGTTCGCCGTCGAAGGCGATCTGCGCCGTGAAGTCGCGATGAACATCAAACGGCTCATGGACCTCGGTTGCTACCGAGGCATTCGGCATCGCCGCGGCTTGCCGCTGCGCGGCCAGCGCACGAGAACCAATGCGCGTACGCGCAAAGGTCCGCGGCGCGGCGTCAAGAAGCTTGGAGGCTAACACCTAATGGCAGCTACACCCCCGGCCGCTGCAGCAGCGGCCGCCGCGAAGGTTCGCAAGAAAGCCAAACGGCAGATTCTCGACGCCGTCGCGCACGTTCACGCGTCCTTCAACAACACGATCATCAGCATCACCGATCGGCAGGGGAACACGCTCGCGTGGGCGACCGCCGGCAACTGCGGCTTCAAGGGCTCGCGCAAGAGCACGCCGTTCGCGGCTCAGGTCGCTGCCGAGAAAGCCGGCAACGCCGCGAAAGAGTACGGCGTGAAAAACTTGGAAGTTCGGGTCAACGGTCCGGGCCCGGGTCGCGAGTCGGCGGTGCGCGCGCTGAACTCCGTCGGATTCCGAATCACCGAGATCGAAGACGTCACTCCGATTCCTCACAACGGCTGTCGCCCGCCCAAAAAGCGGCGCGTCTAAGCGGAAGAAAACATGGCGAGATATAGAGGCCCAACTTGTAAGCTTGCCCGTCGCGAGGGCACTGACCTCTTCTTGAAGAGCGGGCTCAGGCCCCTTGAATCGAAGTGCAAGCTCGAAGTACCCCCCGGCGGTGCGGGGCAACGTCGTCAGCGCGTGTCCGACTACGGCGTGCAGCTGCGCGAGAAACAGAAGCTGCGCCGCATGTACGGCGTGCTCGAGCGGCAGTTCCGCAACTATTACAAGAAGGCCACGAAGGTCAAAGGTGCGACGGGCGAGAACCTGTTGCGCATGCTCGAAGCGCGGCTCGACAACGTGGTCTACCGCATGGGCTTCGCTTCGACGCGCGCGGAAGCGCGCCAGCTCGTCGGCCATCGCGGTATCAAGGTCAACGAGCAGATCGTGAACATCCCGTCGTATCAGTTGAAGGCGGGCGACAAGATCGCGGTTCGCGACCGTGCGAAGGAGCAACTGCGCATCAAGTCGGCGTTGTCGATCGCCGCCCAAGTCGGGTTCCCGGAGTGGGTCGAGGTCGACGACAAGAACATGCAGGGGACGCTCAAGAACCTGCCCGAGCGCGACGAGATTCTGCCGGACATCAACGAGAATCTGGTCGTCGAGCTCTACTCGAAGTAAGAGAGGACATCCTTAGATGACATCAGCAACCGAATTCCTGCGGCCGCGAGCCGTCAAGGTCCAGCCGCTTGGCACCAACCGCGCCCGCGTGACGGTGGAGCCCTTCGAGCGTGGCTTCGGTCACACGCTCGGCAACGCGTTGCGTCGCGTTCTGCTTTCGTCGATGCCCGGCGCCGCGATCGTCGAGGCCGAGATCGAGGGCGTGCTGCATGAGTACACGAGCATCGAAGGCGTGCAGGAAGATGTCGTCGACATTCTTCTGAACCTGAAGTCGATCGCGATCAAGATGCACTCGCGCGAGGAAGCCGAGCTGCAGCTCTCGAAGAAGGGCCCGGGCCCCGTGCGCGCCGGCGACATCGTCGTCGACCATGACATCGAGATCGTGAACCCGGACCTCGTGATCGCGAACCTCACGAAGGCGGGCGAGATTCGCGCTTTCTTAAAGGTCGTGCGCGGCCGCGGCTACCGTCCGGCTACGCAGATCGCGCAGTTCGAGGAGCAGACCCGGCCCATCGGCCGCCTGCAGCTCGATGCTTCGTTCAGCCCGATTCGCCGCGTCACGTACACGGTGGAGCGCGCGCGCGTCGAGCAGCGCACGGACTTGGACAAGCTGATCGTCGACATCGAGACGAACGGCACGATCGACGCGGAAGAAGCGATTCGCCGCGCGGGCGTGATCCTGAAGAGCCAGCTCGACGTGTTCGTCGACCTGCAGGGTGAAGACGAGATCGGTGGCGGCCGCGCGGAGACGCAGGTCGACCCGATCCTGCTGCGCCCCGTCGACGAGCTCGAGCTCACGGTGCGTTCGGCGAACTGCTTGAAGGCCGAGAACATCAACTACATCGGCGACCTCGTGCAGCGCACGGAAGTCGAGTTGCTGCGCACGCCGAACCTGGGCAAGAAGTCGCTTACCGAGATCAAAGAAGTGCTGGAGCAGCACGGCTTGGCGCTCGGCATGCGGCTCGACAACTGGCCGCCGCCGGGGTTGCGCGCCGAAGAGCCCGCCGCGCCGCCGACCTCGTCGATGGCATTCTGATCTGACCGGAGTTTCGTTCCATGCGTCACAAGAATTCGGGCCGCAGGCTCGGTAGAAACTCTCCGCACCGTCGTGCGATGTACCGCAATCTCGCGGCGTCGCTGCTGGTGCACGAGACGGTTCGTACCACGCTGCCGAAGGCCAAGGAGCTGCGGCGCGTCGTGGAGCCATTGATCACGCTCGCCAAGGAAGACAGCGTGAGCCACCGCCGGCTCGCGTTCGACCGCCTGCGCGACGACAAGGCCGTTGGCGTCTTGTTCAAGGATCTCGGTCCGCGCTTCAAGAAGCGCCCGGGCGGCTATCTCCGGATCTTGAAGATCGGCTTCCGCGCTGGTGATTCCGCGCCGATGGCGATCGTGCAGCTGCTCGACCAGCCCGAGAAGGTCGTCGAGAAGAAAGAGCCGCGCACGACGGCCTAGCCGCTCGCTGCTCGCAAGCGAACAAGGCCCGCTGTGGCTCGCGCCCGGCGGGCTTTTTCGTGCCTGCACGTTCCCCAAAATGTCGCCGCTGGGGTCGGGCGCCCGTAGTATCAGCGGGGGGTGCGCATCAAGTGTTAGGCGCCATCGAAGAGCTCGATCGTATCGCCGACCTTTGCGCGCGGCTCGACGTTGAAACTCTGTGTGCTGCTTCAAGGGGGGAAGAGCGATGCCGAATCGACGAGAGTTCTTGCACACGGGCGCCGTGATGTCGGCATTGGCCATCAACGGCCTGCGTGCACCGGACGCCGCCGCGCTCGGCACCGCGCTCGGCGGCGCTGCTCCGCAGGCGACCATCTACGACGATCGCTACGCCGAAGGCCGGCGTTTCGCGGCGGCGTTGACGGCGGCAGGCACCGCCGCGCACGCGCTCGACCGCGGCGACATCACGCGGCTCTACAACGAGCGGCTCGACGCGCTCTGGCGCCGCGAGCCGGTCACAATCGCGGGACTCACGCAGTTCGGCCCCATGCTCGTCCTCGAGCAGCTCGCGGGCGAGCGGCGTTTACGGCTCGCGCTGCGCGTCGAGCATCGCGCCGCTAACGACGGCAGGCTCGCACATGTGATCACGGGACCGCGCGCCGCGATCGAAAGCGCGGACGAGCTCTGCGCAGCCGGCGTCGATTGGCCGACCGTGATGGCCGTGCTCGCGTGTGGCGCCGTCGTGGACTCGAGTCGGCCCACGACCGCGACGTTGTTCACGCCAGGCTTGTCGCCGACGCTGACTGCCGCGCCCGAAGACGCCTCCTTCATTCACTACTACACGCCGCAGCCCGTTCAACAGGGGTACGGTGTGGCGCTCGACGGGCCGTTGTACTCGTGGGTCATCGTGCCGCGGGGAGGAATCCATGCCGCGACCACCTGAAGGCGTCAGCGCGACCGAGTTCGCGACGGCGCTGCGCAAATTCGAGGCTGCAGTCGGTGAGCAGTGGGTGTTCAAGTCCGACGAAGACGTCGCGTTGTACCGCGACGCTTACTCGCCGGAGCGTGACGAGCCCACGGAGCGGCTGACATCGGCCGCCGTCGCGCCGATCGACGTCGAGCAAGTGCAACAGGTCGTGCGCGTCGCGAACGAGCACAAGATCCCGCTCTATCCGATCTCGACCGGCAAGAACTTGGGGTACGGCGGCTCGGCGCCGATCCTGTCGGGCAGCGTCGTCGTCGATCTGAAGCGCATGAACCGCATCCTCTCGGTCGATGCGGGCCGGTGCCAGGCCATCGTCGAGCCCGGCGTGTCGTACTTCGACCTGTACCGCCACATCGAGGAACGCAACCTCGAGGTGTGGATCGACACGCCGGACCCGGGTTGGGGCAGCGTGGTCGGCAACGCGCTCGATCACGGCGTCGGCTACACCTACGGCCAGTACCGCGATCACTTCGGCAGCCACTGCGGCATGGAGGTCGTGCTGCCGAACGGCGAGCTGATGCGCACCGGTATGGCCGCGCTCGCGAACGATGCGGCGTGGGCGGATTACAAGTACGGATTCGGTCCGCACGTCGCGGGGCTGTTCGGCCAGGCGAACTTCGGCATCGTGACCAAGATGGGGTTCTGGCTGTTGCCGCGGCCCGAGGCGTATCGGCGCGCCACGCGTCTCCGTGCCGAAGCGCCGCGACATCGTCAAGCTCGTCGAGCACGTGAACTATCTCGAGAACTTGGGATTGATCGGCATGCCGGGCTTCCGCAGCCCGTTGGGTTTTGCGCAGGCGCGCGAGCCCGAGCTGCGCGCGCTCGTCGCAAAACAGGGCGGGCCCAGCGACGACGAGCTCGACCGCTTCGCCGAGTCGAAAGGGCTCCCGTCGTGGAGCGTGGAGCTGCAGTTCTACGGTCCCGAGAAGACGATCGCGGGCAGCTGGGACTACGTGCAGCAGCGCATCGGTGCGTCGATTCCCGGCGCGCGGTTCGAGGAGGGCGCCGTCTACCGTTTCCCGTTGACCGCGGAGCAGCAGGCCGAGGTGCAGCGCGTGCATCGGCTCGTCGACATCGGCATCCCGAACATGAGCATCTTCGCGATCGCGGGCGGGCGCACGCCGCAAAACCCCGATTCGGCCGACGGCGGCCAGTTCTACTTCGCGCCGATGATTCCGCGCACGGGCGAGGCGATCCTCGAGGCGAACCGCGTGCTGGGGCAGGCCTATCGCGACGCCGGCCTGCCGTACAACCAGTACTTCTCGGCGCCGGCGTGCTGGCACTACCGCGCGTTCATCATGATCACGAGCCTGCCCGTGAGCCGGCTCGATCCCGAGATCAACCGGCGCTCGCGCGCCGCGTTCCAGGCCATCGCCAGAGTCGCGGCCGAGCACGGTTGGGGCGAGTACCGCTCGCCGCCGTTCGGCGTCGATCTCGTCGCGGGTGCGTATTCGTTCAACGATTACGCGCTGCGCCGTTTCTGCGAGACGTTGAAGGACGCCGTGGACCCGAACGGCATCATCGCGGCCGGGCGCGGCGGTATCTGGCCGAGGCACCTGCGGGGGGCGCGCGCATGAAAACGACGTGGCTTCGAGCGTTTGCGATCGCGGGCCGCTAGTCGGCACTGTCGCGTCGGCTCAGCCGCCCGAGCGCAGCGCACAGCTCGCGCAGGGCAAGCAGGTCTACGACTATTGGTGCTTGCCGTGCCACGGGCCGGGCCTCGGGCTGCCCGGGTTCGGCGCGCTGCCCGGCACCCAGCAGCTGCAGATCAAATATCGCGACACGAACATTTCGCCGCTGCTCGAGGAGCGCTCGGATCTCGTGCCGGAGTTCGTGAAGGTCATCGTGCGGCAGGGCGTGTCGTTCATGCCCCAGTTCCGCAAGACCGAGATCAGCGACGCCGAGCTCGACGCGCTCGCGGCTTATCTCGCGCGCAACAACGCGCAGCGCTGAAGGCCGACCGCGGCTGACCGGAGTCCCTCCGCGGAGGGATTTTCGCGCTTGCGTCCGCGGCTGACCGCCGTGCTAGCCTCGGGGCATGGCCACGGCGTTGAAAAAGGATGCGACCTACGCGGATCTTTGCGCGGTTCCAGAGAACCTCGTCGCGGAGATTCTGGGCGGTGAGCTCTACGCCTCGCCGCGGCCGTCGTTCCCTCACGCTCGCGCGGCGTCGGCACTGGGCGCACTGATTGCCGGGCCGTTCCAATTCGGCGTAAACGGTCCCGCAGGTTGGCTGATTCTCGATGAACCGGAGCTACATTTCGGCTCCGACGTCATCGTGCCGGACATCGCGGGTTGGCGCACCGAGCGGGTGCCCGACTGGTCGGACGCCGCCTATATCACGCTCGTTCCCGACTGGCTTTGTGAAGTGATCTCGCCATCCACCGAGCGCATCGATCGCACGAAGAAACTGCAGATCTATGCGCGCGAGGGTGTGCGAACCGTGTGGCTTCTCGACCCGTTGCGGCAATTCCTCGAGATCTTGCAGCTCGAAGGCGGTCGTTGGTCGTTGGCGGCGACGCACGAGGGGAAGCAACGCGTTCGCGCGCTGCCGTTCGACGCCGTCGAGCTCGAGCTCGGTCAGCTCTGGGGCTAGCGGTCGTCCAGAAATCCCTCCGCGGAGGGATTTTGCCCTACGATGGTGCGTAGTACCTGAGCATCAGCGTGTAAGCGATGCGCGAACACTCGGATCGTCTGACCCCGCTCACGTCACCGGCATTCATCGCAGCG
>CAVUHM010000008.1:0-209737 GCA_963741255.1 uncultured Gammaproteobacteria bacterium | reverse complement strand
CCGTTTCCGGAATTTGTCGAAGCTGGAGGACTCATGAGCTACGGTGTGAGTTTTACCGACTTATACCACCGCGCGGCTACGTTCGTTGACAAGATCTTGAAAGGCGCCAAGCCCGCGATCTCCCGGTCGAGCAGCCGACCAAATTCGAGTTTGTGGTCAATCTAAAAGCCGCCAAGCAGATCGGCCTGACCATTCCACCCAATGTTTTGGCGAGAGCGGATAGAGTGATTCGATAAGAGAATGCGAGCGATAAAAACGATTGAAAATCGGAACGTCGATTCAACTCTAACCGACAAACCCGTCTACGGGGATCAAACGCTTGCCGACGGGATCGACGGCGAGGAAGAGACTTTCGAGCGAGACGGCGCCTAATAAGGCGGGACCCTCTGGCGCAATAAAACATCAAGTTGTGATCTGATCACCATTCAGAGCCAACCGTGCTTCGGCTATGGGCCAGATAGCTTGCTGTCCCGCCAGCGATTACGATTGCGTTGAGAACGAGTGGGCTTGCAGCTCAAGCTTTTTTTTCTGCCAGCGATCGCGGCACCACACTAAGCGTATCACCGGCATCCACAAGAAACTCGACTTCTTCAATGCGCCCCGTCGGACCGGTCAGCTGGCCCTTTACGTGGAAAAGTCCCATATCAAAAGCCTTCTGAAAAACAGCATCATTGTAGCGCCGCCCATAAACAACGCAACTACGTCGTTAAGTCCCAAAAAAGTTGCCAACCTTACTGACATACACGCAGAGCAGCCGACAAAGTTTGAGTTCGCGATCGATTTAAGGACCGCTAAGTCTCTTTGGCCTCACCACAATTCCCGCCGGTCGTCCTGATATGTGCGGAGCGGGTGGATGCGGATGCGCCGGGATAAACCGGAATGGAGTAGCGGATGCTGGCTCCTACTGTCTCGTCTTGCCGAGCAGTTTATCGGAAGTTTCATTTTAGCCTTTGCGAGAATGCACTTGGGAATGATCTCGGCATTGTGTTGCACGCAGCAAATAACTTCCTTGCGGTCTGGCTGTTCCCAATGAGGCCGCGTTGACAGAGCGATGCCGGGAACGGTTAATCTCAATTTTCTCTACGTCAGATCTCTCTTGCCGTACTTGTCCGAGAGCTGCCCGCGAAGAGTCGCGTTGTTTTTGCTCGCTGTCCCCTAATAGCTGACAGTTGAACAGCCGACTTGAGGCGGCTGTGGAAAAGCACTGAAACCTGGCCCAGTGCTTCCTTGTCCTACTTCAGCGCATGGGGAAGCCGCCCACGATTTGTCCGGGCGTTCGTTGAAGGAATCTAGGCCTTAAAGGCCAACCTGGAGAGCAAGTGATCCGCACCGAATTAGACTATCTTGACCCGAACGAATTCCCCCAGGGCAAGAATGCAAATCCGAAAAACTTCTTCGATAACTGCCCAACCACCAGCGTGATCAACGCGGACGCGGTTGTCGCCGGTCATCAGTGTGACCATGCTCGCACCGATCATGATGATCACCAAACGCACAGGATTTTTTGGCAGCATAGGCTTTGGCAATTAAAGTAAAAAATAATCCGACAACGCAATAAGCCCGAAAGTTGCCTGGCAAATCAGTGGCAGCGGGTCAGTCAAGAGGTATCCTATGAATAAGATACTTTTGGTTTTGCAAAGTATCTTCATTTTCCAGGCTTCGGTCCAGGCGGCCGATAAAATCAGGATCGGGTATCCGGCGCCAACGGCTAGTCACATGAATTCGGTGCTGGCGCAGAAGAAAGATTTTTTTAAGGATGCGGGGATCGACGCTGAGATCATTCGAATCCCGTCGCCCGGATCGCTGGCAGCCTTGGTGAACGGAGACATCGATTATTTTTCTTCCATTTCCCCAGTCGTTGCCGCGGCTGTTCGCGGGCTGCCGGTCAAAGTCGTGGCCTGTTACATGCCGGGGCCTTCCAATACCCTCGTCGCCAGGCCCGATGTTAAATCGGTCAAGGATCTCAAGGGAAAGACTGTAGCGGTCAGTACGCCAGGAGGCGGCCCTACTGTCATAACAAAAATGATCTTGAAACATTTTGGCCTTGACCCGGACAAAGATGTGAAGCTTCTTCCCTTCGACAGGGATGAACGCCGCCTGATTGCTATGAAGCAAGGATTAGCGGATGCCGTTGCACTCTCTCCACCCTTCAACTATCTCGCCAAGAAGGAGGGTTTTGTTGTCCTTGCCAAAGCCTACGAACTTTTCAGTTATCCTCCTAGTGGTCTAGCCGCAAGCGTGAAGAAAATCAGAGAAAGACCGGAGGAGGTCAAGCGTGTGATCCGAGCAGGGATCAAAGCCAACCACTATATTCGAGAGAATCGTGACGGCACGATTCAGATCATGATGGAGTGGTTAAAGATCAATAGAGAACTGGCTGTGGCCGCCTACGAGAGCGTCGGCCCGGCCTTTAGTGAGGATGGAAACATACCCGAAGACGGCTTGCGTCTTTTTATTGAAGAGGCAAGGAAGGCAACTAAGTTGGATCGAGAAGTCTCCATCAACGAAGTGGCGGATTCCTCAATTCTAAAAGAGGTGCAGCGCGATCTCGGGATCAAGGCAAGGTAAATCTCCAAAGCATCCAATGACTTGACTGATACAGTTGACTAACCATCGGGTTGACCCCGCCTCTCACGCAAAACATTCGGTGTCACACGGATATTACTCCAGGAGGAGGTATGGAAGAAGGACGACCGAGCGTAACGGCCATGACCGCGGCGAGGCAGCGCGCCGCCCACATACTCTGGGATGATGCCCCCAAGATCTTTCAGGATCCTTTGGCACTCGGCCTCAGCGGGGTTGAGAGCGAAAGCGCGTTGCAAGCAGCTCTTGGGGCAATGCAGGCAGCACACGCCCGTCGGTCTACGCCGGAAGTGGCTGAAGCGAATTACAGATGCGCCCGCGCAGGAATCGTCGTGCGACAGCGATACGCGGAAGACGCACTGGATGAAGCCGTAGAGCGCGGCGTAGGGCAGTATGTGATACTGGGAGCCGGGCTCGATTCCTTTGCCTATCGACGACGAGACCTCGCCGCGGTTTTGCGTGTCTTCGAGGTGGACCACCCCGCCACGCAACAGTGGAAACGTGCCCGCTTACGAGCCTTACACGTCACACTCCCCAGCAATTTGACGTTCATTCCTCTGGATTTCGAACAACACACCCTGGCTGAGGGGCTACACGCTGGTGACCATCGACCCGATCTGCCCACGTTCTTCTCATGGCTCGGAGTCACGCACTACCTCACTGAAGACGCGGTGTTCAAGACCTTGCGGTATGTAGCCTCGTTAGCGGCCGGGAGCGAGATTGTCTTCCAGTATTTTGTGCCAGAGGCACTGTGGAACGACGAGGACCGGCCCATATTGAGGCTGTGGAAGGCAAGGAGGAACGCACAGGGTGAGCCGGTGGAGCCGGTGTTGACCCTGTTCGAGCCGACCGACTTGGCAGGGCGTCTGCGGGCGCTCGGCTTTACACGGCTCTGGGACGTTGGACCAGAGGAAGCGGACGCACGCTATTGTGCGAGGCGCACGGACGGGCTCCGTGTCTACCCGCATATGCACCTCATGAAGGCTCGCGTTGGTGCTGTCACGCAGGCAGAAAAGTGAACTCAGAGGAGTCACACGACACCTAACTAAGGCGCTATACTGCATAACGAGAGCAGGCAGCAATGACCAAACATATGGCCGCCGTGCCACGCGGAGGGAAACATGCAAAAGCTATCGTCATTGCTATTAACGACTCTCATCAGCATCAGTATCATTACGTTGGGGCACGAAAGCACGGCGCAGACGGGCGCCGCGCCGTCGAAGATGGGCACCCGCCTCATCACACTCGGGACATCGGCTGGCCCGATCCCAAGACCTCACCGGGCACAATCGTCGAATCTGCTGACTGTCAACGAGGTGCACTATGTTGTTGATGCCGGCGACGGCGTCGCTCGCCGGCTCGCGAAAGTTTGTATCGATGTCCGTGATGTGGCCACCGTTTTTATCACCCATCATCACGACGATCATACTGCGGGTCTCGGTACGCTGATGTCGGCCGCGTGGGACTGAGTCGTTTTGCAAGCCGATCACTCTGGAAAGGAGATCACGTCATGAATTCCATCGCAATGCGCGTCGTCTCTCACCTGGTTCGTCTGCTTCATTGGGCTGACGATATTCGTCGGCCAGGCATTTGGCCAGATCTACCACGTGAAAGAGATGAACACGGGGCAGATCAAGGCACTCGATCGAGAGAAGACGGTCGTGCTTCTTCCTGGAGGCATCCTTGAAGAACACGGCCCATACCTGCCGTCGTTTACGGACGGCTATATGGCTGAGCGGCGCACGGAGGATCTTGCCAATGCGATTGTAGAAAGGCCAGGGTGGAAAGTCCTGATTTTTCCTCTTATCCCCTTTGGGCACCGGCCCAGCCAACACCCTCGCCCAGAAGTATGTGTTCCCTGGGTCTTACACTGTGCGCCCTTCGACCCTCCGGGCCATCTTTATGGACCTGGCGACTGACTTAGGCGAGCAGGGCTTTCGCTGGATATTTGTGGTGCATGCGCATGGCGCCCTGACTCAAAACCGCTTTCTCAATCAGGCCGGCGACTACTTTCACGACACCTACGGCGGGCACATGATCAACCTGAGTGCGCTCCTCCGACCCCAGCTCCGAGCAGACACGCGCACTGAAGAAGAACAAAGAGACGATCATGCCGGCGCAAGTGAGACGAGCAACCTGCTTTTTTTGCGGCCTGATCTGGTGAGTCCCGCTTACAAGGATGCAGAGCCGCTCCCGGCTCGCGATCAGAAACATCGCGTCGAGATCGCAAAGGCGAGCAACTGGCCCGGCTATTGGGGTTCGCCTGGGTTTGCGAGCGCAGCCGCCGGGGCTACGCAGTGGAAGGCCAGTTCCTCCAGGTGGATCGAACTTGCTATCAAGATTTTGGATGGCTTTGATTACAGGCAGATGAAACGCCTCGGTGACGAGATTCGCGTGGGTGAGGGTAGTATTGGGAAAAACTTGACGCAGCACAATCAGGAAATCGAAAAAAAGCAGCAGGAATGGCTGAAACAAAAAGGGCTGCAATAGCTGTGCGGCATCAGAAGATAGGCCTCCCGCTCGCGATCAGAAACATCACGGCGAGATCTCAAAGGCCGACGATCGGCCCAGAATTCGTAATCGCGCATGACCTCACGATCTCCATACATACCGTTCACATTCATTTGGAGCGTCTGTATCGAGAAGCGGTAGCAGCAGCCGAGTGGACTTATTCTTTGCGGCTTGTCTGAGTATATTTCATCCCTCTAGCCACTTTTTTTCTTCGCTGCGTGTTTTGGCGGACAGCTTACCGTCGCTATTATCTGATTGGAACATCCTCCGCCGTCTGTCAGTTGCATAGCTGACACCCAAATAGCTGACTTGATAACGTTCTATCTCCAGCGCTTCGCATGAATTCCCGTGTCGACGACCAGCCGACAGGCGCGAAACGCGATCGACTGCAGATAACCCAAGCGTCCGACGGGATCGTCGTCGTAGGCGCCGAGCTCGTCGGCGAGCTGCTCGGCGTAGAGCCCCCACCCTTCGGAATACGTGTTGAACGCCAGCAGCTGCCGTAACAGCGGCTGACGCCGCGTGTACTCGCCCTGCCAGACATGGCCCGGGATCGCTTCGTGAAACGCGAGGTCTGCGACGCTGTATTTGCTGTGCAGGTCCGTCGTGCGCAGGTTGATCCAGAACCGCCCCGGAATCGTGCCGTCGATCGATCCCGCGCCGCCGTACGCGGCGGGCGCACCCGGCTCCTCTTCGGGGGGTAGACGCTTCACCTCGACGTTCGGATTGACGACTGTGTTGAACGCGCGCGGCATTTGCGTCCTGATCCAGCGCAGGCGCTCGTCGATGAACGCCATGATCTCGGCGCGCCCTGTATCGCCTTCCGCAAATTGATAACGCGGATCCGCGGCGAGCGCGGTCATGCGTTCGCCGACCGTGCCCTGCGAGTAGCCGATCGTTCGGAGGATCGTATCCATACGCGCCTGTAGCGCGTCGAGCTCGGTTTGGCCGAGCTCGTGGATCTCGTCGGGCGACAACGTGGTGGTCGTGGATGCCTTCAGCGCCCAGCGGTAATACTCGTCGCCGGCCGGACGCGCCCACATGCCCGCATCGTCGGTCGCGACTGCGCGCTGTGCTTCGAGCTCGCGCGCCTGTCGCTCGAGCGCCGGGGCGATCTGCTGCGCGGCAATCGCGCGTGCACGCTCGGTCCACGCGCCGGCAATCGTCGTCGTACGCCGATCGATGGACTCGACGAGCGCTCCGCCGCCGCGCGCGCTGTCGATCGAGAGCGTGAGTTGCGTCAACGCCTTGTCGATCAGAAACGCCGGCGGCACGAGCCCCGCCACGCGCGCGGTCTCGATTCGCCCAAGCTCGCCGTCGAGCTGTTTTGCGTACGACTCGAGGCGCGCGAGATAGGCCTCGGCGTCGGCACCGTTCTCGATGCGGTGGTCGGTGTCGAGAAAACGCGGGATGTCGAGATATGCACCGACGTTCTGAATCACGACATACGGCGCGTTGCGCCAGCCGCCGACGGCGACGTCGCCGTAGGGAAGCGCGAACCCTTGCAGCGCGGTCGCGTAGGCGCTGCGAACGACCGCGAAGCTCACGCGCGTGGCGGCGTCGAGGCCGGACACGTCGATGGCCTCGGCTCGCGCGAGGTCCTCGCGCAACCGGCTCGCGATCCGCTGCTGACCCTCTGCCGAGCGGTCCGTCAGCTCCGAGCGAAGCGCGGCTCGCGGCTCGACATCGATGCCGAGCGACGTGGCGCTCTCCGGGGCAAGACGCAGGAGGTTCTCGGCGAGCTCGTCGAGCAGCGCGAGCGCGGCCGCGTCCGCGTTAGCCGGCGCGGTTGTCGATGGCGCGCGATTACATGCGGCCAGCCCGCCCGCCGCGGCCAACAGCGCCAGCAGCGCGTCGCGGCGGCTCAAAGACGAGCTAAACGATGAATGGGGGGCGCGGGTGTCGGAGTCGATCACGGGACCGGTCTCTGCAGCCAAGATGCGGGCAGTCTGCCGCCGATTCGTCGCGAGCTCCAGCGCCTTCCGGTTACTCGACGCCGAGCGCGCGCTTCAGAGCGGCCAGGCTTTCCTCGAGCTTCGCGACCCGAGCCTCGAGCTCCGCGGGTGCGCCGACTCTTGGTGCCGCCGGCTCGCCGCGATCGGTCTCGGCCGCCACCGATGCGACGGGGCCCGAGAGCAGATGCGCATACGTGTGATCCTTACGTCGCGGCTCGCGTGGGTTGCGTGCGACGAGAGGGCCGTCGGCGCGCGTCATCAGCGCCTCGAGCGCGGCTTCGACCTCCGCGGGATCCGCGAACTCGTGGAGTCGTCCGCTATGGGCCTTGAGCTCACCCGGCGTCTGCGGCCCGCGCAACAACAACAAGCACACGATCGCGAACTCGGCCGGTGACAGCTTCATCGTCGCGAAGTGCGTATTGCAGAAGCACTGCTGATACTTGTCTACACGCCCTCCGACATTCGGCGCCGTCACGAGACTCTTCGCGACGAGCTCGTTCAAAGTGCGCTGCACGACACCGGGATCGAGCGAGAGCACGGGTTCGCGGCTCGACTTCTGATTACACGCGGCAACGACCGAGTTCAGCGAGAGCGGATAGTTCTCCGGCGTGATGACGGATTTCTCCATCAAGCAACCGAGCACGCGTGCCTGGTTCGGCGTCAGCTCGATGGTCACTGGGGCGTCGTTGGCAGCGGCGCCAAGCGGTAATGACGGCGGATCGCCGGACGTGCGGCGTCGATATTCTCGACCATCAAGTCCTGCAGCCGGGAGATACCCTCGGCCCGATCTTGAACCGGTTCGTCGAGCCATACAGCGCCGGACGAAATGACGACGGGGTCGCGACCGTAGAACAGGTAGACGGCCATGTGAACGATTGCGATCAAGTCGTCACCGTCGGAGTTGCTGACCTTCTTCGCGAAATCGCGCATGTCCGTGAGAGTCTTCGCGCTGACTTCCTTGCGCACGGAATCCAGCGATGAGCCCTCTCCGATCGCGGCCGGCCGAACCAACAGCACGACGTCGATCTTGTTGGCCAACATCGTGTCGACGAACGCGCGATCCTTCACGTCGGTGATGCCCGGCACCAGGTCGTAGCTCGTGACCGCGTCGTAGTTGTGCTCGCGCGCTTTCGCGACGAGCCCGCGCTCGAAATCCGCCCTCAGCGCCGAATCGTTCGTGAGCGCGACGACGGCAGCCTTGTAGACACGGTCCTCTCGGCCTTGGCCGGACGCGGCGGCGGCGATGCCGAGAGCCGCGCAAATGTAGATGACTTTCAGACGCAGCATGAGCGAATACTCCACGTTCCCGAGCCCATGGTACGCGCGATCGTGCTCGGTCGGTCACGCAAGAGTACACTCGAACGCCTTCACTTTAGAGGTGCCTTCCGTGTCAACCACGCGTCCGTCCTTTCTGCCGGCTCTCTTGTTCCTCGTCGCGTCACTGGCCGCGTCGCAGAGCCACGCGTCCGTCAGCGCCGCGTGGACCGACGGCGTATCGCGCGACCAGGTGTTTTCACGCGTCTTGATCGTCGGCATCAGCCCGGACTTGAACGCGCGGTGCCCGTTCGAACGCTCCATGGCGGCCAAGATCAGGAGCGCGAATACCGTAGCGCTCGTGAGCTGCGATGTCATGCCTCTGAAAGCGGAGCTGACGCGCGAAAACATCGAAGCCGCCGTGGCGGAGCAAAAGGCCGACGCGGTGCTCGTAACCGGCCTGATCTCCAAGGAGTGGGAGGTTCAGGAAGGCGGCACTCGTGACACGCGAGGCGCCGCGTATTACAAGCCGATCGACTCGTACTACGGCGTCTACGGCACCGTCGTTGCCGCCGATTTCCATGCCAGCGCGCCGATCACGACGATCCAAGGCGAGGTCCACGTCGTGACGAAGCTCTACGAGACGCGCGGCGCGACGGTCATCTACACGCTGGACTCGCAGGAACGCAACATCGAGTCCCGCGCCGAGGGTGTCGCGGCGATCACGGCGCCGATCGGCAAGAAGCTTCGCAAGGACGGACTGATTCGCTGACGCCGGAGTTGGTCCGGACGGGCGGTTCAGTCCGAGAAAAAAATCGCCTGGCCTCCGCCGAGCTCGCGCTCGATCTGCGCGATGGCGCGTTCCGCTTGCTGCCGTTGCTCGGGCGACGTCAGGTGCCGTTCCGCTATGAGCCGGGCGTCGGTAGGGCTGCGTTGCGCTATGCGATAAACGGCGTTGAGCGTGGAGTTCTGGCGCGCCGCTTCGGTGCTGAACGCCCCGAGCAGCGTTGTGTCGAGATCACTGGTCGTGCGAGTGGCGAGCAATGCACCGAGCGCCGAATCGCGAGGCTGCCCGACCGGTAAGCGCAGCGTCCAGCTGCGTGCTGCAGCGTAGTCGTTCCCGGCCCAGACCTCGGTCACGGCGCCCAGCGCCATCGACCGTTGCCCGTCGGTTGAGACGCGGCGCGCCCAGTCGGCGGCGGCCGGGGGGTCGGTGCGCGCCCAGGCCATTCCAATGCTGCGGCTAGCCCCCCAAAACTGCTGCGGATCCGCCATGTCCGAGGCGTCGAGACGGTCGAGGACAGCCGCCGCTGCCGGCGCGTCGAAGCGTGCGAGGGATTGCGCGATTTGCGCGACGGCTGTGGGGTACGCGGTCTCGGTGCGGTACTGCTCCACCCACGCTGCAGCCGCACTGGGGTCCGTTTGTGCATAGCTCTGCGCCATGCCCTGGATCCACGCGGACCGCGAACGCGGCGGTACGCGCGCAAGGTACTGCTCGGCCGCCGGAAGATCGTTGCGCGCGACGCTTGCGCCGAGCGTCGAGAATGCAGCGGGCGGCACGCGTTCCGCGTTCGTGAGCGTCCACTCGAGCGCAGCCGAGAGCGAGCGCGAAGCCCACGAGCCGAGCAGCATGCCGACAGGACCGCGCGTCCCGAACATTCCGGGCGAAGCATCGAGGGACCCTTCGAGTGCCAGCATGCCGTCGGCGAGGGCCGCGAAGTTCACGCTACGGTCGTTCATTGCGCCGTTGACGAGCGACTGCGCCGCGCGAGTGCGATCGGCCGCCGGCAACGTCGCGAGCACGTCGAACGCGAGCCGCGGATTCGTGATCGCCACACCCGCAAGCACGCCGAATAAGTTCTCGCGCACACCCGTGGCGCGCGCCCACGCTAGCGCCGCCTCGGGGTCTTGCTTGCCGTACGCGCGCGACAGCGCTTGGCGCACGAACTGCTGCTGTTGCCCCGGTGGCAAGCGACTTGCGTATTGCAATGCGGCTTCGGGATCGCGTTGCGCAAGGCTTTGCAGCGCCGCTTGCTCGATGCCGACACGCACCGAAGCTGGCAGGCGTGCGCTGAGCTCGAGCGCGCGATACGGATCGAGACGCGCGACGTCGCGCAGCGCACCGAGCGACGCCAGCTCCTCCTGTGACTCGACGTCGAGCCCGAGGTAATACGAGAACACGCCGTCGAGATCGAATTGCGCCCATTCGCGCAGCACTGCGTTCTTGAACGTGGCACGCAAGTCCGGATCGGCGATCTCCTCGCCGGCCCGGAGCGCCGCCGCAACGTCGGATCGGGCCCATTCGGTTGCGATCCGCTGCAAGGCCAGCCCGCTGAGACCGGACTCCGGGAGAGCAAGCGCCTGATCGAGCGCGGCGGCGGGGGCCGTCTCGGCCATGCCTACGATCGCGCCGACGATGAAGCCGCGCTCGGCACCGTTCGGCAGCTCCGCCACAACTTGGCGCATCGCGTACTCGTCGCCGCCGAGCGCGGCGAACATCGCGAGGCCGATCGTCGTCGCCACGACAGGATCGTCGATCCTGGCGAGTGCAGCGCGCGCACGCGCAGGGTCCGACGTCGCCCACGTTGCGTACAGAGTACCGAGCAAGTCCGCGGGCACGTGGAGCTCGTGTCCGAGCGCGATCGCACGTGCCGGATCGAGCTCGGCGTAGCGCGCGAGCACGACGCCCAACGTGAACGTGCGCAGAGCCGACGGCGGTTCTGCGGCCGCGTCCCGCGCTTGTCGTACGAGCGCGGCGGCGTCGGCGCGCGCGACGTTCGTGTACACGGCTGCGCGCTCGGCGACGGCAGCCGTAGCCCCATTGCCGACGGGAGCGACTGGCGCGGCGCGCGCGAGATCGTCCGCTTGGGCAACCGGCGGCGTGTCTGCGTCGCGCGGCGAAGAGACGAGGAAATAGGTCACTGCTGCGCCGGCGGCGGCGGCGAGAACGAGTGCAGGTAGAGAGCGCGACATGGCTCGATCCTCTGCAGGCACTCAGGGCGGCCCGCGTGGTATAGCAGAGCGGTTGGCGGGCGGGAAGATCCAGCGACGGGGCCCGCGACCGTCAACAGCTAGAGCCGGCGCGCGGCCGGAGCACTGAGAGGCCCGGTCTCCCGAAGACCTCCGCTCCACAAACCGGAACCGCGCCCCACTACAATGGCGCCATCGAAGAATCTTGAACGACTCTAATGACCAGCGCGCAGCACACGCCCGTCATGCAGCAGTACCACGCCATCAAGGCGCGGTTCCCGGACACGCTGCTGTTCTATCGCATGGGCGACTTCTACGAGCTGTTCTACGACGACGCGCGCCGGACCGCGAAGCTGATCGACATCGCGCTGACGCGGCGCGGGCAATCGGGCGGCGAGCCTATCCCGATGGCCGGCGTGCCCGTGCACTCGGTCGAGAACTATCTCGGCAAGCTCGTGCGGCTCGGCGAATCCGTCGCGATCTGCGAGCAGATCGGCGATCCCGCCACAGCGAAGGGCCCCGTCGCACGCGAGGTGGTGCGGATCGTCACGCCGGGCACGCTGACCGACGCCGCGCTGCTGGCGGACAAGGAGACGCGGCTGCTCGCCGCAGTCACGTTCGCGCCGCGAATCGGCCTGGCGTGGCTCGATCTCGCCGGCGGGCGGTTCAGCGTGACGGAGCTGGCCGACCTCGACGCGCTGCACGCGGAGATCGAGCGCCTGAAACCGGCCGAGCTGCTGCTCGCCGAGGACGCCGAGGCGCCGCCGTGGCTGAAAAGCCGGCCCGGCGCCCGCTCGAGGCCGCCATGGCATTTCGATCCCGGCACCGGCAAGCGCCTGCTCTGCGAGCAGCTCGGCACGCGCGATCTCGCCGGCTTCGATGCCGAGGACGCGCCGGCCGGCGTCGGCGCCGCGGGCTGCCTGCTCCAGTACGCGAAAGACACGCAGCGCGCCGCGCTGCCGCATCTGCGCACGCTGACACGCGAGCGCCGCGAGCAAGCGGTGATCCTGGACGCACAGACGCGCCGCAACCTCGAGATCGAGGCGAGCCTAGGCAACCGCGACGAGTACACGCTCGCGGGGCTCATGGACCGGTGCGCGACCGCGATGGGCAGCCGGATGTTGCGCCGCTGGCTGAATCGGCCGATCCGCGACCGCATCGAGCTCAAGCACCGGCAGCAAGCGGTCGACGTGCTCGCGCGCGCCGGCGCCGTCGCAGCGCTGCAAACCGTGCTCAAGGAGATCGGCGACCTGGAACGCATCCTTACGCGGATCGGCTTGCGCTCGGCGCGGCCGCGCGATCTCGCGCAGCTTCGCGACAGCCTCGCGCGCCTGCCTGAGCTCAAAGTGCTCGCATTGCCGCTCGCGGTGGAGCGCCTGCAGGCGCTGGCCCAGCGTTGCGGCGAGCACGCGGCCGAGCATGAGCTGCTGACTCGCGCGCTCGTCGAAGTCCCGCCGGTGCTGCTGCGCGACGGCGGCGTGCTCGCGCAGGGCTACGACGCGCAGCTCGACGAGCTGCGCCAGATCAGCACGAACGCGGATCAGTATCTCGAGGACCTCGAGACGCGCGAGCGCACGCGCACCGGCATCGCGAATCTCAAGGTCGGCTACAACCGAGTGCACGGCTTCTACATCGAGCTCACGCGAGGTCAGGCTGCCGGCGCGCCGGCCGATTACATCCGCCGCCAGACGCTGAAAGGCGCCGAGCGCTACGTGACTCCCGAGCTCAAGGACTTCGAGGACAAGGTGCTGTCGGCGCGCGAGCGGTCGCTCGCGCGCGAGAAGCAGCTCTACGACGAGCTCCAAGCCGCGCTCGCACGTGATCTCTCAGGATTGCAGCGCACGGCCGAGGCGATCGGCGAGCTGGACACGCTCGCGAACCTGGCCGAGCGCGCAAGCGCACTGAACCTCGTGCTACCGGTGCTCGTCGACGAGCCGGTGCTCGAGTATCGCGGCGGCCGTCACTTGGGCGTCGAGCAATCGAGCCCCTCGCCGTTCGTGCCGAACGATCTCACGCTTGAGCGATCACGAGCGCATGTTGATCATCACGGGCCCGAACATGGGCGGCAAATCGACCTACATGCGCCAGACGGCGTTGATCGCGATCCTCGCGCACATCGGCAGCGGCGTGCCCGCCGACGCCGCGACGATCGGCCCCATCGACCGGATCTTCACGCGGATCGGCGCAGCCGACGACCTCACGGGTGGGCGCTCGACCTTCATGGTCGAGATGACGGAGACCGCGAACATCTTGAACAGCGCGACGCGCTCGAGCCTCGTGCTGATGGACGAGGTGGGCCGCGGCACGAGCACGTTCGACGGCTTGTCGCTCGCGTGGGCAGCCGCCCGACAGATCGCGCAGAAGGTCGGCGCGTTCACGCTGTTCGCGACGCACTATTTCGAGCTCACGACGCTTACCCGACGAGCTCCCGGCTTGCCGTAACTTCCATTTGGATGCGACCGAGCACGGTCGCGAGCTCGTATTTCTGCACAGCGTGAAGCCGGGGCCGGCGAGCCAGAGCTACGGGTTGCACGTCGCGGAGCTCGCCGGTGTGCCGCGCGACGTCGTCGACCGCGCGCGCGAGTACTTGCGCAGACTCGAGCGCCACCAGCGGACCATGTTGCCGGCGAAGCCGCAGGCCGAGCTTCGCTTCGAGCCTGAGCCCACGGCGGCGGCGACACCCGAGCAGCGCGCCGTGCTCGACCGGCTCGCGAAGCTCGAGCTCGACAACCTCACGCCGCGCGCGGCGCTCGACTTGCTATACGAGCTCGCGCGCGACGCGAAGCCGCCCTTGTCCTAGAGACCGTCAGCCCAACCGCGCGCCTGCGGCGGTCAGACCGCGCCGCACTTCCTCTTGGAGCTCGGGCACGACGCGGAACCGCTGAAACAGGTCGTCGATATCCCGCTCGGCGGCGGGATAGAGCTCGAGCAGTCGAGCATACGCGCGCACCGCGACCTCTTGGCGCCCGGCGAGACCCGCTGTCGCCGCGAGGACGAGGTAGCCCATGTGCCAATCCGGCGCATCGATCCGGAGCGCGGCCGTGACGGCGGCGTCGTAATCGCCCCGCCGAACGAGCCCGAGCGCCTGAACCGCGTAGTAACTTCCCGGTGCGATTCGGCGCGAGCGCGATCGCGCGGTCGACCATGGCCAGCCCGCGCTCGCCATCGCCCCCGAGCACGAACATCGTGCCGACGCTGTGCAACGCCTCGATGTTGTTCGGGCACAGCGCGAGGGCTCGATCGGCGGCGCGTTCGAAGCCGTCTTGCGAGAAGAACAACATGCGCGCGAACGCGAGGTTCGCGAGCAGGCTCTCGCCGTCGATGTCCATCGCGTGTCGCGCCGCCTCGCCGGCTTGCTTTCGAGCGTCGGCGACTGGAATCACGTCCGCGCCGTAGCCGAACGTCGCCACGTCGAGCAGCAGCAACGACAGACCGGCCCAGCTGTTCGCGAGCTCTGGTGAGTTCTTCACTGCTTGCTCGAAGCAACGCCACACCTCGTCGTGCAACGCGGGGCCGGGGAAGCTTCGGTACTCGTAGTATTTCAGCACGCAGTCGCTGGTGCGGCGTTGCTCGGGCGGCACCGCCGAGACGCGCACACGTTCGGACTCGAATACCGGCCCATACGGCGCCGACACGGAGGCGATCGCGCGCACGACACGCGTCTGATCGTTCGGCGACGTCGCGATCTCGGGCGCCTCGTCATAGGCGGCCGTCCACAGCTGCGCGCCGGTGCTCGCCGCCACGAGCCTCGCCGTGATTCGCGTGCGCCCTTGCGTCGAACGAACGCTGCCGCTCAACAAATACTGCGGAGCCGGCGACGCGGCAGCCGCGGGCAACGGGCCGCCGCCCGTCGGCTCGATCGCGGTCACGAACAGCTCGTGCTCGTCGAGCTCGAGCAGCAACTCCTCGGTCAACGTCGCGCCGAGCGTGCGCGAGGCCTCATCGCCGTCGAGCGCCTGGAACGGAACGACCGTGATCCTCGCGCTGCCGCCGCTCGCGAGTGCCGCGGCCATGGTTTCGCTCGAGGTACTCGGCGCGAGCAGATCGCGGCCGATCACGATCACGGCGAGCGCGAGCGCGGCGACCGCGACGAACGTGCGTCGCTGGCGTCGTCGCCGTTCGCTATCGCGACGGTTCGCGGTGGGTTGCGCAAGCGCGGCGGCCTGCACGGTCGTCGCTTCCGCTCGCCGCGGTTGCGAGCGGCGCTTTCGCCGCGTACGAGCACGTGACGGCGTAGGTGCCGCGCGGCAGCTCAATCACGATTGGATCGTTGCGGCCTTCGACGGCGTAGTACTCGATCAGCCGTCGGCGCAATCGGCCGGCTTCGACGCGCACGAGAGGGTCCGACTGCGGATCGAAATCGGCGGAGCGCTCGAAGACCGCAACGGCGATCGTGTAGCCCTTCAGGCGCTCACCGCGTCCCTCGATCGTCTCTTCGACGACGTAGCGCAGAAACTTCGCGCCGCGAACGGTCTGCGCGAAACACTCACTGGCGAGAATTCGGTCGACTTGCGCGCGAATCTCGGCGCCACCCGGCTCGGATGCTCGAGCGGCGTCGCTAGATGCCTTGTCCGCGTGGTCGACCATTTACCGACACTGGACTTTATCGGGCCCCCCGAGAGCTAGGATGCTACGCGTCATGCTCGCCGCCCGCACCCGAATTTTGCAAGGCTCGGAACGATGCCGCTTCCGGTGTCGATCCAGACTCAAGGGGCCTGCCGACGGCACTCGTCGTGACGCTGGAGTCGTACTAGTCTAGGCCGATGTTCGTGATCGAGCTCGTCTACAAGGCCGACCTGAAGGACATCGACGCGAGCATGCGCGCGCACATGGCGTACCTGAAACAGCAATACACCGCCGGCAAGTTTCTCGTGTCGGGCCGTCAGATCCCACGCGTCGGCGGCATCATCATCGCGGTCGCCGAGAGTCGTGACGAGATCGAGCGAGATCGTGAAGGACGACCCGTTCGTCAAGCGCGGCCTCGCGGAGTTTCGCGTCATCGAGTTCCGCGCGAGCCAACGTGCCGACGACATGCCGAAGCGCATCGAGGGTCACTGATGCGGCGCGGATTGGTCGTCGCCGCAGCCGTGGCCGCCGTAGCAATCGGCGGCGGCGTCGTACTGCTGCACCGCGTTCCGAGCGGGCCGGAGTCCGCGGTCCTCGACCGCTATTGCTTGGGTTGCCACAACGAGATCGATCTCGCGGGCGGGGTCTCGTTCGCCGGGCTCGACCTCGACGACGTCGGCGCGAGCGCCGAAACTTGGGAAGCCGTGGTCCGCAAGCTGCGCACGGGCCTGATGCCGCCGAAGGGCGAGCCGCGCCCCGAGCGCGGCGTGCTCGACGCTTTCGCCGCCGGGCTCGAGGTCGAGCTCGACGCGGCCGCGGCGGCGGCGCCGAACCCCGGCGCGAAGCCGCTCGCGCGGTTGAACCGCGCTGAATATGCAAACGCGGTTAACGATCTGTTACAGCTCGATCCCGGACCGATTGCGGCAACGCTGCCGCCCGATGCGACCGTCGCGGGCTTCGACAACATCGCGGCGGGCTTGAGCGTGTCGCCGACGCTGCTCGAGGCCTACACGCACGCCGCGATGCAGCTCGGCCGCCGCGCGGTCGGCGAGCCGACGATGGGGCATCGCGAAATCCGCTTCGCGGCGCCAGGCGGCTCCGCACAGCGGCGCCACGTCGAAGGTCTGCCGCTCGGCACGCGCGGCGGGCTCGCCGTCGTGCACGACTTCCCTGTCGACGCCGAGTACGAGCTCGCGATTCAAGCGTCCGTTCCGGAAGCCGGTTGGGCGAACCCGACCGGGCGCTTGGTCTGGTGCGATGGGCCGACGCGTCGTGGTCGCGTTCAACGGCGCGCCGCAGACGCTCGATTCGCGGCGGCGCCTCCGCTTGCGCGTGCCGGCCGGCCCGCAGCGGATCACGGTCGCACTCGTCGACGAGCGGCGCTGCGCCGGCGTGAACGAGCTCTACGCGGGCGAGGTCGAGCTGCCGGGCGCCGTGCTCGGGCTCGTGATCGACGGACCGTACGACGCGACCGGCGCCGGCGACACGCCGAGCCGCCGCGAGATCTTCCGCGACTGCTATCCCGATTCCACGACCGAGGAAGCGCCGTGCGCGCGGCAGTTCTTGACGCGGCTCGCGACGCGCGCCTACCGCCGGCCCGTGGCGCGCGACAGCGATGAGATCGACCTGCTGCTCGAGTTCTATGCGCAGGGTCGCGCGGAAGGCGGCGACTTCGAGCGTCGGATCTCGTACGCGGTGTCGCGGCTGCTCGTCGACCCGCAGTTCCTGTACCGGTTCGAGAGCGAGCCGGCCGACGTCGCGGTCGGCGACGTGTACGCAATCGCGGACCTCGAGCTCGCGTCGCGCCTGTCGTTCTTCTTGTGGAGCAGCATCCCCGACGACGAGCTGCTCGCGGTCGCGGCCGAAGGGCGCCTCCGCGATCCCGCGGAGCTGGCCGCGCAGGTCGATCGATTGCTCGCGGATGAGCGCTCGCAGCGGTTCGTCGCGAACTTCGCGGGCCAGTGGTTGAAGCTCCGCGAGCTCGACGAGTTTCCGTCGCAGGACCCCGACCTCGACGCAGACTTGCGCGCGCGTTTCGGCAAGAGACCGAGCTGCTATTCGCCGACGTGCTGCGCGAGCGCCGCAGCGTGCTCGACGCTGCTCGACGCCGACTACACGTATTTGAACGAGCGGCTCGCCGCGCACTACGGCATCGACGGCGTTCGCGACAGCTACCTGCGCCGCGTCGCGCTGCCGGCCGACAGCCCGCGCCGCGGACTGCTCGGCCACGGCAGCATCCTGACCGCGACGTCGGCGCCGAACCGCACCTCTCCGGTCGTGCGCGGCGCGTGGATCGTCGAGAACATCTTGGGCGCCGCCGTGCCGACGCCGCCGCCCGGCGTCGAGGCCGATCTCGCGAAGGAAGCGAGCGCAGCCGAGGGCCTCACGGGCGACACGGTGCGCGAGCGGCTCGAGATGCACCGCGCGAATCCGACCTGCGCCGCGTGTCACGCGATCATGGACCCGCTGGGGCTGGCGCTCGAGAACTTCGATCTCGTGGGCCGCTGGCGCGAGCAGGAGGACGGCCACGCGATCGACGCGACGCACCGAGATGACGGACGGTACGCGGCTCGAAGGCGCCGTCGACCTGCGCCGCGCGCTGCTGTCGCGGTCCGACGCGTTCGTGAGCTCGTTGACGGAGCGGCTGATGACGTACGCGCTCGGCCGCGAGCTCGAGCACTACGACAGCCCGATCGTGCGCGGTGTCGTGCGCGCAGGCGGCCGCCGACGGCACGACGCTCGCGGCGCTCGTGCACGCGATCGTCGCGAGCGACGCGTTCTTGAAGCGCGTGAAGACCGGGGCGACGCGCGGCCGTGGCGCAGGCGCCGCGGCGCGCTGACGCATGGCGCGCGCGAAGACTCGTTCGCCATGCGCTGCTGCCGCCGAGGCCGACGCACGCGCCGCCGCTGGGACGCGCAGCGTCGAGGACAATCCGGCGCTGCACGCGATCTGGGACGTCATCGCGCAAATTCCGCGCGGCAAGGTCACGACGTACGGCGACGTCGCGCAAGCGGCCGGATTGCCGGGGCGCGCGCGCCAGGTCGGCTACGCGCTGCGGCACGCGCCGGACGATCTGCCGTGGTACCGCGTGCTCGGCGCCGGCGGCAGGATCGTGTTTCCGCCGGGCTCGCGCGGCTACGTCGAGCAGACGCGGCGGCTTACGAGCGAGGGCGTGAAGGTCGAGCGCGGCCGCGTCGAGCGCGCCGCGCTGTTCGACCCATTGCGCGACTGAGCGCCGCGCCAAGGCGCTGGGCTGTTCGCCATCTTCTGTAACCAGCCTTGTATGCCATCTGTCGTGCTGGTATCGTCCCTGGCATGAGTCAACAGCGCAAGATTACTGTCTTGGTCCCAGAGAACCTGCTCACCTCCGCTCAAAAGGAGACGGGAACGGGCGTCACGGAGACCGTGCGTGAAGGGTTGAAGAAGCTGGCGTCGCTCCGCGCCCAGCGAGAGCTCTTGGCCCTACGCGGCAAGGTCAAGTTCTCGATGACGTGGGAAGAAATGAAGGAAGACCGCCGGTGATTGCGGTGGACACGAGCACTCTTTCGGCGCTGCTTGCCGGCGAGCCAGGAAAGGACGTCGATTCGCTGGCCGACAGTCTCGCGCGCGGCGACGTTCGCCTGCCGCCGGTTGTGCTTACGGAGATCTTGAGCGACGCCTCAACAGCAAAGGTGCTCGCACCCCGTTTGCTCGATCTCGAGCTGTTGGAGGTCTCCGAAGGATATTGGCAACGAGCCGGCGAGGCTCGTGCAAAGCTGCAAGCGCGCGGACTCAAAGCCAAGGTGGCCGATGCGCTCATCGCACAGTCGTGCATCGATCATGACGTCGCGTTACTGACGCGCGATCAGGACTTCCGCCATTTCGCCAAGCACTGCGGCCTGAGCCTCGCCTGACCGGGCGCCGCAAGCCAACCGCGCCAGCGGCGAGACAGCGCGGGGCGACGTCCGCAGGTTTACGGAACCGGAACGATCTGCGATTCGGTTGCCGCGAAACGAGCCGGCCCACAGCGTGTCCCCGACCTCGACGACGGCCGTGCCGGCGCCGAACGCCGGCGTGTCGGCGACCGTGACGACGTCTCGAACCGCGAGCGTGCCGGGGTCGACCTTCACGGCCTTCCAGCTACCGCCCGCCTGGCCGACCGCGTACAACGAGCCGTCGCGCGCCCAGTGGATGTTGTCGACGCGGAAGCCGAGCGGGATCTCGTCGCGCTTCGGTGGGTTCGCGCCGCGCGTCAAGCGGAAGAAGGATTGGCTGCCCCACGCCGCGACGTACAGCGTCTTGCCGTCGTTCGACAGCTCGACGCCGTTCGCGCCTGCGGCCTCGCTGCCAGGCACCTTCACCCAGCCGCTGTCCGTGTGCCATTCCCAGAGCTCGCCGTTGCGCTCGCCGCCGAGCATTCGCTGCGTCGCCTCGCGCGTGCCGCCGCGCGGCAAGAAGTTCGTCGTGATGAAACCGCCATCGGGCAAGCCGCGCACGGAGTTCAGGCCGATCGGGTCCGGCGCGATCACGCAGCCGAGCCAAGTCACGGCCGGCGTCGCGGGCGCCGAGTCGATCGAGAAGATTTCGATCGATTCGCGCGCACCGTGGCCGACCACGAACACCTTGTATACGGGTCCGTTGCCGGGCTCGACGTACACACCGTGCGTCATGAACGAATCGGCGCTCGGCGGCCCGGGACATGCGGGATAGGTCTTCGCATCGTGCTGATGTTTGGCGCCCGCCGCGGGATAAGCCGTGTGCGAAACCCGATCGGCGACGCGGATCAGCTCGATCCCACCCGTACCCGAATAGGCACCGGCCAGCACCCATTGCGGCCCGAGCGCCACGAGATCCTCGGGCGCCCTCTGGCCGCAGACGACATCGGCGGCCGGCGTGCACGGTGGCGGCGGCGGTTGCGGCGGCGGTTGCGCCGACAACGGCAGTGCAGCGACGGCTAGGACGGCGACGAGCAGGACGCGGGACGCTCTCACGGTGTCTCCCCCAGAGTGTTGCGATCGATGCGACGCTCGCGCGGTTCCACCGTAGAGCGGACACCGTGGTGCGTCAACCTGACGCGCGGCTAGCGCCGCCGATAGATGTCGCGACGGTGGCCGACTTTCACGACGAGCACGATGAGTCGAGCATCCTCGATCTCGTAGACGATGCGATACGAGCCCTGGCGAAGACGGTAACGCTCGAGGCCGGACAGCTTCTCGCAGCCCGACGGCCGTGGATCGTCCGCGAGCGCACGGATGCGTTCGAGAATGCGCTTGACGTCGTCCTTGGGAAACGCTCGCAGGTCTTTGGCTACGGACTTCCTGAAAACGACCTCATAACTTGCCATGCGCTTTGAGGTCCTTGAGCAGCGCCTCGTAGGAGATCACGGGTTCCGCGACGCGATCCTCGAACGCGGCCAGATCTTCTTGGTCCTCGCGCAGCGCAAGCCGCACGGCGTCGTTGACGATCTGCGAGATCGATCGGTGTGTGTGCGCCGCCTTCAAGCGGATCGCGCGATGCAGCGCGGGCTCGAAGTAGACAGTCGCACGTTTGGCGACGTACTCGTCTTCGCTCATGGTTGGCCGGCTCTCGGATGGTGGACTGGCATCGTAACGTCACGACGTTTTGACGTCAAAACGTCAACCCTCCTGGCACCGCGCTGGCGTTCGAGTAAGCTCCGGGGGCGGAGGGGCACGACCCGCATGCGTTATCTGACGAAGAAGCACCTGTCCCGCCGCACCGTGCTGCGCGGCGCCGGCGTCGCGCTCGGGCTGCCGCTGCTCGAATCGATGATTCCGGCCGGCCTTCGCCGCGCGTCGGCCGCCGGCGTGCCGCGCTCGCGGCTCGCGTGCCTGTACATCCCGCACGGCTGCGTCATGAGCCAGTGGATGCCGACGACGACCGGGCCGCGACTTTGCGCTGCACGCCGACCTTGGAATCGCTCGAGCCGTTCCGCGACCGCTTGAACGTCGATCAGCGGGTTGAAGCTTCCGGCCGCCTACGTCGGCGAATCATCGGCGGCCGCGAATCACGGGCGCTCGTCGCAGTGCTGGCTCACGTGTCAGCCCGAAGACTCGGGGCCGTCGCCGACGTCGGCCGATCAGCTCGCGGCGCGCGCGATCGGCCAGGAGACGCCGTTGCCGTCGCTCGAGCTCGCGCTCGAGGCCGGCGCATCGATCTCGTACCTGACGCCGCACACGCCGTTGCCGATGGAAACGAACCCGCGCGTCGTGTTCGAGCGCCTGCTCGGCGACGGCAGCACGCCGCGAAGAGCGCGCCGCGCGGCAACGCCAGCTGTCGAGCTTGCTCGACTCCGTGACGCGGCCCAGTCGCGGCCTCAAGCGCGATCTGCCAGCCGCGGACCGCGAGCGCATGGATCGTTATCTTTCCGACGTGCGCGAGCTCGAGCGGCGGCTCGCGCTCGCAGCGGACTCCACGCTCGCGACCGTCGAGGTGCCCGACAAGCCGAACGGCATTCCGGCGGACTTCGAAGAGCACGCGATGCTGATGTTCGACTTGCTCGCGCTCGCGTGGTCCGCGCGACCTCACGCGCATCGCCACGTTCATGGTGTCGCGCGAGCTCAGCAACCGGCTGTATCCGAAGAGCGGCGTGAACGAGGGATTCCACAACGCGTCGCACCACTCCGAGATTCCCGCGAACGTCGAGCGGCTCGCGAAGCTCAACGAATACCACACGCGGACGACGATCGCGTATTTCCTGGGCAAGCTCGCGGACACGCCCGACGGCGACGGCAGCCTGCTCGACCACTCGATGATCGTGTACGGCAGCGGCATGGCGAACCCGAATCAGCACGATCACGACCCGCTGCCGATGCTGCTCGCGGGCGGCGGCTCCGGTCGGCTGCGAAGGCGGCCGGCATCTGCGCGTCAGCCGACGGCACGTCGTTCGCGAACCTGCTCGTCTCGGTGCTCGACAAGCTCGACGTGCCGGTCGACTCGTTCGGCGACAGCACCGGCGCTCTCGAGATCTGAGCCGGCCGGCGCGTGAACGAGCTTCGCGCCGCGGCCCGCCTACTCGTCTACGCGGCGCTCGTTCCGACATTCATCGCTCGCGGCCGGCGCGCAGCACGCGTCCGAACCGGCTGACCCGGCGCCGCTCGCACCGGCGCAGACCGACGTGCCGAGCTCGCCGCTCGCGGAAGCCGCCGCGCGTGGCGACGGCGCGGCGGTCCTCGCGCTGCTCGAACGACGGCTCGCTCGACGTGAACGCGCCCGGACGCGACGGCACACCGGCGCTGCACTGGGTCGTGCGCGTCGGCGACCGCGCGACCGCGGAGCGGCTCGTGCGCGCCGGCGCGGACGTCGAACGCCCCGAACCGCTACGGCGTGACGCCGCTCGACGCTCGCGATCGAGGCCGGCGACGCAGCGCTGACGCGCTGGCTGCTCGAGGCCGGCGCCGACGCCGCCGCACCGGATCGCGCCGGCGAGCCGCCGCTATTGGTCGGCGGCGCGCGTCGGCGAGCCCGCGATCGCGGCCGCGCTGCTCGAGCACGGCGTCGCCCGTCGACGCGCGCGACGCGAGCTTCGGTCAAACCGCGCTGATGGTCGCGGCGCGCTCCGGGCATCGGGCACGTCGCGGAGCTGCTGCTCGACGCCGGCGCCGACGTCGAACGCGGCGACGCACGCCGAAGAGCCGCCGCGCTTCGTTCCGCCGAGCGAGTCGCCGGCCGGGTCTGTCGAAAGGCATCGGCATCGTGCGCGCCGGGCTGGCCCGAGGACCGCGGCAAGCGGTTCCCGGCCGCCGGCGGCAAGACCGCGCTCGCTGTACGCGGCACGCGAAGGCCATATCGACGTCGTCGCGCTGCTCGTCGAGCGCGGCGCGAATCTCGAGCTCGCCGACGGCAACGGCATCACGCCGCTGCTCGCGGCAATCGTGAACGCGAGCCTCTTCCGCGTGAGCCGCACCGGCATCGAGCGATCACTTGGGCGTGGCGAACCTGCTGCTCGACGTCGGCGCCAACGTCAACGCGATGGATTGGTACGGCGAGACGCCGCTCTGGGCCGCCGTCGATCTGCGCAATCTCGAGCTCGGCCCGGCCGACAAGGCGACCGGCATCCGCGACGAAGCGTTCGCGCTGATCGAGCGGCTGCTCGACGCAGGCGCCGATCCGAACGCGCGCACGCGCGAGTTCCCGCACGAGCGCCGCTATATCGTGATCGTCGTCGGCTCGGTCGCGTGGGTCGATCTCACGGGGCAGACGCCGTTCCTGCGCGCGGCCGCCGCCGGCGACCTGCGCGTGATGCGCCTGCTGCTCGCAGCACGGCGCGGATCCGAACATCGCGACCGACGCCGGCACGACGCCGCTGATGGTCGCGGCCGGCGTCAACTGGGCCGTCGCCGAGACCTTCGACGAAGGGCCGGCCGCGCTGCTCGAGGCCGTGAAGCTCGCGCACGAGCTCGGGCAACGACGTCAACGCGCGTGAACTCGATGGGCCTCGCCGCGATTCACGGCGCGGCGAATCGCGGCGCGAACGACGTCATCGAGTACCTCGCAGCGAACGGCGCGCGGCTCGACGTCGCCGGACCGCGAGGGCCGCACGCCGCTCGACTGGGCCGGGGCGTGTTCCTCGCCACGCACCCGCCCGTGCGCAAGCCCGACACGATCGCGCTGCTCGAACGCCTGCTACACGAGCCGCACCGCCGCGACACGCCGCGACACTGAGGGCTTCCGAACATGAACGACACGAACCTGCCGCTCATCGGAGCGGCGACGACCTCGGCCTCGCCGGAGCGCCGTGAGCTGCTGCGCGCGGCGTCGACGCTCGTCGCCGGCGCGGCGTTGCTCGACGGCGCCGCAGGCGCAGCCAGACGGCGCCGCGCGCCCGCTGTCGATCCCGGGCTTCACGCCGGAACGCGATCGCGACGAGCGGCGGCGTCACGATCAACGCCGTCGAAAGCCGGCAGCGGCCCGCCGTTGCTGCTGCTGCACGGCGCGCCGCTGACGCTGTACACGTGGCGCGACGTCGCGCCACGGCTCGCCGAGGACTTCACCGTCGTCGCCAGCGGACCTGCGCGGCTACGGCGACAGCAGCAAGCCGCAAGGGCTTGCCCGATCACTCGAACTACTCGAAGCGCGCGATGGCGCAAGACCAGGTCGACGTCATGAAGCACTTCGGCTTCGACCGTTTCGCGGTCGTGGGCCAGGATCGCGGCGGCCGCGTCACGCATCGCATGGCGCTCGATCACGCGGACAAGGTCACGAAAGCCGTGCTGATCGACATCGTGCCGACGTACTACCTCTACACGCACGTGAACATCGACTTCGTGCAGGCGTACTTTCACTGGTTCAACTATCTGCGCGCGTCGCCGGTTCCCGAGAACGAGCTGCTTGCGCAGCGCGCCGCGCAAGCGGGCCGCGAGCTGTCGCCGGCGCAAGCCGAGTACCAGCGCGCGAACGGCACGCCCGAAGGCGTGCACGGCATGTGCGAGGACTATCGCGCCGGCGCTTCGATCGATCTCGTGCACGACGCGGCCGATCTCGACGAGAAGGTCCGCTGCCCGTTGCAACGTGCTGTGGGCCGAGAACGGCGCGATGGATCGGCTCTACGACGTGCTCGCGATCTGGCGCGAGCGGGGCACGAACGTCGACGGGCAAAGGCATGCCCGGCGGCCACAACATGCAAGAAGGTGCGCCGAGCGAGCTCTATACGGAGCTCACGAGGTTCTTGCGCGCGTAAGCCCCGGGCTCGACGCGTCGCACAGACCCCCGGGATTTCCGAGCTCGGCCTCACGTTGAGTTTTTCTCAACGAGTGTTCACGTGTTCGTGACTTACCGTCACGGCGCGAGTCGCACACTGCTCCTCGAAGTTTTCACCCCTACTTTGAGGACACAGCCATGCGTAGCTCTTACTCGATCAAGTTGTTGGCGGCAGCTCTGCTGGCCGCCTCTTTCGGTGTCGCCGCAACCGTCCCGGCCGTAGCCGCGCCGCCCGTCGCCGCGGAAACGACCGAGGTGCGGTTCGGCGATCTCGATCTCGACAGCGCCGCAGGCGTCGAGCAGCTGTACGCACGGCTGCAAGTTGCGGCGGAGAAGGTCTGCGACTCGCGTTTTCACCCCGGGACCCTCGTGGTCTCAGCGAGCTGGCGGACCTGCGTGGCCGATGCGCTCACGCAAGCAGTCGCCGCAGTAGATAGACCCGCAGTGACGGCTTACCATGCCTCGAACGCGAGCCTCCCTGACGCGCGTAGCGCGAATCGGCTCGCGGCGAGGAACTGAGCGACTGGCCACGAAGACGCGCAAGCGGCGATCCCTAGCCGCACCGCAACCTCCGCCCCGCAGGCTGCCACTCGGCAGCCTGCGTGTTTTCGTGGCCGTCGCGGAACACCTGAATTTCACGCGAGCCGGCGAAGCGCTCGGCGTCACGGCCGGCGCCGCGAGCTTGCAGATCCGCGCGCTCGAGGAGTACTTGAGCCGCGCGCTGTTCCGGCGCAATGGCCGCGTCGTGACGCTGACGGCCGAAGGCGCCGCGTTGTTGCCGCGCGTGCAGCAAGCGCTCGGCGCTCTCGAGCGCGCGCTCGACGACACGCGCGGCGATCGCAGCGGCGGGCCGCTGCGCGTGACGATGCTCGCGTCGTTCCTGCAGAACTGGCTGCTGCCGCGCCTGCCGCGGTTGCACGCGCGCGCGCCGAGCCTGAACCTGCAAGTGCACACGTCGGAAGTCACCGTCGACTTGGTCCGCGACGATCAACATGCCGCGGTTCGGTTCGGGACCGGCAGTTGGCCCGGTCTCGAGGCGGAGAAGCTGATCGACGAGTGGCTCGTACCGGTCTGCACGCCGGCGCTGCTTCGTAAGCATGGCCCACTCCGCGCGCGCGAAGATCTAGCGCGTTATCCGCTCGTGCACAGCACGAGCGAGCCGTGGACCGCATGGCTGCTCGCGAGCCACGTCGTGGACGACGACACGACCTCGCCATTCACGGGCGCACGCATCGACGACTCGGCCGCGTGCGTGCGGTTCGCGGTGCAGGGCTCGGGTCTCGCGTTGGCGCGCTGGAGCCTGGCCGGCGACGACATCGCGGCCGGCCGCCTCGTATGCGCGAGCGCGGCACCGCTCAAGAACTTTCGCAGCTACTGGCTCGTGCATTCGAAGCACGGCCAGAAGCACCCGGCGTTCAGCACATTTCGCGATTGGCTCGTCGCGGAAGTCGCGGCATTCCCTCGTCCGCCGGGACTCTAGCCGGCCTTACATCAGTGCGCCGGTTGCTCGACAGCCGAGTCGCGCGACGTATCCGCTCCGCCGCTCCACGGGTCGACGTCGAGCACGTCGAGCGGCGCGCCGGTCTCGGAGTCGACCACGAACGCGACGTCGCGGTTCTTCGCCATCAGCGGCAGATAGCCCAGTCGGCTTTCCGGCAGACCCAGGCTCTTCGACAGCGCGTCGATAGCCGCACCCGCCGCGGGTTGCGCTTCGCGCAATGCACTCAGCGGCTGTTGCGCACGCAGCACGACGGCCGCTTGATCCGCGAACGGTTGCCAAAACTCCGGACGGCGCTCGATGTCGGGCAAGCCGCCGAACACGGTCTCGTCGAGCAGTCGCTGTTGCGTCGCGAGGTCCGTCGGGAACACGGCCGCGACGAGCAGCGGCCCGCGGAACGGCTTGTCGGCCACGCGGCCCGCTTCGCGCGCCGCGGCGAGATCTTGCGGATTGACGTCGCGTTCCGCGACGACAATGAAACGGTCGACGGCAAATACGGTGAAGGAAGGTCGCTCGCGATAGATTGCGGTGAGCCCGTACACGAGCGCCGCGAGCTGCACGAACGCGATGAAGGCGAGGTCGAACTTCAAACCCCACTTGCCCGGCTTGAACACGATCAGCGTCAGCAGCGGGCCGAGAACGAGATCGACCCCGATCAAGACGCGCAACACGTTCCAGCCGCCCATCGCGTGAAAGTACGGGTACGGATACCAGACGAAGAAGATCAGCGCGCACACGACACCGACGACCGTTGCACTCAAGCCCAAGTGCGAGAGAAACGCGCGTCCGCGACTCACCGCGAGCCAATCGCGTGGGCTCGACGGGGTGGTTCCGTTGGCGGTCAGCACGTCAGCGGTCATCGCTCAATGATCCCTCATCGGAATCATGATGCCAAAGCCCCGCGGAGTGCCGCTGCGACATCCGTCAACCTGGGACCGTGACCGGTTCCACAGGTGCTCCGGTTGACGGCAGCCAGTAATAGTATCTGTCGCGTTGACGCGCTCGTCTCGCCATAATCGGCGCACGACGACACGGGGGCCCCGATGAAACCCTTCATCCTTGCAACGCGGCGCGGAGCTCTACGCGCCGCGTCGGTCTCACTGGCGGCCGCGCTGCTGCTGACACAGCTTTCTGCGACGGCGGACACGTTGCCGGCCGGCTCGATTCGCTTCGAGAAGGCGATCATCGTCGATGCCACCGGTTTCGAGGCGCCGATGGCGGCAAGCACGCTGTTCCTGCCCTCGGGCTGGCAGGCTCGAGGCGGAGTCGTCTGGGGCCAGCAACACATGTGCACGAACGGCTACAACTTCGACTGGAGCGCGTCGTCGCGCGACGGCAGCGCGACCGTCGCCGTGCTACCGCACGTGCGCTGGGAAACGAACAATTACGGCGGCGGCGCCGCGACGCCGGGGTGCCAGGCGGCGCCCTTCACGAACGTGCGCCAGTATCTCGACGCGCTCCTGCCGCAATGGCGACCCGGCGCACGCGCCCTGGATTTTCGCGTGCGCGAAGACCTGCAGCGCGAGCTTGCGCAGAACAACTCCCAAACGCCGAACGCCATGGGGTTTCAGCGAACGTGGGTCGAGGCCGGCGAGCTGTTGTTCGCGTTCAACGATGGCGGCAAGGACATGCGCGGCTCGATCACCGCGGCCGTCGTCTTCACGCATACGCGAACGCAGGCCGCCGGCTTGGCCGCCATGGACGCCCTGACCGGTTTCGCTCTCCCCGGCTGGGGAGTGACGGCGCCGAACGGCCGGCTCAACTTGCAGTTCTTCGAGGCCATTCGCCGCACGATCCAGTCGAACCCCCAGTGGAACGCGCGAATAGCGGGGCACAACAACGCGATCGCGAGAACCGCGCTCGAAGAGTCGCGCAAGCGCGCCGAGATCACGCGGCAGACGAACACCGAGATCGCGCAGATTCGGGAGGAAGCCTGGAATGCGTCGCAAGAGAGCGCCGACCGGCGCGCACGCGAGTTCGGCGAGTTGATCCGCGGCGTCGAGACCTACGACGACACCAATGCACCCGGCGGGACCGTGGAGCTCTCATACATGTACGACAAAGCGTGGCGACTCGACGACGGCAGCTACGTGCTCACGAACGATCCGAGCTTCGATCCCTACCGCGCCTTGGGCGTCGAGGGCAGGCAACTGGAGGCCACGCAATGAGAACGCTTCTACACGCGCTTGCCGTAGCGGCCGCCGCATTCGCCGTCGCGAATGCGCTCGCGCAAAACAGCTTCGGCGAGGCCGCGAACGTGCAAGGTGCGCCGACGGGCGCAGCCCCGCCACAGACGTCGCCGCAGCCGGTTCCGTCACCGGCGCCGGCGCCGGCGCCGCGCTCGACCGGCACGACGCCGAGCCCGGGCGCAAACCCGCTCGATGCGCTCGCGGCGGAGGAGCGTCGCGACTTCGGCGTGCCGCCGAGCGCCGCGCTGCACGCAGGCGCGATGCACGGCCCCACGCCGACCTCGATACCCGGCGGCCAAGTGATTACCACGAAGGGCTTGGTCGAGCTGACGCAGGGCGGCCAAGTGTCGGTCTTGCTGCTCGATGTGCTCGGCGGGGAGGAGATGATCCGCGGAGCCGTCTACGCGGTGCCCGCCGCGCAATCGGGCTCGTTCGACGACCAGACTCAACAGCAGTTCGGCCAATTCCTGAAGCAGGCGACCGGCGGCAACGCGGCGCACCCGATCGTGGCGTATTGCCTCTCGCCCGAATGCTGGATGTCGTACAACGCCGCGCTGCGCGCAATCCATCTCGGCTATACAAACGTGCTGTGGTATCGCGGCGGTATCGAGGCGTGGAAGCGGGCCGGGCTGCCGACACAAGCGCCCGGCCAATGAGCTAGCCGCGCGCGAAGCGCCCGTGCACTAGGAAGTGCTCGGTCTGCTCCGCGACGCGCTTCGACCACGGAACGCGAAGTGCGACACCGGCAGCACGACTTGGGCCATGCCGTCGATCCGCGTTTCCGCGACGGCCACGGTGCCGTCGTTCGGCTCCGAAACCCGCCGAACAACCGCCCGTGCCCGAACGGCACGCGGCCCGCAATGCTGCCGGCCTGACGCCGGGAACCCAGTCGGTGAACCCGCCGCGCGCGTTCAGCTCCGCGATGCCTCTGCCGATGACGCGCCGGCCGCCCGGTAGCCGCGCGACACGCGCGCGATTCGACTGCCGCGGAACGGCGAGCCGAGCAAACGACGCGGCCGACGCGCGCAACGTGCGACTCCAGCATCAGCGCGAATCAAGACGCCACCCAAGCTGTGGCGCGACAGATGCACGGTGTCGCCCGGGCGTCGCGGTCGACGAACTTCGCGAGCGCCGCGGCGTTGGCCTCGAGCGACTCGGTCACGGTGGGGTACGCGAACTCGTAGCATCTGGAACCCATGCGGCTTCGAGCCGCGCGCAGCAGCGCGATCGTGGCAGCCGCACGCATCCACAGGCCGTGGACGGTGACGACCGGGTCACGCCGCGAGCGAGATCTTTGAGCCGAGCAACGCTTCGCGATTGGTCCACGAGGCGACCTTCTCGATCGCGGCGTCGACGGGTAACCAGAGATATGCCACGTGCTCGGTCGGCTGCGAGCGCACGGCGCGCACCTCGGGCAGCTTCGAGGTACTACAGATGCTCGAGATTGCTGCTGCACGTCGGGCGAGTATCGCGAACGCCAGGCCGGCAGGATCGGGAACGCGTTCGGCACCTGCGCGTCGCGCAAGCGTTCGGCCGCGAGGCCGGTCTCCTCCTGCGAGCTCGCGCGCCGCGCACTCGGCCGGCGTCTCGGCCCGCCGAGCTGCCCGTCACGCTCTGCCAAAACCCGCGCGGCTCGACGCGCTCGAGCAACAGGCAGTCGAGCTTCGGCGTATGCACGACGACGAGCACCGACTCCGGGCGCCTGAACTCAGCGACGGCGACCATACGCGATCAGCCCGGCGTCGAGCTCTTGAAGCGGATGCCGAGCTCTTTGAGCTGCGTCGCGTCGGCCGGGCTCGGCGCGCCGGTCATCAAGTCGCTCGCCGTCGCCGTCTTCGGGAACGCGATCACGTCGCGAATGTTGTCGGCGCCGGCCATCAGCATCACGAGCCGGTCGAGACCGAACGCAATGCCGCCGTGCGGCGGCGCGCCGTACTCGAGCGCCGCCAGCAGGAAGCCGAACTTGAGCTCGGCCTCGTCCTTGTGATGCCGATCAGGTCGAACACGCCGACTGCAGCTCCGGAGTCGTGGATACGCATCGACCCGCCGCCGACCTCGTAGCCGTTCAGCACGACGTCGTAGGCGCGCGCGATCGCCGTGCCGGGCGCCGCGCGCAATGCCTCGAGCGACGGATCGCGCGGCGACGTGAACGGATGATGCAACGGCGTCCAACCGCCGGCCGGCAGCGCTCCGAACATCGGGAAATCGACGATCCACAGCGGCCGCCCACTCGCTTTCGATCAGCTTGCGGTCGCGGCCCAGCGCGAGTCCGCAACGCGCTCAACGACTCGTTGACGACGTCGGCCTTGTCGGCGCCGAAGAACACGAGGTCGCCGTCGACGGCGCCGTGCGATCGAGCACGCCGTTCATCGCCGCATCCGGCAGGAATTTCAGGATCGGCGACTGCAAGCCGTCGCGACCCTTCGCGCGCTCGTTGACCTTGATGTACGCGAGCCCCTTCGCGCCGTGACGCGCCGACGAGCGCCGTGTAGTCGTCGATCTCCTTGCGCGTGAGCTCGCCGCCCTTCGGCAACCGCAGGGCCGCGATGCGGCTCTTCGGGTCCGCGGCCGGGCCGGCGAACACCTTGAACTCGACGCCGCGGAACAGGTCCGCGACCTCGACGAGCTCGAGCGGATTCCGCAGATCGGGCTTATCGCTGCCGTAGCGGCGCATCGAGTCCGCGTACGTCATGCGCGGGAACGGTTTCGGCAGCTCGACGCCGAGCACGGACTTGAACGTGTCGCGCAGCAACTGCTCCATGAGCGCGAGGAGATCCTCCTCGTTCATGAACGCGCGTCTCGATATCGAGCTGCGTGAACTCGGGCTGGCGGTCCGCGCGCAGGTCCTCGTCGCGGAAGCACTTCACGATCTGATAGTAGCGATCGAGGCCCGCCATCATCAGCAGCTGCTTCATCAGCTGCGGCGACTGCGGCAGCGCGAAGAAGTTGCCCTGCTGCGTGCGGCTCGGCACGAGATAGTCGCGAGCGCCCTCGGGCGTCGTCTTGGTCAGGATCGGAGTCTCGACGTCGACGAAGCCGTGCTCGTCCATAAACTTGCGCAGCGCGCGCGTCACGGCGTGCCGCAGCCGCAGGTTCTTCAGCATCGGCTCGCGGCGCAGATCGAGATAGCGGTAGCGTAAGCCGCAGCTCCTCGCTGACCGGCTCGTCGTGGTGGAACGGCGGTGTCTTCGCCTTCGCGAGCACCGTGAGCTTCGTCGCCAGCACTTCGACCTCGCCGCTCGGGAGATTCCGATTGACGGTGCCTTCGGGGCGCGCGCGCACGCGGCCCTCGCACCTGGAGCACGAACTCCGAGCGCAGGCGCTCGGCTTCCGCGAACATCTCCGCGCGATCGGGATCGAACACGACCTGGAGCAGACCCTCGCGATCGCGCAGGTCGATGAAAATCACACCGCCGTGATCGCGGCGGCGGTGCACCCAACCTGCCACGGTCACTTCACGGCCGATGAGCTCGCGCGTTACTTGGCCGCAGTAGTGACTGCGCATCGGTCGAGTCCTTTGAGCCTAACCCTTTGAATACAAAGGTGGCTTTAGCCTTTGAGAGGCCGGGATGTTACGGGGAAGCGGTATGCCGCGCAAGCGCGCTTCAAGTTTCAGATCAAGCCCGCGTGGACTTCGTGCGCCGCGCTTTGACGGAGCGTTTCTTGCCGTGCGCCGCGCTTTTCCCGGCCGTCGGCTTCGGCTTCGCGGCCTTGTCCGCGGCACCGTCGGCCTTCGCGGCCGCGACTTCCTTCTTGGCTTCGTCTTTCGCCGCTTTCTCTGGCACGGCGTCGCTCTTCGACTCGCGCTCGCCGGCCTCGTTGCCGGAGAGATTCCGCCTCGTCTCTTTGTCGCCCTTGAAGTCGGTTTCGTACCAGCCGCTGCCCTTCAAGCGAAATTGCGGCGCGGACACGAGCCTGCGCAGCTGCGACTTGCCGCAATCCGGGCACTTGCGCAGCGGCCCTTCGGTCATCTTCTGCAACGCTTCGAGATGGTGCCCGCAGGCGGCGCAGCGATACTCGTAAATCGGCATCCGAAACTCTCGTCCTCAAGCGGCCTTGTCCGCGACGCCCTTCTTGAAGCCGAGCGCGTCGCCTTCGGCAACGACCCGGATCGTATCGCCGGGGCCGAAGTCGCCGCGCAGAATACGCTGCGCGAGCGGATTCTCCAATTGCTGCTGGATCGCACGCTTCAGCGGCCGCGCCCCGTACACGGGATCGAAGCCGGCCTGAGCCAAGCGATCGCGGGCCGATGGATCCAGAACGAGCGCGATCTCGCGCTCGCCGAGCCGGCGGCGCAGGTACTCGAGCTGGATGTCGACGATCCGGCGGATGTGCTCGGCCTCGAGCGGATGGAACACGACCACGTCGTCGACGCGGTTGATGAACTCGGGCCGGAAGTGCTGGCCGACGATTTCCATGACCTCGGCCTTCATCTGCGCGTAGTTGGCCTCCCCCGCAAGCTCCTGGATCCGCTGGCTGCCCAGGTTCGAGGTCATCACGATGACCGTGTTCCGGAAATCGACGGTGCGGCCTTGCCCGTCGGTGAGCCGGCCGTCGTCGAGCACCTGCAACAGCACGTTGAACACGTCCGGATGCGCCTTCTCGACCTCATCGAGCAACACGACGGAATACGGCTTGCGACGCACGGCCTCGGTCGAGTAGCCGCCTTCCTCGTAGCCGACGTAGCCGGGCGGCGCGCCGATCAGCCGCGCGACCGAGTGCTTTTCCATGAACTCCGACATGTCGATGCGGACCATGGCCTCCTCGGTGTCGAACAGGAACGACGCGAGCGCTTTCGTGAGCTCCGTCTTGCCGACGCCCGTGGGCCCCAAGAACAGGAACGACCCGTTCGGCCGATTCGGATCCGAGAGGCCCGCGCGCGCGCGGCGAATCGCGTTCGACACCGTCGCGAGCGCCTCGCTCTGGCCGACGACTCGCTGCCTCGAGGTGCTGCTCCATGCGCAGGAGCTTGTCCTTCTCGCCCTCGAGCATCTTCGAGACCGGGATGCCGGTCCACTTCGACACGACCTCGGCGACCTCCTCGTCGGTGACCTTGTTCCGCAACAGCTTGTTGCCGGCGCTCTTATCGGCCTTCAGGGCCTGCGCGAGGCGGCGCTCGAGCTCTGGAATCTTGCCGTACTGGAGCTCGGCCATGCGGCCCAAATCGGACGCGCGTCGGGCCTTCTCGAACTCCTCCTTGGCGTGCGCTAGCTCCTCGTTGATGTGCGCCTCGCCCTGCGCGGCCGCTTTCTCGGCCTTCCAAACCTCCTCGAGATCGGCGAACTCCCCGTCGAGCTTGTCGATCTGCTCCTCGAGATCGGCAAGCCGTCGCTTCGAGGACTCGTCCGACTCCTTCTTCAGCGCCTCGCGCTCGATCTTGAGCTGAATCAGGCGGCGCTCGAGGCGATCCATCTCCTCGGGCTTCGAATCCATCTCCATGCGGATTCGCGACGCCGCTTCGTCGATCAAGTCGATGGCTTTGTCGGGGAGCTGGCGGTCGCTGATGTAGCGATGCGAGAGCGTGGCCGCGGCGACGATCGCAGGGTCCGTGATCTCGACCTTGTGGTGCGTGGCGTAGCGATCCTTCAGGCCGCGCAAGATCGCGATCGTGTCCTCGACCGAAGGCTCGTCCACGAGCACCTTTTGGAAACGCCGTTCGAGCGCCTTGTCCTTCTCGACGTACTTGCGATATTCGTCGAGCGTCGTCGCGCCGACGCAATGCAGCTCGCCGCGCGCGAGCGCCGGCTTCAGCATGTTGCCGGCGTCCATCGAGCCCTCGGCTTTGCCGGCGCCGACCATCGTGTGCAGCTCGTCGATGAACAGGATGACCTGGCCTTCCTGCTTCGCGAGATCGTTCAGCACGCCCTTCAACCGCTCCTCGAACTCGCCGCGGAACTTCGTGCCGGCGATCAGCGAGCCCATGTCGAGCGCCAATACACGTTTCGATTTCAGTCCCTCGGGCACTTGACCGTTCACGATGCGCTGCGCGAGACCTTCGACGATCGCGGTCTTGCCGACGCCGGGCTCGCCGATCAGCACGGGGTTGTTCTTCGTTCGGCGTTGCAGCACCTGGATCGTCCGACGAATCTCGTCGTCGCGGCCGATCACGGGGTCGAGCTTCTGCTGCTCCGCGCGCGCCGTGAGGTCGATCGTGAACTTCTCGAGCGACTGGCGCTTTTCCTCGGCGTTCTGATCGTCGACCTTGTCGCCGCCACGAACCTCGTCGATCGCCTTCGCCACCGCGCCCTTGACCACGCCGGCCTGCTCGAGGATCCGAGCGAGGTCGCCTTTCGATTGCACGGCCGCGAGCAGGAACAGCTCGCTCGAGATGTAGCTGTCGTTACGCTCATGCGCGAGCTTTTCCGTCACGTTCAGCAACTTGTTGAGCTCGTTGCTGATGTGGACCTCGCCCGGCGTGCCTTCGACGCTGGGCAGCCGATCGAGCGCATCGCCCAATTGCGAGCGCAGCAGGTTCATGTTCGCGCCGGCCTTCGTGAGGAGGCCGAGCACGGTTCCGCCTTGCTGCTCGAGCAGCGCCGCCATCACGTGCACGGGCTCGATGAACTGGTGGTCGCGCCGGTTCGCGAGCGATTGCGCGTCGGCAATCGCCTGTTGGAACGGCGTCGTCAGCTTGTCCATGCGCATACGGGTGCGGTCCTTAAACTTCGGCCGGCTGAAACATGAGGGTAGGCCCGGTCGATCTCAACCGCCATCACGGGAATTACCAGGTTCGGCCGGACCAATGGGGTCCGAATCGAGCCAGACCAGCGTAGCCATGCGGCCGCAAGGCCCCTCGCGGCGGTGAGAGAAAAACCGGCCGGCCTCGCGGAACGTGCAGAAGTCGCCGCCATGGATCGCCTCCACCCCGGCACCGCGCAGGGAATCGCGCGCGAGCCCATAGAGGTCGGCTTGCCAGCGGCCACGCGCGTTCGGGGCGAACCGGCGTTCCGCGGCGGCGTCGCGGTCGACGAACGCGGAGCGCACGTCGGCGCCGACTTCGTACGCGGCGGGGCCGATCGCGGGCCCGAGCCAGGCAACCACTTGCTCGGGATCGACGGCAAGAGCGCGCACGGCTGCCGGCAGCACTCCCGCGTTGAGGCCGCGCCAACCCGCATGCGCGACGCCGACGCGCCGGCCGTCCCGAGTGCAGAGCGCGACGGGCAGGCAGTCCGCCGTCATGACGACGCACACGACGCCCGCGCGCGCGGTCACGGCGCCATCGGCCGCCGCGACGTCGTCGCGATCGAGATCGAGCACGACTGAGCCGTGAACCTGGTCGAGCCACTTGGGCTCGGCGGGAAGGGATAACGCGCCACGCAGTCGCTCGCGGTTCGCGGCGACTCGTTGCGGATCGTCGCCGACGTGCAGCGCGAGATTCAGCGCGCCGTAGCTCGAGCTGCCGGCGCCGCGCTCGGTGACGAAGGCGCGCACGTTGCGCGGCGCGGGCCAGTCCGGCGCGAACCCGGGCGCGGCAACGCTCATCGCGACACGCGAGCCGCGTCCGCGCGCAGCAGGCCAAGCAAGTGCTCGAGATCCGCGGCGACCGGGCTCGTGAAATCGAGCGGCTCACGCGTGAGCGGGTGCGCGAGCCGCAAACGGTGCGCGTGCAACGCTTGGCGGCGAAATGCTTGCAGGGCCAGCTTCAGCTCCTCGCTCGGTTCCGGCGGCAGCCGGGGCCGGCCGCCATAGACCGGATCGCCGAGCAACGGCGCTCGGACATGCGCCATGTGCACGCGGATCTGATGCGTGCGCCCCGTCTCGAGCTCCACCTCGCAGTACGTGTGCGCGCGAAAACGCTCGATGACTCGGAAGTGAGTCCGAGCCTCGCGGCCATTCTCGACGACGGCCATCTTGGTTCGGTCGCGCGTGTGACGGCCGATCGGCGCGTCGACGGAACCGCCTCCGGTCAACACGCCTTGGCAGATCGCTCGATAGGTTCGCTTGATCTCGCGCCGCTCGAGCGCCGCGACGAGAACGGCGTGACTCGTGACCGTGCGAGCGACGAGCAGCAACCCACTCGTGTCCTTGTCGAGCCGATGTATCAGCCCGGCGCGCGGCAGCACCGCGAGCTCGGGGTAGCCGTGCAGCAACGCGTTCTGCAGCGTGCCGGAGCGGTTGCCGGCACCGGGATGAACGACGAGGCCTGCAGGCTTGTCGACCACGAGCAATGCGTCGTCGGCGTGCACGATGGCGAGCGGAATGGGCTCGGGGCCGGAGTCGACCACCGCCGTCAGCTCCGTCTCGAGCGCGAGCTCCTCCCCGCCCTTCAACAACAGGCGCGGCTTCGCTTCCCGGCCGCCCACCGTGAGCTCGCCGGCGTCGATCCACGCGCGCAAGCGGCTCCGTGAGAACTCCGGCAATAACGCCGCAGCCGCTTGATCGAGCCGTCGGCCCGCGAGGTCCTCGGGAACGGACAAACGGCGCGAAATGCGGCTCATGGCCTGGTCCGACGGGACGACGGAAACTTTCGGCTATACTGCATCGTCGAAGAGCCTTGAAACGCGGCATTATTGCGCCGCCATCACCCATCCGGACAGAGCATGGTGTTTCGAATCGGCAAACTCGCCTTGCTGCTCGCCGTGGCTGCGACCGCGCTCGGTTGCAACCGCGGCAACCAGATCGAGGATCAAGGCCCCGAGCTGCTCTACCAAAAGGGCTTCGACGCCATGGATTCGTCGAACTTCGCGGGCGCGGGCCAGTACTTCACGGCGCTCGAGGCGCGCTATCCGTTCAGCCCGGAGACGCGTCAGGCCCAGCTCGATCTCATTTATGTCTACTACCGAAGCCAGCAGCCCGAGCAAGCGATCGACGCGGCCGAGGAATTCGAGCGCGAGAACCCGACGCACGAGCGCATCGACTACTGCCTCTACATGCGCGGCGTGATCTATTTCGACCAAGCGCCGAACGTCATCGAGCGGCTCATGCGCGTGGACCTATCGTTGCGGCCGCCGAAAGACACGTTGCGCTCGTTCTCGACGTTCCAGGAGCTGATTCGCAGGTTTCCGAATAGCGAGTACGTGGCCGACGCGCACCAGCGGATGATCTTCCTGCGCAACCGTCTCGCGCAGTACGAGAACCACGTCGCCGGCTACTACATTCGGCGCGGCGCCTACGTCGCGGCGATCAACCGCGCGAAATACGCGCTCGAGCACTATCCCGAGGCGCCCGAGCTCGAGCAAACGCTACAGACGCTCGTGGTCGCCTATGACGCGCTCGGAATGAACGATCTCGCGGCCGACACTCGCCGCGTGCTTAAGCCAGACGTTCGGCGAGGACGCCGCGACTCGGGTCGCCCAGGAAGGCGGCTAGTACCCGGACGTGATCGGATAGCGCCAGTCGCGGCCGAACGCGCGGCTGCTGACGCGAACCCCCGGCGGCGCCTGACGCCTCTTGTACTCGGCGCGCTTGACCATCTGCAAGACGCGCACGACCGTCGCTCGATCGAACTTCAGCTCCGTGATCTGATCGACCGAGAAGTCCTTCTCGATGAATGCCTCGAGAATCGCGTCGAGCACGTCGTAGGGCGGAAGCGAGTCGCTATCCTTCTGATTCGCGCGCAACTCCGCAGTCGGCGCACGTGTGATGACACGCTCCGGAATCACGGGCGCGATGCTGTTGCGGTAGTGGGCCAGCTGGTAGACGAGCGTCTTCGTGCAGTCCTTGAGCGGCGCAAACCCGCCGGCCATGTCGCCGTAGAGCGTCGCGTAGCCGACCGCCATCTCGCTCTTGTTGCCGGTCGTCAGCAACATCTTGCCGGTCTTGTTCGAGATCGCCATCAGCAATACACCGCGGCAGCGTGCCTGGATGTTCTCTTCGGTCGTGTCCGGCGGCAGCCCCGCGAAAGTCTCGGAGAGCACTCGGAGCGTGGCCTCGAACATCGGCTCGATCGACAAGACGTCGTAGCGGACGCCAAGCGCTTTGGCTTGCTCCGCGGCGTCGTCGCGGCTCATGTCCGAAGTGAATCGCGACGGCATCATGACCGCGTGCACGCGATCGGCGCCGATCGCGTCGACGGCGATCGCGAGCGTCAGGGCTGAATCGATGCCTCCGGACAAACCGAGCACGACGCCGGAGAACCCGTTCTTCTCCACGTAGTCGCGCGTGCCTAGCACGAGCGCGCGATACACACGCTCCGCAAGAGGCGGCACCGGCGTCACGCTGCCCGGCTGCGGGACGAGCTTGTTCGCGCTGCGCGCAAGCTCGACGGTGAAGAGCCCTTCTTCGAACAGTGGCGCGCGGAACCGCACGCTTCCTGCGGCATCGACGACGACGGAGCCGCCGTCGAACACGAGCTCGTCCTGACCGCCGACCATGTTCACATAGACGAGCGGCAGCGCGTTTTCCTCGGCGCGCCGCGCCAGCACTTCCTCGCGAGCCTGCTGCTGCGTGCGATGGAACGGCGAGCCGTTGATCACGACGATAGCCTCGGCGCCCGCGTCGGCCGGCGCGCGGCAGGACGCCGGCACCCAGACGTCCTCGCAGATGATGAGGCCGAGCTTGGCGCCGTCGAGATCGATCACGGTCGCCGCATCGCCGGGCGCGAAATAGCGCTTCTCGTCGAACACGGCGTAGTTCGGCAACGAAACTTTGCGGTGATTCGCGAGCACCTGGCCATCGCGAAGCAGTGCCGCACTGTTGTAGATCACATCGCCGTCGTACTCGGGATAGCCGACGTAGACCGCGATGCCGCGGACCTTGTCGCGCACTGTTGCGAATGCGGCCGCCACGCGGCTCGCGCAAACCGCGATGCAGCAGCAGATCCTCGGGGGGATAGCCGCAGAGCGTGAGCTCCGGGAACAGCACGAGGTCGCAGCCCTGCGCACGAGCGCGCGCCGCATAGTCGAGTACCTTGTCGGTGTTCGCGTCGATCGCGCCGACGCGCGTGTTGATCTGCGCTAGCCCGACCTTCACTTAAGCGCCGTGGCCATCGCCTCGCCGAGGTCCGCGAGCGAGCGCACCGTGCGCACGCCGGCCTTCTCGAGCGCCGCGAATTTCTCCTTCGCCGTGCCCTTGCCGCCGGAGATGATCGCGCCGGCGTGGCCCATGCGCTTGCCCGGCGGTGCCGTGACACCGGCGATGTAGCCGACGACGGGCTTCGTCACGTGCTTCGAGATGTACTCGGCCGCGGCTTCTTCGTCCGAGCCGCCGATCTCGCCGACCATGATGATGCCGCGCGTGGCGGGATCCTTCTCGAACAGCTCGAGGCAGTCGATGAAGTTCATGCCGCGCACGGGGTCGCCGCCGATGCCGACGCACGTGCTCTGGCCCAAGCCGCGCAACGTCGTCTGATTCACGGCCTCGTAGGTCAGCGTGCCCGAGCGCGACACGATGCCGATCGAGCCGGCCTTGTGGATCGAGCCCGGCATGATGCCGATCTTGCACGCGCCCGGCGTGATGATGCCGGGGCAGTTCGGCCCGATCAGGCGCACGCCGGTGCCCTTCAGCACGGCTTTCACCTTGACCATGTCGAGCACCGGCACGCCTTCCGTGATGCAGACGACGAGCTCGATGCCGGCGTCGGCCGCCTCGAGGATCGCGTCGGCCGCGAACGGCGCCGGCACGTAGATCATGCTGACGGTCGCGCCGGTGGCCTTCTTCGCCTCGACGACCGTATTGAAGACCGGCAAATTCGAGGTGGTTCTCGCCGCCGCGGCCCGGCGTGACGCCGGCGACGACCTTGGTGCCGTACTCGACGCACTGCTGCGTGTGGAACGTGCCCTGCTTGCCGGTCAAGCCCTGGCAGATGACCTTCGTGTTCTTGTCGATCAGGATGCTCATGCGGCGGCTCCGGCCAGTTTCACGACTTTCGAAGCCGCATCGGTCAAGCCCGTGGCCGCCACAACCTTGAGACCGCTCTGCGCCAGCAGCTCGCGGCCCTTCTCGACGTTCGTGCCTTCGAGACGCACGACGACCGGCACGCTGACGTGCACCTGCTTCACCGCGGTGATCACGCCTTCGGCGATCAGGTCGCAGCGCACGATGCCGCCGAAGATGTTCACGAGGATCGCGCTTCACGTTCTTGTTCGTGAGGATGATCTTGAACGCCTCGGTGACGCGCTCGGCCGTGGCGCCGCCGCCGACGTCGAGGAAGTTCGCCGGCTCGCCGCCGTGCAGCTTGATCAGGTCCATCGTCGCCATCGCGAGCCCGGCGCCGTTGACCATGCACGCGATGTTGCCGTCGAGCGAGACGTAGTTCAGGTCGTGCTCGCGCGCGCGGCGCTCGCGCTCGTCCTCCTGCGCGGCGTCGCGCATCGCGGCGAGCCGCTTCTGCCGAAACAGCGCGTTGTCCTCGACGTTGATCTTGGCGTCGAGCGCGACGACGTGGCCGTCCTTCGTGACGATCAGCGGATTGATCTCGAGGAGGCTCGCATCGCACTCGCGGAACAGCTTCGTGAGCTTGCGCAGAATGTCGCGCAGCTCGGCCTGCTGCTCGGCGGTCAAGCCGAGCCCGAAGCCGAGCTTGCGGGTTTGGTAGTCCTCGAAGCCGGCCGCCGGGATGCAGCGTGAGCGTGAGAATCTTCTCGGGGGTCTTGTGCGCGACCTCCTCGATGTCCATGCCGCCGGCTGCGGACGCCATGACCGCGATGCGCTCCGTGCGCGGTCGACGACGAGGCTCAAGTACAGCTCGCGCTCGATGCTCGAGCCGGTCTCGACGTACACGTAATCGACCGGCAAGCCCTCGGCACCGCTCTGGTGCGTCACGAGCCGCGTGCCGAGCATCGCCTTGGCGTGCTGCTCGACCTCGGCCACCGACTTCGCAAGCTTGACGCCGCCGGCCTTGCCGCGGCCGCCCGCGTGCACCTGGGCCTTGACGACCCATAAGCTGCCGCCGAGCTTGGTCGCGGCCGCCTTTTGCGCCTCGGCGGCGTCGCTGGCGACCTGACCCTGGGGTACGGGAATGCCGTAATCGGCAAACAAATGCCTTCGACTGGTACTCGTGCAAGATTCATGGGAAAGATGCTTCTTCGACGGTCGGCGGGCGGCGGTATTCTCCATGAAACGCGTCGGGCCCCGCAAAGCTTGAGTCCGCACCGGAGTGCGCGCAGCGATCAGGTAGAATTCGGCGCCATGTCCGCCGTCGAAACCTCGAAACCGAGCGTTCGACCTCCGCACCGCGGTCCGCAGCCCCAATCGGCGACGGGCGACTTTGCGCTGGCGAGTCCTGATTCTGCTGAACCTGTTTCGCCTGTCCGTCGGCACTTGCTGCTCGCCGTGTTCTATCTCGTTGTCCGCCCCGCGCATCGTCGGCGAGGCGGATCCCGCCCTCGCCCGGCAAGCGTTGGCTCGGCTTGCTGCTCGCGGGCTGCGTGTGCCTCGTCTTGCTTCACCGGCGTCAGCCGCATCTGCTCTGGCAGACCTATTTGCAGTTCGCTACCGATCTGTTTGCGGTGACGCTGCTGCTGCACGCGAGCGGCGGCATTTCGAGCGGCCTCGGCGGCATGCTGATCGTGTCCGTCGGCACGCTCGCGCTGCTGCTGCCGTCCGAGCGTGCGTTCCTGTTGGCCGCCGTGACGGCGCTCGCGTTGCTCGGCGAGCAGACCTACTCGCAGCTGCAAGGCATTGACGACCGTCGCGCAGTACGCGCCGGCCGGGATCTTGGGCGCCGTGATCTTCGTGATCACGGCAGTCGTGCAGCTGCTGCGAACACGACTCGTCGAAACCGAAGCGCTCGCCGAGCAACGCGGCCTCGATCTGCGCAATCTCGTCGAGCTGAACGAGTACATCATCCAGCACCTGCGCGAGAGCATCGTCGTCGTCGACGGCGACGACCAGGTTCGATTGATCAACGAGTCCGCCGTCAAGCAGCTCGGAGCGGGCACGGACCGCACGCGAGATCAAGCTCGCGACACTGTCCGCCGACCTGGCACGAGGGCTCGAGAGCTGGCGCAAAGGCGCCCAGTCGAGAGGGCCGAGGTCGCGTTCCCGGCCGCGGACGGCGCCAACATCCAGCCGCATTTCGCGCCGCTGAGCGCCGGCCGGGATGGCGGAGTCGTGATCTTTCTCGAGGACACCTCGCTGATCGCCGACCGCGTGCAACAAGCCAAGCTCGCGGCGCTCGGACGGTTGAGCGCCAGCATCGCGCACGAGATCCGCAACCCGCTCGGCGCGATGAGCCACGCAGGCCAGCTGCTCGCGGAGTCTCCGAGCATGGCGTGAATCGGAGCACCGGCTCACGGACATCATCCGGCTCAACGCTCGCCGCGTGAGCCAGATCGTCGAGAGCGTGCTCGCACTGTCTCGCCGCTCGTCGAGCCGTCCGGAACGACTGCAGCTCGTGCCTTGGGTCGAGGACTTCGCGCGCGAGTTCGTGCAGACGCTCGAGCTCTACGAGGGCGCGGTCAGTCTCGTCGGCAAGCTCACCGGAGATCGAGGTCCGCATGGATCCAACGCACCTGCATCAGGTCCTGTGGAACCTCTGCGACAACGCGGTCAAGTACGCGAGCGTCGCGGCAGGCGCGATCGCCGTGGAGATCTCGTGCGGCGTGCTCGAGCCCTCGGGTCGGCCGTATCTCGAGGTCGCCGACCGCGGTCCCGGCATCAATCCCGACAAGGTCGAACAGATCTTCGAGCCGTTCTACACGAGTCAGCCCGGCGGCACGGGCTTGGGCCTATACATTTCCCGCGAGCTCGCGGAACGTAACGGCGCCGCGCTACGCTACCAGCCGCGCCGTGGCGGCGGCAGCGCATTCCGCATCGTGTTCGCAGATCCCAAACGTTGGCAGTTGAGCGAAGACCCTCTATGAAGCCGATCGCCCTGCTCGTGGATGACGAGCCTCACATCTGCGAGCTCTTGTCGATCACGCTCGAGCGCATGGACATCGCGACGCGCACGTGCCTCGACATCACGAGCGCGAAGCAACGTGCTCGGCGAGCAGCCCTTCGACCTGTGCCTGACCGACATGCGCTTGCCGGACGGCGACGGGCTCGAGCTCGTCGAGTGGATTCAGCGCGAGGTGCCCGGTACGCCGGTCGCCGTGATCACGGCGCACGGCAGCGTCGAGGCGGCCGTGCGCGCACTGAAACTCGGCGCGTTCGACTTCGTGTCGAAGCCGCTCGATCTGAACGACCTGCGCAAACTCGTGACGGCGGCTTTGAAGCTCAGAGGCGCAGCCGTTGCCGCGCAGCGCGACGACGGACGCGCTGGTCGGCCGTTCCGCTCGCCATCGAGCGCGTGCGCGCGATGATCGCGAAGGTCGCGCGCAGCCAGGCGCCCGTGCACATCTCGGGCGAATCGGGCACCGGCAAGGAGCTCGTCGCCCGCATGATTCACGACACGGGGCCGCGGCGCGAAGGCCCGTTCGTGCCGATCAACTGCGGCGCGATTCCGACCGAGCTCATGGAGAGCGAGTTCTTCGGCCACAAGAAGGGCAGCTTCACGGGCGCCGTCGCCGACAAGATCGGCCTGATTCAAACGGCCGAGGGCGGCACGCTGTTTCTCGACGAGGTCGCCGACCTTGCCGCTGCACATGCAAGTCAAGCTGCTGCGCGTGATACAGGAAAAGACGATCCGTCCGGTCGGGCAGGCCAGCGAAGTCCCGGTCGACGTGCGGATCCTGAGCGCCACTCACAAGAACCTGGGCGAGCTCGTCGCGGAAGGCAGCTTCCGCGAGGACCTCTACTATCGAATCAACGTGATCGGCCTCAACGTGCCGCCACTCCGCGACCGCGGCGACGACGTGTTGATGCTCGCGCACCACACGCTGACGCGTCTTGCCGGTGAACAAGGCGTGCCGACGCCGCACCTGACGCCGGACGCACAGAAGGCGCTGCTCGAGTACCGGTTCCCGGGCAACGTGCGCGAGCTCGAGAACATCCTCGAGCGCGCGCTGACATTATGTTCCGGCGAGGAGATCGACGTGGCCGATCTGCAGCTGCGCGACGAGGATCGCCCCGAGGACGACGCGCAGCGCACGGATCGCGGCGCACCACTCGGCACACAGCTCGAAGAGATAGAGCGTGACGCGATCGTCGCGGCGCTCGAGCAGACGCGCTATAACAAGACGGCGGCTGCCAAGCTCCTCGGGCTCACGTTCCGCGCTTTGCGGTACCGCATCAAGAAGCTCGGCATCGAATAGCCGCTTTACCGAAACGCCTGTCGCGCCGCGCCGAAAGCGCTGACAATTTTCGTCAGTTTGTGCCCGATATGCGTCTGTGCGCGAGGTCCGTGACAGGCGCAATATGTTGAACCCAGACAGCCGCAGTTCTCGGGCCGGCCGGGCGGAACCCTTGCGGAGCGTTGCGAATTGACATATCCGGCGGCGCTTGGCATGGCGCTTGCAGATTGGCCCGGCAGACGCTTGTGCGTCGTACGCAAGAAGCACATCCCTGAAACCGCCAGAGGAGCTTTTGAAATGACGAAACTGCAAAAGGGCTTCACGCTCATCGAGCTGATGATCGTGGTCGCCATCATCGGCATCTTGGCCGCGATCGCGATTCCTGCTTATCAGGACTACACGATCCGCGCCAGGTGACGGAAGGCATGAACCTTGCGGCCGCCGCGAAAGCTGCGTCGCCGAGGATGTCTTGAACGACAGGCCTGCCGCCCGCAACCGTGCGGACGCCGGCATGTCGGCGAACGCGACCGACACGACGGGTAAGTACGTTACGGCCGTCAACGTCGCGAACGGCGTGATCACCGTGACCTACGGCAACGAGGCGAACAAGCAGATCGCACACCAAGACGTTGACGTTGACGCCGTACGAGTCGACGGACTTGAGCGTCGCGTGGCGTTGCGGCACGGCGAGCGTTCCGAACGGCACGCGAATCCGATCGGCACGCAGGCCGGTGCGCCCACGGCGTACGTTCCGCCGACCGTCATCGACCGCTACCTGCCGTCGGCTTGCCGTCTGTAAGTGACTCTCGATCTAGTTCGTGTTTTGTGAGAAGAGGCCCCCGCTCGGGGGCCTCTTCGCCCTTCGAACGTGTGAACAAGCACATTTTTTTGAAACCGCCAGAGGAGCTTTGAAATGACGAAACTGCAACAGGGCTTCACGCTCATCGAGTTGATGATCGTGGTCGCCATCATCGGCATCTTGGCCGCGATCGCGATTCCTGCGTATCAGGACTACACGATCCGCGCCCAGGTGACGGAAGGCATGAACCTTGCGGCCGCCGCGAAAGCTGCTGTCGCCGAGGATTTCTTGAACGAAGGCCTGCCGCCCACCAACCGTGCGGACGCCGGCATGTCGGCGAACGGGACCGACACGACGGGTAAGTACGTTACGAGCGTCGACGTCGCGAACGGCGTGATCACCGTGATCTACGGCGACGAGGCGAACAAGCAGATCGACACCAAGACGTTGACGTTGACGCCGTACGAGTCGACGGACTTGAGCGTCGCGTGGCGTTGCGGCACGGCGATCGTTCCGAACGGCACCGCACCCGTCGGCACGCAGGCCGGTGCGGCCACGGCGTACGTTGCCGCCGACCGTCATCGACCGCTACCTGCCGTCGGCTTGCCGTCTGTAAGTAGACTCTCGATCTAGTTCGTGTTTTGTGAGAAGAGGCCCCCGCTCGGGGGCCTCTTCGCTTTTCGGCATCCCACCCACGCTGCGCGTCAGCGAGGAAACTGAGACGTGAGTCCCCTTGCGATCCGCGGGCTCGGACATAATGCAGGGCCATTAGCGCCTGCGCATACACGAGGTTGGAACCGCCCATGAGTCGCACCACAGCCGTCGCCTCGGCGACGACCGGCATGAAGCTCGCCAAAGCCGTGCCACGCTCCGTGTTCTTCGGCGTCTTCGCGATCTCGGGATTCTCCGGCCTCATCTACGAGTCCATCTGGTCGCACTACCTGAAGCTGTTCCTGGGCCACGCGGCGTACGCGCAATCGCTGGTGCTCATCATCTTCATGGGCGGCCTCGCGCTCGGCTCTGTGCTCGCAGCCAATGCCTCGGAGCGCTGGCGCGCGCCGATTCTCATTTACGCAGTCGTGGAAGGAGTCATCGGCGTCATCGCGCTGCTGTTCCACGATGTGTTCGTCGCGCTCACGGACGCATTCCATTCCTCGGTGCTGCCGTCGATCGACAGTGCGACGCTCGGAAACGTGCTGAAGTGGGCCGCTGCGGCGGCGCTGATCGTGCCGCAGTCGGTCTTGCTCGGCATGACGTTCCCGTTGATGAGCACCGGCATCCTGCGCCGGTATCCGGACCAACCGGGCAGCAGCCTCGGCAATGCTGTACTTCACCAACAGCATCGGCGCGGCGCTCGGCGTGCTCGTGAGCGGCTTTTGGCTGATCGGTGTGTTCGGCTTGCCCGGGACGATCATGACGGCCGGTCTGCTGAACATCGGGCTTGCGCTCACCGTGTGGATGCTCGTCAAGCTCGATCCGCAACCGTTCGCGCCGCCGCTGCGTGCGGATCCCGCGGCCGCAAAGGGAAACAACGACGACATCGCCGTGCTGTTCTTCTTCGCGGCCGCGCTTACGGGCGCATCGTCGTTCATGTATGAAATCGGCTGGATCCGGATGCTGAGCCTCGTGCTCGGCGGCACTACGCACTCGTTCGAGCTGATGCTGAGCGCGTTCATCACGGGCTTGGCGTTCGGCGGACTGTGGATCAAGCGGCGCGTCGATCGAATCGCCGATCCGATTCGGTTTTCCGGCTGGGTCCAGATCCTGATGGGCGTGCTCGCCGCGCTGACGCTCCCGCTGTACGTACAGACGTTCGATTGGATGGCGGCCCTACTCGGCGCATTGCAGCGCACGGACAACGGCTACGTGTTGTTCACGGCGTTCAGCCACGGCATCGCGTTGCTCGTGATGGTGCCGACGACGTTTCTCGCGGGCATGACGTTGCCGCTGTTCACTTACGTCCTCCTCCGTGGCCGGCAAGGCGAACGCGCGATCGGCCGCGTGTACGCCGCGAACACTCTCGGCGCGATACTCGGCGTGCTGTTCGCGGTGCACATCGGCTTGCCGCTGCTCGGCCTCAAGAACCTGATCGGGCTCGCAGCGGTGATCGACATCGTGCTCGGCTTGGTGCTGCTGTATCGGGCTGCCGGCGCGCACCAGACCCGCGCGCTGGTTCCGGGCTGGCTTGCTCGCTGGGGTCGTGCTCGTCGTCGTGAGCGCGACGCGTCACCTTGGACCCGCGCAACCTCGGCTCGGGCGTCTATCGCAACCGCATGGCCCAAGTGTCCGAAGGGACGACCGTTGTCTACTACCGCGACGGCAAGACGGCCAGCATCAGCTTGACGGCGCGAGAGGGACAACTGTCGATCTCCACGAACGGCAAGCCCGACGCGAGCATTCAGATGGATCCGCAGCGCGCCCGCGACGGTCGACGAGATCACGATGGTGATGGCCGCCGCGCTGCCGCTCGCGTACAAGCCCGACGCCCGCCGCGTCGCGAATATCGGGCTCGGCTCCGGCCTTACCACGCACACGTTCCTCGGCGAGCCGTCGATCGAGCGGGTCGACACGATCGAAATCGAACCGTTCATGGTCGAAGCCGCGCAGGGCTTCGGCGAGCGCGTGGCGCGAACCTTCGGAGATCCGCGCAGCCGCATCCACGTGGAGGACGCCAAAACGTTCTTCTCTCTGCAAAACGAAACCTACGACATCATCGTCGCCGAGCCGTCGAATCCGTGGGTGAGCGGAGTCGCGAGCCTGTTCTCGGACGAGTTCTACCGCGTGGTGCCGCGCTACCTCAGCGACGACGGACTGTTCGTGCAGTGGTTGCAGTTGTACGAGTTCAGCGACGACCTTGCGTTATCGGTGTTGAAAGCCTTGTCCGCCAATTTTTCCGACTACGCGATCTACAATACCGACAACACGGACATACTGATCGTCGCGAAGCACACGGGATCGCTGGCGACACCCGATTTCGCCAGAATCGTCGCTGGCGCGCTCAAACCCGACCTCGCACACGTCGGGCTTCACAACGCCAGCGACTTCGTCGTGCGCGGCACCGGAGCGAAACCGCTGATCGAAAGCCTCATCGCCCACTCCGTGGTCCCGAAAAACTCCGACTTCTATCCGTTCCTCGACTTGAACGCCGGCCGCGCCCGATTCCGTGCCGAGACCGCGGCTTTGTTCTACGCGTGGAGTGTCGCGCCGCTGCCTATATTGGAAGTGCTCGGCGTGGACTCGACTCTCCACGGCGCGATCGAGGCGCACGAGGGCTTCGAGCGAACGCTGCTGATCGGGAAAGCACGCGGTTTGTACGCCGACCTGAAGGGCATCCAGCCGCCGCCCGGAGCGGTCACCGCACCCGCAACGCAGCACGACACGATGTTGGTGGCGTTGTTGCGCACGCTAGGCGAATCCTGCGGCGGCTCGCAATCCGAGGAACAGTGGCTCGACGTGTTGCACGCGCTCTCGGTCAGGTCACTGCCCTTCCTCGAGCCGGCGCAGGCAACCGACTTGCTCGATACGGTCGTGCCGCCGGAGTGCGCCGCGCAGAGGTCGCCCCAATTTCGAGCGTGGCTGAATTTGTATCGCGACGTTGCAGCACGCAATACCGCGCGTATGGCGGCGGCCGCTGCGCAGATCCTAGACTCTCCGGCAGGAACTGATCCGGCGAAGGTTTCGTACGCACTCGCCGCCGCGATGCTTGGCCGGTTGGCCGAAGGGCAACCCCGCGAGGCGATCGGCGCATGGGAACGGCACGCCACGACGCAAGCCGCGGAAAAGCAGCCCGACCTGCGGCTACTCCTGAGCATGGCGCTGGACCGGCACGGCGAGACCACCGTGGCAACGGGCCGCCCCAGGTAGCCGGCCCGAGCTTGCCGCCGAGGCACGAATGCTCGGGGTCACCTCAGTGGCTGATCGTAGACTTGGCATACGGCCCCTCACGCCAGTGAGGGGCCGTGTCGTTTCGGCCGGCCGCGGCTTCACGCTCATCGAGCTCGTCGCCGCGCTGGCGGTCACCGCAGTGGTTGCGGCCGTGGGTTTCTCCGCCTACCGCACCCACGTCGTCCGCGACCAGGTCGCCGCGACGCTGGTCCGCTCCGAGGTTCTCCAAGCGAGAGTCGCCGAGTCGTTTCGACGCTTCGGCGTACCGCCGCGCGACGCCGCGGAGGCCGGAGTAGCCGCCGATGCGGGTCGCTCGCTCGGAGATTATGTCGCGTCCGTCGGCATCACCGACGGCCGCATCGACATCCACTACGCCGACACAGCGGACACTGCGATCGCGGGCAGGACGCTCTCCCTGACCCCGTTCGAGACCGTGGGCCGCGATGTCGTCTGGGTCTGCGGCAACGCACTGCCGGGCGTCGGGCTCGAACCTCTGGGCTTCGGAGGCGGGGCCCGCCGCGCAGTCCAGGTGCTCACGACGATCGAAGCCCGCTATCTACCCTCGACATGCCGTTGACGGCGGGCAGCCGGCATCGTGCTCGACGTCACAGGCTTGGACGTGAAAGCCGTGCATGCTGTAAGCCATTGACCGAACTGCTGAAGCGCCGCAAATCTCTGTCACAAAAGGAGAACTCCAGCGTTGACAGTCGCGGCTGCGAGCGGTGAAAGTACTGTGCTTATTGTCAAAGGTCGCTGGACGCTTTACCCGGAACCATGGCGGTCACCGCAACCCAAGGTCCTCTAACCGGCCTGCCGCGCCGACTCGTGCAGGACGGCGTCGTCTCGGAAGCCGATCTGATGGCGGCGCTCGAGGCCATCGAGGGCAAGAGCTCGAACCTCGTGCCGCACCTCGTTGCGAACCGGCTCGGCGACGCGCGCCAAATCGCGATCGCGGCGGCCCACGAGTTCGGCGTACCGCTGCTCGACCTCGACGCCGTAGACCTCGACCTCGACGTCGTGAAGCTCGTCGACGAGAAGCTGCTCCTGAAGCACCGAATCCTGCCGATCCTGCAACGCGGCAAGCGGTTGTTCATCGCGGTCTGCGACCCGACCAACCTGCAGGCGTTGGACGAGATCAAGTTCCAGACCACGCTACGAATCGAAGCCATCGTGGTCGAGCAGGACAAGCTCGACGCACGCGTCGGGCGCGCCATCGAGGCCGTCGACACGACGATGTCGAACTTGGGCGACGACGACAGCGGCTTCGACCTCGAGAACCTCGAGGTCTCGGGCGGCGACGAGGAAGTCGGCGTCCGAAGTCACGACCTCGGACATCGACGACGCGCCGATCGTGCGGTTCGTCAACAAGGTCATGGTCGACGCGATCAAGAAAGGCGCGTCGGACATTCACTTCGAGCCCTACGAAAAGCACTTCCGGATCCGGTTGCGCCAGGACGGCGTGCTGACCGAGATCGCGCGCCCGCCGGTCGCGCTCGCGATGAAGGTCTCGGCGCGCTTGAAGGTCATGGCGCGGCTCGACATCGCCGAGCGCCGCATCCCGCAGGACGGCCGCATCAAGCTGAAGCTGTCGAAGAACCGCGCGATCGACTTCCGCGTGAACACCTGCCCCACGCTGTTCGGCGAGAAGGTCGTCTGCCGGTTGCTCGATCCGTCGAGCGCACAGCTCGGCATCGACGCGCTCGGCTACGAGGAAAATCAGAAGCAGATCTACCTCGAGCAACCTCGCCAAGCCGTACGGCATGATTCTCGTGACGGGCCCGACCGGCAGCGGCAAGACCGTGTCGCTGTACACGGGCCTGAACATCCTGAACACGACCGACCGCAACATCTCGACCGCCGAGGATCCGGCGGAAATCAACATGCCGGGCGTCAATCAGGTCAACGTGAATCCGAAGGTCGGCCTCACGTTCGCGGCCGCGCTGCGCGCATTTCTGCGCCAGGACCCCGACATCATCATGGTCGGCGAGGTCCGCGACCTCGAAACGGCCGAGATCGCGATCAAGGCCGCGCAGACCGGCCACTTGGTGCTGTCGACGCTGCACACGAACGACGCGCCGAAAACGCTGACGCGCCTCGTCGACATGGGCGTGAAGCCCTACGCGATCGCGAGCTCGGTGAGCCTGATCATCGCGCAGCGGCTTGCGCGCCGGCTCTGCAGCAACTGCAAGGAGCCGGTCGACATCCCGGCCGAGGCGTTGCTGAAGGAAGGCTTCACGAAGGCCGACATCGATGCCGGCATGACGATCTTCCACGCCAAGGGCTGCAGCCAGTGCACGAACGGCTACAAGGGCCGCGTCGGCATCTACCAGGTCATGCCGTGCACCGAGACGATCGGGCGCATCATCATGGAAGGCGGCAACTCGTTGCAGATCGCGGCCCAGGCCAAGGCCGAAGGCGTGGCCGACTTGCGCCAGTCGGGGCTCAAGAAAGTCAAGGACGGCCTTACCAGTCTGGAAGAGGTCAATCGGGTTACAGTGGACTAGCAACCGTGCGGCCTTAGGGACAAGGCCGCCCAAGACCGTTCCTTGTTGGAGACGCTGACGCATGGCAACCGCAACCGCGACCCAAGTCCCCGTTCACGTGGGAAGGTAAGGACCGGACCGGCAAGACGGTCAAGGGCAAGGTCGTCTCGACGAGCGAGGCCGCCGTCCGCTCCGAGCTGCGCCGCCAGGGCGTCGTCCCGACCCGCGTGCGCAAGCAGAGCATGCTGTTTCGCAAGCCGGGCAGGGTCACGCCGGCAGACATCGCGCTCTTCTCGCGCCAGCTCGCCACGATGATGGCGGCCGGCATCCCGCTCGTGCAGTCGTTCGACATCGTCGGCGCCGGCCACGAGAACCCGGCCATGCAGAAGCTGATTCTCGCGATCAAGGGTGACGTCGAGGGCGGCACGGCGCTCGCGGACGCGCTCGCGAAGCACCCGCTGCACTTCGACGACCTGTTCGTGAACCTCGTGGCGGCCGGCGAGCAAGCCGGCGCGCTCGAGACGCTGCTCGACAAGATCGCCACCTACAAGGAAAAGACCGAGGCGATCAAGAAGAAGATCAAGAAGGCGCTGTTCTATCCGGCCGCGGTCGTCGTCGTCGCGATCGTCGTCACGGCCATTCTGCTGATCTTCGTGATCCCGGAGTTCGAGTCTCTGTTCCAGGGGTTCGGCGCGGACCTGCCGGCGTTCACGCGCTTCGTCATCGACATCTCGAAGTTCGTGCAGTCGACGGGCTGGATCTGCTGTTGCTGGGTACTGTCGGCGGCATCATGGGCTTCCTGTACGCGAAGAAGCGCAATCGCGGCGTCCAGCACTTCGTCGACCGCGCGATGCTGAAGCTACCGATCATCGGCACGATCCTGCACAAGTCCGCGATCGCGCGTTACGCGCGCACGCTGTCGACGACGTTCGCGGCCGGCGTGCCGCTCGTCGAGGCGCTGGGCTCCGTGGCCGGCGCCTGCGGCAACATCGTGTACGAAACCGCGGTCAACAGGATGCGCGACGAGGTCGCCACCGGGCAGCGCTTGCAGCGCGCGATGGAGAACACGGACCTGTTCCCGAACATGGTCAACCAGATGATTGCGGTCGGCGAAGAGTCGGGCTCGCTCGACGCGATGTCGAGCGAAGGTCGCCGACTTCTACGAGGAAGAGGTCGACAACGCGGTCGACAGCATGTCGAGCTTGCTCGAGCCGCTGATCATGGCGATTCTCGGTGTCCTCGTCGGCGGTCTCGTCATCGCGATGTACCTGCCGATCTTCAAGATGGGTGCGGTCGTCTAGCGACACGCGCTACGCTTCGCGTGTGGAGATCTTCGAGGCCTGGCCCATCCTGCTGTTCGTCGCCGCGGGCCTGGTCGGCCTCACGGTCGGCAGCTTCCTGAACGTCGTCGCCTACCGCGTTCCGATCATGATGGAGCGCGCGTGGCGCGCCCAGTGCAAAGAGCTCGAGACGCAGCCCTTCACGCCGCCGCCGCACGTGAGCGGCGACGGACGCTTCGATCTGTGGTGGCCGCCGTCGGCGTGCCCCGGTTGCGGCGGCGAGATCGCGCCACTGCATAACGTGCCGGTGCTGGGCTTCCTGTGGCTGCGCGGCCGCTGCGCGAGCTGCGGCCTCAAGATCTCGCCGCGGTATCCGCTCGTCGAAACCTTCGCCGCGGTGCTGGGCCTCACCGTCGTGTCCGTGTTCGGGCCCACCTGGGCAGCCGTCGCGGCTCTCGGGTTCACGTGGACGCTGCTCGCGCTGACGCTGATCGACCTCGACCACGAAATATCTTCCCGACTCGTTGACGTTGCCGTTGCTGTGGGCCGGGCTGCTCTTGAACGTGCCGATCGTCGGCGGCGCCTCGTTCACGACGCTGACTTCGAGCGTGCTCGGCGCCGCGGCCGGGTATCTGGCGCTGTGGAGCGTGTACAAGCTGTTCAAGCTCGTCACGGGCAAGGAAGGCATGGGCTACGGCGACTTCAAGCTGCTGGCCGCGATCGGCGCATGGCTCGGGTGGCAGCTGTTGCCGCTCGTGATCCTGCTTTCGGCGGTCGTCGGCAGCCTCGTCGGCCTCGGGCTGATCCTGTTCGGCGGCCGGTCGAGCCAGACTGCGATTCCGTTCGGGCCCTACCTTGCAGCTGCGGGTTGGATCGCGATGCTGTGGGGTGAACGGCTCGTCCAGCTCTACGAGTCGATGTTTTTCCGGTAGGGTACGCTTCCGACTGCCGAGTATCGGAGCGGATTCAATCACGGCGCAAACAGCGAACAACGCAAGCGGAGGCCCTCGCTTGATCGTGGGCTTAACCGGCGGCATCGCCAGCGGCAAGTCGCTCGTCGGCGCCATGTTCGTGAAGCTCGGCGCCGGCCTCGTCGACACCGATGTGATCGCGCGCGAAGTCGTCGCACGCGGCGAGCCCGGCCACGCGGCCGTCAGCGCGGCTTTCGGGCCCGGCATTTTGCTCGCGTCCGGCGAGATCAACCGCGGCGCTCTGCGTTCGGTCGTGTTCGGCGACCACGCGAAGCGTGCCGAGCTCGAGGCGATCGCTGCATCCGCTGATCCGCGCCCGCACGCGGCAGAAGCTCGCGGAGCTCGAAGCGCCGTATGCGATCGTCGCGGTGCCGCTGCTCGTCGAAACCAACTTTCGCCGAGCTCGTGGATCGAATTCTCGTCGTCGACTGCCCCGAGATCTGCCCAGCTCGAGCGACTGATGCGCCGCGACGCGATCCCGCGCGACGAGGCGCTCGCGATGGTGCGCGCGCAGGTCGATCGCGCGACGCGACTCAAGGCGGCCCACGACGTGATCGACAACAGCGGCACGCCGGAGGCGACGCGCCGGCAGGTCGAGCATCTGCATCATCGCTATCGCGATCTCGCGGCACAACGCGCTCGTTGAAGACTTTGTTTGCCGAGCGTGGTGCTGCTCGCGCAGAATAGCGAGATGAACACCGCCGCTGAGCTACCCTCGCCGTCGGCCGAGCCCGGCCTGATGACGTTCGAGCAGCCGCTCACGGAGCGCATGCGGACGTTCTTGCGGGTCGAGTTCCTGTACGAGCAGACCCTGTTCCACGTCGACGAGCCGACCGAGTTCAGCTCGCGGGCTGCGGTCCACGGCACTGCTCGAGATCCTCACGATCTTGGGTCGCGGCGACGTCCGAACGGACGTGCTCAAGGAGCTCGAGCGCCATGCCGAGGTGCTCGGGCGCTACCGCAGCCAGCCCGGGGTCGACCCCGCGCGCCTGACGGGCCTCATCGAGAACATCGACGACCTGCGGCAGCGGCTGTCCGATGCCGGGCCCGCAGCCGTTAACCCATTGAAAGAATGTGACTTTTTGAGCGCGATCCGGCACCGCAGCGCGATTCCGGGTGGCACGTGCATGTTCGACCTGCCCGACTACGGCTACTGGCTGCACCTGCCGCCCGCCGAGCGTCGCCGGCAGCTCGAGTGACTGGACGGAGCACCTGCGGCCGATTTGCGACGCCGTCGCCGAGGTCCTTTGGCTCACGCGCGAGGCCACGGAGTCGAGCAAGCAGGTCGCGCCGGGCGGGCTGTTCCAGCACGGTTTCGATCGCCACGAGCAGGCGAGCCTGGTGCGCGTCCTGCTGCCGGCCAACGGCGGCCTCTTTCCCGAGATCAGCGCCGGGCAGCACCGGTTCACGATTCGCTTCGTGCGCTGGCGCGGCGTCGACGCACGCCCCGTGCAGGTCAATCAGGACGTTCGCTTCGATCTCGCGATCTGCTGATCGCGTCTCATAGCGACGCCAGCGCCGCCAGTCGTTCGACGATCGGCCAATCGGCCTCGAGCAACGGCAGCGTCGCGGCATTCGGCGACCGTTGACCCAGCGCAACGGTTGGCCCTCGCGCGCCGTGACCTCGCCGCGATACCGCAGGACGCGCCAGACGTCGAGCCGCACGCGCTTGTCGGGATAGTCGTGCACGAGCTCGAGCACGGGCTCCGCCTCGAGCACGGCGATGCCGAGCTCCTCGTCGAGCTCGCGCGTGCAGCGCTGCGAGGGGCGCCTCGTCGGGCTGGCACTTGCCGCCCGGAAACTCCCAGAACCCCGCCAGCGGTGTGCCCGGCGGGCGTTGATTCAACAAGCCAGCGTCCTGAGCCGTCGGTGATAAGCCCGACGAGCACGTGGACGGCGCGCGGCGCGCTCACGTCAACTCGCCTTAAAGTCAGCTCAGGCGACCGTGGCACTGCTTGAATTTCTTCCCCGACCCGCACGGACACGGGTCGTTGCGCCCGACCTTCGGCTGCTCGCGCACGTACGGCGCGACCGGCTCGGCGGTGGGCGGTGGCGGCCGCGGCACAGGCGCACCGGGTCGCGGCTCCGGAGCCGGCGGCGGAGCTTGCACGAGCGACGGCGCCGCCGCGTGCTGGAAGCTTGCAGCGTGCTCGGATCCGGCGGTGGCGGCTCGACGGCCTGCACGTCTTCGGGACGCCGAATCTGGATCTTCGAGAGGATGCTGATCGTGTCGTGTTTCACGCGCTCGAGCATCGAGCTGAACATCTCGAACGCCTCGCGCTTGTACTCCTGCTTCGGATTGCGCTGCGCGTAGCCGCGCAGGTGGATGCCTTGTCGCAGGTAGTCGAGCGCGGCGATGTGCTCCTTCCAGTGAGAGTCGAGCTGCCGCAGCATGATCTGCTTCTCGATCTCGTGCATGACCTTCGGCCCGATCTCGGCCGACCTTGCGGTCGTAGGCTTCGCCGACGGCCGCGACGACGAGCTCGCGCAGCCGCTTCTCTTCGATCGTGTGGTCGCGCTCGAGCGTGCCGGCGACGTCCATGCGCACACCGAAATCGCGCTCCAGAGCTTTGCCCAAGCCGTCCTTGTCCCACTCCTCCTCGACGCTTTCCGGGGCAACATGCTCGCTGACGGCGGCGTTGACGACCTCGGCACGAATCGCGCGAATCGCGTCCGCGATATCGCTGGCATCCATGAGCTCGGAGCGCTGTTGATACACGACGCGACGTTGATCGTTCGCGACGTCGTCGTACTCGAGCAGCTGCTTGCGGATGTCGAAGTTGTGCGCCTCGACCTTACGCTGCGCGCGCTCGATTTGCCGCGATAGAAGCTTGCTCTCGATGACTTCACCGGGCTTCATACCGGCGCGCGACAACATGCGCTTGATCCGCTCCGGGTCGCCGAAGATCCGCATCAGATTGTCTTCGAGCGATAGATAGAACCGGCTCGAGCCGGGATCGCCTTGCCGTCCCGAGCGGCCGCGCAGCTGATTGTCGATGCGCCGCGACTCGTGCCGCTCCGTGCCGATGATGTGCAGTCCGCCCATCTCGATCACCTTCGCATGGCGCTGGTTCCAATCCGTCTCGAGCGCCGCGAGATCCGCGTCGCTCGGCGCAGTGAGCTTGGCGCGCTCGGCGACGACGGCACCGCCGAGCACGATATCCGTGCCGCGGCCCGCCATGTTCGTCGCGATCGTGACCGTGCCGGGGCGGCCGGCCTGCATGATGATCTCGGCCTCGCGCTCGTGGTACTTCGCGTTCAGCACCTGGTGCGGGATCTTGTTCTTCTTCAAGAGGCCCGACAAAAACTCCGACGTCTCGATCGAGGTCGTGCCGACGAGCACGGGTTGGCCGCGGTTGTGGCAATCCGTGATGTCCTCGATGATCGCGTCGAACTTGTCCTTCTGCGTCAGGTACACGAGGTCCGGCGCGTCGTCGCGGACCATCGGCTTGTGCGTCGGGATCACGACGACCTCGAGCCCGTAGATCTGCTGGAACTCGAAGGCCTCCGTGTCGGCCGTGCCGGTCATGCCGGCCAGCTTCTTGTACATGCGGAAGTAGTTCTGGAACGTGATCGACGCGACCGTCTGGTTTTCTTCCTTGACGTGGACGCCTTCCTTCGCTTCGACGGCCTGATGCAGGCCATCGGACCAACGGCGGCCGATCATCGTGCGGCCCGTGAACTCGTCGACGATGATGACCTCGCCTTCTCTGACGATGTAGTCGACCTCGCGCTTGAACAGACCATGCGCTCGCAGCGCGGCCGTCAGGTGGTGCATGAGCCTGATGTTGGCGGCGTCGTAAAGGCTCTCGCCCTCGGCGAGCAACCCGGCGCGGAGCAACAGGTCTTCGACGCGCTCGTGGCCCTCTTCCGTCAAGTGAGCCTGCTTCGACTTCTCGTCGATCGTGTAATCGCCGGGCACGAAGAGTTGAGCCTTCGAGGGTTTCGCTTCGGCCTCGATCTCGATCAAGTGATGCCCGCCGTCCTTGGCCCTCGCGAGCGCCTCGCCGGTCGACATCGTGCCAAGCGAATTGCCTTTGACGTCGAGCAGCTCGACCTGCGACGCCTCGATGTCGTCGTTCGCCTTGCCGGCCGGAGGTCGGTGCACCTTCAGCGACGGAATCAGCTGGTTGATCTTGACGTAGAGCTCCGTGCTCTCCTCGGAACGCCCCGAGATGATCAACGGCGTGCGCGCTTCGTCGATCAGGATCGAGTCGACCTCGTCGACGATCGCGTAGCTCAACATGCGCTGGACGCGATCCTCGGGCCGAAACGCGAGGTTGTCGCGCAGGTAATCGAAGCCGAACTCGTTGTTCGTGCCGTACGTGATGTCCGCGGCGTATGCCTGGCGCTTTTCCTCGATCGGCTGATTGCTCTTGATCACGCCGACGCTCAAGCCCAGGAACCGATAGACGGGTCCCATCCAATCCGCGTCGCGCTGCGCGAGGTACTCGTTGACGGTGACGACGTGCACGCCTTGGCCGGACAGCGCGTTCAAATACGCCGAGAGCGTGGCCACCAGCGTCTTGCCCTCGCCGGTCCGCATCTCGGCGATCTTGCCCTGATGCAACGTGATACCGCCGATCAGCTGCACGTCGAAGTGCCGCATGCCGAGCGTTCGCCGTGCCGCTTCGCGCACGAGCGCGAATGCCTCCGGCAGCAACGGCTCGAGGTCCGGGGACGCCTGATAGCGAGCCTTGAGCTCGGTCGTCTTGGCCCGCAGCGCGTCGTCGCTGAGCTCTTTGAGCGGGGCTTCGAGCGCATTCGCGGCCGCGACGGACGACGCGTAGCGCTTGATCAGACGCTGGTTGCGGCTGCCGAACACGCCGACCATGAAGTTCGAGACGGAGCTGAGCACGGCGGGAAGTCCTTGGGACGCGGTAAGGCCGCCTATTCTAAGGACCTCGACCGGTTTTGGGCACCGGCCGATTGTTACGCGGGGTTAATGCAGGCTACTGGACGTAGCTTAAGGGGTCGACGGGCCGATCGTTCAGCAGCACTTCGAAGTGCAGGTTCGGGCCCGTGGCCCGTCCCGTATCGCCCATTCGCGCGATGACCTGCCCACGCCGCACGGTGTCGCCAACCGCCACGAGGTTGTCGACATTGTGTGCATAGCGGGTCACGTAACCGTTACCGTGGTTGATCTCGACGAGCTGGCCGTAACCGTAGCGCTCGCCCGACCAGATCACGACGCCGGACGCCACCGCGACAACCTCGGCGCCTTCACGACCTGCGAAGTCGACGCCCTTGTGGAAAGCCCGGCGGCCCGTGAACGGGTCCGTGCGACTGCCGAACTGCGAAGAGACGTAGCCGGCCGTGACCGGTCGACCGTCGGGGCGAACTTCGTCGCGCAACTTTCGATTCAAGAGCAAATCTTCGAGCACGGTGAGCTGGCGAGTGCGATCGGCGAGCTGGTGGTCGAGCACGTCGAGCGCGCTCACGACGCCGCTGATCTGCATCGCTTCCGTCGACGCCAGTGGTTCTTCGGGACCGCCGAGGGACGGAGCCGTCGTGAAATCGAATTCGCCGTCCTTGAGATCCGCCATCTGCGTCAGTCGCGTGCCGAGCGCATCGAGACGGACGACGTGCGCATTCATCTGACCCAAGCGCAACGAAAGCGCATCGATATTCTGCTGCAGCGATCGCTGAGTCGCATCGACGAGTGCTTGTTGCTCTGCGAGCTCCTCGCCCCATTCCGCCGCTTGCGCTTCGGACTGGCCTAACCCAAAAACTCGTGCCGCCGTGATGCCACCGTAGAAGGCGCCGGCGCAGATCGAGACTGCCAGTGCCGCGATGGCGAGCAGAGCGCGACTCGAGGACAGCCGGACGTGGCCGAGATGGCCTCGTCCCTTCGACAGGAGGATCAATTGCATGCGATGCCCCAGCTCCTGGCTTCTAATTCTTTGATCCAGCGCCAAGGCAGGCGCCAGCACGCACCAGGAGTATAGAGGCTGGTTTTGTCAAAAGTCACTCGGCAACCCCGCTATCATTGGAATGACTCCGGCAGATCGGTGGCTTTGCGTCCCGTCCTTTCGAACGGTTTGCCTAATTTCGAGCAGGCTCAGAATGACGGTAAATCTAGGCCCGCTCAAGCAATTCGCCTCCAAAGATTGACGCTAGTCTCACAACCCATGACCGATGAACCGCGCCGTTTGTCAGAACTCTTGGAACAGGGATCTCTGTCACGACTTCTGCGCGAAGCGCAGCGTCGCCAAATGGAGACAGAGCGCGTGCGCCGCTTACTTCCAGCCGAGGAAGCGACGCATTTGATCAGCGCCGTCACCGACGCGGCGGGCGAGCTCATCCTCGTTATGGATAGCCCCGCTTGGGCTGCGCGCATGCGCTACTGCGCGCATACGTTGCCGAACGCCAAAGTCCGTATCAGAGTCCTACCGCAAACCAAGACCTGACTGCCCCATAGTTGCGAGCAGCACGCGCAATTGCCAGGCCGAATGATCGCGTCAGCTGGTAGGAGTCGTCGCACACGTCGGTGCGAGCGAAATTGAAGAGCGGCTATCGCTCAGTGGCTCGTGGCGAGCTGATACGAAACGGGCGAGGGTCTTAGATCGTCGTCGAAAACGACAGCCTCGTACGATTGCGGCGCCGCGAGCATTGCGCGCAGCAGCATGTTGTTGAGCTTGTGGCCGCATTTGAAGCCTGAGAATTCGCCGATCAGCGACGAGCCGAGCAGATACAAGTCGCCTAAGGCGTCCAAGACTTTGTGCCGAACGAACTCGTCGCGGAAACGCAAGCCGTCCTCGTTGATCACGCGGTACTCGTCCATCACGATCGCGTTTTCGAGGTTGGCCCCGAGCGCTCGCTCGCGCGCTCTCGCACCTTCCAGGTCCTTCAAGAAGCCGAACGTCCGAGCGCGGCTGATCTCTTTCAAGAAAGCTTGCGTGGAGAAATCCATCGTCATGGCTTGACGATACTTGCGGAGCGCGGGGTGCTCGAAGTCGATCTCGACGTTCAAGCGGAAACCGTCGTGCGGATCGAGCCTGACCCACTTGTCGCCTTCCTGAACCTCGACGCGCTCGCGCACGCGAATGAAGCGTTTCGGCGCGGCTTGTTCTTCGATGCCGGCTGACTGAATCAAGAACACGAACGGGGCCGCGCTGCCGTCCATGATCGGCACTTCGGCGGCCGTGAGATCGACGAATGCATTGTCTACGCCTAAGCCTGCCAGCGCCGACATCAGGTGCTCGACCGTTGCGACCTTGCCCGCGCCGCGCTCGAGTGTGGTACCGAGCGTGGTCTCCGTCACGCCGAGCGCATCGGCAGGAATGTCGACAGGCTCCGGCAGATCCAAACGACGAAACACGATGCCGTTATTCGCCGGCGCCGGCCGCAAGGTCATGTAGACCTTTTCGCCGGAATGCAGGCCAATCCCGCTCGCGCGGATCGTTTCCTTGAGGGTACGTTGACGCACGCTATCCGTAGCTCCGTATCGTGAATGCTAGTCCGTCAGCTGCTCGTCCCGAGCGGCGCTGTCGCATCAAGCGCGACGGCCCAGGCTCGAGCGGCCGACGAAACTACCATAGCGCCATTCGAACCGGCAAGGAACCGGACCAAGCCTCCATATGTCAATCCGCCTGCCGCCGCAGGAATGCAGGGATGTCGAGCAGGTCCTCGAGGCTGTCGTTGCCGGTAACCCCGTCGCCGACGGCCCTCTTGCGAGTCACGGCGGGCTTCTCGAGCTCCGTGTAATTCGGCTCGCGGCCCTTCTGCGCGGGGGGCGTGCGACGGACGACCTTCATCGGCCGTTCGGTCATTCCCGCGGCCTGGCCGAGACCCGTGGCCACGACCGTCACGCGGATCTCGTCGTTCATCTCGGCGTCGATCACGGTCCCGATCACGACGGTCGCGTCTTCGGACGAGAATTGCTTGATCGTGTCGCCGACCTCCTGGAACTCGCCGATCGACAGATCGGGCCCCGCGGTCACGTTCACGAGCACGCCGTTCGCACCCGATAGGTTGATGTCCTCGAGCAGCGGGCTCGAGATCGCGGCTTCGGCCGCGATGCGCGCGCGATCCTGACCGCTCGCAACACCGGAACCCATCATCGCCATGCCCATCTCCGACATCACGGTGCGCACGTCGGCGAAGTCCACGTTGATGAGACCCGGGCGCGTGATCAGCTCCGCAATGCCTTGCACCGCGCCCTGCAGCACTTCGTTCGCCGCGCGGAACGCATCGAGCAACGTCGTCGTCGGGCCGAGCACGGACAGCAGCTTCTCGTTCGGAATCGTGATCAGCGAATCGACGAACCTGCCGAGCTCGGCGATGCCTTGCTCCGCGACGCGCATGCGCTTCGGTCCTTCCATCGAGAACGGCTTCGTCACGACGGCCACGGTCAGGATGCCCATCTCCTTCGCGAGCTGCGCCACGACCGGTGCGGCGCCCGTTCCGGTGCCGCCTCCCAACCCCGCGGTGATGAACAGCATGTCCGCACCCTCGATGACCTCCTGGATGCGGTCACGGTCCTCCATCGCCGCTTGCCGGCCGACCTCGGGATTCGCACCCGCGCCGAGCCCCTTCGTGATGTTGCAGCCGATCTGCAGGCCCGTCTTGACCTTCGCGCCTTTCAGCGCCTGCGAGTCGGTGTTCGCGCAGATGAAATCCACTCCGTCGAGACCGGCGCGCACCATGTGCGCCACGGCGTTGCCGCCGCCTCCGCCGATCCCGAGCACTTTGATGACAGCGGTCTGGCTGTATCCGTCCATTAGCTCAAACATTTCCTTGATCTCCCATTGAGTGATACGTGAAGCCCTAAAAATTCTTCTGAAACCACGATTTCATTCGTTCGAATGCATTGCCAAATCCCATCCTGGTCGCCGAGGCTTCCGCCTTGGCCTCGAGCACTTGCTTGCTGTAGAGCAGCAACCCCACGCCCGTCGCGTGAATCGGGTTGCGAACGACGTCGGAAAGCCCTTCGATGAATTGCGGCACGCCGAGACGCACCGGCATGTGAAACACTTCTTCCGCGAGCTCGATCGCGCCTTCCATCTTTGCGCTGCCGCCCGTGAGCACGATGCCCGCGGCCATCAGCTCCTCGAAACCTGAACGGCGCAGCTCCTCCCGAACGAGCTGAAACAGCTCTTCGTAGCGAGGCTCGACGACCTCGGCCAAAGTTTGCCGAGCGAGCCGCCGCGGCGGCCGGTCGCCGACGCTCGGCACCTCGATCGTCTCGTCGGGATTCGCGAGCTGCGACAACGCGCACGCGTACTTGATCTTGATCTCCTCGGCATACGGCAGCGGCGTGCGCAGCGATACCGCGATGTCGTTCGTGACCTGGTCGCCCGCGATCGGAATCACGGCCGTGTGCTGGATCGCGCCGCCGCAGAAGATCGCGATGTCCGTCGTGCCGCCGCCCATGTCGACGAGACACACGCCGAGCTCCTTCTCGTCCTCGGTCAACACGGCGTAACTCGACGCGAGCTGCTCGAGCACGACGTCCTCGACCGTGAGCCCGCAACGCTGCACGCACTTCACGACGTTCTGCGCGGCGCTGACCGCGCCTGTCACGAGATGCACCTTGGCCTCGAGCCGCACGCCGGACATGCCGATCGGCTCGCGAATCCCTTCCTGCGAATCGATGATGAATTCCTGCGGCAGCACGTGAATCACGCGTTGGTCGGCCGGGATCGCGACGGCGCGCGCCGCGTCGATCACGCGCTCGACGTCGCTGGCGCTGACTTCCTTGTCGCGAATCGCGACGATGCCGTGAGAGTTCAGGCTGCGAACGTGGCTGCCGGCAATCCCCGTGAGCACGCTGTTGATCTCGCAACCCGCCATCAGCTCGGCTTCCTCGATCGCGCGTTGAATCGACTGCACGGTCGAGTCGATGTTCACGACGACGCCGCGCTTCAAGCCCCGCGACGGATTGGAGCCGATACCGATCACCTCGAGACGATCGTCGGCCGATAGCTCGCCGACAATCGCCACGACTTTCGACGTGCCGATGTCGAGACCCACGATCAGCCTGCGGTCGTCCCGCCTTCCCACTACATGCGCTCCATTACGATCGTCGTCATTTTGCTAACCACGGTCCGGTACCCGCGCCACGGCGGCCAGAGCGGCGGGAGGCCCGCCGCGCCAACCGACGGCAAAGCCGTTCGTATAACGCAGGTCCACGTACTCGACGCGAGCCAAGTCCGTCGCCAACGTCGGCGCCACGACATCGAAGAACCGATAGAGCCGCTCATCGATGTCACGGCGTCCGAGCCGAATCTCCTGTCCGCCGCCGAGAATCAACCGCCACGCGCCGCGCTCGTCGAGCTCGAGGCTCTGCAGCGCAAGGTCGGCCTCCGCAAGCTTGCCGCGCACGGCGAGATAGCGACGCGCGACGTCGTGTTCGCTGCCGCGCGGCCCGGCAAGACTCGGCAACTCCGGGAACGTGTGCTGGGAGTGCTCGGTGAACAGCTCACCCCGCACGTTCAGGAGCCCACTCTCACCCCAGCGCGCCGCGGCTTGGTGCTCCGTGACGCGCACGATCAGCGTGTCCGGCCATTGCCGTCCGACGTTGGCTCTGTCGACCCAGTCCAGCGCCTCGACGCGCTCGCGCACGCCGGCGAGATCGATACTCAAGAAACCGGATTCGAGGTCGGCGGCGAGAGCGGCCTCGACTTGAATCGGCGTCACGCGTTGAAACGCGCCTTCGACGACTAGGTTGCGCACCGGTTGATCCAGCGACAACTGCGCGACCTTGAACACACCGTACGCGGCCGCAAGCACGAGCGGCAGGACGAGCACCGCGCGAATGCGGCGCAACCAGCTCGAGCCGAGCTTCGGCAACTTCAAGCGCGTGACGCGGCTCTCGACTCTGCGGCGATTTGCCTTGTGACCGAACATCAGGTGGTTCCCCCCGCCGGCTCGCCGATCACGCGGACCTCGAGCTCGAGCTCGACACCGCTCGTGCGTGCGACGGCCGCGCGCACCTCGGCGATCAGTGCTTCGATGTCGGCCGCCGTCGCGTCGTCGATGTTCAGGATGAAGTTCGCGTGCTTGTCGGACACCATCGCGCCGCCGATTCGCCTGCCCTTTTGCCCGGCCTCTTCGATCAGCCGTCCCGCGAAGTCGCCGTCGGGATTCCGGAATACCGACCCACAGCTTGGGACACCGAGCGGTTGCGCTGCATTGCGGCGCGCGAGCATGTCCTTGATCGCGTCCATCGAGCTCGACGCGTCGTGGTCGAAGCGGAACGTGGCGCTCAAGAACCACTCGTTCGCGGGGCCGCGCACGGTTCGGTATTCGATCTCGAACTCGGCGCGCGGGCGCTCCCGTATCTCGCCGCGCCGGTCGATCGCAGTGACGCTCTCGACGTGCATCCAGGTCTCGCCGCCGAACGCGCCGGCATTCATTGCGAGCGCACCGCCGACGGTTCCCGGTATTCCGGCGAAGAACGCGGCGGGACCGAGTTGCCAACGGACGCAGCGCTTCGCCAGCAACATGCAGGCCAAGCCCGCGCTCGCGCGGACGCGCCGCTCGTCGAGTCGTTCGAGCTCGCGCGGCAGAGCGCCGGTCGCAATCACCGCACCGCGGATTCCACCGTCACGCACGAGCAGATTCGATCCTAAGCCCAGCCAGTAAACCGGCGTTGCGGCGGGCAGCTCGGCCAAGATGCTCTTGAGCTCAGGCAAGCTGGCCGGCGCATAGAAGAGATCGGCCGGCCCGCCGACGCGCCACGACGTGTGCCTGCGCAGAGGCTCGTGATGCAGCGCTTCGGTGCGGACGATCTCGTTCGCGGCCGAGTTCATTTTTTCACCCCGATCGGGGAACGAACCGCGAGCTGCCGCGGTAGCGCAAGCGCCACGGCGCCGATGCTTCCGGCGCCGAGCGTCAACACGACGTCGTCGGCGCGCAGGATCGGTCCGAGCGTGGCCGGCAGCTCGCTCAAGTCTTCGATGAAGATCGGCTCGACCGCTCCGCGCACCCGCACTGCGCGCGCAAGCGACTTGCCGTCGGCGCCGGCGAGCGGAGTCTCGCCGGCCGAATATACGTTCGTCAGGATCAGTGCATCGACGCTGGACAGCACCTGCGCGAAGTCGTCGATCAGCGCGAGCGTTCGCGTGTAGCGATGCGGCTGGAAACAGACAACGAGACGCCGTCCCGGCCACGCGTCGCGCGCCGCCGCGATCGTTGCCGCGAGCTCCGTCGGATGGTGGCCGTAGTCGTCGACGAACGTGACGCGCCCCGCGGCCGTCGTGACGTTGCCGTGCACCTGCAGCCGCCGATCCACGCCCGAGAACTCGGACAGCGCTTTCTTCAGCGGCTCGTCCGGAATCTCGAGCTCCGTCGCGACGGCTACTGCGGCCAGCGAGTTCAGCACGTTGTGCAACCCCGGCAAGTTCAGCTCGATCGTCAGCGGCTTGCCACGCTGAGTCGACTCGACGTTGAAGCGCGTCCGCAACCCTTGACGCTCGACGCCGGACGCGCGGATATCGGCCCGCTCGCCGAATCCGTAGCTCACGACGCGCCGGCCGAGCGTCGGAATCAGCTCGCGCGTGTTGGCGTCGTCGCTGCACATCACGGCCAGCCCGTAGAACGGCAGGTTGTGCAGAAAGTCGAGGAAGCCCTGCTTCAGCCGGCCGAGATCGTTCTCGATAGCTGCCGAGGTGATCGGCATCGATGTTCGTGACGACGGCGATCATCGGCTGCAGGTGCAGGAACGACGCGTCGCTCTCGTCCGCCTCGGCCACGAGATATTTGCCCAACCCGAGCTTCGCGTTCGCGTTCGCGCTCGCGAGGCGGCCGCCGATCACGAACGTCGGGTCGAGATCGGCCTCGGCCAGCACGCTCGCGATCAGGCTCGTGGTCGTGGTCTTGCCGTGCGTGCCCGCGATCGCGATGCCGTAGCGAAACCGCATCAGCTCGGCCAGCATCTCGGCTCGGCGTACGACCGGGATCCGTCGCGCGTGAGCGGCCTCGATCTCGGGGTTGTCGGCCGCAACCGCGCTCGACACGACGACGACGTCCGCGTCCTTCAGGTGATCGGCCGAATGACCCTCCGCGACGCTGGCGCCGAGCGTGCGAAGCCGCTCCGTGACGCTCGATAGCTTCAGGTCGGTCCCGCTCACGGAGTAGCCCAAGTTCACGAGCACTTCGGCGATGCCGGCCATGCCGGCGCCGCCGATGCCGACGAAGTGAATGTTGCGGATGCGGCCCATGCGCGTCGTCATCCGCGCACCTCCGCAGCCGCGACGCAGGCGTCGGCGATTCGCTCGGCCACGGCGTGCTTCGCCTGCGCGTGCGCGGCCTCGGCCTTGGCGGCGAGTCCGTCGAGATCGGCGAGGCAAATCGTCAGCGAGCGCGCGAGCGCGCTCGGCGTCAGCTCTCGCTCCGCCATCACGAGCGCGGCCCCTTCCTTCGCGAAGTGGCGCGCGTTCAGCGTCTGATGGTCGTCGATAGCCGCCGCGAACGGCACGAGAATCGCGCCGACGCCGACCATCGCGAGCTCCGCGACCGTCAGCGCGCCCGAGCGGGCGACAACGAGATCGGCCCATTGATAGGCCTCGCCAATGTCGTCGATGAACTCGACGACGCGTGCCGTCGACTTGCGCCGCGGCGTACGCAGCGCGCGCGTCGGCGAGCCCGCGCCCGGCCTGGTGCCAGACCTCCGGGCGCGCGTCGGCCGGAAGCTGCGCGAGCGCCTTCGGCACGCGTCTCGTTCAAGATCCGCGCGCCCTGGCTGCCGCCGATCACGAGCACACGACGGCGCAAATTTCTGCGCGCGAGCAGACGCGCGCGCGGGGACTCGGCCGGAGTCAGCGAACGGCGCACCGGGTTGCCGACAAGCTCCGCGTGAGCACGAGCCGGGAAGCTGCCCGGAAACGCTTCGAACACGCGCGCGGCCAACGGCGCGAGCCAACGATTCGTCGAGCCCGCGACCGAGTTCTGCTCATGAATGATCAGCGGCCGGCGTGACAGCCACGCGGCCACGCCGCCGGGGCCCGCGACGAACCCGCCCATGCCGAGAACCGCGGCCGGCCTGCGCCGGCGCAACGCGGCCAGCGCTTGAAGCACGGCCCGCCCGATGCGGAATGGCGCGGACAACCACGCGAGAGCACCGCGGCCGCGCACGCCCGCGATCGTGATCCACTCGATCTCGATGCCGTGCTGCGGCACGAGCCGCGCTTCGAGACCGCGGTGCGTGCCGAGCCACACGACGTCGCGCTCCCGCGCCTTCAGCTCGTCGCGACGGCGAGCCCGGGAACACGTGCCCGCCCGTGCCGCCGGCCATGATCATGATGGGGCCGCGGCGTCATCGCACGTACCCGCGCTGCACGAGCCGCTTCTGACCGCCGTACAGCTCGTGATGAATCCGCAACAGGAATCCGAGCGCGACGAGCGTGACGACCGTGCTCGCACGACCGTAGCTGATCAACGGTAGCGGCAGACCCTTGGTCGGCAGCAGGCCCGAGTTCACGCCGATGTTCACGAACGCCTCGAACCCGAGCATCACGCCGATGCCGGTCGCGACGAGCCCCTGAAAGTGCATGCCGCTCTAGCATGCGCCTCGCGGCCGAGCGTCGAGCGCGCGGTACACGACGATGCCGAACAGCACGATCACGATCGTGCCGCCCGCGAAGCCGAGCTCCTCGACGAGCACCGCGAACACGAAGTCCGTGTGCGCCTCGGGCAGATAGAACAGCTTCTGCACGCTCTCGCCCAAGCCGACGCCGCCCCAGTCGCCGCGGCCGATCGCGATCAGCGACTGCGTGAGCTGGAAGCCGCCGGCGAACTGATCGGCCCATGGGTCGCGGAACGACCATCAGGCGCACGAGCCGGTAATCGACGACAACGCGAGCGCTGTCAGCAGCACTACGCCGACGAGCCCCGCGAGCAGCAAGTCGCGCAGACGCGCGCCGGCCACGAACAGCACGGCGAGGCTCATCGCGCCGAGCACGACGGTCGCGCCGAAGTCCGGCTCCGCGAGCAGCAGCACGCCGCGCCGCCGATCACGAACAGCGGCTTCACGAGACCGTTCAAGCTCGCGCCGAGCTCCTGCGCCGCCGCACCGCGTAGCTCGCGAGGTAGAGCAGAAGGCACAGGCGCGCAGGCTCCGACGCCTGGAGCGTGACCGGGCCGACGAGTCGAGCCAGCGGCGACTGCCGTTCACCGAGTGCCCAAAGCCCGGAATCAGCACGATCACGAGCAGCCCGAACGCCGAGCAGCGAGCAGCAGCCAGTTCATGCGGTACCAGAGCTCGGTCGGCACCGACATCGACGAGAGCGAAGCCGACCAACCCGATCATCCGATGCGCGCGACGTGCCGCGTGAGATAGAACAGCGGCTCGCCCATCGTCGGTCGGCGATCGAGATCGATGCCGAGCCACCATGATCGTGCCGATCGCGAGCAAGCGACGAGCGCAGACCACCAGCATCGGATCGAACGCGGCGCTCGCGCGGTTTCACGACGGCGTTCATTCCGGCAGCTCCTCGGCCGCGCGCGCGAACAAATCGCCGCGCTCCTTGTAGTCGCGGAACATGTCCTGGCTCGCGCACGCGGGCGACAGCAGCACCGTATCGCCGCGGCGCGCGAGCGCGGCCGAGCGCGCGACGGCGTCGTCCATGCTCGCGGCACGCACCGTGGGGCACACCGCCCGCGAGCGCCTGCTCGAGCTCGGGCGCGGCCGTGCCGATCAGCACTGCCGCGCGCAGCTTGCCGCGCGCGCCGGCCGCGAGTGGCGCGAGATCCTGGCCCTTCGCGAGGCCGCCCGCGATCAGCACGAGCGGCCCGTCGAGCCCCTGCAGCGCGGCCAGCGTCGCGCCGACGTTCGTGCCCTTCGAGTCGTCGACGTAGGTCACGCCCTTGCGCACCGCGACACGCTGACAGCGGTGCGGCAGCCCCGGAAACCTGCGCAGCACTTCGAGCGCCGCGGGCAAGTCGCGCGTGAGCTCCGCCGTCAGCGCGAGCGCCGCGAGCGCGTTCGCTTCGTTATGAGTCCCCCGAATCGCGAGCTCGGCGGCACGCAGCAGCGGTTCGCGGTCGCGTGCGAGCCAACGTTCGCCGTTGCGCTCGACGATCGAGTAACCGCGCGCGAGCTCCGTCGCAACGGAGAACGGCACGGCGCGCGGATGGCGCGCGCCCATGGCCGCGACGATCGGGTCGTCGGCGTTCACGACGGCGTGATCGGCCGCGCGCAGCAGCTTCTCCTTGAGCTCGGCGTAGCGCTCGAGCGTGCCGTGGCGGTCGAGATGATCGGGCGACACGTTCAGCACCGTGGCCGCGAGCGGCGCCAGGCTGTCCGTGGTCTCCATCTGGAAGCTCGAGATCTCGAGCACGTAGGCGTCGGCCGGCGCGTCGAGCAAGTCGAGCGCCGGCGGGCCGAGATTGCCGCCGGCCGGAGCGGCGCAGGCCCTGCGCCTTCAGCATCTGCGACGCGAGCGTCGTGACCGTGCTCTTGCCGTTGCTGCCGGTCACCGCGATGACGGGCGCGCGGGCCGCGAGCGCGAACAGCTCGATGTCGCCGATCACGGCCAGGCCGCGACGGCGCGCTTCGAGCGCGAGCGGAATGTCGTAGCGCGAGCCCGGGCGACAACAGCACGCGGCTCGCGTCGTCGAGCCAACGCGGATCGAGCGTCTCGACGACGACCTCGGCGCTCGGGCATGCGCTCTTGAACTCGTCGAGACCCGGCGGCGCGGCGCGGCTGTCGATCACGCGCACGGATCTCGCCGCGCGCGCAAGATACCGCGCGACCGCGACGCCCGTGGCGCCGAGACCGACCATCAAGCTGCGTTTTGCGCGGTGTCTGCGCACCGGTTCCTTCCGTGTCGCTGCTCTGCCGCTCCGCCGACGTACGGCGTGGACACGGACCGTACTGCCGCGATCGCTGCCATCAACGAATCTTCAAGCTGGCCAAACCGATCAGCACCAGAATCACGGTGATGATCCAAAAACGCACGATCACCTTCGGCTCGGCCCAACCCTTGAGCTCGAAGTGATGATGTAACGGCGCCATGCGAAAAATGCGCCGGCCGGTCAACTTGTAGGAGGCAACCTGGATGATGACTGAGACGGATTCGACGACGAAAACCCCGCCCATGATGAACAGCACCAGTTCTTGCCGCACCGCCACCGCAACAAGCCCCAGAGCGGCACCGAGTGCGAGCGCACCGATGTCACCCATGAAGACTTGCGCGGGATAGGTGTTGAACCACAAGAAGCCCAAGCCGGCGCCAGCCAGGGCCGCACAGAAAACCAGGAGCTCGCCGGACCCCGCGACATACGGGATCCCGAGATAGTTCGAGTAGATCGACGTTGCCGGCCGCGTACGCGAACACGCCGAGCGCCGTGCCGACGAGCACGGAGGGCATGATCGCGAGGCCGTCGAGGCCGTCGGTCAGATTCACGCCGTTGCTGGCGCCGACGATCACGAGCGTCGTGAACAGCACGTACGCCGATCGCGCCGAGCGGAATCGTGATGCTCCGTGGATGTACGGGATCAGCAGCGCGTGCTCGACCGGCGGGTTCTCCGCCGTGACGTAGAACGCGATCGCGAGGCCCGAGCGCGCCGACGGTCTGCCAGAAGATCTTCGCCTTGCGCGCTCAAGCCCCTTCGAGTTGCGCAGGACGACTTTCTTGTAGTCGTCGACGAAGCCGATCACGCCGAAGAACAACGTGCCGCCGAGCGTCGAGCAGCACGAAACGATTGCTCAAGTTCGCCCAGAGCAGCGTGCTGACCGCGATCGCGAGCAGGATCAACGCGCCGCCCATCGTCGGCGTGCCGGCTTTCGGCAGGTGGCTCTCGGGCCCCACCTGGCGAATCTGCTGGCCGATGCGCTGCATCTGCAGGCGCTGGATCAGCTACGGCCCGATCGCAAACGACAACACGAGCGCCGTCAGCGCGCCCAGGATCGCGCGCGTCGTGAGATAGCTGAAGACGTTGAAGCCCGAGTAGAACTGCGTCAGGTAGTTGGTGACGTGGATCAGCACTAGGGCGCCCTCGCGGACTCGGTCTCGAGCGTCTTCACCAGGCGGTCGAGCCCCATGACTCGCGACCCCTTCACGAGCACGGTCGCCTCGGCGTTCAGGAGCGGCTCGAGCGCGTCATTCGCGGCCGCGATGTCCGCCAGGCGGCGCCCGTCGGCGCCGAAGGCCGCCGCGGCCTCGCTGGCCAGGTCGCCGATCGCGAACAGCAGATCGCAGCGCCCGCGCGCGTATTCGCCGATCTCCTTGTGCAGCGTGGGCGCCTCCGGGCCGAGCTCGGCCATGTTGCCGAGCACGAGGATGCGGCGGCCGCGTAACGAAGCGAGATGATCGAGCGCCGCACGCACGGAGCCCGGGTTCGCGTTGTAGCTGTCGTCGATGATCGTGGCGCCGTTGCGGCCCGGCACTGCGCGGAGCCGGCCGCGCACGGGTGTCGCGCGGGCCAGGCCCGCGACGATATCGTCGGTGCCGGTTCCAACGGCTTGCGCCGCGGCCGCGGCCGCAAGTGCGTTCGCGACGTTTTGGCGTCCCAGCAGCGGCAGCCAGACATCGGCCTCGTCGCCATCCGGAAGGCGCATGCGAAACTCGGAGCCGTTCGCCATGTACTGCGGCTCGCCGAGCACGCGGCAATCGGCATTGGCCGCGAAACCGAACGTGACGGTGAATTCGCAGCGCGAGCGCGCGACCCAATCGCCACGGAATTGATCGTCGGCGTTCAGCACGGCGGTGCCCGCGCGCGGCAAGTGATCGAGCAGCTCGCCCTTCGCGACGCAGACTCCACGCAGCGAGCCGAACCCCTCGAGATGCGCCGCGGCCGCATTCGTGATGACGCCGACCGTCGGCTGCGCGAGCCCGGCGAGGTAGTCGATCTCGCCGGCATGGTTCGCGCCGAGCTCGACGACCGCTGCGTCGTGCTCGGCGGTCAAGCGCATCAGCGTCAGCGGCACACCGATGTCGTTGTTCAGGTTGCCTTGCGTGACACAGACGGAGCGGCTGACCCCGAGAATCGCGGCGATCAACTCTTTCACCGTCGTCTTGCCGCTGCTGCCCGTGACGGCGACGACAGGAATCGAGAACGCCGCACGCCAGGCGCGCGCCATCGTTCCGAGCGCGCGGCGCGAATCTCGCACCTCTATCTGCGCCAGCGGCGATGAGACGGGCCGCGACACGAGCGCACCGGCGGCGCCCTTCGCGCGGGCCTCCGCGACGAAGTCGTTGCCGTCGAACCGATCTCCGGGGATCGCAACGAACAACGCGCCGGCGGGCAGCGTGCGCGTGTCCGTGGTCACGGCGCCGAACGCTTGATCGGCGCCGACGAGGTTGCCTTCGACTTCACGCGCGACGGCGGCCAGCGTACGGGTCATCACTGCGCCACCCCGAGAATCTCCGCGGCCACCGCGCGATCGCTGAAAGCGCGTCGTTCGTCGCCGACGATCTGCTCGGACTCGTGGCCCTTGCCCGCGATCAGCACGACGTCGCCGGGGCGCGCGCGCTCGATTGCCGTCTTAAGCGCGGCGCGGCGGTCATGAATCACGTTCACGCGCGGGTGCTCGTCCATTCCGGCGCGGATATCGCGCACGATCGAGGCGGGGTCCTCGCTTCGCGGGTTGTCGTCAGTCAGAACGATGCGATCCGCGAGATCCGCGGCGACGGCGCCCATCAACGAACGCTTGCCGCGATCGCGATCCCCGCCGCAGCCGAACACGCAGGTGAGCTCGCCGGTCGCGGCAGCCTCGAGCGTCGTCAATACTCGTTGCAGCGCATCGGGCGTGTGAGCGTAGTCGATCACGACCCACGGCTTCTCGGGCGGGCCACCGAGAACTTCCATGCGTCCCGGCGCGGGCTTGGCTGCCGCGAGCGCGGCACAAGCCGCCTGCAGTTGCATGCCCTGCGCGACGAGCGCACCGAGCGCGGACAGCAGGTTCTCGGCATTGAAGGTGCCGATCAGTCGCGACGCGAGCCGCGCGGTGCCGAAGCGGCCGCCGATGTCGAGCTCGACGCCGCCCAAGTCCGCGCGTTTCAAGCGCGCCGACAACTCGACGGCCGAGCCGCGCAAGCTCGTCCGCACGAGCTTGGCTTGGGGCGCGAGATCCGCGGCAATCGTCGCGGCAAACGCGTCATCGGCGTTCAGCACCGCGCACTGCAGTCCCGACACCTTGAACAGTTTGCGTTTCTCGTTGCCGTAGCTCGCGAGATCGCCGTGCTCGTCGAGGTGATCGCGCGTGAGATTCGTGAACACCGCAGTGTGGAACTCGAGGCCCGCGATGCGCTGTTGCGCGAGGGCGTGCGACGAAACCTCCATCGCGACGCGCGGTGCGCCGAGCTCGGCGAGCTCGCGGTGCAACGTCAGGCAATCCGGTGTCGTCAATCCATGGACCGTGAGCTTCGGCGGAACTCCATAACCCAACGTTCCTATGTAGCCGCACGGCCGCTGCGGCTGGCTCAAGGCCTGAGCGAGTAGGTAGGCGACGGTCGTCTTGCCGTTCGTGCCCGTGACGCCGACGATCGTGGGCTTGACCGCCGCGATGTGGAACGCGCGTGCGATCTCACCGAGCCGCGCCTTCAGATTCGGCACCGCGATGCTGGGCTCCGGGGGATCCACGAACACGTTGCTGGGCTCGTACAGCACGACCGCCGCGCCGCGCTGCAGCGCTTCGTGCGCGTGCGCGAGCCCGTGGTCGCGCCCACCCTCCACCGCGATGAACGCGGCGCCGGGCCGAACTTGCCGGCTGTCCAACGTGAGGTCCGTGATCACGAGCCGCGCATGCTTGCCGGCGTCGCTCCCGAGGAGGTCGCCGAGCGTCCTGCGCGCCACCGCGAGCGCGGCCATCATGGCTTCACCTGCGCTTGCGCGACCACCGCGAGCGGCGGCGTCGCCAGCGCGTCGGGCGGCACCGCGAGCACGCGGAGCGCGCCGGAAACAATGTTCGCGAACACGGGCGCGGCGACGTCGCCGCCGTAGTACACGTCGCCTTGCGGCTCGTCGATCATCACGACGACGACCAGCCGCGGCTGACTCGCAGGCGCATAGCCGCCGAAAATCGCGCCGTGACGCTCGGAGTCGTAGCCGCCGACGCCGGCCTTCTGCGTCGTGCCCGTCTTGCCGGCGACATGGAAATTCCGGACCGCGGCGCGCTGCCCGGTGCCGGGCGGCGACACGACCGCTTCGAGCATCCCGGTCAGATCGTTGGCGGTGGTCGGCGAGATCACCTGCTCGCCCTCCGGCGCACTGTCCAGCGCGAGCAGCGACACGGGACGTAACGTGCCTTCCGCGGCGATCGCCGCGTACGCGCGCGCAAGCTGCAGCGTCGTGACCGCGACGCCATAGCCGTATGACAGCGTCGCCTGACCGACGGTGCGCCAGTGCTTCGGGTCGCTCGATCGTGCCCGCGGACTCGCCCGGAAACGCGCTATCGGTGAGCTTGCCCGACGCCGAAGCCCGACAGCACGTCGAAGATCGCCTGCGGCTCGATCGTCAACGCGACGCGCGCGGCGCCGACGTTGCTCGACTGGCGCGAGCACCGTGGTCAGGTCGACGCGGCCGAGATCCGTACCTTCCTCGGTCATCGATTCGGTTGTTGACGACGAGTGAGCCTGGCGACGTGTCGATCGATGGTGCGCGGGGTGTAGGCGCCGCTCTCGAGCGCGGCGGCGATCACGAGCGGCTTGAAGCTCGAGCCGGGCTCGAAGATGTCGGTGACGGCGCGGTTGCGATAGTGATCCGGCCGGTACTGCGAACGGTCGTTCGGGTTGTACGACGGCTGATTCACCATCGCCAGCACCTCGCCCGTGCGCGGATCGAGCATCGACGACCGAGCCCGATCGGGCGCGACTCTGCGTGACCGCGCGCCTTCAGCTCTCGATACGCGAGGTACTGCAGGCGCAGGTCGATGCTCGTGCGCAGATCGCGGCCGGGCCGCGCGGGCGCTCAGGAGCTCGACGTCGTCGAACACCTGGCCGCGCCGATCCTGCATGCACGCGCTTGCTGCCGTTCTCGCCCTTGAGCCAGTGGTCGAACGCGGCTTCGAGCCCTTCCTGGCCCCGATCGTCGACGTCGGTGAAACCGATCGACGTGGCCCGTGACTTCGCCCGCGGGGTAATAGCGGCCGTACTCGCGCACCGTGCCGATGCCCGGCAGGCCGAGGTTGCATGACCTGCTCGGCCATCGCCGGCTTCACGTGCCGCTGCAAGATACACGAACTCGCGATCGAGATTGCTCGTGATGCGACGCGCGAGCCACTCGTCGTCCTGGTCGAGCACGGCCGCGAGCTGGCTCAGGCGATCCGCGCGAGCGCCGGCTTCAGCTCGTGCGGGTTCGCGCACACGGTGTCGACCGGCGTGCTGACGGCGAGCGGCTCGCCGTAACGATCGGTCAACGAGCCGCGATGCGCGGAGATCTGCACGGTGCGCAGATGCCGATCGTTGGCCTGCTCGCGTCGAGGAACGCCTTGTTGACGAGCTGCAGATAAAGAATCCGCCCTTCGAGCGCGAACGCGCCGAGCGCGAAGCCGGCGAGCAAGCAACGTCGTGCGCCAACGCGCGCGATCCGCCACCGTCGTCTTTCGCCCCCCGCTTCATTCGCTTCACCGCTTCGGCTCGCACGACCACGACGAGCTGATCGTCGCGCGGCACCGTCAGGTGCAGACGCTCGCGCGCGAGCGCCTCGATTCGCGGGTGCGTAGCCCACGTGCTCTGCTCGATCTGCAACCGTCCCCAATCGATCTGCAGCTGGTCCTGCTCGCGATTCAGCTCCTCGACCTCGATGAACAGCTGCCGCGAGCGGTGCTCGACGCTCACGATCCAGATGCCCGACGCCGTGACGCACGCGGCGAGCAGCAAGCACGCCGACGAGCTCGATTAGCTGCTTCTTCATGCCGCTTGCTCGAGCGGGCTGACGCTCGGCGATGCGCAATCGCGCGCTGCGCGAGCGTGGATTGCGCTCGACTTCCTCGGCCGTCGGGCGCACGAGCTTGCCGACGAGCGTGAGCCGCGGCCGCGCGTGCGGCGGAATGTTCGGCAGACCGCGCGTACGCCTCGTCGCCGCGCGCCTCGCGCGCCATGAAGCGTTTGACGATCCGGTCCTCGAGCGAATGGAAGCTGATCACGACGAGCCGCCCGCCGGCCGCCAGCAGCGTCGAGGCTCTGCGCGAGCGCCGCGCTCGAGCGCGCCGAGCTCGTCGTTCACCGCGATCCGGATGGCCTGAAACGCGCGCGTCGCCGGATGGATCCGGCCGGTCTGGCGTCCCGCGTGGGCGCCGCGATCGGTCCGCGAGCTGGCGCGTCGTCGTGAGCGGCTCGGCGTCGCGCGCACGCGCACGATCGCGGCGGCGATCTGGCGCGCGCGCGGCTCCTCGCCGTAGCGGAACAGCACGTCGGTGAGCTCCGACTGCGACACGCCGGCGAGCCATTCCGCGGCGGTCTGACCGGTCGCCGTATTCATACGCATGTCCAAAGGTCCGTCGTTCGCGAAGCTGAACCCACGCTCCGCGACATCCAGTTGCGGCGAGGAGACGCCGAGATCGAAAAGGACACCCGCGAACGCGTGTCCGCCGAGCCAGGGCGCCCGCGACGGCCGCGAGGTCCTCGAAGCCTGCGTGCCTGATGGTGAAACGTGGGTCGTCGCCGAGGCGTCCTCGAGCGTCAGCCACGCGCTTCCGCGTCTTTGTCCAAAGCGAGTAACCGTCCCTGTGATCCAAGCCGCGCCAATATCTCGGCGCTATGCCCGCCGCGTCCGTAGGTCGCATCGACGTACCAACCGTCATCCCGCAACGCCAGCCCTTCGAGCGCTTCCTGGAGCAGCACGGGCTGATGTCCAGGGGCGCTGGTCACCGGCGCTATGCTCTACAGAGACAGCGATTCGAGTTCTTGAGGTAGGCCCGCTTGTTCGCCTTCGTCGTCCGCCAGCCACTCGTCGCGGCGGCTGCTCCAACGTTCCTCACTCCACAGCTCGAACTTGTTGCCTTGGCCGATCAGCATCGCTTGCCGCTCGAGGCCGCGAACTCACGCAGCTCGCGCGTCAAAAGCACTCGGCCATGACCATCCATTTCGAGCTCTGTGGCGTACCCCAGCATCAAACGCTGCAATCGCCGCACCTGCTTGTTCAGCGTCGGCAAGCGCATCAGCTTGCGTTCGATCTCCTCCCAATCGGGCAGTGGGTAGATGAGAAGGCAGTAGTCTCGATCGACGGTCGCGACTGACCTTCCCGCTAGCAATGGTCAGCAGCCGTTCCCGATATCGAACCGGGATGGCCATCCGACCCTTCGCATCGAGGGTGACTTTGGTAGCGCCGCGAAACATAGACAGACCGCCAGGCCCATTTCCGCCCACTTTTCTCCACTCCGTGACACTATAGTGACGGGCGCGGTTTCGTGTCAACGAAACGCAGCGAAAAATCTGCGAACCGACAAACAGTTAGCGAAGTGGAGCGCGCTCGAGCGCAATGAGCGCGCGAGCTCTTCGCAGAGCACTGTGAATCCATCCATGCAACGAGGTCAGCGCGAGCGGGTGCTCTTGCGAGAGGGTCCTCGCGGGACCGCCGTGAATACGTCCCTGTAGGCTGCGTGCGCGACGTCCTGTCGCGCACGCTCCCGCGAGGACCCTCTCGCAAGAGCACCCGCGGACAGGACAGCGGTAGCCCCGGGCGCGATCGACGTTGATGGCGTCGACCGGGGCGCTGGCGCACAGGGACGTGCGCCAGCGAGCCTACAGGGACGTACTTGCGGCGTCCCCGGGCGATGCCATCGACGGCGATCGCGCCCGGGGCGGACGACGAAGTAGAGAAGGAGTCGGCCTGTAAGCCGGGTTCTGTCGAGAGCAGCCATTCATCTGCGATGCGCGTCGCCGCGCACCTGTAGCGACCTACCCGGGAGCTCGTGTGGGCACACTTAGCGCTCCCCTATTTGGTCTTGCTCCGGGTGGGGTTTACCGTGCCGCAGCGTGTTGCCACCTGCGCGGTGCGCTCTTACCGCACCTTTTCACCCTTACCTGCCGTTGCCGGCCGGCGGTATATTTTCTGTGGCACTTTCCGTAGGCTCGCGCCTCCCAGGCGTTACCTGGCACCCTGCCCAGTGGAGCCCGGACTTTCCTCCAGGTGTTACCCCAGCGGCTGCTCGGCCGACTCCCGCGCGGCAGTGTACGCGGAGCCGCATCGTGTCGCGGCAGCAATTCGCTCCTGCAATTGCTGCCCGCCGCCATCCATTGCGCGTCACGTGCGCGTCAAGCGGTACAACACATTGCGCGGCACGCCCGTGATCGCGGCCGTGAGCTTGAGCGCCTTATCGGGCGGAAGCTCGGCGGCGAGCAGCGCATAGACGCGCTGCGCTTCGGCCTCGTCGGGTGTCGTGACCGCGGCGCCTGCGACGACGATCACGAACTCGCCGAGCAGCGGAATACCGGCGTCGAGGCGTGCCGCGAGCGCCGCCAGCGTGCCGCTTTCGATCTGCTCGTGAGTTTTCGTGAGCTCGCGCGCGATCGCGGCGCGCCGCTCGCCGCCGAATGCCGTGCACAGTGCCGCGAGCGTCGCGACGACGCGATGCACGGCTTCGTAGAACACGATCGTGCGCTGCTCGTGACGCAACGCCTCGAGTCGCTCGGCGCGCGCGCTCTCGCGACGCGGCAAGAATCCTTCGAACACGAAATGATCGGTCGGCAGGCCGGCCGCGCTGAGCGCCGCGACCGCGGCGCACGGCCCGGGCACCGGCACGACGGCGAATCCAGCGGCTTGCGCCGCGTCGACGAGGCGCCAACCCGGATCGCTGATCAGCGGCGTGCCGGCGTCGCTGACGAGCGCCACGGATTTACCGCTCGCAAGCTGCTCGAGCAGCTCCGGCACACGCTCCGTCTCGTTATGCTCGTGATACGCGATAAGTCGCGATTCCACGCCGATTCGCGATAGCAATCCCCGAGTGTGGCGCGTATCCTCGGCCGCAATGACATCCGCCATCGCAAGGACGCTGCGGGCTCGTGGACTCAAGTCATCGACATTGCCGATCGGCGTACCCACGACGTAGAGCTTGCCGCGATCGGATCGGGTGTCCGTCATAGACGCCGAGCCCTACTGGTCATGAACGAAGGTCAGTTTACAAGCGCGTTGCAGCGCGCAGCCAGGACGGTCGCGATCGCGACGATTGCCGCGCTTCGCGGCGTGCACGTCGCATAACGCCGACGACGCGCCCGACCGCCGACACCGCGGTGCTCGAGCAACGCGCCCGCGCCGCCGAGGAAGCCGGCAACCTCGCGGCGGCCGCGGCCGATCTCTACACGCAGCTCGCGGCACGCGTCAGCGGCACGGCCGCGTCGACTACCTGCTCGAAGCCGCGCGGCTCGCGGCCGACTCCGGCGACACGGCGCTCGCGCGCCGCCGCGTGACCGAAGCGCGCAACGGCGCGAACGCTGCCCAGCAGCAAACGAGTCGCCGTGCTGCTGGCGCGGCTCGAGCTCGCCGAGCGACGGCCGCAGAGCCGCGCTCGACATGCTGGCTGCGATACCGCAGCCGCTCGCGGACACGGCACAACGCGACGCCGCCGCGATTCGCGGCCAGGCCTTGTTCCAGCTCGGTCGACCCGCCGATGCCGTCCGCGTGCTCGTCGAGCGCGAGGTGTGGCTCAGCGATGCCGCGTCGATTCTCGCGAATCAACGCATGATCTGGGACGGCTTTCGGCAATACTCCCCGAGCACGGCGCCGGCACCGACCGGCGACACGATCGTCGACGGCTGGCTCGCGCTCGCGCCGCTCGCGACGACCACCGGCACCGAGCTGCGCCGCGCGTTGCTGACGTGGCGGCAAACGTACACGAATCATCCGGCCGCCGGCGGGCTGCTCGCGGAGCTGCTCGCCGCGCAACGCTCACGAGCTTTCCGGCGCAGATCGCGTTGCTGCTGCCGCTGTCGTCGCCCCAGCGCGCACGCGGCGCTCGCGATCCGCGACGGCTTCATGGCCGCGCATCTGCGCGATCCGCAACGCCGAGCACCGACCGTCCGCGTCTACGACTCGACCGGCCTCGGCAGCCGCGAGGCGTATCTGCACGCGCAGCTCGACGGCGCGGACTTCATCGTCGGGCCGTTGCTGCAGCCGGAGGTCGATCAGGTCATCGCCCAAGCCGGCTTCGTGCCGACGCTGGCGCTGAACTTCGCGACCGAGCGACGGCACGTTCCTGCGCAGCTTCTACCAGTTCGCGCTGGCGCCCGAGGACGAAGCACGAACGATCGCTGCGCCGGCGATCGTCGCCGGCGCGAAGACCGCGATCGCGTTCGTGCCGAGCAACGCACGTGGCTACCAGATTCGCGACACTTTCGCGCCGAGTTCGAGGCGCCGGCGGCGAGCTGGTCGACTGGAACGGCTACGAGCCGTCGCTGCAGGATTTCTCGCAGCCGATCGCGGCGTTGCTGAACGTCACGCGCAGCAAGCAGCGCTACCGGCGGCTCGCGGCGAATCTCGGCGTCGCCGGTGCAGTTCGAGCCGCGGCGCCGCCAGGACATCGACATGATCTTCATCGTCGCCGATCGCGGGCACGGCTCGGCTGCTCGCGCCGCAGCTGCGGTTCTACTCGGCCGGCGACATTCCGACGTACGCGACGTCCGACATCTTCGACCCGGCCAGCACCACGCGCAACACCGACTTGAACGGCCTCATCTTCGCCGACACGCCGGCGCTGCTGGCGCCCCGACGACAGCGGCCGAGACCATGCGCAGCGAGTGGCGTGCGTTCTGGCCGCAGCGCATCGAGCCAGCTGCGCCTGTACGGCATGGGCATCGACGCCTACCGCCTGATCGGTCTCGCTGTACGCCGACGACGGCCGCGCGTGGCCCGTGCGCGGAATGTCGGGCGATCTGTCGCTCGACGAGCAAGGCCGCGTGCATCGCACGCTGCCGCTCGCGCAGTTTCGCAATGGCCGGCCCGTCGCCATCGACGCGCCGACGCGGGGCGCCGATCGACGCGACCCTGATCGGCCAACGCTGAATGCGGCTCGAGCGCGGCCGCCTCTGGGAGTCGCGCGCGGCCGACTACCTCGAGGCCCACGGGCTGCGCGTCCTCGCGCGCGGTTATCGCTGTCGACTCGGCGAGCTCGACCTCGTGTGCCGGGACGGGCGCCATCTCGTGATCGTCGAGGTTCGCGCGCGCGGCGAGTGGCGCGCTTTCCTCCGCGATCGAGAGCATCGGCCCGAGCAAACGTCGGCGAATCGTGCAAGCGACGCGCTACCTGCTGATGCGGCAGCCGAGTGGCACGCCGCGCCGATTCGTTTCGACGTCGTTGCATTCGACGCGCATCGACAGGCGCACGCCCGAGATCCGCTGGATCAAGAACGCATTCGACGGCAGTTGAACGCTGCCGGGAGTTCGAGGCAGAGTGTCGGCGAAGCGCCTGCCGAGCAGCCATGGACGAACGAGTACGCCGCCACTTCGAGGAGAGCATCGCGACCAAACAGGCCGCGATCGACGCTCGCGCCGACGATCGTTGGCGGCAGCCGCGCTCGATGACGCGTTGCCTGCTCGAGGACGGCAAGATCTTGAGCTGCGGCAACGGCGGGTCGGCCGCCGACGCACAGCACTTCTCCAGCGAGCTGCTGAATCGTTTCGAGCTCGAGCGGCCCGGCCTACCGGCCGTCGCGCTGACGACGGACAGCTCGACGCTGACTTCGATCGCGAACGACTACGCGTTCGTCGAGATGTTCGCCAAGCAGGTGCGCGCGCTGGGTCAACCTGCCGACGTTCTGCTCGCGATCTCGACGTCGGGGAACTCCGAGAACGTCGTGCGCGCGATTCACGCGGCGCACGAGCGCGGGCTTCGCGTGGTGGCGCTCACGGGGCGCGACGGCGGCGCGATGGCCGGCTCGCTCGCCGACGGTGACATCGAGATCCGCGTGCCTGCCGACCGCACGTGCCGGATCCAGGAAGTGCACCTCCTGATCATCCACTGCCTCTGCGACCTGATCGACGCCGAGCTGCTCGAACCGCGCTGAAGAAAGACACGCGCCACGTGCGCCGTGCGATCTGGCAAGAAGAGCTTCGTGCCAGGTGCTCCGCGCGTTCACACCCCTGCCGAGACACGCCGGAAGACCGTCCCTGGGGCTCGTGTGCGCACATCCCTGTGCGCACACGGTCTCGTCAGGGGTGTGAACGCACGGAGCACCCTTGAGCGCGTCGCGTGCGGACGCGCTCCCGAACGCGCTGCCGACGGTCAGGGCGCTCTGTGCGTGCAGGCCCTCGCGAGACCGTCTGCGCACAGGGATGTGCGCCGACGAGCCGCAGGGACGCACTTCCGGCGTGTCTCGCGAGGGGCCTGCACGCGCAGAGCGCCTTGCGACAAGCGTTACTTCACGATCTTGAGCTTGCCGCGCCGGCGCGCTCGGCTCAGGCGTCGGTGCAGGCGTCGGCGTGCCGCCTTCGGGGGCGGGTGGCGAGGCGTCGTCGTCGCCGAAGACCATGCCCTGCCCCGTCTCGCGCGCGTAGATGCCGAGCACCGCGGCGACCGGAACCACCAGCTGCTGCGACACTCCGCCGAAGCGCGCTTCGAACGTGATCACGTCGTTGCCGAGCATCAGCGCACGTGTCGCGTTCGGACTCACGTTCAGAACGATCTTGCCGTCCTTCACGTGTGCCACCGGAACGCGAACGCCGTCGCGCTTTGCGTCGACGACGAGATGCGGCGTGAAGTCGTTGTCCACCATCCACTCGTGCATCGCCCGCAGCAGGTACGGGCGCTGCTTGGTTGGGGATTTGGCGGCTACCGTAGCTCCCGTTCCGGATCCGTCAGGCTCGCCTGGAACGACGGCCGCGAGAACACGTCATCCATGTAGCGTTGGATCGGCCGCGCATGTGCCGGGAGCTTGATGCCGAATATCGGCAGCCGCCACAGGATCGGCGCGATCGTCGCGTCGACGAGCGAGAACTCGTCGCTCAAGAAGAACTTCTTCGCAGCAAAAATCTCGACGCTCGACTGGATGCTCTCCTCGAGCGCCTTCACTGCGCGTGTCGTCGGCTTGCGCTCCAAACCCGTCGCGATCTCGGCGGCGAGCGGATACCAGTCGTGCTCGATGCGGAACAACGCGAGCCGAAACTGCGCTCGCGTCACGGGATCGACGGGCATCAGTGGCGGGTGCGGAAAACGCTCGTCGAGATACTCGATGATCACGCGCGAGTCGTACAAGACGAGATCCCGATCGACGAGCGTCGGCACACTGTTGTACGGGTTCAGATCGAGGAGATCCTCCGGCAACGTGCCGTCGTCGACATCGACGATATCGATCGTGATGCTCTTCTCGGCCAGCACCAACCGAGTCCGATGACTCCAAGGGTCGGCGGGCTTTGAGAATAGCGTCATCACCGATCGACGGCTGGCGATGACCGTCATTCGACAGAACTCCTTGGTTGGCGTGGGACGCGCAGGCTTGAGACGGCCTACTTCACGTCCTTCCAGATTTCTTTCTTCAGCATGTAGGCAATCAGGAGGAACACGAGCAAGAAACCGATCACGCGGACGCCGAGTTGCTGCCGTTCGCGCTTGATCGGCTCCGCGATGTAATCGAGGAAATTCACGATGTCGCGCACGACGTCGTCGAACCTCTCGACCGGGAGCTCCCCAGGTGTCGCCAGCTCGAAGTGCTCGAATACCTGCGCGTCGTGCTCGTCGGTATGGAACACCGCGCGTTGCGTTCCCTGCAGTTGCCACAGCACGTGCGGCATCGCGGTGCCCGGTAGGACGATGTTGTCCACGCCGGTCGGCTTGCCCGGCGCCGCATAGAAGCTGCGCAGGAACGTGTAGATGTAGTCCGTGCCGCGGCTGCGCGCGATCAACGACAGATCGGGCGGCGATACCTTGAACCACCGCTCGGAATCCTCGGGCCGCATCGCGATCGCCATCGTGTCGAACGGCCGCTCGCCCGTGAACATCAGGTTGTCGATGACCTGTTGCTCGGAGAGCTGCAGGTCCTGAGCGAGCCGGTTGTAGCGCACGTACTGCGCCGAGTGACACCCGAGGCAGTAGTTCACGAAGTACTTCGCCCCGCGCTGCAGGGACGCGATGTTGTCGATGTTGTTGTCGGCCGGATCGAGCGCGACCTCGTGCTGCGCGAACGCTACGCCTGCAAGACCGGCACTGAGCACGAACGCTATGACGGCTGTTCTCACGGCGTGACCCTCGTCGGGACGGGCTTGGTCTTCTCGGTGCGCGTGTAGAACGGCATGACTATGAAGAACAAGAAGTAGATGACCGTAAACACCAGAGACAGCGTCGGGACGTTGCCGGTAGCCGGCTGCAGCCCGAGATAGCCCAACGTCACGAACGTGATGGCAAAGCCCATGAGCGCCACTTTGGTGATCCAGCTGCGATAGCGGATCGACTTCACGCGGCAACGGTCGAGCCACGGCAGGAAGAACAGCAGAACGACGGCCGAGCCCATCAGCGCGACACCGAGCAGCTTGTCCGGAACAGCACGCAAGATCGCGTAGAACGGCGTGAAGTACCAGACGGGAGCGATGTGCTCCGGCGTGCGCAGCGGGTCTGCCGGCTCGAAGTTGGCGTGCTCGAGGAAGTAACCGCCCATGTCCGGCGCGAAAAACACCACGGCCGAGAACAGGATCAGGAACACGACGACGATCACGAGGTCCTTGCTCGTGTGATACGGATGGAACGCGACGCCGTCGATCGGTTTACCGTCGGACCCCTTGTGCTCCTTGATCTCGATGCCGTCGGGGTTGTTCGAGCCGACCTCGTGCAACGCCATGATGTGCACGACGACGAGCAGCACGAGCATCAACGGCACGGCGATCACGTGGAACGCGAAGAAGCGATTCAGCGTGATGTCCGAGATGTAGAAGTCGCCGCGAATCCATTCGGCCAAGTCGGGGCCGATGCCGGGCACCGCGCCGAACAGCGACACGATCACCTGCGCGCCCCAGTACGACATGTTGCCCCACGGGAGCAGATAGCCGAAGAACGCTTCCGCCATGAGGCACAGGTAAATGAACATGCCGATGATCCACACGAGCTCGCGCGGCTTCTTGTAAGAGCCGTACAGCAGTGCGCGGAACATGTGCAAATAGACGACGATGAAAAACGCCGATGCGCCGGTGGAATGCAGGTAGCGGATCAACCACCCCCACTCGACGTCGCGCATGATGTACTCGACCGAAGCGAATGCATCCGCCGCCGACGGCTTGTAATTCATCGTGAGGAAGATGCCCGTCACGAGCTGGAGCACGAGCACGACCGTCGCGATGACCCCGAAGCCGTACCAGAAATTGAAGTTCTTCGACGCGTAGTACTCGGTGGCGTGCTCCTTGATGAGCTTGGTCATCGGGAAGCGGTCGTCGATCCACGCGCCGAGCGCGGAAAGACCGCGACCTAGTCGGTCGAAGACGTCAGCCTCGGTGCTCGCCATCTATGCGTTCCCTGTGTCGGACCCGATCAGAATCGTGCTGTCGTTGATGTAGCGGTACGGCGGCACCGGTAGGTTCAACGGCGCCGGAACGCCCGAGAACACGCGCCCCGCTAGGTCGAACTTCGAGCCGTGGCAAGGGCAGTAGAAACCGCCCGGCCAGTCGGCGCCGAGGTCCGCCGAAGCGACCTCGAAACGGGCGACCGGCGCACAACCCAGATGCGTGCAAACGCCCTCGAGCACGAGGAACGTCGGCCGCACGCTGCGGTGCTCGTTCGTCGCGTAGCTCGGCTGCTCCGAGTCCTCGGACGTAGGGTCCTTCAGGCGCGCGGTATCCTTGCTCAGCGTCGCCAGCATCTCGTCCGTGCGGTTCACGATGAAGATCGCGCGGCCGCGCCACTCGACACGCAGCAGGGCGCCGCTCTCGAGCTTGCTGATGTCGACGGTAACGGGCGCACCGAGCGCTTGGGCTCGTGCACTGGGCTTGAACGACGCGACGAACGGGATCGCTGTTGCGATCGCGCCGGCGCCACCTGTCACGACGGTGGCGACCGTCAAAAAATGCCGTCTAGTGAATCCGGTGCTCTCAGCCACAGAGCACCCCTTGACCAACAGGGCCAAGCATCAGGAAGTCTCCCTCTTGATCCATTCTTGAGTTGCGAGCCCCGCACGGGTGTCGCACGCAATCCTTCCCGTACGCCGTGCAGTTTTTCGAATGCGCGCATTATACACAAACGACTTTGCTGGCCGAGCAGCCGCCTAAGTAGCTGCTAGACTGCGCCGATGCCGCGGGCCTTGAAGATCGCCGTCTTCGTCGCGCAATCCGTCGCGGTCGGCCTCGCGCTAGCCTTCGTTGCAGTGCTCATTAGACCCGAGCTGATCGGCCGCACTCGTGCGGACTCGGGCCCGGCTAGCTACGCCGACGCCGTCGCCGCGAGCGCCCCGGCCGTCGTCAACATCTATACGGAACGAACCGCGAGCTCGCCGCGCAACCCCCTCGGCCTGACCGTGCGGGATGGAGTGCTCGGCTCCGGTGTCGTGATCGACGCGGAAGGCCATGTCGTCACGAACTGGCACGTCGTCAGCGGCGCCGAAGAGATTCGGGTGCAGCTGGCCGACGGCCGTGTCGCGGTCCCGCGTCTCGTCGGTGGGGATCCCGAGACGGAGTTGGCGCTGCTCAAGATCGACCTACCCAACCTTCCCGAGATTCGCTTGGGCCGCTCGGACACGCTCGAGGTCGGCGAGGTCGTGCTCGCGATCGGCAATTCGCTTGGGCTCAGTCGAACCGTGACGATGGGGATCGTCAGCGCGACGGGGCGTGGCCAGCTGCGCGTCACGACGTTCGAGGACTTCATCCAGACCGATGCCGCGATCAACGTCGGCAACTCCGGCGGCGCCCTCGTGAACACCCGCGGCGAGCTCGTCGGCATCAATACGGCTGTGATCACCGCGGTCCGTGATCAGCCGATGCCGGAAGGGCTCGGGTTCGCGATCCCAGTGAATCTCGTCCGCGGCGTGATGCGGGAGCTGATCGCGAACGGGCGCGTGATCCGCGGCTATCTCGGTGTGGACGAGGCCAGGGATCTGCCGGCCTCGCTGACCCAGAGGGTCGGCATCGACGGACCTGCGGTATTGATCACGCGCGTCGTCGGCCCGGCCGCCGCGGCCGGCTTGCGTCCCGGCGATGTGCTGACGCACTTGAACGACGAGCGCATGTTCACAGGTCAGCAGGCGCTGAACTTCGTCGCGAGCTCGCAGCCCGGTCAACGAATTCGAATCCGTTTCACGCGTGCGCGCGGGACGCAGTTCGAGACGGAGGCCGTGCTCGAGGAACGGCCACCGCCCACCGGCGGCTGACGTTCAGCGCGCGACGCGCCGGATGTCGGCGCCGAGTCGCCCGAGCTTCAGCTCGATGCGCTCGTACCCGCGGTCGACGTGATAGATCCGATCGACGATCGTCGTGCCCTCCGCCGCCAGGCCGGCCAGCACCAGCGACGCCGATGCACGCAGATCCGTGGCCATCACGGGCGCGCCCGTGAGTCGCTCGACGCCGCGCGCGATCACGGTGTTGCCTTGAATCGACAGATTCGCACCCAACCGCTGCAGCTCGAGCACGTGCTGGAAACGGTTCTCGAAGATCGTCTCCGTGATCGTACCCGTGCCCTCCGCGACCGCGTTCAATGCGCAGAACTGGGCCTGCATGTCGGTCGGAAACGCCGGGTACGGAGCGGTCTTGATGTCGACGGCCTTGGGCCGCCGGCCGCGCATGTCGAGCTCGATCCAGTCCGGTCCAACGGTGATGCTCGCACCCGCCTCCGTGAGCTTCTGAAGCACGGCCTCGAGATGCTCGGGCCGCGTGCGAGTCAGCTTGATGCGGCCGCCCGTGATCGCCGCGGCGACGAGATACGTGCCGCTCTCGATTCGGTCCGGCATTACCTCGTGACTCGCAGCCTTGAGCCCCGCCACTCCTTGTATATGAATGGTGTCGGAACCCGCGCCTTCGATCTTCGCGCCCATCGCCGCGAGAAATGCCGCGAGCTCGCCGATCTCCGGCTCGCGCGCGGCGTTCTCGATGATCGTCTCGCCGGCCGCGCAGGCCGCCGCCATCATCAGATTCTCGGTGCCCGTCACCGTCACGGTCTCGAGCATGAGCCTCGCGCCGTGCAGGCGCGGCGCGCGCGCGCGGATGTAGCCGTTGTCGATCGTGATCTGCGCGCCCATCGCGCGCAGGCCCGCGACATGGAGATTCACGGGCCGCGCTCCGATCGCGCATCCGCCCGGCAGCGACACGTCGGCGTGGCCGAAGCGCCCGAGCAACGGACCGAGCACGAGGATCGACGCGCGCATCGTCTTCACGAGCTCGTACGGCGCGATGAACTCCTTGATGCCGGCGCCATCGACCTCGACGCTGCCATCGTCGCGGTGCTCGGCCACGACACCGGTCCGGCGTAGCAGCTTCAGCATCGTCGCGATGTCGTTCAGTCGCGGGACGTTGCCGATCGTCACGCGGCCTTCGGCCAACAGCGTCGCGGCGAGAATCGGTAGTGCCGCGTTCTTGGCCCCCGAGATCAGCACCTCGCCCTCGAGAGACGTGCCGCCGACGATCGCGAGCTTATCCACGTTGCACCCGGATCGGCCTCCGCGTCATCGCGAAGCGCTCTGCCACTCTTCCGGCGTGAAGGTCTTCAAGGCCAATGCGTGAATCTCGCGGCCTACTCGCGTGCCAAGCGTCGCGTACACCATCTGGTGCCGCTGCAGGCTGCGCTTGCCCGCGAACTGGGCGCAGACGACCGTCGCCTCGTAATGGCCCTGGCCGTCGGTCTGCACGTCAGCGGTGGCGCCCGCCAGGTTCTGCTCGATCAAGACAGCGATGTCTCGCGGGTCCATCGTAGATCGGTTCGAAGCTCAAGGAGCCGTAGTCTAGCCTATGGTCGCGCCGGGCTGGCGGCCGCGGGTCTCGCGTACAATCCGACCGTTGGCCTTCCTCCCCCGGAGCCCGCTTGCGCAACACCGCCGTCATGGTCGTACTCGCCGTATTGGCGGCGGCGACGTGGGTGTGGAGTTGGCGACCCGAGGAGCCGGCGGCGCCGGTAACCGCCGACACGGACGCGCCACCTTTGGGGTACTACGTGCACGGCGCGCGCGTGCTCGGAACAGACGAGCAAGGCCGTGTCGTGTACCGCGTGAACGCGCGACGGCTCGATGAACAACCGGATCGAAACGTCCTGAACTTCGACGGCGTCAGCGTCGAGTACCAACCGATGGATGCGACCCCGTGGGAGATTTCTGCCTCGAGTGCGAGCGGACCCAAGGATGGCTCGGCCCTCGAGCTCGTCGGCCAGGTCGAGCTCAAGAGCGCACCCGCGGATGGCGCTGCGCCCGTCGTTATCACCACCGAGAGGCTGAAGTTTTCGGCCGACACTTCACGCGCGGAAACAGATGAGGCCGTGCGAATCCGTGTCGGGGATTGGCAACTCGATGCGGTGGGCTTCAGCACGGATTTGAAGGATGACACCTTGAGGCTAGAATCCGAGATACATGGCACGTTTGCTCCTCAGTAACACGCGCACCTTCGCGCTTGCGGCCGCGATCGGTTTCGCCGCCGGCGCCCAGAACGCAGCGGTAGAAGAGCTCGTGCTCGACTCGCAGTCTCTGTCGTTCGACGGGCAGGCCAAGCTGTTCGAGCTGCACGCTCCGCAAATCACGCAAGGCAATTTGCGCATCCAAGCCGACGACGCGCTCGCGACCGGCGTCGACTTCAACGCGGCAAGCGAATGGACGTTCAGGGGCAACGTTCGAATTACGATCGACACGACGGAGATCGAAGCCGCTTCGGCCAGGTTCACGTTCGAGCAAAAACGTTTGTCGCGCGGCGATCTCGAGGGAGGACCGGGAACGCCGGTGTCGTTCACCGACGTCGACGCGGCACGGCAGACCACCGTCACGGGTCAGGCACAGAAGATGTCATACGACTCGATCGCGAAAACGCTTCGCCTGACCGATACGCGCACGGATGCAGAAAGACAACGTCGAGTTCCAGGGATGCGATCTGATCTATGACTTCGGAGCCGAGCGCGTGACGTCGGGTTCGGCCGACTGCGCAGACCGCTTCCGAGTGATCGTGTTGCGCGACCCAGCCGTCCTCGCCCGACGCACCGCAATGAGCAGGTTGGAAGCGCTTGGCGTGGCCAAGCGCTACAGGACGCGCCAGGTCGTCAAGGACTTGAGCCTGTCGATCGAGAGCGGCGAGGTCGTCGGTCTACTGGGGCCGAACGGTGCCGGCAAGACGACGGCTTTTTACATGATCGTGGGGCTCGTGCGCTGCGATCAAGGCAGCATCCACCTGGCCGGCCGCGACGTCACGAAACTACCCGTGCACAGGCGCGCCAAGCTCGGTTTGGGTTATCTGCCGCAAGAAGCGTCGGTGTTCCGCAAGATGAACGTCGCCGACAATATCCGCGCGATTCTCGAGACGCGCGCCGATCTGGACCGGGCCGCGCGGCAGACGAAGCTCGAGGAGCTGCTCGAGGAGCTGCATATCGGCCACGTTCGCGACACGCTCGGCGTGAGCCTTTCGGGCGGCGAGCGCCGCCGCGTCGAAATCGCGAGGGCGCTGGCCGTGGAGCCGAAGTTCGTGCTGCTCGATGAGCCTTTCGCCGGCGTAGACCCGATCTCGGTGCTGGACATACAACGTATCATCCGGCACTTGAGCCAACGCGACATCGGCGTCCTGATAACGGACCATAATGTGCGCGAGACACTCGGAATCTGCAGCCGCGCGTATATCCTCAACAATGGCTCGTTGATGGCATCGGGCTCGCCGGACGAGATTCTGTCGAATAAGAGCGTTCGGGAAGTGTATTTAGGAGAAGGATTCTCCCTCTGAAAAGTCCGGTTAGACTCGACTCCATGCTGAAACCCTCTCTGCAACTCAGGCTGTCCCAGCAGCTGACGATGACGCCGCAGCTGCAGCAGGCGATTCGCCTGTTGCAGCTGCCGATCATGGAGTTGCAGACACAGATCCAGACGGCCCTCGACGAGAACGTGATGCTCGAGGTCGAGGAGCCCGAGGCTACGACCGAGGACTCGACCGCGGCCGAATCCGCGCCGGACTCCGACGATCACGAGGACTACACGGAGGCCGACCCCGCGCCCGAGCCCGAAGTGGCCGTACGCCGCCGAGAGGGACTGGGAGGACGTCCAGAAAACCGGGCCGTCCGAGGCGCCGAAGAGCTCCGAGCCGCGGCAGACGATCGAGTATGCGGACCGTTCCGAGGAAACGCTGCGCGACCATCTGCTGTGGCAGCTCGAGCTCGAGAATCTCGACGCGCGCACGACCGCGATCGGCCAGGCCGTCATCGACGCGATCAACGACGACGGCTATCTCACCGACGACCTCGAAACGATCCGCGCGACGCTGGCACCGGACGTGCTCGTATCCGTCGAGGAGGTCGAGCGCGTGCTCGTGACGCTCGTGCAACAGTTCGACCCGGTCGGCATCGGCGCACGGTCGGTCAGCGAATGCGTGCTCCTGCAGCTCGCTCAGCTCGCGCCCGACCTACCGGGGCTCGACCTCGCGAAGCGAATTGCAGCCGAGCACCTGTCGCTCGTCGCCGAGCACCAATACGGCGTGCTGAAGCGGCTGCTGCGCGCTTCCGACGGCGAGGTCGAGGTCGCGGTCGCGCTCGTGCGCACGTGTCAACCGCGGCCCGGCGCGAGCGTGTTTGCGACGCAGGCGGAATACGTCGTGCCGGACGTGTTCGTGCGTCGCCACGAGGGACAATGGGTCGTCGAGCTCAACAACGCGATGTCGCCGCAGCTGCGCGTGAATCAGCTGTACGCGGGCTCGCTCGGACGCGGCGAGGAGTATGATGCTCTGAAGGCCCAGCTCCAAGAGGCGCGTTGGTTGATCCGCAGCTTGGAAATCCGTAACGAGACGCTGCTCAAGGTGGCGCTCACGATCGTGCAACGGCAAACGGAGTTTCTCGACCACGGCGAAGAGCACATGCGCCCCATGGTGCTGCGCGACGTCGCCGAAGCCATCGAGATGCACGAATCCACCGTCTCGCGCGTCACCACCAACAAGTACATGCACACCCCGCGCGGAGTGTTCGAGTTCCGCTACTTCTTCTCGAGCCACGTGGCCGGCGAGGAAGGCGAGCAGTCCTCGACGGCCGTGCGCGCCAAGATTCGCAAGCTCGTCAGCGCCGAGAACCCGGATCGGCCGCTCTCCGACAGCCAGATCGCGCAGATGCTGTCGGACGGCGGCGTAACGGTCGCACGTCGCACCGTCGCCAAGTACCGGGAGGCGATGAAGATCCCGTCATCGAGCGACCGCAAGCGAAGCAAGTTGGTGGGTTGACAACAAGGAAGGAGAACTAACATGCAGTTGAGCGTCACAGGACATCACATCGAAATCACGGAATCGCTGCGCACCTACGTATCCACCAAGCTCGCTAAGCTCGAGCGTCACTTTGATCACCTGACGGACATCCACTGCGTGCTCACCGTCGAGAAGCTCGAGCACAAGGCGGAGGCCACGATCCAGGTCGGCGGCGGCACGATCCACGCCGAACAGATCGAACCTAACATGTATGCGGCGATCGACATCCTCGTCGACAAGCTCGATCGGCAGGTCAAGAAACATAAAGAAAAGCTCACCGATCACCATGCGAAGGACGTTGCACGTTATCGTTGAGCCAGCACTCCGAAATGGAGCGAACTGTTGCGGCTCGTGATCATCAGCGGCATCTCGGGCTCGGGCAAGAGCGTGGCCCTCCACGTGCTCGAGGACTTGGGTTTCTATTGCATCGATAACATCCCGGTACCGCTGCTCAAGTCGTTCGTCGAAGAGATCGTCCCGCGCAACGACCCGGCATTCGAGAACGTCGGTATCGGGCTCGATGCGCGCAGCCGTCCCAGCGATCTCGCCGAGGTGCCGACGCTCGTGCACAAGCTCCGCGCCGAAGGCCTGTCGTGCGAGATCATATTCTTGCAGACCGACACCAAGGTGCTGCTGTCCCGCTTCAGCGAGACGCGCCGCAAGCACCCGCTGACCGACGACAAGACGAATCTCGAAGAAGCGATCGCGAAGGAGCGCGAGATACTCGCGCCCGTGATCAACTCCGCCGAGCTCGTGATCGACACGACGCGGATGTCGGTCTACGGGTTGCGCGAGCAAATTCGCGAGCGCGTCGCGCCGCGCACGCCGGGGGCCGTCTCGATCATGATCGAGTCATTCGGCTACAAGCATGGCTTGCCGGCCAACGCCGATTTCGTGTTCGACGTGCGCTGCCTACCGAACCCCTATTGGGAGCCACAGCTGCGCCCGTTGTCCGGCAAGGATCAGCCCGTGAAGACCTTTCTCGATTCAGCGCCGATGGTGCAGCGCATGGTCGACGACATCACGGCCTTCCTCGAGGAATGGATCCCGCGCTACCAAGATTTTCAGCGCTCGTATCTGACGGTCGCGATCGGTTGCACCGGCGGCATGCACCGCTCGGTGTACGTGGCAGAAGCCGTCGCGAAGCGACTCGCGCCGAAGCACGGCAACATCCGCACGCATCACAGCGAAGTGCGCTGAGCACGGGATCGAGAAGTCAGCGGTCCAGAGCGAGCTTCAAGTGCGCCGGCGCGTACAGCGTGTCCATGGGCTGATCGAACAGGAACGCGCGGAGCTCGTCCTCCATCTCCATCGCATCTCGATAACCCATGTCGATCAGCGCACGCGTGAACCCCGACTCGAACAGCAGGTAGCTCACGAGCTGCAAGCCGCTGTGACTGCTCGCACCCAACCCTCGGAGCAGGATCCGCACGCCATGCGGCAATTCGCGCACGTGGTCCTTCGCAACCGAGCGCAGGTCCTGGTGCGGCACGACGACGATCGTATGCAGCGGCCGTAGACCCGCGAGCGGCCCCGTCAGCTTCTTGCCTCCGAGCTGCTCCAGGATCCGATTGGTCCGCGAGAGCCGCTCGAGGTCTGTGTACAGACCGTCCATGAACAGCGTATCCAGCATGTAGCCGCCCAAGTGCGCGAACGTGGGCGGCTCGGGATCGTAGCCCGCGGGCGGCTCGGAGTCGGGACGCTCGTCGCGCACGCCGACGACGAGGATCCGGTCCGCGCCCAAATGGATCGACGGCGACAGCGGCGCGCGATGCCGCATGGAGCCATCGCCGTAGTACTCGCCGCCGATCCGCACGGGCGGAAACACGAACGGCACGGCTGCGCTCGCCATCAGGTGATCGACCGTCAAGCGCGTCGCGCGGCCGATGCGGCGTATCCGAGTCCAGGATTCGAGGTCGCGACGACCCTGAAAGAACGTCACCGAGCGTGACGTCGCGTACGACGACGCCGTCACGGCGACCGCGTCGAGATGGCCCTGCTGGATCGAGCGGCGAATGCCCTCGAACCGCACGTTCTCCTTCAGCAGGTCGCGCAGCGGCGCGTTGTCGAGCAGCGAGCTCGGATTGCGCACGCCCAAACCGCCGAACATCGCGGCCGCGAGCCAGTGCAGGCTCGTCTTCAGCATCGTCCAGTTGTCGGTGCGATAGACCTGGCCGGCCGAGAAGTTGCCCCAGACCTGCTCCATCTCCGCGACCGCACGCTCGAAGTTTCCGGCGCGGCCCGCGAGCACGGCCGCGTTGATCGCGCCGGCCGACGTGCCGCAGATCACGCTGAACGGATTCGGGGCGTTCTCGGGCAGCAGCCGCGCGATCGCCTTCAAGACACCGACTTGGTATGCGCCGCGAGCGCCGGCGCCCGGCAGCACGAGCGCCTTGCGAATCCGCTCAGGCACTCGCAGGCGCCGGAGCCCCCGGCACACTCAAGATCTGCATCGAGTTCGTGCGACCGGCGACGCCGTGTTGACCCATCGTGACGAGCACGAGGTCGCCGGGGCTCACGGAGCCGGCCTTGAGTCAGCGACTCGAAGATGCGCTGATGTATCACGGCCGTGTCCGCGCCCGTTTCTTCGAACGAGACGGCATAGACGCCGCGATACATGCTCACGCGGCGCAGCGCGGCCTCGTGACGCGTGAACGCGAATACGGGAATGTCGGTACGGACGCGCGACATCCACAGCGGCGTCGATCCGGATTCGGTCAGCGCGACGATCGCGCTCACGTCCAAGTGGTTCGCGACGTACATCACGGCCATCGCGATCGCTTCGTCGACGTGCGTGAACACATCCTCGAGTCGGTAGTTCGCGGCGCGTCGGAACGTCTCGTGCTTCTCGGCGCCGACGCAAAGCTCCGCCATCGTGCGCACGGCGCGGACCGGATACTTGCCGACCGCGGTCTCGGCCGACAGCATGACGGCATCGCTGCCGTCCATCACGGCATTCGCGACGTCCGATACCTCGGCGCGCGTGGGCGACGGCGAGTTGATCATCGACTCGAGCATCTGCGTGGCCGTGATGCAGACTTTGTTGCGGGCACGCGCGAGCCTGATCAGTCCTTTCTGCAAGCCGGTCATCGACGCGTACCCGACTTCGACGGCGAGATCGCCGCGCGCGACCATGATCACGTCGCTGGCATCGATGATCGAACGAATGTTCGTGACGGCTTCCGCGCGCTCAATCTTGGCTACGAGATGCGCGTGCCCGCCTGCCTTGCGCAGCAACGCGCGCGCTTCCTCCATGTCCTCGGCGTTACGCGCGAACGACACCGACATGAAGTCGAGCTTCAGCTTCGCCGCCGATTCGATGTCGCGGCGATCCTTGTCCGTGAGCGCCGGCGCGGACAGACCGCCGCCCTGCTTGTTCAAGCCTTTGTGGTCCGTGAGCCGCCCGCCCTGCTTCACGCGGCACTCGATCCGCGTACCGTCGACGCGCTCGACCTCGAGCACGATCAACCCGTCGTCGAGCAGCAGCGTGTCGCCGGCATCCACGTCTTTCGGCAAGTTGCGGTACGCGCAACCGACGGCGTGCTCGTCGCCGCTGTTCGGATCCATCGCAACGTCGAGCATGAACTCGCGGCCTTCGACGAGGACGATCGGGCCGGCCTTGAACGACTCGATCCGGATCTTCGGGCCCTGCAGGTCGCCCATGATGCCGATGTGGCGCCCGACCTTCTGCTCGGTTTGCCGCACTCGCGCGACGCGAGCGGCTTGGTCAGCGGCGGTGCCGTGCGAAAAATTCACGCGAAAAACGTCGGTGCCGGCGAGGATCAATTGCTCCATGACGGCGGCATCGTCGGTGGCGGGGCCGAGTGTCGCGACGATCTTGGTGCGGCGCCGCACCTCTTCACGCGAGGCGTCGGGGATCAGACGATCGGAGGAACGAGTTAGGCTTGGCAAAGTATTAATCTGAAATCGTTGACGTTGGTACGAGTCGGCCCTGTCTTCAATAGCAGGCCGCAGGCGTCAAAGTAACTGTAACTGTCGTGACGCGCCAGTAGCTCGACGAGCGACAACCCGCGCGCACGGCCGAGCTCGAGTAACTCAGGAACGACGATGCCGCCCGCGTGGTCGCCGTGGCCATCGATGCCGTCGGTGTCGGCCGCGAGCGCACAGATGCCGGGTGCGCCATCGAGCTCGAGCGCGAGCGCGGCGAGATACTCGGTGTTGCGCCCTCCTCGGCCGCCGCCCGCCGTCGACAACTGCTCCGGCGTTGTTCTACCTCGGGCATCCATGCCCTCGTCGCCGAGCACGACGCGCGTTTCGCCGCCGGACAGGATCGCGGTGCGTTGACCGCTCTTCCGCCGCTCGATCGCGAGCCGTGCGTGCTCGCGGCCGAGCGCCTGCGCCTCGTCGTCGAGATCGTCGCCGAGCGTAACCACCTCGTAACCGTGCTCGGCCAGCAATCGAGCGGCGGCCGTGAGCGCCGTGGACGCGGTCGCGATCATGTGCACCGAATCGCCGGCGAACGCGGCGTCGCCGGGCTTCGGCGTCTCCCATTTCGAATCGCGGAGGATCGGCGCGAGCTCGTGCAGCGCGGGATAGCGGTACTTCTCGAGGATGCCGAGCGCTTCGGCTTGTGTCGTCGGGTCCGGCACCGTCGGGCCCGACGCGATCGCACCGACGTCGTCGCCGGGCACGTCGGAAATCGCGAACGTCGCGACCGGGTGCGGATGCGCGGCGACCGCGAGGCGACCACCTTTCAGACGCGACAGGTGCTTCCGCACACAGTTGATCTCGCGAATGTCGGCGCCCTGGCGGATCAAGAAGTTCGCGGCCGCGCGCTTCTGCTCGAACGAGAGTACGGGCAGCGGCTGCGATGCCAACGACGAGCCGCCGCCCGAGATCAAGCAGATCAGCGTCTCGTCGGGCGTGAGCTTTGTCGTGAGATCGAGCAGCCGCGCACCGGCCGCGAGGCTCGCGGCGTCCGGCGACGGGTGGCCCGCTTCGATGACCTCGATCGCGCCGCAGGTTTCACCGGGCTTCAAGCCGTGGCCGTAGCGCGTCACGACCATGCCGCGCACGGGCGCGTCCCAGTGCGCGTGGAACGTGGCGGCCATCGACGCCGCGGCCTTGCCCGCGCCGAGCACGAGCGCGGGTCGGCGCTTCAAATCGCGTAGTGCGCTGGGCAGACAGTGCTCGGGCGCCGCGGCCCGCGACGCGCACTCGAACGCCTGCGTGAGCAACGCTCGAGGGGCCGATGGATTCGGCGCCACCGGTCAGCCTCCGGCCGCGCGCCGCTCCAGTGTCGCGACGGCGGGCAGCGTCTTGCCCTCCAGGAACTCGAGGAACGCGCCGCCGCCGGTCGAGATGTACGAGATCTTGTCGCCGATCCCGAACTGCTCGATCGCGGCGAGCGTGTCGCCGCCGCCCGCGATCGAGAAAGCCTTGCTCGCCGCGATGGCTTCAGCCACGCGGCGCGTACCGGCAGCGAACTCCGGATTCTCGAACACGCCGAGCGGGCCGTTCCACACGATCGTGCCAGCGCTTTGCAGACGTTGCGCATACAACGCCGCAGTCTCCGGGCCGATATCGAGGATCATTTCGTCGGCCGCGACGTCCCGAACATTCTTGGTTCGACCTTTCACGCCGGCATCGAGGCTCGTGGCCACGACGACGTCGGTCGGCAACGGGATCTTGGCCTTGCCGAACTCGCCGCGCAGCAGCTTGGCCGAGAACTCGAGCATGTCCTTCTCGTGCAGCGACTTGCCGACGTTCACGCCGGACGCCGCGAGGATCGTGTTCGCGATTCCGCCGCCCAAGATCAACTCGTCGACCTGCGTCGACAACGATTGCAGCACCTCGATCTTCGTCGAGACCTTCGAGCCGCCGATGATCGCCGCGAGCGGTCGCTTCGGGCTTTCGAGCGCTCTGCCCAACGCGTCGAGCTCGGCGACCAGTAGCGGCCCCGCGCACGCGACCGGCGCGTAGCGCGCGACGCCGTTCGTGCTCGCCTGCGCGCGATGCGCGGTGCCGAACGCATCCATCACGAACACGTCGCAGAGCGCGGCCATGCGTTTCGAGAGCGCGTCGTCGTCGGCTTCCTCGCCGACGTTGAAGCGCACGTTCTCGCAGAGCACGAGCTCGCCCGGCAGCGACGTCGACGCCGTCGAGCCAACTCGCCGCGAGCGGCACCTTCCTGCCCAACAGCTCGCTCAGCTTGTCGGCGACCGGCTTCAGCGAAGCGGCCGGGTCGGGTTTGCCTTCCTTCGGCCTTCCTAAGTGCGACATCACGAGCACGCGGGCGCCGGCCTCGAGCGCGGCTTTGCAGCGTCGGCAGCGCCGCGTCGATCCGCGCCGTGCTCGTGACCTTGCCGTCCTTGACGGGCACGTTCAGGTCCTCGCGGATCAACACGCGCTTGCCCTTGAGCGCGAGATCCGTCATGCGTTTGACCTTCAGCGCCATGCGCTCACCGCTATTTCGCGTTCGCGAGCGCGATGGTCGTGTCGAGCATGCGGTTCGAGAAGCCCCACTCGTTGTCGTACCAGGCGCAAACCTTGACGAGCTTGCCTTCGATGATTTTCGTAAGGCTCGAGTCGTACAACGACGACGCCGGGTTGTGATTGAAATCGCTCGACACGAGCGGCTCGTCGACGAATTCGAGCACGCCCTTCAGGGCGCCCTGGCTCGCCTTCTTGACGACCTCGTCGATCTCCTTTGCCGTCGTCGCACGCGCCGCCTCGAACGTGAGATCGACGAGCGAGACGTTGATCGTCGGCACTCGCACGGAGAACCCGTCGAGCTTGCCGTCGAGCTCCGGCAACACGAGACCCACGGCCGCGGCCGCGCCCGTCTTCGTCGGGATCATGTTCTGCGTGGCCGAGCGCGCACGGCGCAGATCGCTGTGGTAAACGTCGGTCAGCACCTGATCGTTCGTGTATGCGTGAATCGTGGTCATGATGCCGCGCACGATGCCGACGCTGTCGTGCAGCACCTTCGCGAGCGGCGCCAAGCAATTCGTCGTGCACGACGCGTTCGAGATCACGGTGTGACCTGCCTTCAGCGTCTTGTGGTTCACGCCGTAGACGATCGTCGCGTCGACATCCTTGCCGCCCGGCGCCGAGATCACGACCTTCTTCGCGCCGGCCTTCAGGTGCATTCCGGCCTTTTCTTTCGTCGTGAACAACCCGGTGCACTCGAGCACGATGTCGACACCGAGCTGGCCCCACGGCAGCTTCGACGGGTCGCGCTCCGCGCAGACCTTGATCTTGTCGCCGGCGACGACGAGCGAGTCGCCGTCCACGCCCACCGGGAACGGGAATCGGCCGTGAGCCGTGTCGTAACGCGTGAGATGCGCGTTGGTCTTGGCGTCGCCGAGATCGTTGATCGCGACGACTTGGATCTCGTTAGTGCGCTTCGCCTCGTACAGCGCGCGCATGATGTTGCGGCCGATTCGGCCATAACCGTTGATTGCGACTTTGATGGGCATGAGGCCTCCCTAAGCAGGCTAGACGACGTAATCTAAGAAAGCAGGCGCTTGGCTGCGGCGACGACGGCTGGGACCGTGAAACCGAAGTGCTCGAACAGCGCTTTCGCGGGCGCGGAGTGGCCGAAACGATCGAGGCCGAGCACCGCGCCGCGGTCGCCGGCGTAACGCCACCAGCCGTCCGTGGCGCCGGCCTCGATCACGAGCCGCGGACAATCCGGCGGCAGCACGTGATTACGGTATTCGGCGGGCTGGCTCTCGAACACTTCGGTGCAGGGCATCGACACGACGCGCACCGCGACGCCGGCTACGGCAAGCTCCTGCGCCGCGCCGATCGCGAGCTGCACCTCGGAACCGGTCGCGATCAGCGTCAGCGCCGGAGGCGCCGCGCCGCTTGAAACGATATAGCCGCCGCGCGCGACGGCCGCGATCTGCTCCGGTGTGCGCGCAACGTGCGGCAGATCCTGCCGCGTCAGCACGAGGCAGGTTGGCCCCGTGCGCCGCTCGATCGCGGCGCGCCAGGCGACGGCAGTCTCGACGGTATCGCACGGTCGCCAAACGTGCATGTTCGGCATCAGGCGCAGGCTCGCGACGTGCTCGATCGGCTGATGCGTGGGGCCATCCTCGCCCAAGCCGATCGAATCGTGCGTGAGCACAAAGATACTTTGCAGCCCGATCAGCGACGCGACGCGCAGCGCGTTGCGAGCGTAATCCGAGAACACGAGGAACGTGCCGCCGTACGGAACGACGCCGCCGTGCGCCGCGAACCCGTTCATGATCGCGGCCATGCCGAACTCGCGGACGCCGTAAAAGAGATAGTTGCCTTTCGCGTCACCCGGCGTCAGCGTCGACGAGTACTTGTGTTGCGTGTTGTTCGATCCCGTGAGGTCGGCCGAGCCGCCGATCAGCTCCGGTAGAGCCGGCGCGAACGCCTCGAGCGCGCCTTGCGACGCCTTGCGCGTGGCCATCGTCTTGCCGGCAGCCGCGATCGCCGCGACGGCCTTGTCGGCGTGTTCGCGCCAGTTAGCGGGCAACTCGCCGCGCATGCGGCGCGTGAATTCGTCGGCGAGACCCGGATGAGCGCGGCGGTACGTAGCGAAGCGCGCTTGCCATTCCGCTTCGAGGCGCGCGCCGCGGTCGCGCGCGTCCCACGTCGCCTTCACGTCGCCCGGGATCACGAACGGCGGCTCGTCCCAACTGAGATGCTTGCGCGCCGCGGCCGCCTCGACGGGACCGAGCGCGGCGCCATGCGTCGCGGACGTGCCCTGCACGTTCGGCGCACCGTAGCCGATGATGGTCTTGCAGCAGATCAGGGACGGCCGTTCTTTGTCGGCGCGCGCGGCCTCGATCGCGTTCGCGATCGCGGCGGCATCGTGGCCGTCGACGTTCGGCACGACGTGCCAGCCGTACGCCTCGAAGCGCTTCGGCGTGTCGTCCGTGAACCAACCGCGCGTGTTGCCGTCGATCGAGATGCCGTTGTCGTCGTAGAACGCGATCAGCTTGCCGAGCTTGTGCGTTCCCGCGAACGCGCACGCCTCGTGCGAGATGCCTTCCATCATGCAGCCGTCGCCGAGGAACACGTACGTGTAATGGTCGACGATCGTGGCCTCGGGCCGATTGAACTCCGCTGCGAGGTGTTTCTCCGCGAGCGCCATGCCGACCGCATTCGCGATGCCTTGGCCCAGCGGCCCCGTCGTCGTCTCGATACCGATCGTAAGCTCGCGCTCGGGATGGCCTGCTACGCGCGAGCCGAGCTGCCGAAAATTCTTGAGCTCGTCGAGGCCGATCGGATATCCGGACAGGTAGGCCACGGAGTACAACAGCATCGAGCCGTGACCGTTCGACAACACGAAGCGATCGCGATCGTGCCAATGACCGTTCGCGGGGTTGAACCGCAAGTAGTCGTTCCACAGCACCTCGGCGATATCGGCCATGCCCATCGGCATGCCGGGATGGCCGGAGCGCGCGGCTTCGACGGCGTCCATCGACAACATCCGGATGGCGTTGGCGAGGCGGCGCCGCGATGGCCGGGCCGTCGCGGAAAGGTTGTCGCTGCGCAGTGCCATCGGCTTTCTTGTTCGGATAACGGTGCGGCAGCCGAGCGTGCACTGCCTCGGAGCTCACGGCGTGGAGATGAGACGAACCGCGATTGTCTCCTAGCGAATACACGCGGCGCAACCGAAAAGCCCGGCGCGACTTAATGTGAGCGAATCCCCGCCCCCGAGAACGATATTGCGTATCATCGAAGCTCCTGAAGTAGCAAGCCGCAGGTCGCGGAATGAGCGAGCGCCGCAAAAAGCCCGTCACCGTGCTGCACATCAGCGACAGCCACCTGCACGCGACCGCCGATAGCCGCATGCGCGGCGTCACGACCTACGCGACATTTCTGTCCGTGCTCGAGCACGCGCAGCGCGATCGCCGCTGGCCCGTCGATGCGATCTTGGCTACCGGCGACATCGTCCAGGACGAGAGCCGCGCGGGCTACGAGCGCTTTCGCGCATCGATGGAACCGCTCGGCGTGCCGGTGCTGTCGGTTCCCGGCAATCACGACGATCCGAAGCTGATGGGCGAGATCCTGACGAGCGGTTCGTTCCAGCTCGGCGGCGAGCTCCGCATCGGCTCATGGTCGCTGATCATGCTCAGCACGTTTCTGGCCGGCGAGGACGCCGGCGGACTCGGGCCCGCGCGGCTACAGGGCTTGCGCCAAGCGCTGGCGGTGCACGCGGGTCAGCACGTGCTCGTCGCGATGCATCATCACCCGCTGCCGATGGGCAGCACCTGGCTCGACGGCGTCGCGCTCCGCGACGCCACCGCGTTCTGGCAAGTCATCGATCAGCACCCGGAGGTCCGCGGCGTGGTCTGCGGGCATGTGCATCAAGCCTCGGACCGAACGCGCAACCAGCTGCGATTCATGAGCACACCGTCGACCTGCGCGCAGTTCCTGCCGGGCAGCGAGTTCTTCGCGCTCGACGAGCGGCCGCCCGGCATGCGCTGGCTCGAGCTCCATGCCGACGGCACCATCGAGACGGAAGTCACGTGGGCGCCGAAGACGCGGGCATGACGCATCGAGCCTGCGTCGCGGCACTCGCGCTGGTGCTGCCGGTCGCGGCCGCCTCGGCGGATCCTGCGGCGTGGCGCGTCGCGGGCAGCAACGGCGGCGAAGTCACGCTGCTCGGCTCGATGCACGTGCTCCGCCAGAGCGATCATCCGCTTCCGGCATCGATCGACGCCTTGCTCGAGCGCGCCGACGAGATCGTGATGGAGCTCGACCTCGACGACATCGACCCGGTCGCTCAACAACGGTTGATCATGAACAAGGCGGTGCTACCGCGCGATCAAACGCTCGCTGACGTGATCGACGCGGATCTTTATCGGGACCTCGAGCGGCGCGCGACCGAGCTTGGCGTGGAGCTCAAGCTGCTCGAGCGCTTCGAGCCATGGTTTCTCTCGATCACAGTGCTCGATCAGGGCTTGAGCAAGTTCGGCTTCCAGGGCCAGTACGGCGTCGAGCAATACGTGCTCGTGCATGCGGAGCGCAGCGGCAAGGAGATCGTCGGGCTCGAGACGACCGAGTTTCAGATCGGCATCTTCGATTCGCAGCCGGCATCTGCGCAGCAAGCGATGCTGGCTCAGACGCTCGCGGAGCTCGACGAAGCTGAAACCGCGATGGCCGAGATGGCCGCGGCTTGGCGGGCAGGCGAGCTCGAGGAGCTCAGCGGCGAGCTACTCGCGGAATTCGCGGATTTCCCGGGTCTCTATGAGACGCTGGTGACGAAGCGCAACGCGGCGTGGGTCGAGACTCTTGAAAGGATGCTCCGCGACGACCGGCGGCGTCTCGTCGTGGTCGGCGCGCTGCACCTGGTCGGGGACGACAGCTTGATCCGTCTCTTGACGGCGCGCGGTCACGCCGTCGAGCGCATCGACTGATCGCTCACACCTCGACCATCTCGAAATCTTCCTTGCCGGAACCGCAATCGGGGCACCGCCACGAAAGCGGGATGTCGGCCCACTTCGTACCCGCGGGTATGCCCTCGTCCGGGCGGCCTTCGGCCTCGTCGTAGATGAAGCCGCAGATCAGACACATATATTTCTTCACGACGACAAGCGTAGCACGAGCCCCGCGCGGGTCGGCTCAGGACAAGTTGCGAGGGCGCGACTTGAGCGCCGCGGCGAGACGCTTAAGCCTCTCGAGCGGATCTTGAGTCTCGAGCAGCGATTGTTTCGTCGCGAGCGCGAGCGGCAGGATCTCGATCAGCCGGGCGCCGACCCAAACCGCGTCGTCGTAGGACGTGTCACGGTTCCAATTCGTCGGCAGCGACTCGACGAGCTGGCGCAGCAACGCCGCCAGCGGTTCATGCTCACTCGGCAGCGGTCGAGGCGCCAGCCCGGGAAGGAATTCGACGCGACCGACGTACAGGCCATCGCTCTCGCGACGAGTCTCCTCGATCTTGAACGTGTCCCGCCCCTCCGCGACGATGATCAGCAACCCGTGAGACCCCTCGCGATGCCAGTCGACGATTTCGGCGCTCGTGCCTACGTCGTACGGGGTCGCCGCACCGACCTCGCGGCCTTCCCGAATCGCGACGACGCCGAAGCGATTCTCGCCGCGCAAGCAACGCGCCACCATGTCGACGTAACGCGCCTCGAACACCTGCAGCGTGAGTGGGCCGCCCGGCAACAGCACGGTGTTCAGCGGAAACAGCGGCAGCTCGCTCACTGGGGTAACTCCGTCGCGCGCCTACCTGCGGTTCAACCGAAGTGCCGGTGTTTCGGTTCAACCGAAACCGTAACACCGGCACCTATCCGCCTGCGCGCTCCTTGAGCGCGCGCTCGAGCAACGCGGGCAAGCCGTCGAAGCCGCCGTTCGACATGATCACGACCTGGTCGCCGACTTTGAGCTCCTTCAGCAGACCCGCAAGCAGCGTCTGCACGTCCGCACCTAGCGTCAGGCGCGGGCCGAGGGACGTCAGCGATTCCGCAGGGTCGAAGCCGAGGTCGCGGGCCGCGAGCACGAAGACGCGGTCCGCGTCCGCGAACGAGCCGGCCAACGTGTCGCGATGCACGCCCATGCGCATCGTGTTCGAGCGCGGCTCCATGACCGCGACGATGCGCTGCTTCGGCGCGCGGCTCTTCAAGCCCGCGAGCGTCGTCGCGATCGCGGTTGGATGGTGCGCAAAATCCTCGTACAGGCTTATGCCGCCGAACGTGCCGCGATGCTCGAGCCGGCGCTTGACGCCCTTGAACTCCGCGAGCGCCGCGAGCGCGACATCCGGGGTCACGCCGACATGACCCGCGGCCGCGATCGCCGCGAGCGCGTTTTCGAGATTGTGTTGACCGACCAGCGACCAACGCCCGGTGCCGCGCGCCGCTCCGTTCTCGAGCACGCTGAACCGCGACTCCGCACCGAGCGCATCGTAACGCCCGAACCAGCGCGCGGCTTGGTCGGCGGCGCTGAACGTCGCGACCGGTGTCCAGACGCCGCGCTTCAAGAGGCGCGCGATGTTGTCGTCCTTGCCGTTCGCGACGATCAGGCCGGCGCCCGGCACGGTCCGCACGAGCTGGTGAAACTGCCAAAGGATCGCGTCGATGTCCGCGTAGATGTCGGCGTGATCGTATTCGATGTTGTTCACGATCAGCGTGCGCGGCCGGTAGTGAACGAATTTCGCGCGCTTGTCGAAGAACGCCGTGTCGTACTCGTCCGCCTCGACGACGAAGTAACGCGAGCCGCCGAGCCGCGCGGAGATGCCGAAGTTCACGGGTATCCCACCGATCAGGAACCCCGGCTCAAGCCCCGCGTACTCCAGGATCCACGCGAGCATGCTCGTCGTCGTGGTCTTGCCGTGCGTGCCCGAGACCGCGAGCACCCACTTGTCGCGCAGCACGTGCTCCGCGAGCCATTGCGGTCCCGAAGAGTACGCGCGTCCGGAATCGAGCAACGACTCGACGACGGGCTTGCCGCGCGACAGCGCGTTGCCGACGACGACGCTGGCGACGTCCGTCGGGATCGGCGCTTCGTAACCTTCGACGAGCTCGATCCCAAGCGCGCGCAGCTGTGTGCTCATCGGCGGGTAGACGTTCTGGTCGGCGCCGGAGACCTCGTGCCCGGCCTCCTTCGCGATCGCGGCGATGCCGCCCATGAAGGTTCCGCACACGCCGAGAATATGCACGCGCATCAGGCCACCGGCTGAAGCAGAGTCGCCTGCAGGCTCACGATCAACAGCGCGTAGGCGATCACGATCGCGACGCACAACAGGTACGGCCGCTCGAGCGCACGCGCGAACACGAAAGCGTTGATGTCGACGCTCCACAGAAACACCAACGTCGTCGCGACCATCGGGATCGTCAACGCGGGATTCTCGGGATCGGGCAACTCGAGGAACGGCACGAACGGCGCATGTATCAGGCTCAGAATCGTGTCCGCGCCGAGCAGCGCCGTCATCGTCTGCAGAAACCGACGCTCGCGATTGAACACGCGCAACAGGGCCCAAACGAACCAGAGGTTGAGCCCGGTGACGAGAATCGCGACCGTGGCGGCGAGCGCGGTGCCGCCGTTCGAGAACGTGACCGCCAGCTCGACGCCGAGCGACGCCGCCAGCAGCGTCCAAAACAGAAACTTCGACGACGGCAGATCCTGCGGCCCGCGCCGATGAAGCATGATGTCGACGAAGGCCAGGAACAGCGCTAGCACGGGCTCGTTTCCGCAATCACGAATCGGGATGATAGCGTATGGCTCGACGACACGAGGGCCGACGGTGACGACGACGCAAGAAATCGGTTGGATCGACGACGACGCGACGCTCGCTCGCCTCGTCGCAGCGCTTAGCGTCACGTCGATCGCAGCGGTCGACACGGAGTTCGTCCGCGAAAAGACGTACTACCCGCAACTCTGTCTGATCCAGATCGCGACCGCCGAGCAGGTGGCCTGCGTCGACTGCCTCGCGCCGCTCAACTTGGCGCCGCTGTTCGCGGAGCTGTTCCGTCAGGACTTCACGTGGGTGCTGCACAGCGCGCGCCAGGACCTCGAGGTCGTGTGGCAGCGCGCGAACCGCATGCCGCCGCGCCTGATCGACACGCAGGTAGCTGCGGCGCTGCTCGGCTACCCGCCGCAAGTGGGCCTCGAGGGATTGCTGAAACGCACGGTCGACGTCGAGCTCGGCGAGAGCTTCGCGCGGACCGACTGGAGCCGTCGCCCGCTTCCCGAAGCGCCGTTGCGCTACGCGCTCGATGACGTCCGCTATCTGCTCTCGGCCTGGCGCCACCTCGACGACGAGCTCGGCAAGCTCGGCCGCCGCGAATGGGTGCATGAGGACTGCGAGCGAATCCTCGCGGATCGGCCCACGGCCGACGCGACTGCGGTCTGGGCGCGTCTGAAGGGCGTGCACGGCCTGTCGTTCCCATCGCAGTGCGCGGCGCTCGCGCTGATCCGGTGGCGCGAGGCGGCGGCACAGCGCAGCGATCGTCCGCGCCGCTGGCTGCTCGCCGACGAGGTGCTGCTCGCGATCGCGGCGGCGTTGCCACGCGACGCCGACGCACTGGCCGCGTTCGTGCCGCCGAAGTTCGTCGCGCGCAACGCCGGCGACGTGCTCGCAGCGATCGCCGCGAGCAACGACCCCGCAACCCAGGAACTGGTGCGGGCGAATGCCGCACAACCCGCCCCGGACCGGCATGCGGTCAAAGCGCTTCAGGAACAAGTGCGGCAGCGCGCCGTGGCGCTTGGGCTAGAGCCCGAGATCCTCGCGACGCGGCGCGACCTGGTCGGGCTCGCACTCGGCCTGCCGCCCGCGCACTTGCGTTCGGGCTGGCGCGCTCGCGAGCTCGCGGGGCTCGGAGCCGGCTCGGCTGCGCCCGTGGCGGCGGACGAGCCAGCCGCGGTAGGCTTGGCAACGACGGAACGGTAAGCCGGGCAACCAAAGGGGGGAACCGTGGCAATCCGAATCCCGGCTCTGGTCTCGATACTCTGCGCGCTGCTCGCAGCACCCGCGGCCGCGCACCACTCGTTCGGCGCCGAGTACGACGTGAACCAGCCGATCACGGTGACCGGCGTGCTCACGAAGGTCGAGTGGACGAACCCACACACTCACATCTACGTCGACGTCGCAGGCGCGGACGGCAAGATCGTGAGCTGGCAGCTCGAAGGCTATCCGCCGACCGCGCTGCATCGGCTCGGCTGGCGCCGCGATGTCACGATGAAAGTCGGCGACACGATCACGGTGTCCGGCTGGCGCGCGCGTGACGGCGGCTCGTGGGGGCACTCGCGCGAGATCACGTTGCCGGGCGGCGAGAAATTGATGTTCGGCCCGCCGGCCGGCACCGGCGACGGCGGGGCCAACCCGGCCGTCGACGTCCGATGATTCGCGTGGCGCTAATCGCGGCGCTCGCGGCCGTCACCGTTGCGCCGCGGATCTCGGCCCAGGCCGAAGCCGGCGTTGGAATTCCGCGCACGGCGGAAGGTCGGCCGGACCTGACCGGAGTCTGGCAAGGCGGCAGCACACAGCCCGGCCCGTGGGAGGAAGCGAACGCGGGGCTCGGCGTCGGCGGCTCGGGACGCAATCCGAATGCGCCGGTCGTCGGCTCGTCCAACGACCGCCCTGCCGGGCGCGAAGGCGCTCCTTACCAAGACTGGGCCGCGGCGAGAGTCCTCGAGGCGTTCGAGCGCCGCGGCGTCGACGATCCGACCGGCCACTGCCTGCCCGCAGGCCTTCCCCGCAGTGTGATGCTCGGGCTGTTCCCGCAGCAGATCGTGCAGACGCCGACGACGATCGTTGTCCTGTACGAGTACATGCACACGTTCCGCGTGATCTCGCTCGACGTGCCCCATCCCGACGATCTTCTGCCGAGCTACATGGGCAACTCCGTCGCGCACTGGGAAGGCGACACGCTCGTCGTCGACGTGATCGGCTTCAACGACAAAACGTGGCTCGCCGGCACCGGCACGTTCCACTCGGAAGCGCTGCACCTCGTCGAGCGCTACACGCGAGTGAGCAAGGATCGCATCGACTACGAGGTCACGATGGAAGACCCGAACGTGCTGACGAAGCCGTGGCGGTTGACCTCGAGCCTGATGCTTCGCGAAGGCACCCGGGTGCAGGAGTACATCTGCGCCGAGAACAACCTCGACCCGGATCGCTACGAGCAGCTGCTCGAGCAAGGCGTCGACTTCACGCGGACGCCGGATCGCTGACCGCGCACGGCGTCCCGCCTGTGAGCCTGATCGAGCTATTTCAGCCCGAGCGCGGCCTTGAAACTCTTGTAGACCGCATCGACGTCGCCGATCGCGCTGACGGTCTCGAGCAGTCCACGCTTCGTATAGAGAGCGACGAGCGGCGCGGTTTGGCGCTCGTAGACCTGGAGCCGGTTGCGGATCGTCGCCTCGTTGTCGTCCGCGCGTTGGATCAGCTCGCCGCCGGCTTTGCGGCACGCCTCGAGCTCCGCGGGCGGCGAAAAATAGATGTTCAGCACGGCACCCGTCTTCGAGCACGTGCGCCGGCCCGTGAGTCGTTTCATCAGGATGTCGAAGTCGACGTCGAGGAGCACCACGCGATCGAGCTTGAGCTCGAGCCCACCGAGCAGCGCATCGAGGCTGTCCGCTTGAGCCGTGTTACGCGGGAATCCGTCGAGCAGGAACCCTTTCTGCGCATCCGGCTGCGCGATCCGTTCCTTGATCATGCCGAGCACGATGTCGTCGGACACGAGCTCGCCCGCATCCATGACTTTCTTGGCCTTCTGCCCCAGCGCGGTCTTGTCCGCAACGGCCTTCCGGAGCAAGTCACCCGTCGAGATCTGAGGTAAACCGTGCTCCTTCTGGAGACGCTGCGCCTGCGTCCCTTTGCCCGAGCCCGGGGCTCCGAGCATTACGATTCGCATGGTTGTGTCTCCGAGAGGAAGCCGTAGCCGGGGCGCTACGCTAACGACGGCCCTGCCCTTCGTCAAACGCGAGCCCGCTTTGCTATCCTCCGCTCATGAAAAAGAACGTCTTTTACGCTCAATCGGGCGGCGTCACGGCCGTGATCAACGCGAGCGCGTGCGGCGTCATCGAGACCGCGCGCAAGCACAAGAACAAGCTCGGCAAGGTCTACGCGGGCCGCAACGGGATCTTGGGCGCGCTGACCGAGGACATGATCGACACGACCGCAGAGTCGGCACGCACGATCGCCGCGTTGAGACACACGCCGGGCGGCGCATTCGGCTCGGCGCGCTACAAGCTCAAGGGGCTCGACAAGAACCGTGCCGAATACGAGCGACTGATCGAGGTCTTCAAAGCGCACAACATCGGGTACTTCTTCTACAACGGCGGCGGCGACTCGATGGACACCGCGCACAAGGTGTCGCAGCTCGGCGTAGAGCTCGGCTACCCGATCGTGTGCATCGGCGTGCCGAAAACCGTCGACAACGACCTGCCCGTCACGGACACGCTGCCCCGGCTTCGGCTCCGTCGCGAAGTACGTCGCGGTCTCGACGCGCGAAGCCGCGCTCGACGTCGCCTCGATGGCTCGCACGTCGACGCGCGTGTTCGTGCTCGAGGTCATGGGCCGGCACGCGGGTTGGATCGCGGCGGCCGGCGGGCTCGCCGGCGAGGGTCCCGGCGAGCCGCCGCACATCATCCTGTTCCCCGAGATTCCGTTCGACGAGACCGCGTTTCTCGCGCGCGTCAAAGAGAGCGTCGACAAATACGAGTACTGCGTCGTCGTCGTGTCGGAAGGCGCGCATTACGCAGACGGGCGCTTCCTCGCAGAGGCCGGCGGGAAGGATGCGTTCGGCCATGCGCAGCTCGGCGGCGTGGCCGCGACCGTCGCGCAACTCGTGAAAGCGAAGCTCAACCTCAAATATCACTACGCGATCGCGGACTACCTGCAGCGCGCCGCGCGCCACATCGCGTCGAAGGTCGACGTCGAGCAGGCCTATGCGATGGGCAAGGCCGCGGTCGAGCTCGCGCTGAAGGGCGAGAACGCCGTGATGCCGACGATCGTCCGGAAGTCCGACAAGCCCTATCGCTGGACCGTCGGCAAGGTGCGCATTGGCCGAGGTCGCCAACAAAGAGAAAAAGATGCCGCGGGACTTCATTACAGAAGACGGCTTCGGCATCACGGCCGCCTGCCGGCGCTACCTGGCGCCGCTGATCAAAGGCGAGGACTACCCGCCCTACAAGGACGGCCTGCCCACTTATGTCAGCCTCAAGAATCAGCGGGTTGCGAGAAAGCTGCCAAACCAGTTTGTGATAAAGTAGCGCCCGCTTCGCCGGGGGGCGGCGAGGCACCGAGAGAAAAACAGGGAACAAACCCGACTCGTTTGGCGCCGACACCCCTCCTTAGGCGGCGAGCTTCACTGGGTTTTAGTCAAGGTCCTTCGGGCCGCGTTTCGGCGCGTCCGAGGCGAAAATTTGTTAGGGAGACCAACGGATGAATCCGACGAATGTGCTGTGGCTATCGCTGGGCGCCGGCGCCCTCGCCGTGCTGTACGGGATCTTCATGGCGCGCTGGGTGCTCGCCCAACCGGCCGGCAACGCGCGCATGCAAGAGATCGCCGCGGCCATTCAAGCAGGCGCCAAGGCCTATCTGAACCGCCAGTACACGACCATCACGGTCGTCGGCGTCGTTCTGGCGGTGCTCCTCGGTTGGCAGCTCGGCTGGCCAACGGCGGGCGGCTTCGTCGTCGGCGCCGTGCTATCCGGCCTCGCCGGCTACATCGGCATGAACATCTCGGTGCGTGCCAACGTGCGCACCGCGCAAGCGGCCGCAACGGGCCTGAACGCTGCGCTGAACATCGCGTTCAAGGGTGGAGCCATCACGGGCATGCTCGTGGTCGGCCTGGGTCTGCTTGGCGTCGCGGGCTACTTCATGCTGCTCGGCGGCGCGAGCGCCGATGCGGCGGTGCGCGATGAAGCGCTGCACGCGCTCGTAGGCCTCGCCTTCGGCGGCTCGCTGATCTCGATCTTCGCGCGACTCGGCGGCGGTATCTTCACGAAGGGCGCAGACGTCGGCGCCGACCTGGTCGGCAAAGTCGAAGCCGGCATCCCCGAGGACGACCCGCGCAACCCGGCCGTGATCGCCGACAACGTCGGCGACAACGTCGGCGACTGCGCCGGCATGGCCGCGGACCTGTTCGAGACCTACGCGGTCACGCTCGTCGCCACGATGCTGCTCGGCGGCCTCATGCTGGCGTCGGCGGGACCGACGGCCGTCATGTACCCGCTCGCGCTCGGCGCAGTATCGATCGTGGCCTCGATCGTCGGCACGTTCTTCGTCTCGACGCGCGAGGGCGGCAAGATCATGAACGCGCTCTACAGGGGCGTGATCGTGTCCGCCGTCATTGCGGCGGTCGCGTTCTATTTCGTCACGCAGGCGGCGTTTCCCGACAACTTCGGCGCCATGTACGGCTGCACGCTGATCGGCTTGGTGCTGACGGGCGCGATGATCGTGATCACCGAGTACTACACGGCGACCGAATACTCGCCGGTGCGCAAGGTGGCCGAAGCCTCGCAGACCGGCCACGCGACCAACATGATCGCGGGCCTTGGCGTGTCGATGAAATCCACGGCGCTGCCGGTCCTCGCCGTGTGCGCCGCGATCTACGGCTCCTACACCCTCGGCGATCTGTACGGCATCGCGATCGCGGCGACGGCGATGCTGTCGCTGACCGGCATGATCGTCGCGCTCGACGCGTACGGTCCGATCACCGACAACGCCGGCGGCATCGCCGAGATGTCCGGCCTCGACAAGAAGGTTCGCGACGTCACCGACCCGCTCGACGCCGTCGGCAACACGACGAAAGCCGTGACCAAGGGCTACGCGATCGGCTCCGCCGGTCTCGCGGCGCTCGTGCTGTTCGCGGACTACACCCACAACCTCGAGGCCGCGGGCAAGCTCGTCGAGTTCTCGCTGTCCGATCCGGCGGTCATCATCGGCCTCTTCATCGGCGGCCTCGTGCCTTATCTCTTCGGCGCCATGGCGATGGAAGCCGTCGGCCGCGCCGCGGGCTCGGTCGTGATCGAGGTCCGGCGCCAGTTCCGTGAGATCAAAGGCATCATGGAAGGCACGGCCAAGCCCGATTATTCCCGCGCGGTCGACTTGCTCACGAAGGCCGCGATCAAAGAGATGATCGTCCCGTCGTTGCTGCCGATCCTGGTACCTGTCGTCGTCGCGTTCGGCCTAAACGCGCTAATGGGCCCAGGCGAAGGCATCAAGGCGCTCGGCGGCTTGCTGATCGGCACGATCGTGACGGGGCTGTTCGTCGCGATCTCGATGTGCACCGGCGGCGGAGCGTGGGACAACGCCAAGAAGTACATCGAGGAAGGCCACTTCGGCGGCAAGGGCTCCGATACGCACAAGGCGGCCGTGACCGGCGACACCGTCGGCGATCCGTACAAGGACACCGCGGGCCCGGCCATCAACCCGCTGATCAAGATCATCAACATCGTTGCACTGCTGCTGGTTCCGCTGCTGTAACTTCAGCGTGCTGCGTCGAACGAAGGCCGGTAGCGAGAGCTGCCGGCCTTTTTCTTTTTCGGAGATCGCTATTTCGGTACGCACGTCCTTCTCCCACGAGGAACTCGGGCTCGACGCGACGGCTCGAACGGCTTCGTCAACCCCACCCAAGGAGACCGTCATGCAGCGCCTGCATCTCACGAGCACAGTCCTCGCGATTGTCCTCACGATCGGAACCGCGGCCTCCGCCCAGGAGCGCCCCGCGCCGACCCGCACGCTACCCCCGGCCGCCACCGAGACGCCTCCGGAAGCACAGCCGAGGTTCCCGCCCCCGCCAACGCGAGGCGAAGACATCGAGGAGGTCCTACGCCGGGTCTCCGCGAGCACCGGCCAGGAGTTCCTGGTCGATCCGCGAGTCCGCGCCTACGTCTTCGGGGTTCCGGACATCGGGACGCCGACCTACCCGGAGCTGCTCGCGATACTCCGAATGCACGGCTTTCGCGGCCTTCGAGGTCGCGGGGCGCGTGAACATCATCCCGGACGCGAACGCGCGGTTCATGCCGGCGCGCCTGCTGCAGCGCGACGATCCGAGCGTTGCCGACGACGAGTACGTGACGCGCATACATCACGGTCGCAAATGCCGCGCAGCTCGTGCCGGTCTTGCGGCCGCTGATGCCGCAGTCGGCGCACCTGGCGGCCATGGCGCCGCCGGACGGAGGGACCGGCGAAGGCAAGCTGCTACTATTCGACACCTACGCCAACGTGCGCAGGATGACCGAGATCATCGACACGTTGGCCCGCTGAACGAACCGATCCGAGGACGACTCGTGCTGCGATCGATCAGACCCGCCGTCACAGCTCTCGTGCTCGCGACAGCGCTGCTCGCGGGGCTCGTGCGCGCGGCCGAGACGAAGGACATCGGCTACGACTCGAAGGCCGACGCGTTCGCGATCCGCGACGCGGCCGTCGCGCAAGCAACGCAGGAGCACAAGCTCGTGCTCGTGATCAGCGGCGGCGACTGGTGCATCTGGTGCCACTACCTCGCCGCGTTTCTCGAGCGCGAGACCGATCTCGACGCCGCGCTGCACGACGTGTTCGTCGTGGCGAAGGTCTACGTCGGCGACGAGAACCAGAACAAAGAATTCTTCGCGACGTTGCCGAAGGCCGCGGGCGCCCCGCACTTCTGGATACTCGCGGCGTCCGGCGAGCTGCTCGCGTCGCAAGACACGTTGCCGCTCGAAGACGGCGCGAAGAGCTACGACCGTGCCGCGTTCCGCGCCTTCATCGATCGCTGGCAGCATCACGCGGTTTCGACACACTGACGATTGTTGTCGATCACGCGACGGCTTCAGTGTGCACGCGCGCGCGGAGATACTCGGGCGCGAGATCGAAACCGTTAGCCCACACGACGGTGTCCGCATCCACGGCGATCGCCGCGAATGCGCTCGGGTCACGCAGCGCTGCGACGATCGGACGCGGATCCGAAAACACCAAGCCCTTGAGGTCGACGAGGCCACGGCAGCCGTCGGAGAATCGGAGTCGGAGCCGATAGTCCGGAAGAGCAGTCGCTTCGAGTACCCAAACCACGCCGCATCTCACACCAAAGGAGGTATGCGCGTGAACGTACCCTCCGATGCCAGCGCTGTCCAGTTGCGGGCCAACTCGCTTTGATGAAGCTTCGCCCACTCGATGACCAAGCCCAAAACTCGCGCTGGCAAAGACCCTTCCATGAGCTCGAGAGGCTCGATTCCAATCACGGCGCGATACGCCTCGTACCGCACGTGAAAATGGGGCGGGTTGTGATCGTTGAAGTACATCGAGATGACGATGCCCAGAAAACGACTGATCTCTGGCATCGCTGCCCCGGAGCACGCATTCGGTGGTGCATGCATGCGCGTGAACCTACGCCTAGGGTTGCACCTGATGAAGCTTCTATTCCAGGGTCTTGGCATGGATACTCGAAAGCGTCGTTGGGTTTGGTTGCCTGACCTGGTTCCGTTTGTGCTACGTTTCGCGACGACAACAAAAGAGGACTCCCCATGCGACTGGCAATGTTCTTACCGTCGTGGCCCTGGTCGCTATCGCGCCGCTAGCAGCGCAGACGATCACGGCCAAAGGCCCGGTCGTTTACGGTCACCACCACTTGAACACGACGGACATGGCCGCGCAGAAGCGGTTCTACGTCGAGACACTCGGCGGCAAATCCGCGACGCTCGGCACGAACAACCTCGAGGTCGTCGAGTTCCCGAACGTGTTCCTGTTCTTCCGGCCGATGCAGGCGCCGACCGGCGGCACCATCGGCAGCACCGTGAACCACATCGGTTTCTCGGTGCCGGATTTGAAGCCCGTCGTCGCGAAGCTCAAGGCGAACGGCTACAAGATGATCACGAGCGACTCGGTCGCCGCGACCGTGAAAGTCACCGACGACATCGCGGCGGCGAGCCCGACGACGAACATCGCGTTCGTGCTCGGGCCCGAGGACACGAAGGTCGAGCTCGTCGAGGTCAAGGCGCAAACCGCGCCGATTCAGCTGCACCACGTGCATTTCTTCGGTGAGCAGCAGGCCGAGATGCAAGCCTGGTATGCGAAGGTATTCGGAGCCGCGGCTCAGCCGCCGAATCCGAACCAGGCCTTCGTCACGGCTCAACTGCCGGGCGTCACGCTGAGCTTCACGCGCTCGCCGACGCCGACGGTCGGCACGACAGGTCGCGCGCTCGACCACATCGGGTTCGAGATCGACAACCTCGAGGCGTTCACGAAGAAGCTCGAGGCCGACGGGATTCCGTTGACCGTGTCCTATCGGACGGTGCCGGCGCTCGGCGTCGCGATCGCGTTCATCCAGGACCCTTGGGGCACGAACATCGAGCTGACCGAAGGGCTCGACGCCATAGACTAGACCCGCTGACTAGGCCGGCGGCATCTCGTCGTACTGCGGCAGGCCGTCGGTGATATCGAACCACGGCGCCTTCGACGCGACGTAGATGTTCGCCTGCGGCCGCATCAGCGGATCCGTGTCGAGCGCGCCGGCCGGGATCACGACGGTCCCGCGCTCGCGCGACACGCGCGGCACCTTGCCGCCGCAGCGCGTGCAGAACGCGACACCGAAACGTGCGGCTTCGGGCACTTTGTACTGCTGCACGAGCTCCTCGCCGCGCGTGAACGCGAAATCCTCGACCTTCACGAACAGATTGGTCGTGTGCGCGGCGCTGCGCGCCCTCCTGCACCGCCAGCAGTGGCAGTGGTACATCCGGATCGGCGCGCGAAACTCGTATGCGACCGCGCCACACAGGCAGCTGCCGTCGGCTACGCCGTCGCGCTGCGCGACAGCCGGGCGGGCAACGCCCATGCCGCCGCCGTACTCCTGCGGCATGCCCGCATGCTGAGGCAGCGAATCCGTGATCGGATGCCATGAAGCCTTCGACGCCGCGAACATGTGTCCCTGCGGCTCGATCTTCAGATCACCTTCGAGGCAACCGGCCGGCGCGATCACTAAGCTCATGTCGGGCACGAGCGTGGGCGCGACCGAGCCACAGTGCCTGCAAAACCAGCGAACACCTTGCTCCGACGACTGGTAGCTCGCGACTTCATCCTGGCCTTCAATCCAGCGAAACCCGCTTAAGGCCGCGCCGACGAACGTCGCGAACACGGCGCCGTGATGCTTGCGGCACATCGAGCAGTGGCAATGCATCATCATCGTGAACGGGCCCGCGATCTCGTAGCGCAAGGTCCCGCAAAGACAGGTTCCGGTGGCCATCGTCGGCTCCTTTTCTCGCCGCCATCGACAACGATCGAACGCCTACGGACACTACGCACGGGGTCAGAGCGGAACTGCAATCTCGATGAACAACGTGAGGTCGTCACTGCCCTCGACGTCGGGGTGCGTGAGCGGCTTCGCGAGCTCGACGCCCGGCGAGACGCCGGCCCTGCGTCACGAAACCAATACCGCCCGTAGTCGCCGATTCGCGGCCGGGCATGTCTTGCTTCCACGCCAAGCCGACGTCGTAGTAACCGTACAACGACGCGCTGCGTAGCACGCTCGGCGCGTTCGGCAAGCTGCGCCGGATCTCGACCTTGGCGCCGAGGCCTTCGTCGCCGGCGATGGAACCGACCTCGAACCCGCGGCCGAGCCGGTCGCCGCCGATCTTGAACCGCTCGCCGTACGGCAACACGTCGGAAGTCTGTTGGCCCAGAGCGTCGACGCGATAGGTCCAGTGCGTCGCCGACGCGCACGAGGCGCGTGAAGCTCAAGCGCGTCAGCGTGAAGTCCACGCTGCGCGGATCGTTCTCGATGTCGAGCGCCGTGAGACCTGCGCCCAACGCGTCGAGCCCTTGCACGAGATCGACGGAGGCGAAGTACTGCGCCGAGCTTTGTCTGAAGGTCCAACGCGACCCGACCGTCAGCATGCGCAGCCGCTCGTCGCGGAGGCGCTCGCCCGAGCGCAAGATCTCGAGGTCGTCGAAGTCGAGCCCGGCTGTCAACGTCATCGCCGCGCGCTCGAAGCCCGGCAACGGCCGCAGGAAACCGATCGATGCGCGGTCCCGCAGGTATGAATCGTCGCGATCGACGATCGGCTCGTGCGGATTCGATCGCGACGCAAGACCCGCGAACGACATTCTGCCGCCCACGTCGCCGATGCCTACGTTCGCGACCACGCCGAAGTCGTGGTACTCGTCGTAGTCGGTCGCGGCGCCGAACGTCGCGCCCAGATTCGTGTCACCTTCGAACAGCCCGTTCACCATGACCTGGCCCAGCACGAAGTTCGGGCCGGCTTCGTCGGTGCCGCGATTGCTGAGCCGAACCGTGCCCGCGACGCGGTCGAAGTCCGCGTCGACGTCGAGCGTGTAGAGATTGGCCGTCGCCGCGTCGCGCGCGGTCGTCGCGTTCAGCGTCAATCCGGGCAGCGCGCGCATCCTGCGCAACGTCGTGTCGACGGCCGCCTGCGTGACGGGGCCTGCATCCTCGAGCTGCGAGCCGAGTTGCTCGAGCCGCGAGAGGTGCGGCCCCGGATCTCCGCTGACGCGCACTTCGCTGATTCGCGGCTCGAGCACGTCGAGCCGCAGCACGCCGGCCGAGAGCAGCGCGTCGTCGAGCCTTGACTTGCGGGCGCGAGTAGCCGTCGCCCTCGTACTTCGCGACGAGCGCCGCGGCGATCGCGCGGACTCCGTCGGAGCTGATCGGCTTGCCGAGCTCCCCGCGATAAACCTCGAACAACGCGGGCGCGTCGTACACGGTGGAGCCGCGCACGATCACGGAGACGAGCGTTGGGTTCGCAGCCGCCGCGACGCCCAGGATTAATTCAAGTACGAGCGCCGTTATGCCAAACAGCAGGGGCTTTACTCCACGAAGCGGTCGGCGAGCGCCGCAATGCCTTAAGAGTACGCATCGCGCAACGTTCCGAGTCATAGCCTCGTCGAGTAGAACGTCAGGGAGTCGCGGATTATGGACAACCGTACTCCACGACGCCGTGATCACGCTCACAGCATTCGTGTGTGCTCGATCCTATGCTGTCTCCCGTTGACGACACGGAGTGTCCGACATGCGCACGCAGAAAATAACAGGCGCACTTTCCTCATTGTTGGTGACGCTGTGCGCCGCGAGCGCGCTCGCCGTAACGCCGCATGCGGAACGCGACTCGCGAATCGTCGTCACGACGGTCGGAGGCGACGTCGACGTCACGATGGCCGGAGCCGCTGTCGAAGTGCAGACCGACTCCGAGGTGATACTGCCTGCCCGCGTCATCACGGGGAACGACGGCGCGTTGGGGCTCACGCAAGCCGGCACGAACATCACGGTCTCGAACGACACCGATATCGAGATTCCCGCGGAAGCGGTCGACGGCAATCTCGTCGCACGGCTCGTCCAGCATCGCGGCAACGTGTTCTACGACGTTGCCCCGCGCGACACCGGCAAGCTCCGTGTCGAGACACCGCTGCTCGTGGCCGTGATCAAGGGCACTCAGTTCAACGTCTCGGTGCTCGAGGACAGCACCACGATCTCGCTGTTCGAGGGCCGCCTCGAGATCCGCACGCCTGATGGCAGCGAGGTCATCGAGCTGAACGCCGGCGAGATCGCGATCCGCTCGCGCCTCGACGAAGCGATCCGAGTCGTGGGCATGAACGACGACCGCGTCGCCGCGGCGCGGCCGGCCGCACGACCGGCCCTCGACGCGCGGCCGCCGGTCGATTCCTTGACCGTGAACGTCGGTGGGGGGTTGCGCACACCGCCGCAGTGGCTCGTTACTGTCGCGTTGGCTATCGCGACGCTCGCGTGCGCGTACTGGTTCGCACGGCGCGGCTGGCGGGTCAATCTCGCGGCCGTCGTCGCAGCATGCGTCGCGCTCGCGGCGGCATCGCTGACGCTGTACGCCGCGGCGCGCGTTCTACTCGAGGTGGCGCCGTTCGCGCTCGTGCTCAGCGCGATGTTCGTCGCGGCGACGATCCGCTCGCTCGACGAGCAGACCTGGCGGGCGCTGGCGGGCGCGCTCGGAGTCAAGCGCCGCGATGCTTTGCTCAAGAGCGTCGTCGACTCCTCGAGCGACGGCATCGTTTGCATCGACGAGCACGGCGCCATACGAACCGCGAACCCCGCGACGGCGAGCCTGTTCGGCTGCCCTCATGCGACGCTGTTTCACGCGAAGCTCACGGACTTCATCCCCGGGCTGGCCAGCGACGTCGCTCTGGGCCTGGCGTCCCTGACCGGCACGCCGCTCGAACGCACGGCGCAAACGGCCGACGGCCGCCGCGTGCCGGTCGAGCTCACGTTGAGCCGAGTCGCGACCGAGGAAGGCCTGTTCACGGCGATCCTGCGCGACGTCAGCGAGCGCCAGGCGCAACAGCGCGCGCTCGAGCATCAAGCGACGCACGATCCGCTGACCGCGCTGCCGAATCGCACCGCGCTGGCGCGTTATCTCGGCGCGCTGCTGGCGCAGGCCAGCGGGCACCAGCGCGTGGCCTTGCTGATGCTCGACCTGACCCGATTCAAGGAGGTCAACGACACGCTCGGCCACGACATAGGCGACGAAGTGCTGCGCGAGGTCGCACGGCGTTTCTCGTCGCAATCGAGCAGCGGCGCATTCATCGGCCGCATCGGCGGCGACGAGTTCGCCGTCGTGCTCCCCGAGGTCACCGACCACAGCGCGATCGACGCGCTCGCGCAACGATTCATCGAGAGCCTGCGGTCGCCGATCGACTCGCGCGGCATCGCGATCGAGGTCGGCGTCAATATCGGCATCGCGGTCGCGCCCGATCACGGGCTCGATCGCGCGCGAGCTACTGCGCCACGCGGACGTCGCGATGTACGCCGCGAAGCGGCACGGCGCGGGCTTCGAGTATCTACGACGTCGTCGACGACCATCACACCGTGCGCCGGCTCGGCATGCTGAGCGAGCTGCGCACGGCGATCGACAACGACCACATCGCCCTGCACTACCAGCCGCAGATGAACCTGCGAACCGGCGCCGTGCAAAGCGTCGAGGCGCTGGTGCGCTGGCGCCACCCGATGTACGGCGACGTGAGCCCGGCCGAGTTCGTGACGCTGGCCGAAGCCACGGATCTGATTCACCCGCTCACCTACTGGGCGGTTCGCACCGCGCTCGCGGACTTGACGGCGTGGCACAAGCGCGGCGTCGACCTCCGCGTCGCGATCAACGTGTCGCCGCGCGTGCTGCAAGACACGGAGTTTCCGCGCCGCCTCGCGCGCTTGCTGCAGGAATCGGCGGTTCGCCCGGAGCAGATCGAGCTCGAGATCACCGAGAGCGCGATGCTCGTCGATCCCGAGCGCGCGAAGCGCATCGTCAAGGACCTGCATGGGCTCGGCGTGTTGATCGCGATCGACGACTACGGCACCGGGTTCTCGTCGCTCGGGTATCTCCGCGATCTTCGCGTGCACTCGCTGAAGCTCGACAAGTCGTTCGTGCTCGACCTCGAGACGCGCGAGCAGAATCGCGTGATCGTCGAGTCCACGGTGCAGATGGCGCACGCGCTCGGGCTCCAGGTCGTCGCCGAGGGCGTCGAGACGAAGTGGGTCGAAGACTATCTGAAGTCGATCGGCTACGACCTGGGACAGGGTTACCTGTTCGCTCGTCCGATGTCGGCCGAGGACTGTTACAAGTGGGTCGTGCACTTCAACCGCGAGCCGACGCGCCTCGCGGTCTAGCCCTCACTCTGCCGCCGTGTTCCGCCCGCGACCCCCGTGTGCGGCCGCGATCTCCTCGTCCGTGTGCGCGACCGGAAGCACGAACATCAGCACCACGTAGACGGCCAACAACAACCCGCCGGAGAACAAAGCGGCGACGATGAACAGCAGACGCACGATGCCGACGTCGATCTCCGCGAACGCGGCGAGCCCGGCACACACACCTGCGAGCTTGCCCTCTCGCAAGCGGTAAAGGCGCCGCGTTCGCCACCGAGTGTCGTAGCCGGCGGCAGCAGACTCGGGCTCGTCAGCTTCGGGCGCGCCAAGATCGGGCCCTTCGACGCGGCCGACCTCGTTCAGGGCCGCGGTCAACACGGCCTCGTCACAGATGCCGCCCGCCGGCGCGCGACGCTCGAGCTTCGCTGCGATCGAGCGCTCGAGCCCCGCGAGCACGTCGGCTCGATCGGGATGGCCTGCGAGCCGCACGGCCGCGCGGTCGAGATAGGCGCGCAGCGCTGAATACGCGGGCTCGTCGAGCGTGAAGCGCTGGCCACCGAGCTCTACGTTGATCGTGCTGTTCATCGCGGCTCTGTTCTTTTCATAGTCCCGCGATCGCACGCGCCTGGCCCGTGAGCTCGAGTACGTGGAGCCCGGTCGACGCGCGGTCGACCGCGTAGATATAGCCGCGATCGTCGAGATTCACGTTGTTCGTTTGAATCGCGCGATCGCAGTGGCGCGTGCCGTCGATCTCGATACACGACTCGGTCGTGTTCGCACTGACTTCCGGGATGAAGCGCGCGACTTCCTTCGGCTCGAACGGATTGCGGATGTCGACGACGCGGACGCCGGCATTGAAGTACGCGAGCACGACGAGCTTCTGGTCGAAGCCGGGGTGATATGCGTCCGCGAACGAGTGCGGACCGAAGCGCCCGCCGCGATGGCAAAAGTCGCCGGGCTCCTCGGGCACCTGGAATGTTGCTACGGCCAACGGATGCTCTTCCTGCGTGATGTCGAAGATCAGCATGACGTCGCGCGGCTCCTGGCAGCGGAACACGCCGGCCTCGCTCGCCACGAGCAGCAGGTCGCGCACGCGCGCGTCGCGGTTGTCGGCGTAGTCGGCGATCGGAAAATCATAGAGCGGCTTGGCGGTGTGCACACCCCAGTAGCTCGGCAAGTCGACGCGCGCTATCTCGGGATAGCGCAAGCTATCGGCCGTCGGCTCGAGCGGCGCGCGTGCGCCGGCGTCGCCGCTCATGAACTTCTCACGATCGACGATCTGCAGCACGCCCTCCTCGCCGCTGTTGTAGCCCAAGTACATGCGGTTCCCCACGACGAACGGCTGATGCAGCCCCGCGACTTGCGGTTCGGGGTATTCGCCCGTCGCGCTCGGCTCATAGCCGACGAGGCCGAAGTCGCGGATGTGCTTCGGCGCCGTCGGGTCGCCGACGTCGAACGCCTGCAGCACGCGCGTGACGCGCCAGCCGGCCGCCGTGCCGTTCAGATACGCGATGCCGGTCGCGCATTCCCACTGGAACTTGTGCGTCTCGCGGTCGCCGCGCTCGGACTCCGGACGCGACGATGTGCCGGTCTCCGCGATCGTCGTGACGAACAGCGGCGCCGCGGGATCCGTGACGTCGACGACCTCGTAGCTGTGCTGCCCATTCGTGCGGATCGCGTACACCTTCGCGTCATCGGCATTCGGCAGCGTGCTGCCGTCGCAGATCTGCACGTGCTGCGTGCCGCTCGCTTCTTCACCGGTCGGCTTCAAGTGCGCCAGGTAGACGGGCTTGGCCGGATCGGTCACGTCGAGAATCGACAAGCCGTTCTTCTCGATGAGTCCCGTGATCGGGTTCAGCGCTTCGCCGGCGTGATGGCCGACGAACAGAATTCGCCGGTCGCCGTAGCGATGCACGACGGGTTGATACGCGGAGCGTGCTTGGAGGTCGTTCTGGCCGACGAGGCGCAGGTCGACACGCTCGCGTAAGAGCCGGGCTCGGCGGCGGCTGGCGTTGCTGCGACATCCGCCGAGGCCGGCGCCGGCGGCGTGGAATCGCAACCGGCCACGGCCGCTGCGAGCACTGCGATGATCGGTGAGCCTCGCATCATGGCCGCTCGAAGTAACGGTTGTTCTCGTTGCAGACGAACTCGAGCAGCTCCTGCTCCGGCATGATTCGCTGATTCACGCGCACGGTCCACGGTGCCGTGTACGCCTTCGGGTCGTCGACCGTGATGTCGATCTCGAGGAGCCCGTAACTCACGCGGCGGAACCGCTCCGTGTACGTCGCGGCATCCGTCAGCGGCGTGCCGAAGATATCGAGCCACTCGCCGTCGCGCAGACCCTTGGTGACGACGACGAGCGTGTCGTCCTCCCAATGACCGACCGAATAGCCGTACCACCATGGCTGCGGATCATTGGTTGGGAACTCGCGGCCGTCCGTGAAGATCTGCCGGATGCCCATGCTGGCCTCGTACAGGATCACGAGCACGTTCGGCGTCTGAATGAACTTGCGCGGCGCGCCCTGGGTGTGGAACTGCATGATCCCCATCGGCAGACACACGGCCTCGGGGTTGCCCTTGCCGCCGGCGGCGCGTCGCTCGTCGGCCATCGCCTTGTATTCGGGGCGCAGCGGTATTCCTTCTTTTATGTTTTGGCCGACATTCGCGAAGCCGGCGCGAGGCACGGCGCCTTCGGGTTCGGTCTGTGCGGCACTGCCGCCGAGCGTGCCGAACCCCTGCCAAACGCCGGTGAGATCGGGCTTGCCGCCGGCCGTGCGGGGCGCGGGTGCGTCGAGGTCGGGCGTGCCGTCGGCTTTGCGCGGGACCGACTCGTCGCGATGCGCTCCCCATTGCGCGACCAGAGTCATCGGGGTCAATAGCGCGAGCGCGGCGCACAGACGGATGAGCTTGGTCATCGAAAGTATCTCAATGGTCTGAAAACGCCGTGAAAGCGTATCATCCTCTTGCGCCCGAGGGTTACGGTCGCTTGAGGGGTAGGCACGATGCGCCGTCTGTCGTTCGCCGCACTGGCTGCTGCAACCGCGATCCTGGGACCGCTCTGCGCGAGCGCACACCATTCGTTCTCCGCGGAGTTCGATCGCGACAAGCCGATCGAGCTCACCGGCACGATCACGAAGGTCGAGTGGACCAATCCGCACGCGCGCATCTACATCGACGTGAAAGACGAAGCCACGGGCGACGTCGTGAACTGGGACTTCGAGCTCGGCCCGCCGAACGGCCTCATGCGCCAGGGCTGGAACCGCAACTCGCTGCGCGAAGGGCACGTCGTGAAGATCAGCGGTTTCCTGTCGAAGGACCAAACGCACGTCGCGAACGCGCGCCAGGTGTTCTTGCCCGACGGCCGGCAGGTGCTCACCGGGTCGTCGTTCGACGTCGACGCGCCGGCCGCCGCTCCACCCGCGCAGTAGCCGCGCGTGGCCACGACAGCGGCTCTCGTTCGAACAACCACGCCGCGCCGCTTGTACGTCGGTCTCGCTGCGCTCGCGGTCGTGATCGCGGCGGTGGGGTTCTGGCCCACGTACTTCGGCCCATTGGCCGCGGGCACTGCCGTCAAGACTCCGATCGTTCACTTGCACGCCGCGGTCTACGTGGGCTGGCTCGCGATCTTCGTGACCCAAGTCGTGCTCGCGGCGACGGGCCGCGTCGCCGCGCACATGCAGCTCGGCCGTTTCGCGATCGGGTATGGCGTGCTACTGATCGTCGTCGGGCTGATCACCGCGTTCGCGAGGTTCGCGCTGGGCGTGCGTGCCGGTGAAGCTGCAGAGGCGCAGGCGCAACTGCTCGGTCCCGTGCTCGACATGATCGTGTTCGCTCCGCTGTTCGCGGCCGCGCTCTATTACCGACGCAAACCGGAGCTGCACAAGCGGCTGATGGTGGTCGCGACGACTTCGTTGTTGATCGCCGCGGCAGCGCGCATGCAGTTCCTCGGTGAGCCGCGCTTGCTGTGGGTCCATCTGATCTGGATGGCGCCGATTCTGGTCGCGATCGCTCACGACCTCGTGCGCCAAAGGCGTGTGCATCCCGTCTACGTGCTCGGCCTCGTCGTGCTCGCGCTCGAGGGACCGCTGCTGCGCCAAGTCGCACGCGACGCGGAACCGTGGCGAAGCGTGAGCGAATGGCTCACGACGTGGGTCGCGTAACCGCAATTTCAGGAGGAACCCTCCATGCGCTGTCAGTCGTTCGCCGTACTCGCCACCGCGGCAGCCGCGCTCGCGGCACCCGCCGCAAACGCCGAAGAAGTCGTCGTGCTGTCCTCGCTCGGCATCAAAACCGTCGTCGAGGACCTCGCGCCCAAGTTCGAGAGCTCGACCTCGAACGACGTGAACGCGACGTTCGACTTGGCGAGCGCGCTGAAGGCGAACATCGAGGGCGGCGCGCGCTTCGACGTCGCGATCCTGACGCCGCCGCTGCTCGACGACCTGATCGCGAAGGGACTCGTCGCCGCCGATTCGCGCGTCGAGGTCGCGCGCGTCGGGCTCGCCCTCATGATCAAAGCCGGAGCGCCGAAGCCGTCCGTCGGTACGGTCGATGACTTCAAGCGGACGCTGCTCGCCGCTCGCTCGATCACGTACGCGGAGCGCGGCGCGAGCGGCATCGCTTTTTTGAGGACCATCGAAGAGCTCGGCATCGCGGCGGAGGTAAAGGCGAAGGCCAAGCCCGCCGCGTCCGGCGACGAGGTCAATGCGAACGTCTTGAGCGGCGCAGCAGACCTCGCCGTGTTGCCTGTCAGCGAGATCTTGCCCGTTGCGGGCGCCGAGCTCGGCGGCGTGTTCCCGGAGCCCGTCCAGACCTACGTCGTGATGGCAGCGGGCGTGAGGGCCGGCACCGCGAGCCGCGCGTCGCGCGATTTCGTCGCTTTCTTGAAAGCCGCGAGTAACGACGCCGTCGTGCGCGCCAAGGGCATGGAACGTGTCCGTTAGCCGAGCGGGCCGATTCGCGGCACTCGTTGCGCTGTTCGTCTGCGGAGCTGTCAGCGTCGCGGCGCAAAGTGCCGCCGACTTGAGCGCCGAGGTGTTCGCGGCCGAGCGCGCGTTCGCACGCAGCATGGCGGACCGCGACTTCGCGGCGTTCGGCCGGTACGTGGCCGACGACACGGTGTTCTTCAACGGCAGCGCGGCGCTGCGCGGCCGCGAAGCCGTGCTAGCTGCGTGGAAACCGTTCTTCGACGGGCCGGCGGCGCCGTTCTCGTGGGAACCCGATCAGGTCCAGGTGCTCGAGTCCGGCGACCTCGCGCTATCGACGGGGCTCGTGAAGAGTCCGGACGGCGTCGTGACGGCGCGCTTCAACTCGATCTGGCAGCGGCAGGCCGACGGCCGCTGGCGCGTCGTGTTCGACAAGGGCGGCCCGCCGTAGCCGCGTCCGCTCCAACAGAACGTCGGTGGCGTCGCGTATCATCGCAGCACCCAACCCACGGTGTGCCGATGAGAATCCTGCTGTCGTCGCTGAGTTTCTCTTTCATGTGCTTCGCCGCCTCAGTGGCGACTGCGCAGCCCACGACAACGGTACTGTTCGACAACGTCCGCGTTCTCGACGTCGTGAACGGCGTGCTGACGCCGCCCACCAACGTCCTCGTCCGCGGCAATACGATCGAACGAATATCGACTACGCCGATCCCCACCGATCGCAGCGCCAACACGGTGCTCGTCAACGGCGGCGGTCGCACGTTGATGCCGGGCCTCATCGATGCTCACGTGCACATGATGTTCACTACGTTGCCGCTGCAGGTCGCGCTCACGGCCGACATCGGTTTCCTCAATGTCTCGGCGGTGAACGACGCCGAAGACATGCTGCTCCGAGGTTTCACGAGCGTTCGCGACGTCGGCGGGCCGGTGTATGGCTTGAAGCGCGGCATCGATGCCGGCTTGGTGCCGGGTCCACGCATCTGGCCGTCCGGCCCGTTCGTGTCGCAATCCGGCGGGCATGGCGACTTCCGCCTGCCGACCGAAATTCCCGCCGTGCCCGGTCAGCTCACCTATGGCGAGCGCGTCGGTGTCACCGTAATTGCCGATAGCCCCGACTCCGTGCGGCAGCGCGTGCGCGAGCAGCTCGCGCTCGGGGCATCTCAAATCAAGCTGATGGCGGGCGGCGGCGTCTCGTCGAGTTACGATCCTCTCGACGTCACCCAATACACGGTGCCCGAACTGCGGGCCGCCGTCGAAGCCGCAGAGAACTGGGGCACTTACGTCACCGTGCACGCCTACACACCGCAGGCGGTGCGGCAAGCTCTCGAAGCGGGCGTCAAAGTCATCGAGCACGGCCAGTTGCTCGACGAGGCGACGGTGCGCTTGATGGCGCAGGGCGACGTGTGGTGGAGCTTGCAACCGTTCGTCGAGGACGGCAATTCGGCCTTCGCGGAAGGATCCCCGAACCGCATCAAGCAACAAGAGATGTTCAGGGGCACCGAAACCGCGTACGCGTTGGCGAAACGCTTCAAGGTCAAGACGGCGTGGGGAACCGACCTGCTGTTCGACGCGGGCAACGCAACACGCCAGGGATCGTACTTGGCCCTCATGGCACGCTGGTACACGCCGGCCGAGGTGCTGCGAATGGCGACTGCGGACAACGCCGAGTTGTTGGCCCTGTCGGGCCCCCGCAATCCCTACCCCGGCAAGCTCGGTGTCATCGAAGTGGGCGCGCTCGCCGACCTGTTGCTCGTCGAGGGCAACCCGCTCGAGAACCTCGAGCTCGTGGCGAATCCCGCCACGAGCTTCGTCGTCATCGTGAAAGACGGGCGCATCTACAAGAATTCGCTCGTGGCGCGCTGAGCAAGTAACGCGCCCTGCGAACGTCTTGAGCGGCGCGTCGGACTTAGCCGTGCTGGCAGCCGCTGGCGCGTTGCTGAACCGAGGGCAGGATCCGGGTGGCCCACCGTAGTCGCGACGCGGTAGACGGCCGCGGGCTCGCGCACCTCCGCGGAGGGGTTTTCCGCGGCGTCATCCGTGAAGTCGTACAGCTGATAACCGCCACGCGGAATCGTGCGCCCATCGGCACGCTCGAAGCGCAGTGTGCCGTCCGCCTCGCGTTCGACGCTGAAACCCGCCCTCGTGCAGCATTCGGTGATGATGCGTGCAGAGCAACGTGAGATTGTCGAGGCTCGTCTCGCCGCCCTCCGCCCAGTGCTGTAGATGATGCGCGTCGAGATAGTGCTTGCGGTGGCAGCCCGGGAACGAGCACCCGCGATCGCGAGACAGCAGCGCTCGTTTCAGCGCGGTGGACACCGTGCGCTGCTTGCGGCCGATGTCGAGTGGGTTGCCCTGCGCGTCCTCGATGAGGCTGATCACGCTGCCGTCGCAGGTGAGGCGGCTAACAGTGTCGATCGGTAGATCCGCACGACCGACCCCTCCGCGGAGGGCTTTGTCGTCCACATGCACGACGACTTGGTAGTGATCGGCTGTCGCACCCGTCTCGCCGTTGCCGCCCTCGAGATACGCTTTCACCACCGCGACCAGCGCGTCTGCCTGTTGCGCACGCCACGCCGTGCCCTTCGATTCCGCGATCGCCTCGGGCTCGACGCCCGTACTCACCTCGCCCGCGGCGACCGCGCAGTCGAGCGCCTTCACGATGAGCTCGCCCTCCTCGATCGGCACCTCGACTGTGATTCGCAGCGTGTTCGATGCTTCGTTGCGCCACACGGTGAGCGAGCGGCGTTCCCACGCGCGTCGCGCACCGTGCTGAGATTCTGGAGCGACGTTGCGAATCTGCCGACAGCGCTCCTCGACTTGCGCGGCTGTGGCTTGGAGCGCGTAGGCGAGCAGCAGATCCTCATCGTGCCCATGTGTCACACGCGTCAACGCACGCACCTTCGAGTACGACAATCGTCCATCGGCGAACGCCGCAGAGATTGCGGGCAACGAGCGCAGAGACTGCGCAGTGCGCACCTTCTCGCGAGCCGCCGAGAGTGAAATACCGCAACGCCACGCGAGCCATTCGGCACAACACGTGAAACTCCACTTGGCCCACCCGAAGCGATCGTCGAACTCGCGCACCAACATCAATAAGCGGTAACTCTCGGCGTTCATCTGCCGCACGAGGCGGCAGATTGCGCGGTCGAGGTCGTCGATGGATCGGTCGTCTTGAGCAGCGGAAGAATCGAAGTCAGGGCGGGACATGACGGCGCTCATAGCACGCTCCCTGTGGCTTGTTCTTGGGTGCTGGTATTATATCCAGCAGTGCGACGGTTTTCTAATGATAAACAGCTATTTACGCGCTATCCTGAGGTCGCGATCCAAACCAGCGGCTTCGCGAGGAGCGGCGTGACTTTCGCGGCGTTGGTCGTCTAGCGGACGTCCGAATCGACGCCGGGTTCCGGCACGACCGGATCCGCCGCCGGGTCCGGCGGCAAATGCCACGACACGAGCGTCGTCGCGATCAGCACGAGCACGCCGACGACGACGATCGACGCCACGGGCGTCGCGCCGGCGCCGACCGCGCCGGTGTAGATCCCGACGCCCGTCAGCATCGCGGAATTCTCGAAGAAGCTCTGCAACGCGACCGCGCGGCCGCTCCCGACCGTGCGACGCCCGATGTCCTGTAACGCCGCGTTGATCGGCACGAGGAACATGCCGCCGCAGAGGCCGATCAGCACGAGCACGATGCGCGCCGGCGCCGCTTCCGACGCCAGGCTGAACAGCAGGATCGACACTCCCATCGCATACGCGGCGAGCCGCGCTCGGCGCAGATGCGCGATCGGGATCAGCCGCGGCACGATCAGCGCACCGAGCACGATGCCGAACGCCAAGAACAGCGTGAGGTCGGCGACGTCGCTCGAGTTCTCGGTACCCAGGACCTTGGCTGCCCAAGCAACGAGCAGCACACGCAGCACGGCCGCAGACGCCCAGAACAACGAGTTCCCCAGCATCGCGAAACGCGCGCGCGCGACCGCGAACAACGTGCGCATGCGCGCGACGAACACTTTGAGCCCCGCCTCCGCATCCGCTTGCACCGCGGGCAGGCGTGGCAACGCGAGAGTGGCCAGCGCCGAAACGGCGTAGCACCCGATCACGGTCATCAACGCGGTCGACACGGAGTAGTCGGCCACACGCGAGCCCACCGCGGAGCCGAGCACGATCGCGACGATCGTGGATCCCTCGATCCAGCCGTTCGCGCGGACGAGCCGCGCGGTGCCGACGAGCTCGGGCAGGATTCCGTACTTCGCGGGCCCATACACCGCGGCGCCCGTGCCGATGAGTGCGTAAGCGGCAATCGGCTCGACGCCGACGAACATCAGGCCCGCGCCGGCGGCTTTCAGCACGTTGCCGAGCAGCAGCACTTGCGGCTTCGGGCGCCGATCCGCGAGCGTGCCGACCCACGGCGCGAGCACGACGAACGCCACGAGGAACGAGCTCTGCAATGCCGGCACGTACCAATCCCCGCGCGGCGCTTCGAACAGCATCGCGATCGCCGTGAACAGGATCGCGTTGTCGGCGAACGCCGTCAGGAACTGTGCGCCGAGCAAGACCAGGATGCCGCGGTTCATGAAGCGCTCCGATCATTCGCCGACGCCGCTTCGACCAGCACCTGAACGGCCGGATAGTCGGCCTTGCCGCTGCCCAAGAGTGGAATCGCCGCAACGGGCACGAGTCGCTTCGGCACATGGAGCTCGCTCATGCCGTCCGCGCGCGCTTGGGCCGAGAGCTCGGCGCGCTGCGCGCCCTCGTGTGTCGTGACGAGCACGAGCTGCTCGCCCTTCTGCGCATCCGGCAGGCTCACCACGGCGTGCTGCGCCTTTGGCCACGCGCGCGTCGCGAGCTCCTCGACGGCCGCCAGCGACACCATCTCGCCGGCGATTTTCGCGAACCGCTTCGCGCGTCCTTGGATCGTGATGAAGCCTTCGTCGTCGATCACGACGATGTCGCCGGTGTCGTACCAGCCCGCGCCGCGTTCCGTCGCCGGCGGCTCGAGGACGCCGGGCCGTTCGTGCCTCAAATACCCGAGCATTACGTTGGGCCCGCGCACCGAGAGCCGGCCACCCTCGACGCCGGGCACAGGGTCGAGCGCGTACTCGATGCCCGGCAAGAGGCGGCCGACGGTCCCCGGCTTCGAGTCGATCGGCGTGTTGATCGAGATGCCGGGGCTCGTCTCGGTCGCGCCGTAACCTTCGAAGATCTGCACTCCGAACCTGTCGGTCCAGATGCGGCGCGTCTCGTCCTTGAGCTTCTCGGCGCCGGCGAACACATAGCGCACGCTGTAGAAATCGTACGGATGCGCGAAGCGCGCGTAGCCGGCCAGGAAAGTGTTCGTGCCGAACAGGATCGTCGCGTTCACGTCGTACGCGACCTCGGGCACGATCCGGTAGTGCAGCGGCGACGGATAGAAGAACGTGCGCATGCCCGACAACAGCGGCAACAGCGTGCCGCCCGTCAGCCCGAACGAGTGGAACATCGGCAGCGCGTTCAAGATCACGTCCTGCGCGCCGAAGTCGATCCGCGCGGCCACCTGCTCTCGGTTCGCGAGCACGTTCGCATGCGATAGAACCACGCCCTTAGGGCTCCCTTCGGAGCCGGACGTGAACAACACGATGGCCGCCTCGTCGGGTGAGATGTGCTCCCGACCGGACGCGAGCGAGTCGAAACGCCCGGCGACCGCGGCCTTTACTTTAAGCCACGGCGTGATTCGCTCGCGCACATCCTCGAGATATACGACCGTGGCGACCTCGCGCAATTTCGCCACGATGTGCTCGAGCTTCGCGGCGACGACGAACCGCTCGGAGGTGTAGATCCGGCGTACAACCGCGGACTCGCAGGACGCGACGAGATTCTTCGGGCCGAGCGTGTAGTTCAGCATCGCCGCGACGCGGCCGCGCGCCTGCAAGCCGAACAGCACCGCGACCGCGGCGATCGCGTTCGGCAACATCACCCCGACCGCCTCGCCGCGCTGTGTGTCGCGCGCGATCAGGCCGCCCACCAGCAGCGCCCGCACGATCAGCGCGTTGTAGTCGAGCGGCACGCGCTCGACGTCCTCGACGATCACGTGTCCGCCGCCGTGCACGCGGCGCGCATCGAGTAGCGCGCCGAACAGCGTGCGACGGTAATTCGACGTCGCGAACATCATCTCGGTCATCAGGTCGGCCAACAGCTTGCCGGCCCTGACTCGCCGCTCGCGGCCGCGGATCTCGGCCGGGATCACGAGGCGGCGCGGCGGCAGGATCGTGATCGTGATCTGCGGGAACCACCGGAGGCGCACGCGCCCGCGCAACCGCGAGAACGGCGTGTACTGCGCGCCCTCGATCCGCACGGGCAGCACCATCGCCCCCGACTTGTCCGCGACGAGCCCCGGACCCGGATAGATCTTCATCAAAGAGCCCGTAACCGTGATGCGTCCCTCCGGGAAAATCGCCGCGCGCTTGTCCTGCTCGATGTAGCGAATCAACGATTTCAACGAATAGGGATTGGTCGGGTTCAGCGGAAACGCATCGACGATCGCGAGCAGCGGCCGCATCCACCAGCGCTTCGCGATCTGCGTGTTGACCGCGAATGTGATTCGATCCGGCAGGAACACGGCGAGCAGCGCCGCGTCGAGGAAAGACGTGTGGTTCGCGATGACGAGCACGCGCTTGCCCGCCTCCGCGTAATGCTCGAGGCCGGTCACGCGGACGCGATAGGCGAGGCGCAACACGTTGCGCAACAACCATCGACTGAAGCCCATCCACGTCTCGCGTTGCCGTCGGAGACGCCACGATGCCGCGTCCGCGGCACAAATTCCATCGCGCCGACGCGCCTTGGTGCGCCGCGCGCGTCGTTGCCTAAGGGTTAGTGGACGGCCTGCAGAGGCCGCGGCCTTTCGACGGCGTAGCCTTGGACGAAGTCGACGCCCAGGGCACGTAGGGTCTCGAAGGCCGATTGGTCCTCGACTTGCTCGGCGACGACCTGGAAGTCCAGCGTGCGCGCGAGCTTGACCATGGCGGCGACCATTTCGCGGTTCACGCTGTCGGTATCGAGGTTGCGCGTGTACGTGCCATCGATCTTCAGGAAGTCGAGCGACAGGTTCTTCAAGTTCGCGAACGAGCCGATGCCGCTGCCGAAGTTGTCCAGAGCGAAACGGCAGCCGATGCCGTGCAGCACATCGATGAACCGCTGCGCCTGATCGAGCTGATTCACGACGGCCGACTCGCGCACCTCGAAGCAAATGCGATCGGGCGAGACGCCGGTGTGATCGAGCACGTCCACGACGAACTCGAGGAAGTCGTCGTCACTCAGCGTCTGCGCGGAAAGATTGATATTGCACGTGCGGCCCGCCGGCAGATGCGGCGCGCCGCCGGCGATCGCCGCCAGCGTCGTCTGCACGACCCACCGGTCGATGTGCGACATCAGCTGGTAGCGCTCCGCCGAAGCCAGGAAATGCACCGGCAGGATCGCCGCGCCGCCGGACTCGTCGCGCATCCGCAGCAGCACCTCTGCGGCCGGCCCGCTGCGATTGCGGCCGCCCATCGCGACGATCGCTTGCACGTAGAGCTCGAAGCCGTTCTCCTTCAGGGCGCGCTGCAGGCGTTGAAGCCACTGAATCTCGCCGCGCTCACGCGCCGTGACCTCGTCGCGGGTCGAATACACGTGCACGCGGCCGCGGCCGTGCTGTTTCGCGATGTAGCAAGCCGAATCGGCCGCGGAGAGCACGCTCTCGGCCGAGCCGCTGTCCTTGCCCACCTCGACGAGCCCCAGGCTGACACCGACGTCGAACGTGCTGCCCTGCCATGCGAACTGATGCCCCGCCACCGACTGACAAACGTCGTCGGCGATCTGCCGCGCCTTGTCGAGTGGGCAACCCGCGAGCAGCATCGCGAACTCGTCGCCGCCGACGCGCGCGACGGTGTCCGAATCGCGGACCCGCTGTTTCAGCAGGCCTGCGACCTCGCGCAGCAAATTGTCGCCGGCGATGTGGCCGCCGGTGTCGTTGACCAGCTTGAAACGATCGAGGTCGAGGTAGCACACGACGTGACCCACGCCCTCGCCGCGCGCCGAATCGAGCGCGGCCTCGAGGCGCCGCTCGAACTCCGTCCGGTTCACGAGCCCCGTCAACGCGTCGTGGCTCGCTTGATACGACATCTCGCGCGCGAGCCCCCGCAGCTCACTGACGTCGTGGAAGATCACGACGCAACCCGCGACTTGGCCGTCCGGGCCGCGAATCGGCGATGCAGTGAGCTCCGTGGAGAACTCGCGCCCCGCTTGCTTGCTCAACAGAAACGCGCGGCGTCCGAGATTCACGCGCCGACGCTCCGCCAGACACTTCATGACGGGATCGCCGAGCGAGCTGCGGTCGATCTCGTCGACCAGCGAAATCAGATCGAGCAACTGCTTACCGATTCCGGCGCTGCGTGTGCCTCCGATCAGCTGCTCGGCGGCCTCGTTCATGTAATCGATCGTGCCGTTGCGGTCTGTCGTGATCACGCCTTCGCCGATCGACTCCAGCGTGATTCGCGCTTGCAGCTTGCCGCGCCCGAGCGAGGTCTCGAGGCTCTTGCGATGCGTGATATCGCGCGCGACCGTCAGGAGTGCGGACTCGCCGTTGTAGGTGAGGCGCTTGCTGTGCAGCTCGGCCCACAGCCCTTGCTCGTCGTTGCTGATCAGCTGCACCTCGAACGGCGCGAGAGGCTGCTCGGGCTCTTCGCTACCGGGCCCGCCGCCGATGTGCTTTCGCATCAACGCGCGATACGCGGGACGCAACAGGTCCGTGATCGGCTTGCCGACCAGTGTGTTCGGATCGACGCCGAACAGCTCGCCGGCCGCGCGATTCGCCAGCAGGATCGTGCTGGTGTGGATCAGCGCGACCTCGGGCAGCGTTTCCGCCAGCGCTTCGAACAGCGCACCGCGTTCCTTCGCCACGGCGAGCTCCGGAGGCGGCTCGGCGGGCGGTACTTCCTCACGACGATCGAGCAAGCGATTCATCGATGCCGTGATGTCGACGAATGGACTCAGGCGGCCGTTCACGGCGATCCGCTCCGCGCGTTCGCTCGACGAGAGCAGGCCGTGCAGATCTTCGCGGAGGCGCTCGACCTCGCGCACGTACGGCCGCCGCGACCCGGCCCACACGAGCGCCATGAGCAAGAGCAGCACGACGAGTGCCGCGAACGCCATGATCGGATCGGCGAGCAACTGCATCAGGCCGACTCCGGCGTAGGCTTCAAGCCTGCCGTCCATTCGGCGATGTAATGCCGGTGAGCCTCAGTACGTATAAACCGTAGGTGGCAAACCGACAGCGAAATCCCTGCTGGCGCTGGCACGTGAGTGGGAGGCCCCATGTGTATCCGCGCGTCGCTGCGCGGCGTTGGCTTTATTGTTGTTATTGGGAAGCACAACGACTGCTTCCCGCGCTTTTCACATTACCGCAACGTGCCTAGGGCGTCGCTGCAAATTGACCATAATTCTTCACATACTGCCTTGAAGGGCATGAATAAACTCCTTACCCTACCCCGTTCGCCCGCAGCCGCGGCTGTCAAGAGAACTGCATGAATTTCGACGTTGCACGCACCCAGATGCTCGGCCAGCAGCTGCGGGCCTGGGAAGTGCTCGACGATCGCGCGCTGCGCGCTTTTAGCGAGACGCCGCGCGAGAACTTCGTGCCGGGCGAGTATCGCGACCTCGCGTTCGCCGACACCGAAATCCCGCTCGCACACGGCCAATCCATGCTCGCGCCGAAGATCGAAGGCCGCATTCTGCAAGCACTGCAGGTCGAGGCGATCGACGAAGTGCTCGTGGTTGGAACGGGCAGCGGTTATCTGACTGCGTGTCTCGCCCGCTTGGCACGCCACGTCCTGAGTGCGGACATTTTTCCCGATTTCGGGAAATCGGCGCAGGCGAAGATCGCAGCTTGCGGCATCGGCAACGTCGAGTTTCGGACCGTCGATGCGCTGACCTTGTCGTATCCCGGCCGCTTCGACGCGATCGCCGTCACGGGTTCCGTGCCGGTGCTCGACCGGCACTTCGTCGACATGCTTCGTCCTCAAGGTCGGCTGTTCGTCGTGGTCGGGCGTGAACCCGCAATGGAGGCCCAGCTGATCACGATGCAACCGAACGGCACGACCACTGCGGCGAGCCTGTTCGAGACCGTGCTCGCGCCGCTGATCAACGCGGAACGGCCGGAGCCCTTCGTTCTCTAGTCAGAGAACCCGAGCGCAATCATGCCGGGAGTTCCGGAGCTAAGCCCTACTGAGTTCAGCGAGCGCTGGCCGGACCACGCGCGCGGCGTCGATGTCGTGCTGCTCGATGTCCGCGAGCCCGCCGAGCTCGAGATGGCGTCGGTGGCATCCGCATTGCATATCCCGATGCGAGAGATCCCGGCGCGTTTATCCGAGCTCGATCGCGACGCGCCGTTGGTCGTGATGTGTCACTCGGGCGGGCGCAGCCGCAGGGTCGCCGAGTACTTGCTCGCGAATGGTTTCTCCAGAGTTTTTAATCTCAGCGGCGGCATCGACGCGTGGTCTACGCAGCTAGACTCGCAAGTGCCTCGCTACTAGAAGAACGGATTTCTGTTTCACCCCCAAGAAGTGCACATAGGGACACATATGACGCTCATCAAACGACAGCTGGCACTTGAGCTAGCGGCGGCCGCATTCGCAGCGATGCTCGCGCTCCCCGCCATGGCTCAAGAGAGCCTGCTCGACATCTACAATCGCGCGCTCGTGAACGATCCCGCGATTCGCGAGGCGGAAGCCACGTACCTCTCGCAAGCGGAGGTCAAGCCGCAGGTCAGGGCCGCGCTGTTGCCCGGCTTGAACTTGACCGCGCAGCGACGCAACAACTATCAGGACTCGCTCGGCGGATCGGACCTTGGCGGCGGTATCGGCGTCGGTTCCCGCACGATCACCGATAGCGATCAGCAGGGTTGGTCGATCGGCCTCACGCAGACGCTGTTCAACTGGTCCTATTACGCGAATATGCGCTCGGCCGACAAGCGCGTCGCGCGCGCCGAGACGGACTACGAGGCGGCGAAGCAGAATCTGCTGATCCGCGTGCTCAGAGCGCTACTTCGACGTGCTCGCGGCCGAGGACAATCTCGCATCGGCCGTATCGGCGCGTGAGGCGATCGCGCGCCAGCTCGAGCAGTCGCAGCGACGCTTCGAGGTCGGCCTCATCGCGATCACGGACGTGCAACAGTCGCAGGCCGGTTTCGACGATTCGGTGGCGGCCGAGATCGAGGCGCAACGCTTGCTCGCGACCGGCGCACGAGTTCTTGCGCGAGATCATCGGCGAAGCCGTCATGGTGCTCGCTGCGCCGACCGACGAGCTGCCGCTGCTGTCGCCGGACCCGGCAAGCCCCGAAGAATGGGTGCGGACCGCGATGCAGCAGAACCTCACGCTCGTGTCGAGCCGGCTCGCGTCGGAGGTCGCGCTCGAGGACATCGACGTGCAGCGCGGCTCACGGCTGCCGACGTTGAGCCTGTCCGCGGGCTACAGCGACAACAAGAACGATTCGGTCACGGAGGTCTTCGATCCGATTCTGGGGAACTCTATCAGGCCGATCAACACCGAGCCCGAAGGCCGCACCTGGTCGCTCGATCTGCGTTTCCCGATCTACACGGGCGGGCTGAACCGCTCGCGCGTCCAGCAGGCGGTGTACAACCATCGCGTGGCCAGCGAAGCCCTCGAGCGCATCGCGCGCCAGACCGAACGACAGACACGCGACTATTACTTGGGCGTGATCTCGGAAATCTCCCGCGTGCGCGCTCTTCGCCAGTCGGTCGAATCGAACCGAACGGCGTTGCGGGCGACTGAGGCCGGCTTCGAGGTCGGCACGCAGACGACGGTCGACGTGCTGGCATCGCAGAACGCGTTGCGACGCGCCGAGACCACGTACTCGCGGAGCCGCTACAACTACATCCTGAACGTGCTGCGGCTGAAACAGGCCGCGGGAACGCTGGCGGTGGCAGACGTCGAGGAAGTCGACGGCTGGCTGCAACAGTAATCGACGGCGCGCGCCGCAATCTGGCGGCGCGCGCTTCTCGAGCCGCTATTTCGCGGGGCGCCGAATCGCGTCGAGCAGAGCCGTCGTCGAGCGGCCCGGCTTGAAGCTGAGCACTCGCACTTCGCCGCCGTGCTTGCGCACGGTGTCGCCGCCGACGATGTCCTCGGCGCGGTAATCACCGCCCTTCACGAGCACGTCGGGCACGACCTTCGCGATCAGCTCGGCCGGCGTGTCCTCGCCGAACGGCACGACCCAGTCCACGGCCGCGAGGCCCGCGAGCACGGCCATGCGATCTTCGAGCAGGTTCACGGGCCGGCCCGCGCCCTTCAAGCGGCGAACCGAATCGTCGTCGTTGACGGCCACGATCAGCCGATCGCCGCACGACTTCGCCTCTTCGAGATAGCTGACATGGCCGGCGTGCAGAATGTCGAAGCACCCGTTCGTGAAAACGATTCGCTCGTCGCGACCCTTGGCCTCGGCGACCAGCGACACGAGCTCGGGCACGCTCACGACGCTGCGGCCGCCGCTGCCCTGCGCGTGCAGCGCCTGCTGCAGCTCGGACCTGCTGGCCGTCGCGGTGCCGATCTTGCCGACGACGATGCCGGCGCCCAAGTTTGCGAGCCGTGCACAGTCCGCGGCATCGAGTCCCGCAGCCAAGCCGGCCGCGAGCAAGGCGATGACCGTGTCACCGGCGCCCGAGACGTCGAAGACCTCGCGCGCTTGCGTCGGCAAGGTCAGAGGTTTTGCGCCGGCCTCGAACAGCGTCATGCCGTGCTCGCCTCGCGTGACGAGCAACATCTTGAGACCGAGCTCGGTGCGTAACGCTTCACCTTTGCGCAAGAGCTCGGCTTCGTCCGCGCATCGGCCGACGACGGCTTCGAACTCGCCGCGATTCGGCGTCAGCGCGTCGGCGCCGCGATAACGATTGAAGTCGGTGCCCTTGGGGTCGACCAACACCGGCACGTTCGCCGCGCGGCAAGCAGCGATCAGCTCGCCGGCGCGCGCCAACGTGCCCTTCGCGTAGTCGGAGAGGATCACGGCGTCGGCGGCATGCACGAGCCTCGCGAACAGCGCGCCGAGATCCGCCGCGCTCGATTCGAGCGAGTGCTCGGCGTCGATCCGAATCAATTGCTGCGTACGCGCGAGCACACGGAGCTTGTGAATGGTCGGCAGAGCATCCGACACGATCAGCTCGCACCGGACTCCATCCGCCTCGAGCGCCCGCGTCAGTTGCTGCCCGCGTTCGTCCCGGCCGACGATGGCCGCCAACACGCTCTCGGCACCGAGCGCCGCAACGTTCAGCGCAACGTTCGCTGCACCACCGGGCCGTTGCTCGGACGAGCGCATGCTCACGACCGGAACCGGAGCCTCCGGCGAGATCCTCGCCGTGTCCCCAAACCAATACTCGTCCAGCATCGCGTCGCCCGCGACGAGGACGCGCAGCTTCGAAAAATCAGGGACTGTGAGCGTCACCGTCGGTTAGCGCCGTAGGGAAGGCTGCCGCCATTCTAAGGGAAAAAGGGTCCGCCCCGATTTACTCAAGGGGCGGACCAACGGCGGACTGGTACGAACCTTAAATCCGTGAACCCCTTCGCCCCCGGCCCCTATCGGCCGGAGCCACTAACCGCACTTCGAATAACCGCAATTCAGGCAGGTCATGCAACCGTCGAGCATGACGGCTGCCGCCGTGTTGCATTTGTTGCAGAGCTGCGCGCCTTCCGGAAAGCTGGACTTCGCGAACGCATCCTTCTGGCTGCCGCGCGCCTCGAACTCCGCCTTCTTCTTGGCCAGGAACTCGAGCTGATCGGGGCTCAAATCGGGGCCCTTGAGCAGGCCGATCTCGATCAAATGTTTCTCGACGATGTGGCCGAGCTCCGCAATGATCGACGGCATGAACTTGCCGCCGGGCTGCCAATAGCCGCCGCGCGGATCGAACACGGCTTTCAACTCGTCGACGAGAAACGTCACGTCGCCGCCTTTGCGAAACACCGCGGACATGATTCGCGTCAGCGCGACGATCCACTGGTAGTGATCGAGATTCTTCGAGTTGATGAAGATCTCGAACGGCCGCCGCTGCTCGTACTCGGTGCCTTCGTTCAAGACGATGTCGTTGATCGTCACGTACATCGCGTGATCCGACACCGGCGTTTTGACCTTGTAGGTAGAGCCGATCAGCATCTCGGGGCGCTCGAGCTTCTCGTGCATCCGAATCACGTTCGATTCGGCGCGCTCAGGCTCAGGCGCAGGAGCAGCCTTTGGCTTGTCCTCGTCCTTGGCGACGGCGTACTTGACGATTTTCTTGTCGATGGTGATTTTGGCCATAGTCCGTCTCAAAGCTTCCCGTAGTAACCCTCTTTCAGGGCGTCGAACAGGTTCGCGGCGGTGTGCGTCTCGCCGTCATACATTATTTCGTCGTCACCTTTGGCTTCCACGACGGCGCCGTCGGCGAGCGTGAATCGATACGTCGTGTTCTTCAGATCCTTCTCTTTCACGAGCACGCCCTGAAACGCTTCCGGATTGAAGCGGAACGTCGTGCAGCCCTTCAGGCCCTTTTCGTGAGCATAGAGATAGATATCCTTGAACTGCTCGTACGGATAGTCGGTCGGCACGTTCGCGGTCTTCGAGATCGACGAATCGATCCATTTCTGCGAGGCCGCTTGAATATCCACGTGCTCGCGCGGCGTGATGTCCTCGGAGCTGACGAAATAATCCGGGAGCTTCTCGCCAGGCTTGGTCGACCCCGGCAGGGCCCGCGGATTCACGAGCGCGCGATACGCCAACAGCTCGAACGAAAAGACGTCGACCTTCTCCTTGCTCTTCTTGCCCTGTCGAATCACGTTGCGGAAGTAGTGATGCGCGAACGACGGCTCGATGCCGTTGCTCGCGTTGTTCGCGAGGGACAGCGAAATCGTGCCCGTCGGCGCTATCGAGCTGTGATGCGTGAAGCGCGCACCATGCTGCTCGAGCTGCTCCACGAGCTCGGGCGCCACCTCCCGCACGCGCTGCATGTAGCGGCTGTAGCGGCTGTGCAGGATGCGGCCCGGAATTTTCTGCCCGACCTTCCAGCCGTCAGCGACCATCTCGGGACGCTTGCGCAGCATCGTCTCGGTGACGTCGAATTCCTCGATCAGGATCGGCGCGGGGCCCTTCTCCTTGGCGAGCTCGAGGGCCTCTTGCCAACCGGCGATTGCGAGCTCGCGCGACACGTCGTCCGTGAACTTGACCGACTCCGGCGAGCCATAGCGAAGCCCAAGCAGCGTGATCGCAGAACCGAGCCCCAGGAATCCCATGCCGTGGCGACGTTTGCGGATGATCTCGTCGCGCTGCTGCGGCAGCGGCAGGCCGTTCACATCGACGACGTTGTCGAGCATGCGAGTAAAGACCTTGACGACCTCGCGAAACTCGTCCCAGTCGAAATAAGCGTGATCACTGAACGGCGCTACAACGAACTTCGTGAGGTTGATCGAGCCGAGCAGGCACGCGCCGTACGCGGGCAGCGGCTGCTCCCCGCACGGGTTGGTAGCGCGAATGTCCTCGCACCACCAGTTGTTGTTCATCTCGTTGACGCGATCGATCAGCACGAAGCCGGGCTCCGCGAAATCGTACGTCGACGACATGATGACGTCCCACACGCGACGCGCCGGCAAGGTTCGGTACACGCGGCAAGCCACGAGCCCGCGATCGTCGACGACGTAGTTGCCCTTCGTCGGCCAATCGCGCCAAACAGCCTGTGCCGGGTCATCGAGGTTCACGTTGTCTTCTTCCGCTTCGCGGCGCGTCAACGGGAACGCGAGCTGCCACGGCTTATCGTCCTTGACCGCCTGCATGAACTCGTCCGTGATCAACAGCGACAAGTTGAACTGCCGCAGGCGGCCGTCCTCGCGCTTCGCGCGAACGAAGTCCATCGCATCGGGATGACCGACGTCGAACGTGCCCATCTGCGCTCCGCGTCGTCCGCCCGCCGAGGACACCGTGAAGCACATCTTGTCGTAGATATCCATGAACGAGAGCGGGCCGGACGTATAGGCGCCGGCGCCGCTCACGTACGCGCCGCGCGGCCTTAAGGTCGAGAACTCGTAGCCGATGCCGCACCCCGCTTTCAGCGTGAGCCCGGCCTCGTGCACCTTATCGAGGATGTCGTGCATCGAGTCCGAGATCGTGCCCGACACCGTGCAATTGATCGTCGACGTCGCGGGCTTGTGATACTCGGCTCCCGCGTTCGACGTGATTCGACCGGCCGGAATCGCACCGCGCTGCAACGCCCACAGGAAACGCTCGTACCATTCGGAACGACGCGCGGGTTCTTCGACGGCCGCAAGCGCCTTGGCGACCCGCTGGTAAGTGCCATCGATGTCGCGATCGACCGGCTCGCCCGATTTCGTCTTGAGGCGATACTTCGTGTCCCAGATATTCAGCGATGCTTCCTGCAGAGCAATGTCCGCGAGTCGCGTGGCTTTGAGCTCAAACGCCATGTTCATAGTGTGCTCTTCACTCCCCACTGATCGGCACTCGAGTGCCGCCCCCGATTCCCACCCCCCTCAGTAAACCGGCTTCGTTCCTCGCATTTTTCGGTGCGAAAAACTCCCCGATGGCTGCTCGCCGCAACCTTGAAGCCGTCCCTGAGTTTTCGAAAAGTAGCGACACAAGATCTTGTGTCGTTGGAACGAAGAGTAGGCCCGTCAAGAATCTCTGTCAAGGTTTTATGACAAAGAGATTCACCATCAAATATCAATTATAAACAAATGGTTACGAGACACACCTCCGAAAAGGATCAAAAATTTTTCGAAGCCCCGTAATTTCGCCGCAGACTTCCGCAAACCCAATATATTGTGTCCAGGCTATCCGCAGGGTATCCCCCGTCAAGTCACAGGAAATTCACAGCGCAAGGACAAGTTTCATTTCACGATGGCCGGCGCGCTGCCAAACTATGCGCAGCTTGCGCAGCCGCGCTTAAAGCAACGCGATCGAATCAACCCGGGTGTTTTAAATGAGCCAAGTCGGAAATCAGTCAATCTCGCTCGCGTCCGCACTCGTTCGCGGGTGGACGTTGGTCGCCGCGTTCGCATTCGGCGCGTCCGCAGTGGCTCAGCAGCCAAACGCGGTTCCGACACTCGCGCCGATGATCGAAAAAATCTCGCCCGCGGTCGTGAACATCGCCGTCACGACGAGCATCAGTGACACGGTTCAAGACGAGCTCTTGCGACGCTACCTCGACGTTCCTCCGGAGGTCGAGGGCGCGGGCTCGGGAGTGATCGTCGATGCGATGAACGGCTACATACTCACGAACCATCACGTGGTCGCGAACGCAGACGAGATCACGGTGACGTTGCTCGAGAATCGCAGCTTCGCCGCGCGCGTCGTCGGTTCGGACGAAGCGTCGGATCTCGCTGTGTTGCAGATCGAGGCGACGAGTCTCAAGAGTGTTCCGTTCGGCGACTCCACGAAGGTGCGTGTCGGCGACTATGTCGTCGCGATCGGCAACCCGTTTGGTTTTTCGAACACAGTGACGTCGGGAATCGTGAGCGCGCTCGGCCGCAGCGGTCTCGACAACGACGCTTTCGAGGACTTCATTCAGACGGACGCGTCGATCAATCCCGGCAATTCCGGCGGCGCGCTCGTGAATCTGAACGGCGAGCTCGTCGGCATCAGCTCCGCGATCATTTCGCGCACCGGCGGCAATGTCGGCATCGGCTTCGCGATTCCTGTGAATATGGCGCGCGCCGTCATGGATCAGCTCATCGCGTCCGGAACGGTCCGGCGCGGTCTGCTCGGAGTCGTGATCCAAGACATCACTCCCGAGGTCGCCGACGTGCTCGGCTTGTCCGGGAACTCCGGCGCGCTCGTCTCGAAAGTCAACGCGGACTCTGCGGCCGAAAAAGCCGGCATCCGAATCGAGGACGTGATCGTGACGATCAACGGGACGCGGCTACGGACCTCCGGCTCGCTGAAGAATGCGATCGGCTTGTTGCCCCCCGGTGAGCAAGTGACGGTTGGGCTGATCCGCGCCGGACGCGAGCTGACCGTAACGGCTACGCTGAACGAGCTGGCGCCGTCGTCGGCCCGCGCGGCCGCGCCGCCGCGAGTGGAGGAAGAACCCGCTTTCGAATCCGTGTTCGACGGAGCGGAGCTCGTGGTCAACGAGAGCTCTTCCGGCGTACCGGGATTGCTCGTGGCGCGAGTAGACCCCGAAAGCCCGGCCGGCAACAGCGGCCTGCGGCAAGGCGACGTGATCACGAAAATCAATCGCGTGCCGGTGCGGACACTCGCGGATGCCGTGCCCGTCGTCGAGCACGCGCGCGGCATCCTGCTCGAGATTCAGCGGGCCGAGCGCAGCGAGCTCATCGTGCTGCGCTGACGCGGAAGTCGGTATTCCACGCGCGCAGCCGTTCCTGCCGTTCCGCCAAGTCGAGCTTCGACAAGGCCTCCGCATCGCGGTAGAAAGCCGTGAGACCGACCGCTCGGGCTCGGATCCGCATCGTGGGTAGCCACTGCGTGTAGGTGGCCACGGCGGCGAGCGTGGCGTTGTTCAACGACTGCGCGAACCAACCGTCGTACTCCCCGCTCCCGCCCCACTGGGCTTTTAGCGCTTCGTACTCGCTGCGCATCGTCGCGAACGCGCGCTCCTTGTCTACGCGCAACTGCTCCGGAGCACCCGCGCTCGCATACAGCGCCCGCAGACGAGCTTGTTGCGCGGCCACCAGCTCTCCAAACTCGCCGCGACGATCGCGCCGAAGTCGATAGCGCTCGACGTCGGCGGCGGAGCCGTTCTCCATCAACCAAAGCTCGCTGCCGAGCTCCTCGACGACGGTCGCGAACGCTTCGCTGAACTCGCTGTCGTCCTTCACATACAGCTTTTGATGCGCGAGCTCGTGGAACAGCAGACTCGCGACGTATTGCTCGCCGCCGTTCACCATCGTGCTCAACACCGGATCGTCGAAATAGCCGAGCGTCGAATACGCCGTCGACCCGCCGATGTTGGTGTCGAGCCCGTCCGCGGCGAGCTCCGCAGCGAACTCCTCGGCCGCGGCTTGCTGGAAATAGCCGCGATAGGCGACGCAGCCCGCGAACGGAAAACACCAGCGCTGCGGGTCCACGGAGAACTCCTGCGTCGCCACGACGTTCCACACGACATACGGCCGCTCGAGCGCGACGTAGGATGTGTAGCTGTCATTGTCGGGCAACTCGAGCTTCTCGACAGCGAAGCGGCGCATCGCCGCGATTCGCGTGAGCGTGGCCTTGAGCGCGGGATCGACGGCGGGCGCCTCGATCATGTCCTCGATCGGCTCGCGCTGTCGCATCAGCCCGATCTGTCCGTGAATCGCTTGCCAATAGTAAGACGCGGCGCACCCCGTGAGCCCCAGCACGAGTCCGCAACAAGCGAGCATTCGCGCGACGGTCGTCATGCTCGAGACCTTAGCATGCACTAGGCCTACGGTATGATGCGGCCATGAAAGTCTACGAGGTGGGCGGCGCCGTCCGCGACGCGCTGCTCGGCCTGCCGGTCAAGGAGCGCGACTGGGTCGTCGTCGGCGCGTCCCCCGACGAGCTCGAGGCGCAGGGCTTCCGACGCGTCGGCAAAGACTTTCCGGTGTTCCTGCATCCCAAGACCGGCGAGGAATACGCGCTCGCGCGCACGGAGCGGAAGACCGGGCCCGGCTACACCGGCTTCGCGTTCGACACGGCGTCGACCGTCACGCTCGAGGAAGACTTGACGCGTCGCGACCTCACGATCAACGCCATCGCGCGCGACGCCGACGGCACGATCGTGGACCCGTGGTCGGGACGCGCCGATCTTGCCGCTCGCGTGCTACGCCATGTCTCACCGTCGTTCCGCGAGGATCCGCTCCGCGTGTTGCGCGTCGCGCGCTTCGCCGCGCGTTTCGCTCCACTCGGCTTCACGGTGGCCGCCGAGACGCTTCAATTGATGAAGGACATCGTCGCTGCAGGAGAGATGGAGGCGCTGCGTGGCGAGCGCGTGTGGCAGGAAACCGTGAAGGCTCTCGGCACGGAACGGCCCGACGTCTATTTCTCGACGCTGCGCGATTGCGGCGCGTTGCAGCGCGTGTTCCCCGAGGTCGACGCTTTGTTCGGCGTGCCGCAGCCCGAACGCTGGCATCCCGAGATCGATACCGGCGTCCATACGTTGATGGCGTTGCGAATGTCCGCCGCGTTGTCGGCAAGCGAAATCGTGCGCTTCGCCGTGCTCACGCACGACCTGGGCAAAGGAACGACGCCGGCCGAGATGCTGCCCCAGCACTTGGGGCACGAGCAGCGCTCCGAGGAGCTGCTGCTCACGCTGTGCTCGCGCCTGCCGGTGCCGAACCGCTATCGAGACCTCGCGTTGCTGGTCGCGCGCCACCACGGCGTCGTGCACAAGGCCGACGAGCTGAAGCCGCAGACCGTGCTCAAGATCATCATGGCCGCAGACGGGATTCGTCAGCCCGAACGATTCGAGGACTTTCTGCTCGCATGCGAAGCGGACGCACGAGGGCGCAAAGAGCTCGAGCAGCGCGCGTACCCTCAGGCCGACGCTATGGCGCGTCGCGCTGCGTGCAGCGCGCGGTGTCGACGCGGGCAAGGTTCGCGCGGAACGGAACGTCGAAGGCGAAGCGCTCGGCAAGGCATTGCACGAGGAGCGGCTCGCCGCGATCAAGGCCGCGCTGAAGTCGACACCGCTAGCGGCTGTAGATCAAGAAGAATAGGCCGCCGTACAGGCCCGTCTCGAAAAACTCCGAGCGGCCGTGGCCGATGCTGATCTCGAGATCGGCGCGCCAACCGAGCGGAAACAACACGGCCGCGTCGAACGTCTCGAACTCCGAGCCGTCGATCGCCGAAACGTCCGTCCCATAGCGAACGTTCAGCGCAGCACGCCCGAAGCGACGCTCGATGCCCACCGAGCGGTCCTGGTCCACGAAGCTGTTCGCGAGCGTCAACGTCGATGAGCTCAGCAGGTTCAAGCTTTCGATGCGCGGTATCGCGTTCAAGTTGCGCGAGTAGTCGTATTCGGCCATGCCTAGATACAACGTCCATAGCTCGGCCAGCGCCACGCGCGCGTCGAGCCCATACCGCTCGCCTTCGACGTCGACCTCGCCCTCGAACGGGCGCCCGAGCGGCCCCGTGAACGTGAACGGAATCGCGATGTCGCGCGTCTCGTAGCCGACACCGATCCGCCAGCGCTCGCGATCGAAATAGACGACGCCGCCCAAATCCTCGGTCTCGAGCACGCCGGAATCGCCCCATTCCTCGTACGCGAGCCGAAAGCCGACGTGCTCGAAGCGGTGATCCACGCCGATCGACAACGTGTCGGCTTCGATGTCCGCGAAGTCGGCCGGTGACGAGCTGTGCCCGGCCGCGAACGACAACCAGGTGTTGCGCCCGACACCGACGTCGAACGTGCCGAGGAAACTCTGGTTCGAATGCTCGTCCGCTTGACCGCCGAGGCCCAGCATCCAGGTGCCCTTCGCGTCGAACCGGTCGGCCGACTGCGCGGCGGCGTCCACCGACACGAGCGCGGCGACGACGACCAGCGACGAAGCGACGATTTGGCGAGCGCGCATCTGCAGCGACTTCAGCCAAGAGTGACAGCTGCGATCATACGCCCGCGGTTCGGCGCGTTCTGTGAACGGCTCGAACACCTAGGGCTACAACCGATGACGGAAGTCCCTGCCCGGCAGCGCCGGGCCGGTGTTGCCCTTCCGCAGCAACATCACCTTGAACCGTTCACCCATCTCTCCGGGCAACACGAGCGTCTTCAGCGCGGCCTGCTCGCGAGGCGAAGCGAGCCTGGGCGCGAGATCGGGAGGCAGCCCCGCGAGCACACTCGTTAGATATTGGCCCTGCGTCGTGAAGCCGGCGACGTCGAGCCCGGCCGCAATCGCGGCATCGGCGCAGGCGCTGAAGTCCACCCACGCCGTGATGTCCTGGAGTCCCGGGATACAGCGAACGGATCGTCGTGCGCGCGATGACGGTAGTGGCAGACGAACGTGCCGCTCGCGCGTTGCTCGTGGTAGTAATCGGTGCGCGACGAGCCCGTAGTCGACGAACAACAGCGAGCCGCGCTCGAGGCTCGCCGCCGAGCGAGCGTAGCCACGCCGGCAACGCGAGACAAACCTCCGAGCGGTAACCGTCCGGCAACGCGTGACCGAGCTTGCAGCTCGAGCGCGGCGACCGCGGCCGCGACTTCCGGCACGGCGCGACCGTCGCCGAAGCGAAAGCCCGTCGCCGCGCTGCACGACGCCGACGCGCGCGCGGCTCGCCGCGCCACTTTCACGAACCGCACGACCGGCAGCGCGTCGAGCACTTCGTTCGCGACACGACGCCCGCGAACGGCGTCCGGGAAGGCGTTCGAGCCAGCGCACGCGATCCCCGAAGCGCGCAAGCGCACGGCGCTGCCGCTCGCGCAAGTCGGCGCTCGGCTCGAGGATCTCGTAGCGCACGTCGCGGCCGAGCTTCGCGAACGCCATCGAGCAACTGCGCCGCGAGCGCGCCGCTGCCGGCGCCGAGCTCGAGCACGGTGCGAGCGCGGAGCGCGCGAGCTCGGCGTCGAGCGTCACCGCGAGCGCGCGCGCCGAGCACCGAGCTCAACTCGGGCGCCGTCACGAAGTCGCCCGCGGCACCGAGCTTCGTGCTGCCGGCGCTGTAGTAGCCGAGCCCCGGTGCGTACAGCGCGAGCTCCATGTAGCGCGCAAAGTCGAGCCAGCCGCCGCGCGACGTCGATCTCGCGGCGCGAATCTCGGCCGCGAGCGCGGCGCTCACCTGCAGTGCCTCGTCGCTCGGCGCAGGCAGCGCGGTCGGCATTCGTCGTGGGAAATCATCGGCGTGTCGATAGTGTAACCTTAGTGCGCGAGGCACAGCGCGGGAGCGACGAGGTGACGGGTTCCGACGACAATTCGACCTTGACGGCCGCTGGGCGCTCGTCACGGGCGCCGCGAAACGCATCGGCGCCGTCATCGCGAGCACGTTGCACGAGGCCGGCGCCAACGTCGCGATTCACTACAACCGCTCGGCGGCCGACGCCGAGCAGCTCGCGCCGGACCTGAACGGCTCGCGGCCGAAGTCCGCGTTCACGGTGGCGGCCGACATGCTCGACATCGACTCGGTCCAGCGCATGGCGAAACAGGTGCTCGAGCGCACCGCGGGCAAGCTCGACGTGCTCGTGAACAACGCGTCGAACTTCTATCCGACGCCGCTCGGCACCGTCACCCGGAGCAGTGGCACGACCTCATGGGCAGCAACCTGAAGGCGCCGCTGTTCCTGTCGCAGGCCGCTGCTGCCCGCGCTGCGCGCCGCGCGCGGCGTCATCATCAACATCGTCGACGTGCACGCGCAACGGCCGCTGCGCGACCACCCGGTCTACGGCGCCGCGAAAGCCGGGCCTCGCGATGCTGACGCGCTCGCTGGCGAAGGACTTGGGCCCGCACGTGCGCGTCAACGGCGTGTCGCCGGGCGCGATCCTGTGGCCCGACGAAGGCATGTCGGATCGCGTTGCGCGCGGCGATCATCAAGCAGACGGCGCTGAAACGCAGCGGCGAGCCGGAGGACATCGCGCGCGACGGTGCTATTCCTCGTGCGCGACGCGCCCGTACGTCACGGGCCAGATCATCGCCGTCGACGGCGGCCGCAGCGTCGGCTGGTAGCCCGAGCTCACGCAGCGAGTCGCAGCTCGACCGACATTCTCGAAGCCGCGCCGAGCGCGCGGCCGCTTGCCACGCTTCGCGGCAACGATCGCCCGTCAACGGATGCGCGAGCTCCGGCGCGACCTCCGCGAGCGGCGCGAGCACGAATGGCAGCGTGAACATGCCGGGCCGCGGCAGGCGCTCGCGCCGCATCGACGCGGCGCCATAACAAAGGAGATCGAGGTCGAGCGTGCAGACGGCGGGATCGTCGCGCCGCCGGCCCGCGCGTGTCTCGATCGCGCGCAGCGCGTCGCGCACCGCCCGGATCGACTCGGCCGGCTCGGCCGCGGCAACGCCACGACCATGTTCAGGTAGTCCGGCCCCGGCACACCTATCGATGGCGGCTGCGATACACGGACGAGCGACGCAACGCACCGAACCGCCGCTCGAGCGCCGCTACGCGCGGCGCGCAAGCCGCGCACGGGATCGGCATTGCTGCCGATCCCGACCAACACTTCAGGCATAGTCGCGCGGAGCTGCGCTCGATCACGATGCCCGACCTCGCGCGCCGCCGGAATCGCGCCGGGCTTCGCGACCGAGACTTTGACCCACGGCGCGCCGAACTCGCGGATCACGATGCGCGCCGATCGCGCGTCGCGAGCGCCTCGACCATCTGATGCTGCGAACCTGCCGACGTACTCGACGAGCCGCTTCGCGAGCACCTCGTAGTTCAGCGTGCCGGCGACCGTTTCGCTGCTGGCCGCGATCCGCGCATCGGTGCCGATCTCGAGATCGATGCTCACGATCTGCTTGATGCGCCGCTCCCACTCCCAGAAGCCGATGATCGTCTCGACCTTGAGCTCGCGAAGAAAAATCTTGTCCACGTCCGTCCTTCTTCTTATGCGCTGGGAGGCGTCAACTCGTCGAGCGGCCAGCGCGGCCTCGCGACGATGCGCGGCAGCTCTGGGCTGCGCCGCCTCACGGCGGCACCAGCCCGCGTACGCGATCATGGCGCCGTTATCCGTGCACAGCGACGGCCTCGGATAGTACACGCGTGCGCCGACGCGCTGACCGAGCTCCGTCAAGCTCGCGCGCAACGCGCGATTCGCGCCGACGCCGCCCGCGATCGACGAGACGCGTAAGCCCCGTGGCCTCGAGCGCCTGACGGCACTTGCCGGTCAGACGTGTCGACGACCGCGGCCTGGAACGACGCCGCGACATCGGCGCGCACCGCGTCTGGCAGCGTTGCCGTCGGCGGCCTGCAGCGAGTCGATCGTCGAGCCGCACCGCCGTCTTCAACCCGCTGAAGCTCATGTCGAGCCCTTGATTCTTGAGCGGCCGCGGCAATTTGTAGCGATCCGAAGCTCCATGCTCGGCCAGCGCCGCGAGCTGCGGCCCGCCCGGGTACGGCAGGCCGAGCAACCGCGCGACCTTGTCGAACGCTTCGCCCGCAGCGTCGTCGAGCGTTTCGCCGACGATCCGGTAACGCCCGACGCCGGTCACCTCGATCAACTGCGAGTGTCCGCCCGACACGAGCAGCGCTAGAAACGGGAACTCCGGCGGGTCGGCCTCGAGCATGCAGCCGCGAGCAGGTGCCCCTCGAGATGGTGCACCGGGATCGTCGGGATCTTCAAAGCGTAGGCCAGCGACGAGGCCAGCGAGCCGCCGACCAGCAATGCGCCGATCAGTCCCGGCCCGGCCGTATAGGCGATCGCGTCGAGATCGCGGAGGGCGAGCCCGGCCTCGTCGAGCACGGTCTCGACCATCGGCAACAGCTTCGCGATGTGATCGCGGGACGCGAGCTCGGGCACGACGCCGCCGTAAGCCGCGTGGATCGCGACCTGGCTCGCGAGGCGCTCGGCCCGAATACCGCGACCGGCCTCGTACAGGGCGACGCCGGTCTCGTCGCAGCTCGTTTCGATTCCAAGGACGCGCATGGCTAGGCTTTACAGCTTAAGGGAGCCGCGGCTAATATGCCGCTCTTCACGCCGACCTCAGCCGGGCGTTTTTTCCGTACCAAAATCACGTGAGCACTCGATGCCGGGCGTCAGAATAAGAGAGAGCGAGCACTTCGATGCAGCTTTGCGCCGTTTCAAACGCGCCTGCGAGAAGGCCGGTGTCCTCACCGAGCTGCGCCGCCGCGAGTTCTACGAGAAACCCACGCAAGAGCGCAAGCGCAAGAAAGCGGCCGCCGTGAAGCGGCACATGAAGCGCAACTCGCGTACCCCGACCACAAGGCGTCGTCGGCTCTACTAACGGCTGAGCTTCCCCGGTCATGTCGCTCAAGGACCGTCTTACGGAAGACATGCAGGCCGCGATGAAAAGCGGCGACAAAGCCCGTTTGAGCGTGATTCGGATGGCGCTGGCCGGCGTCAAGCAACGCGAGGTCGACACGCGCCGTCCGCTCGACGATGCCGGCGTGCAAACCGTCATCGAGCGCATGATCAAGCAGGGCAAGGACGCGCTTGCGCAGTTCCGCGACGGCGGCCGCGCGGACCTCGTCGAGCAAGGAAGAAGCCGAGCTCAAGGTGCTGCAGACCTACCTGCCGCAGCAGCTCAGCGACGCCGAGCTCGACACGTTCATCGCCGAATGCATCGACGCCGCCGGCGCCATCGAGCGTCAAGGACCTCGGCAAGGTCATGGGCGTCATCAAGAGCGCGCGCCGCGGGCCGCGTCGACATGAGCACGGTCAGCGCGCGCGTCCGTGCGATGCTCACGCCCGACTAACGGCCCGATCAGGCACGGACGATACATCGCGTTGTAGTCGCCGCTTCGCTTCGGATAATGCCGGTCCATGGCCGGGCGAATCCCCAAAGCACTTCATCGACGAGCTGATCGCCCGCGCCGATATCGTCGAGGTCGTCGGCGCGCGCGTGGCGCTGAAGCGCGCCGGCAGCAACTACAAAGGTCTGTGCCCGTTCCACGGCGAGAAAACGCCGTCGTTCACGGTGAGCCCCGCGAAGGGTTTCTATCACTGCTTCGGCTGCAGCGCGCACGGCACCGCGATCGGCTTCCTGATGGCCTACGACAACCTCGAGTTCCCCGAGGCCGTCGAGGCGCTCGCGGAGATGATGGGCCTCGAGGTGCCGCGCGAGACCACCGGCGAGCCGGAACGCAAGGAAGAGAACGAAGAGCTCTACGCGCTGCTGCGCGAAGCGGATCAGATCTACCGCGCCGCGCTGCGCTCGAGCGAGACCGCGATCGCGTATCTGAAGAAGCGCGGCATCGACGGGCCGACGGCCGGCACGCTTCGGCATCGGCTATGCGCCGGACGCGTGGGACACCGTGCTGCGCGCGCTCGGCACATCCGACGAGCGCATCGACAAGCTGATGCAGGCCGGCCTCGTCGTCGCGAACGACATCGGGCCGCCGCTACGACCGATTCCGCGATCGCATCATGTTCCCGATCCGCAATGCACCGCGCGGCCAGATCATCGGCTTCGGCGGCCGCGTGCTCGACTCCGGCGAACCGAAATATCTGAACTCGCCCGAGACGCCGATCTTCCGCAAGGGACACGAGCTGTACGGCCTGTACGAAGCTCGGCAGAATCCCGGCCGCCCGAAGCAGATCATCGTCGTCGAGGGCTACCTCGACGTCGCGAGCCTCGTTCAGCACGGCATCGAGTACGCCGTCGCGACGCTCGGCACCGCGACGACGACGGAGAACCTGCGCCGCCTCACACGCCTCACGGATCGCATCGTGTTCTGCTTCGACGGCGACCGCGCCGGCCGCGCCGCCGCGTGGCGTGCGCTCGAGACGGCGCTGCCGTACGGCGGCGGCACGCTCGAGCTCAAGTTCCTGCTGCTGCCCGAAGCCGACGACCCGGACTCGTTCGTGCGCACGAAGGGACCCGACGCGTTTCGCACGCTTGGCCGAGAAGGCCGACCCACTATCGGACTTCCTGGTTAAAGAGTTGACCAGCCGGGTCGACCTTGAGACCGTGGACGGACGATCACGCTTTCAGGCCATCGCCAAACCGCTGCTGAAGCGGCTACCGGAGGGCACGTACCGGGCCGCCGTCATGGACGCGCTCGGCGAATCGATGCACCTGGTGCCCGACGCTGCTGAACGAAATGATGTCGGACGCGGTACCGGCCGCGGCGGCGCCGCGGCCCGGGCCCAGCGGGGTCAAGCGCAAGACGCTGGTGCAGCACGTGATCACCTAGCGCTGCACTATCCGGCCGCGGCGCGGGACATCGCGCACCCCGAGCAGCTCGAGGCCCTGAATCAGCCCGGCGCGCCGCTGCTGCGGCGGATCCTGACCCTGGCCGCGAGCCTCCCCGCACCGACCACGGCGCAGCTCCTGGAAAACCTTCGCGACGACCCCGATCTCAAGCACCTCGAGAGGCTGGTCGCCGACGAGCCGCTCGACGGGCCCGAAGCGGCCCAGGGGGTCCTGAACGATGCGCTCGAGCGCATGGTCCAGGACGCCGCGAAGACCCGAGCGTCAGAAGCGTTAGAGCGCATAGGCCCACGGCCGGCCCCGATTAATGTTAAGTCCCGAATCGGAACCACTGGCTAGCCGGCGGGGTCCGACGCGGGTATAGTGCCCCGTTCGATTTTGCCCCCCCGCCGTGCCCTTGTTGAGGAGCGTCATGCCGACAGACACGCCGCAGGTCCCGCCGCAAGAAGACGAACGTCAATCACAGCTGAAACTGCTCATTGCCAAAGGCAAGGAGCAGGGCTACCTCACGTACAGCGAAGTCAACGATCATCTGCCGAGCGAAATCGTCGATCCGGAGCAGATCGAAGACATCGTCAACATGATCAACGATATGGGCATCACGGTGTACGAGAAGGCACCGGACGCCGAGTCGCTGATCCTCTCCGACTCCGCGGTATCGAACGACGAAGATGCCGCCGAGGAAGCCGCCGCGGCGCTCGCGACCGTCGACGCCGAGTTCGGTCGCACGACGGATCCCGTGCGCATGTACATGCGCGAGATGGGCACCGTCGAGTTGCTGACGCGTGAAGGCGAGATTCGAATCGCGAAGCGCATCGAAGAAGGGCTCGACCAAGTTCGCGCGGCCCTCGCGCAGTTTCCGTTGACCGGCGATCTGATCTTCGACACGTACGACGCGATTCTGCGCGGCGAGACGCGCTTGCAGGATCTGATCACGGGCTTCATCGATCCGAACGAGCAGATCGCGGACCCGAACGCACGCGCGGCCGCCGCGGCCGCAGAGGCGACGCGCGACGAGGAAAGCGACGATCCGGATGCCGAGGAAGAGACGCCGGATACGGGCCCCGATCCCGAGGAAGTCGCGGCGCGCTTGAAGAAGCTGCGGCGCCTGCACAAGAAGTACATGGAGACGCTCGCCCTGAAGGGCGTGAAGGACGCGGCGACCAAGAAGACGTTGAAGTCGCTGACGAACGAGTTCATGGAGCTGAAGCTCGCGCCGAAAGTGTTCGACGCGCTCGTCGGACAACTCCGCGACACGATCAATCAGATCCGCAGCCAGGAACGCATGGTCATGGCGCTCTGCGTGCGCGATGCCGGCATGCCGCGCAAGGATTTCATCGCGAGCTTCCCGAAGAACGAGACGAACCTCCACTGGGTCGACAAGCACATTCGGCAGAAGCGCAAGTATTCCTCGGCGCTGAACAAAGCCAAGGAAGAGATCCAGAAGTCGCAGAAGCGCCTGCAGAAAATCGAGGAAGCGTCGACGCTCACGATCGGCGATCTCAAGGAGATCAACCGCGAGATCTCGCTCGGCGAAGCTCAAGCTCGCCGCGCGAAGAAGGAGATGGTCGAGGCGAACCTGCGTCTCGTGATCTCGATCGCGAAGAAGTACACGAACCGCGGTTTGCAGTTCTTGGACCTGATCCAGGAAGGCAACATCGGCCTCATGAAGGCCGTCGACAAGTTCGAGTATCGCCGCGGCTACAAATTCTCCACGTACGCGACGTGGTGGATTCGTCAGGCCATCACGCGCTCGATCGCGGACCAGGCACGCACGATCCGCATCCCCGTGCACATGATCGAGACGATCAACAAGCTGAACCGCATCTCGCGGCAGATGCTGCAGGAGATGGGCCGCGAGCCGACGCCGGACGAGCTCGCGCAGCGCATGGAGATGCCCGAGGACAAGGTCCGCAAGGTGCTGAAGATCGCGAAAGAGCCGATCTCGATGGAAACACCGATCGGCGACGACGAGGATTCGCACTTGGGCGACTTCATCGAGGACACGGCCGTCTCCTCGCCGATCGACTCGGCGACCGACGAGGGCTTGAAGGAAACGACGCACGCCGTGCTCGCGGGTCTCACGCCGCGCGAAGCGAAGGTGCTGCGCATGCGCTTCGGCATCGACATGAACACCGACCACACGCTCGAAGAAGTCGGCAAGCAGTTCGACGTCACGCGCGAGCGCATTCGGCAGATCGAGGCGAAGGCGCTGCGCAAGCTGCGCCATCCGTCGCGGTCCGATCAGCTGCGCAGCTTCCTGATCGACGACTGACGTCGGCAGCGTCCGAACGCTGGTTGCACGAGAAGGGCCCGCTGTTGCGGGCCCTTCCTTTTTCGGATCAGCGTGACGAAGCCGTGCGCTCGTCCCGCACGATTCGGCCGTCGACGAGCTCGATGGTGCGATCGCAAATGCCGGACAGCCGCGGATCGTGCGTTACGACCAATACCGCGCAACGGTGCTCGCGATTGACGCGGCGAAACAGCGAGAACACCTCGGCCGCCGTTCCCGTGTCGAGATTTCCCGTCGGTTCGTCCGCCAGCAACAGCCGCGGGCGCGTCATCAATGCCCGTGCGACGGCGACGCGCTGCTGTTGGCCGCCCGAAAGCTGAGACGGCTTGCGTTGCTCGAACGCCTCGAGCCCGACGTCCGCGAGAAGGCTGCGCGCGTAGGCAACGTCGTCGGGCTTGGGCCGCCCGTGCACGAGCATACGCGGTAGCAGCACGTTCTCGATCGCGCGTGAAAGCCGGCAACAGATGATGAAACTGAAACACGAAACCGAGCGCGCTGCTGCGCAGAGCCGTGCGTGCATCGTCATCCATTAGGCTTGTGGCTTCGCCGAGCAGATAGAGCTCGCCGGCGGTCGGCGTATCGAGCAGGCCGAGCAGGTTGAGCAGCGTGCTCTTGCCCGACCCGGATGGGCCGATCAGAGCGGCGAAGTCTTGCGGCTCGATGCGCAAATCGAGGCCGTGCAACACCTCGGTTTCGACGGGCGTGCCGACGGCGTACGACTTGCGCAGCGCGGCGAGGCGCAGCACGTCGCCACTGCCGCCCGCGGTCTCGAGGTCAGACATAGCGTATTGCCTCGACGGGGTCGAGCCGTGCGGCGCGGCGCGCCGGGGCGGCCGCGGACAAGAGGCCCGCCAACGTCGCAATCGCGATCGTGCTCGGAATCAGCGCTGGCACGATGGGGATCACGAACACCGCGGGCCCGAACGTATTGAAAATCCAAATCAGGCCGTAGCCCGCGCCCGCTCCGGCCATCGATCCCAAGACCCCAAGCACGCCGCCTTGCAGCAGAAAGACGCGCTGGATCTGCCAACGAGGGCTGCCCATGGCGCGCAAGATGCCGATTTCGCGTGTGCGCTGCACGACGTTGACGGCCAGAACGCTGGCGATGCCGAACGCGACGGATAGCGCGACGAAGACGCTGATCATCACCGTCGACAGGCTCTGCGCGCGAAGGCCGGTGACGAGCTGCGCGTTGGTCGCGAGCCAGCTCTCCGCTTTCAGGGCAGTGAGCCGCGTAATGCGCTCGGCGACGGCGTCGGCCGTGAAGATGTCCTCGACCGTCACGTCGATGACGCTGACGCCGCCCGGCAGGTCGAGCAGCGACTGTGCCTGCGGCAAATCGACGTAGACGTAGCGGGAGTCGAGCTCGCTCACGCCGAGCGCGAATATGCCGGCGACGGTCAGCACCGCATCGCGGCCCCCGCCGGCCTCCAGGCGCAGCTTGTCGCCGAGGCCGAGGCCGAGCTCGTCCGCGAGCTCGCTGCCGATCAACGTATCCCCTGCGCCCACGCGGACTTCGCCCGCCACGAGGTATTCGCCGAGAGGAACGATTCGCTCGTAGCGCGGCGGGTCGATGCCGAGCAACGCAACGGACTTTACGGCAGCGCCGCGTGTGCCGAGGGCCGGGCCGGCGACGACGGGCGACACCGCCGTCACGCTCGACAAGCGCTCGACGGCACTGACGACCTCGGGCCAGTCGAGAATCGAGCGCAAGCGCTGTGCGCGCCTATCCTCGATCGCGATCAGCACCGCGTCACCGGGCGGCGGCAGGATTCGGTTGATCTCCTCTTGCGGCTGGATCTTCACGTGCGCCTGCGTCCCGAGCGTGCTCTCGATGAGGTTGGCCTGTAGACCCATGACCAGCGACGTGATGAAGACGATGACAGACGTGCCGACGGCAATCCCGATCACGATCAATGCCGTCTGTACGCCGCCCTCGCGCAAAAACTTGAGCGCAATGTTCCACTCGACCCACATCAATTGCGCTCGGCTGCCGGCACGTTCGAGCTTGCTCGCTCCACGCCGATCGGCAGCGGTTGAACACTGCTGCGCACGCGCTGGCCGGCAGCGACCGTCGGGGTCGCAAGCACGAGGTCGCCGGCAGCAAGCCCCGCAGTCACTTCGGTCATCGTGAGCCCTTTCAAGCCCACCTCGACGGGCACGCGCTCGGTGCGGCGGCCACGCAGAGCCAGCACGGCGACGCCCCCGTTCGGCTCGGCCATGAGCGCATCGTTCGGCACGGTCAGCGCAAGGGCGCGCCGCGCGGTTTCGATGTTGACCGATACCGTCATGTCCTGCCGCAAGAACGCAGGCACCGGGTCCACGGTGAGACGCACGTCGACGGTGCCGCGCAACGGATCCACTTTCGGCGCGATCAGTGTGACGCGAGCGTTGAAGATTTCGTCGGGGTAGGCATCGGCGACGCACCGAGCAGACTGGCCGGGCTCGATCGCGCCGAAGCTCTTCTCGTCGATCGGCACGAGCACCTCGATAGGACCGCGCGGAGCGATCTCAAACAGCGCGGCGCCCGGTTGGACGATGTCGCCCGGCTCGACATTGCGGGTCAGGATGGTGCCCGCAACCGCAGCGCGAATCTCCGTCTTGGCAAGCGCAGCGCGCGCCGCGGCGAGACGCTCGCGCAGCACCGCTTCGTCGGCGTCTCCGAGCGCAAGGCGAGAGAGCCGCACGCGAGCGGTGTCGGCGGCCGCCCGAGCGACGATCTCGGCTTGCTCGGCTTGCTCGACCAGTTCGCCGGCGATCAGCTGCCGATCGTTGAGCTCGCGGCGGCGTTGGGATTCGCGCGCGGCCTGCGCGAGTTCCGCCTCGGCCTCGCGCACTGCGGCTTCGGCCTGCGGGCGCACAGCACGCTCGAGCTGCTCCAAGCTCGCCTCGGCCTCGCGGACGCGAGCCGCCAAGTCATCGGCCCGCAACACGGCAAGGACGTCGCCCTCCGCGACGATGTCCCCCTCCTGCACGCGACGCTCGAGCACGATCGCCGTGATCTCGCTGCCAACCTGCGCGCGCGTCGGTGTTGCGACCCTGCCGGTCGCGACGACGGCTCGCACGAGCGTGCGTTCCTCGAGCCGATAGACCGGCACCACCGGGCCATGCCACTGGCGCCATGCCACGGCACCAACGGCAAGCAGGAGTGCTAGACCGCCAAGCCATCGAAGCTTGCTGCGGCGCGCGACTTTCGGCATAGGTGCCCCCAAGCGATCGTTGCCCTTCAATTCGGCCAGCGGCAGCGAACGGATTCGCGCAAGCGAAGGCCCCACAGCTGCGAAATCGTCCCTTTCCGCCCCCGGGAGCGCCGCGCGGCGGTGCTACCATACTCTACGCGTGGGCCTGTAGCTCAGTTGGTTAGAGCAGGGGACTCATCGAGAAAGGTGCCTTCGCGGCGAAAGCCGCGAAGTGGACGGGATGAATTCAGGGAAACCGCAACGCTGCACGCGCCGGCAACCCTGAGCCAAGCCGGCGGTACACCGCCGGACGGTGCAGAGACTACCTGAGAGCTCGAGTGCTCTTAATGACAGGCGCGAGCGTCCCGCACCCTACCCGAAGCTTTTTGCTCGGCGGGTGAAGAGATAGTCCACTTCCGCCGGAAACGGCGGGGCGAGTGAATCCCTTGGTCGTAGGTTCAAGTCCTACCGGGCCCACCACTATTTGACGACGGCCAAGGGCTGCTTGCGATTCGCGAGCAGCTCCGCGAATTTCGCGGCCGACACGGGCCGGCTCACGTAGAAGCCCTGCACCGCGTCGCAGCCGATCCGCTGCAGGAACTTGAACTGCGCCTGATCCTCGACGCCTTCCGCGATCACGCTCAGCCCCAACACGCGCGTCATCGAGATGATGGCTTCGATGATCGACGCCGTCGTCGGATCGGTCAGCATCTCGGCGACGAACGACCGGTCGATCTTCAACGTGTCGATCGGGAAGCTCTTCAGGTAGCTCAGCGACGAGTAGCCGGTGCCGAAGTCGTCGAGCGCGAGGCGCACGCCGAGCTCGCGCAATTGCGTCAGCAGCGCGATCGCGCGCTCGCGCGCCGAGACGATCACGGTCTCCGTGATCTCGATGCGCAGCATCGACGGATCGAGCCCCGCACGCGCGAGCTTGCGGCGCACGACGCTCGCACAAGTCCTGGCGCTGGAACTGCACGCCAGACACGTTGACGGCGACCGGAATCGGCGGCAGCCCGCGCGTCTGCCACGCCGCGGCCTGCGGGCACGCGTGCTCGAGAACCCACTCGCCCATCGGCAGGATCAGGCCCGAGTCCTCGGCGATCGGGATGAACGTCGCCGGCGAGATGTAGCCGCGCTGCGGGTGCTGCCAACGCAGCAACGCCTCGGCGCCGATGATGCGCCCGGTCTTGAGCTCGATCTGCGGCTGGTAATGCAGCTCGAGGCTGTCGTCCTCGAGCGCGCGTCGCAGGCCGGTCTCGAGCGTCAGTCGCTCGACCGACGCGGCGTTCATCGCGGCCGAGTAGTACTGGAACGCCGCCTTGCCCTGCTGCTTTGCGTGGTACATCGCCGTGTCGGCATTGCGGATCAGGACTCTCGCTCGGCGAGCCCATCCTCGGGGAACGTCGCGATGCCGATGCTCGCGGTCACGAACACCTCGTGATCGTCGACGCGGATCGGCTGCTCGAGATGCGACAGGATTCGGCGCGCGACCGTGCCGGCCGCGAACCGATCGCGCGTGTCCGGCAGCAGCACGATGAACTCGTCGCCGCCGAGCCGCGACAGCACCGAATCGCTGAGCGACTCGACCGTGATCGTCGTCGTCGGGTCGATCTTCGTCGTCGCGGTAGAGACCGAGCATGTCGTCGGTGCGTATCAGCATGCTCAGCGAGTCGGCGAGCATGCGCAGCACTTTGTCGGCCGCCTGATGGCCGATCGTGTCGTTGATCAGCTTGAAGTTGTCGATGTCGATGAACAGCACCGCGAAGCCGGTGCCCTTGCGCCGCGAGCGCCCGAGCACCTTCTCGAGGTGCTCGTTGAACAGGCGGCGATTCGGCAGCCCCGTGAGCCCGTCCTGGTACGCGAGCGCGCGAATCTGCTCGTTCGACTCGCCGAGCCTGCGTCAACGCCTCCTCGCGCAGCGCCGCCTCGTGCTTCAGCGCTTCGTTCGCGGCGCGCAGCTCGCGCGGTTTGCGCATCGATGACGGCCGTCATGTCCTGAACCTTGAGCGCCGCGATCCGCGCGAGCTCCCAGCGCCGCTGCAGCGCGTGCGCGAGCTGCCGCACCTCGACCGTATCGAACGGCTTCTTCAGGATCAGCACGCGGTCCGTCTTGCCGAACGCCGCCGTCATCTCTTCCCAGCTGTGATCCGAGTACGCGGAGCAGATCACGATGCCGACGTCGGCGTCCTCGCGCAGCAGCCGCGCCGTCGTCTCGATTCCGTCGAGGCCCGGCGGCATCCGCACGTCGACGAACAGCAGCGCGTAGCCGCGGCCTTCGGCGCGCGCGCGCCGGACTTTCTCGATGGCCTCCTCGCCTTGGTACGCGGAGTCGAGCTCGAAGCTCTCCTCCGCCGCTTCCGCCGGAGTGCCGAACAGCTCGGCGTCGAGCGCGTCCAGCGCGTCGCGCGCGCCGGCCGCGCGGCCGAGGATCTTGCGTGAAATCCTCGTGAATGGCGCGGTTGTCGTCGACGATCAGAATCCGCCGATTCCGCGGGATGAGACGGCGCAAGTGGGCTCGGGTCGCTCATGCCCGGAGTCCCCCGATGCGCGCACTCGATGCACTGTCAGCCGGTCCTCCGCGTACTGGGCCGGCATCCGCAGCACGAAGCTCGCGCCCTTGCCGCGCCCGTCGCTGTGCACGGTCAAGCTGCCGTCCATCTGCTGCGCCGCGTTCGCGCAGTTGTGCAGGCCGAAGCCGTGACCGGTCTTCTTCGTCGTGAAGCCGTGCGTGAAGATCTTCGACAGATTCTCGGGCGCGATGCCGACGCCGTTGTCGCGCACCTCGATGCGGACGCCGCCCTCGACCTTCGCGATCGCGACCTGCAATTGCCGGTCGGGCCGCGCCGACGTCCTCGAGCGCGTGCTTCGCGTTCGAGATCAGATTCACGAGAATCTGCATGAGCTGGTGTCGGTCGACGAGCACGGGCGCCAACGGCTCGAAGTCGCGCACGATCTCGACCTTCGCATTCCGCGCAGCGCCGCTTCGATTGATCGCGAGCGCGGTCTCGGCGATCTCCTCGAGCGCTGCAGACCTCCGTGACGCCGTTGACCTTCGCGTACGACTGCTGCGCCGCGATGATCTTCTTCATGTGCTCGAGATGCTCGGACGAGCTGGTCGATGTTGCGGAGAATCGCGCGCTTCTCCTCGGCCAAGGCGGCGCCGAGCTTGCGCAGGTAATCCGGCAGCTTGCGACCGACCGCGTCCGTCGCCAGATACTCGGCGAGCCGATGCCGCGTTCTCGTCGAGCAGCCCTATCGGCGCGCGCTGAGCCCTTCGACCGGCAGCGCCGTCACGGCTTCGCGCGCCACGCTCGCGCCGACATTCACGCTGTTCATCACGTTGCCGACGTTGTGCAGCACGCCGGACGCGACCTCGGCCATGCCGGCCCGGCGCGACAGCTCGACGAGCCTGCCCTGCGCCTTCTCGAGCTCGCGAGTGCGCTCGTTCACGAGCTCCTCGAGGTGATCCTTGTAGCGGCTGAGCTCCTGCTCGGCGCGCTTGCGCTCGGCGATCTCGCTCGTCAGACGTCACGTTCGCGGCTTCGATCGCGCGGCTCTGCTGCTCCTGCCGGCTGTACAGCGTCGCGTTCTCGATCGAGACCGCGATCTGCGACATCAGGATGTTCAACGCCTCGAGGCGATCCGGCGTGAACGCGCCGGCCACCTGGTTGTTCTCGAGATAGACGGCGCCGATGAGCTTGCCCTGATGCGCGACCGGTGCGCACAGCACGGACTTCGGCCGCTTGTTGCGCGACGTACGGGTCGTTGCGGAACTTGCCTTGCTGCGCCGCGTCGTCGAGCACGACGTGCTCCGACGTGCGCAGCACGTAGTTCACGATGCCGTTCGAGCACGCGATCGACAGGCGCAGCGGCTCGGCCGCGAGCACGCGCGACTCGCCGGCCGCGGTCTTCACGCCCTGCACCAGGAACTCGCCGTTCGGACTCGAGCACGAGCACGACCGACTCCGCGCCGGCGTTCTCGCGGATGATGTCCATCAGCTTCGAGCAGCAAGCGCTCGAGCACGATCTCGCCGGCGATCGCCTGGCTCGCCTTCAGCAGCGTCGCGAGGTCGAGCGCAGTCCGAGCGCTCCGCGGACGGAGCCGAGCGTCGTCGAGCCCGCGGTGACGGACACGGTCGCGCTGCCTGCCGCGTTCAGCCCGTGCTTCGCGACGAGATCGGCGACCTTGCCGTGCGCGCCCCACGCCTCGTAGGCGTCGCAGCGCCTTCTCGAGTAGATCCGGCGAAGTCCGGCTTGCCGTCGCGGAGCCAGAAACGCGCGGCGAGCTCGGTCCGCGAGCGCCTCGATGTTCAGGAACCCCTGCGCGCGCGCGGCCGCGATCGCGCGATCGTAGAGATCGGCCGCCTCGATGCGCGCGCCGCGCAGCCGCGCGCACTCGGCCTCGACGAGCAACTGCATGTGCTCGAAGTTCTCCGGGGCAGAGCGCGACCCAGCGCCGCATGCTGCTTCGCGCACGGTCCTCGAGCTCCGCGTCGTACTCGGCTCGCTGCTCCGGCCGTGCGCTCGGCCGTACACGGCGGCCGTCGCGAGCGCGAGAACAACGCGTGCTCGGCGCGCGTCACGAAGCCCGCGCTGAACGGCTGCAGGCCCGCCGCGATCTTCGCGAACGCGGTGCGCGGCCGCGAAATCCTCGGCGTAGTAGCGCTGGATCGTCAGCATCATGAACCAGTCGGCCTCGAACGAGCGATTGCCGCGCGCCTGGATCGCGGCCGTCGACGCGGCCTCGTCGAGATCGCCGTTGCCGAGCGTGTTGCCGTGGCGGCCGCTCGCCGCGCAGCCAGTCGATCAGCTCGAGCTCGCGGCCGCAAGAACTCCGGGTTCGCCGAGTCGGCTGATTCGATGCAGCGTTCTCGATCGCGGCGTCCGCGTCCTCGCGCAGCTCGGCGAGCGGCATGCCGCGGAACTGCAGGTGCGAGAACCGGCGCGCGACGCTGTAGCCGGCGTGCACGTGATCGCCGCTCTGCAAGCCGAAGCGAACCGCTTGCTGATACAGGTCGATGCTCTCGTCGACGGGCTTGACCCAGTGCGACGCGAACATCGCCGAACAGGAAGTACACGCCGGACAGCATCGACGTCTCGTCGAGCTTGTGCGCGAGATCGACGCCGAGCTTCGCGAAGCGATAGGCGTCCTCGTACTCGCGCAGCACGCTGCTCAAGCAAGCGCCGCGAACGAGCCGTACGCGCGCGCCGACAGCCCGCAGTTGCCGTGCTCGAGCGACAGCCGGACCATCGTGCAGCAGAGCAGCGCGTACGACTCCTGATCGCTCTGAAACGCCGCCGGCAGGCAGTGCATGATCAGAGCCCATCAGCGCGATCGTGGCGGGGTCCTGCATCGGCGGCAGGTCGAGCAGCTTCTCGATGCCGATCGCCGCCGTCCGCTCGCGAATGATCTGGATCTCGCGCTGCAGCAGCGCGCGCACCTGCTCGGGCTGCTCGGGCAGGTCGATGCCGAACTGCCGCGCCGCGGCGCGGCCGCACGCGAGCGCCTCCGGAATGCTGCCCATGCATCAGCAGCACGTTCGTCTTGATCGCGTTCAGAGTGCGTGCGATCGATCAGCGACGCCGCGTGCTGCGAGCGCCTGCTCGATCACGGGAGCGCGCCGGCCGCGTCCGCCGTGAGACCGAGCGCCTCCGCGAGCCGCCGGTGCGTGTCGTACTGCACCGCGTAGCGCGTCGCGCCACGCGTCGGCGCCCTCGAGCTCGATCGCGATGCGGAAGCTGCGCACCGCGAGCGTCGTACGCCGTCGAGTCGCGGGCCTTGATTCCGGCGCGCCGGTTCAGCTCGGCGAGCCGCGCCGCTCGGCCTCGTCGCGATCAGCGCGCGGCCCTGGTTCAAGTGGCCGACGATGTCGAACAGCCGCGCCTCGAGCTCGGCCGGCGGCGTCACCGCGAGCAGCGCGCGGCCGATCGCGAGGTGCAGCGCGGGCCGCTCGCTGCTCGGGCAGCGTCGCATACGCGGCCTGCTGCACGCGATCGTGGAGGAACGCGAACCGCCCGTAGACGAGCGGCGACTGCAGCCGTCGGGATCGAGGCTCTCGAGGCCGGTCAGCGGCACGATGAGCCCGGCCTCGATCGCGGGCCGCAGGCTCGCGTCGGTCGTCCGGCCGCCGACTGCTGCTGCACGTTCGCGAGCACGCGCAGCTCGAACCGGCCGCCGATGACGGCCGCGACGCGCAGCGTCGCGCGCGTGCGCTCGGGCAGCCGCTGCAGCTTCGCGGCGAGCAGCTCGGCGACGTTCTCCGTGATCGCGGCTTCTTGCACGGCCGCGATGTCGTAGCGGAATGCGCTTCGTCGCGGCTGTCGAAGCTGATCAGCCTTCGCCGTGCAGCGCCTGGAGGAACTGGCGCATGAAGAACGGGTTGCCGCCCGTCTTCTGCTGAATGATCTCCGCGAGCGGCATCGCGGCCGCGGCGTCCTGGTGCAGCGTGTCGGCGACGAACTCCGCGACCTCGGCAACGCCGAGCGGCTTGCAGCTCGATCGAGTGCACGGGCACGCCCTGCTTCGCCTGCTCCTTGACCGCGAGCATGAACGGATGCGTCGGCCGACACCTCGGTGTCGCGATACGTCAGCACGAGCAGCAGCGACTCGGTCGCGCGCGCCGACGACGATCAGCGTGACGAGGTTCAGGCTCGCCGCGTCGGCCCACTGCATGTCGTCGAGGAACAGCACGAGCGGGTGCGACTTCTTGCAGAACACCTGCACGAAATTCTGGAACACGAGGTTGAAGCGGTTCTGCGCTTCGAGCGCCTCGAGCTCCGGCACGCGCGGCTGCGGGCCGATGATGAGCTCGAGCGCCGGGCACCACGTCGACGATCAGCTGGCCGTTCGGGTGCACGGCCGCGTGGATCGCCTCGCGCCACGCCGCGATCTCCTCCTCGCTCTCGGTCAGCAGCTGCTGCGACGAGATCCTGGAGCGCCGTCGACGAGCGCGCTGAACGGCACGTTCTGCTGCAGCTGATCGAACTTGCCGGCCGACGAAGTAGCCGCGCCGGCGCGTGATCGGCTGATAGATCTCCTGCACGAGCGACGTCTTGCCGATGCCGGGCTGGCCCGCGACCGTGATCGTCTCGACGCCGCCGCGCGCGACGCGCTCGAAGCTCGCGAGCAGCGTCTGCGTCTCGGCCTTGCGGCCGTACAGCTTCTGCGGCGGCTCGAACCGGTCGATCGCGTCCGCGCTGCCGAGCGCGAACGGCGCGATCGGCCCGCCGCCCTCGAGCGGCGCGAGGCAGCGGCGCAGATCCGCCGCGAGCCCGGCCGCGCTCTGGTAGCGGTCCTCGGGCTCCTTCTGCAGCAGCTTCAGCACGATGTCGGATAGCGCCTCGGGCACGCGCGCGTCGCGCTCGCACGGCGGCACGGGCTTGCCGGCGATGTGGAAGTGGACCATCTCGAGCGGGTCCGCGCTCTCGTGCGGCAGGCTGCCCGTGAAGAGCTCGTACAGCGTGACGCCGAGCGAGTACAGATCCGCGCGGTAGTCGAGGCTGCGGTTCATTCGCCCGGTCTGCTCGGGCGCGATGTAGGCGAGCGTGCCCTCGAGCGCGGCCGGCGGCTGGAACTTGCTCTCCTCGCTGCGCAGCCGCGTCGCGATGCCGAAGTCGATCAGCGTGCAGCGGCGCGTCTCGGGGTCGTAGACGACGTTGTGGCTGCTGATGTCCTTGTGAATGACGTTCGCCGCGTGCACGGCCGCGACGATGTCGGCGAGCTGCATCGCGATGCGCGAGCCGCTCGCTGCATCGGTGCGCTCGCGTCGACGACTCGATCCAGCGGCGCAGCGACGTGCCCGGCAGGTCCTCGAGCACGAGCGCGACTTGGCCGTCGTGCCGCACCAGATCGTGGGCTTTGACGACACCGGGGCAATCGAGCGAGCCGCAGCAGCTCGTACTCGTTGCGGTAGCGCGTGAGCTGGCGCGCCGACACGGAGTGGCCTTGCGAGCGCTTGATGGCCACGCGCGCGCCGTCGCTTGAGCGGCGCGCCCGAAATACGGACGATGCGCTGCTGTCGTGAATCGCTGGTCCGTGCTCGTAGCCCGGAAGCTGTGCTGCCCCCACCGTCATGCCCTCGCGCCGTCTCGGCAGTCGCGTTCGACGCACTCGGGCGCAACCCGGTGCATCCGCAACGCCGCGGCATACGCCCCCCAGTCGGCCCGAGGCCGCGAAACCTTGAGATTCGCGGCCGCTCGTGTGAGCTACATCACGCTCTGGTAGCCTCCCCTTCATGTCCGTTCAGACCAAGGTTTTGCTGACTGCGGCCGCGCTGTCGCTGCTGATCGCGACGATCGCAGGCGCGGTCGGCAGCCACGCTCTGCCGCTCGTCGACGAGCAGGCGCTCCGGAGCTTCGAGACGGCCGTGCAGTTTCAGTTCTTCCACGGCCTGGGCGTAGTCGCGATCGCGCTCGTGGGTCTCACGGGAACGGCCGGCCGAGTACGCGCCGTCGCCGCATGGCTGATGCTCGTGGGCACCGTGCTGTTCTGCGGCAGCATCTATGCGCGCACGCTCGGCGTGGCGCCCGGCATCGTCGCCGTGGCGCCGTATGGCGGGGTTTCGTTCATGATCGCGTGGCTCGCGTTCGCGGTGAGCCCGTGGGTCGGGCTATCGGCCAAGGATGGCGACAATGAGCACCGACAGCGATAAGAATCCGTTTCGACTGCCGTCCGGCGCCGCGGTCCCGCGGCTCGGCCAAGGCGCGTGGCAAATCGGCGAGGATCGCCGCAAGCGCGCGCCGGAGTTGCTGGCTCTTAAGGTCGGTATCGACTTGGGATTGGTGCTGATCGACACAGCCGAGATGTACGGCAACGGCCGCTCGGAAGAGCTCGTCGCGACGGCCGTCGCCGGGCGGCGCGACCAGGTCTATCTCGTCAGCAAGGTACTACCCCAGAACGCATCGCGCGACGACGCCATCGCCGCGTGCGAGCGCAGCCTGAAGCGCTTGAAGACCGATTACGTCGATATGTATCTGCTGCACTGGCAAGGCTCGGTGCCGCTCGCGGAGACGCTCGAGGCGTTCACGACTCTGCGAGATCGCGGGCTGATAAGGCACTACGGCGTCAGCAATCTCGATCGCAGTGATTTGGAGGAAGCAGCGTCGCTACCGGGTGCTTCGGACATCGCGACGAATCAGGTGCTGTACAACCTCGAGCAGCGCGGCGTCGAGTGGGACCTGCTGCCGTGGTGCCGAGAGCGCGGCGTGCCGCTGATGGCGTATTCGCCGCTCGGCAGCGATTCGCCGCGGCTGCGCACGCACCCGGTGTTGAAGGCGATGGCCGCGCGGATCGGCGCCACACCGGCGCGAATCGCGATCGCGTGGCTGCTGCGACACCCGGACGTGATCGTGATACCGAAAGCCTCGAGCGAGGCGCACGTGCGCGACAACCACGCGGCGCTCGCGCTCGAGCTCACGCCAAGCGATCTCAACGACCTCGATCGCGCGTTCCCGCCGCCGCAGCGCGCAACGCCGCTCGCGATGATCTAAAGCTATTGCGCCTTGCGGCCCTTCAGAGCGCCGCGGCAGATCCGCTCGCACAACTCCGGGAAACTGATGCCGACTGCGGCGGCCGCGCGCGGCAGCAAGCTCGCCGAGGTCAGCCCCGGCAGCGTGTTGACCTCGAGGCACCAGAGATCGCCGGCTTCGTCCATCCGAAAATCGACGCGGCTGTAAGTGTCGAGCTTCAACGACCGGTGCACGCGGAGTGCCAAGTCCTGCGCGCGCGCCGTTTGCTCGGGCGTGAGATCGGCCGGGAAGATCTCCTCGGCGCCGCCGGCTTGGTATTTCGCCGCGTAGTCGAAGATGGGCCCGGTGCGCGGAATGATCTCGCCGACCGCGAGCGCCTGGTCGTCGAGGATCCCGACCGTGATCTCGCGGCCCGCGATGTAGCGCTCGATCATGACCGCGTCGTCGAAGCCGGCCGCGAGGTCGATCGCGGGTTGCAATTCGCCCGGGGTTTTCACGAGCGTGAGGCCGACCGTCGAGCCCTGGCCGTTCGGCTTCACGATCAACGGAAACCCAAGCCGCTTCGCGACCGCATCGGGCGCTGCAGGCGCCATGAGCCAGTCCGGCGTCGGCACGCCGGCCGCCAGAAAAAGCCGCTTCGCGACGTCCTTGTCCCAACCGAGCGCGCTGCCGAGCTTGCCGCTGCCCGTGTACGCAATGCCGGCGAGATCGAGCAGCGCTTGGACCGTGCCGTCCTCGCCGGTGCCGCCGTGCATCGCGAGGAACACGACGTCGACGTCGGCCAAGTCCGGTGCCGAGACGACGGTCGGCAAGCTCGTGACCGCGTTCTTGTCGGGCGGCTCGCGATCGATCTTGCTCGCGAACAGGCGCTGCTCGTCGGACTGCGTAAGCCGGCCGCGGCCGGAATCGTACGCGATGACCTCGTGGCCGCGGCTTCGCAGCGCGCCGACGACTTGGCCCGCGCTCGCGATCGACACGTCGCGCTCCATGCTGTCGCCGCCGAAAAGCACCGCAATTTTCATGGGGCGCATTGTACTTGGCGGCCCGTTTCGCGGGGTATATTCGCGTCACACGGCTCGAACTGTGGGAGAGGACGAAATGTACAAGTACGTGGCGGCGTTGGTGTTCGCGCTCGTCGGCGCCGCGGCGGGCGCGCAGCAGCCGCCTCGCGAGGCGGCCGTCACGACCGAGACGATCGCGCCCGAACGTGCACGTGCTGTACGGCGCCGGCGGCGGGCAAGTCTCCGGCAACGTGCTCGTGCTGCTCGGCTCGGATGGCGCGGTCGTCGTCGACACGGGCTATCCGCAGTTCGTGCCGAAGTATCGCGAGGCGATCACGGCCCTCGGCGGCGGCCCGATCCGCTACGCGATCAACACGCACTGGCACGACGACCACTCCGAGGGCAACAAGGTGCTGGGCCCGGACGGCGCACTGATCGTCGCGCACGCGAACTCGCGCGACATGCTGACGCACGACAACAAGATCAATGTCGTCCGCACGATCCTGGATCAACCCGCGTTTCCGCCCGCCGCGCTGCCGGTCGTCACGTTCGCGGATCGGCTCGAGCTGTACTTGAACGGCGAGCGTCTCGAGCTCGTGCACGTGTCGCCGGCGCACACGGCCGGCGACGCGGTCGTGATCTTGCGTGAAGCAAACATCGCGCACACGGGCGACGTGTTCCTGCCGGCTGCGTATCCGTTCTCGGACGTCGACAACGGCGGCAGCTTCGACGGCGAGATCGAGTTCGTGACTCGCTTGCTCGAGGAATTCAACCGCGACACCGTGATCGTGCCCGGGCACGGCAGAGTCGCGCGCTACGACGACCTCGTCGCCTATGTCGAGATGCTGAGGACCGTGCGGGGCCGCATCGCGGCGCTCGTCGCGAGCGGCGCCACGCTCGCGCAGGTCGTCGCGGCCGAGCCGACGAAAGAGTTCGACGCGAAATACGGCAACCCGCGCACGTACTTTCTCGACCGCTCCTACAAGAGCCTCGGCGGCAGTCGCCGCTAGGCCTCGTCAGCAGCGTGTCAGTTCAGCGGCACGCAGTTGAACGGCAGAACCTGCTCGTCGATGGCGACCCATGAGCGCTTCTGCTCCACCGGTTGCGTCAACGAGTACGGATCGGTCATCACGATCGTGTAGTTGAGGCGCTTACCGTCCGGGCTCGGCGTAAATCGCTCGACGAACGAAGCGTCGGGTCCGAGCGGCACTCCCGGCCGAAGATGCGGCGCACCGACGCTGCCGGTCTCTACGATGAGCGTGTCGCCTTCCCAACGGCCGGTCGAATAGCCGAGCAGCGTTTTCGGTTGCGCCCTAGGGTTCTCCCGGCTGTTCAAGTGGATCGTACGGACCGTATCGAACTCTTCGATGCGCATCAGTATCGAATCGCCGCGATCCACGAAGTCGGTCACGGCCGGAACGCCGATGATCTCGGGCATGCCTTTTCCACCGCAGCCGAGGCTCATCATGTACTTGACGGGATCGAACCCGGCCAAGGCCTGCCGCGCGGCGTCCGTCAGCGGCAACGGCACGCGCCAGAGCGCTGCCGGCGACGCGTCGGGATCGTCGGGCACGCCGGGCCGCGCGTAGGCCGATCCCCACGCCCTGAAAATCGTTTTCTCGGAGCTCCCGGACACGCTCGGGGCCATCGCCACTCGTTCCGTGCCGAAGGCGGTTGTACCCCAGCGCGGCGGCGCACGGAACAGGATCAGCTCCTCGCCGCCCGCCGAAAGCAAGTTAGTGCCGAACAAGCGGCTCGCAGCTCGTGTCGAAGGCCAGCCCGCGACCTTGACCTTCGTGCCGACTGCGTAGAGCTCGAGCGGGGCACCGGCGCGGCGCAATCCGTTGACAGCGGAGCTCTCGATGTCCCAGCGAGTGCCATCGGCCACGGCCACCGTCAGTCGCGAGTGCGGGTTCTGCCACAAGGCGGCGACCAGCGTGCCTTCGATCTCGACGGTGCTCTGCTGATCGAACTCGACGTACGAGTGGTGCGCTGTGGCAGGTGCGGTCGCCAGGGCGACGGCAACGGTCGAGATGAGAAAGCCCGGTCTGTTCATGACGAACCTCGGGACATCTGCTGCGGCGCTCGATCATACGCCCGACGCCCAACGTTGACACTCGCCCGTCGGCGCCGGCCGCTAGGCCTCTTCGACGTCGGCTTCGGCGGGGTCCGCGGCTTCTTCGGCCGGAGCGCTTTCGCCGGCGCGAAACTCGAACAGATCGCCGGGCTGGCACTCGAGCGCTTCGCAGAGCTTCTCGAGCGTCGAGAAGCGGATCGCCTTCGCGCGCCCGGTTTTCAGCACCGAGAGATTCTGCGGCGTGATGCCGACGGCCTCGGCCAGCGTGCCGAGCCGCATCTTGCGACGCGCGAGCATGACATCGAGATTCACGACTATGCCCACGTTCGTTACACCGTCAGCTCGTTCTCTTCGCGGATCTCTGCGCCGACATCCATGATCCAGGACAGCAGAGTGATGAAGCTGGCCAACGCAACCGGGGCCAAGGGCAAGTCGAAGCGCAGCTCTTGCGGCCACCCTGCAATGCTCTCGCGACCCAAGATCATCCACCCGACGAACAGCACGAACTGAAGCACCGCGTAGGCGACGGCCACATAGCTCAGCATGCGCAGCTCGCGGACGCTGCCGCGCGTGAAGATCTCGCCGCGCGCGTAGTTGCCGAACAGCTGTGCCAGCCGGTACAGACCGACCAGTACGAGCGCGACGCTACCGACCAGCGAGACGAGGAGGAGTGTCATGGCTTGCGACGACAGCGCGCTACAGGGGCCACGCACTCCGCCGATCTCGCACGTCAGCGATTCCGGCGCGCCCAGCCTGCCGACGACCGTAATGGCGGCTGCCAGCAGCGCGAACGCCATCAGCCAGTAGCACGCGCGCCTGGCGCTGCGGCTGATCCGCTTGACCTTCTCGAGGCGTGCTTCGATGCGTGGATTCATGGCCATGACCCCGTTTAGCGGTAAATGTTTATCGTTTATCGATAATAAATGAACGATAAACACGCTGTCAACCGGAGGCAGGTGTGTACGTATGTGTCCCCTGCGCGATCGTCAGGAGGCCGGACGATTTGAGGGAGATCGTCCGCGCACCGGACGATCAGTGGAAATCGGCGCGTAAACCACGCGGGTGGTGGTTACGCACCGTTGCTGCGCGCAAACGAGGCGCGGCGCCGCGAGGGTGCCGCGCCGGGAAGGCGGGTTAGTGACTTTGCTGCGGCGGAGGCATCTCCGGGAACGCCGGCGCGCTCGCGGGCGGTTGGTCCCAGCTCGGCGCGCGCGACGCGAACACGCTCATCTGCGTGACGAACTTCTCGGGCTCGTCGAGCGTCGACGCCGTGATCATCATGACGCCCGGCATGACCGTGGCCATGGCCGAGATCCGCGAGCCGCACACCGGGCAGAAGCGGCGCGTGATCGGCTGCCCGCTGCTGCCGTTCTTCTTGAACTCCGTGAGCTTGCCCGTGATCGACACGGTGCCCTCTGGAACCGCGAGCACGGACGAATGGCCAGTGCTGCCGCCCTTGCGGCAATCTTCGCAATAGCACTTGCCGCTGAAAATCAGATCGCCCGTGATCTTGTAGCGGACCGCGCCGCACAGACATCCGCCGGTGAGTGTTTGAGCCATGTTCGAGTTCTCCTATCGAAAGTTGATACTTATCGAGACCAGCCGGTCGCACGACGTGGGGCCGGTCCCGTGTCGCCCGCGAGCAGTGTCGTTGCGTGACTCCGTTCGGCGGGCGCGAGCTCCGCGAGCCATTCTACGGCACCGGCTTGGGCGCGCGCTGCAACCGCGACGCCGTTGCGAAACGCGAGGCGACGGTTCGGCACCGGCGCACGGGGCGTGTCGTCGATGAGCCCCGCGAGATTCGCAGGATCCGCGGACGCGACCACGACCCAGTCGTTCGCGTCCGGCACGCGCCGCAAGCGACGCAGCTCCTCGACGGCTTCGACCAACGCGAATTGCTCGCCGCCGAACGGCTCGATGAAACGCCCGCCGCGAATCTCGCCGCGCGCCTCGGCCGTACGGTAGAACGGCAGCAGCTCGCGCCAGCTCGGAGCCAACAGCTCGCGCTGTGCGAGCCGCCGGCAGATCACGCCGTACCGCCGCAGCAGCGTCTTCGCGACGTGCTCGAGCGCCTCCGCGTCGGTCGCCGTGCGCGGCGCGGCGCGCGGCGGCAGTAGCGCCCAGCGACCCGCGCCGTCGAAGCCGGTGGTGCCGCGCAGCCGCGAGCGGCCCGCAAAGCCGCGCCGCCGGCTTTGCGGCGTGAGCACTGCGCGCAGCCCCGTGAACGAGTCCGCCGTCACGAGCCCGCGCGCGACGAGCTCGCCGAGCGCTTCCTCGACCTGCACGCGCAGCAGGCCGCTCGCCTGCACGATCTCGACGAAGAACAACGCGCCGCGCTCGCGCAACGCACCCACCACGCGCTCGGCCGCGCCCGACATGGCGCCGACCGGGTCGAAGCTGCCGAGCGAGCGCCACAACGGCAACGCCGTGCGCGGCACGATCGCGATCGGCGACGTCGCGACGGTGCTCGCTCGACCGCCCGGCGGCGCGCCGCTCGGCCGCGGCCGCCACCAGACGACCTCGCCGGCCGTGCACAGCTGATCGAGCAGCGACGCGCCGTAGTCGCCGATCCGCGCCGGCAACACCTCGCGCTCCCACAGCGCGGCCGGCAGCGCCAAGCCCTGCAGCTCGCCGAGCACGGCGCGCAGCGCCTCGCGACCTTGTCGGCGCTCGCCGCCCAAGCCCTGCCAGTGGAACAGGAAGCGCTGATAGTCCGCGAGCGTCGCGGGCTCGATCTCGTTGCGCAGGCGCTTCAGCGTGTAGCGATGGATCCGCGCGAGCAGCCGCCGCTCGCACCACTCCTCGGCGCCGCCGGCGCCGGCCGCTGACCCAGTGGTTGAATAGCGGCCGCGCATCGCCGAGCCCTGCTGCTCCAACGCGAGCAGCGGGCATCGCGACATCGTCCGCGCGCAAGCCGAACGGCCGCGCCAGCGCCTCGGCCGTCACGGGCCCGAGCGCCTCGAGGCGGCTCTGCACCAACGCCGTCAGCGCCGCGTCCGCGCCCGGCGCGCGACGTGTCGAGCGCGACGAGCGCGTCGGCCGGCGTGGCGCCCGGCAGCGCGAGCGTGACCTCGGGCAAGCGCTCGGCGCTGACCATAAGCTCGGTGCCGTTCGAGAGCGTCACGATCGTCGCGCGGCCGTCGGCGCGCAGGCGCTCGAACCAGTCGCGCCACGGCGCGCCCTCCTCGGCCGTCACGAAACCGAGCAGCACCAGCGCATCGTTCAGCTCGTCGGTGTTCAACACCTGCGGCCACGCTTCGCTCTTCACGCGCTCGATGGCCTCGGGGTCCAGCGAGCCGAGCTCGGCCGCTTGCTCGGCCGTCATGTAGCGGCGCGACTGCACGGCGAGCGTGCGCCGCTCCTCGGCCGGCGCGTCGTCGAGGAACGCGTACGGCTTCGCGCCCAAGATCTCCTGCGCGAGCGGCGACGGGCTCGTGAGCTCGCGGCACACGACCTCGACCTCGCCGGCCTCGATGCGCTCGAGCACGCGGACCAGGCCGTCGACGTCCATGTTCATCGTCAGCACGTCGTCGAGCGTCTGCTTCACGAGCGGGTGATCCGGAATCTCGCGGTCGCCTGCGGGCAGGTTCTCAGCGCACGCGAGCTGCTCCGGGAACACCGTCGACAACAAATCCTCGGCGTCCATGCGCTGGAACTGCGCCGGCTGCTTCTTGCCGTTGCGAAAGCGGCGCACCGCGAGCGCCGTGCTCGCGTTCCAGCGCCAGTACACGCCGAACACGGGCGCGTCGAGCACGGCCTGCGTCAGCACGGTGCGCACGGTCTTGCTCGAGAGATACCGCACGACGTCCTCGAGCGCGAAGCTGTGCACGGCGCCGAGCGACAGCACGATCGAATCCTCGAGCGCCGCGGCCTGCAGCTCGAAGTTGAACGTGCGGCAGAAGCGCTTGCGCAGGCTACAGTCCCCACGCGCGATTCACCCGCGAGCCGAACGACGAGTGCACGACGAAGTGCGTGTCGCCGGTCTCGTCGAAGAAGCGCTCGAAGATCACGCGCTTGCGAGTCGGCAACACGCCGAGCGCGGCCTTCGCGGCCGCGAGGTACTCGACGAGCTGCTGCGCCGCGCTCTCGGTCAAACCCAGCTCCTCGCGGAGCCAGCCCACCGCGCGCGGCGGGCCGTCGCTGTCGAGCAGCTCGGCGATCGTCTCGTTCAACGACCCCACGGTCGTCGACAGCTCGTCGCTGCGGCCCGGCGCCTCGCCGAGCCAGAACGGGATCGTCGGCGGCTGGCCCTGCGCGTCCGTGACGTAGACCTTGCCGCCCTCGAGCTTCTGGACGCGATACGACGCGTTGCCGAGCTGGAAGATGTCGCCCGGCATGCTCTCGAACGCGAAGTCCTCGTTCAGCGTGCCGACCGGCAGCTCGCTCGGCAGCAGCACGACCTCGTAGTCGAACTGATCCGGGATCGCGCCGCCGTTCGTGACGGCCGTCAGCGTCGCGCCGCGCCGGCCGCGCAGCACGTTGTTCACGCGGTCGAAGTGCAGATGCGCGCTGCGCCGGCCGCGATGCGTCGTGAAGCCGTCGGCGAGCATGCGCGCGACGCTCGACGAACTCGTCGCGCGTCACGTTCGTGTACGTGGCCGCGTGCGTGAAGCGCTCGTGCAGATCGTCGACGCTCCACTCCTGCGCGCCGACCTCGGCCACGATCTGCTGCGCGAGCACGTCGAGCGGCTGCGGCCGCGGCTTGATCGCATCGAGCTCGATGCGGCGGATCGCCGCGATCAGCGCCGTGCACTCGACGAGATCGTCGCGCGACAGCGGAAACAGCCGGCCCTTCGGCACGCGGCCGAGCCCGTGGCCCGAGCGGCCGACGCGCTGCAGGAACGCCGCGATCGCGTGCGGCGAGCCGAGCTGACACACGAGATCCACGTCGCCGATGTCGATGCCGAGCTCGAGCGACGACGTGGCGACGAGCGCCTTCAGCTCGCCGGCCTTCAAGCGCTCCTCGGCCTTGAGCCGGTGCTCCTTCGCGAGGCTGCCGTGGTGCGACGTGACGACGTCCTCGCCGAGCCGCTCCGCGAGATGCCGCGCCGCGCGCTCCGCGAGCCGGCGCGTGTTCACGAAGATCAGCGTCGTGCGATGCGCGCGCATGAGCTCGGCGAGCCGGTCGTACACCTCGATCCACACCTCGCCCGACATGATCGCCTCGAGCGGCGAGCCCGGCAGCTCGAGCGTGAGATCGCGCTCGCGCGCGTGGCCCTCGTCGATCACCGTGCACGGCGCGTCCGTGACGCCCGTCAGGAACCGCGTCATCAGATCGATCGGCTTCGTCGTGGCCGAGATGCCGACGCGCGTCGGCGGACGCTCGCACAGCGCCTCGAGCCGTTCGAGCGACAGCGCGAGATGCGCGCCGCGCTTGTTGCCGGCGAGCGCGTGGATCTCGTCGACGATCACGGTGCGCACCGTGCGCAGCATCTTCCGGCCCGACTCGGTGCTGAGCAGGATGTACAGCGACTCCGGCGTCGTGACCAGGATGTGCGGCGGCTGCGGCGCATCGCGCGCGCGCTCGCTCTGCGGCGTATCGCCCGTGCGCACGGCCGCGCGGATCGGCGCGGAACCCAGCATGCTCGCCGCGAACTCGCGGCCGATGCCTTCGAGCGGCGCGCGCAGGTTCTTCTCGATGTCGTTCGACAGCGCCTTCAGCGGCGAGACGTACAGGATCTGCGTCTCGTCGCGCAGCGTGCCGTCGGCCGCCTGCTTCGCGAGCAGATCGATGACGCCCAGGAACGCGGCGAGCGTCTTGCCCGAGCCCGTCGGCGCGCTGATCAGTGTGTGCGTGCCGCCGCCGATCGCGTCCCACGCTTTCAGCTGCACGCCGGTCGGCGCAGTGAAAGCGGCCTTGAACCAGCCGGCGACGGCGGGGTGGAAATTCGCGGGGAGCATGGGCCTAGGTTTACTTAAAACCTGTGTTTATGTCCAGTACGGCTAAAGTTTCGGCGGTTGCGGCCGTCAGGCCTGGAATGGACAAGATTACCGGCCTAAACCAGACAGCCCTTGACGGGATTCAGGCGGCGCATCGCAAGCTCCACAAAGCTGCGCACGAGATCGCCTCGGCGCCGGCCCAGGGCAAAGAGCCCGTGGAGCTCGCGGAGCCGCTCGTCGACATGATCGAGGCGCAGCGCGCGATCGAGGCCTCCGCGGTCGTGCTGCGCCGCGCGAACGACGCGTTCGACAGCGTGCTCGAGGCGCTGCGCTCGTAACGCTCGGCACCGGCGCCGGCTACGTTGAACCGGCCCCCGGGTACGGAGGACCCATGCCGGGGTTAAACTGAGGCGTGGAATTTCCGATGTCGATCGCGTTCTACAGGGCCGCTGTCATCGCGGCCGCCGCGGCGCTGGCCGCGTGCGGCGGTGGCGGCAGCGACGACACGCCCGTCGGGCCTTCCAACAACCCCGCAGGCGTCGTCGTCGAGCCGGGCCACTTATCCGGCACGGCGATTATCGGCGGCGTTACGTACTCCGCCGACGGTCTGTTCACGAAGAACGGCGAGCTACGGATGCACATCTTCAACGGCGACGTGAACGGCGTCGACGACTCGGTGCAGTTCGTCGGCGCGTTTGGTCCGCCCCGCGCGCCGCACGTCGAAGGTCCCGGCATGCTGATCGGCCAGTACTGCTCGGCGACGCCGCGGAGCCGTTTCTGCGGCACGTCCACCGCGGCCTCGATCACGCTCGACGCGGTCGGCTCCGGAACGCGAACGACCGCTCGCGGCGAGATTCGCGTCACGACGCCTTCCGGAGTCGAGACCTGGCCGCTCGATCTGATCTACTGGGGCGGCTTCACGCACTTCTACACCACGTTCCAGATCGCGAGCTTGAGCGGCCTGTACACCGAGAAGCTCGCCGAGTACGCGCCGGGCGCCGACGTCGTCATGGACATCGACACGACCGGACGTTGGTTCTTTCAGGACGCGACGACCGGCTGCACCGGCAACGGCTCGTTGGTGCCGTACACGGACAGCACGAACGTCTACAACGTGCAGCTCACGATCGCGGGTTGCGGCTCGGGGTATGGCGCGTTGAACACGCAGTTCATCGGGTTCGCGACCTACGAGCCCCCGACGCCGACGGACCGCGCGAACTACGCGCCGCGGATGTGGCTCAGCACGCCTTCGGGCGCGCCCGTCGCGATCGCGACGTTCGCGACTGAGCTCTGACGGCCGCCGATCGCAGGAGACGCTTTTCGGCGACGCCTTCGTTTCGGGCCGTGGGCGCGCTATGGTTGGACCGCCCATGAACGCCCAAACAGAGATCTGGCCGAAGCCGCATCGACTCACGGTCGATGACTATTACCTCATGGTGAAGGCCGGCGTGCTCTCGCCCGACAATCGAACGGAATTGATCGAGGGAGAGATCCTCGACATGGCGCCGATCGGCAGTGCGCGGGCGGACGTCGTCACGCTGCTGACTGAGCGCCTGTCGCGAGCCGTCGGCAAGTCCGCGGCGGTCAGGACGCAGCGGCCCCTGCGGCTGTCGACTCGCTCGGAGCCGCAGCCCGATGTCGCGCTGGTGCAGGCCAAACGCGGCGGGTACCGGCGTGGGCATCCGACACCCGGCGACGTGCTGCTGTTGATCGAGGTCAGCGATACGACGCGGCAGTTCGACCTGAACATCAAAGCGCGGCTCTATTCGATGTACGACATCCCGGAGTATTGGGTCGTCGATCTGGTTGGGAATCGCGTGTGGCGCCATCGGAACCCGGGCTCGACGGTGTACGGCGAGCGCGAGAAGTTCGCGGCGGGCAAGCTCGCGGTGCCGGAGGGGCTCGGCGAGATCGCGATCGCCGAGCTGTTCTAGTAATCAGCGGGCCACGCCGGTTCCATCAGGGAACCGGCTCGGAACGCTCGAACCAGAGATCGCGGTCGAGCTGCCAGCCGCCGCTCGGCGTGGCCGTCCAGATGTGCGCAAACCGGCCGAGACCGACCTTCGTGCCGTCCGAGCGATCGACGACCTCGTAGTTGCCGTGCACGAGGACCATGTCGATGCCCGTGAGCGCGTGAGTCACCTTCAGCAGCGTCAACGGATTGCTCTCGCCGAAATCCTGGGCCCAAAACGCACCGATCGCCGCCCGCCCCACGATCGTCGGCGCGCCGTGCATCATCAGGCGTGCATCGTTCGTGTAGAGAGCCTGTAACGCGTTGCGGTCGTGCTGGTTGTAAGCGGCCGTCCAACGGCCCGCGAGCTCGGTCACCTCGTCGGCCGTGGCCACTTCGCCGGCCGTGTACGGGTCGAATGGCTCGTTCCAGAGATCGCGATCGAGGCGCCATTCGGCGCGGCCGTCGCGTGTCCAAACGTGGGCGAACCGACCGCCGCCGAGTGCGCTGCCGTCGTTGCGGCTCACGACCTCGTAGTCGCCGTGCACGAGCACCATGTCGCTGCCGAGCACGGAGTTCGTGACCTTCAGCAACGTCAGCGGATCGCGGTCTTCGAAGTCGCCGGCCCAGAACTCTTCGATGGCCTTCTTGCCGGCGATCGTCGACGCGCCGTGCATCATGAGCCGAGCGCCGTCCGTGTACAGGGCGCCGAGCGCCGCGCGGTCATGCTTGTTGTAGGCGCTCGCCCAGCGGTCGGCGAGCTCCTGGACGTCGCCCTGCGACGCGCGCTGCGCGACGGCCGAGAGCGAGACGAGCGCAGTCAACGCGAACGCGACTGCGGCGCGAGAAACGGTTGAGAACCGCATTGGTCTGATCTCCCCTTTCGAGTGACACGATGGGTCGATCTTGCGAGCGGCCGCGCGTGCGCAACATTCGTAGATGTGCGCGCGCGATACGTGTAACCCACATGCGCGGCAGAACCCGCTGCCGGGGCTAGAACGCAAGCGCGCCGCGGGCTAGAACCCGCCGCCGGTCTTGAAGCCGCCGCCGCCGCCGAAGCCGCCGCCCGTGCGGAAACCGCCGCCGCCGAAGCCGCCGCCCTTGCGGAAGCCGCCGCCGCCGAAGCCCCGCCGCCTTTCGGCCAGCCGCCGCCACCGCCGCCCCAACCGCCACCGCCCCAGCCGCCGCCCCACGGGCCGCCGCCGCCGCGCGGGAAGCGGCCGCTGCCGAAGCGCGGATCGGCCGCCGCAGCTGGCGCTGGCGCTGCTGCTTCGTCAGCGCGTCCCACACGTCGGGCACGCCGAGCGCGCCGGCCGAGCAGCTGCGTCAGCAACGTCGCGATCAGCGCGCTGTTCACGAACTCCGACGTCACGGCGTCGAAGCGCTGCTCCTTGAAGCGCTTGCGTACGTCCTCGAGCTTCGCCACGCGATCGCGGTGCGTGTCGTGCAGCGCGCGATAGCGCGCGACCTCGTCCGTCGACGCGCGGCAGGTCCGCGCGAATCGCCGTGAGCTCGTCGACGGCCGCGTCGTCCTCGGGGTTCGGCGTGCGGCGTCGCGCGCTCGCGCAGCGTGCGCATCTTCTCGCCGCGGATACGTGTCGGAGAGCAGCTGCGTGGCAGCGGCGCGACAGGTCGTCCTCGCCGGACGCGAACGCGCGCGCGCTTCTCGACGAGCGCGGTGACCTCGGCTTCCTTCTGCCGCGATGCGCTCGATCGACGCCGGCCAGCGCTTCCTCGGCTCCTTCGCAAGCACGGCCGCGCGCTCCGGCACGCCGGCCGCCTCGGCCGCGGCCGTCTCGAGCTCGCGCACGGCCGCCACGTCGGCGTCGGCGCGCCGTGCGCATGCGCTTCGCGTGCTCGTCGAAGCGCGCCGGCAGCTCGCTCAGCATCCAGTAGTCGCGGCGCAGCGGCTCGAAGTCCGCGATCGCGCGCCACCCAGCCGTCGAGCAAGCGCGTGAACGGCGCCGCGCGCGTAGCGCGCCGTGCCGTAACCGCGGGCCCACAGATACATGAACAGCGGGTCGGCCTCGTACGGCTTGCCCTTCTCGGCGCGATCCGTGTGCGCGGCCTGCGCTTTCTCCTCGGCTGAGCGCGGCCACGGCGTCCGACGCTGTGGCGGCGTCGAGCCGCGCGCGATACGCGGCGTCGGCCGCGAGCTGCCTGCTGCGCCTCGGCCTCGGCCGCGTCGACGGCCTTCGTCGGCCGCGTCGACGACGGCTTGCTGCGCGGTGCGCTGCTTCGCCGAGCTTCGCTAGCGCTTGCTCGCCGTCGTCGATCTCCGCCGCCGAGCGCCGCCTGCGCCTCGGCGCGCTGCGCGAGCAATCTCTTGCACCTCGCGTGCCCGTGTCGTCGAGCGCGTCGCTGAGCTCGCCGCTCTCGATCTCGCGCACGCGCACGCGCGCCAGCACGGCGAGCACGCCGAGCTCGCGCTGGCTGCAGCTCGTCGAGCTGCGCCGTTCGCGCGCTGCGAGGCGCGTGTCGACGTCGCCGAGCTCGCGCTTCGTGTCGCCGAGCAGCCGGTCGATCATCGTGAGCAAGTCACCGCCGCGTCGAGCATCTCTTCTTACCACTCCGTGATCGCGGCGCCGGTCGTCGGCACGCGTGTATTGCGGCGTCGAGCTCGCCGCGGCGCTTCGCGCCGACGACGTCGTGCTTGAATGATGCCGTCGTCGCGCTTGTCGGCGGCGACGCGCTCGTACGTCGCCTCGTCGACGCGCAAGCCCCACGCGCTGACTGCGCGCGTGCGGCCGTCCTCTTCGCTCGTGATCGGCACGCGCAGCGCGCGGCCGTCCGGCGTCGACGGCCTCGACGATCAAGTAGAAGTTGCGCGCGTTGCGGTTGTCGTCCGGGCACGCGCCACACGCCGCTCTGCTCGCCGGGGCGCGACACGATCCGGATCTCGTACTGACTGCTGGAGCCGATCGGCCAGCGCGCGCAGGTCCGTGACGGCCGTGCGCGCGGCGTCGAAGTCGCGCTCGCGAACCGCGGCCTCGCCGGCGGCGAGCAACGCGCGCGCGTCGGCCGAGCACCTCGGCGTTCTGCGTCGAGATCACGACGCCTTGATACGCGCCCTGCAGATCCACGGGCAGCTCGGTCAGCGCGCGCTGCTCGGGGCCGCGCACGAGCGAGCTGGAACGTGAGCGCCGCGACCGCGAGCACGGCCGAGGCCGCCGACCCACTTGCCCCAGCGCGCCGCGCGTGACGTACGCGATCGCGAGCGTGCGGCCGAACGCTCGGCACCGGGCGGCCGTAGACGAACCGCTCCTCGTGCAGCGCGCGTCACGCCCTGCGTCAGCACGTCGTCCGTGACGACGATGCCCTGCCCCGTGTAGATCTCGCGCAGCCGCGTCGAGCAGATCGCGCGTCGCGATCGTCCGCCTCGACCTCGCGCGCGAGCACGAGCTCCTTGTGGCGCAGCGTGTCGACGACGTCCATCGCGAGCATCAGCTCGTCGAGGGGCGCCTGCTCCTTGACGACGACTTCGTTCATCGCAGCGACCGCCGCGCGTGCCTACTGCGGCGTTCAACGCGGTGCGCGACGAGCTCGAGCGCTTGGCCGCTCTCGACGAGCCGCGCCAGGCGCTGCTTGCCCTGCTCTCGACCGCGTCGCGAATCTCGGTCGCGTTCTTCGTGCTCGCGATCGCGCATCTCGGCGATGATCTCGCGCGAGCGCACCTGGTAGTTCACGACGGAGTCGACGAGCTTCTTCACGGCGTCGGCGCGAATCGTCGGGCCGTAGCCGGCCTTCAGCGCGGCCTCCTGCACCTTGCCGCCGATGTCGGCGAGGTCCTCGAGGCTCTTGCTCACGCCTTCCTTCATCGCCTCGAGCGTCTTCGTGCTCTCGTGCAGGCCCCACAGGCCCGTGAACGACGCGGACAGCGCCGTCAGCACGGTCTCGTTCGTGCCGAAGAACGACACGGCCTGCTTGTAGACGCGGTCCTTCGCGTTCGTCGTCTGCACGAGCCGGGCCATGACGACCTCGGTCGTGTTGTAGCCGATCGTCAGGTTGTCCGAGAGGTCTTTGCAGATCTGATAGCGGTCCTCGGCCGTCTGCACGTCGCGCAGCTCCTCGTCGCGCTTGAGCTCGAGCTTGCGCGCGCGCGACGAGATCGTCGGTCGGCGCTTTCTCGACGGCCTCGACGGCGGCCTTCAGCTTGCGCCTGCGCGGCTTCGAGCGCGTCTTCGCCGACCTTCAGCACCTGCAGCGCGAGCACCTCCGATTCCTTCAGCGCGCCGCGGAAATCCTGGTACGCCTGCGAGGATCACCTGCTCGCGCTCGATCTGGTCCTTCGAGTCCTTCACGACCTCGAGGTACGTCTTCTTGATCTTGTCGAAGCGGCCGGAGATGTCGCCGCGCGTGGCTTTCTGCCAGACGTTCCCGAGCCGCTCCCACGTGTCGATGCGGCCGTCCTCGACCTGCTTCGACCATGCGTCTTCGCGTCGTCGCGAATGCTGTTGAAGCCGTCGGTGATCTTCGCGTAGCGCTCGCCGAGCGCATCGACGCGACCTGCTCGCGCACGACTTGGTTGAACAGCGCTCGCTTGGGAGAGCGTGCGCGCGATCGCGACGACCTTGTCCTGGTCGAGATCGGAGACGCGGTTCAGCAGCGCGACGATCGGCGCTTCTTCCGGTCTTCTCGGGCACGAGCCCGAGATCGCGCAGGCGCGTCATCGCTTTGTCGAGATATTGGATTGGGGTTGCCATGGCCTGCCTCGTCGGGTTTTTCTCGATTGTGGCACGGCCGGTCGTCGTCGTGTTCATGCGCGATTCCTCCCTCTCAAGTCGCGGTCTCGTCATTGGACGCGCGTTGTATTGCAGCTAGCGTGCCAAGTGCGTAAGTGGCTGATTGGCGGCGGTTCCTGGGCGGGGCGGGCTTGTGGTCGCGTGTGCGGCGACTTCAAGGGATATCGCAAATTCACAAGGGTTAGTGCGCGTGACTAATCGGGCGGCTCGCACCGATCGTCCGGTTTGCTGACGATCGCTCCCGAGATCGTCCGGTCACCTGACGATCTGCGAACAGGGGCCGGTGCGCGCCGCGGCGGGCAAGTGCCGCGCCAATCCTCGCTTCTGCGCCGCCCGAATGGTGTCGCGCGTTAGTCGCTGTTCGTGATCGTCAGGTCCGCGGCGATCTCGCCTTCGATCGTCCGGACTCCTGACGATCTCGCTCGATTCGTTCCGCGGACGACCTGACGATCTCCGGAGAGACAGTGCGACACACACGGAAACTCCAGATCTCACCGATCGAGCCATCGCGCACGCTGCTCGCTCACGTTCGTTCGATCCACGTCGCTCACACTCCGCTGCCCGGCGCTGCGATTCCTCAGCGCACGCAACTCGCTGTCGGGCGCTAGATTTCCACTAGCGCAAGCCGCTCGAGCTCGATGCCGTCGACTCCGCGCGCAAAGCGCGCTGTCAAGCGCGTAGACTGGCGCTCGTCGAAAGACACCGGAAAACCGCTCCATGAAGGCCTGGCGCTTCGCCGTCCGCAACTTCCTCCGGGGCTTAAGCTCCGGCCGGCTGACGGTGCTCATGATCGCGCTCACGGTCGCGGTGGCCGCGATCACGAGCATCGGCTTTTTCATCGACCGCGTGCGCGGCAGCGTCGCGCAAGAAGCCGCCGGGCTGATCGCCGCCGACTTGCGCTTGAGCGGCGGCGACCCGCTGAACCCCGACTTCCTCGCCGAGGCCGAGCAACGCGGCCTAAGACCGCGCAGTTCACGTCGTTCCTGACGGTGATCGTCGCGGGCGAGGCGAGCCAGCTCGCGAACCTCTATGCCGCGAGCGAGAGCTATCCGCTGCGCGGCCAGGTGCGGCTCGCCGATGCCGTCGGCTCGACGAGCAGCTACACAACCGCCGGCGTGCCGCCCGCGGGCCGCGTCTGGCTCGAGGAAGGGCTGCTCGCGCGCCTGAACATCGACGTCGGCGCTCGCGTCTCGATCGGCGCGCAGCGAGTTCGTCGTCGAGCGCGTGCTGAAGCACCGGCCCGATCAGTCGCTCGGCATGGATACGTTTGCGCCGTCGTTGATGATGAATCTCGCGGACGTCGAGCAGACGGAGCTGCTCGGGCCGGGATCTCGCGCGACCTATGCGCAGCTCTTCGCCGGCGACGCGGCCGACGTCGAAGCGTTTCGCGAATGGTTCAACACGTCGAGCGGCACGACCGACGCTTGCAAACCGCCGGCCGCTCCGAGGAACGCGTCGACCGATCGATCGACAGCGCCGAGCGCTTCTTGAGCTTGGCGTCCATGATCGCGCTGCTGCTCGCGGCGACGGCGGTCGCGGTCTCCGCGCGCCGCTATGCGGCGCAGCAAGTCGAGGGCGTCGCGCTGATGAAAGCGCTCGGCGCTTCGCAAGCACTCGTCCTCGAAGCGCCACGTTGCTCGAGCTCGGGATGATCGGCATCGCGACCGGAATCGCCGGCAGCGCGCTCGGCTACCTCGCACAGTTCGGGCTGGGCTCGCTCGTCGAGGACCTCATGGAGCTCGAGCTGCCGGCGCCGAGCTTGCTGCCCGGCGTCAGCGGCATCGTCGTCGCGCTCGCGGTGCTCGCGGGGTTCGCGATGCCGGCGATGCTGAGCCTGCGCACCGTGCCGCCGCTGCGCGTGCTGCGCCAGGATGCGGTGCCGAAGGCAGTGCCGACGGCCGTGTCGTACGGGGCCGCGGCCGTCGCCGTGCTCGGCCTGCTCGCGTGGCTCGTCGGCACGGACGAGATGTTCGTCGTGTCGGTCGTCGGGCTCGGCGCCGGCGCCGTGCTGCTGTATGTCGCGGCGCTCGTGCTCGTCCGGCTGATCGGGCCGCTGCGCAGCGGCGCGGGTGTCGCGTGGCGCTACGGGCTCGCGAACATCGCCCGCCGCCGCGCCGACAGCGTCGCGCAGGTGATGGCGTTCGGCTTCGGGCTCACGGTGCTGCTGCTTCTTGTCCGGCGTGCGGACCGAGCCTGCTCGACACGTGGTACGCGAACTTGCCGACCGACGCGCCGAACCATTTCATGATCAACATCCAGCGCGAGGAGGTCGACGGCATTCGCGCGCTGTTCGCCGAGTACGGCCAGGAGGTGCCCGAGCTCGTGCCGATGGTGCGCGGCCGGCTCACCGCGATCGACGGCGAGGACGTCATGAGCCGCCGCACGCGCGGCGAAGGCGGAGGCGGCTGGCTGTTCCGCGAGGCGAACCTCACCTGGGCCGAGGAGCTCGATGCGACGAACGAGGTCGTCGCGGGCGAGTGGTGGGCGCCCGGCACCGAGCGCGCCGAGATCTCGGTCGAAGAAGGCATCATGCAGGGGCTCGGCCTAGAGCTCGGCGACGAGCTCACGTTCGAGATCGGCGGCTCGCCGCTCACGGCCGAGCTCACGAGCGTGCGGCGCGTCGAGTGGGACTCGCTGTCGCCGAACTTCATGCTCGTGCTGAATCCCGCCGCGCTTCGCCGACTCTCCCGCCACGTTCGTCGCGTCGACCTACGCGCCGAACCGCGAGGTGATGCTCGAGGTCGTGCGGCGATTTCCGAGCGTCACCGTCATCGATCTCGACGCCGTGCTCGAGCAGGTGCGAGCCATCATGGACCGCGCCGCGCTCGCGATTCAGTACGTGTTCCTGTTCACGCTGCTCGCCGGCGTCGTCGTGCTGCTCGCGGCCGTGCAGGCGACGCGCGAGGAGCGCCGCTTCGAGGTCGCGCTGCTGCGCACGCTCGGCGCGAGCCGCCGCCGCGTGCTGAGCGCGCTCGTCGTCGAGTTCGTGAGCTTGGGCGTGCTCGCGGGATTGCTCGCGTCGGTGATCGCTTCGGGCGTCGCGTATCTGCTCGCGACGCGCGTGTTCGAGCTCGAGTTCACGTTCGATCCGATGGTCGTCGGCGCGGGGCTCGTCGGGGGCGGGGTGCTCGTGGGGTTGAGCGGTGTGCTCGCGACGTACTCGGTCGTGCGACAGCCGCCGGCGGGTGTGCTGGCGCAGGCGAGCTAGCCCGACGGCGGCGTAAACGGCCAGATCTCGCCGGACTGGCGCACCGCCGCTCGAGACCGCAGCGCGGTTACGCTCGATTGTTTCGTCGAGGCGACGCAGTCGTTGGAGCAGGCCTCGAGCGCGCAGTTGACCCGCTCCGTGCGCGCGACGAACTCTCCGGATTGAGCGGCGGAGCGCTCGGCACTGTCGTTTCCATGAGCGCCTCCAAGCATTACTGAAGACCGATGGAACGCCTTTACGCGCGCGCCTTACTGACCTCGAACTTCATGCCCCGGTCGCGCTCACGCTGCGCCGCTCTTCCGCGAAGGCGCAGGAATTGCCCGTGGAGCGTCGCGAGAGCACGTCGCAAACCGCCCCAGCTTAATCCGGCGCGAGCGTCAAGTACGCGAACTCCTCGTTGCGAGTTGGAACTGAAGTCGGCCGGAAAGCCGCTCGCGTCGCCAGCCCGCGACATGGCTTCGGCACGAGCACGTCGTTGCCGAAGTGCAGCTCCGGCTCGACCTCGAGAAACCATCCGCCTGGGCCGTCGCCGAAATCGAACGAATCGGCCAGCTTCGCGGCGAGCACACGGCGGCACGGGAATGCGGAGAGGCGGGCCGCGGCGAGGCGTACAGCTCACCGTCGAAAATCTCCGCGACGAAGTGCTCCGGCACGCGAACCAGATCGTCGTACGTAGCACCGTTCTTCAACGGCTTGGTGGTCACGGTTCGAGTCTAACGCCGTGAGCTTTGAGCGAGTCAACCCGAAATTCGGGCCATCAGGCGGATGTCGGCCAGCGCTGCGCGCCGGCGAGACCCCGTGTGTGCGCGCCAGTACTCGTGCGGCTCGCAGTGGAACGCGGGTACGGCGTGTGCGGTGGGACTGTCCCGAGCGATCCGCGCAGGACAGTCGGCGGCATCTCGCGATTTCGCTTCGGGTAGACTCTTGCGAGCAATCGCGCTCGTGAGGTTCACGCCATGAAACGACTGACAGCCGCCACGTCGATTCTGACCGCGACCGCGATCGCGACCGCCACCCTCAGCGCTCCCGCTTCGGCGCACCACAGCCAGTCCATGTTCGACACGACGCAGGAGATCGTCATCGAAGGCACGGTCTCGCGCTTCGACTGGGTGAACCCGCACATGTACCTCGTCGTCGCGACGAAAGGCCCGGACGGCCAGCCGGCGCTGGTGGAAGGCGAAGGCGTCGGGATCACACAGGCGCTCGTCGACGGGCTCGATCGAAACGCGTTGACGCCCGGCACGCCCGTCGTCGTGCGCGCCAACCCCAATCGCGGCGGTTGGGGCAAGCAGGTCCGCATCATGGACGTCACGACTGCAGGACGGCGAAGTACATCCCTTCTATTCCGCGAATCGCAGGACGCGCACCCTGACGCCGGCCGAGAGCCTCGAGGGTCATTGGGCGCCGTCGCGCGCGGGGTTCGGCGCGGCGATGGGGGCCATGGCGCGCTGGCCGATCACGGCGGAGGGCCGCGCCGCTCAGGCGGGGCTCGCCGATGATGGAATCTGCAATCCGGATTCCCCGCCCGTCCTCTCGGTATTCGACGAGCTGCGCACGATCGAGCTCGGGCGACAACGAGGTCGTGATGCAGTTCGATAACACGGGCGACCGTTCCACGCGTGTCGTCCATATGACCGCCGCACATCCGGCCGACGTTCAACCCTCTCTCGACGGACATTCCATCGGCCGATGGGACGGCGAGACGCTCGTGATCGATACGATCGCCTTCGCCGCCGACTCGTCCGGCCTCGGTCTCGAACGTGCCGGCGGGCCCGCGCAAGCACATGGTCGAGCGGCTGACGCTCACGGAGGATCGCACGCGCCTGCGCTACGAGGTCACCGTCGAAGACCCGGACTTCCTCACGGGGCCGGCCACGTTGACGCAGCAGTGGGACCACCGCCCCGACCTCGACTTCTCGCAGAACACGGGGGCCTGCGATCCCGAGGTTGCGCGCAGGTATAAGGACAACGTGCCGGCGCAGTGAGCGGCAGTTAGCTGGCGCCGAGCCCCAGAGCGCTCGAAGCTCGATCTCGACGGCATTCGAACGCGGCGCGTACGCGCACGATCGAGTCGCCGTGGGATGCTTTTCGATTCGCTCGAGGCTTCCTGCATTCGAGCGCCAACACTTCGAGTCACTGACGTCACCAGTAGCACGAGCTCGTCGTGCGTCGATGGCCTTCATCGTGCGTAGATGCGCCGACCTGCGACCACGGGGAACGCCGCACGCGGCGCGACCGGTGCCACCGCCCGCTCGCGGACCGCCTCGCGCCACGTCGGCCTGGAGCATTACGTACGAACGGGTAGCTCGCTCGCGCGCGTCGACAGGATTCGCGAAGACTTCAAACTGGGTCATCGTCCGTTGCGGCGTAGTGCTCGCGCGCAAGTTCGCGAATCAGACCCGTGCCGCGTGCGACGTAGTCATTTGCCGCCGCCAAGTCATTTCGATCTCCGCGCGCAAAACACGCGGGGACATGGCGTCCGGAAGAGCTTCCAGCTCTTCGAGCAGCGCGCGCAGCAAGCGGACTTGGTCACTTCGACCGAGAGCCCGAATCTCCTGCTCGATGTCGGCAAAAACTCGCACCATGCGCAAAGTCTAACGCCGAGCGCTTTCAGCGAGTCAAGATCGAATCTGCGGCGAACGAGCTTGATATGCGGAATAGCACCGGATTCGACCGCGTGCGGCGTCGTACCATGACACGACCGGCCCACGCGGTCGCCACGCAACTCACGAGGCGCCAGACGGATGAAGCCATTGCTCGCTACCGCCGTGCTGGCCGCGGCCTTGGCGCACCTGTCGGCACAGGCACAAGAGGCGGAGGGCCCTTCGCCCTTCCACGACCCGCAAAACGTTCCCGTGCACCCCTACACGCTCCGCGAAGACCTCAAAGCGTTCGCCACCTGGCCGAAGGAATGGCGGGGCACCGACTGGCTCAAGCTCACGGGCGTGCTCGCGGCCGTGAACGTCGCCTATCGGTACGACGACGAGGTGCAAGAGGACTACGCCAACCCCGGCGAGCCGGACTACCACGAAGTCGAGGACGCGATGCCCGCGGCGATGGCGTTCGGCGGCATGTGGTTCGCGGCCAAGCTCGCAGGCAACGAGGAAGCTCGCTGGGAAGTGGACGCGATGCGGCGCGCGCTCGTCGTCGAGGTGATCAGCGTGCAGGTCATGAAGCTGGCCTTCCGCCGCGACCGCCCGGCGCCCGGCGTGGAGAAGGACGGCTGGTTTGGCCACGAGGACCTATCGTTTCCTTCCGGGCACACGGCGGCTGCGTTCGCGATCGGCACGGTGCTCGCGGAGTCGGGCGACGACAAACGCCGCGCGTTGCGGCGTACGCTCGGCTACGGAATCGGAGTGTTCACCGCGTACCAGCGCGTGAATCACGATGCGCATTGGTTCTCCGACACGGTAGCCGGCGCCGCGATCGGCATTTCGGCGGCGAACGTCGTCATGAGACGGCGCCGCGACGCGGAACCGTTCGGGCACCTTGGGTTCGCTCCGCTCGATGACGGAGTGATGCTCACGTACACGGTGCCGCTTCGCTAGTGCGTTGCGTCCGCGAGCTCAGCAGGTTCGGCTGCATGTCCGAGCGCTGCCCCTGTATGTAGGTGGTACCCCCTTGGCGGATCGTCAGGTCGGCGGACGATTTGAGACCGATCGTCCGCGAAACGGACGATCGAGCCGAGATCGTCCGGCACCCTGACGATCGCGGAGCAGAGGTAACCTCGCACGCGCTCTCGTCTGGCTGAAAGCGAGGATCGGCGCGGGTTCTGCACGCGCGACGCCCGCGCATAGCGCTCCGGTCCCTGCTGATAGATCGTCCGCCGACCTGACGATCGTCAACCGGATCGTCCGACAATCGGACGATCGGTCAGCGAGTCCCGGTCGATCGTCAGGTTCACGGACGATCAGCGACCGATCGTCCGCGATTCGGACCATCGGTGCGGCGTTGTATGCGCACGCTTGCGGGCGTACCGTCTGCTGAACCCACGCGCCGGTTTCGACTCCATCGTCAACGGAGACAAGCACCATGACCATTCGAATCTTCGCGGCAGCGCTGCTCATTTGCTCATCGCTGCCGGGCTCGGCGCAGGCGCCGGCCACGCACGCCGCGCACATCATGACTACGCCGGACAAAGTCGTATGGTCGGCGTGTCCGCCGTTCTTACCCACGGGCGCGCTGTGCGCGACGATCCAAGGCGATCCGTCGGTTCCGAACGCGTTGTTCACCATTCGTTCGAAACTTCCGGATGGCTACGTCATCGCGCCACATACGCATCCGGCGGACGAGCATCTCACGATACTCTCGGGCACGTTCGAGGTCGGCCTCGGCGAGAAGTTCGACGCAAAGGCATTGCAGCCACTGCCGGCCGGCAGCTACGCGATGATGGCGAAGAACTCGCCACACTTCGCGCGAGCGCGCGGCGAGACCGTGCTTCAAGTCAACGCGCTGGGCCCGCTCGTGTTCAACTACGTGAACCCCGCGGACGATCCGACGAAGCGCTGAGAGTCTCGAGGTCGTCAGCTCCAGAGCGCCCGCAGCTCGAGCTCAATGGCATCGAACGGGCGCGCGCGGACGGTCGAGGTACCGTAGTGCTCCTCGATCTGCTCCAGGCTTCCGGATTCGAGCGTCAACACCTCGAGTGATTGACGCAACGGATCCACGAGCCAGGCATGCGCCACACCTTCGCGTGCGTAGATGCGCAGCTTCTTGCCGCGATCGATGAATTCCGTGGAAGGCGACAGCACTTCGCAGATCCAATCCGGCGCGAGCGTCAGGTACGCGTCGTTCGGTAACGACGGGAGTCGCTCGCGGCGCCAGCCCGCGAGGTCCGGCACGAGCACATCGGTGCCGAAGTGCAGCTCGGGCTCGATGTAAATGAGCCAACCACCCGGGCCGTCGCCGAAATCGAAGGAGCCGCCGAGTTTCCCGAGGAGCACGGCGGCGGCTCGGGCATGCGGGAAGGCCGGCCGCGGCGAGGCGTAGAGCTCGCCATCGAACATCTCCGCGACGAAGTGCTCCGGCACGCGAACCAGATCGTCGTACGTCGCGTTTTTCTTCAACGGTTTTACGGTCACGGCCGGAGTCTAACGCCGCGCGCTTTGGGCGAGTCAACCCGAATTACGCGCCGTCACAGAGAGTTTTCGGCGGCGGCTCGGGTGTCGTTCTGTGGCTCGCGGCCCTGATTGCGCAGGGCGTCGCGTAGCTGCTCGCGCGTGGGTATGTCCCGCTTAGTCTTCGCTACGAATCGGCAGATGGCGAACGCGGATACGCGCCTCCTCGAAGACGACGTGCCGCGCCTGAAGATGATCAACGACGGCTTCGACTCTCGTGTGAGCGCCAGGAGCGCAGGAACCTCACGAATTCGTGAGTGGGAGCGCCCGCTCGCGGACGGCCTCGGCGGCGAAGCGCAGCGCTTCGTGGATGTCATCGGCGGTGAGATCGGGATAGGCCTCGAGGATCTCAGCCTCCGACAAGCCGTCCGCGACCAACCCGACGACGGTAGCGACCGGGATACGCAGACCGCGAATGCACGGCACGCCGCCCATCTGATTGGGATTGACTGTGACGCGCGTGAATTTCATCGGCGTGCTCTCGAACGGGACCGTGGCCATAGTCTACCTCCGCAGCTGGCTAGCTCTCGCGACTCTACCAACGGACCTTGCGGCGCCGAACCGGCGAATCCGGTGAAACTGTGCAGAAATGCCACGCCGAGCCGCAGCACGAAGTGACGATCATCGACGAGTCGACAACGGCGAGCTCTGGTTCCGCACGGAAGAAGCGGCTTCCGGGTGGAACTCGTAATTCATCCCGCCAAGCGCGAACGCAGGCGTTCGAAGACGAGATGACCCGGAACCGACTCTACGCTGCCGTCGACGAGCTCGCGATAGCGACGCTGAGACTCCACCAGCCACGCCTTCGCGACGTTCGCGTCCGCCGGGCCGTCGAGCTCGCGAAGCAGCGACCGGAGCAGCTCCAGTTTTTCATCCGCCGTCAATGCGCGAATGTCCTTTTCGATGTCTGCGATCGCGCGCGCCATTCGAGCTACTCCACGTGGAGATATCAAGATTGTACTCGGCAGGGACCGAGCATCGCACAACACACGTGATCCGCCGAGCGACCAATCTCGCGAATTATGCAAGAAACGCTGGGCGGACCCGAGAACCGGTCACAGACTGTCCCCATCAGGCCGAGGATCGCCTCGTAGACCTGATCGAACTGTCGTTTTGTGTCGGCGTCGAGACTGGCGACGGAGCGCTTCAGCTCGTCGAGCTCGCGAGCCAACTCCACGTGAGACGCGAGCACTCTGCGAAGCCTGACGAACGCGCGGACGACGTACACGGTCATTTCGACGGCGCGCGGGCTGCTGAGAATCGAGGCTGCCATGATCGCGCCGTGCTCCGTGAAGGCCCAGGGCCGGTACTTGCGGTGCTTGCCTCGGCCAACGTCTAAGGTCGCAAAATGCGACCTTAAAGAGTTAACCTCCTGTTCCGTCAGCAAAAATGCGAAGTCGGGCGGGAAGCGATCTGCGTTGCGGCGAACCTGTTCGTTGAGGCGTTTCGCGGTGACGCCGTACAGCGCCGCCAAATCCGGGCGGCCTTTGGCGGAGTACCCAACCGTTAGCGCAAAGCGCGAAGCCGAACTATCTGTCGGCTCTGCCTACGAGGTCATGCGCACACTTCACAGTTTGAGCTCCACTGTCGACGGCACGCGGACTATTCAGGATCGTGGCGGAAAGCTTGACCGCCATGTGGCAAATCCACTCCCCTGCCAACGGGCTCAACAACACACATCTCTGGGATTACTCAGGGAATCTCGTCGGGCAGCAATTGTCGCTCGTGCATGATCGTGAGTATCTGAACCACGTTAGCCGTCACGCGGTAGATGATCCTGTACGGCGGTTCGCTGACTTCACGAACGTTTTCCCGATCGTATTCGGGCACGCGGCGACCACGGAACGACAGTGTGTCGAGACTTTCGGCACGCGTAATGATTCTATCGACCATGGCAACGGCGTTCACGGGCGAATCAGTCGCGATGTACGCGAGGACTTGACGAAGGCGAGAAACAGCGTGAGCCGTGAAGACGACCCTCACGTCCTGAGGCGAAGCTCACGGCGCACCGCAGATGCATCCGTGACCCGCCCCTGTTCGGCGTCGGCTAGGCCGAGCTCGATTGAGCGGCGCGCCGCCAGCTCGTAAACGATGTCATCCCACGTGGCGTCATCGGGGAGATTTTCAAGCAACGCACGCGCTTGCTCTTTCGTCGTAGGGGTGTGACTCGCCATCGACCGACTCCCGATCGTTCCTGTCACGCAATCTACGCCCCGCGCTGGAGCACGGCAATCGGGAAATCCGGCCGTTTCGTGTCGATTTCGTTCGCGCTGGCAGCGAAGCGGCGCTCATCATTATGGAACATCAGTGTGCGCACGGGCGAGCGCATCTATCACGTGCTCGCATCGAGCAGCTACGAAGCGAGCTCGCGCACGATCTCCTCAGCGGAGCGATCCTCGGGTTGACCTTGAATCAGACGGGTTAGCTCTTCCTTCGCCGTGGACATAACTGTCGCGGACCCGTCGCCGGTAGCAGCCGAATACCCCCAGGACTGTCGCGGATTTCGATTCACCGGTGAGCGTAGACTGAGCCGAAACGGGGGTGACGGATGGGGTTGCAGGACCGCGAGTACATGCACCGCCGGCCGGAGGATCGCGCCACCAACACGCACGAGCCGGTGAGGCGTCCAGGCGATCGGTACACGTGGATTCTCGTTGCGATCGCCGTCGTTGCGGTCGCAGGCGTCGCGATTTGGGCCCGCACGCCCGGGCAAGGGCGGCTGGTCGTAAACATCAATACGGCGACTCAAGAGCAGCTCGAGACCGTTCCCGATATCGGACCCGGGTTAGCGCGCTTGATCATCGAAGGCCGCCCGTACCAGAACGTTGACGATCTACTGCGAGTACGCGGAATCGGCGAGGGAAATCTGCCCAGCATGCGGCCGTTCCTGAAGACTGAAGGCGAAACGCGACGCAAATGAGCGCACGCCGGCGCAGTTACAACTGAGCTTGAACGTGCGCGTCGAGACGCGCAGGCCGCGAGCGAATACCGCGCGCGACACGTTCAAGCGCTGGCGCGTCTCGCGAATCAGCCCCGCGTCGACAGTCAGTGGCGGGCGCTCCCCGACTTCGTATGAGCGCAGCGTGATCTTGCCCTCTCGATGGCGCCTCATCGCGTCCACGCCCTCCATCAGCTCCGTGAAGAGACTGCGCTTCTTCGTCATGCGTCGTCTCTTCGTGCCGTTAGCTCGTGGGCCCGCCGCGCGAGGCGCTCCGGTGATGGTAGCCGTCAGCGCAGTTGGATCAAGAAGAAGTAGAAGAAGCCGAGCATGACGGCCATTTGGCCCAGCAGAGCCAGGTACATCTGGCGTGTGGAGCCGCTCACCGCACGATGAATCTCCGCGTGTAGCTCGCCACCAAGCTTGCCCATTTCCGTCCGAAGTTGCGCCGCGAGCTCGATCAGCTCATTGCGCTTCGCGAGCCCGCCCATCTCGGCGCGCAGCGCCCCGAACTCTTGCCCCAGCGCCCCGAACTCATGCCGCAGCGCCCCGAACTCTTGCCCCAGCGCCCCGAACTCATGCCGCAGTGTCGCGAACTCTTGCCGCAGCGTCGCGAACTCTTGCCGAATGTCATGCTGCAACACGAGCATGTCGTGCTTCGTCGCGAGCGTATCCTTGGCGCCGGCGATTTCGATCTCGATGGCGCGCACGATCGCGCGCGCCTGTGCCGGTGCGACGCTGGCTTTCTCCAAGACCTCGAGCGATTCCGCCTGCATCGACATGGATGATAAGCCCCTGGAAAAGCGCGCTGTCAAGGAAGGGGACCTTAGGCCTGTGCGCTCCTCGAGAACCAGTGACGAAATCGGCGGAAACAGACAGTTTGTTTGTGCCGTGTGTTCGTCTGCTTGCGGTTAATACTCAAGATCGTGGCCGCCATGATCGCGCCGTGCTCCGTGAAGGCGAGCGGCGCGAAACGCGGATCACGGTGCTTTTGCGAACCGGTCGCAGTTTGCGACCGGTTCAACGTGTCGACTTCGGACCGGCTTAGTCGGAAGGCAAAGTCCTGTGGAAACCGAGAGGCGTTGCGCTTGACCTGCTCGTTTAGTCGCTTGGTTGTGACCCCATAGAGCGCAGCGAGCTCGGCGTCGAGAATGACGCGCTGACCACGCAGGACAAGGATCGCCGACCTAACCTCGTCAATACGCGCGGGCAAGACAGACTTGGTCTTTGCCACCAGAGTTCGTCCGACAACGGGTGTGCGGCCAGTTGCTTCACGTGAGCGAACACGCGCTGGACGAGGTCGCGCGCAGCCCTAGGGTTGTCGAGTGCGATGTAGTCCGCGATCGCGTCCAGGTCGCTGAGAGCCGGGTTCCGTCCAGACTACCTTAGCCATCGCGCCATGCGTTGTTCCCTTCGGGGCACACGGCGGCTGGCAGCGCGGAACGAACGAAAACACAAATCGCCTACTGCGGCAGTACTTCCCGCGGGGAACTGATTTGTCGCGTTACTCGCAGTCGGACCTCGACAAGATTGCTCTTCGCTTGAATCAACGACCGCGAGAAACGCTGGGATTCCAGACCCCAGCCGATAGACTTGGGGCGAGTGTTGCGCTGACCCATTGAGCCCGCAATCCTTTATCGGAAAGCAGCAGCGCGAGCCGCGACGCATCGAGCAAGATGCAGGCGCTCTCGCGACCGCAGCCCGTTACGCATTTTCGGGGAAGCAACGTCAAAGACGCGGCCTGCCGCGGGTCGCTGAAAATTCGGATGCCTTAACGAACGGCGGCGCTCAGCGCGCTAACGCACAGATCTCGAACGCAGTGGGCCATAGTGTAGACAACTCAAATAAAGGAGAGACTAATGGACACTGTATTGATCGTTATTCTAGTGTTGCTTCTGCTCGGTGGTGGGGGCTGGGGATACTCTCGTTGGCGCCGGTAGCGCCATTGGCCGACCCTAGCTCTTGCTGGGCGGGCAACTGTCGAGGCATCACCTCGATCGCCAAGCCCTCGGACTGCGAGCGGCGTGAACGACCGCCACGATGGCGATCTCCTCCGGTCTGACGAGGTAGAACACACCAACCGGAAAACGGCGGACGCGAGCCCGGCGCAGGCCGCGGTCCGCGGGCGCCGCTCTTCGTACCACGCGAACGCGGCCTCGATATCGCGTTCGGCCTCCGGCCGAACACGACGGCTTCGGCCTGGATCGAGCAGCGGCGCAGGACTTCCGTAGCGAACGACGAACGCTCTGCTGCGTTCGTATCTTCTGCCATCGCGCGGGACTGAGCGGCACCTTCCGTCGATGGCGACCTCGAGTACATGCCTGCGCGAACGTCATGATTCGCGGCTTCCACTGAGCGGTGGCAGGCGACGCGTCAGCTCAGGGACTTTGCGACGTCTCTCCGCGAGGCGCCGAGCGCGAGCAAGGTCCGCACCAAGAGATCGATTGAAACGGTGGAGTCACCCGATTCCATCTTCGCAACGCGCGATTGACTCGAGCGAATGCGCGCGGCGACGGCCGCTTGGCTCAGGCGCTGACTCGTGCGGCGCTCCTTGAGTGCGCGACCGAGCGCAAGCTTGAGATCGATGAGCGTAGCCTCGTCCTCGGACAGACGCAGAAACTCCCGCGTCGTGCCGATTTTCCAGCCGTCAGCTTCCAGGGCTTTGCGCTTTCTCTTCTGCATCGTCATATCGTCTCAAGCGTTGTCGGCAGACCTCGATGAAGTCATCCCCCACGGCGGGCATCGGCCGCGAGTGCGGCATCGCCTAATGACTCTCCTCGCTGCAAGGCGACGTAGCGAGCAGCCTGCCTCGACCGGCGCGCCGAGCGGCTGAACGTCCTCGCCGGCGTCTTGATCTCGCCCCGTCAAGCCACACCAGCGGCTTATCACCGCGTCCCACCTGTCCGTTCTTGCGGCCCGATTCGGGCGAGTCGAGCAGGACTTCGGCAAGTCGAGCACGCTCGTCCTGAGCGAGGTTGCGTGCTTCCTTCTCGTTACCCTTGAATGAACTGCTCATGGATCAGCGTCCTATGAGCGCCCGATCGTAGCGCCGGAAACAGTTGGCGCAATTGCGCGCGATTGCGCGCCAGAAATCGCGGCGCTTCCCGAATTCAGGCCGGTCGGCGCTCACCGAGCTCGCTCGAAGACTACGCGATTCGAGCTCCAGCGATAGGCTCGCTGCGCTGGCAGGGAAACGGCGCTCATCATTATGGTGTATCGAGCTCGCCGACCACCGAGCGAGCACCGACGAATCAACCACTTCCGCCCCGTTGCTGCCGGGCACCGTCGACCGTCGTGTTGACACCGCGCCTGCGGCGTTCTATCACGCAGTCACCGCTCGGCGCGCAATAAGAACTATGAAACCCCGCGAGCTCCTCGGTTGGCTGATCGCCGCAGGCCTGTTGGTGGCGGTCGTGTTCGCTTGCTCACCTCGAGACGCAGCGATCGCCGGCGCCGTGCGCGTCGTCGACGGCGATTCGTTGTACGTGGGCGGCACCGAGGTGCGTTTGTTTGGCGTCGACGCGTTCGAAGGCCGCCAAGTTTGCGTCCGCGACGGAAACCACGTGGCCGTGCGGCGAAGCGGCCAGGGACGAGCTGCGCGCATTGACCGAAGGACGCGCGGTCACGTGCAACAAGAAGGACACCGACAGATACCAGCGTGCCGTCTCCGTTTGCAGTAACGGGACTGTGGATCTCGCCGCCGAGCTGACACGCGCGGGTCTCGCGCTCGCGTATCGCGAGTACAGCGACGACTACATCGACGAAGAAGACGAAGCGCGGATCGCTCGCCGCGGCGCGTGGGCCGGCGAGTTCACGGCGCCGTGGGACGAGCGCCGCGGCCGTGATAGCACCACGAAGCCGCAACCGGACGAAGACAATAGCGCGGCTAGCAGCTGTCGGGGGACGGGGATCAAGGGAAACATCAGCGTGCGCACGGGCGAGCGCATCTATCACGTGCCCGGATCGAGCAGCTACGAAGAGACGAACATCGACGAGTCGAAAGGTGAGCGTTGGTTCTGCACGGAAGACGAGGCGGAGCCAGGCGGGATGGCGCCCGCCGCACGGCTGATCTTCTTCAAGCACCCCGAGCGGGTGAATACGGGGAGAACGCAGGATGGGATTACAGGACCGCGAGTACATGCGCCGCCGGCCGGAGGTGCACGACAACACCACGGATGAGCCGGTTCGGCGCGCATCCAATTGGCTTACGTGGATCGTCCTTGCGATCGTCGTCGTTGCTCTCGTAGGCGTTGCGATTTAACCCTGAACGCCCGCACAAGGGTCGATAACTGAGCTGAACGATGGAAGCAGCGCTCGAGCGCGCGATCGCGCTCTACCAACAGAACCCAATCTTCTGGGCCGGCGTGCTCCTCTGGCTGTTCGGTTTCGCGGCCTATGTACCTGCCGCTTGCGGCCGCGGACGGCTGGTCTTCAGCAACACCGGCATCGCGCTTTGCTGGCTCGGGTTCGCGCTCACGGTGATCGCGTACTTCATGCTCGATGGCCGCTATCGCGTGCCGCCGCTCGAGCGGCCCACGCTCGATGCGAGCTATTGGCGTAGCTCGAGCACTCAGATCTGGTTGCTGTGGATCGTCGGCAGCGCGCTCGTCGTGGCGAGCTGGCTGCGGCTCGTGAACACGCGTATCGGTTGGCTTGGATTGGCGACCGCCATGGTCGGTGTGCTCGCTTCGTGGCCGCCGGAAGACTTCACGCGCCGCGCGGTGATTACGGTCGGCGCTGCAATTCTCGTCACTCTGCTGCTCGTGATCGCGTGGCGGGAGGGAGTCGTTCGGCGTCGAATCGCGCCAGGCGATTACGAGGCTGAGCTCATCGCGCTGTGCGGCAACCGATGGCGCGCGCGCCGCCTCCTCCGCGAGGAGATGAAACGACAGCCGGCGGTGTCGAGAGCAGGTGCGGCGCTTGCGGTGGTGACGCGACTGAGGCACGAGCGCGATCCGTATCCGCGGCCGCTTTGACCGACGAGATGATGGAGTAGCAACGTCTCGATCGCGTCGAACACACGGTTGTGTTTCCGCGGAAGCGTGCACCAACGAGGTGCGAAATCCCTCCGCGGAGGGACTCCGGTCTGAGCCGGAACGTCATGCTCGTGCGGCATCCCGTCACCTTCGTCGCGTCGACCTACGGCGCGACGTTAGCGATTCGACAACCTGCGCAATGGACCCCGATACGTGTGGATTAGCGATTCAAGACTGTCTGCACCTTTGAAGAACACTTGTGAATCACAGCCATGCTGCGGGGTAAGCCTCGTCAGCTTGCGAGCTCTACTGATGTCTTCCTTGCGACTTGTGCCTTCCACCCAGGGAAGCCGATGCGTCCAAGCCGGACCTTGACCGTATCAGTGGGTCCCAGAATGAGGTATCGCTTCCTTTTTTTGCACCCACGCCACCACGTCGATGTGATTTTTGTTTCGGATCCTCGAGGGAAAAGCCATGCCGCCTAAGTAGTCCATCGAGTTCGCGGTAAGTCACCCGATAGTCAGTGCGATCCGTGATGCGGCTGTTCCGCCTGAGCTCGTCAGCGATGAAAACGATCTCAGCATCTTCGATCGCTCGCTTCAATGCTTGATATCTCGGATACTTATCGAGGCCGTTGTCAGCTATGTCGACTAGAAAGTCCTCAAACTCGCGTTCATGCACAGCTGGCGTCCTATTCAACCGCTCAAGAAAGTACAACGCTGAAAGAAATGCCGTGCGCTTGTTAGCATCGTGGAACGGATGATTCTTCACGATCCCAAATACGAGCGTGGCGCACTTGTGAAGCGGATCCGGCCACTTTTCGTGGCCATCGAATTCTACAAACTGCCGGTAGACAGCAGAATGCAGCAAGCCGACGTCTTTTGGTCCGACTCCACCGATGCCTTGTCCTCCTCGCTCCGTCACGAAGTAGTCGAGAACCAGGAAGTGGGCTCGGAGCACCTCGTGGAGGCCCAGTGTTGACGGCGAGCGATATGGATCGTCGTCACCAACAATCTTGCGCCACCGGTCGTACTCGACCTGTAGTGCAGGACTTAGCTCAGTCGCCGAGACTTACCGATGTCTTACCTTGCTCAGCAGCAGGCCCGCGCCGCGAGGGGCCGTTAGCTCTTGGCTTGATCGATGCGCGCCAAGATCAGTGGCACCATCGTGCCGGAAGCCCTGGAGCTGAGCGGCCACTGCTTCCCACGGCAACCTCCGTCCGGCCGTTCGCATCCGATCATAAGCCTCTTCGATTTGCTGCAGTGCGACGAGCTCAGAGTCGAACATCTGCTCCACCAGCGTCAGTGTTCCGAGTAAGTCGAGGCCTTCCGATTGCGCGGCCGCACGAAGCCGCAAATCACCGGTGACCAAAGGACATCCCAGGCTCTTCGCCAAGACCAAGGCCAAAAGATCATTCACGCTGGGGCCGGTATATGTACCGCGCAGCCCATATGCTTCAGTAACCTGGTCGCCAGTCAGGCTGCGCACTTGCAAACCCAGTCCGATCAGGTGGGGGCTGCGGTCGCGCAACTCTTCGTCGAACAACGTATCCGGAACAACTATTTCGTGTGGCAACTGGAAGAGTCGGTCGGTCAGTTCGCCGGCTTCGAAGTCAATAAAGATGTTCGAATCACTGACGAGCAACATTCGGCGGGGGCTCCATTGCCCTCTGGGCAATGAAGTCGGATAAACGCATTCCTAACAACTCTGCTGCTTTCGACTCGCCGATCAAGTCCTCTGCCAAAGCGCGATAGACAAGTTGTTCGAACCCGTGCGGCTCTTCAGTTTTGTACTGCGGATCCGGCTCGCGTTTGTCCCAGCCATTAGCGGCGAAGTGTTCCCACAACTGATTGGCGATGGGTCAGGACAGAACTTGACGTCGCGCGCCCGCAGCATCCAGCCGGCCATGCTGAGACCCCACTCCTCCTTAAGCAGCTGCAATTCGCGCGGTTCAACCCAGGTACGTTCCTTGCCTAAGATCGCAAAGACAACTTCCTTTGGAACGAGGAAAGCGCCAGCAAATCGATTGCATGCCTTTTCTTCATCCAGATCCTTGGACAGCCGACCCTTCAACGCTAGATGGCCGAGTTCATGTGCAAGAGTCAACCGCTGCCGATCGCCCGGACAATCTTTGTCACGAATAACGACGACTGGTTTCGTATTCACCTTTGCCCAGAGCCCGTCAACTTTCTGTTCTCCGTCGAACGAGGTCGTAAATACCTTGATGCCGTGGAGTTCAAGCGTATCGATAAGATTGGGAATAGCTGACTGGCCAAGATGCCAGGCACGACGCATCGCTGACGCCACGTCTTCGACGTCGTCAAGGGTCTCCGTCTTGGCTGGTAGACCGCCCCGGCAGGCGAAACTCTGTGGCCCAGCGCGTGGGAATAAACTCTTCCAGCTCTAGCCAGCGTTCTAGTTGATCTCGAACATTGGCAAGGATCCGTTTCTTGATCTTCTCTGGCAGATCGGGGTGTTTCCGATACTCCACCTCTTCCAACTCCACTTCATGCTGCCGGAAGAAATACTCCAAGCGCACGCCTAGTGCTTTCGCCAGGGCAAGCAATACATCCGAAGAGGGCGTGATTTCGTCACGCTCATACTTAGAGATCGCCATCGCGGACACGCCGCATTCTTCAGCTAGGGCCCGCAATGGCAGGCCAGCCGCAGATCGGGCTCGCTTAATGCGCGTGCCTATCATCCTTTCTCCTTTGGTTTACAAAACCACTTGATTTGCACTAATTTGTCATTACCCTTCGTCCTAGCGTAAGTCAATCAAGAGCACCTAGGAAACGAGAAGCGGTCACGGGCTGAGCGCGACACCAAGGATTGGAGAATCAAGGACATGGGAAGGCAGCACGTCGATCACACTCACATTGCCCGCTTCGCTCAGGAGAGGGTAAACCTGCCAAAAGAAAAGGCAGACGAGTATCGCGCGCAGGTCCGGAGACTGCGCGAGAAACCTCGAAAACTATCTAGACGAGCATCCCGATTTTTCTTTTCCCTCAAGAAGATGATGCTCTCCGGAAGTCTCGCAAAGGGTACTGCTCTACGGTCTTTGAACGACATTGACGTGGCTTGCTATGTCAGCGGCGCTTGCGCGAGCGACGCTGCCGCGCTCGTTAACTACCTGGCTGACCGACTGCGTAGCGCTTTTCCGAACTTGCAACTCAGATAAGTGAAACCGCAAACTTACAGCGTAACAGTGTCTTTTCGCGGGTCCGGATTGGATGTCGATGTCGTCCCTATCCTCTATGACGGCGACGAGCAATGGTACGGAAACCTCGTTAGCCAAGATGATGGTTCGTTTCTTGAAACGAGCATCCCGTTGCACCTCGACTTTACGCGCAAGCGCAAGGATGCCCAGCCAGCTCACTTTGCGCAGGTTGCACGACTCGTCAAGTTCTGGGTGCGCAACGTCAAGCGAGAGCACGACGACTTTCGCTTTAAGTCATTCATGGTGGAGATGGTTCTCGCACACCTCTGTGACCAGGGACTCGACTTCGCCGACTATCCCGAGGCACTTCAGCACTTCTTCACCTATATCGCTCGCAGCAATTTCCGCGAACGAATCGTTTTCGCGGATCACTACAGACCTTCGGAGGTCGGAGCATTGTCGGATCTCGTGCAAATCCTCGATCCCGTAAACGCTTCCAATAACGTCAGTCGCTTGTATACGGCGGTTCAAGCCGACGCCATCGTGGACGCCGCACTCGATGCGGGGGACGCCATTGACGCGGCACTTGCTGCGCCCTCTAAGCCGGAAACCATTTACTACTGGCAGAAAGTCTTCGGCTCCAGCTTCCACGCATGAGGCAAACATGAGCACCACGCTTGCTTTTTCTGAAACCAGAACTTTCACCGTCACGCACGCTCGGCACATCGCCGCCAAAGTCGCGACGGACCTCAAGCGAATGCAGCGGCTGTACGGGCAACCCAGCGATACATCCATTGCCAGTATGAAGCTGAGGCCATCGAGTTGGTCAGAAGTGGTTATCTCGAAACCGTTGCGTACGGATTCAGGCGCAACGGGAAGTGGATCGAGCCGACAGTCCGCTACACGGCGAAGGACCTAGCCGGGTCTTCAGGCACTGATGACGATCCCGGCCGAATCCGCCCTGGCGCGTCAATAGTTGGTGCGTCGTTCTATAGCTTTCTCACATACAACGCCGCGTGGGCGTCCTTGTCACCAGAGGAGCGAGAAGACGTACGCGAGCGCATACCGTTTCGCCGTGGTAATGCGGATGAACCGCAGGTCGAGGGGTACCTGGTCAATGATCGCATTTACTCCTCCGGCGGCCGAGCGTTGGAACGCGCAAGCGTCAGGAGCTACTAGTGAACACGCGACCCACGTTGGATGAGCTGTTTGAGCAGCGCATTACGTATCCAGACTTTGAGCCGCAAGAGCGCCTTGCGCGGCTAGAGTCCGGTCTGGGATGATCGGAAACAGCGTTTGGTGAACATCATCAGTCTGTTGGTGAACCCAACCGGCCTGGAGACCTGGGTCAAACGCTATCACCCCGGCGCGAACGGTTGCCTTGACTCTGTGTTGCGCCGACCGCCGCTTGTCGTCCTTGCTGGTGACGTCGGTTCCGGTAAGTCCGAGCTCGCAGAGACAATTGGGGACGCGGTCGCGCGACAAGAGGGTATCGAGATCGCGCTTTTCCGTTGAGCCTAGCCACACGGGGACAAGGGCGAGTTGGAGAGATGACTCAGCTGGTGTCCGCCGCGTTTGATTACACCGTGGACGAGGCCATGAAACTCAGAACATCTCGCGGCAAGTCGCGTGGTGCAATTATTCTCTTGATCGACGAAGCAGACGCCCTCGCACAGTCTCGGGAAGCATCTCAAATGCATCACGAGGACGAAGCTGGGGTGAACGCGCTAATTCGGGGTGTCGATCGCCTCGCCAGTGCGCGCCTCCCTGCCGCGGTCATCATGTGCACCAACAGACTTGGCGCGCTCGACCCCGCGATCAAGCGGCGTGCCGCGGACATACTGACGTTTTTTCGACCTGACGAGGCGCAGCGTTCGGCGGTACTGAGTGTCGCATTCAGCCAACTCGGTCTTTCGAAGCGACAAGTCGACGCGATCGTTGAAACTACAGGCCCGACAGACGGGCGCCAATACGGGTTCACGTTCTCGGATCTGACCCAGCGCTTGCTTCCAGCGATCGTACTTGATGCCTACCCTAACGGGCCGGTCGATGGCAGCCGTGCAATCGAAATCGCGCGCTCCATTAACCCCACGCCACCCTTTCGGGATGCTACCCAGTGACGGCTTGGTCGCTCGCTCAGCTACTGCAAGGTCTGCATGACGACATCCAGCAACGGTTGGAGACGGTCCGCAAGACGCTGAGTCATCCAGGAAGCAAGGGTGACGCTAGCGAACGAGTTTGGCTCGAGCTCTTGCAGAACTATCTGCCCCCAGCGCTACCAGGCCGAAACTGCTCATGTCGTTGACAGTAATGGAGCCTTTAGTGAACAGATCGATGTGGTCGTGTTCGATCGCCAATATTCACCATTCATATTTCGCTACGAAGGGGAGATCATCATTCCAGCAGAGAGTGTCTACGCGGCGTTCGAAGCAAAACAAGTAATGGATGCTGACAAGATCGGTTACGCCCGGAAGAAAGTGGCAAGCGTCCGAAAGCTCCACCGAACAAGCTTGCCGATTCCTCATGCAGGAGGCGTCTATCCGCCGAAACCTCTTATCCCGATTTATGGTGGGATGTTGACCGTAGAAAGCAACTGGAGCCCGCCGATGGATCAAGCGTTGGTGGATGCGCTACAGAAGGATGGCACCGATGGGCACCTGGACTTCGGATGCGTCGCGGCACACGGTTACTTCTATCGGGACCAAAAAACGGGACGTACGATATCGTTCCGGCCGGCAAGCCCGCGACCGCATTCCTGTTTAAGCTGATCTCACAACTTCAGTTCAGCGGTACCGTGCCTATGATTGACATTCAGGCATATGCACGATGGCTTTCCAAGTGATCGAGGCCCCTGCCCTGCAATGCAGTCTCGCGGCCTTCAAGCGATCGTGACCTCCCCTAGTTGACCTATTGAGGGTCGCCGCCTCTCCGGAGGAGAGCTGCTTGGGGAAAGCTTGCGGCACCTCGAGAGCCCTCGATTGACCGTCCGGGCGATGTCAGGCCGGGAGCGACTACGCCGCAAGTGCCGCAGCTCGAACCGCGTCCAACGAGCGAACCAGTTCGTCCAACTCCGCCGGTTTGAATAGTTCATCTGGCCCGCGCGGGGACAGGTCCGTGAACGGCGACTCGTAGAGCCTAGCTGCATCCATCACGCCGTGCTCGGTTAGGTGGTTGATTATGAGGTTGACGAACTCGATCTGGTTGGCGCCGAGCGTCTTGCCGGAGAGGAAACCCGCCAACGCCGCCTTCGCCGCTTCCGATCAAGCCCCACAAGTGAGCGCACGAACAGGCCCAGTCCTCGTGCTTCTCTTCCGCGGCTCGCCGTATTTCTTCGGCGGCGCCCACGCCGCTTTCCGCAAGCATTCGCTCGAGCTCGGCAAGATCGGTAACTGTAAGCGGCCTGTTCAGTCGCAGCTTCCGAATCGCGACGTGATCAAGATGCGTGCGAAGAAAGGCTTGAGCTTTGGCACAAACTTCGCGTAGTCCGTGCCCCCGCCGAGGCCCGGCAGCCACGATCTCGCTTTCGCCGCCCATCTCATCCTCAAAGTCCGTGTAGATGACGTTGCGTTTCCCTTTTTCTCGATCAGCTTGACGAGGTCACGCAAACGCCGGCGAACACCTTCGAGCATGGGAACCGTAACGTCCTCCCACCATTCGTCGGTCTGCACCTCTTGAATCAGCGCCATCTGCTCACGCACCATGGGGATCGCAGACTTTTCCTCCAACAGTCCGGCGATCTCTCTCACTTGATCGCGTAGCCGTTCAAAGCCCGGCTCGGAACGTAGCCGAGCGAGCTGCAGCCTGAGAATCAACAGATCGAATCGCTTAGCTTCCTCGCCTTCCGGATCGAGCTCGGATGGCAGGCCGGCAATCTCATGAGATAGCTCGGAGAGCGCCTCTCGCGTCAGCACTGTCCAGGCTTCAGAGCGCTTTGCGTACCTCTCAACAATGCGGCGCTTCGGCCGAACCACAAAGTTATCGAGGTTCATGGCCGCCGTCTCGCGATGCAGCAACTCAGCAGTCGCGCGGCGGACGGCGGGCTCAGTTGAAAAGATCGACGTACGGTTGTACCGCGGGAATCTTGATCGCGCTGCCCTCCGTGTCGGAGCGCCGTTCGTCCAACTCGCCGATCAGCTCCAAGCGCGCGTCGAACAGGCGCTT